>NZ_JBNDIZ010000003.1:0-729440 GCF_050434705.1 Enterobacter sp. AC1 | reverse complement strand
CGATGGTAGTGTGGGGTCTCCCCATGTGAGAGTAGGGAACTGCCAGGCATCAATTAGAAGAACCCCGTACCGTAAGGTGCGGGGTTTTTTGCTTTGCGCTTCCCCAATCTGGCCTTTCTCTTAATCCCTTATCCTGCTAATGGAATATGTGATCGCTGTCTCAATGTTGTTTATAACAAAATTATAACATTTCATTTACGAGGTAATTGAGTCTGCTGGCTAAATACGCCGCAGTTTATGGCAGGAGCATAATCACAATGACAGAAAGCATTACATCAAACGGGACGCTGGCTAACAGTGATACCCGAAGAAGGGTATGGGCAATCGTCAGCGCCTCTTCAGGGAATCTGGTTGAATGGTTCGACTTTTACGTCTACTCATTCTGTTCACTCTACTTCGCACATATCTTCTTTCCCTCAGGCAACACCACGACGCAACTTCTTCAAACGGCAGGGGTATTTGCTGCAGGATTCTTGATGCGACCCATCGGGGGTTGGTTGTTCGGCCGCATTGCGGATCGTCGCGGGCGTAAGGCCTCTATGCTGATCTCGGTTTGTATGATGTGCTTTGGCTCTCTGGTGATCGCCTGCTTGCCGGGATATGAATCGATTGGCACCTGGGCACCCGCGCTACTTTTACTTGCCCGCTTATTCCAGGGATTATCAGTGGGCGGGGAATACGGTACCAGCGCGACTTACATGAGTGAGATTGCGCTGGAAGGGCGTAAAGGCTTTTACGCCTCTTTCCAGTACGTCACGCTTATTGGTGGTCAGTTGATGGCCATTCTTGTGGTGGTGATCCTGCAGCAGATCCTGACAAATGAACAACTTCATGCCTGGGGATGGCGGATCCCTTTCGCGATGGGAGCTGTGCTGGCGATCGTCGCGCTTTGGCTACGCCGTCAGCTGGATGAAACCTCTCAGAAAGAGGTCCGGACGCTGAAGGAAGCGGGAACATTCAAAGGGTTATGGCGTAACCGTAAAGCTTTCCTGATGGTGCTGGGCTTCACTGCAGGTGGCTCTCTCAGTTTCTATACTTTCACTACCTATATGCAAAAGTACCTGGTGAACACCACCGGAATGCACGCCAACGTCGCCAGCGTTGTTATGACCGTGGCGCTATTTGTCTTTATGCTCATACAGCCGATCGTCGGTGCGCTCTCGGACAAAATTGGCCGACGTACCTCAATGCTTATTTTTGGCGGATTGTCTGCGCTCTGTACCGTGCCTATTTTGACTGCGCTTCAGCATGTCTCTTCACCGTATGCAGCATTTGCGCTGGTCATGCTGGCGATGGTGATTGTCAGTTTCTATACCTCGATTAGCGGGATACTGAAGGCCGAAATGTTTCCGGCGCAGGTACGTGCTTTAGGCGTCGGGCTCTCTTATGCGGTAGCCAACGCGTTGTTTGGCGGATCGGCGGAGTACGTTGCGTTGTCTCTTAAATCATGGGGAAGTGAAACGACATTCTTCTGGTACGTGACGGTAATGGGAGCCCTTGCTTTCATTGTCTCTCTGATGCTGCATCGCAAGGGTAAAGGTATTCGCCTTTAGTAATGTGCCATCTGCCACACGGCATAGCCGGTCGTTGCGCCGGCGACATCCCAGGCAAAATCTTTCCAGCTCCAGCCGCTCCCTGCGGGGCGGCTATCCCACAGTTCTTTTGATGCCCCGAGACCGACTGAGAACATCAACCCTATAGCCGCGCTACGGTCCCGGCTATACCCCTGATGCTGCGCATATTCATTACCGGCTGCGGACAACATCGCGGAGGCGAGGAAATGTTGTGCTTTATCCTGTCCGGACCAGCTGTCGTTGGCCATATGGCTACAGCCACTCAGAAAGAGGACGCTCAGTAATAAAGGAATGCGCATTAACGGGCTCCATAAAAAAGCCCTGCGGTTGACAGGGCCTGGATATTACAGAATACGGCTGATAAGTCGATCGATACGGATACGACGCAAGCGGCGAATAAGCTTGCGGACTTTCACCGGATAATCGGCAATGCTCTGCAATTCACGATAATGATTCACCACGGTTGTATGCGTGCGAATCAGTTCCAGCTCACGCTCACGCTGTGCGGCTAACTTATGCTGCGGGTCGTGGATCAGGATAGCGTTTTCCAGATCCAGTCGCCAGGCGCGTGGGTTGAGGTTGTTACCGGTCAATAACATCCACTCATCGTCGACCCACATGCCTTTCAGATGATAGGTGTTGTCTTCATCTTTCCAGAGACGCACAACCAGCTGGTCAGTGTTTACGTAATACTGTAAACGGCTCAGGAAACGACGCAGGTTAATCTCATAAAGATAAGGCAGCGCCCCGATGATTTTGAACGGCTGATCTTCAGGAATGTAGAAGTCGTTTGCCGTTTTATCACCGACGATGATTTCCACTTTTTTACCGTCGCGCAGTAGCTGGATGATATTACGCACCAGCACGGCCGGAAGGTTGAAGTACGGCGTACAGATGGTGAGTTTCTGCTCCGCGCACGGCATCAGATGGAAGATTGTTTTGTTCAGCTGGCTTGATTTGCCGAGCCCTACCAGCGGGGTAACGGATAACTCTTCGTTGTTCGCATCGCCCTGGAAATGATAGACCGCATCGCGCAGCTCCTGGCGAAAGGCGCGAACATCGTTTTTGATCTCCGGGCTTTTCGGACGCTCGGGATCGTCAAGGCGATTAACGCCACGGCCATGTACCAGATTTTTATCAACCCAGTTAAACATGATATCGGCCATCTGTGGATTACGGATCAGATGGTAACGGTCGTAGCGATATTTATCGAGCTGATGCAGGTAAACATCATTCAGACTTGCGCCGCTGTAAAGCACGCTGTCATCAATGATAAAGCCCTTGAAATGAAGGACACCGAGCGCTTCACGTGTATTAACAGGTACGCCATAAACAGGCACATCAACGCCAGGGTTTTCCTGCGCCGTGCGGCAATACCAGTCAGCATTGGTGTTTGAAGCGGCAGCGCCGATACGGCCACGCTGAGCGCGATGCCAGTCTACCAGCACGCGAACATCCAGTTCCGGACGCTGACGTTTGGCTTCATAGAGTGCGTTCAGGATCGCGCGCCCGCCTTCATCTTGTTCAAGATACAGAGCCACAATGCAAATGCGTCGCGTGGCGCTGGCAATCTTTTCCAGAAGCGTCTCCCGAAAATGAGCGGGAGCGTAAAAGAACTCTACATCATCAACTGACTGAGAAATCTTCGGTAGTTGAGCAAGGTGTTGTTGATGTTTATTACGCTTAAATTTTGACAACATCACAGTGCGTTTCTTCTCTGTTCATTGAAGGGTTGTCTGTACCATGCAAACAACATAAGCGGACAATGATACCACCAGTCCCGTCCAAAGTGGGTAACATTTCCAGTAGCTTACTTGTGTTTGTCTGCCGATGTCAGACTAAGAGACAAGGCAACAATACCTTCGTCCAGCTGAATATCAACCTCAAATCCAAGTTTTCGCGCCAGGGTCACCATACCGCGATTGTTAGGCATAGTAATGCCATTGAGACGTAACAATCCGTGATCTCGCGTATAACTGATGAGTTTTTCCAGCAGCCGTCTTCCCAGGCCCAAACCTTTAAGATCGGAGCGTACCAGTACGGCAAATTCCGCATCGACGTTATCCGGGTCAGAAATAGCACGCGTGACGCCCAGGATCTCATCCCCCTTATCGGAGCGACGAACGGCAACAAACGCCATTTCTCGATCGTAGTCGATCTGGGTCATATTAGCTAAATCATCGTGGGTAAATTCGTTGATTTCGCTAAAATAGCGATAATAGAGATCTTCTTTCGTGACCTGAGAGATAAAGGCCCGCAGCTGAGGTTCATCCTCCGGCAGAATAGGGCGGAACAAGGCGCGTTCCCCATTTTTCAACTCAACCCATTCTTCCAGCTGCAGAGGATATGGCCGGATCGCCAGACGGCTCTCTCTGTCACCTTCGAATGGCGCGATATCCAGCGTCACGTCCAGCGCCGTAAACTCGCTGCCGGAGGCGAGAAGCGGATGAATATCCAGCCGCTGGATCTCTGCACAATCCACAATCAGGTTAGACACCTGCACCAGAAACTGACTTAACCCGGCAATATCGAGCGGACGCAGCGCACTTCGGCCTCGGATCTTTTTGCTTTTAATCGCCTGAATGATCAGATAACGCGCCAGATTCATGTTCAGCGGCGGTAATGCTACCACGGCTTGTTCTTCAGGACGCCATTCCACACCGCCTTCTCCCAGCATGATGAGGGGGCCAAACACCGGATCGTGTTCGACCACAACCCGTAACTCCTGAGCCCCTGCGCGGTTAGCCATGCTTTGCACCAGCAGTCCGTGGATCCTTGCCTGCGGCCAGGCCATTTTGACGCGGTCGAAGATGGCATCTGCGGCCTGCTGAACCTCTGTCGCCGTGCGCAGATATAACATGACCCCCTGAACATCAGACTTATGCGGGATATCCGGTGAACGCAGCTTCAGGGCAACCGGGTAGCCAATTTGCTCGGCAATATGCACGGCCTCGGCGCTGTCGCTGGCGATCCAGGTCGGAAGAGTTTGCATTCCGTAGCTACCCAGAATGGGTTGAACTTCATGCGTATCAAGCGTCGTCGCGCCCTCTTCGATAGCCTGCTGCAACAGCCGGTGAACGTCGACGGTGTTCGCCGTGAGATTACCGGGCAACGCCGGCGTTTCACGTAGCTGTTTCTGGTTGCGGCGATATTCAACCATATGCATAAACGCGGTGATGGTGCCTTCCGGCGTGCGGTAGGTTGGTAGCCCGGCTTCGCTGAACAAGCGTCGCGCCTCCTGAGAGGAAAACTCACCGCACCAGTTGGTCAGCAGGGTGACGTATTTGCCTCGCGGATGATTACGCACGGCATCAATAAGCGCGCGCGCGCTTTCACTCCCGGGTGCTACCGCGCTGGGGGAGTGGATAATCATCAGCGCATCGAAATCCTGGCTATCCAGCAAAATGGAGATAGCACGGATATAGCGCTCGCTGCTGGCGTCATCGCGCAAATCAAGCGGATTACCGGGCGTAACGCTTGCCGGAAGCGCTTCTCTCAGACGCTGCAGCGTCTCTTCACTCAGCGTTGCCAGCTTGCCGAAGCGCCGCCACAGCTCGTCCAGCGCAAGTGCGGCAGGGGCGGCGCCATTGCTGACAATCATTAACTTCTCGCCGCGCAGCGGGCGCATATGGCTTAACGTCTCAACGGCGGAAAAAAGCTCGTGCGTATCCTGTACCCGCAGCAACCCCGCGCGCTGAATGGCAGCATCCCAGGCCGGATCCATACCGGAATGCGAATGCAGCAGACGCTGTGCCGCAGGGCTGCGCCCGCTTTTGATCACCAGGATCGGCTTATTGCGCGAAGCGCTTCGCGAAGCCGACACAAAACGGCGGGCGTCGCTGAGGTGCTCAAGATAAAGCAGGATCGCACTGGTTTTGCCATCACGCGCCAGAAAATCCAGCAGTTCATCAACGTCGATATCCAGGCTGTCGCCCAGGGCAATGAAGTAGGAGAATCCCATTTCACGCTGCTGCGCCCAGTCAAGAATGGTGTTTGATACCGCAGCCGACTGCGAAATAAAAGCGAGCTTGCCTTTGCGGATTGGGACCGGGGAGAAACTGGCATTCAGCCCCTGCCAGGGGGCGAGCAGGCCCAGACTGTTTGGTCCCAGGATGCGCATTTGATAGCGGCTGGCGCAGGCCAGAAGCTCGGCTTTCTGCTCAGGCGGAGAGGAAAGAATAATGCAGGTTTTACACCCTTTCTTGCCGAGTGACTCCAGCAGTTCCGGATTACGCTTCGCGTTAGTACAAAGTACGGCAAGATCCGGCACGAAAGGCAGGCTTTGTACATCAGGCCATGCAAGCACTCCCTGAACGGCCTTATAAGCCGGCGTGACGGGCATGACGGGGCCATTAAATCCTCCGGCCAGCAGGTTACGCATCATCAGATAGCCAGCGCGATCCGGTTTCATTGATGCGCCGATCACGGCAATGGATTTAGGACGAAGTAGCGCTTCTAACCCTCGCTGGCTCATGCAGGCCTCCTGTGAATGCAAGCGACCTGATGATTTTAAACGCTTTCTGGCTCTGTTGCTGTGACACCGCCCTTATGAACGGTTTTTCCTGCCAGATAGCGCTCGCGAAAACATGAGAAATGGTTGCCCAGAGCGGCTGCCGCAGCGGTATCTCCCGCCAGATCCAAAAGCGCAATGGCCACCTCGGCGGTGCAGTACTGCCCGTCAGCATGCGCTTCGCGCAGGCGGTAAGCGGAAACGCGGGAAAGGTCGACAGATATCACCGGCAGGGCGTCGAGGTAAGGGCTTTTGCGAAACATTTTGCGCGCTTCGGTCCAGGTGCCGTCCAGCATAATAAACAGCGGCGGTTTACCGGATGGCGGCGCCGAAAGCACCTGACGATCTGCGCCCGCATAAGAGGCCGGGAAAACGACCATTGGCTGATATTCCGGGCTTGCCACCAGGTCGAGCAGGGCCTGAGGCGGTTCGGTACGGGACCACTGAAACGCAACGGTATCCGGCAGAATATCGGCGATAAGACGCCCCGTATTGCTGGGCTTCATCGGTTCGGTATCGAACATGACCAGACAAAAACGGCTTTCTGCCGTACTTGGGACCAGCGTCTCGCACAGGCAAACCTTCAGCGGTAGCAGGCAGCGCTGACAGCGACGAATACGATTGCCGCGGGCAAGAAAGGGGCGAGTCGCGCGCGCAAGGCGTTCGGCGCGTAATTGAAGAACGGCGTTATCAGTCATGGGCGAAATGCAGGAAAAACGCTATTTTCGCAGAGGCGGGAGCGGGGCACAAGATGTGCCCCTGGGATTGTTACAGTGATTCGTTTAACCAGCTATCGAACGGGGCTTTCGGAACCGCACCGTTGAGCATGTCGACCATTTCACCGTTTTTGAAGATCATAATGGTCGGAATACTGCGGATCTGAAAACGCGCGCTGAGCTCGCGCTCCGCCTCGGTATTGACCTTCACGAAGCGCATCTTACCGCTGCGCTCTTCGGCCACATCCTCAAAGATCGGCGCGAAGTTTCGGCACGGGCCGCACCATGGCGCCCAGAAATCGATCACGACAGGAAGATCGTCCTTGAGGAGTTTGTCCAGCGTAGCACCCGTCGCGTTAATGACATCGCCATCAAACAATTCATGGCCACAACGTCCGCATTTCGCACCATCTTCAATCCGATCGTCCGGAATGCGATTAAGAGCCTGACAGTTGGCACATACGGTATTCATAACTAACCTCTGATAGAGCCGTGGGACAGCGGCAGTATGCCGATAATGTTTCTAATATGTTACACATTATCAATGAGCCTGTTTGAAACAACAATGCGTTTTATTCAATGAGAACAATAGTCACAGGCTTTTGTACGAAATTATGGCTATGCGCTGGCACATCGGGTAATCTGCGCGCTTCGCGCAGCGCTGGTGGAGAAAAGCATGAACGACGAAATGAAAAACAAAAGCGGCAAGGTCAAAGTGATGTATGTCCGCAGTGATGATGACTCTGATAAACGCACCCAAAATCCGCGTACCGGAAAAGGTGGCGGGCGTCCGGCGTCTTCTCGTGCAGACGGTGGCCGTCGCCCCGCCCGCGATGACAGAAACAACCGCAGTGATGACCGCAAACGTGACGATCGCAAACGCGATGACCGTCCGCGTTCCGACCGCCCGCGTAGTGACCGTCCACGCGACGATCGTCCGCGTGATGACTTCTCACGTGATAACGCTTCCCCGTGGCGCACCGTTTCTCGCGCGCCTGGTGATGAGACGCCGGAAAAAGCCGATCACGGCGGTATCAGCGGTAAAAGCTTTATCGACCCGGAAGTGCTGCGCCGTCAGCGCGCGGAAGAGACCCGCGTGTATGGCGAGAACGCCTGCCAGGCGCTGTTCCTGAGCCGTCCTGAGTGTATCGTCCGCGCCTGGTTTATCCAGAGCGTGACCCCGCGCTTTAAAGAAGCGCTGCGCTGGATGGCGGCAAACCGTAAAGCCTACCACGTGGTTGATGATGCCGAGCTGACCAAAGCGTCTGGCACCGAGCACCACGGCGGCGTTTGCTTCCTGATCAAAAAACGTAACGGCACGACCGTGCAGCAGTGGGTCAGCCAGGCGGATGCCGATGACTGCGTGCTGGCGCTGGAAGATGTGGGCAATCCGCATAACCTGGGCGCAATGATGCGCAGCTGCGCGCACTTTGGCGTGAAAGGCGTGCTGTTGCAGGATGCCGCGCTGCTGGAATCCGGCGCCGCGATCCGTACTGCGGAAGGTGGAGCCGAGCACGTACAGCCGATCACCGGCGACAGCGTTCTGGATGCCCTTGAGCAGTTCCGTAAAGCGGGCTATTCCATCGTGACCACTTCGAGCCACGCCGGTACGCCGCTGTTTAAAGCGACACTGCCGCGTAAAATGGTTCTGGTGCTGGGTCAGGAGCGCGATGGTCTGTCTGACGCGGCGCTCTCCAGTGCAGATCTGAGCGTCTCTATCGACGGGACGGGCAATGTGGAAAGTCTGAACGTTTCCGTTGCGACCGGCGTGCTGCTGGCCGAATGGTGGCGTCAGAACAAAGCGTAAGCCTTTATGCTTTTGTATGCCCGGCGAACCGGGCATACAAACTCAAACTACTCGCTCTCTGCCGGTAACACTGGCATCCAGTCAATTGGCGTTTCGCCACGTTTTTCCAGCCACTCATTCGCCAGAACAAAATGATTACTGCCAAAGAAACCGCGATGTGCAGACAGCGGCGACGGGTGCGGTGCTTTCAGGACATGATGACGCTGACGGTCGATGATCGCCCCTTTCTTCTGCGCATGCGACCCCCACAGTAAAAACACGACCCCTTCACGATGCTCATTAATAAGGCTGATGACTTTATCGGTAAACGTCTCCCAGCCCAGGCTGGCGTGCGAATGCGCCTGGCCTGCCCGTACGGTGAGCACCGTATTCAATAACAGCACGCCCTGGCGCGCCCAGCTTTCCAGATAGCCGTGAGTGGGGCGGGTAAACCCGGGTACGGTTCCCTCAAGCTCTTTATACATATTGAGCAGGGAAGGCGGGATAGCCACGCCCGGACGCACGGAAAAGGCCAGTCCATGTGCTTGCCCTGGGCCGTGATAGGGATCCTGACCCAGAATGACCACCTTTACGTCGCTCAGTTCGGTGTAGCGGAATGCGTTAAACACATCTTTCTGCGGCGGATAAATTGTCTGTCCGGACTGACGTTCAGCGGCAACGGTGCTGAGCGTATTGATGAAATAAGGCTGCTGCTTTTCTTCTGCCAGCACGTCATGCCAGGTTAAAGGTGTCGTCATCTCGCTCTCCTGCGAATCTCAATCTGTGACTAGCTTAACCGTTAAATTCCCGGGCGCAAAATTACAGGCGGAAAATGCGCGTAAGTCACTCAATTTATGTTGAAATTATGCAGGTTGAATTGAATTGGTTAGGTTTTGAAATTGATCTGGAACAATAAATTCAGACCACACACTTTGTGTGGTTGGTGTTTTTGTTGATTTAAATCAATAAATCGCGGTGGTGTGAATGATATATATACACACAAGAAAAAATGGTTTTACCAATTGGCCGCGAGAGGCCGACATCAGTTAATGTAGCCTAAGGGAGGCAACACATGATTACAGGTATCCAGATTACTAAAGCTGCAAATGACGATCTGCTCAACTCTTTCTGGCTGCTGGACAGCGAGAAAAACGAAGCGCGCTGCGTCGTAGCGAAAGCGGGTTTTGCGGAAGATGAAATCGTGCCGGTAAGCAAACTGGGCGAGATCGAGTACCGTGAAATTCCAATGGAAGTGAAACCGGAAGTGCGCGTGGAAGGTGGTCAGCACCTGAACGTTAACGTACTGCGCCGTGAAACGCTGATGGATGCGGTTGAGCACCCAGAGAAATATCCACAGCTGACCATTCGCGTGTCCGGCTATGCAGTTCGCTTCAACTCTCTCACCCCAGAGCAGCAGCGCGACGTTATTGCGCGTACCTTTACTGAAAGCCTGTAACGGCTTCAGACAGGGGGGAATAAAAAGCCGGGATTTTCCCGGCTTTTTTTTACTCTTCAGATTTCGTCTCTGGTGCGGCAGAGCTTGGCTTACGGCGCTTACCAATATTTTTGGTGTCGCGGTGGCGCTGCTTCACGCGCGGTTTCTCTTTTTCTTTCTCTTTTCTCTCAGCACGTTTCGCGAGCGCTTTCTTGGACGGTTTACCCGTCATTTTTTCGCTTGGCGCGCGCGTGGTCGGGCGGAGCTCGTCAATAACGCGCGCTTTCAGCGGCTCATCAACGTAGCGACCAATTTTCTGCAGCAGCAGGTAGTCATGCGCTTCGACCAGTGAAATCGCAATACCTTTACGGCCCGCGCGGCCGGTACGGCCAATACGGTGCAGATAGGTGTCTCCGCTACGCGGCATATCGAAGTTAATGACGTGGCTAACGTCCGGGATGTCGATCCCGCGCGCGGCTACGTCTGTCGCAACCAGTACGTTAACGCGGCCATCGGTCAGGCGCTTAATGCCTTCGGTACGCTTGATCTGCGCCATCTCGCCTTCAAGATAGCAGTTGTTTATTCCGGCGTTACGCAGCATCTCAGCCAGTTCGTGCACGCGCTCGCGCTTACGCACGAACACGATTGTACGCAGAGCATCTTCCTGCTTCAGCAGGTGCTTGAGCAATTCAACCTTGTGCTCAAGATTGTCCGCGCGGTAGTACCACTGGTGAATCTTCTTACGCTCGCGCGTGGACGGCGTGGCAGACACTTCAACCGGATCTTCCAGCAGACGCTCTGCGAAATCTTTAATCGCTTCCCCTTCGAGGGTGGCAGAGAACAGCATCGTCTGATTACGCCAGCGCGTTTCACCCGCAATATGCTCGATATCCTGTGCGAAGCCCATGTCCAGCATGCGGTCGGCTTCGTCAAGAATCAGGGTTTCAACCGCGCGGCAGTCAAAGTTCTCTTCTTTAATGTACTGCAGCAGACGGCCCGTCGTTGCAACGACGATGTCCTGGTTTTCGCTGAACACTTCGGCGTGGTTCATATACGCAACGCCGCCGGTGATGGTGGCGATATCAAGATGAGTATTCGCCGCGAGTTCACGCGCGTGATCGGCAACCTGCATTGCCAGTTCGCGCGTAGGCGTCAGGATTAAAATACGCGGCGGGCCAGATTTTTTGCGTGGGAAGTCGAGCAGATGCTGCAACACAGGCAGCAAATAGGCTGCTGTCTTCCCCGTGCCGGTTGGCGCAGAACCGAGCACATCGCGGCCCTCAAGCGCAGGCGGAATGGCCGCTGCCTGAATGGCGGTCGGGCGTGTAAAGCCTTTGCTCTCAAGTGCATTGAGCAGGCTTTCATCGAGTTCAAGTTCGGAAAAAGTCGTTACAGTCATGTTCTACCTCTGTGTGGGGCGCTGATTATAGACGTTACGGCTGTAATCTTCATCTGTTTGTATGGATATCGCTTTTCGGCCACTTCGCTTTCCCCTATGCTACTCCAGTTTCACTTAGAAGGTTGCCCTGACATGTCTCAACTCAAAGCGCAGCTGCGCCGCGATGGTTTTACGTTTAAACAGTTCTTTGTCGCTCACGATCGCTGTGCCATGAAGGTCGGTACAGACGGTATTTTACTGGGAGCATGGGCGCCTGTCGCAGGCGCTAAGCGTATTCTTGATATCGGTACCGGCAGCGGGCTGGTGGCGCTGATGCTGGCGCAGCGTACGGAAGAACATGTCACCATTGATGCCGTTGAACTGGATGCGCAGGCCGCGGAGCAGGCGAGTGAAAATGTGGTCGAATCTCCTTGGGCTGCCCGAATGAGAGTGGAATGCGCAGATGTACTGGCCTGGGCGCCTGAACAAACCGCGCGTTACGATCTGATCGTCAGCAACCCTCCCTACTACGAGCCCGGCGTTGAGTGCGGCTCACCTGAGCGGGAGCAGGCGCGTTATACCAGCTCTCTCGATCATAAAGCCTTGCTCACCAGTGCGGCAGAACTGATCTCCGAAGAGGGGTTTTTCTGCGTGGTTCTGCCGGAGAGTACGGGTAACACGTTCATCGGTTTCGCGCAGGAGATCGGCTGGACGTTACGTCTGCGTACCGATATTTCGGATACGGAAGGACGACTGCCGCACCGCGTGCTGCTGGCGCTCTCGCCAAAAGAGGGTGAATGCTTTAATGACCGAATGGTTATCCGTGGGCCAGACCAGCGTTATTCCGAAGATTACACAGCCCTGACCCAGGCGTTTTATCTGTTTATGTAAACCTGCGGAGCGAGTATCGACGGGCCGGACTCAGCAAGCTGATCCGGGTAGTCGAGGGTATAGTGCAACCCGCGGCTCTCTTTACGCATCATCGCGCAGCGAACAATCAGCTCGGCAACCTGCACCAGGTTGCGCAGCTCCAGCAGATTATTGGAAACCCGGAAGTTGGCGTAATATTCATCAATTTCCTGCTGCAGCATGGTGATGCGGCGCAATGCGCGTTCAAGACGTTTCGTGGTGCGCACAATCCCTACGTAATCCCACATAAACAGCCGTAGCTCATGCCAGTTGTGCTGGATCACGACCAGCTCGTCCGGGTTATCCACGCGGCTTTCATCCCATGCAGGCAGGCGCTCTGTCTCACGGGCGTAAGGCATGCGTTTCGCGATGTCTTCCGCTGCAGACCAGCCGTAGACCAGACATTCAAGCAGTGAGTTTGAGGCCATACGGTTCGCGCCGTGAAGCCCGGTATAGCTGACCTCACCAATAGCATACAGACCATCGACATCGGTACGCCCATTATCGTCAACCATTACGCCACCGCAGGTATAGTGGGCGGCTGGCACAATGGGCACCGGATCGCGGGTTAAATCGATGCCCAGATTGAGCAGCTTTTCGTAAATCATCGGGAAATGCTGGCGAATGAACGCTGCGGGCTTATGGCTGATATCGAGATACATGCAGTCCACGCCAAGGCGTTTCATTTCATGGTCGATGGCGCGAGCGACAATATCACGAGGGGCCAGTTCGCCCCGGGCGTCAAAGTCCGGCATAAAGCGAGAGCCATCAGGACGTTTCAGATAGGCGCCTTCACCGCGCAGGGCTTCCGTCAGCAGGAAGTTGCGCGCCTGAGGGTGGAACAAGGCGGTTGGGTGAAACTGATTAAATTCGAGATTCGCCACCCGGCAGCCGGCGCGCCAGGCCATCGCGATACCGTCTCCGGAGGCAATGTCCGGATTAGTGGTGTACTGATACACCTTGGAGGCTCCGCCTGTAGCCAGCACCACAGCCTTTGCCTGACAGGTTTCAACCTTCTCTTTATTCCGGTTCCAGACCCAGGCGCCCACCACGCGACGCGTGCCGGGCAGGCCAATC
This sequence comes from Enterobacter sp. AC1, assembly GCF_050434705.1. Classification (NCBI taxonomy): domain Bacteria; kingdom Pseudomonadati; phylum Pseudomonadota; class Gammaproteobacteria; order Enterobacterales; family Enterobacteriaceae; genus Enterobacter; species Enterobacter sp. AC1. Next base: position 716,055 of record NZ_JBNDIZ010000003.1, on the reverse strand, counting down.
TTGTCGGAGATAATCAGGTCAACGGCATTACTTCGCTCGAGAACCCGAATGTTAGGATGGTTCAACGCTTTACTGACCAGTGTGGTTTCCACTTCTTTGCCGGTCGCATCCGCAGCGTGCAAAATGCGGCGGTGGCTGTGGCCGCCTTCGCGAGTCAGGTGGTAGCTCTCTTCACCGTTGGGTAGAACCTGCGTATCAAACAGTACGCCCTGGTCGATGAGCCACTGAACGCAATGACGAGCGTTGCTGGCGACAAACTCCGCAGCGTGCGGATCCACGATCCCGGCCCCGGCAATCAGCGTATCTTCAACGTGGGATGCAATACTGTCTGTCTCATCAAACACGGCGGCAATGCCGCCCTGAGCATAAAACGTAGAACCTTCACTTATCGGCCCTTTACTCAGAACGATAACGTTTTGATGTTCGGCCAGGCGCAACGCCAGAGAGAGACCGGCAGCGCCGCTGCCGATGATCAGTACATCACAATGGAGTTCAGGTGTTGTGTTCATGATTGTTGTTTAATTTACTAAACAGTGTTGAGGCAGAATAGCACCCGGATGCGATTTATCGCACGTTTTTTTTAAAGGTTGTTGCAATGGCTAAACGCGCAAGCGGAGGTAAACGGAGGGTAAATGAGTGAAATTATTTTGCGAAGCAGATCGTTAGCGTCAGATTTTGTGGTGAAATAAAAACGGGGTTGCGTTACTCTTCTGGCGGGAAAAAGATGTTTCTTGTCAGAAAGTGGTGCGTATCGTGAACAGACTTATAATGAGAGAAAATGAACGGTCTGCGGCGCGATGAACAAAAACAAAGGCGTTACGGAACTTATTGAAGATCAGACACTCTAACTCGGTGCTTGCTCAAGTGCGGTATTTTAGAGTGGCGTTTCGATAACGCGTGGAATTTAGGTTTGGGGAGACATTACCTCGGATGAGCGAGCAGTTAACGGACCAGGTCCTGGTTGAACGGGTCCAGAAGGGAGATCAGAAAGCCTTTAACTTACTGGTGGTGCGCTACCAGCATAAGGTGGCGAGCCTGGTTTCCCGCTATGTACCGTCAGGCGATGTGCCTGACGTAGTGCAAGAGTCTTTTATTAAGGCCTATCGCGCGCTGGATTCTTTCCGGGGAGATAGTGCTTTTTATACCTGGCTGTACCGTATTGCGGTCAATACGGCAAAGAATTATCTGGTCGCTCAGGGCCGTCGTCCACCGTCAAGTGATGTGGACGCAATTGACGCCGAAAACTTCGAAAGTGGCGGCGCATTGAAAGAAATTTCGAACCCTGAGAACTTAATGTTGTCAGAAGAACTGAGACAAATCGTTTTTCGCACGATCGAGTCGCTCCCGGAAGATTTACGCATGGCAATTACGTTACGGGAGCTGGATGGTCTGAGCTATGAAGAGATAGCCGCTATCATGGATTGTCCGGTCGGCACGGTACGTTCACGAATTTTCCGTGCGCGAGAAGCTATTGATAATAAAGTTCAACCGCTTATCAGGCGTTGACGATAGCGGGATACTGGAAAAGGTATTAGGCATGCAGAAAGAAAAACTTTCCGCTTTAATGGATGGTGAAACGCTGGACAGTGAGCTGCTCAACGAGCTGTCTCATTCTCCTGAAATGCAAGAAACGTGGGAGAGTTACCATCTCATCCGCGACACCCTCCGCGGCGATACCGGCGAGTTTCTCCATTTCGATATCTCAGCCCGCGTCATGGCGGCGATTGAGAACGAGCCTGTTCATCAGACCACTCCGCTGATTCCTGAAGCTCAACCCGCGCCTCACCAGTGGCAGAAAATGCCATTCTGGCAAAAGGTGCGTCCGTGGGCCAGCCAGCTTACCCAAATGGGTGTGGCTGCATGCGTATCGCTTGCAGTTATCGTTGGCGTCCAGCACTATAATACTCAGTCTGAAACTAATCAGCAGCCAGAAGCGCCAGTGTTTAACACACTGCCGATGATGGGCAAAGCCAGCCCGGTAAGTCTGGGTGTACCGGCTGATGCTTCCGCCAGCGGCGGTCAGCAACAGCAGGTTCAGGAGCAGCGCCGTCGCATTAATGCGATGTTGCAGGATTACGAGTTGCAGCGTCGTCTGCACTCTGAACAGCTTCAGTTTGAGCAGGCGCAAACACAGCAAGCAGCTGTGCAGGTGCCCGGAAACCAAACTTTAGGAACGCAATCGCAGTAATGAAGCAACTTTGGTTCGCCATGTCTCTGATGGCGGGTAGCCTGTTCTTCTCTGCCAACGCCTCGGCTGATGTTTCATCCGGGGCGTTGTTGCAGCAAATGAATCTGGCCAGCCAGTCACTCAATTACGAGTTGGCATTTATCAGCATCAATAAGCAGGGCGTCGAGTCGTTACGCTATCGTCATGCCCGTCTTGATAACCAGCCGCTCGCCCAACTTTTACAGATGGATGGCCCGCGTCGGGAAGTTGTCCAGCGTGGTAACGAAATCAGCTATTTCGAGCCAGGCCTGGAGCCTTTCACGCTGAATGGCGACTATATCGTTGATTCTCTGCCGTCACTTATTTACACCGACTTCAAACGGCTTGCCCCTTACTACGATTTTATTTCGGTGGGGCGCACGCGCATTGCGGACAGGCTGTGCGAGGTGATTCGCGTGGTTGCCCGGGACGGAACGCGCTACAGCTATATTGTCTGGATTGATGCGGAAACCAAACTTCCCATGCGTGTAGACCTGCTTGACCGCGACGGTGAAACGCTGGAACAGTTCCGCGTTATCTCCTTCAGTGTGAACAATCAGGTTGGCAACAGCATGCAGAATCTGGCTAAAGCCAGCCTGCCGCCGCTGCTTTCTGTTCCGGCAGGGGATTCCGTTAATTTCAACTGGGTACCGTCCTGGATCCCGCAAGGGTTTAGCGAAGTGTCCAGCAGCCGTCGTCAGCTGCCAACGATTGAAACGCCGGTGGAATCGCGCCTTTATTCCGACGGGTTATTCAGTTTCTCGGTGAATATCAACCGCGCAACGGCAAACAGCGCCGAACAAATGCTGCGTACCGGACGCCGGACGGTCAGCACCACGGTACGCGATAACGCAGAGATCACCATTGTGGGTGAACTCCCTCCGCAAACGGCGAAGCGTATCTCCGACAGCATTAAATTCAAGGCCGCACAATGATCAAAGAGTGGGCTACGGTGGTATCGTGGCAGAACGGCGTTGCGCTGGTGAGCTGCGACGTAAAAGCTTCATGTAATAGCTGCGCCTCCAGAGCCGGCTGCGGCAGTCGCGTGCTGAATAAGCTCGGGCCGCAAACATCGCACACGATTTCTGTGCCAAGTGAACAGCCGCTGATGGCGGGGCAGAAGGTAGAGTTAGGCATTGCCGAAGCTAGCCTGCTCGGTTCAGCCATGCTGGTTTATCTCTCTCCGCTGGTCGGGCTGTTTATCATGGGCGGCATATTCCAGATGCTGTTTGGCAGCGATGTGGCCGCCATGTGCGGTGCTGCATTGGGTGGCGTGGGTGGGTTCTGGCTTGCTAAAGGTCTTTCCCCGACGCTCGCTGCGCGCGAGGAGTGGCAGCCTGTCATTCTTAGCGTTGGGCTGGCGCCAGACCAGCTTCGCGTTGAGACGCTCTCTTCTGAGGCCCGGTGATCCATCGGGCTTTATCATTTTTTACACCCTAAAACAGAAAACGTCCTTTCTTCACGCTATACCTGTCTCTAAGTGCATTTCCAGGTTGCGAGGATGTAGTGTAGAATGCTGCGTTTTCGCACTGAAAAACGTCAGGCTAAGAACAGCGGCCTCCAGGAATTCGTAAGGCATAATTATTTAACTATATGAAGAACATACGTAACTTTTCGATCATTGCTCACATTGACCACGGTAAGTCGACGCTGTCTGACCGTATTATCCAGATTTGCGGTGGCCTGTCTGATCGTGAAATGGAAGCCCAGGTTCTGGACTCCATGGACCTGGAACGCGAACGCGGTATTACCATTAAAGCGCAGAGCGTCACGCTTGATTACAAAGCGGCTGATGGCGAAACCTATCAGCTGAACTTTATCGACACCCCAGGCCACGTTGACTTCTCCTATGAGGTTTCACGCTCGCTGGCGGCCTGTGAAGGCGCGCTGCTGGTGGTGGATGCCGGGCAGGGCGTTGAAGCCCAGACTCTGGCAAACTGCTACACCGCGATGGAAATGGATCTCGAGGTTGTGCCGGTTCTGAACAAGATCGACCTGCCAGCCGCCGATCCTGAGCGCGTAGCGGAAGAGATTGAAGATATTGTCGGCATTGACGCGACCGATGCCGTGCGCTGCTCCGCGAAAACCGGTGTGGGCGTAACCGACGTGCTGGAACGCCTGGTACGTGATATCCCGGCTCCGGAAGGCGATCCGGATGCGCCACTGCAGGCGCTGATTATCGACTCCTGGTTCGATAACTACCTGGGCGTTGTCTCCCTGGTGCGTATTAAAAACGGCACCATGCGTAAAGGCGACAAAATTAAGGTAATGAGTACCGGACAGGTCTATAACGCCGATCGTCTGGGTATCTTCACGCCAAAACAGGTTGACCGTACCGAGCTGACGTGCGGCGAGGTAGGCTGGCTGGTCTGCGCAATTAAAGACATCCTCGGCGCGCCGGTGGGCGATACCCTGACCGGTGCGCGTAACCCGGCAGATAAAGCGCTGCCAGGCTTTAAAAAGGTGAAACCGCAGGTTTACGCGGGTCTGTTCCCGGTCAGCTCTGACGACTACGAGAACTTCCGTGATGCGCTCGGTAAACTGAGCCTGAACGATGCTTCTCTGTTCTACGAACCAGAAAGCTCAACGGCGCTGGGCTTCGGCTTCCGCTGCGGCTTCCTCGGTCTGCTGCACATGGAGATCATTCAGGAGCGTCTGGAGCGTGAATACGATCTGGATCTGATCACCACTGCACCGACAGTAGTGTATGAAGTTGAAACCACCTCGAAAGAGGTTATCTACGTCGACAGTCCGTCCAAGCTGCCGCCGCTGAACAACATTCATGAACTGCGTGAGCCTATTGCCGAGTGTCATATGCTGCTGCCGCAGGAGTTCCTGGGTAACGTCATTACGCTGTGTATTGAGAAGCGTGGCGTGCAGACCAACATGGTTTACCACGGTAACCAGGTGGCGCTGACCTATGAAATCCCGATGGCGGAAGTGGTACTCGACTTCTTCGACCGTCTGAAGTCCACCTCCCGTGGCTATGCATCACTGGATTACAACTTCAAACGCTTCCAGGCCTCCAACATGGTGCGTGTGGACGTGCTGATCAACGGCGAGCGTGTGGATGCGCTGGCGCTGATCACCCACAACGACAATGCGCCATACCGCGGTCGTGAGCTGGTTGAGAAGATGAAAGATCTGATCCCGCGTCAGCAGTTCGATATCGCGATTCAGGCGGCCATCGGCAACCACATTATCGCGCGTTCTACCGTGAAACAGCTGCGTAAAAACGTTCTGGCGAAGTGCTATGGCGGTGACGTCAGCCGTAAGAAAAAGCTGCTGCAGAAGCAGAAAGAAGGTAAGAAGCGTATGAAGCAGGTCGGTAACGTCGAGCTGCCGCAGGAAGCATTCCTTGCCATTCTTCACGTTGGTAAAGACGGCAAATAACCCTAAGGAGTTGGCATGGCGAACATGTTTGCCCTGATCCTGGTCATTGCTACCCTGGTGACAGGTCTGCTGTGGTGCCTGGATAAGTTTATCTTCGCCCCAAAACGTCATGAACGCCAGGCTGCCGCACAGGCAGCCACTGGCGATGGGATTGACGCGAAAACACTGAAGAAAGTCGGCCCGAAACCGGGCTGGCTGGAAACGGGCGCCTCGGTATTTCCGGTGCTGGCCATTGTGCTGGTGGTACGTTCGTTTATTTACGAGCCGTTCCAGATCCCATCAGGGTCAATGATGCCAACGCTGCTGATTGGTGATTTTATTCTGGTAGAGAAGTTTGCCTACGGAATTAAAGATCCTATCTACCAGAAAACGCTGATCGAAACCGGCCATCCGAAACGCGGCGACATCGTGGTGTTCAAATATCCGGAAGATCCGCGCCTGGACTACATCAAGCGCGCGGTCGGTCTGCCGGGTGATAAAGTGACTTACGATCCGGTTGCGAAAGAAGTCACCGTTCAGCCGGGCTGCAGCTCCGGTACCGCATGTGAAAATGCGCTGCCGATCACCTACTCAAACGTTGAGCCAAGTGATTTTGTGCAGACCTTTGCGCGCCGTAACGGTGGGGAAGCGACCAGCGGGTTCTTCCAGGTACCGAAAGGCGAAACCAAAGAGAACGGTATTCGTCTGGTCGAGCGCAAAGAGACGCTGGGCGATGTGACCCACCGGATCCTCACCGTGCCTATCGCGCAGGATCAGCTGGGTATGTACTACCAGCAGCCGGGCCAGCAGCTTGCCAGCTGGATCGTACCGCCAGGCCATTACTTCATGATGGGTGATAACCGCGACAACTCTGCCGATAGCCGCTACTGGGGCTTTGTGCCGGAAGCGAATCTGGTGGGTAAAGCGACCGCAATCTGGATGAGTTTTGAGAAGCAGGAAGGCGAATGGCCGACCGGTGTACGCCTGAATCGTATTGGCGGAATCCATTAATTCTCAATAAATGAACGCGTAGCCGCTTTAATTAGCGGTTACGCGAATTATTTCCACGATAAATCTCTTCGAACTAACGACATCCCCTGTCGTTGTGTATAGAATATTCCCCCGAAGTTTAAGGTTGGCCCTGCAAGGGTGCCACGGCACACGAAACCGCGTTGGTTTTCTCAGGTCGGTTTCGTGTGCTGCATTTTTGACGCATTCATTTATTGGTATCGCATGAACCCCATCGTAATTAATCGGCTTCAACGGAAGCTGGGCTACACTTTTCATCATCAGGAGTTGTTGCAACAGGCATTAACCCATCGCAGTGCCAGCAGCAAACATAATGAGCGACTCGAGTTTCTAGGCGACTCTATTTTAAGTTTCGTGATTGCGAATGCGCTTTATCATCGTTTCCCGCGCGTGGATGAAGGTGATATGAGCCGCATGCGTGCCACGCTGGTTCGGGGTAATACCCTTGCGGAAATCGCGCGCGAATTTGAACTGGGCGAATGTCTGCGTCTTGGGCCGGGTGAACTGAAAAGCGGCGGCTTCCGTCGTGAATCTATTCTTGCCGATACGGTCGAAGCATTAATTGGTGGTGTGTTCCTGGACAGCGATATCCAGACCGTAGAAAAGCTGATCCTCAACTGGTATCAGACCCGTCTGGACGAAATCAGCCCGGGCGATAAACAAAAAGATCCGAAAACGCGTCTGCAGGAATATTTGCAGGGTCGTCATCTGCCGCTGCCATCTTATCTGGTGGTGCAGGTACGTGGCGAAGCGCACGATCAGGAATTTACCATCCATTGCCAGGTCAGTGGCCTGAGTGAACCGGTGGTAGGCACAGGTTCAAGCCGTCGTAAGGCTGAACAGGCTGCCGCCGAACAGGCGTTAAAAATGCTGGAGCTGGAATGAGCATCGACAAAACCTATTGCGGATTTATTGCCATCGTCGGACGTCCGAACGTTGGCAAATCCACCCTGTTGAATAATCTGCTTGGGCAGAAGATTTCTATCACCTCGCGTAAGGCGCAGACCACGCGTCACCGCATTGTCGGCATCCATACTGAAGGCGCGTATCAGGCAATCTACGTCGATACCCCGGGCCTGCACATGGAAGAGAAGCGCGCCATTAACCGCCTGATGAACAAGGCGGCGAGCAGCTCGATTGGCGACGTAGAGCTGGTGATTTTCGTTGTTGAAGGCACCCGCTGGACGCCGGACGACGAGATGGTGCTGAACAAGCTGCGTGACGGCAAAACGCCGGTCATCCTCGCGGTCAACAAAGTTGACAACGTGCAGGAAAAGGCCGACCTGCTGCCGCATCTGCAGTGGCTGGGTAGCCAGATGAACTTCCTCGACATCGTGCCGCTGTCTGCTGAGACCGGCCTGAACGTTGATACCATCGCGGGCATCGTGCGTAAGCATCTCCCGGAAGCGATTCATCACTTCCCGGAAGACTACATCACCGATCGTTCTCAGCGCTTTATGGCGTCTGAAATCATCCGTGAAAAGCTGATGCGTTTCCTGGGCGCTGAGCTGCCGTACTCTGTGACGGTGGAGATCGAGCGTTTCCAGACCAACGAGCGCGGTGGCTACGACATCAACGGCCTGATCCTCGTTGAGCGCGAAGGGCAGAAGAAGATGGTGATCGGCAACAAAGGTGCCAAGATCAAAACCATCGGCATTGAAGCCCGTAAAGACATGATGGAAATGTTCGAAGCACCCGTTCACCTTGAACTGTGGGTGAAAGTGAAATCTGGCTGGGCCGATGATGAGCGTGCTCTGCGCAGCCTCGGTTACGGCGAAGACCAGTAAACCAAGACGACGCGCATATGGATGGATGGCAGCGTGCCTTTGTCCTGCATAGTCGTCCCTGGAGCGAAACCAGCCTCATGCTGGACGTCTTCACGGAAGAGTCGGGCCGCGTGCGCCTTGTTGCGAAAGGCGCACGTTCCAAACGTTCTAACCTGAAAGGTGCCTTACAGCCCTTCACGCCGCTGCTGGTTCGCTTTGGCGGGCGTGGGGACGTCAAAACCCTGCGCAGTGCTGAAGCCGTCTCCCTGGCGCTCCCCCTTTCCGGTATCACGCTCTACAGCGGTCTGTACGTCAATGAACTCATCTCACGGGTTCTTGAACATGAGACTCGCTTCTCTGAACTTTTCTTCGATTATCTGCACTGTATCCAGGCGCTGGCTGGCGCAGCCGGCACGCCCGAACCCGCCCTGCGACGTTTTGAACTGGCGCTGCTGGGTCACCTGGGCTACGGCGTCGATTTTCTGCATTGTGCGGGAAGTGGAGACGAGGTTGAAGACGGGATGACCTACCGGTATCGGGAAGAAAAAGGTTTTATCGCCAGCGTCGTGATAGATAACAGCACGTTCACCGGGCGCCAGCTTCGGGCGCTGTATGAGCGCGAGTTTCCCGACCAGGACACCCTGCGCGCGGCAAAACGCTTTACCCGGATTGCCCTCAAGCCGTATCTTGGCGGCAAGCCCTTAAAGAGCCGCGAATTATTCAGGCAGTTTGTGCCGAAACGTTAGACCCCAGAATCGAAAAGAAAACCGAGGATTGTCATGGCTGAATTACTGTTAGGCGTCAACATTGATCACATCGCCACGCTGCGTAATGCGCGCGGCACGGCTTATCCCGATCCGGTTCAGGCGGCGTTTATCGCCGAGCAGGCTGGCGCCGACGGTATTACCGTTCACCTGCGCGAAGACCGTCGCCATATCACCGACCGCGACGTGCGCATTCTGCGCCAGACGCTGGACACCCGTATGAATCTGGAGATGGCGGTCACCGAAGAGATGCTCGCCATTGCCTGCGAGACCCAACCGCATTTCTGCTGCCTGGTGCCGGAAAAGCGTCAGGAAGTGACGACCGAAGGTGGTCTGGATGTTGCCGGGCAGATCGACAAAATGCGCGATGCCTGCAAACGCCTGGTGGATGCCGGTATTCTGGTTTCGCTGTTTATTGACGCGGATTTCGCCCAGATTAAAGCGGCCGCCGACGTGGGCGCGCCGTATATCGAAATCCACACCGGCTGCTATGCCGATGCCAAAAACGATACCGAACAGGCCAAAGAGCTGGATCGCATTGCCAAAGCGGCCACGTATGCCTCAGGCCTGGGCCTGAAGGTCAATGCCGGACACGGCCTGACCTACCATAACGTTAAAGCCATCGCCGCCCTGCCGGAAATGCACGAGCTGAATATCGGCCACGCCATTATTGGCCGCGCGGTGATGAGCGGCCTGAAAGAGGCGGTCTCAGAAATGAAACGCCTGATGCAGGAAGCGCGTCAGTAATGGCCATTCTGGGCTTAGGCACCGATATCGTTGAAATAGCCCGCATTGAAGCGGTGATCGCCCGTAGCGGCGATCGCCTCGCAAGGCGCGTGCTGAGCGATAACGAATGGGCTATCTGGGAAGCGCATCAGCAGCCGGTGCGTTTCCTGGCGAAGCGCTTTGCGGTAAAAGAGGCTGCCGCCAAAGCCTTCGGGACCGGCATTCGTAATGGCCTGGCGTTTAACCAGTTTGAAGTATTTAACGATGAGCTGGGTAAGCCACGCCTGCGTTTGTGGGGCGAGGCGCAAAAGCTGGCGGAGAAGCTGGGCGTGAATCACATGCACGTGACGCTCGCCGATGAACGCCACTACGCCTGCGCGACGGTGATTATTGAAAGCTAGAGTTTGTCGGCGTGATGCATCAGGACAAACTTATCCCACAATTGCTCTTCGCTCTCGACGTGTGTCGGATCCTTCAGGATGGTATTCGGGATCGGGCACACTTTCTGGCAGGTCGGCGTTTCATAGTGGCCGATGCATTCGGTGCAGCGGTCGCTGTTAATCTCATAAATGCTGTCGCCCATCGAAATGGCCTGGTTCGGGCATTCGGGTTCGCACATATCGCAATTGATGCATTTTTTGGTGATTAACAGCGCCATCAGGAAATTCTCAGAAACAACACAAACAGGGCGGGCATTATACGCTCATTACGTGCTCATGCTCAAACCAGTTTCTTAACCAGCTCCTCGCTGTGGCGAATGCGCTCGGGCGCACGCTCCAGATCCTGTTGCACCAGCGCCATAAACAGCAGGTCCGTCAGCATCATTTGCGCACTGGTGGACGAAATAGCCGCGCTGCGCGTGGCCTGCTCTTCGGCAATGGTATATAAACAGCGCGTTGCCCGCTGCTGCAGTGCATTCGGCGTAAAACCGGTGATCGCCAGAATTTTCCCGCCGACGCGCAGGGCTTCATCGGTGGCCATGTTGATTTCACGGCGCTCGCCGGAATAGGAGATCGCCAGCAGCAGATCGTCAGGATCCATCGCCTGCACGGTCGCCAGCAGGGCGTGCATATCCTGCTCGACGATGGCGTTAAGCCCAATTTTTGTCAGCTTCCAGCCGAAGTTACGCGCCACCAGACCGGACGCGCCGATGCCGGTCAGAATGATACGCCGCGCGCCGCGCAGCATCGTCACGCTTTCCAGCAGCTTCTCTTCCGTATTCACATCGAGCGTCGCATGCATGGCGGCCACGTTCTCTTTGATCAGCTTTTCGCCGACCAGACGCATCGGGTCATCGCCGCGGATCTGATTATGCACCGGCATTGACTGCGGATTGGGGTTACTCACCAGCGCTTCGCTGATCGCCAGCTTGAGGGCGGGGAACCCCTTAAAGCCAATCTTCTGGGCAAATTTCACCACGCTGGACTGGCTCACGCCGGCTTCACTCGCCAGCTGCTGCGAGCTGAGATGGCGCGCGCGATCGGGTTGAGAAAGCAGAAAATCCGCCAGCTTTTTGTCGCTTTGAGCAAAGCCTGCATAACGCTGGCGAATGCGAATTAAACAGTTCATACGGTCTCCTGGCGAAAATGTGATTGTCTGCGCAAATACGAATTTTGCTCGCCTGAATGAATTTTATATTCCATTATAGTGTGATTATTATGAATTAAAAATTCTTGAGGTACATAAAGATGAATCTTGGCTCACTTGTTTCAGAAACGCGTAACCCGCAAACCATGGATCTGGACGCGCTCTCCACCCTGGAGCTGGTTAACCGCTTTAATCAACAGGATACGCTGGTCGCGCAGGCAGTGAAAGAGACATTACCCGAGGTGGCGAAAGCGGTCGATGCGGCGGCGCAAGCGCTCAAGGCCGGCGGCCGTATTATCTACATGGGGGCCGGAACCAGCGGGCGTCTTGGGGTTCTGGATGCGTCTGAATGTCCGCCGACCTTTGGAGTGCCGCACGGTCTGGTGGTCGGGTTGATTGCGGGTGGGCCCGGCGCGCTGTTGAAAGCCGTTGAAGGCGCGGAAGATAACAAACAGCTCGGTGAGGATGACCTGAAGGCGCTGAACCTGACGGCGAAGGATCTGGTGGTCGGGCTGGCGGCATCCGGGCGCACCCCGTACGTCATCGGCGGCCTGGAATACGCCAATCAGACCGGCTGCACGACGGTGGCCATCTCCTGTAATCCGGGCTCACCGATTGCGCAGGTGGCCGCTATCGCTATCTCGCCGGTTGTCGGGCCGGAAGCGCTCACCGGCTCCACGCGCCTCAAATCCGGGACCGCGCAAAAGCTGGTGCTCAATATGATCTCCACCGGTGCGATGGTGAAGTTCGGCAAGGTGTATCAGAACCTGATGGTGGATATGCAGGCCACTAACGTCAAGCTGGTGGACAGAGCCTGCCGCATGGTGATGGAAGCGACAGGCGCAGGCCGCGAAGAGGCGGAAGCCGTACTCAAACAAACCGATCACGATGTTAAACCGGCCATTCTGATGATCCTGAGCGGGCTGGATGCGACTGCCGCGAGAGCCAAACTCGCCGCGCATAATGGCTTCTTACGGGCGGCATTAGAAAACTAACAGAGGCGTGTATGGACAAAACAGCAGCGCTCGCCAGCGATATCCTGCAGGGGATCGGTGGGGAAAAGAATATTCAGCGTCTCGAAAACTGCATGACGCGCGTGCGCGTCGAGGTGCATAGCGACGACCAGCTCGACGTACCGCGTCTGAAGCAGCTTTCCGGCGTCAGCGGCTATGTGAAACAGGGGCAGCAGCACCAGCTGATCGTCGGGCCGGGGAAAGCGGCGCAGGTGGTGGATGCCATGCGCGCGTTGATGGGCGGCGGCGCGAGCGCGTCGATTGACGATGCTGAACGCACCAAAGCGCAGGCGAAGGCCAAATACAAAGCCCCCATGAGCGATGCGCTGCGCCAGCTGGCAAACGTCTTTATTCCGCTGATCCCGGCGTTTATTGCCTCGGGCCTGATCACCGGGATCATCAATATCCTCAAGCGGCCGGATATTGTGGGCGATTTTGCCACTCAGTATCCGAACCTGTTGGGTATCCTGGGGATCTTCGGCAGCGCGGTATTTGCCATCATGAACATTCTGGTCGGGGTGAATACCGCAAAGGTGTTTGGCGGATCGCTGGCCATGGGCGGGGTGATGGCGGGGATCTTGTCCAGCCCGCAGCTGGCGCAGATCACGCTGTTTGGTGAGGCGCTTCAGCCGGGCCGTGGCGGGGTGATTGCGGTGCTGCTGGTGGTCATTCTGATGTGCTGGATTGAGAAAAGGCTGCGCACGATCCTGCCTGGTTCGATCGAGCTTATCCTGAACCCGCTGCTCACCACGCTCATTACCGGTAGCGTCGCGGTGGTGGCCCTCCAGCCGTTAGGCGGCTGGATCTCAGAAGCCATCGCCCACGGTGCGTCTCTGGCGATTGACCGCGGAGGCCTGTTAGTGGGGGCTGTGCTGTCGGGAACCTTCCTGCCGCTGGTACTGACCGGCCTGCATCAGGGGCTGGTGCCGATACACGTCGAGCTGGTGCAGGCGCACGGCTCTAACGCGCTGCTGCCTATCCTGTCGATGGCGGGCGTGGGGCAGGTCGGCGCGGCGATAGCCGTACTGATGAAAACCCGCAACGCGCGTCTGAAAAAAGTGATTAAAGGCGCGCTCCCGGTCGGGCTGCTCGGCATTGGCGAACCGCTAATTTTCGGCGTCACGCTGCCGCTGGGTAAACCGTTCCTCGCGGCGTGTCTGGGCGGTGCGGTAGGCGGGGCGCTGATCAGCTACTGGAAAGTCGCTACCGTGATTACTTTTGGTCTTTCCGGTTTACCGCTGGCATTAACCATCGTGACCGGAAAAGTCATGCTCTATCTGTTAGGCTATTTAGTGGCGGTGATCGCCGGGTTCCTGTTTACCTGGCTGTTAGGATTCAACGACCCAGAGGAGTAAGGTTTGGCAAATCACGCGCGTCGCATTGTCTTTTTTGACCTCGATGGAACGCTGCATCAGCAGGATATGTTTGGTACGTTTATGCGCTACCTGCTGCGGCGTCAGCCTTTGAATGCGCTGCTCGTGCTGCCGCTGTTACCGGCGATCGGTATCGCGCTGCTGGTGAAAGGCCGGGCGGCGCGATGGCCGATGAGCCTGCTGCTCTGGGGATGCACGTTTGGACACAGCGAAGCGCGGCTCAAACAGCGTGAACAGGATTTTGCGCACTGGTTTCGCGGCCACGTCGCCGCCTTTCCGGTGGTGCAGGCGCGCCTTACTGCCTATCTCGACGCCAACGATGCCGACATCTGGCTGATTACCGGCTCGCCGCAGACGCTGGTGGAGCAGGTCTATTTTGATACCCCCTGGCTTCCGCGCGTGAATCTTATCGCCACGCAAATCGCCCGCGGTTACGGCGGCTGGGTGCTGACCCTGCGCTGTCTGGGGCATGAAAAAGTGGTGCAGCTGGAGAAACGCATCGGTACGCCGCTGCGCCTTTACAGCGGCTACAGCGACAGCAAGCAGGACAACCCGCTGCTCTATTTTTGCCAGCATCGCTGGCGCGTCACGCCGTCAGGTGAACTTCAGCAACTCGAATAGTCTTCTCTAAAACGGGCGTGTATAATGCCGCCCGCTTTTCGACTGGAGTATCAACCGTTGTCCAACCCTGAATTCTCACACGAATACTGGATGCGCCATGCGCTAACGCTTGCTCAGCGCGCCTGGGACGAGGGCGAAGTGCCCGTGGGCGCCGTGCTGGTTTATAACAACCAGGTGATTGGCGAAGGGTGGAACCGTCCCATTGGCCGCCACGATCCTACCGCGCATGCTGAAATCATGGCGCTTCGCCAGGGCGGTCTGGTGCTGCAAAACTATCGCCTGCTTGAGACCACGCTGTATGTGACGCTTGAGCCGTGCGTGATGTGCTCCGGCGCGATGGTGCACGGCCGGATCGGTACGTTAGTCTTCGGCGCGCGGGATGAAAAAACCGGCGCGGCCGGCTCACTGATGGACGTGCTGGGTCATCCTGGAATGAATCACCAGGTGAAGACTATCGGTGGGGTACTTGCACCAGAGTGTTCGGGGCTATTAAGCGATTTCTTTCGAATGCGCCGTCTGCAGAAAAAGCAGCAAAAGGCAGAATTGAAGCTGTCGGACGATTAAGTTCGTCCGGCGCCACGACCGGGTAACTTTGCGCCAGCTGTTTTGCTTCTGTCGCCTCCTTCTCTTTCTCCAGCAGATACCCGACAAGGCTAATCTGATATTTACGGATATTTTCCACGTAGGCGTAGGCTTCGTGACCGCGCGCGTAGCCGTATGTCAGCTTGTTATACCATGGCTTCTGGCTCAGCAGCGGCAGGCGCTGTTTTACATCTGACCAGCTGTCCGGGTTACCTTTCGTTTTCGCCGTCAGCGCGCGGGCATCAAGCATATGCGCGTAGCCCATATTGTAGGCCGCCAGCGCGAACCAGATCCGCTCTTCTTCCGGCACCGTTTCCGGTACTTTGGCCATCATATCCTGCAGGTAGCGCGCGCCGCCGCTGATGCTCTGTTCGGCATCGGTTCGGTCATTCACGCCCAGGCTCAGCGCGGTATTTTTGGTTAGCATCATCAAACCACGTACGCCCGTGGGAGAGGTGGCCTGAGTATCCCAGTGGGATTCCTGATATGAGATAGCCGCCAGCAGTTTCCAGTCAATCTCCTGGGCGTATTTTTCGAATAACGGCTGCAGGTCCGGCAGGACGCTGTCTACCGCGCGCAGGAAGCTGCGGGTGTCAACGTAGTCAAAGTCGTCACCGTGGCCGAGGTACTTCTCCTCCAGACGCGCCAGGGTACCGTCTTCATTGATGGTGTTGAAGAAATCGAGCATCGCGGCAGAGAGGGTCTGATCGTCGTCGAGCTGGGTAAACCAGGTCACGGGCTGCTCGTCGGTGACGTCCAGCGCCACGGCGATTTCAGGGTGCACGCGCTGGAACAGGCTGATCGCGACCGAATCGGCGATGGTGTACGGCACTTTCTGGTCTTTTACCTGCTCCAGCAGCTCGGTCGTGCCGAGCTTAGGATCCACCGTCCAGCTCAGGTCCGGGTATTTCTTCTCCTTGAGCTCGCGCAGATCGTCAATCACCACATGGCCGGGGGCAATCGTCAGCTGCCGATCGTTAATTGACGCCAGCGAGCGTGGACGCAGGCTCCCGACGCGGTAAACCAGCTGCTGCGAAACGGAGTAGTAGGTCGGGCCAGGCTGGTAGTTCTTGCTGCGCTCGCTGTTATAGACCAGCCCGGCGGCCAGCATATCGGCATTGTCGTTATCGAGGTCATCAAAAAGCTGGTTGATATTCTGGCGGACGGTGATTTTAAGCTTCACGCCGAGATAATCAGCGAACTGCTGCGCCAGTTCATAATCCAGACCAATGATTTTGCCGTTGATGTCGCTGTAAATCAGCGGGGAGTTGAGGGTACTGACGCGCAACTCCCCCCGCTCCTGAATGGCGGCGATGCGGTTTTCGGCTTTGCCGAACCAGGGGATGGAAGGCCAGAGGGCCACTGCCAGCAGCAACGTTACAATGCCGATGAGCAGATAATTAATCTTTAATTTTTTCAATTAGTTAATTCTCTGCGACGCCGGTTGCCTCAGTCTGCTGTAGCCATGTTAACATTAAGGTTTGCCATTGAATGAGCGGCATTTTGCGTAAACTTGCGCCACTTGGCAACCAATTAGAGATACAGGTCACATCTATTGTTAAACGTCTGTGCAGATTTTATTTCGACGCAAACGGTTTCGTCGGCGCTCAGGATTCTTTATAATGACGCCCGTTTTCCCCCCTTGCGCACACTGTAAGCGCCCCGGCGCTTCGAAGACGAGAGACTTATGATGGAAATTCTGCGTGGTTCGCCTGCACTGTCTGCCTTCCGTATTAACAAACTGCTGGCACGTTTTCAGGCGGCCGACCTTCCGGTAAGCAATATTTACGCTGAGTATGTCCATTTTGCTGACCTGAATGCCCCCCTGAATGCAGAGGAGCGCGTACAGCTGGAACGCCTGCTCAAGTATGGCCCAAGCCTGAGCAGCCATACGCCAACCGGCAAACTTATCCTTGCGACGCCTCGTCCGGGCACCATCTCCCCCTGGTCTTCCAAAGCTACCGACATCGCCCACAACTGCGGCCTGAGCCAGATTAACCGTCTGGAACGCGGCGTAGCGTACTACGTGGAAGCGTCGACCCTGAGCGAAGCCCAGTGGCAGGCGGTTGCGGCGGAGCTGCACGATCGCATGATGGAGAGCGTATTTGCCTCTCTCGATGACGCGCAGAAGCTTTTCTCCCACCATCAGCCTGCGCCTGTACAGAGCGTGGACCTGCTGGGGCAGGGCCGTCAGGCGCTGATTGACGCCAACCTGCGTCTCGGCCTGGCGCTGGCAGAAGACGAAATCGACTACCTGCAGGACGCGTTCGTTAAGCTCAACCGTAACCCGAACGACATCGAACTCTACATGTTCGCTCAGGCGAACTCTGAGCACTGTCGCCATAAGATTTTCAATGCCGACTGGGTCATCGACGGCGAACAGCAGCCGAAGTCGTTGTTCAAAATGATTAAAAACACCATGGAGAAAACTCCGGACCACGTGCTGTCTGCCTACAAAGACAACGCCGCGGTGATGGAAGGTTCCGAGGTGGGCCGCTTCTTCGCCGATCGCGAAGCAGGGCGCTATGACTTCCATCAGGAGCCTGCGCATATCCTGATGAAGGTCGAAACCCATAACCACCCGACGGCCATCTCCCCGTGGCCGGGTGCGGCGACCGGCTCCGGCGGTGAAATCCGTGATGAAGGTGCGACCGGTCGCGGGGCTAAACCAAAAGCAGGTCTGGTCGGTTTCTCCGTCTCCAACCTGCGTATCCCGGGCTTCGAGCAGCCGTGGGAAGAAGATTTCGGCAAGCCGGAACGCATCGTGACCGCGCTGGATATCATGACCGACGGCCCGCTGGGCGGCGCGGCGTTCAACAACGAGTTTGGCCGTCCGGCGCTGAACGGTTACTTCCGTACCTATGAAGAGAAAGTGGAGAGCCACAACGGCGAAGAGCTGCGCGGCTACCACAAACCGATCATGCTGGCGGGCGGGATCGGCAATATCCGTGCCGATCACGTGCAGAAAGGCGAGATCGTCGTTGGCGCGAAGCTGATCGTACTGGGTGGCCCGGCGATGAACATCGGTCTGGGCGGCGGAGCGGCTTCTTCTATGACCTCCGGTCAGTCTGATGCGGACCTCGACTTTGCGTCCGTGCAGCGCGATAACCCGGAAATGGAGCGTCGCTGTCAGGAAGTGATCGACCGCTGCTGGCAGCTGGGCGACGCGAACCCGATCCTCTTTATTCATGACGTTGGCGCGGGCGGTCTGTCTAACGCCATGCCGGAGCTGGTCAGCGACGGCGGTCGCGGTGGCCGTTTCAACCTGCGCGATATCCTGAGCGATGAGCCAGGCATGAGCCCGCTGGAAATCTGGTGTAACGAATCTCAGGAACGCTATGTTCTGGCGGTTGCCGCGGATCAGCTGCCGCTGTTTGACGAGCTGTGCCGCCGCGAGCGCGCGCCGTATGCCGTAATCGGTGAAGCGACCGAAGAGAAACACCTGTCCTTGAGCGATACCCATTTCGACAACCAGCCTATCGATCTGCCGCTGGACGTTCTGCTCGGCAAGACGCCGAAGATGACCCGCGACGTGCAGACCCGTAAAGCGGCGGGCAAAGCGCTGGATCGCCAGGGCATCACCGTGGCGGAAGCGGTTAATCGCGTGCTGCACCTGCCGGCTGTTGCTGAGAAAACCTTCCTGGTAACCATCGGCGACCGTACCGTGACCGGTATGGTATCGCGCGATCAGATGGTGGGCCCGTGGCAGATCCCGGTGGCGAACTGCGCCGTGACCACCGCGAGCCTTGACAGCTACTACGGTGAAGCGATGGCGCTGGGTGAACGTACGCCGGTCGCGCTGCTGGACTTCGCCGCGTCTGCCCGTCTGGCCGTGGGTGAAGCACTGACCAACATCGCCGCAACGCAGATTGGCGATATCAAACGCATCAAACTTTCCGCGAACTGGATGGCCGCAGCCGGTCACCCGGGTGAAGACGCCGGCCTCTACGAAGCCGTAAAAGCGGTGGGTGAAGAGCTCTGTCCTGCGCTGGGTCTGACCATTCCGGTCGGTAAAGACTCCATGTCGATGAAGACCCGCTGGCAGGAAGGCAGCGAGCAGCGCGAGATCACCTCTCCGCTGTCGCTGATCATCTCCGCGTTTGCGCGCGTGGAAGACGTGCGTCATACCGTTACGCCACAGCTCGTGACCGAAGACAACGCCCTGCTGCTGATTGACCTGGGCAAAGGGCATAACGCGCTGGGTGCCACGGCGCTGGCGCAGGTTTACCGTCAGCTGGGTGATAAGCCTGCCGACGTGCGCGACGTGGCGCAGTTAAAAGGCTTCTACGATGCGATTCAGGCGCTGGTTGCGCAGCGTAAGCTGCTGGCCTACCACGACCGTTCCGACGGTGGGCTGCTGGTAACCTTGGCAGAGATGGCCTTCACCGGCCACTGTGGCGTGGAAGCGAACATTGCAACGCTTGGCGAAGACCGTCTGGCGGCGCTGTTCAACGAAGAGCTGGGCGCGGTGATTCAGGTACGTGCGGCAGATCGCGACGCGGTTGAAGCCATCCTTGCGAAGCACGGTCTGGCAGACTGCGTGCATTATCTGGGTAAAGCCGTTCAGGGCGACCGCTTCGTCATTGAAGCAGACGGCCATGCGGTATTCAGCGAAAGCCGCACCACGCTGCGCATGTGGTGGGCAGAAACCACCTGGCAGATGCAGCGCCTGCGTGATAATCCGGAATGTGCCGATCAGGAGCATAACGCGAAGGCGAATGACCAGGATCCAGGCCTGAACGTGAAGCTCTCCTTCGACATCAACGAAGACATCGCCGCGCCGTACATTGCGACGGGCGCGCGTCCGAAAGTGGCCGTGCTGCGCGAGCAGGGCGTCAACTCCCACGTTGAGATGGCGGCTGCCTTCCACCGCGCGGGCTTTGATGCTATCGACGTTCATATGAGCGACCTGCTGGCGGGCCGTACCGGTCTGGAAGATTTCCAGGCGCTGGTGGCGTGCGGCGGCTTCTCTTACGGCGACGTGCTGGGCGCGGGTGAAGGCTGGGCGAAGTCCATCCTGTTCAACAGCCGCGTGCGTGACGAGTTCGAAACCTTCTTCCACCGCCCGCAAACGCTGGCGCTGGGCGTGTGTAACGGCTGTCAGATGATGTCAAACCTGCGCGAGCTGATCCCGGGCAGTGAAGCCTGGCCGCGCTTTGTGCGCAACCAGTCTGACCGCTTCGAAGCGCGCTTCAGCCTGGTCGAAGTGACCCAAAGCCCGTCTCTGCTGCTGCAGGGGATGGTCGGTTCGCAGATGCCAATCGCCGTTTCCCACGGTGAAGGTCAGGTGGAAGTGCGTGATGCTGCGCATCTGGCTCAGCTTGAGAGCAAAGGCCTGGTGGCGCTGCGCTTCGTTGATAACTTCGGCAAGGTGACTGAAACCTACCCGGCTAACCCGAACGGTTCCGCGAACGGTATTACGGCGGTGACCAGCGAAAGCGGCCGTGCGACCATCATGATGCCGCACCCGGAGCGCGTGTTCCGCACGGTGAGCAACTCCTGGCATCCGGAGAACTGGGGCGAGGACAGCCCGTGGATGCGTATCTTCCGCAACGCGCGTAAGCAGCTGGGTTAAGATGTAAAGCTGGTAGCTTGTAGGCCCGGTAAGCGTAGCGCCACCGGGCTTTTTTATGCGTGTCGCAAAATTGCGACAAAGAAGGTTAGCCAGTGTCTCCAAAAGGAGACATTTAACCCATTGATTTTTATATGGCAGTACGGGTTCACGTTAAGGTGTTGCTTAATAGCGACACTTAGCCTGGAAATCACTCAACCGTTAATTAACGGGTTAAATGACTAAAAGTCATATATATCAAAGCGTTAATTTTTTGTTTTGCATTGTGGCACGGGTGTTGCATAATATTAACCAGTGGCTCATTCACCTTCTTATGTCAGCCCCTTCGGGACGTGCTACATAAACTTCGAATGACGCACAAAAAGGTGCCTGCCGTCCAACTACTGATCATAGCGATGCTTTATCAGGCCAGGGCGAAACGTCGAGTTAGGCACCGCCTCATTCCATGACAAAGCCGGGTTTTTACCCGGCTTTGTTGTATCTGAAGGGCAGACTCAGTTACGCTCTGCGTAAACCCCCCATTAAGAGAGTAATGCGTTGAAACGCTGGCCCGTTTTCCCCCGCTCCCTGCGACAGCTCGTCATGATGGCCTTCCTGCTGATCCTGCTGCCATTACTGATCCTTGCCTGGCAGGCGTGGCAAAGCTTGAACGCGCTGAGTGCTCAGGCGGCATTGACCAACCGCACGACGCTTATAGATGCCAGACGCAGTGAGGCGATGACCAACGCCGCGCTGGAGATGGAGCGAAGCTATCGCCAGTATTGCGTGCTTGACGATCGGACGCTGGAAAAGGTTTATCAGAGCCAGCGTAAACGCTACAGCGAAATGCTGGACGCGCACGCGGGGGTACTGCCTGACGACAAACTGTATCAGGCGTTACGTCAGGATTTAAACGATCTCGCGCAGCTGCAGTGCCACAATAGCGGGCCGGATGCCGCTGCCGCCGCGCGCCTTGAGGCCTTTGCCAGCGCCAACACCGAGATGGTGCAGTCAACGCGCACGGTGATTTTCTCTCGCGGCCAGCAGCTCCAGCAGGAAATTGCCGAGCGCGGCCAGTTCTTCGGCTGGCAGGCGCTGGTGCTGTTTCTGGTGAGCCTTGGGCTGGTCGTGCTCTTTACCCGCATGATCATCGGCCCGGTGAAGGGTATCCAGCGGATGATCAACCGCCTGGGGGAAGGGAAATCGCTCGGCGATACGGTCGCCTTTAAAGGACCGCGCGAGCTGCGCTCCGTCGGCCAGCGTATTATCTGGCTGTCCGAGCGCCTGGCGTGGCTCGAATCCCAGCGCCATCAGTTCCTGCGCCATATCTCTCATGAGCTAAAAACGCCGCTGGCCAGCATGCGTGAGGGGACGGAGCTGCTGGCGGACGAAGTGGCAGGCCCGCTTACGTCAGAACAGAAAGAAATCGTCGAGATCCTGGATAACAGCAGCCGCAATTTGCAAAAGCTGATTGAGCAACTGCTGGATTACAACCGCAAGCTGGCTGACGGGGCGGTTGTACTGGAGGACGTCGAGATTGAACCGCTGGTGGATATGGTGATCTCCGCCCATAGCTTGCCGGCAAGAGCTAAAATGATGCATACCGGTGTTGAACTGAATGCGCCCGCGTGCCTGGCTGAACCCATGCTGCTGATGAGCGTTCTGGATAATCTTTACTCCAATGCGGTGCACTATGGTACTGAATCCGGTAACATTTATATCCGAAGCTATACGAATGGTTCACGGGTGTTTATTGACGTCGCAAACACCGGCACCCCGATCCCCGATGACGAAAAAGCGATGATC
Organism: Enterobacter sp. AC1; assembly: GCF_050434705.1. Lineage (NCBI taxonomy): Bacteria > Pseudomonadati > Pseudomonadota > Gammaproteobacteria > Enterobacterales > Enterobacteriaceae > Enterobacter > Enterobacter sp. AC1. The sequence continues at coordinate 693,659 of NZ_JBNDIZ010000003.1, read as the reverse complement.
TTCGAACCCTTTTTCCAGGGCAGTCATCAGCGGAAAGGTGCGGTTAAAGGAAGCGGTCTTGGCTTAAGCATCGCCCGGGACTGTATTCGACGCATGCAGGGCGAGCTAAACATTGCCAAGGACGAACGTTCAGACGTTTGCTTCCGTATCGAACTGCCCCTGAGCCGGAAAAACCAATAAAATGAATCTATATCTGGTGAGTATGTCACACGTCTTTTTCCGCGCCGTACGCGCGGTGTTTTCCTGCAACACGTTTCGCCTGGGTCTGCCGTGTTTATTCCTGGCAGGCTGTGTTTCCCACGTGCCGCAAAGTGCGATCGGCGGCAAACAAGAAGATAAATGGCCCGATAATCAACTGGCAGATTTCCTGTCAACCCGCTGTGACGATATCTGGAACCTGTCAGGGCATGATGTCGAAAGCAACCCGCTGTTCTGGCTGCGCGGAATAGACTGCGCTCAGCGTCTTGCGCCAGTAGACGCCCGCTCGAAAGCGGCGATGCTGAATGATGACACCTGGCAGGACGCTTTCAAGCGCGGCATTTTGCTGGCAGATGCAAAAATTACCCCCGTTGAACGCCGCGCCAGCGTGACCCGACTGGACACGTTTGTGGTCAATCTACCGGTACAGGTTCGCCCGTTATACCAGCTCTGGCGCGATGGGCAGACATTACAGCTTCAGCTGTCCGAAGAGCGCTCTCGCTATAGCAAGCTGCAGCAGTCCACCGACAGCGAGCTTGATACGCTGCGTCAACAGCAACAGCATTTGCGTACGCAGCTGGATACCACGACGCGCAAGCTGGAAAACCTGACCGATATCGAAAGACAGCTCTCGTCGCGTAAATATCAACCGGGGAGCTCATCCGCTGCACCGGACAGCGATACGCCGAAACAAGAGGATGTGAAGCATGACGAGCCGTAAACCTGCCCATCTCTTACTGGTGGATGACGATCCCGGGCTGTTAAAGCTGCTGGGGATGCGTCTGGTGAGTGAAGGCTACAGCGTCGTAACCGCTGAAAGCGGCCTGGAAGGGTTGAAGATCCTCAGCCGCGAGAAAATCGATCTGGTGATAAGCGACCTGCGGATGGACGAAATGGATGGCCTGCAGCTGTTCGCGGAGATCCAAAAGCAGCAGCCGGGTATGCCCGTGATTATCCTCACGGCGCACGGGTCGATTCCGGACGCGGTTGCGGCGACCCAGCAGGGGGTATTTAGCTTCCTGACCAAGCCGGTGGACAAAGACGCGCTTTATAAGGCGATCGACAGCGCGCTGGAACATGCCGCCCCGGCGGGGGATGAAGCGTGGCGGGAGTCTATCGTCACCCGCAGCCCCATTATGCTGCGTTTGCTCGAACAGGCCCGGATGGTGGCACAGTCTGACGTCAGCGTGCTCATCAACGGCCAGAGCGGAACCGGGAAAGAGATCCTGGCGCAGGCTATTCACAACGCCAGCCCGCGCAGCAAAAACGCCTTTATTGCCATTAACTGCGGCGCGCTGCCGGAACAGCTGCTCGAATCTGAACTGTTTGGACATGCCCGCGGCGCCTTCACCGGCGCGGTAAGCAGCCGGGAAGGGCTGTTCCAGGCCGCGGAAGGTGGCACGCTGTTCCTCGACGAGATTGGCGACATGCCTGCGCCGCTGCAGGTTAAACTGCTGCGCGTGTTGCAGGAGCGAAAAGTCCGCCCGCTGGGCAGTAACCGCGACATCGATATTAACGTGCGTATTATTTCGGCAACGCACCGCGACCTGCCAAAAGTGATGGCCCGCAACGAGTTTCGCGAAGATCTCTACTACCGTCTGAACGTCGTGAACCTGAAGATCCCGGCGCTGGCCGAGCGTGCGGAAGACATTCCGCTGCTGGCGAACCATCTTTTGCGCCAGGCGGCCGATCGTCATAAACCGTTCGTGCGCGCGTTTTCCACTGATGCGATGAAACGACTGATGACGGCAAGCTGGCCGGGTAACGTGCGTCAGCTGGTCAACGTGATTGAGCAGTGCGTGGCGCTGACCTCCTCACCGGTGATCAGCGACGCGCTGGTGGAGCAGGCGCTGGAAGGGGAAAACACGGCGCTGCCGACGTTTGCCGAAGCGAGGAATCAGTTCGAGCTTAACTATCTGCGCAAGCTATTGCAGATAACCAAAGGCAACGTGACCCACGCGGCGCGCATGGCCGGACGTAACCGCACCGAGTTCTACAAGCTGCTGTCGCGTCACGAGCTTGAAGCCAACGATTTTAAAGAGTAGTACCGCAAAATTCGATTGAATATGATACTGTGAGCAATCGATTACGAGGCAGCTTACAGGCAAGAGTTTAAGGACCCACCATGAAAAAGATTGATGCGATTATTAAACCTTTCAAACTGGATGACGTGCGTGAAGCGCTGGCGGAAGTCGGCATCACCGGGATGACCGTGACGGAAGTGAAAGGTTTTGGTCGTCAGAAAGGCCACACCGAGCTTTACCGTGGCGCAGAGTACATGGTGGACTTTCTGCCGAAAGTAAAAATTGAAATCGTGGTGAGCGACGATATCGTGGACACCTGTGTGGATACCATTATCCGCACGGCGCAGACGGGCAAAATTGGCGACGGTAAAATCTTCGTCTTTGACGTGGCGCGCGTGATCCGTATCCGTACCGGCGAAGAAGACGACGCCGCGATTTAACATTGCCAACGGTTTTGTAGGCCGGGTAAGGCGCAGCCGCCATCCGGCAAAAAAAAAGCCCCTCGAACGAGGGGCTTTTTGCATTACAGCACTTTATGCGGGCCGAAGCATTCGTAATGAATGTTGTCCTTGTCCACACCCAGGTCTACCAGCTGCTTCGCGGCATACTGCATAAACGCCACCGGCCCACAGACGTAAAACTGCATGTCCGGTGCGCTAAACGCCCCTTCATGCTGGCTTAAATTCATCAGACCTTCGCTGTCGAAGCGTGAGGCCTGGCGGTCTGCGTCCGTCGGCAGGCGATACCAAGTATGCGCGGTGAAGCGCGGCAGGGACGCCCCGAGCGTTTTCACTTCATCCGCAAAGGCGTGAACGTCGCCGTTCTCTGCGGCGTGGAACCAGTTTACCTGCGCGTCGTGGTTTGCATTTGCCAGCGTATCGAGCATCGCCAGCATTGGCGTTTGACCAACACCCGCAGAGATCAGCGTCACTGGCGTATTGCCGTCAACGGCCATAAAGAAATCACCCGCAGGCGCGGCCAGATGAACCACGTCGCCCACGCTGGCTTCGTTGTGCAGCCAGGTTGAAACCTGACCGCCATCTTCGCGTTTCACCGCAATGCGGTAGCCTTTGCCGTTTGGCTTTCGGGTAAGAGAATATTGGCGGATCTCCTGGTGCGGGAAGCCTTCAGGCTTCAGCCACACGCCCAGATACTGGCCCGGTTGATATTCGGCAACAGGTTTACCGTCCACCGGCTCAAATTCAAAGCTGGTAATCAATGCACTGCGTGGGGTTTTCTCGACGATGCGGAACGCGCGCGTGCCTTCCCAGCCACCTTTCTTGCCGGCGTTTTCGCTGTAGATCTGTGCTTCACGGTTGATAAATACGTTTGCCAGCACGCCGTAGGCTTTGCCCCACGCGTCCAGAACCTCCTGACCCGGGCTAAACATTTCGTCCAGCGTTGCCAGCAGGTGAGCGCCCACAATGTTGTACTGCTCGGGTTTGATCTGGAAGCTGGTATGTTTCTGCGCAATTTTCTCCACCGCAGGCAGCAGCGCTGCCAGGTTCTCAATATTGCTGGCGTAGGCCGCGATAGCATTGAACAGGGCTTCGCGCTGATCGCCGTTACGCTGGTTGCTCATGTTGAAAATCTCTTTGAGCTCCGGGTTGTGCGTGAACATGCGATCGTAGAAATGGGCGGTGAGTTTAGGACCGGTTTCCACCAGCAGGGGAATAGTGGCTTTAACGGTAGCGATGGTTTGAGCGTCGAGCATAGCAGCTTCCTTACGATGTGATCTTAATGATGTATTTTATATGCATCTTATAAAAAATAACCCTGCTTTGTAAATGGATCTTTGCAAGATGAAAAATGTGCATCACAAACCTGAAAAGAAATCCGCTGAAATGGGCGAGGGCTTTATTCCTCAAACCCTTGCGTGGCGCGAAGGAAAACGTTTGCGTAAAATCGTTTGTCAAGACCTGTTATCACAGAACTAATCAGTTATACTGTTGCCCGTCGTCCAACAGGACTGCCTTTTCAGGCCAAAATTTACTTGTTAGCTGAGTCAGGAGATGCGGATGTTAAAGCGTGAAATGAACATTGCCGATTATGATGCCGAACTGTGGCAGGCTATGGAGCAGGAAAAAGTACGTCAGGAAGAGCACATCGAACTGATCGCCTCCGAAAACTACACCAGCCCGCGCGTTATGCAGGCGCAGGGTTCTCAGCTGACCAACAAATATGCTGAAGGTTACCCGGGCAAACGCTACTACGGCGGTTGCGAGTACGTTGATATCGTTGAGCAGCTGGCTATCGACCGTGCGAAAGAACTCTTTGGCGCTGACTATGCGAACGTCCAGCCGCACTCTGGCTCTCAGGCTAACTTCGCGGTCTACACCGCGCTGCTGCAGCCGGGCGATACCGTTCTGGGTATGAACCTGGCGCAGGGCGGCCACCTGACTCACGGCTCCCCGGTTAACTTCTCCGGCAAACTGTACAACATCATCCCTTACGGTATTGATGAGTCCGGTAAAATTGACTACGAAGACATGGCTAAGCAGGCCAAAGAGCACAAGCCGAAGATGATCATCGGTGGTTTCTCTGCTTATTCCGGTATCGTGGACTGGGCAAAAATGCGTGAAATCGCAGACAGCATCGGCGCTTACCTGTTCGTCGACATGGCGCACGTTGCCGGTCTGATTGCCGCAGGCGTTTACCCGAACCCGGTTCCACACGCTCACGTTGTGACCACCACCACCCACAAAACCCTGGCGGGACCACGCGGTGGCCTGATCCTGGCGAAAGGCGGTGACGAAGAGCTGTACAAAAAACTGAACTCCGCCGTGTTCCCAAGCGCGCAGGGCGGCCCGCTGATGCACGTTATCGCGGCAAAAGCGGTAGCACTGAAAGAAGCGATGGAGCCAGAGTTCAAGGTTTACCAGCAGCAGGTTGCCAAAAACGCCAAAGCGATGGTGGAAGTGTTCCTGAACCGTGGCTACAAAGTGGTGTCCGGCGGCACTGAAAACCACCTGTTCCTGCTGGATCTGGTTGATAAGAACCTGACCGGTAAAGAAGCTGACGCTGCCCTGGGCCGCGCCAACATCACCGTGAACAAAAACAGCGTGCCAAACGATCCGAAGAGCCCGTTCGTGACCTCCGGTATCCGTATCGGTTCTCCGGCCGTGACTCGCCGCGGCTTTAAAGAAGCGGAAGTGAAAGAGTTGGCTGGCTGGATGTGTGACGTTCTGGACAATATTAATGACGAAGCGGTTATCGAGCGCGTTAAAGGTAAAGTTCTGGATATCTGCGCACGCTTCCCGGTTTACGCGTAATTCCTCTGCTGTACAGAAATATAAAAAGGCCGCACTTGCGGCCTTTTTTTATGGCTTAACGCCTGTCCAGGGAGATGGCGCCGGGGCCCACTATTGCCAGTAAAATAAAGGCACCCGCAATACTGATATTCTTGTAGAAGTTGATCATATTCGGTACGACCGCATCACCGGTCATATCCCAGTAGTGATGACCAATTACCGCGGTGCCCAGCGTGTAGAACACAAACAGTACCGCGAGAGGACGGGTGAAAAAGCCCAGTACGATCAGGATGGCGGCAGGCACTTCCATCACTACCGCAATAATGGCCGCCAGCACGGGCATCGGCGTGCCCAGCGACGTCATATATTGTACGGTGCCGCTAAACCCCGTCAGTTTTGGATAACCAAAAATAATAAACAGCACGACAAGCGCGATGCGGCCGATCAACAGCAGCAGGTGACGCGACTGACCAAAATCGAGATAACGAAGTGAGTTCATGGCAGAAATACCTCTGCAAGTGGAGTAATTTAAACGTAATACACATTTCCATTCCCTGCCATAAGCCAGACGACTGCACAACATGTTAATTTTTCGTTAATTTATAGCAGGCTATCGACTTGCTTAATTTTTATATTCTCGCCAGACTATGGCCTCGATTTCGGGAGGGATTCATGGTCTTGCATTCCACGCGCTGGCTGGCGCTCAGTTATTTCACCTATTTCTTTAGCTACGGTATTTTTCTGCCTTTCTGGAGCGTCTGGCTCAAGGGTATCGGCCTGACTCCTGAGACCATCGGTGTCCTTTTGGGGGCCGGGCTGGTGGCGCGTTTCCTCGGCAGCCTGCTGATTGCCCCGCGCGTGAGCGATCCCTCCTTACTGATCAAGGCTGTGCGCATTCTTGCGCTGCTGACGCTGGTCTTTGTGGCCTGCTTCTGGGTCAGTCACCAGTTTGCCTGGCTAATGGTGGTGATGGTTGGCTTTAACCTCTTCTTCTCACCGCTAGTGCCGCTGACGGATGCCCTGGCGAACACCTGGCAAAAGCAGATCACCATGGACTACGGTCGTGTGCGCCTGTGGGGATCCATTGCGTTTGTGATTGGCTCTGCGCTGGTGGGCAAACTGGTCAGCCTTTACGATTACCGCGCCATTCTTGCCCTGTTGAGCATCGGTATTGCCTCTATGCTGCTGGGCATGCTGCTGCGGCCGTCGATAATGCCGCAAGGGGAAAGCCGTCATCAGGAGAGCGCAGGCTGGCCTGCCTGGCGAAGCCTGGTTACACAAAGCTGGCGTTTTCTGGCCTGTGTTTGTCTGCTTCAGGGGGCACACGCGGCGTACTATGGGTTCAGCGCCATCTACTGGCAGGGGGCGGGATATTCTGCTTCTGCCGTTGGCTACCTGTGGTCCCTGGGCGTGGTGGCCGAAGTGGTTATATTCGCGCTGAGCAAAAAGCTGTTCCGTCGCTTTGGCGCGCGTGACCTGCTGCTCCTTTCCGCCGTGTGCGGCGTGGCGCGCTGGGGCATCATGGGCTGGACGACCGATCTGCCGTGGCTGATCGTGGCGCAAATTCTTCACTGCGGCACGTTTACCGTGTGTCATCTGGCGGCGATGCGCTATATCGCTGCGCGCGAAGGCGGGGACGTTATTCGTCTGCAGGCGGTGTATTCGGCAGTTGCGATGGGAGGCAGTATTGCGATCATGACGGTCTTTGCGGGGTTCCTCTATCAGCACCTGGGGCATGGCGTCTTCTGGGTGATGGCGCTAGTCGCCTTACCCGCAATCGTTGTGCGCCCTAAAGTGGCCGCTCGCGCATCGCTATGATTCCAGCATGGCGCGAATATGTTCTTGCTGCTGCGCGTTCAGTGTCTCAACGGCGTGAATCAACGGCGGCGAGAACAGCGGCAGGGCAGTAGGGTAGGGGGTGATAACCAGCGCGGCCTCGCGCGGTGCCCCCTCTTTCTGGAAAGCCTGCAGCGTCAGGTAGCGAATGTTGAGCGGCAGCAGCGTCAGCTCGCGAAGCTGCTGTTCAATCAGATCCTCACTGGCTTTATCGTCTCCCGTCAGCAGGATCACCTGCTTTTCGTGCAGATCGGTCTCCTGCATCAGCCAGGCGCCGAAAATCACCGCGACAAGGCTCATCTCCTCATCGGAAAAGCGCAGCCCAAACTCCGCTTCCAGCTCAAACAATGCTTCCTTCGTGGTGCGTAACAGCCGGGGATAGAGACGATGGATCTCCTCCGGCAGGCTATTGTCGATGCCGATCTCAAACAGCGAGCGGTCCAACGCCTGAGCAAGATGGATATAGAGCTGATCGGTCAGCCCTTGCTCATCGCTGAAGTTCATCCCGGTCTGCGAGCGAAAACGCGCCACCATGCGCACGATGGCCCGGCGCAAGCGTTGGTCCTGCTGGTGTTTATCGAGCACCGGATCGGGCGTGCGGAGCATCATAAACAGCAGCGCCAGAAACAGCTGTTCATCCCCGTGAGCACCCTGCGGGACGCGCCGTTTCCAGTGGCGCACAATCTCCTGCGCCGTAAAATACTCCCCTCTTGACTGAGTCCAGCTGCGCTGAGTGTGGGAAAACTGCGGGGTATTCCCCATCTGGTGCTGAATAAGACAGTATTGCAGATAGAGCTGTAAAAACTGGACGTCGCGGCATTCAAACTGGCGCTGGAGCTTGCGCGAACAAAAGTTGATCAGCGCCCGCAGGTTCGCATCGTCGTAAAGCGGCCGTGCGATGCCGTGCTGTTTAAGCGCGGTTTTTAATGCGGGAGTAAACTGGAGTGAGACGAACTGCGGGCACAGCCGCAGCGCCCGGCGCAGCCAGTGCAGCAGGCATAAACGCTGATTCAGGGCGGTGCCTTCAATCCGGTAGCTGCCGTCGAGGTGCGTGACGATATCAAGCCGATGATAGCGCTGGATTTCATCGCGCGTCTCGGCTATATCTTGCCGTGCCATCGCGTCGTCCACGCCGTTGGCAGCGATTATGCTCTGTGCGGTGACGGCAGCATCGGGCAGGTAAAGCATTAAAAGCACCTGGCAGCGGCGCTGCGAACTGGAAAGCACAGATGGAATTTCAAGCGTCGTCATCATCTGTCGGGTATCCAGTGTGAATGTTTGATAAGAATAGCTAAAGGATGGGCGCTGAAAAGCGCGCCGGCAGGCCTTTCATTCAGGATTGCTGGGGAACATCACAGAATTTTTGACGTGAGGAATTGATGCAAACAGTTAAACAAAGCGCGATGGCGTTATTTTTGGCGGTTATCACCTTTGCCGTCAGCGCACATCCTCACAGTTTTATTGGCCTCAAAACCGAGCTGGTCACCGACGGCACGCAGCTGAGCGGCCTGAAAATGCGCTGGACGATGGATGAAATCACCTCGGCGGATCTGCTCTATGATGCGGGAAACGCAAAGCCTGGCGATGAGATCTGGAAAAAACTGGCGGCAGAAGTGATGGCCAACGTGCTCGGTCAGCACTATTTCACCGAGTTCTGGCATAACGGACAAAAGGTCAAATTTCTTAACCGGCCCACGGAATACGGTATGACGCGAGACGGGCATCAGGCGGTGCTGACATTTATTCTCCCGCTGGCACATCCTCAGCCGCTGGCAGGGCAAAAGTATCGTTTCTCCACCTTTGACCCCACCTACTATGTCGATATGAGCTACGCCGAGGACAGCGACGTGCAGCTTCCGGCATCGCTACAAAAGAAATGCAAGCTTACCGTCCACACGCCAAAGCCCAGCGAAGAGACGCTGAACTTTGCGGTCTCTCTCGATAAGGAAGATGCACCGCCTGAGGACATGGAGTTGGGTAAACAGTTTGCGCAGGAGGTAACGCTACAATGTCAGTGATCGCTTCACCAGTTCGAAAACCGCGCCGCTGGCTGCACCTCTGGCCGCTGGCGCTCTTTTTGCTGTTCGCGGTTTGCGGCGTGCTATGGCTGTGGCAAGCCTGGCCGCAGGTGATGATGAAAAGCATCATCTGGCAGCGTGAGGTCAACCAGCAGATGAGCGGGCTGCTGAAGGCGGTGGCGGAGAACCCGACAAAAGCGGGCGGTTCCCTGCTGGCGTTCAGTTTTATCTATGGCGTTCTGCACGCGCTGGGGCCGGGACACGGCAAAATCGTCATCACTACCTGGCTTGCCACTCACCCGTCAAAGCTGAAATCGAGTATCGGCCTGACGCTGGCCTCTTCGCTGCTTCAGGGGGGCGTGGCGATTGCGCTGGTTGTTGTTGTGCTGTCACTTTTGCAGCTTCCCGCGCGCCAGCTGCACATGAGCAGCTTCTGGCTGGAGAAGGGAAGTTACGCGCTGGTAGGCGTGCTGGGGCTGATTCTCTGCTGGCGGGCGCTTAAAAAGCTGCGCATGCTGCTGCAAAAGCCGAAATTCAAGACCTTTACGCCGCACCACGTGCATGATGAAAAATGCGGCTGCGGGCATCAGCATCTGCCCACGCAGGAACAATTACAGAACGGCGACGACTGGCGCGCGCGGCTGATGATTGTTCTCTCGATGGGGATGCGCCCGTGCTCGGGGGCGATCATGGTGCTGCTGTTCAGTAAGGTAATCGGCGTGTTTGGCTGGGGAATGTTGTCCGCGCTGGCGATGGCGGCAGGAACGTCTCTCACCATTTCGTCTTTAGCGCTGCTGGTACACAGCTTTCGTCAGCTGGCGGTTAAACTCAGCGGCAATAAAACGCCGGTGCTATGGCGGCAGGTTGGCTGGACAACGCTCGCGCTGGCGGGCGGCGTGATTCTGCTGGTGGCGGCGGTGACGATGTGGATGAGCGCGGTGCCGGTGGGGAGGGGATTGCGGTCGTTTTAGTGGGGATCCCCTCTCCCACAGGGAGAGGGGATGACCGGGATTAACGCTTCAGCGCATCACTCAGTTCATCACGCATGTTTGCCAGCATGGCTTTAACAACGCGTGGGTTACCCGCAACGATGTTGCCGGTAGACATGTAGTTATGGCCGCCGGTGAAATCGCATACGATCGCACCTGCTTCACGTGCGATCAGCTCGCCCGCTGCAAAATCCCACGGCTTCAGTGACAGCTCGAAGTAACCATCAACGCGGCCGGTCGCAACGTAGGCCAGATCCAGCGCAGCAGAACCGGTGCGGCGGAAGTCGGCGCATTCGGTAAACAGTTTGCCCAGGATATTCATATAGGTGGTCGCGTGCTGTTTCGCCTTGAACGGGAAGCCGGTCGCCAGGATGGTACCGTCCAGATCGCGTGCATTGCTGCAGCGCAGACGGTAGCCGTTCAGCTGTGCGCCCTGACCGCGGGTGGCGGTGAACAGTTCGTTACGCATTGGATCGTAAACAACAGCGACTTCAGTACGGCCTTTGATGCGTACTGCGATAGACACAGAGAAGTGTGGCAGGCGTTTGACGAAGTTGGTGGTGCCATCCAGTGGATCGATAACCCATTGAACATCCTGATCGGTACCTTCATGTTCACCGCTTTCTTCGGTGATGATGGTGTGCTGCGGGTAAGATTTGCGGATCGTTTCGATAATAATCGCTTCTGCGGCTTTATCGACGTTAGTCACGAAATCATTGCTGCCTTTCTGGCTGGTTTCTACGGAGTCTGGCGTTTCGTAGTGTTTGGCAATTACATTACCCGCCTTGCGCGCTGCGCGCACGGCGATGGTCAGCATCGGATGCATCGGTCTCTCTCACTGGATGTTAAAGAACAGGAAAATCGGCGCAGAGTATAGCAGCGGGATCGGATTATGTCTCCCGTTTATGATAATATGCCGGAATATTCTTCAGACACTGAATTCATACATTAAAAATTATGCTGCAAAACATTCGAATCGTGCTGGTCGAAACATCGCACACCGGCAACATGGGCTCCGTGGCCCGCGCTATGAAAACCATGGGCTTAACGAATCTCTGGCTGGTTAACCCGCTGGTAAAACCCGACTCGCAGGCTATTGCTCTGGCGGCCGGTGCCAGCGACGTGATCGGCAATGCGCAGATCGTCGACACCCTTGACGAAGCCCTGGCCGGTTGCAGCCTGGTGGTGGGAACCAGCGCGCGCTCGCGTACGCTGCCGTGGCCAATGCTCGATCCGCGTGAATGCGGCCTGAAAAGTGTCTCAGAAGCCGAACAAGCACCGGTTGCGCTGGTGTTCGGCCGCGAGCGCGTTGGCCTGACCAACGACGAACTGCAGAAGTGCCATTACCACGTGGCGATTGCGGCGAACCCGGAGTACAGCTCGCTGAACCTGGCGATGGCGGTGCAGGTTATCGCCTATGAAGTGCGTATGGCGTGGCTGGCAACCCAGGAGAAAGGCAGCGCGGAGCCGCAGGAAGAAACTGCCTACCCGCTGGTGGACGACCTTGAGCGTTTCTATGGCCACCTGGAGCAGACGCTGCTCTCAACCGGTTTTATCCGTGAAGGTCACCCGGGACAGGTGATGAACAAGCTGCGCCGTCTGTTCACCCGCGCCCGCCCGGAAAGCCAGGAGCTGAACATCCTGCGCGGGATTCTGGCGTCGATTGAGCAGAAGAATAAAGAATAGTGCCGGTTTTTTTTCTCCCTCTCCCCGTGGGAGAGGGCCGGGGTGAGGGCATCAGGCCGCACCCAGGTAAAACGGCACAGAAGGTTAAATACCTGACTAAAACAGTCAAGTAAATAGTTGACCATTTTAGTCAGGAATGTCAGACTTGGCCCTGCTATGCAATACCCCATTTTACTATAAAAAACCCCGGGCAGGGGCGAGTTTGAGGTTAAGTAAGACATGAGACTGACATCTAAAGGGCGTTATGCCGTGACCGCGATGCTGGACGTTGCGCTCAACTCCGAAGCGGGCCCGGTTCCGTTGGCTGATATTTCTGAACGACAAGGGATCTCCCTCTCTTATCTGGAACAGCTGTTCTCCAGACTGCGTAAAAATGGACTGGTTTCCAGCGTTCGTGGCCCAGGCGGCGGTTATCTGCTGGGTAAAGACGCGGGCAGTATTGCAGTTGGCGAAGTGATTAGCGCAGTTGACGAATCCGTTGACGCGACCCGTTGCCAGGGTAAAGGCGGCTGCCAGGGCGGGGATAAGTGCCTGACCCACGCGCTGTGGCGCGATCTGAGCGACCGTCTGACCGGCTTCCTGAACAACATCACCCTCGGTGAGCTGGTGAATAACCAGGAAGTTCTGGACGTATCAGGCCGTCAGCACAGCCAGGATTCCCAACGCAGCACCCGCGCGCAGGACGCTATCGACGTCAAACTGCGCGCGTAATAAAAAGATAAGTATTTCAGAATCAGGCCGGGGCGAAGCTGCCCCGCGTACTCGGTCGTACATCCAGCCGGTTGCCTGATTCCTTGCATTGAAGCGATGTACGGAGTTTATAGAGCAATGAAATTACCGATTTATCTCGACTACTCCGCAACCACGCCGGTGGACCCGCGTGTTGCCGAGAAAATGATGCAGTGTCTGACCCTGGACGGAAACTTTGGTAACCCAGCTTCCCGTTCACACCGTTTTGGCTGGCATGCTGAAGAGGCAGTTGATATCGCCCGTAATCAGATTGCCGACCTGGTGGGCGCCGACCCGCGTGAGATTGTTTTCACCTCCGGTGCGACCGAATCCGACAACCTGGCGATCAAAGGTGCAGCCAACTTTTATCAGAAAAAAGGCAAGCACATCATCACCAGCAAAACCGAACACAAAGCCGTGCTGGACACCTGCCGTCAGCTGGAGCGTGAAGGGTACGAAGTGACTTACCTGGCACCACAGAGCAACGGTATTATTGACCTGAAAGAGCTCGAAGCGGCCATGCGTGATGACACCATTCTGGTTTCCATCATGCACGTCAACAACGAAATCGGCGTGGTACAAGACATCGCGACCATCGGCGAAATGTGCCGCGCGCGCGGTATCATCTACCACGTTGACGCGACCCAGAGCGTGGGCAAACTGCCTATCGACCTGAGTCAGCTGAAAGTGGATCTGATGTCCTTCTCCGGCCACAAAATCTATGGCCCGAAAGGCATCGGCGCGCTGTACGTTCGTCGTAAACCGCGTATCCGCATCGAAGCACAGATGCACGGTGGCGGTCACGAGCGCGGCATGCGTTCCGGTACGCTGCCTGTTCACCAGATCGTGGGCATGGGCGAAGCTTACCGCATTGCAAAAGAAGAGATGGAAACCGAGATGGCACGCCTGCGCACGCTGCGTAACCGTCTGTGGGACGGCGTGAAGGATATGGAAGAAGTGTATCTGAACGGCGATCTCGAGCAGGGCGCTCCGAACATCCTCAACGTCAGCTTCAACTATGTTGAAGGCGAATCGCTGATTATGGCCCTGAAAGACCTGGCGGTTTCTTCCGGTTCTGCCTGTACGTCTGCAAGCCTTGAGCCATCCTACGTGCTGCGCGCGCTGGGTATGACTGACGAGCTGGCACACAGCTCTATCCGTTTCTCTTTAGGTCGTTTCACTACCGAAGAAGAGATTGACTACACCATCAAGCTGGTTCGCAACTCCATTGGCCGTCTGCGCGACCTTTCTCCACTGTGGGAAATGTTCAAGCAGGGCGTGGATCTGAACAGCATTGAATGGTCACATCACTAATCGGTACATAAGGAGAATTCAATCATGGCATACAGCGAAAAAGTCATCGATCATTACGAAAACCCGCGCAACGTTGGCTCTTTTGACAACAGCGACGAATCTGTCGGTAGCGGCATGGTTGGCGCACCGGCGTGTGGCGACGTGATGAAGTTGCAGATTAAAGTCAACAATGAAGGTATCATTGAAGACGCGCGCTTCAAGACCTACGGCTGCGGTTCTGCTATTGCGTCCAGCTCCCTGGTGACCGAATGGGTGAAGGGCAAGTCTCTGGACGAAGCACAGGCAATCAAGAACACGGATATTGCTGAAGAACTCGAACTGCCACCGGTGAAAATTCACTGTTCTATTCTGGCAGAAGACGCGATCAAAGCCGCCATTGCGGATTACAAAAGCAAACGTGAAGCAAAATAATTGAGGTTTGAGTATGTCGATTACCCTTAGCGACAGCGCTGCCGCGCGAGTAAGCTCTTTTCTGGCGAACCGTGGTAAAGGCTTTGGCCTGCGACTGGGCGTACGTACCTCCGGCTGTTCTGGTATGGCTTACGTACTGGAGTTTGTTGATGAGCCGGCGTCTGACGACACCGTGTTTGAAGACAAAGGCGTGAAGGTGGTGGTCGATGGCAAAAGCCTGCAATTCCTCAACGGCACTCAGCTGGACTTCGTCAAAGAAGGCCTGAATGAAGGGTTCAAATTCACGAACCCGAACGTCAAAGACGAGTGTGGTTGCGGCGAAAGCTTCCACGTTTAACCGCGCGTCATCCGAAACCCCACCGTGGCTTACCTGCTACGCGTGGGGTTTGTTCTAACAGGCTACCCCTGAGATTGTTATGGATTACTTCACTCTCTTCGGACTACCCGCTCAATACCCGATCGATCTCCAGACGCTGACGATCCGTTTTCAGGATCTGCAACGTCAGTATCATCCGGATAAATTCGCCAGTGGTACGCAGTCAGAGCAACTGGCTGCGGTCTCGCACTCTGCGACCATCAACCAGGCCTGGCAGACGCTGCGCCATCCGCTGGCGCGTGCAGAATATCTGCTTTCGCTCCACGGCTTTGATCTCGCGAGCGAACAGCACACCGTGCGCGACACCGCGTTTCTGATGGAACAGCTGGAGCTTCGCGAAGAGCTCGATGAGATTGAACAGGCCAAAGACGAAGCGCGTCTGGAAAGCTTTATCACGCGCGTGAAGGGCATGTTCGATACCCGCCATCAGCAGATGGTGGAGCAACTGAACAACGAGACCTGGGACGTGGCGGCAGATACTGTGCGCAAACTCCGTTTTCTCGATAAACTGCGAAGCAGTGCTGAACAACTCGAAGAAAAGCTGCTCGATTTTTAATTTCGGAAGCAATTATGGCCTTATTACAAATTAGTGAGCCTGGCTTAAGTGCCACACCGCACCAGCGTCGTCTGGCGGTGGGTATCGATCTGGGCACCACCAATTCCCTCGTGGCGACCGTGCGTAGCGGCCAGGCGGAAACCCTGGCTGACGAGCAGGGCCGCCATCTGCTGCCTTCCGTGGTCCACTACCAGCAGCAGGGTCACGCGGTAGGCTATGACGCCCGCGCCAACGCCGCGCGCGATCCGGCCAACACCATCAGCTCCGTGAAGCGCATGATGGGCCGCTCGCTGGCCGATATCCAGACCCGCTACCCGCATCTGCCTTATCAGCTGCAGGCCAGTGAAAACGGCCTGCCGATGATCGCGACGGCGGCAGGCCTTCTGAACCCGATTCGTGTTTCTGCTGATATCCTCAAAGCGCTGGCGGCCCGCGCGACGGCGACGCTTGGCGGCGATCTGGACGGCGTGGTCATTACCGTTCCGGCCTACTTTGACGACGCACAGCGTCAGGGCACCAAAGACGCCGCGCGTCTGGCGGGCCTGCACGTGCTGCGCCTGCTGAATGAACCGACGGCGGCGGCGATTGCCTACGGCCTCGACTCCGGTCAGGAAGGTGTGATTGCGGTTTACGACCTCGGCGGCGGCACCTTTGATATTTCGATCCTGCGCTTAAGCCGCGGGGTATTTGAAGTGCTGGCGACCGGTGGGGATTCCGCGCTGGGCGGCGATGACTTCGACCATCTGCTGGCGGATTACATCCGCCAGCAGGCTGGCATCAGCGATCGCAGCGATGCTCGCGTTCAGCGTGAACTGCTGGATGCGGCTATCGACGCCAAAATCGCCCTGAGCGATGCGCAGACGGTATCTGTTAACGTTGCGGGCTGGCAGGGCGACATCACCCGCGACCAGTTCAGCGATCTGATTGCCCCGCTGGTGAAACGCACCTTGCTGGCCTGCCGTCGCGCATTGAAGGATGCGGGCGTTGAGGCGAACGAGGTGCTGGAAGTGGTCATGGTGGGCGGCTCCACCCGCGTACCGCTGGTACGTGAACGCGTGGGCGAGTTCTTTGGCCGCACGCCGCTGACCTCCATCGACCCGGACAAAGTGGTCGCCGTGGGCGCCGCAATCCAGGCCGATATCCTGGTCGGCAACAAGCCGGACAGCGAAATGCTGCTGCTGGACGTCATCCCGCTGTCGCTGGGGTTAGAAACCATGGGCGGCCTGGTGGAGAAAGTGATCCCGCGTAATACCACCATCCCGGTGGCGCGCGCGCAGGAGTTCACCACCTTTAAAGACGGCCAGACCGCGATGTCCATCCACGTGATGCAGGGCGAGCGCGAGCTGGTGCAGGACTGCCGCTCGCTGGCGCGCTTTGCGCTGCGCGGAATTCCGGCGCTGCCTGCGGGCGGGGCGCATATTCGCGTTACCTTCCAGGTGGATGCGGACGGCCTGCTGAGCGTCACGGCGATGGAAAAATCGACCGGCGTTGAATCGTCCATCCAGGTGAAGCCGTCCTACGGCCTGACCGATGGCGAAATCGCCTCTATGATTCAGGATTCAATGAGCTACGCCGAGCAGGATGTGAAGGCGCGTATGCTGGCGGAACAGAAAGTGGAAGCCGCACGCGTGCTGGAGAGCCTGAACGGCGCGCTCGCTGCCGATGCCGCGCTGTTAAGCGCCGCTGAGCGCCAGGTGATTGACGACGCTGCCGCGCGCTTAAGCGCAGTAGCAGATGGCAATGACGCTGACGCAATAGAAGAAGCCATTAAAAACGTTGATAAACAAACCCAGGACTTTGCTGCTCGCCGCATGGACAAATCTGTCCGCGTCGCGCTGAAAGGCCAGTCCGTGGACGAGGTTTAATATGCCAAAGATTGTAATTTTGCCTCATGCGGACCTCTGTCCGGATGGCGCTGTTCTGGAAGCGAAGACCGGTGAGACCATTCTCGATGTTGCCCTGCGTGCAGGTATCGAAGTGGAACACGCCTGTGAAAAATCCTGTGCCTGCACAACGTGCCACTGCATCGTGCGTGAAGGTTTTGACTCTCTCGCCGAGAGCACCGAAGACGAAGACGACATGCTGGATAAAGCATGGGGTCTGGAGCCAGACAGCCGCTTAAGCTGCCAGGCCGCGGTGACCGATGAAGATCTGGTCGTGGAATTCCCACGCTACACCATCAACCACGCACGCGAGCATTAATATGGGACTGAAGTGGACAGACAGCCGCGAAATCGGCGAAGCGCTCTACGACGCGAACCCGGATCTCGATCCGAAGACCGTACGATTCACCGACATGCACCAGTGGATCTGCGATTTAGAGGATTTCGACGACGATCCAAACGCATCCAATGAAAAAATTCTGGAGGCAATT
Organism: Enterobacter sp. AC1; assembly: GCF_050434705.1. Classification (NCBI taxonomy): domain Bacteria; kingdom Pseudomonadati; phylum Pseudomonadota; class Gammaproteobacteria; order Enterobacterales; family Enterobacteriaceae; genus Enterobacter; species Enterobacter sp. AC1. The sequence continues at coordinate 675,897 of NZ_JBNDIZ010000003.1, read as the reverse complement.
CTGTTAGTCTGGTTAGATGAAGCAGAATAAATAACATAACGGGCTGCCTTCAGGCGGCCCGTTTGCTAGTTGCTAATAAGGAAAAATAAAATGACCGAAGCGATGAAGATTACGCTCTCGAATCAGCCTGCTGATGCGCGCTGGGGCGAGAAAGCCACCTGGAGCATTACTAACGACGGCATTACCCTGCACCTGACGGGCAACGATGATTTGGGCCTGATCCAGCGCGCCGCGCGTAAAATTGACGGGCTGGGCATTAAACACGTCTCTCTGGAAGGCGAAGGCTGGGACACCGACCGCAGCTGGGCATTCTGGGCAGGCTACAAAGGCCCGAAAGGCACCCGCAAAATTGAGTGGGCTAACCTTGATGAAGCCGGTCAGAAAGAGCTGGAAAGCCGCCTGAACATCATCGACTGGGTGCGCGACACCATTAACGCACCGGCGGAAGAGCTGGGACCGGAACAGCTGGCGCAGCGCGCGGTTGACCTGCTGTGCGGCGTGGCGGGCGAAAAAATGTCCTACCGCATCACCAAAGGTGAAGATCTGCGCGAGCAGAACTATATGGGCATCCACACCGTGGGGCGCGGTTCCGAGCGTCCTCCTGTACTGCTGGCGCTGGATTACAACCCAACCGGCGATAAAGCCGCGCCGGTCTTTGCCTGCCTGGTCGGTAAAGGCATCACCTTCGACACCGGCGGCTACAGCCTGAAGCAGAGCGCGTTCATGGACTCCATGAAGTCCGACATGGGCGGCGCGGCAACCATCACCGGCGCGCTGGCGTTTGCGATTACCCGCGGTCTGAACAAGCGCGTGAAGCTCTACCTGTGCTGCGCCGACAACATGGTCAGCGGTAACGCCTTCAAGCTGGGCGACATCATTCGCTACCGCAACGGCAAAAACGTTGAGGTGATGAACACCGACGCGGAAGGCCGCCTGGTGCTGGCCGATGGCCTGATCGACGCCTCTGTCCAGAAGCCAGAGCTGATTATCGACATGGCGACCCTGACCGGTGCGGCGAAAACCGCCCTGGGCAACGACTACCATGCGCTGTTCAGCTTCGACGACAAGCTGGCCGCGCGCCTGCTGGCAAGCGCTGCCGCAGAGAACGAGCCGTTCTGGCGCCTGCCGCTGGCCGAGTTCCACCGCAGCCAGCTGCCGTCTAACTTTGCCGAGCTGAACAACACCGCGAGCGCGGCGTACCCGGCGGGTGCAAGCACCGCAGCAGGCTTCCTGTCTCACTTCGTTGAGAACTACCATGAGGGCTGGCTGCACATTGACTGCTCCGCGACGTACCGTAAAGCGGCGGTTGAGCAGTGGTCCGCGGGCGCGACCGGTCTGGGCGTGCGTACCGTGGCGAACCTGCTGACGGCTGAGTAATCGTTGCCCCCTCATCCCAGCCCTCTCCCCAAAGGGGAGAGGGTGTTCAAATTCCCTCTCCCCTTTGGGGAGAGGGTTAGGGTGAGGGGGAAATGCATCATCTGGAATTGTTATGTCAGAAACCAAAAACGAATTAGAATCCCTGCTGGAGCAGGCGGCGACCGAGCCCGCCCACCGTCCGGCATTTTTCCGCAAGCTGCTGGAATCCACCGTCTGGGTGCCGGGCACCGCGGCGGAAGGTGAGCAGGTCGTAGAAGACAGCGCGCTGGATCTCCTGCACTGGGAGAAGGACGACGGCACCTCGGTGATCCCGTTCTTCACCTCGCTGGAAGCGCTGCAGAAAGCGGTAGAAGACGAACAGGCGTTTGTGGTGATGCCGGTGCGCACCCTGTTTGAAATGACGCTGGGCCAGACGCTGTTCCTCAACGCGAAGCTGCCGACCGGAAAAGAGTTCACGCCGCGTGAAATCAGCCATCTGATTGGCGAAGAGGGCAACCCGCTCAGCACTCAGGAAGTGCTGGAAGGGGGCGAAACGCTGCTGCTGTCTGAAGTGGCCGAGCCGCCCGCGCAGATGATCGACTCTCTGACCACGCTGTTCAAAACGCTCAAGCCCGTCAGGCGCGCGTTCCTCTGTTCTATTAAAGAGCGCGCGGACGAACAGCCCGTGCTGCTGATCGGTATTGAAGCCGATGGCGATATTGAGGATATCATTCAGGCGGCGGGAAGCGTGGCGACCGACACGCTGCCGGGCGATGAGCCGATTGATATCTGTCAGGTCAAGAACGGTGAGAAGGGCATCAGCCACTTTATTACCGAGCACATCACGCCGTTCTACGAGCGTCGCTGGGGCGGCTTCCTGCGCGATCTCAAAACCAACCGCATCATCTGATTACGGCGGGGTGAATATCACCCCGTTGCTTCCAGCAGCAGTAAATCCATCAGCAGCACCAGATTCGACTCAAACGACGTCACCCCCGCGGCTTCGGCGGCGAAGTGTACCGCTTCGTCATAGAGGGCAAAGTGCACGTCCGCCATTCCCGCCAGCGTATTGGCCGAGGCGCGGGTAAAGGCGACGATCGTCATGCCGACGTTTTTGGCTATCCGCGCTTTATCCAGCACCTGTTCCGTTTCACCGCTGCGCGAGACGGCAATAAATACCTGATAGCGTGCGGCGTTGCTGAGAAAAATATTCCGGCTGTCGCCCGGCCCGGAGATAAACGCCGTTTTGCCCAGCACCTGCAGTTTCTTGGTCAGATACTCGGCAAAGAGATAGGAAAAACCGGCGCCGTAGAGAAAGAAGCTCTCTTTCTGGCGCAGCAGGTCGGCAAACTGCTGGCGCTTCTCCTGCGTGACCCACCGGAAGGTGTGCTGATAGTTGGCGATAAACTGATTAAACAGCGCCGGGAGTTCTGGAAGGGAGGGCGCCTGAGCGGCAATATGCGGCGTGTCGGAAAGCAACTGCTTGCAGTGCCAGATAAACTCGCTAAAGCCGCTGAACCCCAGCTTTTGGCACAGCCGCATGATGGTGGCAGTTGATACGAACGTCGCCTGTGCCAGCTCGCGAACCGTAATCTTGCCCACCAGCAGTGGGTGCTCAGTGAGGTGGGCGAGGACGCGATACTCCGCGCGGGTCAGGGACGCCCCGCGCGTTAACAGCGTGGCCAGGCGGTTATCCATTACTTCGCCGGTTCAACCGGCAGGTCGTCGCGCGCGCCCCATTCGCTCCAGGCACCGTCGTAGAGCGTGACGTCGTTCGCACCGAGCGTGGCGAGCGCCAGAATCACCACGCAGGCCGTTACGCCGGAGCCGCAGCTGGCAATAACTGGACGGCGTAAATCCACGCCCGCACGGTCAAAAATAGCGCGCAGCTCGTCGGTGGTTTTCAGTTCGCCCTCAAACACCAGATCGCCCCACGGCACGTTCAGCGCGCCCGGAATATGGCCGCGCTTCAGCCCCGGACGCGGTTCGTCCGCTTCTGCATTAAAGCGTGGCGCAGGGCGGGCATCGACGATTTGCGCCGTTTTTTCATGGCTAACGACCAGCACGTCGGTCAGGCGTTTCACCACGTGCGCGTCGAAGGAGGCATCGAATTCGCCTTCCGGCAGCGTCACGTCGCCCTGCTGGAGCGGCAGCTCGTCGCGCTTCCAGCCTGCGAGGCCGCCCGCCAGAATCGAGACCTTTTCCACGCCGAAGTTTTTCAGCATCCACCACGCGCGCGGCGCCGAGAAGAGGTTACCTTCGTCATAAACAACGAGGTGTTTGTCTTTGCTGACGCCCAGCTCACGCATCGCCACGGAAAACGCTTCCGGGCGCGGCAGCATATGCGGCAGGGGAGAGGTGTGATCGGAGAGGGCTTCAATATCAAAAAATACCGCGCCAGGCAGGTGACCTGCGCGGTATTCAGCGGGAACGTCGCGATGCTCCTGGCCAGGAGGAGCCATACGCGCGTCAATAATCTGAACTTCCGGATCGTCGCCGTGCTCAATCAGCCAGTCGGCGGCGACAAAATATGAGGTGGACATGGGGTGCCTCCATTCTTTTCCGTAAAAAAGGATTGTCGGTGTTTTTTCTGACACCGACAAGCAAACCACGTTCAACTCGCGAGCAAGCCCCTATTTTTTCACCGTTTCGCCGTCCTGCCAGGCTTTTTGCAGCGCAGGCCAGTAGTCGCGGTTGGCCTCGATCATTTCGTCGAGAATTGTCTTCGCGTGTTCCATGGTCGGCACGGTGCGGTTAAGGGTAAATGCCTGAAGGGCTTTCTCGTAGCTTCCTTCGATAGTCGCCTCTACCAGAAGCTGTTCAGAGGCGAGCTGCTGTTGCAAAAGGGTCTGATGGAACAGCGGCACCTGGCCGACGCGAATCGGTTCCGGACCTTCGGAGGTGATATAAGCGGGCACTTCCACCACGGCATCGTAAGGCAGGTTGGTAATTGCACCGCGGTTTTCCACCATCACCAAATGGCGGCTCCGCAGGTTAAAGGCCAGCGAGCAGGCGACGTCAACGATGAATTCACCGTGCACGCCCACGTGGAAGGCATCCGGCAGGATCCCGGTGCGCTTATACTCTTCGGCGGCGGCGAACAGCTTTTTCTCGCGCCCGTCCATCACCTCATTGGCGCGGGTATAGTCCGGGTTCTGATGCTCCACAATCTGGTTCGGCATCAGGTAATACTGCAGGTACGGGTTCGGCAGATACTCCGGGAAGTTGTCCATAATCGGCTTGATATTGCGCCAGGTCTTCACCCATGAAGGATCGGAATGCTGCGGATCGGTTTTGGCCGCGTCTTCCGTCAGCAGGCCAAACTTCGCGATATGCTTACGCAGCTCCGGCAGCTTGTCCTCGCCGTCCACCAGCACGCGGGTAAACCAGCCGAAGTGGTTCAGGCCGAAGTAGTCGACCTCCAGCTTGCGGCGATCGACGCCCAGAATCGCCCCCATATTACGCATGGCAGCCACCGGCATATCGCAGATGTTCAGCACCCGTGCATTTGGCCGCAGGCGACGCACGCCCTCCGCGACGATCGCCGCCGGGTTGGAGTAGTTCACGATCCAGGCTTTCTCGTGCGCGTAGCGATCCACCAGATCGATAAGCTCGACCATCGGCAGGATCGTGCGCAGACCGTACGCCAGCCCGCCGGGTCCGCAGGTCTCCTGGCCTACCACGCCGTGGCGCAGCGGGATCTTTTCATCCTGCTCGCGCATCTTGTACTGGCCGACGCGCATCTGGGCGAAGACAAAATGCGCGCCGCTAAAGGCCACTTCCGGGTCGCTGGTGACGGTGAATTTGATGCTCTGACTGTGGTCGCGAATGACCTTCTCGACAACCGGCGCAATGGTGTTCTGACGCGCGTCGTCAATGTCGTAGAGGCGAATTTCGGCCAGCGGGAAATCCTGCAGACGCACCATCAGGCTTTTCACAATACCCGGCGTGTAGGTGCTGCCGCCGCCGGCAATCGACAGAATGAATGGGGGTGTAAACATCTTTAGCTCCTTTCAGAGAAACGTCTCAACGGCTTCTCGCATTTTTTTGACGTGCAGCCCGTAGACCACCTGAACGTTGTTACCTTGTTTGATAATCCCTTTCGCGCCAGTCGCCTTCAGGCGCGGCTCGTCGATGATGGCGACATCCTTCACCGTGACGCGCAGGCGGGTGTAGCAGTTATCCACCACTTCAATGTTTTCCCGGCCGCCCAGCCCCACCACGATGGACTCGCCCAGCCCGTCGTTATTGCCTTTGGCCTGGTACTCCTGCTTGCTGTAGAGGCGCGTCTCCTTATCGTCATCCTCACGGCCGGGCGTCTTCATGTTGAAGCGCAGGATCAGGAAGCGGAACACCACAAAGTAGAGGGCGAACATGATCAGCCCGACCAGGAGGTACATCGGCCAGTTGGACTTCTCCGTGCCGAGCGGCAGGTTATAAAGGATGAAGTCGATAATCCCATTGGCGCCGATGGCGTGAACGCCCAGCAGCGAGAACAGCATCATGCCGATGCCGGTCAGCACCGCGTGCACCACGAAGAGCAGCGGGGCGACGAACAGGAAGGAGAACTCAATGGGTTCGGTCACGCCGACCAGCAGAGAGGTGAGCGCTGCCGGGATCAAAATGGCTTTCGCAATGGCTTTCCGCTCCGGCTTCGCGGTCATGTACATCGCCAGCGCGGCGGCAGGCAGGCCGAACATTTTGCTGATGCCGCGCGCATCCCACACCACGGTGCTGCTGAGCTGCTTCACGTCCGGGCAGGCCATCTCGGCGAAGTAGATATTGCGCGCGCCCTGATAGGTTGCGCCGCATACTTCCTGCGTGCCGCCCAGCTCGGTATAGAGGAACGGCGTGTAGACCAAATGGTGCAGGCCGGTAGGCACCAGAATGCGTTCCAGGAAACCGTAGATTGCTACGCCAAAAGGCCCGGAGCCTTTGATGGCCAGCGCCAGGGCGCTAATGCCGTGCTGGGCAAACGGCCACAGCTCACTCATCACCACGCCGAGCAGCATGGAGACGGGGAGCATGACGATGGCGACAAAACAGTGGCCGGAGTAAATCGCCATCGCGCCGTTAAACTGTACGCCGGAGTATTTGTTGTACAGGTAGCCGGAGAGCGCCCCGGTCAGTATCCCGGCGAAAACGCCCATCTCCAGCACCTGCACGCCCAGCACCATGGTCTGTCCGGCCGCTTTCATCTGCTCGGCAGGCGCCAGTGCGCCCTGAAGCTGTAGCGTGACGTTCATGGCGTTGATGAACACCACAAAGGTCACCAGGCCAATCAGCGCGGCATAGCCTTTATCGCGGGTCGCCAGGCCAATCGGAATGCCGACGGCAAACACCAGCGCCAGGTTGACCAGCACCGACACGGCAGACTTCGCGATAAGCTGACCAAGGTGCTGAATCAGCGGATGGCCAAGAAACGGCAGATATTCCGCGAGATTACCGTTACCCAGCACGTTACCAAAGGCGATAAACAGACCGACGATCGGTAAGATCAGCACCGGTCCGTACAACGATTTTCCGAAATTTTGTAGGGCGTTCACGGCTCGTTTCATGGCTTTCTCTCTTATTGAACCGCGCACTCGGGGTGCGTCATGGTTATAAAACTAGCAGCCTTCAGGCACGTTTATCCATCTATCTTATTGTTTTAAAAACAAATGACCTCAAAGGTAACATGTAACGTTTGGTGCTGTGATCGGTGTAGCATTGCCGGGTGACAGCAGGGGAGCGTTCTGCGAGGCGCTTTCAGGATTCTAAAATTGGACTTTTTGAATTAATGAAACTTGCGGATAATACTTATCCGGACGACGACCAACAGGCCCCATAGGCCAGGGACAAAGGATGAAACCGTTTCGCCTAGCCGCGATTTCTCTCGCGCTGCTTACCACGTTTACGCTTGTCGGCTGTGATAACAGCGACGATAAGCCTCAGTCTGCGGCACCCGCCGCCTCCACCCCATCGACACCGAAAGCCGCGGAAAAGCCCGACGCTGACAAGTTGGCAAAACTGGCGGCGCAGAGTCAGGGCAAAGCGTTAACCCTGCTGGATGCCTCTGAAGTGCAGCTGGACGGCGCTTCAACGCTGGTGCTGACATTCTCCGTTCCGCTCAATCCCGATCAGGATTTCGCGAAAACCGTGCATGTCGTGGACAAGAAAAGCGGCAAGGTTGATGGGGCGTGGGAACTTGCGCCTAACCTGAAAGAGCTTCGCCTGCGCCACCTTGAGCCCAACCGCAGCCTGGTCGTCACCGTTGAACGTGACCTGCAGGCGCTGAACAAGGCGACGTTCGGCATTGATTATGAAAAAGCCCTGACCACCCGGGACGTTGAACCCACTGTTGGTTTTGCCAGCCGCGGCTCGCTGCTGCCGGGCAAGGTGGTGGAAGGCCTGCCGGTGATGGCGCTCAACGTCAATAACGTGGACGTGAATTTCTACCGCGTGAAGCCTGAATCGCTGGCCTCTTTTGTCAGCCAGTGGGAATACCGCAACTCGCTGACCAACTGGGAATCCGACAACCTGCTGAAGATGGCGGAGCTGGTTTACACCGGTCGTTTCGATCTCAATCCGGCGCGCAACACGCGTGAGAAATTGCTGCTGCCCCTGAAGGATATTAAACCGCTCCAGCAGTCTGGGGTTTATATCGCGGTCATGAACCAGGCCGGGCATTACAACTACAGCAACGCCGCAACGCTCTTTACCTTAAGCGATATTGGCCTGTCCGCTCACCGTTATCATAACCGTCTGGACATTTTCACCCAGAGCCTGGAGAACGGCGCGGCGCAATCCGGCGTCACCGTTACCCTGCTAAACGATAAAGGGCAGACGCTTGCCGAAGCGAACAGCGACGGCGATGGCCACGCAAAGCTTGAGACCGACAAAGAAGCCGCGCTGATCCTGGCCAGCAAAGACGGCCAGACCACCCTCCTTGACCTCAAGCTGCCTGCGCTCGACCTGGCGGAGTTCGACATCGCAGGTAGCCCTGGCTACAGCAAGCAATTCTTTATGTTTGGCCCACGCGATCTCTACCGCCCGGGCGAAACGGTGATCCTTAACGGTCTGCTGCGCGACAGCGACGGTAAGCCACTTCCCGACCAGCCCGTGAAGCTTGACGTGCTGCGTCCGGACGGACAGGTCGCGCGCACGATTGTCGTCAAGCCAGAGAACGGCCTCTACCGTTTTAACTATCCGCTGGACAGCGGGGCGCAGACCGGCATGTGGCACATCCGCGCCAACACGGGCGATAACCTGCAGCGTCTGTGGGACTTCCACGTCGAAGATTTTATGCCTGAGCGTATGGCGCTTAACCTGAGCGGGCAAAAAACGCCGGTTTCACCTCAGGATAACGTCGATTTTAACGTGGTGGGTTATTACCTCTATGGCGCGCCGGCCAACGGAAATTCTCTGCAGGGCCAGCTTTTCCTGCGTCCGCTGCGTGATGCGGTGGCTGCGCTGCCGGGCTTCCAGTTTGGCGATATCGCCGAGGACAACCTGAGCCGCAGTCTGGATGAAGTTCAGCTTACGCTCGACGAACAGGGGCGTGGGCAGGTTTCTACCGAAAGCCAGTGGAAAGAGGTGCACTCTCCTCTGCAGCTGATCCTGCAGGCCAGTCTGCTGGAGTCGGGCGGTCGTCCGGTGACGCGCCGTGCCGAGCAGGCCATCTGGCCGGCGGCGGAGCTGCCGGGTATCCGGCCTCAGTTTGCCAGTAAAGCCGTTTACGACTACCGCACCGACACCACCGTTAACCAGCCGATTGTCGACGAGAACGGCAACGCCAGCTTCGATATCGTGTATGCCGATGCCAGCGGGGCGAAAAAAGCCGTTTCAGGGTTACAGGTTCGTCTGATCCGCGAGCGCCGGGACTATTACTGGAACTGGTCCGAAAGCGAAGGCTGGCAGTCGCAGTTTGATCAAAAAGATCTCATTGAAGGCGAACAGGAGCTGACCCTTAAGGCCGATGAAACCGGCAAAGTCACCTTCCCGGTTGAGTGGGGCTCTTATCGTCTGGAGGTTAAAGCGCCGGATGAGATGGTCAGCAGCGTGCGCTTCTGGGCGGGCTACAGCTGGCAGGATAACAGCGACGGCACCGGGGCTGCGCGCCCCGATCGCGTGACGCTGAAGCTGGATAAGCCAGCGTATCAGCCTGGCGATACCATCAATCTGCACATTGCAGCGCCGGCCGCAGGCAAGGGCTATGCAATGATTGAATCCAGCGAAGGGCCGCTGTGGTGGAAAGAGATCGACGTCCCGGCAAACGGGCTTGATCTCGCTATCCCGGTCGACAAAGCCTGGAAACGTCACGATCTCTACCTCAGCACGCTGGTGGTTCGACCTGGGGATAAATCCAAATCCGCCACGCCGAAACGTGCGGTCGGGCTGCTGCATCTGCCGATGGGCGACGAAAATCGCCGCCTGAATATTGCGCTGGATAACCCGCAAAAAATGCGTCCAAACCAGACGCTCTCTGTGAAGGTGAAAGCCAGCGTGAAAGAGGGCGCTGTGCCGCAGAAGGTGAACGTGCTGGTCTCGGCGGTGGACAGCGGCGTGCTGAATATTACCGATTACGTTACGCCGGATCCGTGGCAGGCGTTCTTTGGTCAGAAGCGCTACGGCGCGGATATCTACGATATCTATGGCCAGGTCATTGAAGGTCAGGGCCGCATGGCCGCGCTGCGTTTTGGTGGCGATGGGGACGAGCTGAAGCGCGGCGGTAAACCGCCGGTGAACCACGTTACCATTATCGCCCAGCAGGCGCAGCCGGTTACGCTTGATGCCAACGGGGAAGGTACCGTTACGCTGCCGATTGGCGACTTCAACGGCGAGCTGCGCCTGATGGCGCAGGCCTGGACGGAAGACGATTTCGGCAGCAGCGAAAGCAAGGTTGTGGTGGCCGCGCCGGTCATTACCGAGCTGAATACCCCGCGTTTCCTGGCAAGCGGTGATACCTCGCGGCTGACGCTGGATCTCACCAACCTGACCGACAGGCCGCAAACGCTGAACGTTGCTCTGACCACAGCCGGCAAGCTGTCGCTTGAAGGTGCACAGCCGCAGCCGGTGCAACTGCCGCCAGGTGCACGAACCACCCTGTTTATTCCGGTGCGCGCGCTGGACGGCTATGGGGATGGTGAAGTGACCGCGCAGGTGACCGGCCTGCAGCTGCCGGGGGAGACCTTCGCTCCGCAGCAGAAGAGCTGGAAAATCGGCGTGCGTCCGGCGTTCCCGGCACAGACGGTGAATACCGGGGCTATGCTGAACCCAGGTGAGTCCTGGACCGCACCGACGCAGCATAGCAACGGTTTCTCGCCTGCCACGCTGCAGGGGCAACTGCTGCTGAGCGGCAAACCGCCGCTCAACCTGGCGCGCTATATTCGCGAACTGCAGGCGTATCCGTATGGCTGTCTGGAGCAGACCACCAGCGGCCTGTTCCCGTCGCTCTACACTAACGCGGCGCAGCTTGCCGCGCTTGGCATCAAGGGAGACACCGATGACAAGCGCCGTGCGGCCATTGATATTGGCATCTCGCGACTGCTGCAAATGCAGCGTGAAGACGGTGGTTTTGCGCTGTGGGATAAAAACGGTCCGGAAGAGTACTGGCTGACGGCCTACGTGACCGACTTCCTGGTGCGCGCGGGCGAGCAGGGCTACAGCGTGCCCGCCGACGCGGTCAATAACGCGAACGGCCGTTTGCTGCGCTACCTGCAGGATCCGGGCATGATGTCCATTCGCTACAGCGACGATACGCAGGCCAGCAAATTCGCCGTGCAGGCCTATGCTTCGCTGGTACTGGCGCGTCAGCAAAAAGCACCGCTCGGCGCGCTGCGTGAAATCTGGGATCGTCACGGGCAGGCGGCTTCCGGGCTGCCGCTGATGCAGCTGGGCATGGCGCTTAAGCTGATGGGCGATGCCCCGCGCAGCCAGCAGGCGCTGGATCTGGCACTCAAAACGCCGCGTAACGACAGCAAAACCTGGATGGCCGATTACGGCAGCCAGCTTCGCGATAACGCGCTGATGCTCTCTCTTCTGGAAGAGTACAAGCTGCTGCCGGACGCGCAAAATACGCTACTGAATGTGCTGTCCGAACAGGCCTTCAGCCAGCGCTGGCTGTCAACCCAGGAGAGTAACGCGCTGTTCCTGGCCGGACGTTCGTTGCAAACCCTGTCGGGTACGTGGCAGGCGAACACTACGCTTTCTGATACTGCGTCAGGCGGGGATAAGGCGCTGGTACAAAACGTGAACGGTGACCAGCTTGGCGCACTGCAGGTGACCAATACCGGAACGACTCCGCTGTGGGTCCGCCTGGACAGCACCGGCTATCCAGAAAATGCGCCTCAGCCGAGCTCGAACGTGCTGCAGGTCGAACGTCATATTCTGGCAACCGACGGCAGCACGAAATCGCTCTCTTCGCTGAAGAGCGGTGAGCTGGTGCTGGTGTGGCTGGAAGTGAAAGCCAGCCAGAACGTACCGGACGCGCTGGTGGTCGATCTCCTTCCTGCGGGTCTGGAGCTGGAAAACCAGAACCTGGCAAGCAGCAGCGCCAGCCTGCAGGACAGCGGCAGCGACGTGCAGAACCTGCTCAGCCAGATGCAGCAGGCGGATATCCAGCATATGGAATTCCGCGACGACCGCTTTGTGGCGGCCGTGCCGGTAAATGAAGGTCAGCCGGTCACGCTGGTTTATCTGGCGCGCGCCGTGACGCCGGGAACTTACCAGGTGCCGGTTCCGATGGTGGAGTCAATGTACGTGCCGCAGTGGCGGGCGACGGGTGCGGCCAGTGGACCGCTGATTGTTGTTCCGTAATATGCTGATAGCACGTTTGATACGCTCCCGCTGGCTGTGGCTGGCGGGAGCGCTTCTCATTTTATGGGGGCTGATCCTGGCCGCTGACCGCCTGTGGCCGTTGCCTCTGAAAGAGGTTAACCCCGCGCGGGTGGTGGTGGATGAGAAGGGAACGCCGCTCTGGCGTTTTGCCGACAACGACGGGATCTGGCGCTATCCGGTTACGATTGAAGAGGTTTCTCCCCGCTATCTTGAGGCGCTGATCCAGTACGAAGATCGCTGGTTCTGGGATCATCCCGGCGTAAACCCGCTATCAGTCCTGCGCGCCGCCTGGCAGGATCTCAATTCCGGGAAAGTCGTCTCTGGCGGCAGTACGCTCACTATGCAGGTGGCGCGGCTGCTGGATCCGCATCCTCGCACCTTTGGCGGCAAAATTCGTCAGCTCTGGCGGGCGATGCAGCTGGAGTGGCATCTTTCCAAACGCGAGATCCTCACCCTCTATCTCAACCGCGCCCCCTTTGGCGGTACGCTGCAGGGCGTCGGGGCGGCAAGCTGGACCTATCTCGGCAAACCGCCGTCGCAGCTCAGCTATTCCGACGCGGCGCTGTTAGCAGTGCTTCCGCAGGCACCGAGTCGTTTACGCCCGGACCGCTGGCCTGAACGGGCCGAAGCGGCGCGCAATAAAGTGCTCGAGCGCATGGCGACGCAGGGGGTCTGGTCCGCAAAGCAGGTCAAAGAATCCCGTGAAGAATCGGTATGGCTGGCGCCCCGACAGATGCCGCAGCTGGCTCCGCTCTTTGCACGCATGATGCTCAGTAAAAGTCGCGACACTAAAATTGTCACCACGCTTGATGCCGGGCTGCAGCGGCAGCTGGAAGAGCTGGCAATGAACTGGAAATCCCGCCTGCCGGCACGCAGCTCGCTGGCGATGATCGTCGTGGATCATACCGATATGAAAGTAAGGGGCTGGGTTGGTTCGGTGGATATCAACGATGACACGCGTTTTAGCCACGTCGATATGGTCAATGCGATCCGATCGCCGGGATCGGTGCTGAAACCGTTTATCTACGGCATGGCGCTGGACGACGGTCTGATCCATCCCGCCTCGTTGCTGCAGGACGTTCCAAGAAAAACCGGTGATTATCGCCCCGGGAATTTTGACAGCGGGTTCCACGGACCGGTCAGCATGAGTGAAGCGCTGGTGCGCTCCCTCAACCTGCCGGCCGTCCAGGTGCTGGAAGCCTACGGGCCAAAACGTTTTGCCGGGATGCTGAGTAACGCAGGCCTGCCGCTGATCCTGCCTGCGGGGGCTCAGCCGAATCTGTCTCTGATCCTGGGCGGGGCCGGCGCGCGGCTGGCAGATATCGCTGCGGCCTACAGCGCCTTTGCCCGACACGGTAAAGCGGGAAGGTTGCGGCTACAGCCAGGCGATCCGCTGAGTGAACGACCGTTACTGTCGCAAGGCTCGGCGTGGATTATCCGCCGTATTCTGGCGAATGAGGCGCAGCCGCTACCGGATAACGCGCTGCCGCAGGTTGCGCCGCTGGCCTGGAAAACCGGCACCAGCTACGGCTACCGGGATGCCTGGGCCATTGGTCTGAATGCCCGCTACGTGATAGGCATCTGGACCGGGCGACCGGACGGCACTCCCGTGGCGGGGCAGTTTGGTTTTGCCAGCGCGGTTCCGCTACTGAACCAGGTCAATAACCTGCTTCAGTCACGCTCAACGGTAGACGAAGCCCGTTTGCCGCGCGATCCGCGCCCGTCAAGCGTCGGGCGGGGCGCGATCTGCTGGCCTGGCGGTCAGTCGCTGCCGCAGGGCAGTGAAAACTGCCGACGCCGTCTGTCGACCTGGCTGCTTGAAGGGAGTGAACCTCCTACGCTGCTGTTGCCGGAGCAGGAAGGTATTCGCGGCATTCGTTTCCCGGTCTGGCTGGATAAAACGGGCAAACGGGTGGCAGCGGATTGCCCGGATGCAACCGAGAAGGTTCTTGACGTCTGGCCGCTGCCGCTGGAGCCGTGGCTGCCTGCCAATGAGCGTCGTGCGGTACGGGTTCCTCCTTCATCAGCAACCTGTCCTCCGCTCTCGCAGGACGCGCCTGCGCCACTCATCCTGACTGGCGTGCGCGAAGGGGCCGTCATTAAACGTCTGCCGGGGGAATCCCGCGTTTCGCTGCCGCTTCAGGCGACCGGCAATAGCGGCGAGCGCTGGTGGTTTTTGAACGGAGAGCCTCTCGACGTGAAAGAAAGAGTTTACACATTACAGCTTGATAAATCGGGCGATTATCAGTTACTGGTTATGGATGAGGCCGGGCAGGTTGCGACGGTGAATTTTACGCTGCAGTGATCTTAAAACAGCATTCAGCTGTGAGCTGTTGCTAAAACTCGTCTTATTTTAAAAAAATGTTACCTGAATCCATAGGCAATGGCGCTATTGCTCATTATAATCCGCGCCACACCATACTCAGGTATGCAAAACAACAGAACATTGACAGAGGTTATCATGGCTATTGAACGTACTTTTTCCATCATCAAACCAAACGCGGTGGCAAAAAACGTTATTGGCAGCATCTTCGCTCGCTTTGAATCAGCAGGGTTCAAAATTGTTGGCACCAAAATGCTGCACCTGACCGTTGAGCAGGCTCGTGGTTTCTACGCCGAGCACGAAGGTCGCCCATTCTTTGACGGCCTGGTTGAGTTCATGACCTCCGGTCCAATCGTTGTATCCGTGCTGGAAGGCGAAAACGCAGTACAGCGTCACCGCGATCTGCTGGGTGCAACCAACCCGGACAATGCGCTGGCAGGTACCCTGCGCGCTGACTACGCAGACAGCTTCACCGAGAACGGTACTCACGGTTCTGACTCCGTTGAATCTGCTGCGCGCGAAATCGCTTTCTTCTTCGCAGAAGGCGAAGTGTGTCCACGTACCCGTTAATTTAACGGTTTCGTTTACACATTATTTTCGTAAATGCCGCGTCCAGACGTGGCATCCCTGCGCCAGACTTTGTACAATGCAACGCCCCGGACGAGCAGACCGCTTTCCGGGGCGTTTCTATTCAACCCTCCATGGGCCATAACGTGTAACAACGAGGCCGGTAAATATTATGTCTGAATTAGTGAATACCTCCGAAGTCGCCATTCCTGCGGTTCCCAATAAAAATGGAAAAATCAACCTGCTGGATCTGAACCGTCAGCAGATGCGCGAGTTCTTTAAAGAGATGGGCGAAAAGCCGTTTCGTGCCGATCAGGTCATGAAGTGGATGTACCATTATTGCAGCGACAATTTTGATGACATGACTGATATCAACAAGGTCCTGCGCAATAAGCTCAAAGAAGTGGCTGAAATCCGCGCACCGGAAGTGGTGGAAGAGCAGCGCTCGGCCGATGGCACCATCAAATGGGCGATTGCGGTCGGCGATCAGCGCGTTGAAACCGTCTACATTCCGGAAGAAGATCGTGCCACGCTCTGCGTCTCTTCTCAGGTGGGCTGTGCGCTGGAGTGCAAATTCTGCTCAACCGCGCAGCAAGGCTTTAACCGTAACCTGCGCGTGTCAGAAATTATCGGCCAGGTGTGGCGTGCCGCGAAAATCGTGGGTGCGGCTAAAGTGACCGGTACTCGTCCCATTACCAACGTGGTCATGATGGGGATGGGTGAGCCGCTGCTGAACCTGACCAACGTGGTTCCGGCGATGGAAATCATGCTGGATGACTTCGGTTTTGGTCTGTCCAAGCGCCGCGTGACGCTGTCTACCTCAGGCGTTGTGCCTGCGCTGGACAAGCTCGGCGATATGATTGACGTTGCGCTGGCGATCTCCCTGCACGCGCCAAACGATGAAATTCGTGACGAAATTGTACCGATCAACAAAAAGTACAATATCGAAACCTTCCTCGCTGCCGTGCGTCGCTATCTGGAAAAATCCAACGCTAACCAGGGCCGCGTAACCATTGAGTACGTGATGCTCGATCACGTCAACGACGGTACCGAGCATGCGCATCAGCTGGCTGAATTGCTGAAAGATACGCCATGCAAAATCAACCTGATTCCGTGGAACCCGTTCCCGGGCGCGCCGTATGGCCGCAGCTCGAACAGCCGCATCGATCGCTTCTCCAAGGTGCTGATGGAGTATGGTTTCACCACCATCGTGCGTAAAACCCGTGGTGATGACATTGATGCAGCATGCGGACAGCTGGCCGGTGACGTGATTGACCGTACTAAGCGTACCCTGCGTAAACGCATGCAGGGCGAGACGATCGCGGTTAAAGCTGTTTGATTATTATGCACTCACGGCGCATTATCTGCGCCGTGAAGCATAATCTTACTGAATAACCAGTCAGATTCGTGATGACTGCTCAATAATTACGGTGCGTTTCATCCGACTTTCGGGCAGTATGTAACGACGTAACAACAGTTTAGCCGTACGGGCAGGGCTGTGCTGTCATCTCCGGGCTGACAGTCTTATACTGTCTGTTCAAGGTTAACTGACCAGAAGTTTCGCGGTGCGGGTGGCATTGTGACTCACCGGCACCTGAACCCTTTTTTTCACGTACCAGTAGTTGTAGCGAATGAATACTGAAGCCACTCACGACCAACATGAAGCACTCTCCACTGGCGTTCGTCTTCGCAACGCCCGTGAACAACTCGGACTCAGCCAGCAAGCCGTTGCGGAACGCTTGTGCCTGAAGGTTTCCACGGTTCGCGATATTGAAGAAGATAAGGCACCTGCCGATCTGGCTTCAACTTTCCTGCGCGGTTATATCCGCTCTTACGCAAAACTGGTGCACATCCCCGAAAACGAATTACTGCCAATGATGGAGAAGCAGGCCCCGGTCCGTGCAGCAAAAGTTGCGCCGATGCAGACCTTCTCCCTGGGGAAACGTCGTAAAAAACGTGATGGCTGGCTGATGAGCTTTACCTGGCTGGTGCTGTTTGTGGTGATCGGTCTGACCGGCGCATGGTGGTGGCAAAACCACAAGGCGCAGCAGGAAGAGATCACCACCATGGCCGATCAATCCTCCGCCGAACTCAACCAGGCCGGAAGCGATAACGCTCAGAGCGTGCCGCTGAATACCGACGGCGCGGCCACCTCCAGCGAGCCACAGACGGCTGCGACAGAGGCGCCAGCAACCAATGGTGCGCAGGCTCCGGCAGCAACGGCTAACACCGCTGCGCCACAGGCTCAGCCTCAGGATCAAAACGCGGTGGTTTCCCCTTCTCAGGCAAATGTTGACACTGCGGCGAACGCGCCTGCGGCCACTCAGCCTGCAGACAATACCGCAGCGTCTCTGCCAACCAGCCCGGCGGGTACGGCCACAGCAGCCGATCCAAACGCGCTGGTGATGAACTTCAGCGCCGACTGCTGGCTGGAAGTGACTGACGCGACAGGTAAAAAGTTGTTCAGCGGCCTGCAGCGTAAAGATGGCACGTTAAACCTAACCGGCCAGGCTCCTTATAAACTTAAAATCGGCGCTCCGGCAGCGGTACAGATCCAGTATCAAGGAAAACCTGTCGACCTGAGCCGCTTTATCAGAACTAACCAGGTTGCACGTCTTACCGTTAATGCCGAACAATCAGCAGCACAGTAACAGACGGGCAACGCGGGAGATTTTTCATGCATAACCAGGCTCCGATTCAACGTAGAAAATCGAAACGGATTTACGTTGGGAATGTGCCAGTCGGCGATGGGGCACCTATCGCCGTTCAGTCGATGACCAACACGCGCACCACGGACGTGGAAGCGACGGTCAATCAAATCAAAGCATTAGAGCGAGT
This sequence comes from Enterobacter sp. AC1, assembly GCF_050434705.1. Lineage (NCBI taxonomy): Bacteria > Pseudomonadati > Pseudomonadota > Gammaproteobacteria > Enterobacterales > Enterobacteriaceae > Enterobacter > Enterobacter sp. AC1. The sequence continues at coordinate 657,995 of NZ_JBNDIZ010000003.1, read as the reverse complement.
AGGCGCGGACATCGTTCGCGTCTCCGTCCCGACCATGGACGCCGCTGAGGCGTTTAAGCTGATCAAACAGCAGGTCAGCGTTCCTCTGGTCGCGGATATCCACTTCGACTACCGCATTGCACTGAAAGTGGCCGAATACGGCGTCGACTGCCTGCGTATTAACCCGGGCAACATCGGAAACGAAGAGCGTATCCGCATGGTCGTGGACTGCGCGCGCGATAAAAACATTCCTATCCGCATCGGCGTCAACGCCGGTTCCCTGGAAAAAGATCTGCAGGAAAAATACGGTGAACCTACGCCGCAGGCGCTGCTTGAATCCGCGATGCGCCACGTTGATCATCTCGATCGTCTCAACTTCGATCAGTTCAAAGTCAGCGTAAAAGCGTCCGATGTTTTCCTTGCGGTGGAGTCTTACCGTCTGCTGGCAAAACAGATCGACCAGCCTCTGCACCTCGGGATCACTGAAGCGGGCGGCCTGCGGAGCGGTTCTGTAAAATCCGCGATCGGTCTGGGGCTGCTGCTCTCCGAAGGGATCGGTGACACCCTGCGCGTCTCGCTGGCGGCCGAACCGGTCGAAGAGATCAAAGTCGGTTTCGATATCCTGAAATCACTGCGTATCCGCGCGCGTGGGATCAACTTCATTGCCTGCCCAACCTGCTCGCGTCAGGAGTTTGATGTGATCGGTACGGTGAACGCGCTGGAACAGCGCCTGGAAGATATTATCACCCCGATGGACGTCTCCATCATCGGCTGTGTGGTAAACGGTCCGGGTGAAGCACTGGTGTCAACCCTGGGCGTGACCGGCGGTAACAAGAAAAGTGGTCTCTATGAAGATGGCGTTCGCAAAGATCGTCTGGATAATAGCGACATGATCGATCAGCTTGAAGCCCGCATCCGTGCCAAAGCCGCCATGATGGACGAGACACAGCGTATCAGCGTTCAGCAGGTTGAAAAATAACGTGATGGGAAGCGGCGAGCTTCCCATGTATGATTGAACCCATTCTTTGGGTTTTTTTTGTATATAGAAAGAGAATAAACGTGGCAAAAAACATTCAAGCCATCCGCGGCATGAACGATTATCTGCCTGGCGAAACCGCCATCTGGCAGCGCATTGAAGGCACGCTGAAGCAGGTGCTCGGCAGCTACGGTTACAGCGAAATTCGTTTGCCGATTGTAGAGCAGACCCCGTTATTCAAACGCGCGATCGGTGAAGTGACCGACGTGGTTGAAAAAGAGATGTACACCTTTGAGGACCGCAACGGCGACAGCCTGACCCTGCGTCCGGAAGGTACGGCGGGCTGCGTTCGCGCCGGCATCGAACATGGTCTTCTGTACAATCAGGAGCAGCGCCTGTGGTATATCGGCCCAATGTTCCGCCACGAACGTCCTCAGAAAGGTCGTTATCGCCAGTTCAATCAGCTGGGGGTGGAAGTTTTCGGCCTGCAGGGCCCGGACATCGACGCCGAACTGATTATGCTGACGGCACGCTGGTGGCGCGCGCTCGGTATCGCCGATCACGTTTCCCTCGAGCTGAACTCTATCGGTTCTCTGGAAGCCCGCGCTAACTACCGCGATGCGCTGGTGGCGTTCCTGGAACAGCATAAAGAGAAGCTGGACGAAGACTGCAAACGTCGCATGTACAGTAACCCGCTGCGCGTTCTGGACTCTAAAAACGCAGACGTTCAGGCACTGTTGAACGATGCGCCAGCGCTGGGCGATTACCTTGACGACGAATCTCGCGAACACTTCGCGGGCCTGTGCAAGCTGCTTGAAGCGGCGGGCATTGCCTATACCGTGAACCAGCGTCTGGTACGCGGTCTGGACTACTACAACCGTACCGTGTTTGAGTGGGTGACCACCAGCCTCGGTTCTCAGGGCACCGTCTGTGCCGGTGGCCGTTATGACGGCCTGGTTGAACAGCTTGGCGGTCGTGCGGCTCCTGGCGTTGGCTTCGCGATGGGTCTTGAGCGACTTGTTTTGCTGGTTCAGGCAGTTAATCCGGAATTTAAAGCAGATTCCGTTGTCGATATATACCTGGTGGCCTCAGGCGCGGAAACGCAGTCTGCGGCGATGCAGCTTGCCGAACGCGTGCGCGACGCGCTGCCGGAGGTGAAGCTGATGACCAACCATGGCGGCGGCAACTTCAAAAAACAGTTTGCTCGTGCCGATAAGTGGGGCGCAAGTATTGCACTGGTGCTGGGTGAGTCCGAAGTGGCTAACGGCGAAGTGGTGGTCAAGGACCTGCGCTCTGGTGAGCAGACAACGGTAACGCAGGACGGCGTTGCGGCGCACTTGCGCACTCTATTGGGCTAAGGAGAAGGACTGCGTGGAAATTTACGAGAACGAACACGATCAGGTCGACGCGATTAAGCGCTTCTTTGTCGAAAACGGCAAAGCGCTGGCTGTTGGGGTTATTTTAGGTATTGGTGCGCTGTTGGGCTGGCGCTACTGGAACAGTCATCAGGCGGATTCCGCGCGCGGCGCGTCTCTGTCTTATGAAAATACCATTAGCGCAATTCATGCCGATCAGCCGCAAACGCTGACTGCGGCAGAGAAATTTGCGGCTGACAACAAAAACACCTACGGTGCACTGGCTGCGCTGGAAGTGGCTCAACAGTACGTCGATAAAAACGAACTGGATAAAGCCGCCGCCCAGCTGTCTCAGGGCCTTGCTGCGGCCAGCGATGAAAACCTGAAAGCGGTGATCAATCTGCGCCTGGCACGTATTCAGGTTCAGCAGAAGAAAGCTGACGATGCGCTGAAAACGCTCGATACCATCAAAGGCGAAGGTTTTGCTGCCATCGTTGCCGATTTGCGCGGTGAAGCACTGCTGAGCAAAGGTGACAAAGCGGGCGCGCGTAAAGCGTGGCAAGCTGGCGTGGAGAGCAAAGCATCACCTGCGCTGAGCGAAATGATGCAGATGAAAATAAATAATTTGTCCGTCTGAGAGGGACCCGATGCAATTGCGTAAATTACTTCTGCCAGGACTGCTTTCTGTTACGTTATTGAGTGGTTGTTCACTGTTCAGTGGCGAAGAAGACGTTGTAAAAATGTCCCCACTGCCGACGGTTGAAAACCAGTTTACTCCCTCCACCGCATGGAGTACCTCCGTGGGTGATGGGATTGGTGATTTCTATTCCAACCTTCATCCGGCCTTTGCCGATAGCGTAATCTATGCGGCTGACCGCAAAGGTATCGTGAAAGCGGTCAACGCCGATGACGGAAAAGAAGTATGGTCTGTTAACCTGGCGGAAAAAGACGGCTGGTTCTCCCGTAAACCTGCACTGCTCTCCGGTGGCCTGACCGTTGCCGGCGGCCACGTCTACGTGGGCAGCGAAAAAGCACAGGTTTATGCGCTGAACAGCAGCGACGGTTCTATCGCCTGGCAAACGACCGTGGCGGGTGAATCCCTGTCTCGTCCGGTGGTGAGCGACGGCCTGGTGCTGATTCATACCAGCAACGGCCAGCTGCAGGCGCTGAACGAAGCGGACGGCCTGGTGAAATGGACCGTTAACCTGGATATGCCTGCGCTCTCTCTGCGCGGTGAATCCGCGCCGGCTACCGCATTTGGTGCTGCCATTGTGGGCGGTGACAACGGTCGCGTGAGCGCCGTGCTGATGCAGCAGGGCCAGATGATCTGGCAGCAGCGTATCTCCCAGGCCACTGGCTCAACGGAAATTGACCGTCTGAGCGACGTGGATACAACACCGGTTATCGTTAACGGTGTGGTTTACACGCTGGCCTATAACGGCAACCTGACCGCGCTGGATCTGCGCAGCGGCCAGATCATGTGGAAACGTGAACTGGGCTCTGTGAATGATTTCATCGTTGATGGTAACCGCATCTATATGGTTGACCAGAATGACCGTCTGCTGGCGCTGAGCACCGAAGGCGGCGTGACGCTGTGGACGCAAAGCGATCTGCTGCACCGTCTGCTGACCGCACCGGCACTGTACAACGGCAGCCTGGTGGTTGGTGACAGCGAAGGGTATATGCACTGGGTCGATCCGGATAACGGCCGCTTTGTTGCACAGCAAAAAGTCGACAGCTCCGGTTTCCTCACCGACCCGGTTGTGGCCGACGGCAAACTGCTGATTCAGGCAAAAGACGGCACGCTGTACGCGATCACGCGTTAATTACCCGGCGGTTGTAGTATACTAAACGGCTCCTGTTCACTCAGGAGCCGTTTTGACATTTTTAAAAACGCCGCAAAAGCGACGTTATTTTGAATTTTATGAGGCTTCAAACATGGTACCTGTGGTCGCGCTTGTCGGGCGCCCTAACGTTGGAAAATCCACTCTTTTTAACCGTTTAACACGCACCCGTGATGCGCTGGTTGCGGATTTCCCGGGGCTGACGCGTGACCGTAAGTACGGTCGTGCAGAAGTAGAAGGACGCGAGTTCATCTGTATTGATACCGGTGGTATTGACGGCACGGAAGATGGCGTTGAAACCCGCATGGCGGAACAGTCGCTGCTGGCGATTGAAGAAGCCGACGTGGTGTTGTTCATGGTGGATGCGCGCGCTGGCCTGATGCCTGCGGACTCCGCTATCGCTAAACACCTGCGTTCGCGTGAAAAACCGACCTTCCTGGTGGCGAACAAAACTGACGGTATCGATGCCGATCAGGCCGTTGCCGACTTCTGGTCTTTAGGTCTGGGTGAAATCTACCCGATTGCGGCATCGCACGGTCGCGGCGTGACCAGCCTGCTGGAAACCGTTCTGCTGCCGTGGGTTGACGAAGTTAACCCGCCGGAAGAAGTCGATGAAGACGCTGAATACTGGGCGCAGTTCGAAGAAGGTGAAGAGGGCGAAGAAGAGCCTGAAGACGACTTCAACCCGCAGGACTTGCCGATCAAGCTGGCCATCGTGGGTCGTCCAAACGTAGGTAAGTCTACACTTACTAACCGTATTCTGGGTGAAGAGCGCGTGGTCGTTTACGACATGCCGGGCACCACCCGCGACAGCATCTACATTCCAATGCAGCGCGATGAGCGTGAGTATGTTCTCATCGACACCGCCGGGGTGCGTAAGCGCGGGAAAATCACCGATGTGGTGGAAAAATTCTCCGTTATCAAAACCCTGCAGGCGATTGAAGATGCCAACGTGGTGCTGCTGGTCATTGATGCGCGTGAAGGCATTTCCGATCAGGACCTCTCTCTGCTCGGCTTTATCCTCAATAGTGGGCGCTCACTGGTTATCGTGGTCAACAAATGGGATGGCCTGAGCAACGAGGTGCGTGAGCAGGTGAAAGAGACCCTCGACTTCCGTCTGGGCTTCATCGACTTCGCTCGGGTACACTTTATCTCTGCGCTGCACGGCAGCGGTGTCGGCAACCTGTTCGAATCCGTGCGTGAAGCATACGACAGCTCCACCCGTCGTCAGAGTACCGCCATGCTGACCCGTATCATGAATATGGCTGCGGAAGACCATCAGCCGCCGCTGGTGCGCGGCCGTCGCGTGAAGCTGAAATATGCCCACGCCGGTGGTTATAACCCGCCAATCGTGGTGATTCACGGCAACCAGGTGAAAGACCTGCCGGATTCCTACAAGCGCTATCTGATGAACTACTTCCGTAAATCGCTGGACGTGATGGGCACGCCTATCCGCATCCAGTTCAAGGAAGGGGAAAACCCGTTCGCCAACAAGCGTAACACCCTGACGCCAAATCAGATGCGTAAGCGTAAGCGCTTGATTAAACACATTAAGAAAAGCAAATGACGATTCAGTAAAAATCACCTGCTTTTAGAAAACCCCAAAGCCCGCATTATGCCGGGCTTTTTGTTATCAGGAGCTATCATAACGAAGCATCAAAACTCACTATTGTCATGTACCCAAGGGTGTACTCAGTGATTTGACACGATGCTTATGGGTACAAATGGAGGCCCGTGATGCTGAAGCTAACTGACATGCAGATGCAGCGGGCCTGACTGTCTGCAGGGCCGCTCTTTATCGGTAGGGGACGTTATAATCCTGTTGATACATGTGGCAAAGACTACCTTTTGGCCACAACCCGCATCTCCACAAGGGCATTTTCCGGGATGAATGCCGATACGCCTATGGCAGACCATGCCGGGTAGGGCGCCTTGATATACATATCTTTGACCTGAGAAAAAACGTCAATATGTGTTTTAAGGTCAATATGAAACGTGGTCATCTCAAGAATATTGTCATAGCCTAAGCCTGCGGCATTCAGGTACACACCCAGCTTATAAAACGCATCGTGAAACTGTTCTTCAGGATCCTTGCTGATGGGTTTGTCCTTCCGGGCTGCGGTAACGCCCGAAAGATAGACGGTGCCATCGGCATCGATGACAGGAGAGAAGTGCCAGTCATCGTAATAATGCTGAAAGGCTTCTGGAACGATCGATTTTTTCATATTTTTTTCTCAAATGGATGAGCACGGGAAAAAGGCAACGGCCACATCTCATACCCGGGGAAGCACATGAGCCATGTCGTGCAGACCACGTCGGCCAGCCGCCCGTTACGTTACTTGATGGAAAGGCGGGCCGCAGCAGAAATTATTCCGGAGGCGCGCCGGATAAGCCGGATACTCAGTCCGGCACCTGCCGCGAGGCATACCGCCATTGTCAGCAGAGAGACAATAAAGGCATGCGTGATCGTTGCGCCGCTTTTATCGCCCCCCAGCATGCTGTAAAAAATGCCGCCGATGACGGCGACGCTCAGCGCAGTGCTGATTTGCAGCGTCGAGCTGGTCACGCCGGCAATCATGCCTGAAAAAGCGGGCGCTACGCTGCCGGTCACCATCCTCACCAGCGTTGGCATCGCCAGCCCCTGACCCAGACCGGTGATAAAAAGGAGTGCCGCGAGCGGCAGCGTGGCCGGAGGAGTGCCCGTCAGCGTGCTGGCAATCAGCCCGGCAAGGCCCGCCAGACCCGCCGTCTCACATCCCATTCCGATTGCGCTCAGGTAATTTCCGACAAACCGCCTGAAGTAGGGGGTCAGCAACGGCCCAACCAGGAAGCCGATGCCAAAGGGCAGAAAAATCAGGCCTGCGGTCAGGGCGTTTAAATGCAACGCATCCTGAAGATAAACAGAAAACAACAGAAAAAAGGCACCGATGGAATAAAACAGCAGTACGATCGCCAGACCCTGACACAGTCCCGGCGCGCGTAAGACGGTCGGATCGAGCAGCGGCGAACCACCGTTCTGGCTGAGGCGACGTTCATAACGCCATAGCCCCAGTACCAGCAGCGGGAACGCAAGAAATGATCCCCATGTCCACCAGGGCCATCCCGCTTCACGGCCTTCAATTAATGGCACAATCAGCGCGCTAAGGGTGACGGTGGCCAGCAGCATGCCGCCGGGATCCAGTCGCTGTGCCGACTGCGCCCGCGTCTCTTTCAGCAGCGGCAGACCGAAGAGAATGACCAGCAGCGCCACTGGCAGGTTAACGATAAAAATCGCACGCCAGCCCAGATGAAACAGATCCGCAGAAATCAGAATACCACCCAGTATCTGCCCGATAACGGAGGCCAGACCAAAGACGGCGCCATAGAGGCTCAGCGCCAGAGGTTTTTCCGCTTCCGGAAAAATCGCCTGTACGGAGGCCAGTGCCTGGGGTGCCATAATGGCTGCGGTGGCACCCTGTAACACGCGCCCGGCAATCAGCACCCACGGTGACCAGGCCACGCCGCACAACAGCGATGCTGCAGCAAAACCGATAAGTCCAAGAAAGAACATCTTCCCCCGGCCGTAAATATCACCCAGTCGACCGCCGGTGATTAACGTGACCGCGTAGACGGCAGCATAGGATGAAATGACAAGCTGTTGCGCGGAGGACGAGGCACTCAGCTCGCCCTGAATGGCAGGCAGCGCCACATTAACGATAAAAAAATCGAGCGGGGGCAAAAACGCGCCCACCAGCAGGATGATAAACATCGCCCAGCGACGGGGCTCGGCGCGCGTGTGATGTTGTGTCGACATAGAACACTCCAGATAACGGTTCAGTCCCGGGTAAGGAACGTATTCGGTCAGTTTGGGCAGAGGGTCATGCAGAGAATGTCAGCGCATGCCGCCAGCGGCCACAATCACCTCGCCGGTGATCCACCCCGCGTCCTCGGAGGCGAGAAAGGCAACGATCGGCGCAATATCCTGCACCTGCCCGATGCGGCCGAGTGGCGTCTGCTTTTCATTCCATGTCTGGAAGTCCGAGTTCATCGCGCCCGCACTGTGACTCCCTTCCGTTTCGATTAGGCCCGGGTTGACGGCGTTAACGCGAATGCCCCGGGGCCCGAGCTCGCGCGCGAGCACGCCAGTGATGGCGTCCATCGCGCCTTTGGTGCCGCTGTAGATGGCGCTCTCGGGGATAAAGACGCGGGTGACGAACGAACTGATGTTAATGATGCTGCTGCCTTTCGTCAGATGCGGCGCGGCGGCGCCAGCCACCAGCAGTGGGCCCAGGACATTGATGTCAAACTGCCTGCGGTAGCGCGCTTCGGTGCTTTCTTCTATCGGGGCGAACTCGTAGACACCGGCGTTGTTCACCACAATGTCCAGGTGTCCGTAGTGGTCGATGGCAAAGGCGATCAGTTCCCTGACGTCCGCCTGGTGAGTGACATCCGCCGCAAACGCCACGGCATGCCCGCCAGCGGCCTCTATGTCGGCGACAACCTTACCGGCACGGGTGTTGCCGGAGGTGTAATTGACAATAACTTTTGCGCCGTCAGCCGCCAGCTGTCGGGCAATGGCGGCTCCGATACCGCTGGATCCACCGGTTACGATGGCAACTTTGTCGTGTAATTTTTTCATGGCGCAGGCCTCCTGAAATCCCCGCCGGGGGCGGATTGGGTTGAGAACGCTATAGTGAAGACGACAAAGTTGTTTGGGAACTGACACTTTTGTATATTGGATGTTCATTTTTGTACGGCGAGGCGACAGCATGGAATGGGGCGACGTGCGGGTATTTCTGGCAGTGATGCGTAAGGGGTCTTTCGGGGAGGCGGCCCGCAGTCTCGGCGTGAGCCATCCGACGGTCGGACGCCGGATAAAGGCGCTGGAGGATGAGGCGCAGCAAGCCCTGTTTCGCCGGACAAAGGAGGGGCTGGTGCTCACCGACGCTGGCGACAGGGTGCTGAAGCTGGCAGAGGCCGTGGAAAACTCCGCGCTGGCGATGGAGCGTCGTCTTGCCGGGAATCACGACCGCCTTGAAGGGTTATTGCGGATCTCTTCCGCAGAGTGGTTTGCAAACTACGTTCTGGCGCCTGTTCTGAGCGAACTGACGCGACGTCATCCCGCGATTGTCCCGGAAATCATCGCGAGCTACCGCTTGCTCAATCTGTCGCGCCGCGATGCCGATATCGCGTTTCGTATTGTTCCTTTTACCGAACCGGATATTGTCCAGCGTCGTCTGATGCGCATTCCCTATGCGCTGTACGGCGTACCGGAAATCGCCGATGTCGCGCAGCGCGACCCGGCCACCGTGGGGCTGATTCTGATGAACACTGCGCAGTCCCACTTTTCTGACGTCGCCTGGCTGCTCGACAGGTTTCCGCAGTCACGACGGGTGTTCACCAGTACCAGCCGCGCCGTCCAGGCGCAAATGTGTCAGCGGGGCATGGGCATTGCCGTGCTGCCACGCCCGCTTGGCGATGCCATCCCCGGATTGCAGCCCATCAGCATGCCGGAACCCCCACCGTCCAAAGATATCTGGGTGGGGTATCACTCCGACCTCCGGCACATGGACAGACTCCGGGTCATGCTGGATATCGCCGATACGATGTTTGCCGATCCGGCGACGGCCGCGACGTAAATCTATTTTTTGCGGATGCCTGCCATACTGCTGAACACGCCGTCGCGCAGCACAAAAGCATGGAGCAGCGCGGCTGCAAGATGAAGCATCACGGTCGCGAACAGCGCCAGCGCAACCCAGGTGTGAAGCGGCCGCAGTATCGCATACCAGTCATTATTCATGCCCATGATGGGGGGCAGGACGATCCCGTAACCCAGTGTGACGGGATACCCGGCAGCTGAGAGCATGGCCCAGCCCGTCAGCGGCTGTGCCAGCATCATCAGATAGAGCGCCCAGTGCGAAAGATGGGCCATCCCGCGCTGCCAGGCCGGTAGTGAGGCGGGTAAAGCGGGGACCGGTGTGGTGAAGCGTACCCACACGCGAACGACGACCAGGAGCAGGATCATCACCCCCAGTGGCTTGTGGATCGACACCAGCAGGCTGTGCAGGGAGGAAACGGTTGATACCATCGCCACACCGATAAACAACATGATGAAGATCGCGGTGGCCATCAGCCAGTGCAGGACGCGCAGGACCGGATGAAAATAATCGACCTTTTTCATAGATGTTCTCCTGACTGTTGCGCCTGTTCATGGGTGCGCAGATTGTAGGATTTGGCATAAGCCGATGAGCGCGCGTTAAGTATCGGATCATCAGATGCCGCGATGCCGTCGGGCAAAATTAACGGGTCGTAATTGATGTCATTGCAGGGCCCCTGCTGCTGAGGGACAGCACTGGTCAGGACTAACGTGCCGGCCGTCATCGTCTTCCGGTCGGCTGGCCAGGCTTTTGAGGCGTCGTTACCGTTATCCGTCGCCTGAGCCAGCGTGAACACCAGATCCCATTTCAGCGGGCCCTGCGCCAGACGACGCTGAAGATCCTGTTGCAGAAAATCCTTGTTCTGTTTATCGGGATCGGTAACAGGCGTAAACGCTGCATGCGGCACCATACTCCACCGTACCAGGTGTGCATTGCCGGCCTTATCAATCAGGCGAAACGCATTCAGACTGTTAAAGCGATCGCTGGCCCAGCTGGAAGAGGGAACGGTTTGTTTGGCCCAGGCAAAAAACGGTTTTATCTCCGGATGCTTCATGACAAAGGCCCCCATTTTCTCCGGATTCGGTTTTCCGGTGGCCGTATCCGGTAGGGTGGCCTTCTGGAGCTCATAGAAACCTTCAACGGAGCTGACGGGGAAAAAGGGCATGGCGTTCATGCCGGTACGCCACTGCTCACCATTAGCCTGCTGAAAGGACAGCGCCATGCTCCGGACGGGAACGGCATAATCCGGCGCCCCCGGGTTACCGCCGGCAATCGCAAACCGGCCTGTTACGGCGGTTTCACCTTTGCTGAACAGTAAAGCTCGCGACAGCGTGCTGGCATTGCCGTTCGAGACAAAGGTGCCCAGCACGCACATGCCCTTCGCGTGATTTCGGCGATAGCCTTCATGAATTCCGCCCGACTGTTCCAACACGTTGACGAGCTTATCCGACGTCAGCCGTTCGGGCGTAAGCCAGCCGCCAGTCCACAGAAATAATAAACACAGTATCAGGGGGACCAGGCCTGGCAGTGCGAGGCGCACCAGCGTCTTTCTGTTTATCTGCGATATGATTTTCATTGTGTGAGCTCATTTTGTTTTCGAACACATGCTGTCTATGTTCACCATCACGGCCAGTGTGGTGAGGATACTGACGATAACATTGACGGTCTGCATCCGGCTGCGGCCGAATCCACCGCTTTTAAGGGCATCCACATAATTAGCCATTGCATCCCAGGCGGGGTAAAGAATGAGCAGTATCGACGTCCAGACAAGTGAAGACTGGCCCGCGGAAAACACGGCAACCACCCATAAAACGGAGAAGGCGGTGCGGATAAAATAATAGTGCTGGAGCCAGTGCTGCTGGTGCACATGGTAATGATTATCGGACATGTTAACCCTCTCAACCCGGCAGGCTGAACAAACGAAGCATCGGCGTGAGCTTCTCTTTGTTAGAAAACCTACTAGTAGGTAGTTAAAAGATCAACCTGTTTTCGTGCGAGGCTGTGAATTTGTAAAAGGATCGTCCGGGGACGGAAGAGGAGGGGACGAGTTGAAGTAAAAGCGGCCCGGCAGGTAAGCCGGGCTACCGTCAGGCGACGTTGACCACCTTGTTAATTAGCGGCGAGGCAATCTGATCAAACACCGCCGGATTATTGAACGCGCGTGCGGCCAGCATGGCGCCATGAATGCCCGCCATCAGCGTCCGGGCTTCGGCTTCCGCCGTTTCATTTAGCAGGAAAATGCCGCGGGCTTCGCCGGCCCTCAGTAAGGTGGCGAGCCAGTCAGAGAGATCGCTGAAATGGCCGGTGACTTCGGCGGCTATTTCAGCAGGCAAGGTGGGAAGCTCAACGGCAAGCATTACACAGATGCAAAATGGCGAAGTGCCATCCTTAATACACGCATACCAGAAGTCGGCATATCCTTTCACTTTGGCCAGGGGATCGTCGATTTGCCGATCCATGGCCGCCATTCCCGCCAGGGCTTCTGCGCGGTACTCCTGCACAACCGCCTTCACTAAATCTTCCTTGCCGGGAAAATGGTGGTGGATACTGGCTTTGCGGATACCGACACGCTCAGCAAGATCGGCATAGCTGAAGCTTTTATACCCTCCGGCTGTCAGCAGTTGCCGGGTGTATGCCATAATTTCTCGCGCTTTCGGCGAACGTTCGCTCATTTCAGTCTCCAGTCTTTAACCCTGTGAAACAGGGGGGCAGTGTCTGATTGCATCCTGTCGGGATGCAATCAGACAGGACGCTAGATGGTCAAATCACAGGTCCGGAGGACGACGATCCCGATAAGGGCGGCTGGCAGGATTGACATGCACCCATCCTACTACTAGGATGGGTGAAATTCAAAGTCTATTCCTGCATGGAGAGTGTGCATGGTGGTGATTCCGTTTCCTGACAGGGTTAAGCCGGCGGTACCAGAGGACAACAGCCAAACGCTTCCCGGCTTACGGGATGCGCATCAAGACTACAGCCGCACACCGTGCAGCAAAAACAACGATGCCGTTCGCCATTTTGCACTAAGGGTCGCCGGGAAGCTTTTAAGCGATCCGGAGCTGAATCAGGCGATGCCTTTTCTGGTGGACAAAATCGTCAGAGTGCTGATGACTGAATCCAGAGACAGCTGATGTCGGTTCGGGCGGGCAGTTAAGAAAAAGAAGGTGGTTCTCGTTTGCCCTCGTCCTATTCCGTTCATCCGTACCTGTCAACGCTTAGTTTAGATTACTGGAGTGCACGTGTCTGCTCTGTGCCAGGAGCCGACATTCAGAATTTACCAGCTACTCATTTATAAAATGATCTAGCTGGTATCATTCAAATTTAATTCTTCGTATTCGCGGGAGAGTTAGCTACCACGACCTTACCTGTTATCCCGCCATTTTCAACAAGCCGATGTGCCTCTCGCAGACGAGCCGCGTCGAGTGGATGGAGCACGCAGTTCACTGTCGATCGCAGCACACCATCATCCACCAGAGTGGCTATCTTCTCGAGAATATGATGTTGTTCAACCATGTCTGGCGTTTCAAAAAGCGGGCGGGTGAAAACCATCTCCCAGTGCAGAGAGACACTTTTGGCTTTGAATGGCACAGAATCCAGCGAATCGTGGTCGGTGATAACCGCGACTTTTCCTTGCGGAGCAATTAATTCCGAAAGCTGTATCCAGTGCTCCGCTGTGTTCGATAGCGCAGCTATGTACGTGACAGGCGGTATGGGTAACGAACTGATTTGCTGATTTAATGACAGGCGGTGATTAATGACGTGATGCGCACCGAGGGCCAGACACCAGTCACGACTTTGAGCCCGGGAGGCTGTGCCAATGACGGTCAGATCTGTCAGGCGACGCGCAAGTTGGATCATCATTGAGCCCACTCCGCCCCCGGCACCTAAAATTAGCTAGCTGCCTGTAGCCGACTTTTTGTCCTGCAGAACGCAAAGTCGCTCAAAAAGGAGCTGCCAGGCGGTCAGGGAGGTTAATGGCAGCGCTGCGGCGGCGGCGAAGTTCAGGCTTTTGGGCATATGTCCTGCGATGCGCTCGTCAACAAGATGAAACTGCGCGTTGCTGCCGCTGCGATGGAAAGAACCCGCGTAATACACTTTGTCACCGGGACTGAACAACGTCACTTTTTCTCCCACTGAATCAACAATGCCAGAGGCATCCCAACCTAAGTAATTAACACTATCGGGTGCATCAACGAGGCCTGCCCGTATTTTGGTGTCTACAGGGTTAACCGAAACGGCGTGTATGGCGACACATAAATCATAGGGTCCGGGTACAGGGCGTTCTGTGGTTACGTCAGTCAGGCAATCCTCTTCACTCAGAACGGAGTTTTTTCGATAAGCAATGGCTTTCATGACCGGGCGTTCACGCATAACCCTCTCCGGAAGTTAACTGTGATTCATCGTTCAAAATGCCGAATGACCTTCCACCGCCGGGGCAATCGGCCTGGCCACGCTCGTCTATAGAATTCAGTACATACAAAAACACCATATTCATCTTCCAAGGTGATAAAGAGTTTTTACCTTAGCCGCTTTGGTATCAGGAAAAAACTGGTGTATATTTCCTGTCTTTACGGACTCTGATGTCCGCAATGAGGGATATTATGGACAGCCTCAATAGTTTCCTGGTTTTTGTGCGTGTCGCGGAAGCAGGCAGTTTTGTCGCTGCCGGACGTGCTATGGGTATTTCTGCTTCAGCCGTCGGCAAGAGCGTGGCGCGGCTGGAAGCGAAGTTAAACGTGCGTCTTTTCCACCGTACAACGCGCAGCATAACCCTTACGGCAGAAGGTGAGCGCTTACTGGAGCGAAGCCGACGGATTCTGGCCGAGATAGAGGCAGTGCAAGCAGAGTTGGTAGGTTCCACTAAAGAACCTCGTGGCCGTTTACGTATAAGTTTACCGGTAATGAGTACTCCCTTGCTTCCAGTGCTCGGTGATTTTATGCGGAAATACCCCAAAATTGAGCTGGATTTAGACTTTACCGACAGGCTTGTTGATGTTGTTGGTGAAGGGTTTGATGCAGTTATCAGAGCTGGCGAACCGGCAGACTCGCGCCTCCAGGCGAGGAAACTGGGATCTTTTCATTCAGTGCTTGTGGCATCTTCCGAGTACCTTGCTCAAAAAGGCACTCCCCTGTTACCAGCCGATCTTCTCAGTCACACCTGTCTGCATTATCGTTTTCCACACAGTGGCAAACTCGAACCATGGGAATTCAATAGTGATGACAGCATGTCCGAACTGACGCTGCCGGTTTCTATGATCTGCAATAATATCGAATCGCGGATAAGCTTCGCCCGGCAGGGATTGGGGTTAGCTTATTTGCCAGAGTTTGCCATCAAAGAACATTTATCTGATGGCTCGCTAAGACCTGTTTTAACCGGCTACACAAAACGTACAGGCGTTTTTTATGTTCTCTGGCCTTCCGGCAAACACCTGACATTAAAAGTACGCGTTCTCATTGATTTTCTTCGGAAGAGAGTATTTTTAGAAACATGATGCGCCCCCAGGTACCGTCGACATCAGTAGTGCGAGGGCTATAGCCAACAGCCTTTAATGCCCGCTTTTCGCTCTCAGCGGACCTTCAGCGCAGCTAGATCGTCCGCTCTGTGCCAGGAGCGGACGTTGCTAAGTCGATAGTCGTTTACATACCACGCTATGCCTATAAAAAATCAATCAATTCAACATTTTAATCTCACAATTATATGCATTGTAGCAAGCGTTGCAATTTGCAATGTGTGTCACATTTTTAATAAATTTCAGAATAAGCTATTGTAAAATCCTCCTACTAAATATTTAAATACACAGGCAGAATGACAGGCGTGTAACTGGTAATGCAGGCAAGACCTGAGATGAGCGATGAATTTAGACCTATTCATTGCTCATCTCAGGTCTTTTTTTTTGCTCATGAGGCAATATATGGATCATCTAAATACTGGACGTACAATTCTTAAATTAGTCGGTGGAGCAGGTAACATCGAACACATTGAACATTGCTCAACCAGATTACGATTAAGCTTGTATGACAATGCTAAAGTTGAAGTGTCTGACCTCAAAAAATTACCAGAGGTAATGGGTGTTGTGACAAATGTGCAGTGTCAGATAGTCATTGGAAAAGACGTTATCAAAGTGTTTGATGCTATTAGATCATTAATGGGTAATGATGCTGACGCGAAACTGAAACCAGTGATGAAGAAAAAATGGAACGCATGCTTGATTGATTTTGTTATCAGTATTTTTCAACCACTCATACCTGCAATCGCTGGTGGCGGCGTACTGAAATCCATTTTAATTATTATGAATATGGCTGGATGGCTGACTAAAGACAGTTCGACTTATCAAATTTTGGACTGCATTGGAACCGCGCCTATTTATTTTTTACCCTTACTTATCGCAATCACTACCGCGAATAAGCTCAAAGTTAATCCACTAGTTGCCTTGACTGCTGTCTCAGTCTTGTTGTTGCCCACATTTACTACACTGGCAAAACAAGGTGCAACGTTAATGACTTTCGACATTACGAACGTTTCCTATGCAGCGCAGGTTTTTCCCGCAATCCTTTGTGTTATTTTTTATGCACAAACAGAATCTCTTTTTAATCGTTACACGCCTAATGCATTACGTGGTTTCTTATCGCCCATGCTATCGCTGGTCACGACGGTCCCCGTAACATTGCTTATCCTTGGACCATTAGGTTTTGAAATGGGTTCTCTGTTAACACATCTGATCCTTTGGATGCATGGTAAGTTTGGATTCATCGCAACAGGCTTACTGGCGGGCGGGCTACCATTTATTGTAGCGGCTGGAATGCATAAACCTTTCCTCCCTTACGCCATAATGTCAATGGGGCAAACGGGTAAAGAATCTTTGTATAATCCAGCTTCCTTAGCTCACAATATAGCTGAAGCAGGTGCCTGTCTTGCCGTTTCTCTAAAAAGTAAAGATAAAATGTTTAAAGGTACTGCCCTTTCCTCAGGAATATCAGCTCTGTTTGGCATTACTGAACCTGCACTTTACGGCATTACTTTACTGCATAGGCCAGTACTGATCTCTGTAATGTTAGGTGCAATGATCGGTGGATCCTTCATGGGATTTATGATGGTCTCAGCTTATGCAATAGTAGCGCCGAGCCTTGCCAGTATCTCAATATTTGCTTCCCCCGATAATCCAACCAGTTTGATATATGCAATTATCGGTGCGCTTGTTTCATTCTGCCTGGCATTTTTATCAACGTTATTCTTTTGGAAAGAAAAAACGGCATCCACCCATCCAGAGGAAGAAAAAACCAAATCTGAGGAGACTGAAGCCACAGCTAATCCAGTTTTAATGAGTGGCTTTACATTTGCCAGTCCGGTTGAAGGTAAAATCATCCCCCTGACAGATGTTAACGACGATGTATTTTCTTCAAAAATCATGGGAGATGGTATCGCTATCATTCCATCTGTGGGAGCACTATATGCACCTGCCGATGGCGTTATAGAGCATGTGTTCGAAAGTGGCCATGCAGCAAGCATGATGACTAGCCATGGAGTAGAGATTATCTTTCATATTGGAATTGATACGATACAAATGAACGGCAAAGGCTTTCATCCGAAAATTACAGATGGCCAACGCGTTAAAGCTGGTGAACTATTAATCGAGTTTGAAATTGATGAAATAGCCAAAATGGGTTATGACCCAGTTGTAATAATGGTTATTACCAATAGCGATCGTTTTATGATGAAGCCGTCAAAAGATCATACCAATACACTCCAGCAATTTAATATTTTTTCATTGAAAGAGGCTTAATATTATGTCGGAATCTATTCTTCCCAAGAGTTTTTTATGGGGTGCAGCCATTGCAGCAAATCAGGCAGAGGGAGCATGGAACGTTGACGGTAAAGGGCCTTCCGTTGCAGATGCTGTAGCCTATAAGGCGCATTTAAGCACAAGTGATTATGCTGGCCATATGGCCGTATCTGATGAGAACGTTAGTGATGCGCTTAAAGGGCAGAATGATAAAAATTATCCTAAACGCAGAGGAATAGATTTTTATCATCGCTACAAAGAAGACTTAGCCCTTTTTGCAGAAATGGGGATAAAAGTACTGCGCGTATCAATCGCATGGTCACGAATCTTCCCAACAGGTGAAGATGATCAACCGAATGAAATGGGATTGCAGTTTTATGAAAATATGTTCACTGAAATGCGTAGACTTGGCATTGAACCACTAGTTACGCTATCACATTACGAAATGCCATTAGTATTGAGTGAGAAATATAATGGCTGGGTCCACCGAAACGTTGTTGATGCGTTTGTGCGCTATTCAAATGTGTGCTTTGACCGTTACAAGAATTTGGTGCGTTACTGGTTAACATTCAATGAAATTGATAGCATTCATAGACATCCTTTTACGACGGCAGGTGTCCGCGAAGAAAAAAGTTTACCAGAAGAAAGCACACAGGATATTTATCAGGCATTGCATCATCAGTTTGTTGCTTCGGCGTTAGCAACAAGAGACTGCCACGAAAAGATACCCGGCAGCCAGGTAGGATGTATGCTTACCAAGTTAACAACTTACCCACTGACCTGTCATCCTGATGACGTGGAAGCCACTCTGAAAAAAAATCTAGAAAACTATTTTTATTCAGATGTTCAGATTAAAGGTGAATATCCACCATTAATTAAGCGGAACCTGGAGTTGCGGAAAATCAAAATAAAAATGCAACCGGATGATTTGGCAATATTACGTCGCTATACTGTAGATTTTCTTTCATTCAGTTATTATATGTCCATCACGGAATCCGTTCAGTCCGATGCGGAGCGCACAGCAGGAAACACTATCATGGGTGTAAAAAACCCACATCTACCGGCTTCTGAGTGGGGATGGCAAATAGATCCTGTAGGGCTTAAAATATCGCTACTGGAGCTTTACGACCGCTATCAAATCCCCTTATTTATTGTTGAGAATGGATTTGGTGCAAAAGATACAGTGGTTGGTGGGAAGATTCATGATGATTACCGTATTAATTATTTTCGTGCGCACTTTGAGCAGATGATTGAAGCTGTCAAAGAAGGTGTCGATTTAATAGGGTATACTAGCTGGGGAACAATTGATATTATTAGTGCTGGAACTTCGCAAATGACCAAGCGCTATGGTTTTATTTATGTAGATCAAGATGACCAGGGGAACGGTTCATTGAATCGGTTACGCAAGGACTCCTTCTATTGGTATCGAAAGGTCATAGCGACTAACGGGACTGATTTAAGTTAATCATTGCTACCGCGGGAACTGAGATGAAAGTTAAAAAGTCCTTAAACAATAGCATGCTGCTTGCTGAAAATGACGGAAAAGAGATTATACTCTTTGGCAAAGGTATAGGTTTTAACACTAAACCAGGAACAATTATTGACTTGCAAAATGTAGAGCAGGTCTTTATGCCTCTGGATACCCTCAAGTCGCGACACTATCTGTCACTAACGGACACAATTCCCGCGGTTTTTTTTGAAATCACACATGAAATAGTCAAGCTGGCTCAGGCACGTTACCACGAAAAGCTTAATTCGGTTTTATTATTTACCCTGGCAGAACACTTATATTTTGCTGTTGAGCGCTGTAAGACAAATACGAACATTGCGAATAAACTGGCTTGGGAAATAAAGCGTTACTATCAGAAAGAGTATAGTATTGGTGAGCTGGCAAGAGATTTGGTATCAGCTAATTTTGCGGTGAAACTTCCTGATGATGAGGCCGTACACATTGCTTTCCATATCATCAATGCAAGTTTTGAATTTGATGAGACTAATGCACATAAGCAAGTGGAGCTAGTGAATAGAATTACTGGAATTGTTCGCTATAAGCTTAATCAAAATATTGATATTAATTCAACCCACTATGCAAGATTTATTACGCATTTAAGATATTTCGCTGAAAGAGTATTAAATAATAGTCTTGCAATAGAAGACACTGACGACTTCTACAATGAATTAATTCGTTTTCATCCAAAAGCGATGGTGGTCGCTGAGGCAATTCGTGACTTTATAAAAAACAATTACGCCATTGTTATTCCTAATGATGAACTTACCTGGTTAGGCATACATATCAGTAAACTCAGTAAGTATTCAAAGTGAAATTTTATTTTGGGAATAGGAGTGAGGTTAGAGGTTGATACCATAGCTGTTAGCATTTTTATGGTCTTCACTCTGGAGTTGACCTGCTTCCTGTCGATCCGTATACCGTGATGGTAGTATTTTTTGCCAACTTCCGCTTTTCGCTCTAAGCAGAACTTAATCCCTACACGACGGTCCGCTTCGTGTCAGGAGCAGACGTTGAGGAAAAGATTATTTTGATGCGAAATATTTGCGTAATATTTTTTCTAATAGCGAGAAAACGACAGTCACCCTTTTTGGAGTAATCAGCTGGTAAGGCCGATATAAATAAAATTGCCATTTTTCCTGTCGCAGTTCAGGCAGCGGGGGAACAAGTTGGCCGCTTGCTAAGTACTCCCTACAGATAAAATCGCTGGATTGTACAACCGTTTTCCCAGCCAATGCAGCCTGAATTTCGGCGTATGGGTCTGTGGTATAAAACTCTATATGACGAGGGACAAAAGTATTCACTACGTCACTCATAAACTCAAATATTTTCCCCGTTTCAGGATTAATTAAACCACTGAATGGATAACGCTGTCGAAGATCTTCTAAATCAGTTGGTGTTCCCAGACGCGCAATGAGTTCAGGGGACGCAACCAAAATATGCTCAACTTGCCCGATTTTTTTAATTATAAAATTTGGATTAGGTTCTCGCCCTACACGTATACCTATATCGATACGATGCTCGATAGTATCAAGTTTCATCATATCTAAACGCCAGTCGATAAATAACTCACGATATGGACGTAGTGCAGTCAATAGTTCATACAAGATTTGTTCATGATTTGGAAATCGAAGTGATGTGATACGAACAACACCCTTCATTTCATTATCATCTTTCGCTGTCTGAAATAGTTTTTCAGAATCTTCCAGCAGTCGCTTCGCTTGGGGTAAAAATAACTCACCGAAACTGGTGAGAAAGATCGACCGAGTATTGCGTTTGAAAAGAGGCTCACCAAGCTGTTTCTCCAACTCAGCGACTGTTCGGGTTACTACTGATGGTGAAACCGACAGCTTAGTTGCTGCTTCGCGGAAGTTCAGAGTTTCAGAGGCAATGATAAAAAACTTTAGAGCATCAAGTTTGTTCATGATTGTTGTGAAAATTGCAATAATGTATTTTGATAATAGCAATTAATTTGCAACTATTCCAGTTATATAATCGAACAATCAAATAAGTAACCTGTCTTAATTTTTATCAGAACTCAAAAGAGTAAATTATGTCAATTCAACCAGTAGAGTTAAACAAAGCCTATCGTTTATTGCAGGTCGGGCCAACGACGATGATATCGGCTAAAAATGATGGAATTGAAAATGTCATGGCAGCAGCCTGGGTGGGGTTAGTAGGAAATAACAAAGTGATGGCTTTTATAGGTCCACAGGCATTTACTCGCAGACTTGTAGAAAAAAGTGGATATTACGTTGTCCAGATCCCCGTAGTAAAACAGATGGAAATAGTTTTATATGCTGGAGGCCACAGTTATTCTGACACACCCGATAAAAACAGTAAAATTCCACTATTTTATCAGGAAGAGTTCGATCTTCCTTTAGTTGAAGGTTGCGCTGGCTGGCTAGTCTGTAAGGTCATACCCAATGTAGAAAATGAAAAGCAGCACAACTTGTTCATGGGGGAAATTGTCGGAGCATGGAGTGATGACCGCGTTTTCAGAAATGGGCACTGGATTTTTGATGATGCACCTGATGAATTACGTACTGTCCATTACGTAGCTGGCGGACAGTTTTACTCCATTGGTAAAGGTACAAAATTCAATTATGGTCCAGGAAAAGACTAATCCTTACTTCTGTATAAATGTAGCCATATAACATGGCTACATAGAGGTAATAGTATAAAAAAAAACCGACTTAAGATGTCCGCTTTTCGCTCTTAACGGACTGACGGTGTCATCGGTCAACCAGACCTCTAAAAGTTATCGATGGTCCTTTTTTGTGTACCCAAGGGTGTACACATCCATGTGATAAGAATTTAAAAATGCATTAAAAACAATCTATTGTTGTTTTGATGGTTTTCACATTAAGAGAAGCAAATAAGCTTTGCCGCTCTCACGAAAGCCCGCGTTATCGCGGTTTTTTTTTGCCCAATCATACCGCCGGTTTTCTCTGTGTGAAGTCAATCACTATTCACTTTTAACCATGTTTAAATCTAAGAAAGTAGACAATCGTCGAATTTTCATCTTAAAGTCCAGGGTCCGGTACTAGACAAAACTAGCGCCTGGTTATCAAATGGTTAACTAACTTTTCGCCGCATGTAAAAAATCGGCCAGATACGTAACTGGCCGGCGTACATGATGGTGTTTACAAGCACGACGACATACCTTTCGGGAGAATTATGCAATCCTCTGTTAATCAAAAAGAGAGCCGAACGTTCTTCGGCCATCCGTATCCGCTCGGTTCACTGTTCTTCACCGAGATGTGGGAGCGTTTCTCGTTTTACGGCATTCGTCCGTTACTGATCCTGTTTATGGCCGCCACCGTCTATGACGGCGGGATGGGGCTGGCGCGTGAAAACGCCTCAGCGATTGTCGGTATCTTTGCCGGTACCATGTACCTGGCCGCGCTGCCGGGTGGCTGGCTGGCCGATAACTGGCTCGGCCAGCAGAGAGCCGTCTGGTACGGTTCAATCCTGATTGCTCTCGGTCATCTGTCGATTGCGCTCTCCGCGGTGATGGGGAACAACCTGTTCTTTATCGGCCTGATGTTCATCGTGCTCGGCTCCGGGCTGTTCAAGACCTGTATTTCGGTGATGGTCGGCACCCTGTACAAAAAAGGCGATGCGCGTCGCGACGGCGGTTTCTCGCTGTTCTACATGGGCATCAACATGGGGTCGTTCATCGCGCCGCTGATTTCCGGCTGGCTGATTAAAACCCACGGCTGGCACTGGGGCTTTGGTATTGGCGGTATCGGGATGCTGGTGGCGCTGATTATCTTCCGCGTGTTTGCCGTTCCGGCGATGAAACGCTATGACGGTGAAGTCGGCCTCGACTCCACCTGGAACAGCCCGATCGTTAAGCGTAACGGCGTGGGCGTTTGGCTGCTGGCGCTGGCGGCAGGCGTGGCAACGATCGTGACGCTGATTGCGCAGGGCGTGATTGTCATTAACCCGGTTGCGGTAGCCAGCGTGCTGGTCTACGTGATTGCGGCATCCGTTGCCCTCTACTTTATTTATCTGTTTGTTTTTGCAGGTCTGAACCGCAAAGAACGCGCCAGGCTGCTGGTCTGCTTTATTCTGCTGATCTCCGCGGCCTTCTTCTGGTCCGCGTTTGAGCAGAAGCCAACCTCGTTCAACCTGTTTGCCAACGACTACACTAACCGCACGATCGGTGATTTCGAAATCCCGGCTGTGTGGTTCCAGTCAATCAACGCCCTGTTCATCATTCTGCTGGCACCGGTGTTCAGCTGGGCATGGCCGAAGCTTGCGAGCAAAAACATTCGTCCGAGCAGCATCACCAAGTTCGTTATCGGTATTCTGTGTGCCGCAGCGGGCTTTGGCCTGATGATGCTGGCGGCGCAGAACGTGCTGAGCAACGGTGGTGCGGGCGTGTCGCCATTCTGGCTGGTGGGCAGCATTCTGATGCTGACGCTGGGTGAGCTGTGCCTGAGCCCGATTGGTCTGGCGACCATGACGCTGCTGGCGCCGGAGAGAATGCGCGGCCAGATGATGGGGCTGTGGTTCTGCGCGAGTGCGCTGGGTAACCTGGCGGCGGGCCTGATTGGCGGCCACGTGAAGGCCGATCAGCTGGATATGCTGCCAGATCTCTTCGCGCGCTGCTCCATCGCGCTGCTGATTTGTGCCGCGGTACTGATCGTTCTCATTGTTCCGGTGCGCCGCATGCTGGAAAATGCGCAAACTAAGCCGGCTGCTAACGCCTCATAAACCTCGATTTTGCCGGGGCGGCGTTATGCCCCGGCAATTTACTCAACGAGGTAAAAACATGCTGTTAGGGTTTGTTGGTCTTGGCGCAGTCGTTGAAACAGCTTACCTGCCCGCAATACGAAAACTTTTTGATACTCCCCCTCACTGTTTAGGCTTTGATATCCAGCCCGTCAAACAGCCGGAGGGTATAACGCGCTGCTCCACGCTGTCTGACCTTCTCTCCCAGCCGCTTGATACCCTGTTCATCACCACCGCATCGCTGCACCATCTTGAGGTGCTGGAGAAGGCCATAGCCTCGCCCGTGCCGCGCATTGTGGTTGAAAAACCGATTGTCGCCACGCTTTCTCAAATCGAAAAGCTCAACGCGCTGCTGGCCATGCCCGGCGTGGCGCCCCGCGTGCTGGCGCTCGACCACTGGATGGCGCGCATCGATACGGTGAAGCGGTCGCTGGTTGGCAATATCTCTGACATCGTCAAAATCGACGGCTTTTTGCAGGAGCCGAGCGGATATAACGCCGCAGGAGAACCCATCGCGCTTAACTTTGCCACCGGCGAGCCGGATACCCGAACGCTTCGCCACCCTGATGGCGTAATTCTTGATATCGGTACGCACGTGCTGGCGATGCTGCGCGAAACGGTGCGTTATCTGGACGGGAATGATGAGATGACGTTGCAGGTGGTCACGGCTAAAGACCACCTGGGCCACGCTATCGCAATAGGCGACCTGACCACGGCGGAAGGTGAGGCGCATCTTCAGGGACATATCAGCGGCGTGCCGGTGGATATCTGGCTTAACAAATACGCGGGACCCACGGGCGGGCAAAAGGGTTTACGCCTCTGCCTGCGTGACGGGCGCATCATCAGCCACGACCGGCGCGGCGCTGAAGATGTACTGGAGCTGACAGATGGCGACACGCGCCAATGCTGGACCATTCCCGGCACGATCTACGCGCACTGTCTTGCAGAGCAGATTCTGGGCGCCAACAGCCTGTTTGAACGGGATCCGCACGAGGTGAGCCGCACGACGCGCCGCAGGATAGCGGAGGTGGAACTGCTGCTGGCGTTACAGCAACAGCTGCGTGGCCCTCACTGACCGCGACGTGGTAAAATTATCGCAGACCTGAACCCTTTAAAGGAGTCACCATGACGATTACCTGCCCGGATTGCCAGGCACCGCTTGAGCCTCAGAATGGGGTAGCGCACTGCGAAAGCTGTAATAAGGATATTGCGCTCGAAGCCCGCTGCCCGGAGTGTCATCAGCCACTCCAGGTATTAAAAGCCTGCGGGGCGGTGGACTATTTCTGCCAGAACGGCCACGGTCTTATCTCTAAAAAACGCGTGGAGTTTGTTCGGGCCGAAGGTTAATCACACACGCAGCCTTCGCCCTTCTTCCACAGCTCGACCAGCGACTCGGGCGCTTCCTGCTCCGGTACCAGGACGATGATATCGGTGTAGTGCGCCTGATTTTGCCCGGTCCAGATAATCTGGATGCGGAAATAGCGCTGGTCGCCGCTGCCGGGTGACGAGGCCTGTCCCGGCGGCTGGCCGCGCGGAAAGGCCTGTTCGAGGATGCTCACCAGACGCTGGCGCTGGGCCGCATTGAGCGAGGACAACGCGATGGTGCGCTGGCCGCTCAGCTTAGGAATAAAAGCGACGCCGCCTTCCCGGGCCAGCTCAACCACGGCGTCATCCGTCAGTTCCGGAACCTGCATTTACAGCACTCCCACCTGTTCCCAGGCTTGTTTTATGGCCGCCCCAACGCCGCTGCCGGAGCGTTTCTCTCCGTGCGCGATCGTCAGTTTTGCGAAGGCCTCAAAATCCGCATCCTGCGCCAGATTGCGATCGCAAACCGTGTCGTACCATGCATAACCCGCTTTTTCCCAGGCGTAGCCGCCGATCGCCGTCGCGGCCAGATAAAACGCCCGGTTGGGGATGCCGGAGTTCAGGTGCACGCCGCCGTTATCCTCGCGCGTTTGAATGAAATCTTTCATGTGCGCGGGCTGCGGGTCTTTGCCGAGCAGCGGATCGTCATAGGCGGTGCCCGGCTCAGACATCGAGCGTAGCCCTTTGCCGTTGATCCCTTTCGCCAGCAGCCCTTCGCCAATGAGCCAGTCTGCTTTATCGGCGGTTTGCTTCAGATGGTATTGTTTGACTAGCGAGCCAAACACGTCTGACAGCGACTCGTTCAGCGCGCCCGACTGTTCAAAATAGATTAGCCCGGCTTCGGTCTCGGTAACGCCGTGGCTCAGCTCGTGCCCCACGACGTCAATGGCGATGGTAAAGCGGTTAAAGATTTCCCCGTCCCCGTCGCCAAAAACCATCTGCTGGCCGTTCCAGAAGGCGTTCTGATATTCCCGGCCATAATGCACGGTGCCGGTCAGAATCAGGCCCTTGTTGTCGAGTGAATCGCGGCGATACGCTTTCCAGAAGAAATCATGGGTGATACCCAGATAATCGTAGGCTTCATCCACCGCCACGTCGCCGTTCGACGGCTGGCCTTCATAACGCACTTGCGTACCCGGTAGCTCCTGGGTCTGCTTCGCATCGTAGATATCACGCTCCAGCTGTCCGGCCTTGCTCACGTGCGGCGCGGCGGGCTTGCCGGGCATGTGGGCCATCAGAGTCTGGACATGGGTCAAGGTCTGGCGGGCACAGCGCTGCTGCGGCTCGGAACCGCTTTCGATAATGCGACGAAGGATGTAGGGGGGAATGACAC
The DNA here is from genome assembly GCF_050434705.1 of Enterobacter sp. AC1. NCBI lineage: Bacteria > Pseudomonadati > Pseudomonadota > Gammaproteobacteria > Enterobacterales > Enterobacteriaceae > Enterobacter > Enterobacter sp. AC1. Next base: position 631,476 of record NZ_JBNDIZ010000003.1, on the reverse strand, counting down.
TGTAAAGATGGGACATGCTGCTCTCCTTAGTTCTGGCAATGCCGAATAAAAGGGAATAGCAGCAGTATAGTTTCTAACCGGCGAAGAATTATCCGGTTTTTCGCTGACGCGGCTTTTTCGCCGGTTTAATTGATTTCACTTCGCTTTCTACCCAGCCGTCCGACAGGCGGGTTGTCAGCACATCGCCGGCGTTCACCTGTTTGGTCTGCTTGAGCACTTTGCCGTCCATCGCCGTCGTCACGCTGTAGCCGCGCGCCAGCGTGGAGAGGGGGCTGACCGCTTCAAGATGGGTCACCGCATTGCCGAAACGCTCGCGGGTGGTGCTCAGACGCGCGCGGATAGTTTCCGCCAGACGATACTCCAACTGCTGAATCCGCGTTTGCGCGCGATAAATTTTCGGCTGCGGGTTCTGCTGGTTCAGGCGCTGCGTAGCGCGCTGCTGGCGCGAGACCGCGCGCTTAAGCTGCGCATCCACCGCAAAACTCATGCGCTGGCGCAGACGTTCCAGCACGGTCTGCTGACGCGCCAGACGCAGCTGCGGGTGCTGCTGCTGAAGACGGTGATGGATCTGGGTAAAGCGGCGGGTACGGCTGGCGAGGAAGTAGTCCATCGCCATCTCCAGGCGCTGCTGGCCGTTCTGAAGCTGACGCAGCAGTTCCAGCTGGTTGCGGCTCACCACTTCCGCCGCCGCGGACGGCGTAGGCGCACGTAGATCCGCGACAAAATCCGCAATCGTTACGTCCGTTTCGTGGCCGACGGCGCTCACAACAGGGATTTGGCTTGCGAAAATCGCCCGCGCCACGCGCTCGTCGTTAAAGCTCCACAGGTCTTCCAGCGAGCCGCCGCCGCGCCCAACGATTAATACGTCGCACTCCTGACGGGCGTTCGCCAGCTCAATGGCGCGCACAATCTGTCCCGGCGCATCGTCACCCTGTACCGCGGTCGGGTAGATAATGACGGGCAGGGAAGGGTCGCGACGCTTGAGCACGTGCAAAATATCGTGCAGTGCCGCACCGGTTTTTGAGGTGATGACCCCCACGCAGTGGGCCGGTGAGGGTAGGGGCTTTTTAAACTGCTGATCGAACAGCCCCTCGGCAGAGAGCCTGGCTTTTAACTGCTCATACTTCTGCTGCAGCAGGCCTTCACCCGCGGGCTGCATGCTTTCGACGATAATTTGATAATCACCGCGCGGCTCGTACAGGGTGATACTGGCGCGCACCAGAACCTGCTGGCCGTGCTGAGGGCGAAACGTGACGCGACGGTTGCTGTTGCGGAACATCGCGCAGCGCACCTGGGCGGTATCGTCTTTTAGCGTAAAGTACCAGTGGCCGGAGGACGGCTGCGTGAAGTTTGAGATTTCACCGCTGATCCAGACCTGCCCCATTTCCTGCTCAAGCAGCAAACGCACCGTCTGATTCAGGCGGCTGACGGTATAAATTGAGGGGGATTGAGAGGATAACATGTGAGCGGGATCAAATTCTAAATCAGCAAGTTATTCAGTCGATAGTAACCTGCTGAGAGGCAATCGCAAGCATTTTTTTCAAAAAAGTGTAGATGCAATCGGTTACGCTCTGTATAATGCCACGGCAATATTTAACCACCCAGGTCAGAGATATTGCCCATGCTACGTATCGCTAAAGAAGCACTGACGTTTGACGACGTCCTCCTCGTTCCCGCTCACTCCACCGTTCTGCCGAATACTGCCGATCTCAGCACGCAGTTGACGAAAACCATTCGCCTGAACATTCCTATGCTCTCCGCGGCAATGGACACCGTGACTGAAGCGCGCCTGGCTATTGCCCTGGCACAGGAAGGCGGCATTGGCTTTATCCACAAAAACATGTCTATCGAACGTCAGGCGGAAGAAGTTCGCCGTGTGAAGAAACATGAATCCGGCATCGTGTCTGATCCACAGACCGTTCTGCCAACCACCACCCTGCACGAAGTGAAGGCCCTGACCGAACGTAACGGCTTCGCCGGTTACCCGGTTGTGACCGAAGAGAACGAGCTGGTCGGTATCATCACCGGTCGTGACGTGCGTTTCGTGACTGACCTGAACCAGCCTGTCAGCGTGTACATGACGCCAAAAGAGCGTCTGGTTACCGTTCGCGAAGGCGAAACCCGCGACGTGGTGCTGGCAAAAATGCACGAAAAACGCGTTGAAAAAGCGCTGGTTGTCGACAGCAGCTTCCACCTGCGCGGCATGATCACCGTTAAAGATTTCCAGAAAGCAGAACGTAAACCTAACGCCTGTAAAGACGAGCATGGCCGCCTGCGCGTCGGTGCTGCGGTTGGCGCCGGTGCTGGCAACGAAGAGCGCGTTGACGCGCTGGTTGCCGCGGGCGTTGACGTCCTGCTGATTGACTCCTCTCATGGCCACTCTGAAGGCGTTCTGCAGCGTATTCGTGATACCCGCGCCAAATACCCTGACCTGCAGATCATCGGCGGTAACGTGGCAACTGGCGCAGGCGCTCGCGCGCTGGCTGACGCTGGCTGCAGCGCGGTGAAAGTGGGTATCGGCCCTGGCTCCATCTGTACTACGCGTATCGTGACCGGCGTGGGCGTTCCGCAGATCACCGCCGTGTCTGACGCGGTAGAAGCGCTGGAAGGTACCGGTATTCCGGTTATCGCTGACGGCGGTATCCGCTTCTCTGGCGACATCGCCAAAGCGATCGCCGCGGGCGCAGCTGCAGTAATGGTCGGCTCCATGCTGGCCGGTACCGAAGAATCCCCGGGTGAAATCGAACTCTACCAGGGCCGTTCTTACAAATCTTACCGCGGTATGGGCTCCCTGGGCGCGATGTCCAAAGGTTCCTCTGACCGTTACTTCCAGACCGATAACGCCGCAGACAAACTGGTGCCGGAAGGTATCGAAGGTCGCGTAGCGTATAAAGGCCGTCTGAAAGAGATCATTCACCAGCAGATGGGCGGCCTGCGCTCCTGTATGGGTCTGACCGGCTGTGGTACCATTGACCTGCTGCGTACTAAAGCGGAATTCGTACGCATCAGCGGTGCGGGTATCCAGGAGAGCCACGTTCACGACGTGACGATCACCAAAGAGTCCCCGAACTACCGTCTGGGCTCCTGATAAGTTTCCGCGCCCGGCTTCTGCCGGGCGCTCTGTTTTTGTTTCACTTGCCTCGGAATTAGCGTCAATGACGGAAAACATTCATAAACATCGCATTCTCATCCTGGACTTCGGTTCGCAGTACACTCAGCTGGTGGCGCGTCGCGTACGTGAACTGGGCGTTTACTGTGAGCTGTGGGCATGGGATGTCACGGAAGCACAGATTCGCGAATTCAATCCAAGCGGCATCATCCTGTCCGGCGGCCCGGAAAGCACTACCGAAGCGAACAGCCCGCGCGCGCCGCAGTACGTGTTCGAAGCTGGCGTGCCGGTATTCGGCGTCTGCTACGGTATGCAGACCATGGCAATGCAGCTGGGCGGCCACGTAGAAGGCTCTAACGAGCGCGAGTTTGGCTACGCACAGGTAGAAGTCGTCACCGACAGCGCGCTGGTGCGCGGTATCGAAGACTCCCTGACCGCAGACGGCAAACCGCTGCTGGACGTGTGGATGAGCCACGGCGACAAAGTCACCGCCATCCCGTCTGACTTCGTGACCGTTGCCAGCACCGAAAGCTGCCCGTTCGCGATCATGGCGAACGAAGAAAAACGCTTCTACGGCGTGCAGTTCCACCCGGAAGTGACCCACACCCGTCAGGGTATGCGCATGCTGGAGCGCTTCGTGCGTGACATCTGCCAGTGTGAAGCCCTGTGGACCCCGGCTAAAATCATCGACGACGCCGTTGAGCGTATCCGCCAGCAGGTTGGCGATGACAAAGTGATCCTCGGCCTCTCCGGCGGCGTGGACTCCTCCGTGACCGCGATGCTGCTGCACCGCGCCATCGGTAAAAATCTGACCTGCGTCTTCGTGGACAACGGTCTGCTGCGTCTGAACGAAGCCCAGCAGGTAATGGACATGTTCGGCGACCATTTCGGTCTGAACATCGTTCACGTGGAAGGCGAGCAGCGCTTCCTGGACGCGCTGAAAGGCGAGAACGATCCGGAAGCGAAACGTAAGATCATCGGTCGCGTGTTCGTGGAAGTGTTCGACGAAGAAGCGCTGAAGCTGGAAGACGTGAAGTGGCTGGCGCAGGGCACCATCTACCCGGACGTGATCGAATCCGCGGCCTCCGCCACCGGTAAAGCACACGTCATCAAATCTCACCACAACGTGGGCGGCCTGCCGAAAGAGATGAAGATGGGTCTGGTTGAACCGCTGCGCGAGTTGTTCAAAGACGAAGTGCGCAAGATCGGTCTGGAACTGGGTCTGCCGTACGACATGCTCTACCGTCACCCGTTCCCGGGCCCGGGTCTGGGCGTGCGCGTGCTGGGCGAAGTGAAGAAAGAGTACTGCGACCTGCTGCGTCGCGCGGACGCTATCTTCATCGAAGAGCTGCACAAAGCTGACCTGTACAACAAAGTGAGCCAGGCGTTCACCGTGTTCCTGCCGGTTCGCTCCGTCGGCGTCATGGGCGATGGCCGTAAGTACGACTGGGTTGTTTCCCTGCGTGCGGTGGAAACCATCGACTTCATGACCGCGCACTGGGCGCACCTGCCGTATGACTTCTTAGGCCGCGTGTCTAACCGCATCATCAACGAAGTGAACGGCATTTCCCGCGTGGTGTATGACATCAGCGGTAAGCCACCGGCTACGATTGAGTGGGAATAATCACCCTCTGAATTAACACCCAAACCCTCTGCCTGTGCAGGGGGTTTTTTTTATTGCCTTACTTCCCTTCCCCCAGCCGATAAGCCAGCGCCACCACCAGCGACTGCACCAGGCACAGCGTTGCCGACTGAGACCGGAACGCATCCACCTGCGCCTCTTTCACCACAAAGCAAAGATCGCTAAACGTCGCCAGCGGGCTTATCTGGCTGTCCGTAATCACGATCTGCCGCGCGCCGACGCTGGCGGCGGTTTCGCTCACCATCACCGTCTCCTCCGCGTACGGCGAGAAGCTGATCGACACCACAATGTCCCGCGCCTTGATGCGGCTGATCTGCTCGCGCAGCATGCCGCCCATGCCGTCGAGAAGGATAGGGCGACACTCCAGGTGGCTCAGGGCGTAGGTGAGGTAGGCCGCGACGCTAAAGGAGCGGCGCAGCCCGGCGATGTAGATGGTGTCGGCGTCGGCCAGCAGCTGTACCGCGCGCTCCAGCATCTCCGGCTCGGCGCGGGCGGCCAGCTGCTGCAGCGCCTGGGCGTTCGAGCGGGCGAATTCCTGCAGGATATCGAGCGGCGTTTCCGGCACGGCCTCGCTCTCCATTTCGCGAAACAGCCGGGCCCGGTCGCTGTAGCTGGCGGTCTCCTCCACCAGGTTCATGCGAAACAGCTGTTTCATTTCGTTGAAGCCGGTGAAGTCAAAGGCGTTGGCAAAGCGGATCAGCGTTGACGGCGGCACGTCGGCGCGCTCGGCAATGACGGCAACCGTATCAAAGGCCACGCTGTTGGTATTATCCAGCACGTAGCGGGAGACCTGCTGCAGCCTCTTGCTCAGGCTATCGTAGCGATCGCGGATTTGCTGCTGCAGTTCGTTCAGGCTGGTTGCTGTCGTCATCTTATCCCCCAAATACAGTCTTATGATTCTAAACGCAAAACCGCGTCTTTTAAATGTCGGCCATCCATCTGGCAGCAAAAATGAAACAGAAGCTTCAGTCATTTCCTCGCCCGAAACGTCTTAATAGCGCACGCGGCGTCAGTGTTGTTGGCTGTTAACATAAAAATCCATCCTTGATCACAATAATCATCATTTATTTTATTTCAACTTAAAATGGAATATTTGTTTCATATATAGTGTTCTGTACACAGTGTTCAGTCACAGTCACGTATCAACAGCGAGAGGTTAAGGATGGAGACGGTAGCGAATTTTATTCACGGCGAATGTGTCACCGGTTCAGGCCAGCGCGTTCAGGCGATCTTCAACCCGGCCACCGGCGAGCAAATCCGCCAGGTGGTTATGAGTACAGCGCAGGAAACCGAACAGGCCATTGCCGCCGCGCAGCAGGCGTTTCCGGCGTGGGCGCGCCATGCTCCGCTGAAGCGCGCGCGCGTGATGTTCCGCTTCAAGGCGCTGCTGGAAGAGAACATGGAGCGACTGGCCCGCATCATCAGCGAAGAGCACGGCAAAGTCTTCTCCGACGCGGTGGGCGAACTGACCCGCGGCCTGGAAGTGGTGGAGTTTGCCTGCGGCATCCCGCATCTGCAAAAGGGCGAACACTCGGCGAACGTCGGTACCGGCGTCGACAGCCACTCGCTGATGCAGCCGCTCGGGGTCTGCGTCGGGATCACGCCGTTTAACTTCCCGGCGATGGTGCCGATGTGGATGTTCCCGATTGCGCTGGCTACCGGCAACACCTTCGTGCTGAAACCGTCGGAAAAAGACCCTTCGCTCGCGCTGGCGCTGGCGCAGCTGCTGAAAGAGGCCGGCCTGCCGGACGGCGTGTTCAACGTGGTGCAGGGCGATAAAGAGTCCGTTGACGTGCTCCTGACCGACCCGCGCGTGCAGGCGGTGAGCTTTGTCGGCTCCACGCCGATTGCGGAATACATTTACCAGACCGCGTCCGCCCACGGTAAGCGCTGTCAGGCGCTGGGCGGCGCGAAAAACCACTGCATTTTAATGCCGGATGCCGACATGGAAATGGCGACCAACGCGATCATGGGCGCGGCCTACGGCGCGGCGGGCGAGCGCTGCATGGCGCTCTCGGTGGTGCTGGCGGTGGGGGATAAAACCGCCGATGACCTCTGCGCCCGGCTGGAGAAACAGATTGCCGCGCTGCGCGTTGGGCCGGGTCTGGACCAGACGCCGGAAAACGAAATGGGGCCGCTCATCTCCTCCGCGCACCGCAGCAAGGTGCTGGGCTATATCGACAGCGGGGAAGCGCAGGGAGCGAAGCTTCGCGTGGACGGCCGCGGCTTCAGCGTGAAGGGGCACGAGCAGGGCTACTTCGTTGGGCCAACGCTGTTCGATAGCGTCACCCCGGAGATGACCATCTATAAAGAAGAAATTTTTGGCCCGGTGCTTTCTGTGGTGCGCGTAGCAGATTACGCCAGCGCGGTGGATCTGATTAACCGCCATGAATATGGTAATGGCTCGGCCATTTTCACCCGCGACGGCGGCTGCGCGCGCCGCTTCTGCGAAGAGGTGCAGGCGGGCATGGTGGGGGTCAACGTGCCGATCCCGGTGCCGATGGCATTCCACAGCTTCGGCGGCTGGAAGCGTTCTATCTTTGGCGCGCTCAACGTCCACGGCAACGACGGCGTGCGCTTCTACACCCGTTTGAAAACCATCACCGCGCGCTGGCCGGAAATGCAGCAGGAGACAGGCGCTGCGTTCTCCATGCCGACGCTGGGCTGACAGGAGGTTTTATGCAAACCGAACGTATGACCGTGGCTCAGGCGCTGGTCCGGTTCCTGAATCAACAGTACGTCAGCGTGGACGGCAACGAAACGCCCTTCGTTGAGGGCGTCGCCACCATCTTTGGTCACGGCAACGTGCTCGGTATTGGCCAGGCGCTGGAGCAGGATCCGGGCCATCTGCAGGTGATGCAGGGCTGCAACGAGCAGGGCATTGCCCATATGGCGACGGGGTTCGCCAAACAGCACCGGCGTCAGCGTATTTTTGCCGTCACCTCCTCCGTCGGGCCGGGGGCCGCCAATATGGTGACCGCCGCGGCCACCGCCACGGCGAACCGCATCCCGCTGCTGCTGTTGCCGGGCGATATCTACGCCAGCCGCCAGCCGGACCCGGTGCTGCAGCAGATTGAGCAGTATCACGACCTCAGCATCAGCACCAACGACTGCTTCCGCCCGGTCTCCCGCTACTGGGACCGCATTAACCGCCCCGAGCAGCTGATGAGCGCCATGCTAAGCGCGATGCGAACGCTTACTGACCCCGCCAATACCGGCGCGGTGACCATCTGCCTGCCGCAGGACGTGCAGGGGGAGGCCTGGGACTACCCGCTGAGCTTCTTCGCGCGTCGCGTGCACCACATCGAGCGCCGTCCGCCCGATCCGCAGCGTCTGGCGCAGGCGCGGGCGCTGATCGCCCGCAAGCGTCGTCCGCTGGTGGTGTGCGGCGGCGGCGTGCGCTATTCCGGCGCGCATGAGGCGTTCCGCGCATTTGTCGAGACGCTGCGGCTACCGTTTGCCGAAACCCAGGCCGGAAAGGGGGCGCTGGTAAGTGACCACCCACTTAACCTGGGCGGCGTAGGGGTGACGGGGGGAATGGCCGCCAACCAGCTCGCGCCACAGGCCGACCTGGTGATCGGCATCGGCACGCGCCTGACCGACTTTACTACCGGCTCCAAGGCGCTCTTTTCCCACCCGGACGTCGAATTCCTGCTGCTGAACGTGGCCGAGTTTGACGCCCTGAAGCTGGACGCCACCGCGCTGGTTGCCGATGCTCAAACCGGGCTGCAGGCCTTGACCCACGCGCTCGAGGATTACCGCAGCGGCTGGGGAGAGGCAATCGCCGAGGCGAAGTCCGCGTGGCGCGACGAGTGCCGCCGCTTGTGGGATCGCCAGTGGCGTCCTGACGACGCGCCCGAAGTGGCGGGGCACCTGGACGCGCAGCTGGCGGAATACGGCGAGGCGCTCAACACCCGGCTGACCCAGACGCGGGTGCTGGGGCTGATTAACCAGCATGTGGAGGATAACGCCATCGTGGTGGGCGCGGCTGGTTCGCTGCCGGGCGATTTACAGCGCCTCTGGCAGGTCAAAACGCCGGACAGCTATCACCTGGAGTACGGCTACTCCTGCATGGGCTACGAGATTGCGGCGGCCATCGGCGCGAAGCTCGCCAGACCCGAACAGCCGGTGTACGCCATGGTGGGGGACGGCTCCTACATGATGCTGCACTCCGAGCTGCAAACCGCGGTGCAGGAGAGCATTAAGGTTACCGTTCTGCTGTTTGATAACGCCAGCTTCGGCTGCATTAACAACCTGCAGATGGGGCACGGCATGGGCAGCTTTGGCACGGAAAACCGCCGGCGCAACCCGGAAACCGGACGGCTTGACGGGCCGCTGGTGAAGGTCGATTTTGCGCAAAACGCGGAGAGCTACGGCTGCCGCGCGTGGCGGGTAAACGATGAGCAAAGCCTGCTGGCGGCGCTGGAGGCGTCCCGCGCGCATCCGGGCCCGACGCTGCTGGACATCAAGGTATTGCCGAAGACCATGACCCACGATTACGCCTCCTGGTGGCGAACCGGTGATGCGCAGGTGGCAGAGTCTTCTGCCGTACGCGAAGCCGCGGAGCAAACGCAGGCGCAGGTGAAAAAAGCCCGGCAGTATTGAGTTTTCCTGCCGTAACGAAATTTTCATTTCATTTCCCCTCACCCTAACCCTCTCCCCAAAGGGGAGAGGGGATGGTTCGGTGCGGCCTTTTCTCCCTGGCCCACCTGGGGAGAGGGCCGGGATGAGGGGCGCTTCTGTACGTCCTCTCATGTTGTGAGATTGATAACAAAATTTATCTCATTCATCTCAAAAGTGTTAACCCACACTCAAAAACATAATTTTCACTATTTATAAAAATGAAATAAATGTTTTATTTATAGGGTCGTTAGTTCACAGCATTCACCAACACCGGGAGCCGTTATGTTTAACATTGCTTTACTGGGCGCTGGCCGAATTGGCCAGGTACATGCAGCTAACATCGCCAGCCACGGTGCGACCACGCTCTGGTCCGTGGTTGACCCGAATCAGGAATTTGCCACCCGTCTCGCCGCGCAGTATCAGGCCCGCCAGCAGAGCCTGGATGAGGCGATGACCGACCCTAACGTTCACGCCGTGCTGATCGCCTCCGCGACCGATACCCACGCGGACCTCATTGAAATGGCCGCCCGCCACGGCAAGGCCATCTTCTGTGAAAAGCCGGTACACCTCGACCTCGCCCGCGTGCGCGACTGCCTGAAAGTGGTTAAAGAGTACGACGTGCCGCTGTTCATCGGCTTTAACCGCCGCTTTGACCCGCAGTTCCGACGCGTGAAAACCGACGTCCAGGCCGGGCGCATCGGCAAGCCGGAATCGCTGCTCATCATCTCCCGCGATCCGTCTCCGCCGCCTGCGGAGTACGTACGCGTTTCCGGCGGCATGTTCCGCGATATGACCATCCACGACTTTGACATGGCGCGCTTCATCATGGGCGAAGAGCCGGTGTCGGTGTATGCCCAGGGCAGCAACCTGGTGGATCCGGCGATTGGCGAGGCGGGGGATATCGATACCGCGTTTATCGTTCTGAAATACGCCTCCGGCGCGATGGCCACCATCGTCAACAGCCGCCGTTCATCTTATGGCTACGACCAGCGCCTGGAGCTGCACGGCTCCGAAGGTCTGCTGTGCGCGGGCAACATCCTTGAAAACCAGGTGCAGCACTACGGCAAACAGGGCTGCACCAGCGCGCTGCCGGAACACTTCTTCCTGCAGCGCTACAAATCCGCTTACGCCGCGGAATGGGAACACTTTGTTGCGGTCCTGCGCGGCGAAGCGGTGCCTGACTGCAGCGGCGATGATGGTGAACGTGCGCTGTACCTCGCGGATAAAGCGCTGGAGTCGCTGCGCAGCCAGCGCGAGATCGTCCTCTAAACACAACAACCCTACACAGAGAGACATAATAATGAAAAAACTGATCGTAGCCGCCCTCATCGCCATGACGTCCGGGGCTGCCCTCGCCGAAAACGAGCAAATTGTTTTCAGTACGCCAAACCTGGCCATGCCGTTTGAAGTTCACATGCAGCGCACGGCGGTGAAAGCCGCAAAAGAGATGGGCGTGAAGCTTCAGGTGCTGGACGGGCAGGGCAGCTCACCGAAGCAGGTGGCTGACCTGGAAAACGCCATCACCCGCGGGGCGCAGGGCTTTATCGTCTCCCCGAACGACGTGAACGCGGTCTCCAGCGCGGTGGATGAAATTCAGGATGCGAAGCTGCCGGTCGTCACCCTTGACCGCTCCGTCGATAGCCAGAAGAAAGTGCCGCACTTCGGCGCCAACAACTACAAGGGCGGCCAGGCGGTTGGCGACTTCGTTAAAACCAAATTCCCCAACGGCGCGGACATCATTCTCCTTACCGGTCAGCCGGGCTCCTCTTCCAATATTGAACGCACCAAAGGGATCCGCGACAGCCTGAAGGCGGGCGGGGATAAGTACAAGATCGTCGCCGATCAGACCGGGAACTGGATGCGTTCGGAAGGGATGCGCATTGTGGAAAGCGTGCTGCCTTCGCTGCCGAAGCGCCCGCAGGTGATCCTCTCCGCCAACGACGATATGGCGCTGGGGGCGATTGAAGCGCTGCAGAGCCAGGGCGTGAAGCCGGGCGAGATCCTCGTGACCGGCTTCGATGCGGTACCGGAAGCGCTGGCCCGCGTGCGCGACGGCTGGCTGGCGGTAACGGCGGATCAGCGCCCGGGCTTTGCGGTGCAGACGGCGATGAGCCAGCTGGTGGCCAACGTGCGCGAGAAGAAAGCCATCACCGGAGCCGACTATCCGCCGACGCTTATCACCAAAGAGAACCTGCAGCAGGCCGAGCGTATCGGTGAGGCCGGTAACTAATATGTCCCGAGCCGCCTCTGGCGGCTCATCATGAGGAGGAGCAGACCGATGTCGCAACCCTTACTGAAAGTGACCGACCTGGCCAAAAGCTTTTCCGGCGTCTGGGCGCTGAGCAGCGCGCAGCTGACCGTCGGCAGCGGAGAAATTCACGCCCTGCTGGGGGAAAACGGGGCGGGAAAATCCACGCTGCTGAAGGCGCTCGCGGGCGCGCAGCCGCAAACGCGCGGGGATATCTGGTTCAGCGGCGAAACGCTGCCGGTGGACGACTCCCCGGTGGAGCGCCAGAACAAGGGCATTATTACCATCTATCAGGAATTCAACCTGCTGCCCAACATGACCGTTGCGGAAAACATGTTTCTCGGGCGCGAGCCGCGTAAACGTAACCTGATCGTCGACGAAAAGGCGGTAAACCAGGAGGCGCAGGTCATTCTCGATTACCTGCAGCTGAACGTTGCGCCGACCACGCCTGTCGCCCGCCTGAGCGTCGCCCAGCAGCAGATGGTGGAGATCGCCCGGGCGCTGACCCTCAACGCCCGGTTGATCATTATGGACGAACCTTCCGCCGCGCTGAGCGACAGCGAGGTGGAAAGCCTGCACCGCGTGGTGCGGGAGCTTAGAAATCGCGGCGTGAGCATTATTTACGTTACCCACCGTCTGCACGAAGTTTTCAAGCTCTGCGATCGCTTCACCGTTTTCCAGGACGGCCGCTTCACCGGCACCGGCGCGGTGGCGGAGACCAGCGTAGAACAGCTGATCCGCCTGATGGTCGGACGCGACGTGGCCTTTAACCGTCGTCCCGCCAGCGAAACGCATCATGAAGACAAACCCGTCCGCCTGGCGGTGAAAGGGCTGAGCCGCGAGAAGCCGCCGCTGGATCCGCACGGTATCGCTCTGCACGACATCAGCTTCCACGTTCACGCCGGGGAAGTCCTGGGCATTGCCGGGCTGGTGGGCGCGGGGCGCACCGAGGTGGCGCGCTGCCTGTTTGGCGCAGACGCGTTTACCTCGGGCAGCTTTGAGCTGGACGGCGTGCCGTACCAGCCGCGCGACCCGCTTTATGCCCTCGACCAGGGCGTGGCGCTGGTGCCGGAAGACCGCAAAAAAGAGGGGGCGGTGCTGGGGCTGTCGATTCGCGACAACCTGTCGCTCTCCTGCCTCTCCTCGCTGCTGCAGTGGCGCTGGTTCGTGAACACCCGCAAAGAGGACGACCTGATTGAGTCCTACCGCCAGGCGCTGCAGATCAAAATGGTCAACAGCGCGCAGGAGGTGCGCAAGCTCTCCGGCGGCAACCAGCAAAAAGTGATCCTCGCGCGCTGCATGGCGCTCAACCCGCGGGTGCTGATCGTCGATGAGCCGACGCGCGGCATCGACGTGGGGACCAAATCGGAAGTGCACCAGGTGCTGTTTGACATGGCGAAAAAGGGCGTGGCGGTGATCGTGATCTCCTCCGATCTGCCTGAGGTGATGGCGGTGTCCGACCGGATCATCACTCTCAGCGAAGGCCGGGTGACCGGCGTGATCCACGGTGACGACGCTAACGAAGAACGGCTGATGACGATGATGGCCATCAACCACAACGCCCTGAACGCGGCATAACGGAGTTTCTCATGACGCAGATGATTTCTAAAACGCAGGCCCCGGTCAAACGCGCCGGACGCATCGATCCCATCGCCTTCTTCGAGCGCTTCGGGGTGCTGATTTTCATGATCCTGCTGCTGATCTTCTTCCAGTCGCAGAACAGTAACTTTTTCTCTGAACGCAATATTTTCAACATCCTGACCGAAGTGTCCATCTACGGGATCATGGCCGTGGGGATGACCTTCGTCATCCTGACCGCCGGGATCGACCTCTCCGTCGGCTCCATTCTGGCGGTGTGCGCCATGACCGCGGCGTACGTGATCAAAGGCGACAACTTCACCACCGTCGACCCGAACGCCTGGGGCGGCATGAGCTGGCTAATCGGGCTGGGGATTTGTCTGGCCATGGGCACGGCGATTGGCTTCCTGCACGGTCTGGGCGTCACCCGCCTGCGCCTGCCGCCGTTTATCGTCACCCTCGGTGGGATGACCATCTGGCGCGGCCTGACGCTGGTGATTAACGACGGTGCGCCGATCGCCGGTTTCGACCCGGGCTACCGCTGGTGGGGACGCGGGGAGCTGCTCGGCATCTCTATTCCGATCTGGATCTTCGCCATCGTCGCCATTGGCGGTTATCTGGCGCTGCATAAAACACGCTGGGGCCGCTTCGTCTACGCCATCGGCGGCAACCCGGAGGCGGCGCGACTGGCGGGGGTGAACGTCAAGCGCGTGCTGGTCAGCGTCTACGTGCTGATTGGCTGTCTGGCGGGGCTGGCAGGCTTCATCCTGAGCGCGCGTCTGGGAAGTGCAGAGGCGGTAGCCGGGATCTCCTTTGAGCTGCGCGTTATTGCCTCGGTGGTGATTGGCGGCACCTCGCTGATGGGCGGCTATGGGCGCATCGGCGGCACCATTATCGGCTCCATCATTATGGGCATTCTGATTAACGGCCTGGTGCTGATGAACGTCTCGGCCTACTACCAGCAAATTATCACCGGATTAATTATCGTTCTGGCGGTGGCATTCGATACCTATGCCAAAAGCCGTCGCGGCGCACTGTGAGGATCACGATGAAAGAGGTTCGTATTGGATTGATTGGCACCGGGTATATCGGCAAGGCACATGCCATCGCCTATGCCCAGGCCCCGACGGTGTTCAACCTGCGCGGCAGGCTGGTGCGCGAGATGGTGGCGGAAGTCACGCCGGAGCTGGCGGCAGCGCGCGCGCAGGCGTTTGGCTTCAACCGCTCCACCGGGGACTGGCGGGCGCTGGTGGCCGACCCGGCCATTGACGTGGTGGATATTTGTTCACCCAACCATCTGCATAAAGAGATGGCGCTGGAGGCGATCCGCCACGGCAAGCACGTCTACTCGGAGAAGCCGCTGGCGCTTAATGCCCACGACGCGCGCGAGATGGTTGACGCCGCGAAGCGGGCCGGGGTGAAAACGCTGGTGGGGTTCAACTACATGAAGAACCCGACGGCGCAGCTGGCGAAGGAGATTATCGCCCGCGGCGAGATTGGTGAGGTGATCCACTTCTACGGCACCCACAACGAAGACTATATGGCCGACCCGCTCTCGCCCATTCACTGGCACTGCTTTAAAGAGACCGCCGGGCTGGGGGCGCTGGGCGATCTCGCGGCGCACATCGTCAATATGGCCCAGTACCTGGTGGGGGATATCGAGCAGGTCTGCGGCGACCTGAAGATCGTGGTCCCGGAACGCCCGGCGAAGGCCGGATCGTCGGAGATGATCGCCGTCGAAAACGAGGATCAGGCCCACGCGATGGTGCGCTTCGCGGGCGGGGCGCAGGGCGTGATTGAAACCTCCCGCGTCGCCTGCGGCCGCAAGATGGGGCTGTCGTACGTCATTACCGGAACGAAAGGCGCCATCAGCTTCACCCAGGAGCGCATGGCGGAGCTGAAGCTCTATCTGCATGACGATCCGGTGAACCGTCAGGGGTTCCGCACGCTGCTCGTTGGCCCCGCGCACCCGGATTACGCCGCGTTCTGCATGGGCGCGGGCCACGGGATTGGCTTTAACGACCAAAAAACGGTGGAGGTGCGCGACCTGGTGGACGGGATTGCCGCCGACGCGCCGATGTGGCCGGACTTCGAAGAGGGCTGGAAGGTGTCGCGCGTGCTGGACGCGATTGCACTTTCGCACCGGGAAGGCCGCTGGCTGAACGTGAACGACATTGTCTGATGAGGTATCAACGTGGAAAAGCAGTTTGATGTGATATGCATGGGCCGCGTGGCGGTAGACCTCTACAGCCAGCAGATTGGCGCCCGTCTGGAGGATGTCTCGAGCTTCGCCAAATATCTGGGCGGGTCGTCCGGCAACGTGGCGTACGGCACCGCGCGTCAGGGTTTACGTTCGTCGATGCTGGCGCGCGTCGGCGATGAACATATGGGCCGCTTCCTGCGGGAAGAGCTCAACCAGGTGGGCTGCGATACCCGCCATCTGATTACCGATAAACAACGCCTCACGGCGCTGGTGCTACTCGGCATTAAAGACCGGGACACCTTTCCTCTGATTTTTTATCGCGATAACTGCGCGGATATGGCCATTACGGCCAGCGATGTGGACGAAAGCTACATCGCCTCCGCACGTTGTCTTGCCATCACCGGGACCCACCTTTCTCACCCGCAGACCCGCGAGGCGGTGCTGACGGCGCTGGGCTATGCCCGCCGTCACGGCGTGCGTACGGTGCTGGACATTGACTACCGTCCGGTGCTGTGGGGGCTGACCGCCTTAGGCGACGGCGAAACGCGCTTTATCGCCGCCGATCAGGTCACCCGCGAGCTGCAGGAGGTGCTGCACCTCTTCGACGTTATTGTCGGCACCGAAGAGGAGTTTCACATTGCGGGCGGCAGCACGGATACCCTGCAGGCGCTGGGGCAGGTGCGCGCCGTCAGTGACGCAGCGCTGGTCTGCAAGCGCGGCGCGCTCGGCTGCTCGGTCTTCACCGACGCCATTCCGCCCCGGCTGGACGACGGCCTGACGGTGACCGGCGTGCGCGTGGAGGTGCTGAACGTCCTCGGCGCGGGGGATGCGTTTATGTCCGGCCTGCTGCGCGGCTACCTGAACGACGAAGGCTGGGAGCAGGCGTGCCGCTACGCCAACGCCTGCGGCGCGCTGGTGGTCTCGCGCCACGGCTGCGCCCCGGCGATGCCGAGCAAAATCGAGCTGGATGACTATCTCTCCCGCGCCGCGGATGTGCCGCGCCCGGATCTCGACCCGCGTCTTAACCATCTCCACCGCGTCACCACCCGCCGCCGCGAGTGGCCGGAGCTGTGCGTGATGGCCTTCGACCACCGCAGCCAGCTTGAGGATATGGCGATGCAGTGCGGCGCGTCGCTTAAGCGCATTCCGGCGCTGAAGCAGCTGATCCTGCAGGCCAGCCGCGAGGCGGCGAGCCGCGCCGGGCTGGAGGGCAAAGCCGGCCTGCTGTGCGACGGCACCTTTGGTCAGGACGCGCTGAACGCGATCACCGGGGAAGGGTGGTGGATTGGCCGCCCCATCGAGCTGCCGGGCTCCCGGCCTCTGGAGATGGAGCATGGCAACATCGGCACCCAGCTCATCAGCTGGCCGCAGGAGCACGTGGTGAAGTGCCTGGTCTTCTTCCACCCGGAAGACGCCCACAGCCTGCGCCTGGAGCAGGAGCAGAAAATCGCCGAGGTGTACCACGCCTGCTGCCGGTCCGGGCACGAGCTGCTGCTGGAGGTGATCCTGCCCGCCAGCATGCCGCGCAGCGACGAGCTCTACCTGCGCGCCATCTCCCGCTTCTACAACCTCGGCATTTACCCGGACTGGTGGAAGCTGCCGCCGCTCTCGGCCGACGGCTGGACGGCGCTGAGCGAGATTATCGAACGCCGGGATCCGCACTGCCGCGGAGTGGTGATCCTCGGCCTGGACGCTCCGGCGGAACAGCTGCGCGCCGACTTCAGGGCCGCAGCGGGGCAGACGGTAGTAAAAGGCTTCGCCGTAGGGCGCACGCTGTTTGGCGATGCTTCCCGCGCGTGGCTGAAGCACGATATTGACGATGCGCAACTGGTGGCGCGCATCCGGGACAACTACCTGCAGCTCATCGCCTGGTGGCGCGAGCGCGGACACGCATAATGGAGACGACAATGAGTGTGCAATTAGGCATTAACCCGCTGACGTGGACGAACGACGATCTGCCTTCTCTCGGCGCGGAGACGTCGCTGGAGACCTGTCTGAGCGAAGGGAAAGAGGCCGGTTTCGCCGGTTTCGAGCTGGGCAATAAGTTCCCGCGAGAAGCGCGCCTGCTCGGCCCCATCCTGCAGCGCCACGACCTGCAGCTGGTCTCCGGCTGGTACTCCGGCCGCCTGCTGGAGCGCAGCGTGGAGGAGGAGATCGCCGCCGTGCAGTCCCACCTGACGCTGCTGCGCGAGCTGGGGGCGAAGGTGCTGGTTTTTGCGGAAGTGAGCGGCTGTATTCACGGCGAGCAGCAAACCCCGGTGCACCTGCGCCCGCGCTTCCCGCAGGCGCGCTGGAAGGAGTACGGCGAGAAGCTCACCGAGTTTGCCCGCTATACGCAGCAGCAGGGGGTACAGATTGCCTACCATCACCATATGGGCACGGTGATTGAGTCCGCCGACGACGTGGACAACCTGATGACCCACACCGGCGACGCGGTGGGGCTACTGCTGGATACCGGCCACCTGACCTTTGCCGGGGCCGATCCGCTGGCGGTGGCGCAGCGCTGGGCGTCGCGCATCAACCACGTTCACTGCAAAGACGTGCGTGCCGACGTGCTGGCGGACGTGAAAAACCGTAAAACCAGCTTCCTCGACGCGGTGCTGAGCGGCGTGTTTACCGTGCCGGGCGACGGCTGCGTCGATTACCCGCCGATTATGCGGCTGCTGAAGGCGCAGGATTATCACGGCTGGCTGGTGGTGGAGGCCGAGCAGGATCCGGCGATTGCCCATCCGCTGACTTACGCCCGTCTGGGGTATAACAACCTGAGCCGCCTGGCGCGCGACGCCGGGCTTATCTGAGGAGGCGACATGTCACGTCTGTTATCACGCTGGCAGCAGCCGAACGGTGAGGGGCGCACCCAGTCCGTCACGCCGGAACGCGCCGGCTGGGGATATGTTGGCTTTGAGGCGTATGAGCTGCAGGAGGGGCAGCAGCTGACGCTGCCCGCCGTCAGCGAAGAGCGCTGCCTGGTGCTGGTCGCCGGACGCGCCTCCATCAGCACGCCTTCCGCGCAGTTTAACGACATCGGCGAGCGGATGAGCCCGTTCGAGCGCATCAAGCCGTGGGCGGTTTACGTCACCCCGCAGGAGACGGTCCAGGTGAAGGCGCTGACGAAGCTGGAGCTGGCGGTCTGCGCCGCCCCCGGCAAAGGCACGTACCCTACGCGGCTGATTGCCCCTCAGGATATCGACGGCGAAGCGCGCGGCAAAGGCCACAACCAGCGCTACGTGCACAACATTCTGCCGGAAGACAAGCCCGCCGACAGCCTGCTGGTGGTGGAGGTGTGGACCAATGAGGGCTGCACTAGCTCGTACCCGAGCCATAAGCACGACACGGCTAATCCGCCGCAGGAAACTTATCTGGAGGAGACCTACTACCATCGCCTCAACCCGGAGCAGGGGTTCTGCATGCAGCGCGTTTACACCGACGACAGAACGCTTGATGAGTGCATGGCCGTCTACAACCGCGATGTGGTCATGGTGCCGAAGGGCTACCATCCGGTGGCGACGATGGCCGGGTATGACAGCTACTACCTCAACGTGATGGCCGGGCCGGTGCGCAAATGGATGTTCACCTGGGAAGAGGACCACGCGTGGATTAATCGCGATTATCCCGCGAATGGCGGGCGCTGAAGCGGGTTAGCCACCAGAACACCAGCGCCAGCAGGCTGACCGAGGCGCCAAGCAGGCAGACGCCCGGCCAGCCGGCATAGGCATACGTCATCGTCGTGCCGAGTGCGCCGAGCCCGCTGCCGACGGCATAAAACAGCATGTAAAGCCCGACCAGCCGGCTGTGCGCCTCGGGACGGGTATGGAAAATCATGCTCTGGTTGGTGACGTGCAGCGCCTGACCGCCCAAATCGAGCAGTATGATGCCGATAACCAGGATCCCGAGTGAATGCTCCATCAGCGACAAGGGCCACCAGGCTAACAGTAAGATACTCAGCGCCGCCGCGCTGGTGCGTTGGGCATATCCCCGATCGGCCCAGCGTCCTGCCTGGCCAGCCGCCAGCGCGCCCACAGCACCAGCCAATCCAAACGCGCCAATCGCTGTATGCGAAAAGTTAAACGGCGGTGCGCTCAGCGGCAGCACCAGCGCGCTCCAGAAAACGTTGAACGATGCAAACATCAGCAGCGCCAGCATGCCGCGTATCTGCAGCACTTTTTCCTGCCGCAGCAGCGTGAGCATTGAGCCAATCAGGCGCGGATAGCTCATCGTGGCAGTGACGGCTGGCAGGGCGGGGAGTCGCCACCACAGAGGTAACGCAATCATGAGCATCAGCGCGGCAGCACAAAGATAAACCCCGCGCCAGCCAGCGATATCGCTGATGCCACCGGCAAAGACGCGAGCGAGCAGCAGACCTATAAACACGCCACCCTGTGCCGTGCCGACAACGCGCCCCTGTTCGTGGGGGGACGCGGCGCTGGCGGCGTAGGCGATCAGCCCCTGCGTCATAGCCGTACCCAGCATACCGGTCGCAAGCATACCGATAAGCAGCGCTGAAGAGGACTGTGCCATGCTGACGGAAACCAGCGCC
Organism: Enterobacter sp. AC1; assembly: GCF_050434705.1. Taxonomy (NCBI): domain Bacteria; kingdom Pseudomonadati; phylum Pseudomonadota; class Gammaproteobacteria; order Enterobacterales; family Enterobacteriaceae; genus Enterobacter; species Enterobacter sp. AC1. The sequence goes on along the minus strand of NZ_JBNDIZ010000003.1, from coordinate 611,536 downwards.
ACCACCAGAGCAATCAGCTGGATGGCCATGAGTCGTCGACGATCCACTTTGTCACCCAGAGGAACCACAAGCAAAAGGGCCAGCGCGCAGCCAATTTGTGTGGCGGTCACCACGCCGCCCACGGCCGCATGACTGATGCCGAAATCGTTCGCCAGCGCGTCAAGCAAAGGCTGGGCATAGTAGACGTTTGCCACGCTTAAGCCGCTGGCGGTGGCGAACAGCCAGACCATGCTGCGCGGCATGTCGGCTGAAGGAAGGGCTGACGTCAGTGACATGTTCAAAATCCTCGCCTGTGATAACCTGGTTTCAAAATGAAACTAGTTGAATGCTAGGTTATGTGGTTTTAAAATGCAACTAGTTATAGGGTGGCCTTTGCGAGGAAAACAGGTAATGTCCCGGAAAACGGTAAAGGAGGAATATTGTCCCGTTGCCCGCAGCGTTGATCTGATCGGGGATCGCTGGTCGCTTCTTATTGTGCGAAATGCGTTTGACGGCATGACGCGCTTCGGGGATTTTCAGCACAGCCTGGGCGTGGCGCGCAACATCCTTTCTGACCGGCTTCGCAAGCTGGTTGAGGCGGATATCCTGACGTTACAGGGGGCATCAGACGGCACGGCTTATCAGGAATATGTCTTGACCGACAAGGGAGAAGCGCTTTTCCCCGTGGTCGTGGCGCTGCGTCAGTGGGGAGAGCAGAATCTGTTCGCGCAGGGCGAGCGCCACTCGCTGCTGGTCGACAGGCGGACGGGCAAGCCGGTTCCCTTTATGGCGCCAGCAGCGCATGACGGCACTGCGCTGCTGGCGATGGATACGGAAGTGCAGAAGATCGAATGAGTCACTCCGGTTAATTGCTGCTTATCGCCTGCTCAATCGTCCGGGCAACGATCTGCGGCTGGCTCACCATCGACACGTGGCTCGCCGCCACCTCGGTGGTTTTCGCGTGGATCGTCTTCGCCATTGCGCGTTCAAGCGCCGGATTAATCATCCGGTCATTCTGACTCACCACATACCAGCTCGGTTTGTTGCGCCACGCGGCGTGAGTCACTTTTTCTGCGAAAGCGTCGCCCTTTATTGGCCCCTGCGTGGCCGCAATGGTCTGTTGTTCATTCGGTTTCACGTCAGGCGCGAAATCCTTCCTGACGGCGTCCGTTGGCAGATATAAATAACCGTCCGCCGTTTTGGCGATGCCCGCGCTGCCCGGCGGCGCGGGGTAGCTTCCCGCTACATCCGCCGTCGACTGGCCGGAGTCCGGCGTGAACGCCGCCACGTAAACCAGCGATTTTACCCGCGCATCGTTGCCCGCTTCGCTAATCACGGTGCCGCCCCAGGAGTGGCCTACCAGCACCACATCCCCCTGGGCGCGGGCGATGGCCCGCCGGGTGGCGGCAACATCATCTTTGAGCGACGTGAGCGGCAGCTGCACGGCAATGACCTCTGCGTGCTGTTTCTGCAACAGGGTTATCACCTTATTCCAGCTGCTGCCGTCGGCAAACGCGCCGTGCACCAGCACAACGCTGGTTTGACTCTCCGCAAAGGCGCTGGCGGACAGCGCCAGCAGGCCTGCCGTCAGTACAGTCAGTGCTTTCATTCTGAGGCTCCTTAAAAATGGTGGACCGCCGCGTGGGGCGGAACGGTGAATTCAACGGTTTTGCGATCGAGCGGCTTATGCGTCGGGTCGGCCAGAATAATCGTCACCTTGTGCTTGCCAGCGGGCAGCCCCACCAGGATCACCGGCTCTCCGCTGGCGTCAGCCCAGTGCCACGGCGCGTCATCCACCACCACGTGAATGTGTCCGATGCGCGGGGCGACCCTGAGCGCATCGGGCCCGAATACCGGCTCGATGCGCAGGTTTTCGGCCCGATACTGAATAAACACCGCGCCTTTGCTCAGCGGGCCGGCAAGGGGGGGATCGACAATCAGCTTTGCCGGCGGCTGCGGGCGTTCCAGCGGGGCAACGGCGGCGGGGCCATTCACGTCGGCGGCGCTCAGGTTGTCCAGGGGCGCGGCCCAGGCGCCGCTGGTCGACGTCAGAGCCAGTAGTGGGAACAGTAAATAACGGCGAATCATCGGTGTGTCTCCTCATTGGTTCGACATGATGTCAGACACAGATAACCGTTTTTATGTATCGGAGATATTTGCCGGAGGGGGCGTTTTGTACCCGTTTGTCAGCGTGGCCTGCTGGATACAGTGCGATACAGTTTGCCTGCCGGGACGGCGCACAATCGCTATCGCCAGCCCGGCAATCACCAGCGTCAGCCCTGTTGACACCCACATTGCGCCAGCGATCCCCAGCGTTTTGTTGAGCCACGCATAGGCAAACGGTGAGGCTGCCGCCATAAGCTGGCCGGGGATAAGCAGCATGCCCGTTCGGCGGGCATAGCTTTCCGCGCTAAACAGCGCCAGCGGCAGGGTGGCTTTAACGATGGTAACCAGCCCGTTGATGGCCCCATAGCCCAGCACAAAACCGGCCGCGCACCAGACAAACAGGGCGCTGCTTATCCCCAGAAGAAAACAGAGCGGCATGGCGAGAGCGGTAACAAGCGTTAATGTGAAGGGGGTGACGCGGGTACCCGTCAGCACCTCCAGGGCGCGCGCGCCCGTCTGGCCGAATCCCCACAGCATCCCGATAGCGACCGGCAGGCCAAAGTGGGCAATAAACTCCGGCAGATGGGTGGATGTGCCGTTAGAGACAAAGGTGATGAGGGCAATGAAGGCGGCATAGAGCCAGCTGTTACGCCGCTCGTTGTCCAGAGGCGGCGCGGTGACCTTTGTCGTCACCGTCAGCCGCTGCCGGGGAAGCGTTCGAATCAGCACCGCGCTCAGCAGGCCAAAGAGGGCATAGACGCGCAGCGCATCCTGCCAGCTCATGATGTGAAGCAGGCCATCGCCCAGCGGCCAGAAAACGGCTGAGGCCAGCCCGCCCGCCAGCGTGACGCGTGAAATCGTTCTTCGCGCCTGCTGTCCGTAGAGGTTCACCAGCGCGGCGAACAGCGCATCGTACAGCGACAGGCGCATCCCGACGCCGGTGACCAGCCAGGCGCAGTACCAGCCAACAAGCGTCTGGGTATACGCCATCCCCGCGCAGCTTATGGCGATCAGCAACGTGCCGCTTATCACCACCTTCTGGCCGCCAAAGCGCGCCAGCAGACGGGCGACAAACGGGGAGACCGCCGCCATCACCAGCATCGCCAGCGTCAGGCCGAGGTAAATCTGCGTTGATGACCATCCCCGGTCGGCTGAAATGGCCAGCGCAAAGGTGCCGGGCATATAAAACGAGATCCCCCAGTTGATGAGTTGATTACATCCCGCCGTGAGGGCGAGTCGGCGAGGCAGGGCAGGTGTTTCCATTGTTTTTCATTCCGCTGTGCAGTTGTCCTGAGCATAACTCGCGCGGTATTGTGCTGGCAGGGCAGCAACCTTATGCGCGGTATAAGAGAAACTTTGAATGACGACGCTTAATCTGGGCTATCTCGCCACGTTCCGTCTGGCTATCCAGCGCGGCAGCTTTTCAGCGGCAGCGGATCTGCTGGGCATTTCCCAGCCCGCTGTGAGCCTGCAAATACGCCAGCTGGAGCAATTTCTGCAAACGCGGCTGGTGGAGCGTACCGGGCGGGGCATTAAGGCGACCGATGCCGGGCAGGCTTTACTGGCGCACGGGGAGCGTATTCAGCAGGCGGTGGATGAAGCCATCCGCTCCGTGAGCGCGTTCAGCCACGACGTGAGCGGCACCATTACGCTTGGCACGGGAGCAACGGCCTGCATTCATCTACTGCCACCGCTGCTGGAACAGCTACGCCGCGACTTTCCGCTTCTGAGCGTGGGGGTGACGACGGGCAACACCCTCGACATCGTCAGGGCCATCGAAGAAAACCGTCTCGATATGGGGCTGGTGACGTTGCCGGTGAATGGAAGAGGGCTGGACGTTATGCCGGTGATGGACGAGGAGTTTGTCTTTATCGCGTCGCGGGAGCAGCAGGATGCATTCAGGGATTTAACTCCGGAAGCGCTGCACGCTCAGCCGCTGATTGCCTTTGAATCCGGCAGCGGTACCCGGGCGCTGATTGATGGCTGGTTTGCGTGCAATGGGTTAACGATCGCGCCGGTGATGCAGCTTGGCAGCATAGAGGCGATCAAACGGATGGTTCGCGCGGGGCTGGGCTACAGCATTGTGCCGCGCATGGCGGTCAAACAGGTTGCCGATCGCGACGGGCTGTGCGTGATGTCGCTGACGCCGGTGCTGCAGCGGCAGCTGGCCGTGGTGATGCGGCAGGACAAAATCCTGAGCAAAGGCATAGCAGGCATTATTCGGATACTGCAAAATCCTCTGTCCGCCTAGCGGTCAGCGGTATCGACGGTCAGGCTGGATTGCTGTGACTGGGTTTTATCCTGATGGTGGTACCAGGCGCCAATCGAAGAGTAAACGAAGCGGCCAAAGAAAAACAGGAAGCTGATGAGCAGTATGATGCGGGTCATTCGGGTGTTAAATCGATGTCGTTTGCGTATACGCGTGGCCTGACTCACTCTGTTTTTCCTGGGTATGCCCATTTGGGCGATGAGGATATTAAGGCACAGCGGGAAGAGGGGGTCAATTCTGCTGTGTGTAAATAACCGTCAATGTTTACATTAATTATTGTTATTGAATTTAATTAATGCATTTACCATATTGATAATATGAAGAAAATTATTTCAAAAAAATCGCCATAAAAAATTATTTGCGTAAATTAGTTTGATTTAAGTCAACGGATTCCCGGCCCTGATATTTAAAATCCTTCCTCCACACTGTTCGCCCCGCACGTTGCCGGGCAGCGCGTACGTCAGGTTGGATGCCTGTCTTCATTTTCCCTCTGGAGCGATAGGGGTTTAACCGGGCATCTATGAACATTCTTGCTTTCCTGATAAAAAATGAAAACCGCTGGTGGGCATTGCCGCTTATTTTGCCTGTGGTTTTACTTCCCATACTGAGCGTCGCGAATACGTTCACGCAGCTGGGCGACGGTATTGCGGCACTCTATTATTTGCCCCTCTCGTTTTTGCTTTCGCTGATGATGTTCTTTGGCCTGGAAGCCCTTCCTGGGATCGCGCTGTCGCTGTTTATCCGCTATTACCCGTCGGTCGGGATGTTTGAAACCGTCGCCGGTATGCTCCATTTTATCATCCCTTTAGTGCTCAGCTGGGGCGGTTACCGGGTGTTTGCGCCCCGACGGAATATGACGGCTTACGGCGACGTCCGGCTGATGGCGCAGCGCATCTTCTGGCAGGTCTTCTGCCCCGCGACGCTGTTTCTGGTGCTGTTTCAGTTTGCGGTCTATCTGGGCGTGTATGAGAGCCGACAGAGCCTGGCGGGATTAAACCCTCTCAATATTCGCACGCTCATTAACTATCAGGCGCTGCTGGTCAGCGGGCTGACGGGCGTGCCGTTGAGCTATCTGCTGATCCGCCTGATTCGCCATCCGCGTTATGTCAAAAGCCTTGTCTCGCAGATCCGTTGCCAGATAGACAAAAAGGTGACGATCGTCGAGTTTTTACTGTGGGCGATTGCGCTTGGCGGGCTGCTTTCGCTGCTGCTGCTGCCGATGAATGAAAACAGCTCTATTTTCACCACCAACTACACCCTGTCGCTGCTGATGCCGGTGATGCTCTGGGGCGCAATGCGATTTGGCTATAAGCTGATCTCGCTGATTTGGACACCGGTGCTGCTGGTGTCTATTCACTATTTTTACCACTATATCCCGGTGAACCAGGGGTATGACATTCAGCTGGCGATCACCTCTTCCAGCTACCTGGTCTTCTCGTTTGTGGTGATTTATATGTCGATGCTGGCGACTCGCCAGCGCGCCGTGAATAAACGCTCCCGCAGGCTGGCGCTGCTCGACCCGGTCGTGCACATGCCTAACCTTCGGGCCTTGACGCGCGATCTGGCGAAGAACCCGTGGTCGGCGCTCTGCCTGCTGCGTATTCCGGAGCTGGAAATTCTGGGCCGAAATTACGGCGTGCTGCTGCGTATTCTGTATAAACAGCAGCTGGCGCAGTGGGTTAACGGCACGCTCCAGCCCAATGAGCAGGTGTACCACCTTACCGGGTATGACCTGGCGGTGCGACTTAACGCGGAATCACACCAGCAGCGGATTGAGGCCCTGGACGATCATATCAAACAGTTCCGCTTCGTCTGGGACGGCATGCCGCTGCAGCCGCAGGTTGGCGTGAGCTACTGCTATGTACGGTCTCCGGTTAACCATCTCTATCTGGTCCTGGGGGAACTCGGGGTGGTTGCCGATCTGTCGCTCTCCTCCAACCATCCGGAGAATCTTCAGCAGCGTGGTGCGGTCCATTTGCAGCGCAGCCTGAAGGATAAGGTCGCAATGATGAGCCGCCTGCAAAAGGCGCTCGATAACAACGAATTCACCCTGCTGGCGCAGCCCGTTCGCGGCCTGCGTGGCGATCGCTATCACGAAGTCCTGCTGCGGATGCCGGATATCAACGGGGTATTGATCTCTCCCGATCAGTTCTTGCCCGTCGCGCAGGAGTTTGGCTTGTCCTCGCGGGTGGATTTATGGGTGCTGGAGAACACCCTGCGCTTCCTGGCCGCGCATCGCGAAAGGCTGCCCGGCCAGCGTTTTGCCATTAACCTGGCCCCGTCAACCGTTTGTCGGGTGCAGTTCCCGCTTGAGGTCAGCCGCCTGCTGGCGAAATACGCCATTGAGCCGTGGCAGCTGATTTTTGAGGTGACCGAGTGCAGCACCTTCGGCAGCGGGGAGCAGGCGCTACACATCCTCCAGCAGCTGCAGAAAATGGGGGTACGCATTGCGATTGATGATTTCGGCACCGGGTACGCGAGCTATGCGCGGCTGAAAAGCGTAGATGCGGACATACTCAAGATCGACGGCAGCTTTATCCGCAATATCGTCAATAACAGCCTGGATTACCAGATAGTGGCGTCGATCTGCCATCTGGCGCGCATGAAGAAAATGCTGGTGGTGGCAGAGTATGTTGAGACCGAAGAGATACGTAGCGCGGTTCACGCGCTAGGCATCGATTACGTGCAGGGCTATCTGATTGGCAGGCCGGCACCGCTTGAGTCGCTGCTGGAAGCTGAGACGTCCTCCGTGGACGCCTGAGCCATTACGCGGCGACGTCGGCGCTCTCTTCTTCGATTTTGAGCAGCCAGCCGGTGACCGCTTCCCAGTACTGCTGCTCTTTTTCCAGGTCCAGCAGGACCAGCGCGTTCTGGCTAAACCAGTCGTGCGGGAAGCTCAGCGTCCAGTGATGGTCGTCGGTTTTCAGCTTCAGCGTTGGCGGCGTGGTGGTGGCCTGACGCTGGTTATTGAGCAGCACGCCCAGGCGCAGCAGCTGAATCATCGGCAGGAACTGCTTCTTCTTGAACAGCGTGAAGCGCGGCAGATCGTCGAGCTTGATGGCTTTACGGTGATAGCGCACCAGGGTTGCCATCATGGTTTGCTGCTCCTGGTTGAAGCCGGGCAGATCGCTGTTTTGCAGAATATAGGCCGAATGGCGGTGCATCCCGCTGTGGTTAATGTTCAGACCCACTTCGTGCAGCATCGCGGCCCATTTCAGCAGGGCGGCAAGCTGCGGATGGGCCAGCTTAGGGTTCTGCTCCTGCCACTGATCGTACATTTGAACGGTCGTTTCCAGCACGCGCTTCGCCTGTTCACGGTCGATGTTGTACTGGTTTGCCAGGCTTTGCGCGGTGCGGCTGCGGATATCCTGATGGCGGAAGCGGCCTTCCATCTCATACAGCACACCTTCACGCAGCGCGCCGTCAGAAAGACGCAGCTCTTTAATGGCCAGCGCATCAAACACGCCGCAGAGGATAGCCAGACCCGGCACGAAGACCGCTTTGCGCTCGTCGGAAAGACCCGGCAGGCTTAAGGCGTCGAAGCTTTTATGTTTCAGCACTTCTTCGGTAAGCAGCGTCAGGCGCTCGGGCGTGATAAACCCGTCTTTTTCGCCCATCGCCAGCAGCACTTCATGCGCCGCTTTGATGGTGCCTGACGCGCCCAGCGCGACGTTCCAGCCCTGAATACGGTACTGCCAGGCCAGGTTTTCCAGCTTCTGGACAGCGGCCATACGCGCGCGCTGGAAATTTTCACGGGTGATGGTGCCGCCCGGGAAATACATCTGCGCGAAGCTGACGCAGCCCATACGGCGGCTTTCCACCAGACGCGGCTCAAAGTCTTCACCGATCACCAGCTCCGTAGAGCCGCCGCCGATGTCGATAACCAGCTTGCGCCCTTTTTCCGGCTGGGTGTGTTCCACGCCCATGAATATCAGACGCGCCTCTTCGTTTCCGGAGATGATCTCAATCGGGTAGGGGATCACTTTTTCGGCCCGCTTGAGGAACTCTGGCGCGTTCAGCGCCTGGCGCAGGGTGTGGGTGCCCACGATGCATACGCTGGAGGGCGAGAAGCCCTGCAGGCGTTCGGCAAACAGCGACAGGCAGTTTAACCCACGCTCCATTGCCTCTTCGCTAAGCATGCTGCGCTCGTCAAGGCCATCCGCCAGGTGCACGCGCTGCTTCAGACGACCGATGATCTGCAGCGCGCCATCCACCTCACGGGCGATGACCATGTGGAAACTGTTAGAACCAAGATCGACCGCGGCGAATTCCTGCGGGCGTGGGGTCTTATCATTTATCGGCATAGGTTAATCGGGTTGCTCGAGTGATTTGATATAGTCGTAAATCGCCAGTTGCGACCGCACTTTACGACGGTTGCCGCGCGGTACGTAGCGGTTACTGAGTTCTTTGTCGATATAGCGTGCTTTCACGGTATCGCTGAACAGAATCTCGATGATGTCGAGGATCTGCTGCTTCAGACGCGGATCCAGCAGCGGTGCCGCGACTTCAATTCGGTAGTCAATATTGCGCGTCATCCAGTCTGCTGAAGAGAGATAGACCTGTTTATCACCCGCATTATCAAAAATATAGACCCGATCGTGTTCCAGGTAACGGTCAACAATGCTGATCACGCGAATATTGTCGCTGATGCCTTCCAGTTCCGGGATCAGGGAGCACATGCCGCGGATCAGCAGGTTAACCGGCACGCCGGAGCTGGACGCCGCGTACAGCCTGTCCACCAGCCCTTTGTCGACCAGGTTGTTGAGCTTCAGCGTGATGCCGGACGACAGCCCTTTCTGGGCATTGGCGATCTCTTTATCGATCATATCGTACAGCAGGCGGCGCGAGTTCTGCGGCGACACCAGCAGATAATCGAAGCTCACCGGCCGGTACGGGTTCTCAATAAAGTTAAATACGCGACGCACCTCGTTCGTGATGCGGGCATCGGCGGTCAGCAGCGAGTAGTCGGTATAAATTCGCGCGGTTTTCTCGTTAAAGTTCCCGGTACCGATGTGGGCATAACGCACGACATCATCGCCCTCTTTACGGGAGATCAGGAACAGCTTGGCGTGAATTTTCAGCCCCGGCGCGGAGAAGATAACGTGAACGCCCGCTTCCGTCAGACGGCGCGCCCAGTGAATGTTCGCCTCTTCGTCGAAGCGCGCCTGCAGCTCAACCACCACGGTGACTTTTTTGGCGTTGTGCGCCGCATGGATCATCGCATCGATGATGCGGGAATCTTTTGCCACGCGGTAGATGTTGATTTTGATCGCCAGGACGCTCGGGTCGAAAGAGGCCTGACGCAGCAGTTCCAGCACGTGCTCGAACGTGTGGTACGGATAGTAGAGCAGGACATCGCGTTCGCGAATGGCGTCGAACCCGTTGCGGAATTTATCAAACCACAGATGGCGCAGGCGCGGCAGCGGCTTGTTGACCAGATTGGCTTTGCCGACGTTCGGGAAGCCAATAAAGTCTTTAAAGTTGTGGTAGCGGCCACCCGGCACGATGGAGTCATAGCGCGAAATGGTCAGCTTCTCGCGCAGCATTTCCACCATGGCGTCCGGCATATCGCGCTGATAAACAAAGCGCACCGGCTCGGCCGTCAGACGCTGTTTGAGGCTGGAGGACATCAGCTCCATCAGGCTGGCTTCCATCTCGTGCACCAGGTCATATTCGGCGTCACGGGTCATCTTCATCGAGTAGGCGTTTAGCGCGTCGTAATCGAAGAAGCCTTTAAAGATGTCGTCCAGGCAGTAGCGCAGGATGTTATCCAGCAGGATCATTGGCTTGCGTCTGCGTGGGGTTTCCGGCGGCAGGTTCACAAAGCGTGGCACCTTGTCGGACGGTATCTCCAGCAGCGCGTAACGGATAGACTCACCGCGAATGATCTCCACCGCCAGGTAGGTGTAGTCATCTTTCAGGAACTGCACCAGATCGGTTTCGCGGTTGATCAGAATCGGGGTAATGTGCTGGCGCAGATAGTGTTTGAAGTAGTGGCGCAGCCAGTTTTGCTGGTTAACGGAAAGCTGGCGTTCGTTAATCAGGAAAATTTGATTACGCGCCATTTCCAGCAGGAGTTCGTTATACAGGCCGTCAAATTCCTGATCGGCTTTCAGCACGCGGGACTGGATTTTGCCCAGCAGATGACGCGAGTGAGAGTTTAAGCCCTGTTCTTCGCTAATGATGATGCGTCTTTTCAGCTCGGCAAAGCGAACCTTATAGAACTCATCCAGGTTGTTGGAATAAATGCCCAAAAAACGCATGCGCTCGATCAGCGGGTTACTTTTGTCAGCCGCTTCCTGGAGTACACGTTCGTTGAATGCTAACCAGCTTAGCTCTTTCTCGATATATAACTTTTCCTGACCCATTACAGCTCACACTCCAGTTCAATCACAGGACGTGGTAAATCCGTCTCGTCCTTATTATGGCGAGCATTTCCACGATATGTCCAACAGTGCCAGAAAAGTATGACAGTTATTTTTTTTGTTGGGGATTTTAGAAGGTTGGAGAAGGGGATATCGGGTAATGCAATGTTAAGGTCGGGTAAGCGCAGCAGCACTACCCGACATAACCAACTACTCTTCCGCCGCATAACCCTGCGGGGGTAACTTAACGCCATCCAGCCATGCTGCGCCGTCGCGCATCGCCAGACGTCCGTCAACAAACCAGCTGACCACCAGCGGATAAATGGCATGCTCCTGGCTCTGCACGCGTTCGGTCACGTCTTCTTCGCTGTCGCCGTCAAAGACCGGGACTTTCGCCTGCAGGATCACCGGACCGCCGTCCAGCTCGTCGGTAACGAAATGCACGGAGGTGCCATGCTCTTCATCGCCGTTTTCCAGAACCTGACGATGGGTGTGCAGGCCGGGATATTTCGGCAGAAGCGAAGGGTGAATATTCAGCAGACGGCCGGCGTAATGCGCGACAAAAGCCGGGCTCAGAATACGCATATACCCCGCCAGCACCACGACGTCAGGGGCGTAGGCATCAATCTCCTGAACCAGCTCGCGGTCAAAGGCTTCGCGACCGGCAAACTGGCTGGCTTCCAGCGCGTGCGCGGGAATATTCGCTTCCCGGGCGCGCTCAAGGCCGAACGCATCGGCCTTGTTGCTGAATACTGCCCGAATGGTGCCGTTGATTTTCTTCTGTTTGCAGGCGTCAATTATCGCCTGCAAATTGCTTCCGTTGCCGGAAATGAGCACCACGATGTTTTTCATTCAATGACCACACGCTGTTCGGAATCGGAAGCTTTAATCGTACCGATTTTCCACGCGTTTTCACCTTTCTCTGTCAGCAGCTTAACCGCTTTGTCCGCTTCGCTTGCCGGCAGGGCGATAACCATACCCACGCCGCAGTTAAAGGTGCGATACATTTCGTGAGAGCTCACGTTGCCTGCGGTCTGCAGCCAGTTGAAGACGGCCGGCCACTGCCATGACGATTCGTCGATCACCGCCTGGGTGTTATCCGGCAGCACGCGCGGGATGTTTTCCCAGAAGCCGCCGCCGGTCAGGTGAGCGATAGCGTGAACGTCGACGTTCTCGATAAGCTCAAGCACGTTTTTCACGTAGATGCGGGTCGGCGCCAGCAGATGGTCGGCCAGCGGTTTACCTTCAAGCTCGCTGGTCAGTGGGTCGCAGCCGCTCACCTCAAGGATTTTACGCACCAGAGAGTAGCCGTTAGAGTGCGGGCCGCTGGAGGCCAGGGCGATCAGCACATCGCCATCGGCCACTTTGCTGCCGTCGATAATTTCTGATTTTTCTACCACGCCGACGCAGAAGCCTGCGACGTCATAATCTTCGCCGTGATACATGCCCGGCATTTCCGCGGTTTCACCGCCGACCAGCGCACAGCCTGACTGCAGGCAGCCTTCGGCGATGCCGCTAATCACGCTGGCTGCGGTATCCACGTCCAGTTTGCCGGTCGCGTAATAATCGAGGAAGAACAGCGGCTCTGCACCCTGAACCACCAGGTCGTTTACGCACATCGCGACCAGATCGATACCGATCGTGTCGTGACGTTTTAAATCCATCGCCAGGCGCAGCTTTGTGCCTACACCGTCAGTACCCGAGACCAGAACAGGTTCACGATATTTTTGCGGCAGCGCGCACAGTGCGCCGAATCCACCCAGACCACCCATCACTTCCGGGCGGCGGGTTTTTTTCACCACACCTTTGATTCGGTCAACCAGCGCATTACCTGCGTCAATATCAACACCGGCATCTTTGTAGCTGAGAGAAGTTTTGTTGGTCACGGCTCAAGTCCCCACGCGATTGCATAGCTAGTAAGAAAAATCGGCGCAATTCTAACAGTCCAGGCAAACGTTTGCGAGCCTATTCTCGGCGAGAGGATTTTTTTTTCTGTTGCGTCCCGGACGGCGCGCAAACTTGACTCCGTTCACGAAAATGAAACCGGTTTCGGCGATCTGCTTGCAAGCGGTTAGCGGAATGAACATCATAAACTGAAACCGGTTTCAGTTTCATTCAGGAGGGATGAAGGCATGAACATCGCCGCATTTGATATTGGTGGCACCGCATTAAAAATGGGTATCGCGACAGGGCAGGGAGCGCTGCTGCAGAGGGATAAAGCCGCCATTAAGAACAGCGACGGCGAGGCTATCCTTTCGCAGATGCTGAACTGGGTAGCGGCCCATCCCGGGCTTGCGGGGATCGCCGTTAGCGCGCCGGGGTATGTGAATCCGCATACCGGGTTTATCGAGATGGGCGGGGCAATTCGCCGCTTCGACCAGTTTGCGATGAAAGCCTGGCTTGAGGCGCAGGCGGGGTTACCGGTCACTGTCGAGAATGACGCTAACTGCGTGCTGCTGGCGGAGCGCTGGCAGGGCAAGGCGACGGATATCGACAACTTTCTGGTGCTGACCATCGGTACCGGGATCGGCGGGGCGATTTTCTGCAACGGCAAACTGGTTCACGGGGCGCGTTTTCGCGCCGGAGAGTTCGGCTACATGCTCACGGAAAGGGCGGACTCAAGACGCGTTGCCCGCCACTCCATGAATGAAAACTGCACGTTACGCACCCTGCGTAAGCGTTATGCCGATTGTCACGGGCTGGCGCTGGATGACGTGACCGGCGAAGCCATTTTTGACGGTTATGACGCAGGCGACGCCGCGTGCCGCCGCCTGGTGGATGATTTTCTTAACGGCATTGCGACGGGTCTCTACAACCTGGCGAATGTTTTCGATCCGCAGACCATTTTCATTGGCGGCGGAATTGCGGAGCGGCCCGGGTTTATGGATTTGCTCCGCACCCATCTCGCGTGGTTTGGCATCGCGGATATCGCCGATGTTGTCAGCCACGGCAACCGCGCCGGGTTAATTGGCGCGGTTTACCACTTCAGACAGCAGTATCCGTCAGCAATCCGCAACATCGAATGAGGGAAAGAGTATGTCAGGATTTAAAGCAGGTTTTCTGTGGGGCGGCGCGGTTGCCGCGCATCAACTGGAAGGCGGCTGGAAAGAGGGCGGTAAAGGGGTGAGCGTCGCCGACGTCATGACCGCCGGCGCGCACGGCGTACCGCGTGAAATCACCAACGGCGTGCTGCCAGGGAAAAACTACCCGAACCACGAAGCCATTGATTTCTACCATCGCTATAAGGAAGACATCAGACTCTTTGCCGAGATGGGGTTCAAATGCTTCCGTACCTCTATTGCCTGGACGCGTATTTTCCCTAAAGGGGACGAGCGGGAGCCTAACGAGGCGGGCCTGAAGTTCTATGACGATCTGTTCGACGAATGCCTGAAATACGGCATCGAGCCGGTTATCACGCTCTCTCACTTCGAAATGCCTTTCCATCTGGTCACGGAGTACGGTGGATGGCGCAACCGCAAGCTGATCGACTTCTTCGTTCGCTTCGCACACGTCGTTTTCCAGCGCTTCCAGCATAAAGTGAAGTACTGGATGACCTTCAACGAGATTAACAACCAGGCCAACTTCCACGAAGACTTTGCGCCGTTCACCAATTCCGGGCTGAAGTATGAGCCGGGCGAAGACCGCGAGCCGGTGATGTTCCAGGCCGCGCACTATGAGCTGGTGGCGAGCGCCCTGGCGGTGAAGGCGGGGCGCGAGATTAACCCGTCGCTGCAGATCGGCTGCATGATTGCCATGTGCCCTATCTATCCGCTGACCTGCGCGCCGGACGATATGATGATGGCGATGAATGCCATGCACCGTCGTTACTGGTTTACCGACGTTCACGTGCGCGGCAAGTACCCGCAGCATCTGCTCAACTACTTTGAGCGTCGCGGCTTCGCGCTGGATATTACCGAAGAAGATAAAGCGGCGCTGACGCAGGGCTGCGTGGACTACATCGGCTTCAGCTATTACATGTCTTTCGCCACCAAAGCGACGGCAGAGAATCCGCAGCTTGACTACGACGAGAGCAAGAGCCTGGTCTCTAACCCGTACGTGCAGAAATCCGACTGGGGCTGGCAGATTGACCCGGTAGGGCTGCGCTACTCCCTGAACTGGTTCTGGGATCACTACCAGCTGCCGCTGTTCATCGTTGAGAACGGCTTTGGCGCTATCGACGTGCAGGAGAGCGACGGCACGGTGGACGACCAGTACCGCATTGACTACCTGGCCGCACACATCCGCGAGATGAAAAAAGCGGTGGTGGAAGATGGCGTAGACCTGATGGGGTATACCCCGTGGGGCTGTATCGACCTCGTTTCTGCCGGCACGGGCGAAATGAAAAAGCGCTACGGCTTTATCTTTGTCGATAAAGATAATGAAGGAAACGGCACGCTGAACCGCAGCAAGAAGAAGTCGTTCGACTGGTATAAGCAGGTGATTGCGAGCAACGGCGATAACCTGTAATTGTCGGGTGGCGCTAACGCTTACCCGACCTACACTTTCCGTAGGCCCGCGTAAGCGTAGCGCCACCGGGCAGAACCTCGCACTCAAGCCGGAGATATACCTCCGGTTTTTTTATCTTTGCTTGATCGCTGTCAAGCAAGATGGGTATGGCCTAATCCGTAAAAAGCGGTATAATCCCGCGATTTTTTTGCGGATGCCACCTCAGAGGAGAAAGAGAATGAAGATTGTGGAAGTGAAACACCCACTCGTTAAACACAAGTTGGGCCTGATGCGTGAGCATGACATCAGCACGAAGCGTTTTCGCGAACTGGCCTCTGAAGTCGGCAGCCTGCTGACCTACGAAGCAACCTCCGATCTGGAAACAGAAAAAGTCACCATCGAGGGCTGGAACGGCCCGGTGCAGGTTGAGCAGATCAAAGGGAAGAAAATTACCGTTGTGCCAATCCTGCGTGCCGGTCTCGGCATGATGGAAGGCGTGCTGGAGCACGTGCCAAGCGCGCGTATCAGCGTGGTCGGGATCTACCGTAATGAAGAGACGCTGGAGCCGGTTCCTTACTTCCAGAAGCTGGTGTCTAACATCGACGAGCGTATGGCGCTGGTGGTTGACCCGATGCTGGCGACCGGCGGTTCAATGATTGCTACCATCGACCTGCTGAAAAAAGCGGGCTGCAGCAGCATTAAGGTGCTGGTACTGGTTGCGGCACCGGAAGGGATCGCGGCGCTGGAAAAAGCGCACCCGGACGTTGAGCTGTATACCGCATCTATCGATCAGGGGCTGAACGAGCACGGGTACATCATCCCGGGGCTGGGCGATGCCGGCGATAAGATCTTTGGTACGAAATAATCGAATAACGATAAATAAGCCGACTTTGATAGTCGGCTTTTTTTTGAATAAAACACCAACAACAATACTACTCAGAGGAAAACACTATGACGCGCCGTGCTATCGGGGTGAGTGAAAGACCGCCGCTTTTACAGACTATCCCGCTTAGTTTGCAGCACCTGTTCGCCATGTTTGGCGCAACCGTGCTGGTGCCAATCCTTTTTCACATTAACCCGGCTACCGTGCTGCTGTTCAACGGTATCGGTACGCTGCTGTACCTCTTTATCTGTAAAGGCAAAATCCCGGCGTATCTGGGATCGAGCTTTGCGTTTATCTCGCCGGTTCTGCTGCTGCTGCCGTTGGGTTATGAAGTGGCGCTGGGCGGGTTTATCATGTGTGGCGTCCTGTTCTGCGTGGTGTCCTTCATTGTGAAGAAAGCCGGTACCGGCTGGCTGGACGTCATGTTCCCGCCTGCCGCGATGGGCGCCATCGTTGCGGTCATCGGTCTGGAGCTGGCGGGCGTGGCGGCGAATATGGCCGGTCTGCTGCCTGCTGACGGTCAGTCACCGGATACCAAAACCATTATCATCTCGCTGGTGACGCTAGGCGTAACGGTGTTTGGCTCCGTACTGTTCCGCGGCTTCATGGCGATTATCCCGATCCTGATTGGCGTGCTGGCGGGCTATGCGCTCTCCTTCGCAATGGGCGTGGTGGATACCACTCCCATCGCTCAGGCGCACTGGTTCGCCCTGCCAACCTTCTACACCCCGCGCTTCGAATGGTTTGCTATTTTCACCATTCTGCCTGCGGCGCTGGTGGTGATTGCGGAGCACGTCGGCCACCTGGTGGTGACGGCGAACATCGTTAAGCGCGATTTAATCCGCGATCCGGGCCTGCACCGCTCCATGTTTGCGAACGGCTTCTCGACCATTATCTCCGGGTTCTTTGGCTCCACGCCAAACACGACCTACGGTGAGAACATCGGCGTGATGGCGATTACCCGCGTCTACAGTACCTGGGTTATCGGCGGCGCGGCGATCATTGCTATTCTGCTCTCCTGCGTGGGTAAGCTGGCGGCCGCTATCCAGATCATTCCGGTGCCGGTGATGGGCGGCGTCTCTCTGCTGCTGTACGGCGTGATCGGCGCGTCCGGTATTCGCGTGCTGATTGAATCCAAAGTGGATTACAGTAAAGCGCAAAACCTGATCCTGACCTCCGTTATCCTGATCATCGGCGTGAGCGGCGCGAAGGTGCACATCGGTGCGGCCGAGCTGAAAGGCATGGCGCTGGCGACCATCGTTGGCGTGGGCCTGAGCCTCATCTTCAAGCTGATCTCTGTGATCCGCCCGGAAGAAGAGATACTGGACGCTGACGACAGCGAAAAAGCGTCACACTGATCGTTTAACCGGGCGAAGGATCGCCCGGTTCTCTCCTTGCAGGTTCCGTGTTAAACTCCGTTCCGATTTTATGTAAGATCTGGTTGAGGTACTTCTGAACGGACCGGCACAGCTCTCTCTGCCACTCTATCTCCCTGACGACGAAACTTTCGCGAGTTTCTGGCCGGGTGATAACCCCTCTTTACTGGCTGCACTGCAAAACGTGCTGCGCCAGGATCACAGCGGATACATCTATATCTGGTCACGCGAAGGCGCGGGGCGCAGCCACCTGTTGCATGCCGCCTGTGCGGAGCTTTCCGCGCGGGGTGATGCGGTAGGCTATGTGCCGCTGGATAAACGTACCTGGTTTGTGCCTGAGGTGCTGGAGGGAATGGAACACCTCTCGCTGGTCTGCATCGATAATATCGAATGCGTGGCGGGGGATGAACCGTGGGAAATGGCAATCTTCAACCTCTATAACCGCATTCTGGAATCGGGCAAAACCCGGCTGCTGATCACCGGCGATCGTCCGCCGCGCCAGCTTAATCTTGGTCTACCTGACCTGGCGTCTCGTCTGGACTGGGGACAAATCTATAAGCTCCAGCCGCTGTCGGATGAAGATAAGCTTCAGGCGTTACAGCTTCGCGCAAAGCAGCGTGGGTTTGAGCTGCCGGAGGACGTGGGCCGTTTCCTGCTCAAGCGTCTGGACCGGGAAATGCGCACGCTGTTTGATACGCTCGATCAGCTCGATCGCGCCTCCATTACCGCCCAGCGCAAGCTGACCATTCCGTTTGTGAAAGATATTCTCAAGCTTTGAGTTTTTTGCCGGGTGGCGGCTGCGCCTTACCCGGCCTACAAGGGCCGAGCGGTTTTCGTAGGCCCGGTAAGCGTAGCGCCACCGGGCTAGAGATCGTCCATCAGGTGCTCCACCAGCAGCGGAATCGGCCTCCCCGACGCCACGCTTCGTCCGCTTTCACGCCACAGCGCCGTTCCGCTGATATCCAGATGCGCCCACGGAATGGTCGGCGGGCAGAAGTGATGCAGCAGCCACGCCGCCGAGGCGCTGATCGCCGCATTGTTGGTCGGGGTGTTGCACAGATCGGCGATGGCGCTGTCGGTCTGCTTTTTCAGCCGCGCGTCCAGCGGCAGGGACCACACCTCATCGCCGCTCCGTTTACCCGCCTGCGTCAGCGCCGCACGCAGCGGTTCATCCTGGGTCATCAGCCCGCTCAGCTCATACCCCAGCGCCTTCACCACCGCACCCGTTAGCGTCGCCATATCAATAATATAGCGCGCCTGCGGATGCCGCTGGCTGGCCCAGGCAATCGCGTCCGCCAGCACCAGCCGGCCTTCGGCATCGGTATTATTGATTTCTACCGTAGTGCCGTTGCAGGCCCTCGCCACCGTGCCGGGCTGCATGGCGTCCGGACCTATGGCGTTTTCCGCCAGCGCCAGCACGCCCATAATGCGAACGGGAAGGCCAAGCTCTGCGACCGCGAGCATCAGGCCCAGCACGTTTGCCGCCCCGCACATGTCATATTTCATGGTGTACATGCCTGCACCTTCCTTTAGCCACAGGCCTCCGGTATCAAAGGTAATGCCTTTTCCTACGTAGCAGCGCACCGGGCCGTCAGAAACACCGTCATAGTGAATCGCCAGCAGCCGCGGCGGGCAGGAGGCACCTTTGCCGACAGCATGAAGGAGCCCCAGGCCTTGCTCAATAATATCTGTTTCGTTGAGCACCTCGCACCGCAGGGCGGGGAAGGGGGCACACCGTTTTTGCGCCTCTTCGACCACAAACTGCGGCGTGCAGCGGTCGGAAGGGGTATCCGCCAGACGACGCGCGCAGACCATACCCCTGGCGATAGCCTGCTGCTGGCGGAAGATAGCCTCCAGCTTGTCCTGCTGTTCCGGCAGGCAGAGCGCGGTAATCTGCTCAAGACGAACGTCGCTGGCGGTTTTCTTCAGCTGCAAATCGCTCAGCCTGTGCGCCTGGTTAAAGAGAAAACGCAGCACCTGTACCAGCACAACGTCATCGATATGGGTAACGTCTATGACCACATCCGGGCTGACGGGAGAGGCCAGCAGCGGGCGCAGCGCCGAGAGCAATCCTTCCGTCAGGCTGTCCTGCCAGAGCGTATCGGGCAGCAAAGAGATCCGGGTAAAAGGCGCGCAGCCAAAGCGCGTGTCCGCGATGGCGTTCTGGTCGCGCATTTCAGCGATAAGCGCCGTATCCGGCAACAGGCTGCAGGAGGCGTGGGCGATTAAATGGCTTTTGGGCTTCGCGTCTGACAGCGCGGTGATAAATTGACAGGTAATCATCATTGTTCCTCAATCGGCGCGCGGATCCGCGCGGCGTAGTCCTGCATCCATTCGTCATCCACGGCGTGATAGTGCGTTCTCTCCTGCTGGCGCTCGGTGCGAAATACGGTAAGCGGCTGGCGGGCGGTGGCGACAACAAACGAGAAGGTTTTGATGTTCGTCGCCGCGCCGAACTCGCCTTTGTTATTCATGCACACCACGGAGAGATCGCCCACGCGGCCAAAGCGCGACATCAGCCTGTCCTCCAGCTCGAACACCACCGAATCCGCCGCCTGCTGCGGCGTCATGCCCTGCGCCATGCGGCGAACAATTTCGTAGCTGGTACAGCCCTTCATCAAATCTTCCCCTACGCCCGTGGCGGTTGCGGCGCCGGTTTCGCTGTCGCAGTAAAAGCCGGAACCGATAATCGGCGAATCGCCGAGTCGGCCGCGTTTTTTCATAAACAGGCCGCTGGTGGAGGTGGCGACGCTCATCGACCCCTGTTTATCGAGGCCGATAATGCCGACGGTATCGTGCCCGTCGTACGGGCTTAAGCCTTTATCCAGCGTCTCCCGGCAGCGCTTGCGGTAATGCTGCATGGCGCGGTCGGTGAGCATGGTTTTGTCCGCAAAGCCCTGGCTCAGCGCCCATTCGCGCGCGCCCTGGCCGACCAGCAGGCTGTTATAGCGCTGGCGGCTAAGCGCCTGCGCCACGCGTACCGGGTTGGCGATATCCACCAGATTGCCCACGGCACCAAACGCTAGCGTGTCGCCGTCCATGTAGGCGGCGTCCAGCTCAACCTCGCCATTTTCGGTGGGCAGTCCGCCGTAGCCGACGGATTTGTAAAACGGAAAGTCCTCGACGGCGGCAACGGCATCAACCACTGCCGCAGAGACCGGTTTTCCCGCAGCCAGCGCAGACGCCGACTCCGTGACGCCTTCAAGCGCCATTCGCCAGGTGGCGATAATTCCCCACATGCTTTACTCCTGTTTTGCAAGTGTCGTGTCGGTTTGCGTCGCGGTAGCCACTTCCGCCGCGCGGTACTGCTTGTCCACAATGCGCATAAACGGCAGATACAGCATGGCGCCAATCAGCAGGTTAATAAGCTGCATCACGCTGCCGCTGAGATGTCCGGTGACGATGAAACCGCTGATCACCGGCGGCAGCGTCCAGGGAATAAAGACCCCGGTGGTCACGGCGACTGCGCCAATTTTCATGGCGGCATACTGCACGGTGACCAGCACCAGCGGGACAAGGTTGAAGGGGATAAGCATGATCGGGTTCATGATCACGGGCAGGCCAAACAGAATCGGTTCGTTGATGTTAAACACCGATGCCCCAGCGCCCAGTCGTGCAACTTCCCGCATGTTTTTACTGCGGGCGAAAATCAGCATTGCAATGACCAGCGACAGCGTAGCGCCCGCGCCCCCCATCCAGATCATGTCAAAAAACTGTTCCGTAATAATGTGCGGCGGCGTGGCGCCTGCCTGAATGGCCGCGATGTTATCGGTCTGGTTTTCCATCCACAGGGGACGAATAATGCCGTTGATCATCGAGCCAGAGTTAATGCCCACTGACCACAGGATGGTGATGCTGAACACCGTCATCAGCGCGCCAAAGTAAGAGGTGCCGTAGTGGCGCACCGGTGTGGCAACCACCTCATAAATAAACTGATGAATCGTGTTGTAGTGGGTGTTTTCAAAGATGATGCGGATAATCAGCACCAGAATCATGACCAGCAGGGCCGGGATAAGCGCCGCAAAAGACTCCTGCACCGCCGGCGGCACGCCGTCCGGCATTTTGATGACCAGATTTTTGCGCTTGAGCCAGCAGAACAGCTCCGTCCATAGCAGCGAGCCAATCATCGCCACGAACAGCCCTTTACTGCCAATCCACTCTACCGGCATTACGGTAATCCCGCCGTTTTCCGCCACTTTGATAAACGGCGTCAGGATCAGAAACGCGACCAGCGCCAGAATGCCGCAGGAGATGCGGTCTTCGCCGTAGTGTTCGGCCAGGCGGAAAGCCACCAGGAAGCTGATAAACAGCGACATGGTCGAGAACACGGCGTTGAACGGAATTTCGATGATGGCGCTCCAGCTGGCACCAAAGGCCTGAGACATAAACTGCTGATAGGTTTGATTCGGGAACGAGGAGATCACCAGCAGAATAGAACCGACGATGATGAAGGGCATGAACGACACGTAGGCGCCGCGAATGGCCCCGAGATGACGCTGCTGTGCCGTTTTGGCCGCCAGCGGCATCAGCTTTGCTTCAAGAAATCCCAGAACATTGTTCATTGTGAACTCCGTACAAGATTGAGTGGTGCGGTTTATGTTATGTCTGTGGATTATCAGTGAAGCGTGGCGAGCGAAAGGTGAAATCGGTCACAAAGCAACCGCCTGTGCTATATAAATCTCATATGATTAGTTAACGGAATTGTTGCGATGGAAATTAAACTGCATGCCAATGCCACCACCACGCCACGCATTCGTCGCTATCTCCAGCAGTCCGATAAAAGCGACAGAGATCTGGCGACTGAACTCGGGATCTCCGTCACGACCGTCAGGCGCTGGCGCAACCGCGAGCAGATTACGGATAACCAGACAACGCCAAAAGTGATACACAAAGCGCTGAGACAGGAGCAGGTTGCGCTGGTGAATGCTTTACGTGAAGTCACGGGTGCGCCGCTGGACGAACTGCTGCTGATGGTCAATGACGGACTCGGGATCGCCGTCTCCCGTGCGACCCTGAACCGTTACCTTAAGCCGGCTTCGGCAAAGCAAAAGGGCGCGACGTTGCAGGGGAAAAAGGCGCTGAAGGCGGGCATCTTGCCGCAAAAACTTCTGCTGCATCATCTGCCTCTGTCGCTGCATATGGACGATGGCGGGGAACAGCATCTGCTCTGGGCGCGTGAACCCGTGAGCGGCTGGTGCTACGCCCGGCTGTATGCGGGCATTTCTCCGCCGCTGCTGACTCGCTGGGTAAACGACGCGCTGAAAGCCTGTCCGGCTGATATTCAATCTGTTGAGACTTTCGGGTTGGAGGTGAACCAACCGGAATGCGGCGCCGCCGCGAAAGTGAACCCGCAGCAATACCGCGCCATTCAGGTTGCTCTGCCGCTTTGCGACATCATTCCACGCCTGAGCAGCGAGCCGGCAGGCGAGCTGTTGATTAAGCTTTGCGAATTTTACAACCGGGGAAAGGCGCAGAAAAAGTTGGGGGAGAGTACGCCGCAGGCCTTTCTGGAAGCGCTGCGGCGTAACGATTAGAGGATCTCGAGCACGTCTTCCGGCGGGCGGCCAATGCGTGCCTGGCCGTTTGCCACCACAATCGGTCGCTCAATCAGCTTTGGATTTTCAACCATCGCCTGTACCAGCTCCGTCTCGGTGAGACGGCTGTCGTCCAGATTAAGCGACTTATACAGGTCTTCTTTCTTGCGCATCAGCTCTCTTGCACTGCCCATCCCCAGCATGTGCAGCAGCTGGCGAACGGTCTGCGCGTCGGGTGGGGTGTCGAGATACAGCACCACCTCCGGCTCAACGCCGTTAGACTTCAGCAGGCTCAGGGTGTCGCGGCTCTTGGAGCAGCGAGGGTTGTGATAGATTTTTACGGCGTCTGTCATGACGTGAATTCTCCTTTATTACATCTTCTCGTAAGGCTTAAAGCGCTGCTGCAGGCCGCGAAGCTGGTCGATTCGCGCGTCATAACGGGCCTGCTGGAGGCTGCCGAGTTTAACCTGCGCGCTGGCGCTGCTGAGCGTGGAAATCGCCTGATCGAGGCGCCCCACCAGGGCAAAGCCTTCGGCACGCGCTGCCAGCTCCTGATCGCGGTTGCCCAACTGAGCTTCCGCCTGTGCGAGCAGGTCCCAGCCGTTTTGATCGTCTTTATTATTAAAGGTGTAGCGGTTCAGAATGGTCGCCGCTTCCCCCGGCTGGCCGCCCTGTAAGTAAGCATTAGCCAGGTTAAGCTGCAGCACCGGGTTGGTACGGACGTCTTTCGCGCCTTTCAGGCGGTTAATCGCATCGGCAGGTTTCTTCTGCCCCAGATCGATATCCGTCGAGAGATCGAGATACCACGGGTTATTCGGGTCTGCAGCCAGAAGCGGCTGCAGCGCCTTACGCGCCTCGTCGTATTTGCTGGCTTCCATCGCCTGTAGCGCCTGACCATACTGCGCGGCGTTTTTCTCACGCACGTTGCCTTTCGCCAGGGCATCCAGCAGGTCGCTGGTGAGCTGGTTACGCCCGGAATTGTACATCCCGAGCGTTCTCACTTTCGCCATGTAGAAATCCTGCGAAGACTGGACCACGACGGGACGCATCTGGTTGGCACGGTTTCGCGCATCCGACAGGCGGCTTTCCGGTAGCGGGTGCGTGAGCAGAATTTCCGGCGGGCGGGAAGAATAACGCGCCTGATCGAGCAGCTTTTCGAGGAAGGTCGGCATGGCCTGTGGGTCAAAGCCCGAACGCTGCAGCACCTGAATGCCGATGCGGTCCGCTTCCTGCTCGTTTTGCTGGGTAAAGCTGATCATCCCCTGACGCGTACCGGCCAGCGTACCGGTTAAGGCGGCCATCCCGGCCTGCGGGCTGGCCATCGCCAGCAGAATAGAGCCCAGCGCGCCCACCCAGGTGAGCGGGGCGTTACGCTTCTGGTCTTCCATCGCACGCGCCAGGTGACGCTGCGTGACGTGCGAAATTTCGTGCGCCATCACCGAGGCCAGCTGGCTTTCGTTATCTGAGTAACGGAATAACGCCGAATGCAGCACCACGTTACCGCCAAAGAAGGCGAAAGCGTTGATTTCGTCATTATTAATTAAGTAGAAATGGAAGGGCGTTTTTACCGAGTCGGCGTGCGCCACCAGACGCATCCCCAGCCCGTTTATGTACTGTACCAGCAAAGGGTCGTTAATCAGCGGGGCGCTGCCGCGCAGCTGGCGAACATAGTAATCGCCCATTTGCATCTCTTGCCCAATAGAGAGCGTGCTTCCTGCTGTAGTGCCCATGTCCGGCAATGAATCGGACGAGTCAGCAAAAGCGGGTAACACCTGACCGACCGTCACTGCGGCAATCAGTGTTGCAACCAGTGTTTTTCTCAACTGCCTGAACATAACCACTGTCCTGTATGTTGGATGTGCTAATTTGACCGATGAACCGGCTTATCGTTCATCTCTGCTGCCCTGCGAGTGTAGCCGTGTTACCGCATGAAGAAAATCCCATTCATCAGGCTTTTGCGGATTGTGTCAGCGATACAAAAAGCGAAAGTCTTTTTGGTGACAGTTAGATACAATTCACCGTCTCACTCCCGCCATTCGATTCAGGGAAGGGTTGTATGCTCGAAATGTTAATGCAGTGGTATCGGCGTCGGTTCAGCGACCCGGAAGCCATTGCTTTGTTGGTTATTCTGGTTGCCGGGTTCGGTATTCTGTTCTTCTTCAGCGGTCTGCTCGCTCCCCTGCTGGTGGCGATTGTGCTGGCGTACCTGCTGGAATGGCCAACGGCGCGCCTGGAGCATATCGGCTGTTCCCGCCGCTGGGCAACCAGCATTGTGCTGGTGCTGTTTGTCGGCATCCTGCTGTTGATGGCATTCGTGGTGATGCCGGTGGCCTGGCAGCAGGGAATCTACCTTATTCGCGATATGCCCGGCATGCTGAATAAACTGTCTGATTTTGCCGCCACGCTGCCGCGCCGTTATCCCGCGTTAATGGACGCCGGCATCATCGACGCGATGGCTGAAAATATGCGCGCCCGCATCATGACGATGGGCGATTCGGTGGTCAAATACTCTCTGGCGTCGCTGGTGGGGTTGCTTACCCTGGCCGTCTACCTCGTGCTCGTTCCGCTGATGGTCTTCTTCCTTGTAAAAGATAAGGATCAGATGCTCAACGCCGTGCGGCGCGTTTTACCGCGCAACCGCGGGCTGGCGGGGCAGGTCTGGGAAGAGATGAACCAGCAGATCACCAATTACATTCGCGGCAAGGTGCTGGAGATGATTGTCGTGGGGGTAGCCACCTGGATTGGCTTCCTGATCTTCGGCCTGAACTACTCGCTGCTGCTGGCGGTGCTGGTGGGGCTGTCGGTCCTGATTCCGTATATCGGCGCGTTTGTGGTGACTATTCCGGTTGTGGGGGTCGCGCTGTTCCAGTTCGGGCTTGGGACGGAGTTCTGGAGCTGCTTCGCGGTGTACCTGATTATTCAGGGGCTCGACGGTAACCTGCTGGTTCCGGTGCTGTTCTCAGAGGCGGTGAATTTGCATCCGCTGGTGATTATCTTATCCGTGGTGATTTTCGGCGGGCTGTGGGGGTTCTGGGGCGTGTTCTTTGCTATTCCGCTGGCTACGCTGATTAAAGCCGTGGTCCACGCGTGGCCGGATGTGCCGGCGGTGGAAGAGAAGTAGTTTTTGTGCGGCCTGATGCCCTCACCCCGGCCCTCTCTCACGGGGAGAGGGGGGAAACACTAAAAACGGCAACCTCGGTTGCCGTTCTGCTGTTTATCAGGCGTTCTCTTTCAGCCAGTTCAACACCACGTCGTGGTGGTTGCTGGTTTTAAAGTCGTCAAACACGTGTTCGACTTTTCCGTCAGCGTCAATCAGGAAGCTGATGCGGTGAATGCCGTCGTAGGTTTTACCCATAAACGTCTTCTCACCCCAGATGCCGAACTGCTCGCACACCTGATGATCTTCGTCAGAAAGCAGCGTGAAGTTCAGCAGCTCTTTTTCAGCAAATCGTGACAGCTTTTCCGGTTTATCCGTGCTGATACCCAGCACTTCCACGCCGACTTTTTTCAACTCGTCCATGTTGTCGCGTAAGCCGCAGGCCTGTACGGTGCAGCCGGGGGTCATGGCTTTCGGGTAGAAATAGACCAGAACACGCTGTCCCTGGAAGTCGGTCAAATTTACTTGCTCGCCGTCTTGATCCGGTAAGCTAAATTTCGGTGCGATGTCACCGGCTTTCAGTGGATTCATTACTCAACTCCATCCTGTTCGTGCTGCGAATAATTGACGACGCTTATACTGCCCTGCGCGTTTAATTCTGTACAGAGGGCTTTGAACGCTTGCTCGATATTTGACGCATCCTGTGAGGCAGGACTGTGCGCGGTAATCTGAATAAAGAGCGTGGGAACCGTGCTCTCGTCCCCCGGTTGTGTGCGGGAAACGAGCTCGGCGATGTTCATCTGATGGCTGTCAAACAGCGCGGTAAAGCGCTCGATCAGATGGGGGGAATCAGGGACTTCAACCTGCACCCAGACGGTAGCGGGCATGGCCGGACGCGGGCGTGCGGTCGTCCGTTTCATCACGATCAGCAAATCCAGCTCCGCCCCCTTCAGCGGCAGGGTCGATTCGATAAGCGTTATGGCATTCCATGTTCCGGACAGCAGCATAATAAACGTGAACTCTTCGCCCAGCATTGCCAGACGACTGTCTTCGATATTACAGCCGCAGCTGCTCACGTGACGGGTGATGGTGTTCACGATACCCGGCCTGTCGGCACCCAGCGCAGTGATAACCAGGTAATGTTGTGATGAGGTTGTCAAACCTGTTCTTCCTTTGCATGGTTAAGTCTTCCTAAGGAAAGCATAAAAAAAACATGCATACAACCGCCTGAGGGCCTCAGGTCGCTTGCTTTTATTACAGTTCCAAACGTACCATTGAGGCTCTTGTTCGCACAGAGGATGGCTCATGTTCACGGGAAGTATTGTCGCGCTTGTAACACCGATGGATGAAAAAGGTAATGTCTGCCGGTCAAGCATGAAGAAGCTGATTGATTACCATGTCGCCAATGGAACCTCGGCGATCGTTTCGGTAGGGACTACCGGTGAATCTGCAACGCTGAGCCACGAAGAGCACGGCGATGTGGTTATGCTGACCCTCGAACTGGCTGACGGGCGTATTCCGGTCATCGCGGGGACAGGGGCTAATGCGACCGCAGAAGCTATCAGTCTGACCCAACGTTTTAACGACAGCGGCATCGTAGGCTGTCTGACGGTAACCCCTTACTACAACCGTCCTACCCAGGAAGGTTTGTTCCAGCACTTCAAAGCCATCGCTGAACATACTGACTTGCCACAAATTCTGTATAATGTGCCGTCCCGTACCGGCTGCGATATGCTGCCGGAAACCGTTGGTCGTCTCTCGGAAGTAAAAAATATTATCGGTATTAAAGAGGCGACAGGGAACTTAAGCCGCGTTCATCAGATCAAAGAGCTGGTTTCAGATGACTTTATCCTGTTGAGTGGTGATGATGCGACCGCGCTGGACTTTATGCAGCTCGGTGGCCATGGCGTGATCTCCGTAACGGCAAACGTTGCGGCGCGCGATATGGCTGAAATGTGCAAAATGGCCGCTGCCGGTCACTTTGATGAAGCGCGCGTCATTAACCAGCGTCTGATGCCGCTGCACAATAAATTATTTGTCGAACCCAATCCGATCCCAGTGAAATGGGCGTGTAAGGAGTTGGGGCTTGTAGCAACCGATACGCTGCGTCTGCCAATGACACCGATTACCGACCACGGTCGTGACATCGTCAAGGCAGCGCTGAAGCATGCCGGTTTGCTGTAAAGTTTAGGGAGATTTGATGGCTTATTCAGTACAGAAGTCGCGCCTGGCGAAGGTTGCGAGTGTTTCGCTTGTTATGCTGCTCGCTGCCTGTAGTTCAGACTCGCGCTACAAGCGCCAGGTGAGCGGTGATGAATCCTATCTGGATGCGACCCCGCTTGCTGAACTTCACGCACCGGCTGGTATGATCCTGCCGATTCAGAACGGCGATTATAATATTCCCGTGACCAACGGCAGTGGCCTGGTGGGTAAAGCGCTTGATATTCGTCCGCCAGCACAGCCTCTGGCGCTGGTGAGCGGGGCGCGTACCCAGTTCACCGGTGATACGGCGTCGCTGATGGTTGAGAGTGCGCGCGGTAGTACCCTGTGGCCGCAGGTTGTCAGCGTTGTTCAGTCGAAGAACTACACCATCGATAAACGCGATGATGCCAGCCAGACGTTAACCACCGACTGGATCGAATGGAACCGTCTGGATGAAGATGAGCAGTATCGCGGTCGCTATCAAGTCTCCGTAAAACCACAAGGTTATCAGCAGGCGGTTAACGTTAAGCTGTTGAACCTGGAGCAGGCGGGTAAACCTGTTGCGGATGCTGCGTCCCTGCAGCGCTACAGTACCGAAATGCTGAACGTGATTGCCGCGGGCCTGGATAAGACCGCCACCGATGCCGCCAATGCCGCGCAGAGCCGCAACGGCGCGACCTTCGATGTGCAAAGCGGTGCGGATGATACCGGCCTGCCAATGCTGGTGGTTCGTGCACCGTTTAACCAGACCTGGCAGCGTCTGCCAGCGACGCTGGAAAAAGTGGGCATGAAAGTGACCGACAGCACGCGTTCAACCGGCAGCATGACGGCAACGTACAAGCCGCTCTCCGACAGCGCGTGGCAGGAGCTGGGTGCGAAAGATCCTCAGCTTGCCTCCGGTGATTACAAGATTCAGGTAGGCGACCTTGATAACCGCAGCAGTCTGCAGTTTATCGATCCAAAAGGTCACACGCTGACCCAGTCGCAAAACGATGCGCTGGTCGCTGTCTTCCAGGCGGCATTCAGCAAATAAATACGAGGGCTGGTTAATCCAGCCCTTTTTATTTTAGTGCTACGCAAACGTGTGCGTGGCATAATATCCCCAGTTTTGAACACAAATCATCACACCAGGAGTAATGAAGATGCAGAAGCAAGCTGAGTTGTATCGTGGCAAAGCGAAGACCGTATACAGCACGGAAAACCCGGATCTGTTGGTGCTCGAGTTCCGCAATGATACGTCAGCAGGGGATGGCGCACGCATTGAGCAGTTCGATCGTAAAGGCATGGTGAACAACAAGTTCAACCACTTCATTATGACCAAGCTGGCCGAAGCGGGTATCCCGACTCAGATGGAAGCGTTGCTGTCCGATACGGAATGTCTGGTGAAAAAACTGGATATGGTTCCGGTTGAGTGCGTTATTCGTAACCGTGCAGCGGGCTCCCTGGTGAAGCGTCTGGGCATTGAAGAAGGTATCGAACTGAACCCACCGCTGTTCGACCTGTTCCTGAAAAACGATGCTATGCACGATCCTATGGTCAATGATTCCTACTGCGAAACCTTCGGCTGGGTGAATAAAGAGAACCTGGCGCGCATGAAAGAGCTGACCTACAAAGCCAACGACGTGCTGAAAAAATTGTTTGATGACGCGGGCCTGATCCTCGTCGACTTCAAGCTGGAGTTTGGTCTGTTCAAAGGCGAAGTGGTGCTGGGCGATGAGTTTTCACCGGACGGTAGCCGCCTGTGGGATAAAGAAACCCTGGATAAAATGGACAAAGACCGCTTCCGTCAGAGCCTGGGTGGCCTGATTGAAGCGTACGAAGCGGTTGCTCACCGTTTAGGCGTTAAGCTCGACTAACTCCCTCACTTGCCAAAGGATGTTTGCATCCTTTGGCGTCTTACCTTTGTTTCCTATGGTAATCTTGCCGTTAACCGCCTACGATCATAGCTATTATTAATGGAATAGTTCGAGGTGGTTATGCGCTGGCAAGGGCGTCGTGAAAGTGACAATGTAGAAGACAGGCGCAGTGATGGCGGCGGCGGTCCTTCAATGGGCGGGCCCGGCTTCCGGTTACCGAGCGGCAAGGGCGGGATAATCCTGCTGATTGTGGTGCTGGTTGCAGGGTATTACGGCGTCGATCTCACCGGCTTAATGACCGGTCAACCGCTGCAACAGCAGCAGCAATCTCAGCACTCCATCAGTCCGAATGAAGATGAAGCGGCTAAATTTACCTCCGTTATTCTCGCCACAACAGAAGACACCTGGAGTCAGCTGTTCGAGAAGATGGGGCGTACCTACCAGCAGCCGAAGCTGGTGATGTATCGCGGTGCAACCCGCACCGGATGCGGTACCGGGCAGTCTGTGATGGGGCCTTTCTACTGCCCGGCAGACGGCACCGTCTATATCGATCTCTCTTTTTACGATGACATGAAACGCAAGCTTGGCGCTGACGGCGATTTTGCCCAGGGCTACGTGATCGCACATGAAGTTGGCCACCACGTGCAGAAGCTGTTGGGGATTGAGCCAAAAGTGCGCCAGCTTCAGCAAAATGCCTCTCAGGCCGAAGTGAACCGCCTTTCCGTCAAAATGGAACTGCAGGCGGACTGCTTCGCGGGCGTCTGGGGCCACAGCATGCAGCAGCAGGGCGTTCTGGAATCCGGCGACCTTGAAGAGGCGTTAAATGCCGCTCAGGCTATCGGTGACGACCGCCTTCAGCAGCAGAGCCAGGGACGCGTCGTGCCGGACAGCTTCACTCACGGTACCTCACAGCAGCGCTATAGTTGGTTTAAGCGCGGTTTCGACAGCGGCGATCCGGCGCAGTGTAATACCTTCGGCAAAGCGATGTAATGCTGCCGTTTGAACAGCTGATAAGCGAGCTTGAGCGCACCGGCCATCGCCGGCTGGTGGTGCTCAGCGGTGATGCGCAGTGGACGTTAACCCAGGCTGTTGCCCTGCGTGACGCCCTACCCGGAGACTGGGTTTGGCTGGACGAACACCCTTCACAGGCCATCAGCGGCCTGCTGGGACGCGAGTTCCGCCATGCCGTTTTTAACGCCAGCGCCGGGTTTGATGTCGCCGCGTTTGCCGCCCTGAGCGGAACGCTGAGCGCCGGAAGCCTGCTGGTGTTGCGTGTTCCGCCGCTTGACGCGTGGGCCGAGCGTCCTGACGGTGACTCCCTGCGCTGGAGCGACAGCGCCGACGCGATAGCCACGCCGCATTTTGTCCACCATTTCTGCCGGACCCTTGCCGCCGATCCCGACGCGATTGTCTGGCTTCAGGGGCGCGATTTATCCCTTCCACCTTTACCCGACGCGCCCGGCTGGCAGCCCGCCAGCGGCGCGCCGCAGCGCGAGCAGGCTAAGATCCTGGATGTGCTTCAGGGGATGAAGAGGGGCATCGTGGCCGTTACCGCCGCGCGCGGGCGCGGAAAGTCAGCGCTGGCGGGAATGTTGCTGAACCGCATTGCGGGCAGCGCCGTGGTCACCGCGCCCGCGAAGGGGGCAACGGATATCATTGCCTGCTTTGCCGGCGAGCATTTTCATTTTATGGCCCCGGATGCGCTGCTTGCCTCTTCATGCCAGGCCGACTGGCTGATTGTCGATGAAGCCGCCGCGATCCCCGGCCCGCTGCTTGAAAAACTGGTGAGCCGTTTCCCACGCGTGCTGCTGACCACAACGGTGCAGGGCTATGAAGGGACGGGCCGGGGATTTTTGCTTAAATTCTGCGGTCGGTTTGCCGGGCTGCAGCGCTACAGCCTGTCAGCGCCGGTACGCTGGGCTACGGGCTGCCCGCTTGAGCGGGTCGTCGCCCGCGCGCTGCTGTTTGACGATACGCTGATTGACCGCCGCCCTGAAGGGGAGGTGCGTTTAACCTCCCTGACCCCGGAGGCCTGGGAAAGCCGTCCGGCGCTGGCAGCGAGCGTATACGAGCTACTCTGCGCCGCGCACTATCGCACGTCGCCGCTCGATTTACGCCGCATGATGGACGCGCCCGGGCAGCAGTTTGCTGTCGCCGAAGCCAACCCGGTCATCGCCGGGGCGCTCTGGCTGGTGGAGGAGGGCGGATTGTCCTCTGAGCTTAGCCGCGCCGTGTGGGCGGGGTTCCGCCGCCCTCGCGGGAACCTGGTGGCGCAGTCTCTGGCGGCGCACGGCGGCTCCCCGCTGGCGGCAACGCTCAGAGGCCGACGGGTGACCCGCATTGCCGTGCACCCTCACCGTCAGCGGGAAGGGATTGGTCAGGCGCTTATCCGCAGCGCCAGCGGGGAAGATTATCTGTCGGTGAGTTTTGGTTACACCGATGAGCTTTGGCGCTTCTGGCAGCAGTGCGGGTTTGTGCTGGTGCGGATGGGGAGCCATCGTGAAGCCAGCAGCGGCTGCTACACCGCGATGGCGCTGCTTGCGCACAGCGAGGCAGGGCATCAGCTGTGTGAGCAGGCGCAGCAGCGTCTGATGCGCGATGCGCGGGTATTATCGGCCTGGAACGGTGAAAAGATCCCGGTGGAAGATGAATGGGACGCTAACCTTAATCATGATGACTGGCTGGAGCTGGCCGGGTTCGCCTTCGCCCACCGGGCGTTTTCCACCTCCGTTGCGGCGTTAACGCGGCTGGCGCAGAGCGTTGATATGCCGCTTGCGGCTCTGCGCGGAAAAGTGGAGGCGAAAAAGGATGATGCCCGGCTAAGCGCTGAGCTGGCCCTGCCCGGGCGAAAAGCGCTGCTGGTGCGAATGCGAGCGGAAACCGCACAAGCTCTTGAAAGGCTTGATGTAGATCGCTGTCAGCAGCTGAAAGACGCTATTTTGCAATGGCAATTTTTTCAATGACTTCTTCAGTAAAGTGGCATGGTCATTCCCGTCGCGAGGCGTAGAATCCAGGTCATCTATTAAGGAGACCACCATGAAACACGACCATTTTGTTGTTCAAAGCCCTGACAAACCGGCTAAACAGTTACTGCTTCTGTTTCATGGCGTGGGCGATAATGCCGTGAACATGGGGCAGATTGGCAGCTGGTTTGCACCTGTTTTTCCGGAGGCATTGATTGTCAGCATCGGTGGCGTCGAGCCATGTGGTCCTAACGGACGGCAGTGGTTCTCCGTTCAGGGCGTGACGGAAGAGAACCGTCAGGCGCGCATTGATGCCATCATGCCCACGTTTATCGACATTGTCCGCTACTGGCAGCAGCAGAGCGGCGTGGGTGCCGACGCAACCGCGCTGATTGGCTTCTCGCAGGGGTCAATCATGTCGCTGGAAAGCGTAAAAGCGCAGCCGGGTCTGGCTTCGCGGGTGATCGCATTTAACGGCCGGTTTGCGACGCTGCCGACCAGTGCGACCACGCAGACGACCATCCACCTCATTCACGGTGGTGAAGACCGGGTGA
This sequence comes from Enterobacter sp. AC1, assembly GCF_050434705.1. NCBI lineage: Bacteria > Pseudomonadati > Pseudomonadota > Gammaproteobacteria > Enterobacterales > Enterobacteriaceae > Enterobacter > Enterobacter sp. AC1. The sequence continues at coordinate 577,906 of NZ_JBNDIZ010000003.1, read as the reverse complement.
TTGAGCTCTCGCATGCGGTTGCCGCGCAGGAAGCCCTGATTCGAGAAGGTGGGGATGTGACGCTGGATATCGTTGACGAGCTGGGCCATGCGATTGACGACCGTAGCATGCAGTTTGCGCTCGATCGTTTGCGCTATACCGTACCGAAGCACTACTTTGATGAAGCACTCAGCGGCGGCAAGCCGGATAACGATGATATTGTAGAGTTTATGTGATTCTTCCCCCTCTCCCGGGGAGAGGGGGGAAACAGATCGATTACTTCTTCTGATCCTTCTTCGGCCAGTCGTCGTCATCGTCCCACTTGTCGTTAAAATCACGGTGCGGGGGAAGATCCGGTTTGTTGGCGAGAAATTTTTTATGGTCAACGCGCTTCAGATCTTTAATCACGTTGAGCAATACGCCGACCAGAAAAACTAACACCAGAACCCACCAGTACTTTGAAAGCCAGTCCATTCGCTATTCCTCTCAGAGCGTTCGTCAGGCGACGAGTTGCTCCATAATACGTTGATACATACGGGCCAGCAGTTGCAAATCTGCCGCATTGACACACTCATTTATTTTATGAATGGTTGCGTTCACTGGACCCAGTTCGACAACCTGGGCACCCATACGGGCGATAAAGCGTCCGTCTGAGGTACCACCCGTTGTCAGCAGCTGTGGCTTAATTTCATTATAGTGCTCGATGGCGTTCACCACCGCATCCACCAGTTTGCCGCGCTGCGTCAGGAACGGCTGGCCGGAAAGCCACCAGTCCACGGTGTAGCGCAGGTTATATTTTTCCAGCAGGGCGATAACGCGCGCCTTGATCGTCTCATCGGTCAATTCAGTGCTGAAGCGGAAGTTGAACTGGACGAAATAATCTCCCGGGATAACGTTATTGCTGCCGGTCCCGGCCTTGACGTTCGCAATCTGCATGCTGGTCGGCGGGAAGAACTCGTTGCCTTTATCCCACTCAATCTCCACTAATTCGCTCAGCATCGGTGCCGCGCGATGGACCGGGTTATCGGCCAGATGCGGATAAGCAACGTGCCCCTGAACGCCGTGAATGGTCAGGTTACAGGTCAGCGAGCCGCGACGCCCGTTTTTGACGACATCGCCCACCACTTCGGTACTGGACGGCTCGCCGACCAGGCAGTAGTCGAGACGCTCGTTGCGGGCCATCAGCGCCTCAACGACCTTCACGGTGCCGTTATGGGCGCTGGCTTCTTCGTCAGAGGTGATCAGAAATGCGAGACGGTTTTTGTGGTTCGGGTGCTGAGCAACAAAGCGCTCTGCCGCCACCACCATCGCCGCCAGAGAGCCTTTCATGTCTGCCGCACCGCGACCAAACAGCATGCCATCGCGGATGGTCGGTTCAAACGGCGGGTTGATCCAGCGGTCTGCGTCACCGGCGGGAACGACGTCAGTGTGTCCGGCAAAGGCCAGCGTTTCACCCTCGCCGCGCCACGCCCAGAAGTTCTGGGTATCGCCAAAATCCATGCGTTCCACGGTAAAACCGATGGCGCGCAGGCGCTCAATCATTAATGCCTGACAACCTGCGTCGTCCGGGCTAAGGGAAGGACGGCGAATAAGCTGCTGAGTCAGCTCAATGACCGGGCATGACATAGACTACACCTCAACGAAAAAAGTCTGAATAAAGGGTTTCACTGAAACCCAGCAGCATAGGCTGCCCTGGCGCGCAGAGCAATGGGCGTTTGATGATTGCCGGCATTTCGAGCATCAGTTTTGCCGCGCTGTCGGCATCTTTGATGTTGGCGCGCAGCGCTTCGTCCAGTTTACGCCAGGTGGTGCCGCGCGTGTTCAGCAGTGCTTCCCACCCCAGTTCGCTGATGGCGTTATGCAGAAATTCTGCATCAAGCCCATCCGCTCGGTAATCGTGGAAACGGTACTCTACGCTGTTGGCTTCCAGCCAGCGGCGGGCTTTTTTGATGGTGTCGCAATTTTTAATGCCGTACATCACAACCATGGTGAATCCTTTTGACCTAATGATGATTAAATGTTCAGTAAATTCGAAGATATATCCTTAAGTAGAATATAACACATTCAGGAATCGTCTGGATTTACACTTCTTCTTAATTCAACTCACAACTGTACGCTGAATATTCTTTCATCCTTTAAGCATAGATGTCCATAAACTTTAAAATGCTAATAAACTCAGCCAATAAAATAAAATTCAGCTCTCCGCAGTATTATTTCAAAATATTGCTGGCCGTCACAAAAAATTGAGGGCTATCCGTTCATATTTATCATAAATCCCCGTAGGACGTGGGGTACAATCACAGCAATTGGTTAAATAGTCTTCACAATGACGGTCCGTTTTTGTAGAATACGCATAATAATAAGAGAGGGTATTATGATTGAACGTGAACTGGGGAACTGGAAAGATTTTATCGAAGGCATGCTTCGTAAATGACATTCAGTAAGAATTGCAAGAGCACTAAAATAAGTAAAATAACCATAGTGTGAATTAATCACACAATAAAAAGGCGGCCGATAGAGCCGCCTTTTTTTATTTCAATCACTTACTCCGGGCGTTCCTTTAGCGGGAAGCGGCGACGCACCAGCACAAAGAACAGCGGAACGAAATAAATGGCAAGGATAGTGGCGGAAATCATGCCGCCCATGACCCCGGTACCCACAGCATGTTGGCTGCTGGAGCCTGCGCCGGTGCTGGTTGCCATCGGCAGTACGCCGAAAACAAACGCCAGCGACGTCATCAGGATCGGGCGTAAGCGCTGACGGCAGGCGTGCAGCGTGGCGGCCATCAGCTCGTGGCCTTTGGCATTCATCTCGTTGGCAAATTCAACGATCAGAATGGCGTTTTTCGCCGATAGCCCAATCACAGTGAGCAGCCCGACCTGGAAGTAGACATCGTTCTCCAGGCCGCGCATCCAGGTCGCGAGCAGTGCACCGATGACGCCAAGGGGCACGACCAGCATGACCGAGAACGGGACTGACCAGCTTTCATACAGTGCGGCAAGGCAGAGGAAGACCACCAGCAGCGAGAGGGCGTAAAGCGCGGGTGCCTGCGCTCCGGAGAGACGCTCCTGGTAAGACATGGCCGTCCACTCCAGGCCAAAACCGGCGGGCAGCTGCTGCACCAGTTTTTCCATGGTGTCCATGGCGGTACCGGTACTGACGCCCGGGGCGGCTTCCCCGACGATTTCAACCGCGGAATAGCCGTTATAGCGCTCCAGACGCGGCGAACCGCTCTCCCAGTGCGAGTTGGCAAAGGCGGAGAAGGGCACCATGCCGCCGACATTATTCCTGACAAACCAGCGGTTAATATCATCCGGCAGCATGCGGAACGGCGCGGCGGACTGTACATACACTTTTTTTACGCGGCCGCGATCCATAAAGTCATTCACATAGCTCGAGCCCCACGCGGTTTGCAGGGTGTCATTGATATCGTTGATCGACACGCCCAGCGCCTGCGCCTTACGCTGATCGATATCCACCTGCAGCTGCGGGCTGTCGTCAAGGCCGTTATGGCGAACGCGTGTCAGGCCTGAATCGTTGCCCGCCAGCGCCAACAGCTTGTCGCGCGCCGCCATCAGCGCCGTATGGCCCGCACCGGCGTGATCCTGCAGCTCCATATCAAAGCCGGCAGAACTGCCCAGACCGCTTATTGCCGGCGGGCTGCTGGCAAAGACGCGCGCTTCTTTGATATGCGCAAAGGCTTTCGTCGCGCGCTCAATGATGGCAAACGATGTTCCCGTTTTCGTGTCGCGCTCGTCCCAGTCCTTCAGGCGGACGAACATGCGGGCGACGTTCTGCCCGTTGCCGCCCGGGCCGGAGCCGACGGTGGAGAAGACGGAAACAACGTTATCTTTCTCTTTGGTGAAGAAGTACTGCTCCACCTTTTGAACCACTTTCAGCGTCTGCTGCTGCGTTGCGCCGCTCGGGAGCTGCACCGAGGTGGTGAACATTCCCCGGTCTTCCATCGGCAGGAACGAGGTGGGCAGATGCATAAACAGCCAGACCATGCCGCCCAGCAGCACAACGTAAACCATCATCCAGCGCAGGCTGCGGTGCAGCACGCCGCCCACGGCAGATTCATACCGCGCGGCATTGCGGTTAAACATCCGGTTAAACCAGCCGAAGAACCCTTTCTGGCCGTGATGTTCCCCTTTGTGCAGCGGTTTCAGAATGGTGGCGCAGAGTGCAGGGGTGAGGATCAGCGCCACCAGCACGGAGAGCACCATCGCCGAGACGATGGTAATGGAGAACTGGCGGTAAATCGCCCCGGTTGTGCCGCCAAAGAAGGCCATCGGGATAAAGACGGCCGACAGCACCATCGCAATACCGACTAACGCCCCCTGAATTTGTCCCATGGATTTACGCGTTGCCTGGCGCGGGGAAAGGCCTTCTTCGCTCATGATGCGCTCGACGTTTTCGACCACCACGATGGCATCATCCACCAGAAGGCCAATCGCCAGCACCATCGCAAACATCGTCAGGGTATTAATGCTGTACCCGAACGCGTACAGCACCGCAAAGGTCCCCAGCAGCACCACGGGGACGGCAATGGTTGGGATCAGCGTTGCGCGGAAATTTTGCAGGAACAGGTACATGACCAGGAACACCAGCGCAATGGCTTCCAGCAGGGTCTTCACCACATCCTCAATCGACGCTTTAACGAAGGAGGTGGTTTCATAGGCGACTTTGTACTCCAGCCCGTGCGGGAAATACTGCGACAGCTCATCCAGACGGTCCAGCACCAGTTTCGCCGTGGCCATTTCGTTCGCGCCGGAGGCCAGCTTAACCCCCAGACCGGAGGCCTGATTGCCGTTAAAGCGGCTCAGGTAGTCGTATTTCTCCGCACCCATTTCCACCGTAGCGACATCGCCCAGGCGCACCTCCGACCCGTCCTGATTCACGCGCAGGGTGATGTTGCGGAACTGGTCCGGCGTCTGCAGCAGCGATTGCGAATTGATGGTGGCATTCAGGGCCTGCTTATCGACCGACGGCGTTCCGCCCAGCTGCCCTACGGCAATCTGGGCGTTCTGGGCCTTGATGGCATCCGTGACGTCGGTCGCCGTCATCTGGACGCTGTTGAGCTTGTTGGGATCGAGCCAGATGCGCATCGAGTACTGTGAGCCGTAAGCGTCAATATCCCCTACGCCGTTAATACGGCTGATGGGATCCTGAATATTACTGGCGACGTAGTCCGCAATGTCCTGTTTATCCATTGAGCCATCTGTCGAGACAAACGCGATGGTCAAAATATTGGTATCACCGGTTTTACGCACGGTCACGCCCTGGTTCTGCACCGCCTGGGGCAGCTTGCGCAGGGCCGACTGCAGCTGGTTTTGTACCTGCTGCACCGCTTCGTCCGGGTCGGTGCCCGCCTTAAAGCTCAGGGTCACCGTCGCCTGGCCCGTGGCGCTACTCTGCGAGGACATGTACATCAGGTTATCCAGACCCGTCATGTTCTGCTCAATAACCTGCGTCACGGTGTTTTCCAGCGTTTGTGCGGAGGCGCCGGGGTAGTTTGCGGTGACGCGCACGTTCGGCGGTGCCAGATCGGGGTATTGCTCAACGGGAAGTGAAGTAATCGCCAGGACGCCTGTCAGGCACAACAGGATGGCAAGCACCCAGGCAAAAATGGGGCGATCGATAAAAAAATTCGCCATGAAAGAGTGACCTCGTTTTGCTGCACGTCATTATTGTTTATTGCCCGCATAACTTTAGCGGTAAGGCCCAGGTCAAACGTGGAGAAATAAAGGAGATAATGTAAATTATCATGCGCTTTTCCCTGCGCTTCCTCCTTTACCGTTATTTACCCGCCGGCGCCGCAGGCACGGGGAATGTGACGCTGACCAGCGTACCGCCGTTTTGCGGCTGCGAAAAATGCAGCGCTCCCCCTAGCCGCTGCGCGCGTTCACGCATAATGTTCAGGCCGTAATGCCCCGGCGGCTCGCTGGCCTCGCCAATCCCGATGCCGTTGTCACGAATGCTGACGCTGTGCGTACCGTCCGCTGCCGTGACGCAGCTCACCGCAATCTCAGTGGCCTGCGCGTGCTTAATGGCGTTCAGCACGGCCTCACGTACGATCTGTAAAAGATGCACCTGCTTTTGCGCGTCGAGCGCCAGCGAGGAGAGGCGGCAGTCGAGATGCAGCTTAGCCTGCGTCTGGCTCTGCAGGGCGTCGAGGGACTCCTGCAGCGCCGCGGGTAAATTCGCGTGGTTCAGGGTCAGGCGGAAGGTGGTGAGCAACTCGCGCAGCTGCTGCCAGGCGTTGTTCAGCTCGCGGGAGAAGTCAGTGATGATGGTCTGCGCCGGGGCGTTTTCCTCCGGCACGGCGCGTTTAAGCAGGGCAAGCTGAATGCGCAGATACGACAGCACCTGCGCCAGCGAATCATGCAGCTCGCGAGCGATGGTGGCGCGCTCTTCCATTAGCAGCAGCTGCTGGTAATGCTTTTGCGCCTGGTTAAAGTACAGCCCGCGCCCGAGCATGGTCGCCACGCTTCGCATCAGCGGGAGGGGGACGCTGTCCCTCTCGCTTTGCCAGCGCAGCTCGCCGTAAAGGGTGTCCTGCATCAGCACCGGCAGATTTTGCAGCGGGAGGCCGTGTGACTCCGTCCCTTCACACAGCCGCCAGTCGTCGCTGGTGCGCAGCTCCAGATAACTCATCTGCGTATAGTCATGGACAATCTGCAGGATATGCCGGAAGCAGTGGCTGTCTATCTGGCCGGTATTCAGCGCCTGAGAGCACTTGAACAGCATGTCGAGCTGCTGGTGGGCGTCATGCAAATGCCGCGTTTTTTCCGCAACCGAGGCTTCAAGCGAGCGGTAGAGCGTGGCTAGCTCGGCGGACATGTGGTTGAAGGCGCGCGAGAGCTGGCCAAGCTCGTTCGGCAGGGCGGTATCCGGCGCAGGGGTCGCAAACTCGCCTCGCTCAATTCGCTCGCTGGCCGCCACCAGATTGTTCAGCGGCAATACCACCTGGCGACGGATGCGCCGCAGGGTAAACAGCGTCAGCAGCAGGATCCCAAGCGCGCCCGCCAGGGAGAGCAGGGTGACCGTCTGAATTTTATGTTCAGTGTAGTGCTGCAGGGCAAGCACGAAGGCATCAATGCGGCCGACAAAATCGCCAATGTGGTTTTGATACCACGCGCTGTCGCCGCGGGCGATGCGCGTGTCCATCTCCAGCCAGGCCACGTGCAGCTGCTGATAGCGTGCTTTTACATTGTCCGGAACGTACCAGCGGTTCAGCTTCTGCAGGGCAGGCGCGCTGAGCGTCAGTTGCCAGTTCTCGCGATGTTCGGCAAGGGAAGGGCTGTTACGCTGCATCTCGTAGCCCAGGCGATAGCTCTGCATGCGCAGTGAGCCCGCGATATTAATGGCTTCGGCGTCACGCTGGCTGCTGGCAAGCGTCAGCAGCGCGACGGTGCTGGTCAGCACGGATAAGACGATGATCGAAAAGAAAGCCCAGGCGAGGCTTCCGGAAACGGGTCGTTTAACGGTCACAGAACGGCTCTCTGAATAAAATTGATCTGCCACAGGTTCACTGGAAATAATTGGGCATCCTGGGCATTTGAACATTGCCCGATCGCGCCGTGATGCGTAAATACCATATTCATACAAAGAATAAGGTTATTGAACCAAAAACAGGTGTGGATATGAATCGTTTTATTATGGCTGACGGCCAGCAATGCATTGGGTGTCGCGCCTGCGAAGTGGCCTGCGTGATGGCGCACAACGGTGATCAGCACGTCCTGAGCGAGCGCCATTTTCATCCCCGTATTACGGTCCTGCGAGCCGGCGAGAAGAGAAGCCCCGTCACCTGCCATCACTGCGAAAACGCGCCCTGCGCGCAAAGCTGCCCGAACGGTGCCATCAGCAAATGCGATGACAGCGTACAGGTGAATCAACAAAAATGCATCGGGTGTAAGGCCTGCGCGGTGGCCTGCCCGTTTGGCACGATGGAAATTATCGTCACCCCGCTCGGCAGCGGCGGCGTGAAGGCCTCGGCGAACAAATGCGATCTCTGCCAGGCGCGACCAAACGGCCCGGCCTGTATCGAAAACTGCCCGGCAGACGTCCTCTCCCTGGCGACGCCCGCCGTCCTGGACAATCTGGCAAAATCGCGCCGACAGCGCGCTGCCAGCCTGGAGGCGCGGCCCTGGCATGCGGAGGCCGTCAGAGAGGACGTCCCGCGCACTAAGCTGCAGCAGATGCAAACAACCCCGCCACGCGGCGAGCCCGACAAGCTGGCTGGCGCAGAGCGCGTGGGCCATTTTAACGAAATCTACCTGCCGTTTCGGGCCGAACAGGCCGCCCGCGAGGCGTCGCGCTGCCTGACGTGCGGCGAGCACAGCATTTGCGAATGGACCTGCCCGCTGCACAACCACATCCCGCAGTGGATTGAGCGCCTCAGCGCGGGGGACATTGCCGGCGCGGTCGAACTTTCTCATCAGACTAACTGTTTACCTGAAATTACCGGCCGCGTCTGTCCGCAGGACCGTTTATGCGAAGGGGCCTGCACCATCCGTGACGAGGCGGGATCCGTGACCATCGGTAACATCGAGCGCTATATCGCCGAACGGGCGCTGGCGATGGGCTGGCGCCCGGATATGTCCGCCGTCACGCCGTCAGGTAAGCGTGTCGCGATTGTTGGCGCGGGGCCTGCCGGGCTGGCGTGCGCCGACGTGCTGGCGCGCAGCGGCGTGAGCGTGACGGTCTATGACCGGCATCCGGAAATCGGCGGATTGCTGACCTTTGGCATCCCGGCGTTCAAGCTGGATAAATCGCTGCTCGCGCGGCGCAGAGAGATATTCACCGCGATGGGTATCCGCTTTGAGCTGAACTGCGAGGTGGGCCAGGACGTGTCGATGTCACAGTTAAAGAACGAGTACGACACCCTGTTTATTGGCGTGGGCACCTATCGCTCGATGAAGGCGGGTATCCCGCACGAAGACGCGCCAGGAGTCTATGACGCGCTGCCTTTCCTGGTGGGCAATACGCGGCATGTTATGGGGCTGGATGAGTCGGCCAGCGAACCGTTCATCGACACCCGTGGCTTAAACGTGGTGGTGCTGGGCGGGGGCGATACCGCGATGGACTGCGTCCGCACCGCGTTACGCCACGGCGCGGCGAACGTCACCTGCGCCTATCGTCGGGATGAGGCCAATATGCCGGGGTCAAAGAAAGAGGTGAAGAACGCCAGAGAAGAGGGCGCGGTGTTTGAATTTAACGTCCAGCCGGTTGAGCTGACGCTGGATCCTGACGGAAAGGTCAACGGTATCCGGATGCTGCGTACCGAGCTCGGTGAGCCGGATGCGCAGGGGCGGCGGCGTCCCGTTCCGGTGGTGGGGAGCGAGTTTGTGATGCCCGCTGATGCGGTCATTATGGCGTTTGGTTTTAACCCGCACGCGATGTCGTGGCTGCAGGCGCAGGGTGTTGAAACGGATGACCGGGGGCGGATTGTTGCCTCGGTTGAGAGCCGCTACCGTTACCAGACGACCAACCCGCAAATCTTCGCCGGGGGGGATGCGGTACGCGGTGCGGATCTGGTGGTAACCGCCATGGCGGAAGGGCGGCATGCGGCGCAGGGGATACTCGACTGGCTGGGAGTCAGTTCGCCAGAACACCATTAAACCGGCGGGCGACAAAGCGGGATTCACGGCGTAGTATAGGGCGACTCATTATGTTGTGGAGCCCGTATGACCCTGAAAATTGACGTTATCAAAGACAAAATTCTCTCTGAAAACTACTTTGTCCTGCGTAACATCACCTACGATCTTACGCGTAATAACGGTGAAGTGATCCGCCACAAACGCGAGGTCTACGACCGCGGCAACGGGGCAACCATCTTGCTCTATAACCGTGAAAAGCAGAGCGTGGTGCTGATCCGTCAGTTCAGGGTGGCGACATGGGTTAACGGCAACCCTGACGGACGTCTGATTGAAACCTGCGCGGGCCTGCTCGATGACGATGAGCCGGAGGTCTGCATCCGCAAAGAGGCCGTAGAGGAAACTGGCTTCGAAGTGGGCGAGGTCAAAAAGGTCTTCGAGCTGTTTATGTCGCCCGGCGGCGTGACGGAGATCGTTCACTTCTTCATTGCGGAATACAGCGACGCGCAGCGCACTCACCGGGGCGGTGGCGTAGAGGATGAAGATATTGAAGTGCTGGAGCTCCCCTTTTCCCGGGCGCTGGAGATGATGCGTTCAGGCGAAATCAAAGATGGTAAGGCAGTGATACTACTGCAGTATTTACAGACGACCGGGTTGATGAATAGCGCTTTCGAACGGATATAGCGTGTTTTTCGGGTATATCTGATAAATCCGATTGAGCAACCCCGGCGGGAACACGAAGATACTGCCCAGTTAAGCGTTTTCGTTTCGGGATTGTGCCATTCATGCGCTACAGCGTCTTTTTATTTTCCCTGTTTTGCGTGCTTCTCGCGCCGCAGGTGCGGGCTGCGCCCGCGCAGCAAGCCTTCTCTGACTGGCAGGTGACCTGCAATAACCAGAATTTTTGCCTTGCGCGCAACACGGGCGAGCACCGCGGTCTGGTCATGACGCTTACCCGTAGCGCCGGGGCAAAAACGGATGCCACGCTGCGTATCGACCTCGGCGGACTTGAAACGCCCTCCGTCAAAGAGCCGGAGATAGCCCCCCGGCTGCTGCTGGATAACGCCCCTCTGAAGCTGGACAGACAGCACTGGCAGCTCACGCCCTGGCATCTTAAAACGGACGATGCGGCCACCATCACCGCCTTTCTGAAAAACATCCAGGAAGGGAAAGCCCTGACCCTGCGCGACGGCAAGCAGGTGATTTCCCTGAGCGGTCTGAAAGCGGCGCTGCTGTTCATTGATGCCCAGCAAAAGCGCGTCGGCAGCGAAACCGCATGGATTAAAAAGGGCGACGATCCGCCGTTAAGCGTGCCGCCCGCACCCGCCCTGAAAAAAGTGGCTGTCGTGAACCCCACCCCAACACCGCTTTCCCACGCTGAACTGAACGACCTGCTGGATTATGGTACCGGGCGGATGAACAGCAGCCAGTGCTCGCTGGATCCTAACCGTCGGGAAGTGCGCGTTACCGCGTTAACCGATGACAAAGCGCTGCTGATCGTCAGCTGCGAGGCGGGGGCCTATAACACGGTCGATCTGGCGTGGCTGGTATCACGCAAGAAACCCTTCTCCGCCCGGAGCGTCAGGCTGCGGCTGCCGTTTACGCCGTCAAGCGACAGCAGCGAAATGGAGCTAATGAACGCCAGCTTCGATGAGAAAACGCGCGAGCTGACCACGCTCGCGCTCGGGCGCGGTATGGGGGATTGCGGGATCCAGACGCGCTGGCGTTTTGACGGCCAGCGTTTTCGCCTGGTGCGTTATGCCGAGGAACCCAGCTGTGATAGCTGGAACGGGCCAGATGCCTGGCCTACGCTGTGGATCACGCGCTAGCTTTTTGCCGGCCTACGTTTCGGACCCGTAGGCCGGGTAAGCGTAGCGCCACCGGGCACGCAGGCCGCACTAGATCACGCTCAACGCCTTCTCGACCACGTTCTCAACGGTAAAGCCGAAGTACGGGAACAGCTTGTCGGCAGGGGCAGACTCGCCGTAGCCCCGCATGCCAACAATCGCCCCCTTAAGCCCGACGTATTTGTACCAGTAGTCGGCAATACCGGCTTCCACCGCCACGCGCGCCGCGACGTTAGAGGGCAGCACCGACTCCCGGTACGCCTCGTCCTGAGCGTCAAAGATATCCGTCGACGGCAGGGACACCACGCGCACCGCGTGGCCTTCGGCGGTCAGTTTTTCCGCCGCTTTCACCGTGATTTCCACCTCTGAACCGGTCGCAATCAGGATCACGTCCGGCTTGCCGCCGCTGTCTTTCAGGATGTAGCCGCCGCGGGCGATATTTTTCACCTGCTCCGGAGTACGCTCAATCTGCGCCAGGTTCTGGCGTGACAGAATTAATGCCGTTGGGCCATTGTGGCGCTCTACCGCCAGCTTCCAGCCGACCGCCGCTTCGACCTGATCGCACGGACGCCAGGTGCTGAAGTTTGGCGTCAGGCGCAGGCTCGCCAGCTGTTCAACCGCCTGGTGCGTCGGGCCATCTTCCCCCAGCCCGATGGAGTCATGGGTGTAGACCATAATCTGTCGCGCCTTCATTAATGCCGCCATGCGCGCCGCGTTACGGGCATACTCGACAAACATCAGGAAGGTGGCGGTGTAGGGCACGAAGCCGCCGTGATGGGCGATGCCGTTGGCAATGGCGGTCATCCCGAACTCACGCACGCCGTAGTGGATATAGTTCCCGGCAATGTCCTCTTTCAGCGATTTCGAGCCGGACCAGATGGTCAGGTTACTCGGTGCCAGATCCGCCGAGCCGCCCAGCAGTTCGGGCAGGATAGGACCGATGGCATTCAGCGTGTTTTGCGAGGCCTTACGGGTGGCGATTTTCGCCGGGTTGGACTGCAGGTTTTCAATCAGCGCCTGGGTTTTATCGTCCCAGTCCTCCGGCAGGCCGCCGCTCATGCGGCGGGAAAACTCGGCGGCCAGATCCGGATGCGCTTTTTTGTACGCGGCAAACTTCTCGTTCCAGGACTGCTGCGCTTTTTCACCCGTTTCGCGGGCATCCCATGCCCTGTAGATCTCTTTCGGGATCTCAAACGGCGGATGTTTCCAGCCCAGCTTTTGCCGGGTCAGCGCCACTTCCTCTTCACCCAGCGCCGCGCCGTGCGCCTCTTCTTTGCCCGCCTTGTTGGGCGAGCCGAAGCCGATAGTCGTGCGGCAGATAATCAGCGACGGTTTGTCCTTCACGCTTTGCGCTTCCTGAATCGCCTTTTTCACCGCCTCGGGATCGTGGCCGTCGATCTCATGCACCACGTGCCAGTGGTAGGCCTCGAAGCGCTTCGCCGTGTCGTCGGTAAACCAGCCCTCGGTTTCCCCGTCGATGGAGATGCCGTTGTGATCGTAAAACCCGATCAGCTTGCCCAGCCCCAGCGTGCCCGCCAGCGAGCAGACCTCGTGGGAGATCCCCTCCATCAGGCAGCCGTCGCCCATAAACACGTAGGTGTAGTGATCGACAATCTCGTGGTCCGGCTGGTTAAACTGTGCCGCCAGCGTGCGCTCGGCAATCGCCAGCCCGACCGCATTGGCCAGCCCCTGACCGAGCGGCCCGGTGGTGGTTTCCACGCCCGGCGTATAGCCGATTTCCGGGTGTCCCGGCGTTTTGGAGTGCAGCTGGCGGAAGTTTTTCAGCTCCTCAAGCGGCAGGTCGTAGCCGGAGAGATGCAGCAGGCTGTAGAGCAGCATTGAGGCGTGGCCGTTGGAGAGAATAAAACGGTCGCGATCGTACCAGGTGGGATCGTTGGGGTTGTGCTTCAGGAAGTCGTTCCACAGCACTTCGGCAATATCAGCCATGCCCATTGGCGCGCCGGGGTGGCCGGAATTGGCTTTCTGCACGGCATCCATGCTGAGGGCGCGAATGGCATTGGCTAGCTCTTTACGGGACATAGTTCACTCCGTGGCAAGGTTAAAGTTTGGCGGCGAGAAGATCTTCAAGTTTGCGCTGGTCGACGGCGAACAGGCGGATACCTTCCGCCAGTTTTTCCACGGCCATGGCGTCCTGGTTATGCTCCCAGCGGAATTCGGCTTCGGTCATGGCTTTTGGTTTTGGCAGGACGGTAGAGGTGGGCACCAGCTTGCGGATCACCGTCTCTTCTTTGTCCTGCAGCTCTTTAAGCAGATTAGGGGAGATAGTCAGGCGATCGCAGCCCGCCAGGGCGAGGATCTGCTCCGTACGGCGGAAGCTCGCCCCCATCACGATGGTTTCATAGCGGTGCTGCTTGTAATAGTCGTAGATATTACGGACCGACTTCACGCCCGGGTCCTCATCCACCACGTACGGGTCCATCGGCTGTTTCGCCTGGTACCAGTCGTAGATGCGGCCGACAAACGGCGAGACGAGGAACACGCCCGCTTCAGCGCAGGCGCGCGCCTGGGCAAAGGAGAACAGCAGCGTCAGGTTGCAGTGGATCCCCTCTTTTTCCAGCACTTCCGCCGCGCGGATGCCTTCCCACGTCGACGCGAGTTTGATCAGAATGCGTGATTTATCGATTCCCTGCTCCTGGTAGAGCTCAACCAGGCGGCGGGCTTTATTAATGCTCTTTTCTTTATCGAACGAGAGTCGGGCGTCCACTTCGGTTGAAACGCGCCCCGGGATGCTTTTCAGAATTTCCGCACCGAAATTAACCGCCAGCTTGTCGCTGGCTTCCGCGACCTGCTGCTCCTGCGTTTTCCCGCGCTGTTTACCGTAGGCAATGGCGTCATCAATCAGATGACTAAAGTGCGCAAGCCCGGCTGCCTTGAGCAGGAGCGACGGGTTGGTGGTCGCGTCCTCCGGCTGATAGTGGCGAATCGACTCGATATCGCCGCTGTCTGCGACCACGGTGGTGAATTGTTTGATGCCGTCTAGCTGGTTCATAAATAATTACTCCTTGGAAATAAAAGAGTTAGATGAGTGCGTTAGTTCACACTTCTGAGAAAATCATGATGGACTTAACAAAAAAGCATAGCAGACAGGGGAGGCATTGCTTTTGAGACGGGTAACATGGCTGTTATAAATTGATAACAATTTTTAATGTGTGATGGTGAGAGTTTGGCAGCCTTCAAAGTTTATGCGCTGTCCTGCGGCGATACTATCTGACCGATACGTAAAAGGAATAACAAGATGGACGATCAGTTAAAACAGAGTGCCCTCGATTTTCACGAGTTCCCCGTCCCGGGCAAAATCCAGGTTTCCCCAACCAAGCCGCTGGCGACCCAGCGCGATCTGGCGCTGGCCTATTCGCCGGGCGTCGCTGCGCCGTGTCTGGAAATCGAAAAAGACCCGCTGGCAGCCTACAAATATACCGCGCGCGGCAACCTTGTCGCCGTTATCTCCAACGGCACGGCGGTGCTGGGTCTCGGTAACATCGGCGCCCTGGCCGGCAAGCCGGTGATGGAAGGGAAGGGGGTGCTGTTCAAGAAATTCGCCGGTATCGACGTGTTCGATATCGAAGTGGACGAACTCGATCCCGATAAATTCATCAACGTGGTGGCCGCGCTGGAACCGACCTTCGGCGGGATCAACCTGGAAGACATCAAAGCGCCGGAATGTTTCTATATCGAGCAGAAGCTGCGCGAGCGTATGAACATTCCCGTGTTCCATGATGACCAGCACGGCACCGCGATTATCAGCACCGCCGCCATTCTGAACGGCCTGCGCGTGGTTGAGAAAAATCTCTCTGACGTGCGCATGGTGGTTTCTGGCGCAGGCGCAGCGGCCATCGCCTGTATGAACCTGCTGGTGGCGCTGGGGATGCAGAAACACAACATCGTGGTCTGCGACTCCAAAGGCGTTATCTATAAAGACCGCGAGCCCAACATGGCGGAAACCAAAGCGGCATACGCGGTGGAAGACGACGGCAAGCGCACGCTCGAGGACGTCATTGACGGCGCGGATATCTTCCTTGGCTGCTCCGGCCCGAAAGTGCTGACCCAGGAGATGGTGAAGAAGATGGCGCGCGCGCCAATGATCCTGGCCCTGGCGAACCCGGAACCGGAAATTCTGCCGCCGCTGGCGAAAGCGGTGCGTGAAGATGCCATTATCTGTACCGGCCGTTCCGACTACCCGAACCAGGTGAACAACGTGCTCTGCTTCCCGTTCATCTTCCGCGGGGCGCTGGACGTCGGCGCGACGGCGATCAACGAAGAGATGAAGCTTGCCGCCGTGCACGCCATCGCCGAGCTGGCCCACGCCGAGCAGAGCGAGGTGGTTGCCTCAGCCTACGGCGATCAGGATCTGAGCTTTGGCCCGGACTACATCATTCCAAAACCGTTCGACCCGCGTCTGATCGTTAAAATTGCGCCAGCGGTGGCCAAAGCGGCGATGGATTCCGGCGTGGCGACGCGTCCGATTCAGGACTTCGACGCTTACGTCGATAAGCTCACCGAGTTCGTCTACAAAACTAACCTGTTCATGAAGCCGATCTTCTCGCAGGCGCGCGCCGACGCGAAGCGCGTGGTACTGGCGGAAGGGGAAGAGGCGCGCGTGCTGCACGCCACCCAGGAGCTGATCACCTTAGGTCTGGCGAAGCCAATCCTGATTGGTCGTCCGAGCGTGATCGAGATGCGCATTCAGAAGCTGGGCCTGCAGATTAAGCCGGGCGTCGACTTCGAGATCGTCAATAACGAATCCGATCCGCGCTTTAAAGAGTACTGGAGCGAATACTACGCGATCATGAAGCGCCGGGGGATCACCCAGGAACAGGCGCAGAAAGCCGTCATCAGCAACACGACGGTGATCGGCGCGATCATGGTCCATCGCGGCGAAGCGGATGCGCTGATCTGCGGCACCATCGGCGATTACCACGAGCACTTTAGCGTGGTGCAGGAGATCTTCGGCTATCGCGACGGCGTCCATACCGCCGGGGCGATGAACGCCCTGCTGCTGCCGAGCGGGAACACCTTTATCGCTGACACCTACGTTAACGACGATCCAAGCCCGGACGAGCTGGCGGAGATCACCGTGATGGCCGCAGAGACCGTGCGCCGCTTTGGCATCGAGCCGAAGGTGGCGCTGCTGTCGCACTCAAACTTTGGTTCGTCTAAATCCGCGGCGGCCTGCAAAATGCGTCAGACGCTTGAGCTGGTGCGCGAGCGTGCGCCGGAGCTGATGATTGACGGGGAGATGCACGGCGATGCCGCGCTGGTGGAGAGCATCCGCAACGAGCGTATGCCGGACAGCCCGCTGAAAGGATCGGCGAATATACTGATTATGCCGAACGTGGAAGCGGCGCGTATCAGCTATAACCTGCTGCGCGTCTCCAGCTCTGAAGGGGTGACCGTAGGACCGGTGCTGATGGGCGTGGCGAAACCGGTGCATGTGTTAACGCCGATTGCCTCTGTGCGCCGCATCGTGAATATGGTGGCGCTGGCGGTGGTTGAGGCGCAGACGCAGCCGCTGTAATTTTTACCCTCACCCTAACCCTCTCCCAAAGGGAGAGGGAATTTATACTGCCTCTCCCTTTGGAAGAGGGCCGGGGTGAGGGGTAAGGTTTACACCCACTCCCGAACCTGAATAAATTCACTCAAGGCAGCCTCCGGGCTGCCTTCTTTTGGCTCGTAGCAGTACTCCCAGCGCACCAGCGGCGGCATCGACATCAGAATTGATTCCGTGCGCCCGCCGGTCTGCAGGCCGAATAGCGTTCCGCGATCCCACACCAGGTTAAACTCCACGTAGCGCCCGCGACGATAGAGCTGGAACTCGCGTTCGCGCACGCCGTAGTCGGTATTTTTACGGCGCTCGACGATGGGCAGATAGGCGTCGGTATAGCCTTCGCCCACCGCGCGCATAAAGCTGAACGCGGTATCAAAATCAGGGGTGTTGAGATCGTCAAAGAACAGCCCGCCGATGCCGCGCTGTTCGTCGCGGTGCTTCAGATAAAAGTAGTCATCGCACCACTTTTTGAATTTCGGGTAGACGTCTTCGCCAAACGGCAGACAAAGGTCCCGCGCGGTGGTGTGCCAGTGCACGGCATCCTCTTCGAAGCCGTAGTAGGGCGTCATGTCGAAACCGCCGCCAAACCACCAGACCGGATCGGCCCCCGGTTTTTCCGCAATGAAAAAGCGGACGTTGGCGTGGCTGGTCGGCACAAACGGGTTGTGCGGATGCACCACCAGCGAGACGCCCATCGCTTCGAAGCTGCGGCCCGCGAGTTCAGGACGATGTGCGGTCGCCGACGCGGGCATAGCGTCTCCGTGAACGTGGGAAAAATTCACGCCCGCCTGTTCAAAAATACCGCCGTTACGCAGCACCCGGCTGCGTCCGCCGCCGCCGGCTTCGCGCTGCCAGTTATCTTCCTGAAATTCACCGCCGTCTGCGGCGGCCAGTTTCTGGCAAATCTCATCCTGCAGCTGCAGCAGGAACGTTTTAACCAGTTGAGCATTGGGTTTCATCAACGTTTCCTGGAGTGCGCTTTTTGGTTATCGAACCAGTTGAAGTAGCTGATAATGCCGGAGGCGATAGCGTTGGCGATCTTCTGGCGAAACGCCGTGGTGCCGAGGAGCCGCTCTTCTTCCGGGTTGGTAATGAAGGAGGTTTCCACCAGTACGGACGGGATTGACGGTGATTTCAGCACCACAAACGCCGCCTGCTCGGTGCCTTTACTGTGCAGACGATGCACCGGCTTAATCTTCTTTAGAATGTGCGAGCCGAGCGTCAGGCTGTTTTTGATCGTATCGGTCTGCACGAGGTCGAACAGCACCTGTTGCAGCAGATGGTCTTTGTCGGTGGCTTTCTTCCCGGCGACTTCATCCGCCCGGTTTTCACGGTCGGAGAGGTATTTTGCCATGGCGCTACTGGCGCCACGGTTGGAAAGCGCAAACACCGAGGCGCCCGCCGCTGAAGGGTTGGTAAAGCCGTCGGCGTGAATCGACATAAACAGATCCGCACCGTGCTGGTGGGCAATCTCAACGCGGTCATACAGCGGAATAAAGGTGTCGCCAGAGCGAGTCAGACGGGCGTCAATGCCGTTGCTGCGTAAAATTGCGCGCACATTTTTTGCAATCGCCAGCACGACGTGTTTTTCTTTCGAACCGTTTTTGCCGATGGCGCCGGTATCAATGCCGCCGTGGCCCGGGTCAAGCATGACCAGACGCTTCGCGCCCGGCTTTTTGGTTTTCGGTTTGCTGTGTCCGTTACTGGTTTTGAGCGTGCTCTCGTCTTTCGCCTGAGCCTGCTTTGCGATACCCGTTAACGTTAAGGCCGCCAGCCCCGCTTTGAGAACCTGACGACGCGATGTGAGTGCTTTTAATGGTTTGAATGTGCTCATGCGGCCTGAATACTAAAAAATGGGGTCCTGGTGTTATATCGTATCGTGTTTCCCGTTACGACAGTCCATATTGAGAATTGTTTTACTTTTCATTTCAATACGTGACAAAGTGACATTATGCCAAATTTTGGCGAGATTTTCCCCGGTTATTGGCTAAAGGCGTGGTTCACGCCATAATCACTGTTTTTAAACCCGAAAAGGCGGTTAATACCATGGAGATACGCGTTTTTCGCCAGGAAGATTTCGAAGAGGTGATCACCCTTTGGGAGCGCTGCGATCTGCTGCGTCCGTGGAACGATCCGGAAATGGATATCGAACGTAAGGTGAATCACGACGTCAGCCTGTTTCTGGTTGCGGAGGTCAATGGCGTGGTCGTGGGGACGGTGATGGGCGGTTACGACGGCCATCGCGGCTCGGCCTATTATCTGGGCGTTCACCCGGAATACCGTGCGCGTGGCATCGCCAACGCGCTGCTTAATCGTCTCGAGAAGAAGCTTATCGCCCGCGGCTGCCCGAAAATTCAGATCATGGTGCGGGACGATAACGACGTGGTGCTGGGCATGTATGAACGTCTGGGCTATGAACATTCTGACGTGCTGAATTTAGGAAAGCGTCTGATCGAAGATGAAGAGTACTGAGATCCATCCGGCAGATTATGACGCGCAGGGCCGCGTCAGGTTGCCCTTTTTATTCTGGTGCGTTCTGCTGCTGCAGGCCCGCACCTGGGTGTTGTTTGTGATGGCTGCCGCGTCGCGCGGGCAGGGCGACACGCTGCTGAATCTCTTTTACCCCGATCACGATGCCTTCTGGCTCGGCCTATTGCCGGGCGTCCCAGCGGTGGTGGCTTTTTTGTGCAGCGGCCGACGGCAGGCGATCCCGCGTTTGTGGCGTACGCTCCGCTGGCTGCTGATCCTTGCCCAGATTGCGCTGCTCTTCTGGCAGCCGGTACTCTGGTGGTGCGGTGAACCGCTGACGGGCATCGGCGTTGCGCTGGTGGTTGCCGATATTGTGGCGCTGCTGTGGCTGCTGACCAATCCGCGTCTTCGCGCCTGTTTTGCGCATCAGGATGATTAATCCGGCACTTTTTGCCGATGTCGCACTCCAACAAGCGTTGATTTAACACGTAAGGACGTTTCAATGAAATCGCTGCGTTTACTTTTATGCGCTCTCCCGCTGGTATTAACCGGCTGCTCAACGCTCTCATCCATTAACTGGTCCGCTGCCTATCCGTGGAACTGGTTTGGCTCATCAACGGAAGTGACCGAGCAGGGCGTGGGGAAAATTACCGCGTCAACGGCGCTGGATCAGAATGCCATTCAGGATGCGCTCAGCGGCGATTATCGCCTGCGCAGCGGCATGAAAACGGAGAATGGCAATATCGTTCGCTATTACGAAGCGCTGAAGGGCGACAAGCTGGCGCTGGTAATCAACGGTGATAAAGGCACGGTAAACCGCGTTGCGGTGCTGGATGAGGCCATTCCGACCGCCAGCGGCGTGAAGGTAGGAACGCCGTTTAGCGATCTCTATAAGCAGGCCTTTGGCAACTGCACCAGCGCCCCTTCTGACGCCGGCGTGGCGGTGGAGTGTAAGGCAGAAGGCAGCCAGCACATCAGCTACGTCTTTACCGGTACCTGGAGCGGTCCGGAAGGTTTGATGCCGTCTGACGACACGCTGAAGAACTGGAAGGTGAGCAAAATTATCTGGCAGCAGTAATTTGCGCCTGAACAAACCGCCTCGCTGAAATCCGGGTATAATACCCGCCATCAATGCCACGCTGACGTGGCATCTTTATTTCAGGAGGAGCGATGTCTCAGGTTCAGAGTGGCATTTTGCCAGAACATTGCCGCGCGGCGATTTGGATTGAAGCCAATGTAAAAGGGGACGTGGATGCCCTGCGTGCGGCCAGTAAAGCGTTTGTTGATAAGCTGGCGACCTTCCAGGCTAAATTCCCGGAAGCCCACCTCGGCGCCGTTGTCGCCTTTGGCAATAACGTCTGGCGTCAGCTGAGCGGTGGCGAAGGGGCGGAAGAGCTGAAGGATTTCATCCCCTACGGCAAAGGTCTGGCGCCTGCGACGCAATACGATGTGCTGATCCACATTCTCTCTCTGCGTCACGACGTGAACTTCTCGGTTGCGCAGGCGGCGGTAGCGGCCTTTGGCGACAGCATTGAGGTGCAGGAAGAGGTTCACGGTTTCCGCTGGGTGGAAGAGCGCGACCTGAGCGGCTTTGTCGACGGAACCGAAAACCCGGCGGGCGAAGAGACGCGTCGCGAAGTGGCTGTGATCAAAGACGGCGTGGACGCGGGCGGCAGCTACGTGTTCGTGCAGCGCTGGGAGCACAACCTCAAGCAGCTTAACCGCATGAGCGTGCATGACCAGGAGATGATGATTGGCCGTACCAAAGACGCCAACGAAGAGATCGACGGCGATGACCGTCCGGTTACCTCTCATCTGACCCGCGTTGACCTCAAAGAAGACGGCAAAGGGCTGAAGATTGTCCGCCAGAGCCTGCCGTACGGCACGGCAAGCGGCACGCACGGCCTCTACTTCTGCGCGTATTGCGCGCGCCTGCATAACATTGAGCAGCAGCTGCTGAGCATGTTCGGCGATACCGACGGCAAGCGTGACGCCATGCTGCGCTTCACCAAACCGGTGACCGGCGGCTACTACTTCGCGCCGTCCGTTGAGCGTCTGCTGGCGCTGTAACCCCCTCACCCTGGCCCTCTCCCCACAGGGGAGAGGGGATTAATGCCTTATTCCCTTTTCTGCTTCTAAATCACCAAACGGTATATAAAACCGTTACGCCTTTGGTCCTCGTTATAAATATTATGACTATAAGATAGTCATCACATTTATAAGGGTGCGCAATGGCCGTTACTGTACTGAAAAAAGGAACTCTGGCGCTGGCAGGTTTACTGCTGGTGGCACAGGCGCAGGCGACTGAGCTGCTGAACAGTTCATATGACGTCTCCCGCGAGCTGTTTGCCGCCCTTAACCCACCGTTTGAACAGCAGTGGGCGAAAGATAATAACGGCGATAAGCTGACCATTAAGCAGTCTCACGCCGGTTCATCCAAGCAGGCGCTTGCCATTCTTCAGGGGCTAAAAGCGGACGTCGTGACCTACAACCAGGTGACTGACGTGCAGATCCTGCACGACAAAGGCAAGCTGATCCCGGCGGACTGGCAGAGCCGTCTGCCGAACAACAGCTCGCCGTTCTATTCCACCATGGGCTTCCTGGTGCGCAAGGGCAACCCGAAGAATATCCACGACTGGAGCGATCTGGTGCGTTCCGATGTGAAGCTGATTTTCCCGAACCCAAAAACCTCCGGCAACGCGCGTTACACCTATTTAGCGGCCTGGGGCGCGGCGGATAAGGCTGACGGTAACGATAAGGCTAAAACCGAGCAGTTCATGACCCAGTTCCTGAAAAACGTCGAAGTGTTTGATACCGGGGGCCGCGGGGCCACCACGACCTTCGCAGAGCGCGGTCTGGGTGATGTGCTGATTAGCTTTGAATCGGAAGTGAACAACATCCGCAAACAGTATGAAGCGCAGGGCTTTGAGGTGGTTATCCCGAAAACCAACATCCTGGCCGAGTTCCCGGTAGCGTGGGTGGATAAAAACGTGCAGGCAAACGGCACCGAGAAAGCGGCAAAAGCCTATCTCAACTACCTGTACAGCCCGCAGGCGCAGAGCATCATTACCGATTACTACTACCGCGTGAATAACCCGGACGTGATGAACAAGCTGAAAGATAAGTTCCCGCAGACCGCGCTGTTCCGCGTGGAAGACCATTTCGGCTCCTGGCCTGATGTGATGAAAACGCATTTTGCCAGCGGCGGTGAGCTAGACAAATTGCTGGCGGCGGGGCGTAAGTAATGTTTGCAGTATCGACTAAACGCGTGCTGCCGGGCTTTACCCTAAGCCTCGGGACCAGCCTGCTGTTCGTCTGCCTGATCCTGCTGCTGCCGCTCAGCGCGCTGGTGATGCAGCTCGCGCAGATGAGCTGGGCGCAGTACTGGGACGTGATCACCAATCCACAGGTGGTGGCGGCCTATAAGGTGACGCTGCTGTCAGCGTTTGTCGCCTCCATTTTTAATGGCGTATTTGGCCTGCTGATGGCGTGGATCTTAACTCGCTATCGCTTCCCGGGCCGTACGCTGCTTGATGCACTGATGGATCTGCCGTTTGCGCTGCCGACGGCGGTTGCGGGCTTAACCCTTGCGTCGCTCTTCTCCGTGAACGGGCTGTACGGCGAGTGGCTGGCGAAGTTTGACATCAAAGTGACCTATACCTGGCTCGGTATCGCGGTGGCGATGGCCTTTACCAGCATCCCGTTTGTGGTGCGTACCGTGCAGCCGGTGCTGGAAGAGCTGGGTCCGGAATACGAAGAAGCGGCAGAAACGCTGGGCGCCACGCGCTGGCAGAGTTTCCGCAAGGTGGTGCTGCCTGAGCTGTCTCCGGCGCTGATGGCGGGCGTCGCGCTGTCGTTTACCCGCAGCCTCGGTGAGTTCGGTGCGGTCATTTTTATCGCCGGGAACATCGCCTGGAAAACGGAAGTGACCTCGCTGATGATTTTCATCCGTCTGCAGGAGTTTGATTATCCGGCGGCGAGCGCGATTGCTTCGGTGATCCTCGCGGCCTCGCTGCTGCTGCTGTACTCGATTAACACTCTGCAAAGTCGCTTTGGTCGACGTGTGGTAGGTCACTGATGGCGGAAGTTACGCAATTGAAGCGATACGATGCGCCCCGCATCAACTGGGGTAAGTGGTTTCTGATTGGGGCGGGCGTGCTGGTTTCCGCCTTTATCCTCGTCGTGCCGACGATTTATATCTTCGTCCAGGCGTTCAGCAAGGGGCTGATGCCCGCGCTGGAAAACCTGGCGAACCCGGATATGCTGCATGCTATCTGGCTGACCGTGCTGATTGCATTGATCGCTGTGCCGGTGAACCTGGTGTTCGGTACTCTGCTGGCGTGGCTGGTGACGCGCTTTAACTTCCCGGGACGTCAGCTGCTGCTGACCCTGCTGGATATTCCTTTTGCCGTCTCGCCGGTGGTGGCGGGCCTGGTCTACCTGCTCTTTTACGGCTCCAACGGCCCGCTGGGCGGCTGGCTGGATGAGCATAACCTGCAGATCATGTTCGCCTGGCCGGGCATGGTGCTGGTCACCATCTTCGTGACCTGTCCGTTTGTGGTGCGTGAGCTTGTGCCGGTGATGTTAAGCCAGGGAAGCAACGAAGACGAAGCGGCGGTGCTGCTGGGCGCGTCAGGCTGGCAGATGTTCCGTCGCGTCACGCTGCCGAATATCCGCTGGGCGCTGCTTTACGGCGTGGTGCTGACCAACGCCCGCGCGATTGGCGAGTTCGGCGCCGTATCCGTCGTCTCCGGTTCTATTCGCGGTGAAACCCTGTCGCTGCCGCTACAGATTGAGCTGCTGCAGCAGGACTACAACACCATCGGCTCGTTTACTGCCGCAGCGCTGCTGACGCTGATGGCCATTTTGACCCTGTTTTTGAAGAGTGTGGTGCAGTGGCGTTTAGAAAATCAGGAAAAACGCCAGCATCAGGAGGGAAATCATGAGCATTGAGATTGCCAATATTAAGAAGTCTTTTGGTCGCACCCAGGTGCTGAATGATATCTCGCTGGATATCCCCTCCGGACAAATGGTGGCGCTGCTGGGGCCGTCTGGCTCGGGTAAAACCACGCTGCTGCGTATTATCGCCGGGCTTGAGCATCAGACCAGCGGGCATATCCGTTTTCACGGCACCGACGTGAGCCGCCTGCATGCCCGGGACCGTAAGGTGGGCTTTGTGTTCCAGCATTACGCGCTGTTCCGCCACATGACCGTGTTCGACAACATCGCGTTTGGCCTGACCGTGCTGCCGCGCCGTGAACGCCCGAATGCGGCGGCCATTAAAGCGAAAGTGACCAAACTGCTGGAGATGGTACAGCTGGCTCATCTGGCGGACCGTTTTCCGGCGCAGCTTTCCGGCGGGCAGAAGCAGCGCGTGGCGCTGGCGCGTGCGTTAGCCGTTGAACCGCAAATTCTGCTGCTGGATGAACCCTTCGGCGCGCTGGATGCGCAGGTGCGTAAAGAGCTGCGTCGCTGGCTGCGTCAGCTACATGAAGAGCTGAAATTCACCAGCGTCTTCGTGACCCACGATCAGGAAGAGGCGATGGAAGTCGCGGATCGCGTGGTGGTCATGAGCCAGGGCAACATTGAGCAGGTTGACGAGCCGGAGCAGCTCTGGCGTGAACCGGCAACCCGTTTCGTGCTGGAGTTTATGGGCGAGGTGAACCGTCTGCAGGGCACCATTCGCGGCGGACAGTTCCACGTGGGGGCGCACCGCTGGCCGCTGGGCTATACCTCCGCGCACCAGGGGCCGGTCGATCTGTTCCTGCGCCCGTGGGAAGTGGACGTGAGCCGCCGTACCAGCCTGGATTCACCGCTGCCGGTGCAGGTGCTGGAAGCTAGCCCTAAAGGGCACTACACGCAATTGGTGGTACAGCCTCTTGGCTGGTACACCGAGCCGCTGACCGTGGTTATGCGCGATGAGGTCCCGCCGCACCGGGGAGAGCGCCTGTTTGTCGGGCTGCAGCATGCCCGTATTTATCACGGGAAGGAACGTATCGAGACGCGCGAGGATATTGCTCTGGCGGAGTCAGCCTGATAGGTTATTAGGATGTTTATCGCCCGGTGGCGCTGCGCTGACCGGGCCTACAGCTAAAACTGCGTCTTGTAGGCCGGGTAAGCGAAGCGCCACCCGGCTTTTTTATTGAGTAAAAATCGTGAATACACTCGAACACACCATCGGCAACACGCCTCTGGTCAAGCTTCAGCGCATGGGGCCTGATAACGGCAGCGAAATCTGGGTCAAACTTGAAGGCAATAACCCGGCGGGGTCGGTGAAGGACCGTGCGGCGCTGTCGATGATTGTCCAGGCCGAAAAGCGCGGTGAAATTAAGCCGGGCGACGTGCTGATTGAGGCCACCAGCGGCAACACCGGTATCGCCCTGGCGATGATTGCGGCGCTGAAAGGCTACCGCATGAAGCTGCTGATGCCGGACAACATGAGCCAGGAGCGCCGCGCCGCGATGCGTGCCTACGGGGCCGAACTGATTCTGGTGACCAAAGAGCAGGGAATGGAAGGCGCGCGCGACCTGGCGTTAGAAATGGCCGAGCGCGGCGAAGGTAAACTGCTCGACCAGTTCAACAACCCGGACAACCCCTACGCGCACTACACCACCACCGGGCCAGAGATCTGGCAGCAGACCGACGGACGGATCACCCATTTTGTCTCCAGCATGGGTACCACCGGCACCATTACCGGCGTATCGCGTTTTCTGCGCGAGCAGGAAAAAGCCGTCACCATCGTTGGCCTGCAGCCGGAAGAGGGGAGCAGCATTCCGGGCATTCGCCGCTGGCCTGCGGAATATATGCCCGGCATCTTTAATGCGCAGCTTGTGGACCAGGTGCTGGATATTCATCAGCGCGAGGCGGAGAATACCATGCGTGAACTGGCCGTGCGTGAAGGCATCTTTTGCGGGGTCAGCTCGGGCGGCGCGGTAGCGGGCGCGTTGCGCGTTGCGCAGGCAAATCCCGGCGCCGTCGTAGTCGCGATTATTTGCGACCGCGGCGATCGCTATCTGTCTACCGGCGTCTTTGGTGAAGAGAGTTATTCGCAGGGGGCGGGGATTTAAGCGTCATGGAGATGATTTTATTCCGGGATAAAACCCGGGCGCAGCAAACCGATATTGTCGCGGTGCAGTCGCAGGTGGTTTACGGCAGCGTGGGGAACAGCATTGCGGTACCGAACATTCGTACCCACAGGCTGAACGTCACCGCCGTGCCGACGGTGCTGTTCAGCAACACGCCGCACTATGACACCTTCTACGGCGGCGTGATCCCCGATGAGTGGTTCAGCGGCTACCTGAAGGCGCTGGGAGAGCGCGAGATCCTGCGCGAGCTTAAGGCGGTCACCACCGGCTACATGGGCAGCGCCAGCCAGATCGTCCTGCTGGCGCAGTGGCTGAAGGCGGTAAAGGCGCAGCATCCTGACCTGCTGGTGCTGGTCGACCCGGTTATCGGCGATATCGACAGCGGGATGTACGTGAAGCCCGATATTCCGCAAGCCTATCGGGAGCATCTGCTGCCGCTGGCGCAGGGAATTACGCCAAACGTCTATGAACTGGAAGTGTTAAGCGGCAAACCGTGCCGCACGCCGGAAAGCGCCATCGCGGCGGCACAGGGATTGCTCTCCGACACCCTGAAATGGGTGGCGATCACCAGCGCGCCGGTTGCCGACGATCCGCAAAGCATCCACGTGGCGCTGGTGACAAATGAGGGCGTTACCGTCAGCGCGCATCCGCGCGTAGAAACCGATCTGAAAGGGACGGGCGATCTGTTCTGTTCAGAGCTGGTAAGCGGAATCGTTGAGGGGAAAACCGTTGCCGATGCCATTCGCATGGCGGGCGATCGGGTGACTGACGTGATGCTGTATACGCAGTCGAAAGGGTACGACGAGCTTATCCTCCCCGCATAAACAAAAATGGCGCCCGAAGGCGCCATTTTTCTGTGCGGCAAGAATTACTTCTTGATGCGGATAACCGGGGTTTCACCCACGGTGACGCTGCCAGACAGTTTGATCAGTTCTTTGATTTCGTCCATGTTGGAGATAACAACCGGCGTCAGGGTAGACTTGGCTTTCTCTTCCAGCAGTGGCAGATCGAATTCAATGACCGGGTCGCCAACTTTAACACGCTGGCCTTCTTCCGCGATACGCTTGAAGCCTTCGCCTTTCAGTTCAACGGTGTCGATACCGAAGTGAACGAACAGTTCGATACCGCTATCAGATTCGATAGAGAACGCATGGTTGGTTTCAAAAATTTTACCGATGGTGCCGTCAACTGGTGCAACCATTTTGTTGCCAGTTGGTTTGATAGCAATGCCATCACCAACGATTTTCTCAGCAAACACTACATCCGGCACGTCTTCGATGTTGACGATCTCGCCGGAGAGCGGAGCAACAATCTCAATAGTTCCGGTGTCTTTCTTATCATCAGAAACCAGAGATTTCAGTTTATCGAACAAACCCATGATCTTCTCCTAAGCAGTAATTTGGGCCGCATCTCGTGGATTAGCAGATTGTTTTTTCTTCAATGAACTTGTTAACCAGCGTCATTAACTCGTCCGTTGTCGGTTGAGCAAGAGCCTGCTCTGCTAACACCTTCGCATCTTCGAAGTTCGTGTTACGGATAATCTTCTTAATGCGCGGGATGGAAATGGCGCTCATAGAGAATTCGTCCAGACCCATACCCAGCAACAGAAGTGTAGCACGTTCGTCGCCTCCAAGCTCACCACACATGCCAGTCCATTTACCTTCTGCATGAGAAGCATCAATAACTTGCTTGATCAAGTTCAGTACGGACGGTGACATTGGCTGGTAGAGATGTGAAATCATATCATTACCACGGTCAACTGCCAGGGTGTACTGCGTTAAATCATTGGTGCCGATACTAAAGAAATCAACTTCTTTGGCTAAATGACGCGCAATGGTCGCGGCCGCTGGTGTTTCCACCATCACGCCGATCTCGATTGACTCGTCAAACGCTTTACCTTCGTCGCGCAGTTCCTGCTTGTAGATTTCGATCTCTTTCTTCAGTGCACGCACTTCTTCAACAGAGATGATCATCGGGAACATGATGCGCAGTTTACCGAAAGCGGAGGCACGCAGAATCGCGCGAACCTGGTCACGCAGGATCTCTTTACGATCCATCGCGATACGGATTGCACGCCAGCCCAGGAACGGGTTCTCTTCTTTCGGGAAGTTCATGTACGGCAGCTCTTTGTCGCCGCCGATGTCCATGGTACGGACGATAACGGCCTGAGAGCCACAGGCTTCAGCCACCGCTTTGTATGCCGCGAACTGCTCTTCTTCAGTTGGCAGGGCGTCACGGTCCATGAACAGGAATTCAGTACGATAAAGACCCACGCCTTCCGCACCGTTACGCTCGGCGCCATCAACGTCGCGGACGGTACCGATGTTCGCGCACACTTCTACCTGATGACCATCAAGGGTGATGGCTGGCAGGTCTTTCAGCTTAGCGAGTTCCGCTTTTTCAGTCGCAACCTGCTCCTGAACCGCGCGCAGTTTATCGATCTCTTCGTTGGTTGGGTTGACGTAAACCAGATTGTTTACGGCATCCAGAATCAGATAGTCGCCGTTTTTCACCTGAGAGGTGACGCTACCGGTACCCACGATGGCAGGCAGTTCCAGAGAACGCGCCATGATAGAGGTGTGGGAGGTACGGCCGCCCGCGTCAGTGATGAAACCGAGGACCTTTTTCAGGTTCAGCTGTGCGGTTTCGGACGGGGTGAGGTCAGCGGCAACCAGGATAACTTCATCCTGAATCGCGCTCAGGTCGATAATGGCCAGACCCAGGATGTTGCGCAGCAGGCGCTTACCGATGTCACGTACGTCAGCCGCACGCTCTTTCAGGTATTCATCATCCAGTTCTTCCAGGGCAGTTGCCTGACCTTCGATAACTTCATGTGCAGCCGCGTCGGCCGTCATGCCTTTATCTTTAATCAGGGCTATGATTTCCTGCTCCAGCTCCTCATCTTCGAGCAGCATGATGTGCCCTTCGAAGATGGCTTCTTTTTCTTCACCGAAAGTTTCGCCAGCTTTAGTCTTGATCGCTTCCAGTTGCGCAGATGCCTTGGCACGACCGCTCAGAAAACGTTCAACTTCCTGATCAACCTTGTCGGCAGAAATTTTTTTCCGGTCGATGACGATCTCGTCTTCTTTCAGCAGCAGTGCTTTGCCGAAAGCGATACCCGGGGATGCTAAAATGCCTGAAATCATAACCCTACCTTACTTGTGACTGATATTTAAAAGAACCCGGAAACTTACTCGAGCTCAGCCATCAGTTTTACCAGATGCTCAACTGCTTTCTGCTCGTCTTCACCTTCCGCAGAGATGGTGACTACGGTGCCCTGAGTCAGGCCCAGAGTCTGCAGTTTAAACAGGCTTTTTGCGCTGGCGCTTTTGCCGTTGGAAGTCACAGTGATTTCAGAAGTGAAGCCTTTCGCTTCTTTAACAAACTGAGCAGCAGGGCGGGTGTGCAGACCGTTCGGAGCGGTAATGGTAACTTCTTGCTGGAACATTGTATTTCCCCAACTTATAGGTTTAGTGTTGTGGAACTAAAGTCTAGCCTGGCGACTGAACTTTAGCCTGTATTGTTAGCGCTGACGTTTCGATCGTCATTAAACATTATGCAGCGAAAGCAAGACTTGAACCAAATCATAAAATCGATTCAGCAAGGCTATTTCGTTCACTGATTAATTTCACGCATCAAAATAATTGCTGGTTTAAATACCAGACCCAACGGGGTGAAGCAATGCCAGGAGGGGCAAAAGTTTGAAGCAGGCCACAAAAAAGCACCTGAAAAGGTGCTTTTTTACGCGTTATTAACATGCTGGCACTACTGTTGCAGCTCTTTTTCGGTAAACAGATCGGCAAACAGTGCGGTGCTCAAGTAACGCTCACCCGAGGAAGGAAGGATAACCACAATATTCTTATTGGTAAAGGCCTCATCTTCCTGAAGTTTGAGCGCTGCCGCAACGGCCGCACCGGAAGAAATACCCGCCAGAATGCCTTCTTCATCCATCAGACGACGCGCGGTAGAGATGGCTTCTTCGTTAGTGATGGTAACCACTTTATCGATAAGCTTCAGATCCAGGTTGCCCGGGATGAAGCCAGCGCCGATCCCCTGTATTTTGTGCGGGCCTGGTTTGAGCTCTTCGCCCGCCAGTGCCTGGGTGATAACCGGGGAGTCAGTCGGTTCAACCGCAACGGTGATCAGGTCTTTTTTACCCTTTGTACCTTTAATGTAGCGCGACACGCCGGTCAGCGTACCGCCGGTACCCACGCCGGAGATAAAGACATCAACCTGGCCGTCGGTATCTTCCCAGATTTCCGGGCCGGTGGTCTTCTCGTGAATTTCCGGGTTAGCCGGGTTGCTGAACTGCTGCAGCAGCAGATATTTCGCCGGATCGCTGGCCACAATTTCTTCGGCTTTCTGAATGGCACCTTTCATGCCTTTCGCGCCTTCGGTCAGCACCAGGTTCGCGCCCAGCGCTTTAAGCAGTTTGCGACGTTCGATGCTCATGGTTTCTGGCATGGTCAGCGTCAGCTTGTAGCCGCGTGCGGCAGCCACATAGGCCAGCGCGATACCGGTGTTGCCGCTGGTCGGTTCCACCAGCTCAACGCCAGGCTTCAGTACGCCACGTTTTTCAGCATCCCAAATCATGTTTGCACCGATACGGCATTTTACGCTGAAGCTCGGGTTACGTGATTCGACCTTCGCCAGAATGCGTCCATTACCGATACGGTTCAGTCGAACCAGGGGCGTATGACCGATAGTCAGCGAGTTGTCTTCATAAATCTTACTCATGGCCTGTCCTTAACTGTATGAAATTGGGATACCGACCCAGCATACCTGCTAAGCAGGTAGGGGGAAGTAAGGAATTCGCATATCTATATACTGCAAGGAAATAATGGGGATCAGTATGGAATAAGGGAGAGCATAAGCCCTCCCTCATTTACACAGTTTTGCATTATTTCCATAACGCGTGCTTAGCACGATAGCAATCCACCCACATCGCCGTCGCACCGCAGACCGCCACGGGCATGATGAACAGATTGAGGAAAGGAATCATCGTGAACAGGCTGGTCAGCGCGCCGAACTGCATATTGGCGACCTTCTGGGTGCGCAGGGCAGTGCGCATTTCTTTAAACGGCACCTTGTGGTTATCGAACGGATAGTCGCAGTACTGGATAGCCAGCATCCAGGCGCTGAACAGGAACCACAGCACCGGCGCCACCGTCTGGCCAATGCCGGGCACAAAGTAAAGAATAAGCAGCACAATCGCTCGGGGCAGGTACCAGGCAAACTTCTGCCATTCGCGCTTCATGATGCGCGGGAGATCTTTCATGATCCCCAGCACACCCGTGTCCGGTGGTGTCGCGCCGGTAAGCCGTGCTTCCAGCTGTTCCGCCAGCAGGCCGTTAAACGGGGCGGCTATCCAGTTCGCAATCGTTGAGAAGAAGTACCCGAATACCAGCAGCACGGAGATCACCGCTACCGGCCACAGCAGATAGTTAAGCCACTGCAGCCAGTCTGGCACGTAGCTCATCAGCGACGGGATCCAGCTCTCCAGCTTTGTGAACAGCCACCAGAACGCGCCGCCCATCAGGATAATGTTAATCACCAGCGGCAGTATGACGAAGCGTCGAATACCCGGCAGGGAGACCAGTTTCCAGCCCTGAGAAAAATACCAGACACCGCTGCGCGGGGGAGAAGAAGATGTTGAAACCATAACCAGGCTGTACTCCTTTTTACACAACCAGTGGAATTGCCCGCCTATATTATCCACTTACGGACCAATGACCAGTTCGGAAATGTTCGAAAAACCAGCAAAAAGCACGATTTCCTTCATCTTTATGCTGTGAATGCTCTGCACACACTTGCACTTGACGTAAACGGCAAATACTCTTAGTGAGTAAATGTTTGCCGTGGTGGCAAGGTGTTAGAACAACAGAGAATATAATGATGCAGGATTTGCGTCTGATATTAATCATTGTTGGCGCGATCGCCATAATCGCTTTACTGGTACATGGTTTCTGGACCAGCCGTAAAGAGCGTTCATCTATGTTTCGCGATCGCCCACTGAAGCGCATGAAGTCCAGTCGTGACGACGATGACAGTGACGATGACATCGACGGCAGCGACGACGACGGCGTGGGTGAAGTTCGTGTTCATCGGGTCAATACTGCGCCCGGCGCGGCTCATGGGGAGCATGAAGCCCCCCGTCCTGCGCAGCACCAGTATCAACCGCCGTATGCTTCTGCACAGCCGCGCCAGCACGCGCCGCAGCCCGTAGAAGAGCCGGTGCGCCAGCCGCCGCAACAGCCTGTCCATCAGCAGCCTGCTGCGCCACAGCCGGTTCAACAGCAACCTGCGCCACAGCCGGTGCAACAACCACAGCAGCCTGTTCACGTGCAGCCAGCGCCGCAGCCCGCTCCGGCCCCGCACGTTGAGCCTGAGCCCGTTGTCGAGCCTGAACCGGTTGTTGAAAAACCGCAGCGCAAAGAAGCGGTGATTATCATGAACGTGGCCGCGCATCACGGCAGCCATCTTAACGGTGACGTACTGCTGAACAGTATTCAACAGGCAGGCTTCAAGTTTGGCGATATGAATATTTTCCATCGCCACCTGAGCCCTGACGGAAGCGGCCCGGCGCTGTTCAGCTTGGCCAACATGGTTAACCCTGGCACCTTCGATCCGGAAATGACCGGTGATTTCGTGACGCCGGGCGTCACTATCTTCATGCAGGTGCCGTCCTACGGCGACGAACTGCAGAACTTCAAGCTGATGCTGCAATCCGCTCAGCACATCGCTGATGAAGTGGGCGGTGTGGTGCTCGACGATCAGCGTCGAATGATGACCCCGCAGAAGCTGCGCGAGTATCAGGACCGCATCCGCGAAGTTAAGGAAGCCAACGCGTAATCGTCGCGTTTACTTCAACTCCTCCTCAACCCCCGCATGTCGGGGGTTTTTTCTCATTGATGGTGTGATATGGACTCAATCGAAAAACAACTCACTGAACTGCGAACCACGCTTCGCCATCATGAATATCTCTATCATGTTATGGACGCGCCGGAAGTGCCGGATGCGGAGTATGACCGCCTGATGCGCGAGCTGCGTGAATTAGAGGCGCAGCACCCGGAGCTTATCACGCCGGATTCTCCCACCCAGCGCGTCGGCGCTGAGCCGCTGGGCGCCTTCAGCCAGGTGCGTCATGAAGTACCCATGTTGTCGCTGGATAACGTCTTCGATGAAGAGAGCTTTCTCGCCTTCAACAAGCGCGTGCAGGATCGCCTGAAAAGCAGCGACGCTCTCATCTGGTGCTGCGAGCTGAAGCTGGACGGCCTGGCGGTCAGTCTTCTGTACGAAAACGGCGTGCTGGTGCGCGCCGCGACGCGAGGTGACGGTACGACGGGTGAAGATATAACGACCAACGTGCGTACCATTCGCGCGATCCCGCTGAAGCTGCAGGGTGACAACATTCCTGCGCGTCTGGAAGTGCGCGGCGAGGTGTTCCTGCCCCAGGCGGGCTTCGAGAAAATCAACGACGAAGCGCGCCGCACCGGCGGGAAAGTGTTTGCCAACCCGCGTAATGCGGCAGCAGGTTCTCTGCGCCAGCTTGACCCGCGTATCACCGCGAAGCGACCGCTTACTTTCTTCTGCTACGGCGTGGGTATTCTGGAGGGCGGCGAGCTGCCGGATACGCATCTCGGACGTCTGCTGCAGTTTAAAGCGTGGGGCCTGCCGGTGAGTAACCGCGTTCAGCTCTGTGATTCCCCGGAGGCGGTCCTGGCGTTCTACCACAAGGTGGAAGAGGACCGTCCAACGCTCGGCTTTGATATCGATGGCGTCGTCATCAAGGTTAACTCGCTGGCGCTGCAGGAGCAGCTGGGCTTTGTGGCGCGCGCGCCGCGCTGGGCGGTTGCGTTCAAATTCCCAGCCCAGGAGCAGATGACCTTTGTTCGCGACGTGGAGTTCCAGGTGGGACGGACGGGGGCCATTACCCCGGTCGCCCGTCTGGAGCCAGTGCAGGTTGCGGGCGTGCTGGTGAGTAACGCCACGCTGCATAATGCCGATGAAATTGAACGCCTGGGCCTGCGTATCGGTGACAAAGTGGTGATTCGCCGCGCGGGTGATGTTATTCCCCAGGTGGTAAACGTCGTTGAGTCAGAACGTCCTGACGATACGCGCGAGGTCGTCTTCCCGACCCACTGCCCGGTGTGCGGCTCTGACGTTGAGCGCGTTGAGGGGGAAGCGGTAGCGCGCTGTACGGGCGGCTTAATATGTGGCGCGCAGCGTAAAGAGTCGCTGAAGCACTTCGTCTCCCGTCGGGCGATGGACGTTGACGGCATGGGCGACAAGATTATCGATCAGCTTGTTGAGAAGGAGTATGTCCACACCCCAGCGGATCTCTTCAGGCTGACGGCAGGTAAACTGACCGGTCTTGACCGCATGGGGCCAAAGTCAGCCCAGAACGTGGTCAATGCGCTGGAAGCCGCAAAAGAGACCACCTTTGCCCGCTTCCTCTATGCGCTGGGCATTCGTGAAGTGGGTGAAGCCACAGCGGCAGGGCTGGCGGCGTACTTCGGCACGCTGGAGGCGCTGGAAAAGGCGAGCATCGACGAGCTGCAGAAGGTCCCGGATGTCGGCATCGTCGTCGCCACGCACGTCTTTAACTTCTTTGCGGAAGAGAGCAACCGCGAAGTTATCGGCAAACTGCTGGAAGAGGGCATCAAATGGCCCGCGCCGGTGGTGCTTAACGCCGAAGAGATCGACAGCCCGTTCGCCGGTAAAACGGTGGTGCTGACCGGCAGCCTGAGCCAGCTTTCACGCGACGATGCGAAAGCGCGTCTGGTGGCGCTGGGGGCAAAAGTGGCGGGCAGCGTGTCGAAGAAAACCGACCTGGTGATTGCCGGGGAAGCCGCCGGTTCGAAGCTGGCGAAAGCCCAGGAGCTCGGCATTGCGGTTATCGACGAAGCGGAAATGATGCGTCTGTTAGGAGAGTAAGGTGGAGAAAGAGCAGCTCGTTGAAATCGCCAACACGGAGATGCCGTTCGGTAAATATAAAGGCCGCAGGCTGATCGATTTGCCGGAGGAGTATCTGCTGTGGTTTGCCCGTAAGGATGAATTCCCGGCCGGGCGGCTGGGCGAGCTGATGGCTATCACGTTACTGATCAAAACCGAGGGGCTGACCCAGCTGGTACAGCCCCTGAAACGTCCTTAAGCCTTCGCGGCGCGGGTCTCTTCCTGCGCCAGTTTTTCCGTCTGGCGCTTGTAGCGACGCGCCAGCACCGCGCAGACCATCAGCTGGATCTGATGGAAAATCATCAGCGGCAGCACCATCATCCCAATCACTGAGGTCGGGAACAGAATGTTGGCCATCGGGATACCGTTCGCCAGGCTCTTCTTCGAACCGCAGAAGACAATCGTAATTTCATCCGCTTTGTTGAAGCCGCACTTGCGCGCCACAAAGACGTTTACGGCAATCACTATCGCCAGCAGGACGATACTGACCACCACGATAAACAGCAGTGAACCCACCCCCACCTTGTGCCAGATACCGTTCACGACCGCTTCGCTGAAGGCGGAGTAAACCACCAGCAGAATCGAGGTCTGGTCGGTTTTTGAAATCCATTTTTTATGCTTCGCCACAAACGCGCCGGTCCACGGCCGGGAGAGGTGCCCCAGGACAAACGGCAGCAGCAGCTGCAGACAGATTTTGCCAACCTGCTCGAGGTTACCTTCCGCACCGTGCATGTTCATCAGCAGGCCTACCAGTAGCGGTGAGACGAAAATCCCTAACAGGCTTGACGCTGAAGCTGAACAAACCGCCGCCGCGACGTTACCCCCCGCCAGCGAGGTAAACGCAATGGCGGACTGAACGGTCGCGGGCAGAATGCACAGATAGAGGAAACCCGTATAAAGCGCCGGATCGACGTTTACCGGTGCCCACCAGGCAAACAGCACGCCGAGTACCGGGAACAGAATGAAGGTGCTGCACATCACCCACAGGTGCAGTCGCCAGTGACCCCCGCCTGCAATGATCGCTTCACGGGAAAGTTTGGCGCCATGCATAAAGAACAGCAACGCGATGGCCGCCGTGGTGAGTCCTTCAAAGAACGGGACAAAACCGCCGCGTGCGGGGAAGAAGGAGGCCAGTAAAACGGTGACTACCAGGGTAAGCGTGAACGGATCAAGGATACGAAATAGTTTCATAATGACTCCTGAAATCAGATGTCGCTATTGTGCTTTTTTCCATTTGAGAAATAAAATTGATTTATTGCATCCATTCATGAACTAAACAGATGAATTATTCACTACGCCAGCTTCGCGTTTTTGTGACCGTGGCCCATTCCCGCAGCTTTAGTCGGGCAGGGGATATTATCGGCCTGAGCCAGTCTGCGGTGAGCCACAGCGTAAAGGAGCTGGAGAATCAGACAGGTGTGAAATTGCTGGACAGAACGACGCGGGAGGTTGTGCTTACCGAGGCAGGGCAACAGCTGGCGCAGCGTCTGGAACGGCTGCTGGACGAACTGAACAGTACGCTCAGAGACGTGGGAAGGCTTGGGCAGCAGCTTTCGGGCACCGTGCGGGTGGCGGCCAGCCAGACCATTTCCGCGCATCTTATACCGCAGTGCATTGCCGAGGGTAACCACCGCTATCCGGATATCGATTTTGTGCTGCATGACAGACCACAGCAGTGGGTTCTGGAAAGCATCCGTCAGGGGGATGTGGATTTTGGTATTGTGATTGACCCCGGCCAGGTGAGCGATCTGGAGTGCGAGAGCGTATTGTCTGAGCCGTTCTTGCTGCTCTGCCGGGATGACGATCCGCTGGCCATGCAGCCTTACGTTCACTGGCAGTCGTTGAAAGGCGCGAACCTGGTTTTACAGGATTATGCCTCGGGCAGTCGTCCGCTGATTGATTCCGCGCTGGTGAATCAGGGCGTAAAGGCAACAATCGTGCAGGAGATTGGTCATCCGGCGACGCTGTTTCCAATGGTGGAAGCCGGAATCGGGATCAGCGTGTTGCCCGCCCTCGCGCTTCCCCTGCCGCAGGGCAGCCGGCTGGCCGTGAAGCGACTGACGCCCATCGTCGAGAGAAAGCTGATGCTGGTCCGGCGAAAAAATCGTTCACTTTCGGGGGCGGCGCAGGCTATCTGGGAAGTGGTGCGTATCCAGGCACAACGATTAACCGAAGCCCGCATACGCGACCCACTGTTTAACGCATCAGACGATCAGATGTAGATATCAATCTGATTTTCAGCTGACGGCTTGTTTACCCCTTCAACCTTGCCCTGCTTTTCATCTTGTTTCTTCTGGGCTTCTTCAGCCTGCTGACGCAGTAGCTGGGCAAGCTGTGTTTGCAGCACTTTAAGCTGCGTTTGAATGAGCTCCTGTTGTTTTTTCTTCTCTTCCGGGCTGCCGGCACTCTCTGGCAGCTCTTTCAACTGCTGAGTTAGCTTGGCGATCTGCTCCGTGATTCGAGTGATTTGAGCTGCAATATCGTTGTTACCGGAACGATTACTTTCGCTATTGCTGGTCTGTACTGAGGGGGTAGTCATCTGAATTGTCGACATAGTCTTTCCTCTCGCTATAAAACAGAGGTATCGGCACTAACGGGATTAGCTTGAGCAAAACTGCCATATCTGGCAGGAGGTAACTACGATACATAATCAGTATTGATAGTGCGTAGAATCTGTATTGGGGGCCACCTGACGGCTGTGAAACAGGACGCCGTGTATCTTCACGCTGCTGGAGTGCGGACTGCCGTTCAGCGTCAATGCTTGTGAGGTTGACGATGTAAATTGCAGATAGCAAAAAGGCGCCTTTAGGGCGCCTTTCTACATTGGTGGGTCGTGCAGGATTCGAACCTGCGACCAATTGATTAAAAGTCAACTGCTCTACCAACTGAGCTAACGACCCGAAATGGTGGGCGATGACGGGCTCGAACCGCCGACCCCCTCCGTGTAAAGGAGATGCTCTACCAACTGAGCTAATCGCCCATTTCGGAACTGCTGCGATAAGATGAGAATGGTGGGCGATGACGGGCTCGAACCGCCGACCCCCTCCGTGTAAAGGAGATGCTCTACCAACTGAGCTAATCGCCCAATCTCAATTCTTATCTACACTGCGAGTCTACCGAAGTAGATGGTGGGTGATGACGGGCTCGAACCGCCGACCCCCTCCGTGTAAAGGAGATGCTCTACCAACTGAGCTAATCACCCCCGCTGTGTGGAGTCGCATTATAGGGAGAGTTGAAAATGAGTCAACGCATTTTCTAAAGTTTTTATTCGTTCGTCGTAAAATTAAACAAAACGATCGCGAAACGGGCTGTGGCGCATGATTTCTAAACAAAAATCGCAAACCTGGTCACGATAAAGGGATCAACATTGAGGATTCCCCCCACAGTGATAGAATATTGCCCATCGTTTTTTCCCCCAGGATTTGCCGATTGCCGGCATCTTTATAACGTAAGGCCATTTCATGAAAATCAAAACTCGCTTCGCGCCGAGCCCGACAGGCTATCTGCACGTCGGTGGTGCACGTACCGCTCTCTATTCCTGGCTATTTGCACGTCACAACAAAGGTGAGTTCGTACTGCGTATTGAAGACACCGATCTTGAGCGCTCCACGCCGGAAGCAATTGAAGCCATTATGGATGGGATGAACTGGCTGAATCTGGAATGGGACGAAGGCCCGTATTTCCAGACCAAACGTTTTGACCGCTATAACGCCGTCATTGATGAGATGCTGGTCGCGGGCACGGCGTATAAATGCTACTGCTCCAAAGAGCGTCTGGATGCGCTGCGTGAAGAGCAAATGGCAAACGGTGAAAAGCCGCGTTATGACGGCCGCTGCCGCCACGACCACAGCGAGCATGCTGCTGATGAGCCTTGCGTGGTGCGTTTTGCTAACCCGCAGGAGGGTTCTGTGATCTTTGACGACCAGATCCGTGGCCCGATCGAGTTCAGCAACCAGGAGCTGGATGACCTCATCATCCGCCGCACCGACGGTTCCCCAACGTACAACTTCTGTGTGGTGGTTGATGACTGGGATATGGAAATTACCCACGTTGTTCGTGGTGAAGACCATATCAACAATACCCCGCGCCAGATCAACATCCTGAAAGCGCTGAATGCGCCTGTTCCGGTCTATGCCCACGTTTCGATGATCAACGGCGACGACGGCAAGAAACTGTCTAAACGTCACGGTGCGGTAAGCGTTATGCAGTACCGCGACGACGGCTATCTGCCGGAAGCGCTGCTGAACTACCTGGTGCGTCTGGGCTGGGCCCACGGCGACCAGGAGATCTTCAGCCGCGAAGAGATGATTGAACTGTTCTCTCTGAGCTCAGTGAGCAAATCCGCGAGCGCGTTTAATACCGACAAGCTCCTGTGGCTGAACCACCATTACATCAATACCATGCAGCCAGAATATGTGGCGACGTACCTGCAGTGGCACATCGAGCAGGCAAATATTGATACCCGCACCGGCCCTGAGCTGGCGGATCTGGTGAAACTGCTTGGCGAGCGCTGCAAAACGCTGAAAGAGATTGCTGAAAGCTGCCGCTATTTCTATGAAGAGTTTGATGAGTTCGACGCGGACGCCGCGAAGAAACACCTTCGTCCGGTTGCGCGTCAGCCGCTGGAAGTGGTGCGTGATAAGCTTGCTGCACTTACCGAGTGGACCGCTGAGAATGTGCATCACGCCATTCAGGCGACGGCAGACGAGCTGGAAGTCGGCATGGGTAAAGTCGGAATGCCGCTGCGCGTTGCGGTGACCGGTGCGGGGCAGTCCCCAGCGCTGGATGTGACGGTTCATGCCATCGGCAAGTCACGCAGCGTGGCGCGCATTAACAAAGCGCTCGACTTTATTGCTGAACGCGAAAATCAGCAGTAATTAAGTCCTCGATAAGAAGAACGGCAGGGTTACCTGCCGTTTTTTTATGGGTTTCATTCAGCAATATCCAGACGCATAAGAAAGCCGCGTATCCCTTCGCGTTTCAAAAAGTCTTCCAGACGCTTCTGCTCTGGCTGAGTCATATTTTCCAGGGTCTCAATAATGCCTGGACGCAGGTTTGAAGACGGTTCGCTATAGGAAGAGGTGACCTCCGCGAGATGGTAAACCGCCTGACGGTTTCGGATCGCCGGGAGGCTCATAATATGTTCCTTCACGCGCGCATCAACATGAATGAGCCGCGCCCGACCGCCCTTTACGCCGTTGAGCCCTTCGGTTTTCCATCCCTGCTGGCGTATCCAGCGGTTAACCGTTTGTCTGGCAACGCCCAAACTTTCCGCCAGTTCTTCCGTGGTCATTTTGCTACGTAATCTTCTCAT
This sequence comes from Enterobacter sp. AC1, assembly GCF_050434705.1. Classification (NCBI taxonomy): domain Bacteria; kingdom Pseudomonadati; phylum Pseudomonadota; class Gammaproteobacteria; order Enterobacterales; family Enterobacteriaceae; genus Enterobacter; species Enterobacter sp. AC1. Next base: position 537,092 of record NZ_JBNDIZ010000003.1, on the reverse strand, counting down.
ATCAGTTTTGATCGCGAATCCCTAAACGTTGCAATAATCCGGTAATCCCTTCCCGCAGCAACAGCGATGTCATCTGCTTCTGCTCTTCCGGCGTCATTTCATTGGCCAGCGTCAGGAGTAGGGCGTGAAGCGAACCGTCATGGCTGGTGCCTGCCGGCAGTTCGGACGTCTCCGTTGCACGACGTGCGCTGCGGATAAAGTCACGCACTTTTTCGTTCACATGCACCAGGCGCGCTTTCCCGCCCTGGACTCCTGGTTTTGGTGAAGTAATCCAACCCTCTTTGCGTACCCATTTATTGATGGTCTGGCGGCTATAGCCAGTGAGCAGGGCTAACTCTTCTGGCGTCATTCGTTCCTTGATCATGCAATTTCCTGAATATTCGTGGGGTTAATTAACGGCTCATTTTATAGCACCGTTTTAGCTGAAAACGTGACAGGCTTAACTCATGTCTGCGAGAGGGCTCGCAAAGTGATTCATTTGCATGATTTTTCGGCGATTGAACCGCAGCCGTTGATTTTGCCGTTGACACTCCGCAGCGGAATTCATATTATGCCGCCCGTCAACATGACAGCTTTACGATGGGGCTATAGCTCAGCTGGGAGAGCGCTTGCATGGCATGCAAGAGGTCAGCGGTTCGATCCCGCTTAGCTCCACCAAACTCTGAACCCAACAGAGTGCGGTCAGTAAAGTAACATGTGGGGCTATAGCTCAGCTGGGAGAGCGCTTGCATGGCATGCAAGAGGTCAGCGGTTCGATCCCGCTTAGCTCCACCAAAATTGTAAACCCTCGTCGAAAGACGAGGGTTTTTTTTATCTGTTTGTAACGCCCATCACCGCATTTTGTTATCAAAAAGAAGATATTCCTGTACCTCACCTCAATCGACATCAATAAACCAGTCTATAAATAGACTTGAACTTGATTCGCGCAATTAATAAACCTATTATCCATCCGGTCAATGATTCCCCCGGAAAATAACGCCCCTGATTAATGAATAGAAAAACTTACAATAATGTAAAGATATTTATGATTGCCCTGGCACTTTGCCTGATTGCGGTACCTGTCTCCCGTTATCTCTCTCCCCGCGCAATTGTAAATGGTCACGACGTATATTTAGCATGGTTACCGCTAAGCGTTATGCTGGCGATTATTCTGCTATTTGGACGCAAGGCCATTCTTCCCATTTTGTTAGGTTTTAGTGTCACTAATTTATTTTATGTTAATTTAGCACCGCTACAATATTCAGTATTACTGTTTTGTCAGACCTTTGCATTGTTCGCGGCGTGCGGCCTTCTGCGCCTCACGCTGGGCAAGCGCTGGCGCTACTCCATCCCCAACAAGCACATCGGTTTACGTATATTCTGGCTCGGTTTTATCGTGCCGATAGGTATTAAGCTGTCGATGTATATGGCGGGCTATTTGTTTGATTTTCCGGTGACTATTTCAACCTTTTTCGGTGAAGGGACGGTAATTTATAACGTTGTGGATATACAAAGCCTGATATGCGCGGCGCTGATTTTTACCATGATGTTCTATTACCCATTAAGAATGATAATTAATCCTCGTTATGCGAAGAATTTCTGGCGGCGAAGCGTGAAGCCCGTGTTTTTTCACAAGAATTCATTATATATTTTTGTCTGGTTGATGTTTTTAAGTTTCATTCTCGTCATTTTATGCGGCCCCTTTGAATCACCCGTCATTGCGGGCTATTTGATGCCGCTGATTTTTATTCTTTTTACCTTAGCGATAAGTCGCCTGACCTATGCGCTTATCTCTCTGCTGTGGGCAGCATCTGCACTCCTGCTGTTGTCCTACAACTACAATTTTCTTAACGGGGTGGAATCGGGCCATTCGCTCTCCTTTATCCTCTCCGTACTTATCTCTTTCGCCATCTGTTTGCTTTACATGTCGCGAATTTACCAGCGCAGCGAGTGGCTGAAGCGGGGATGGCAGAACAGGGCGCTCACCGATCCGCTGACCGGTTTGCCCAATATTCGCGCGCTGGAGGATCATCTTGAGATTCACCCGGATGCAAAAGTAAGCATTCTGCGTATGGATAACCTGGAGTTTTTAAGCCGCCACTACGGGATCCTCATGCGGGTCCATTGCAAACGAACGATTGCCGCGTCGCTTCAACCGCTTCTGCAAAAAGATGAAGCGCTTTTCCAGCTTCCGGGAAGCGAGCTGGTGCTGGTATTACTGGGGCCGGGAATCGCTGAACGTCTCCAGCATATGGTCGATCGGCTGAATAGCCGCAAGATTTTCTGGAACAATACCGGGCTGGATATCGAGTTTGGCGCGTCCTGGGGAATGGTTGAAAACGGTGAAAAGCTGCACCACACGCTGGGCCAACTGAGCTGGCTGGCTGAGCAATCCTGCGGCGAGCACAACGTTCTTGCGCTCACGAATAGCCTCGAAGCGGCTTCAGGACAAACGACAGAGCGCGTGCTGATGCTGGCGAGGATTAAACATGCCCTGGAGGCCGGTCAGTTCCATCTCTACGCACAGCCCATCCAGAAGGCCGACGGCAGCGGGTACTACGAAATTCTGACGCGTATGGAAAGCGAGGGAGAGATGATTACCCCCGATCGCTTTATTCCGCTGATTGCCCAGTTCAACCTGAGCCACCGGTTCGATATGTACGTCATGGAAAAATTACTGGCGTGGCTGCGCGATCATCCTGCGACGCAGGCCGGTGCCCGCTTCTCCGTTAATCTGATGCCGCTGACGCTGATGCAAAAAGAGGTCGCCGGTGAGATTTGCGCGCTCTTTGAGCAGCACGGCATCGCGCCTCAGGCCGTCGTTCTTGAAATCACCGAGGAGCAGGCCTTCTCGAATTCAGGAAGCAGTATCAGCAATCTCCAGCAGCTGCGGGATTACGGTTTCCGGATTGCCATTGATGATTTTGGTACGGGCTACGCGAACTATGAGCGCCTCAGGCGTCTGCAGGCGGACATCATTAAAATTGACGGCTGCTTTGTGAAAGACATTTGTACCGATGACATGGATGCGATGATCGTGCAGTCGATGTGTAATCTGGCGAAGACAAAATCGCTGTGCGTGGTTGCTGAATATGTAGAAACACCGGCGCAGCGCGAGATGCTGCTCCGCTTTGGTGTGGACTACCTGCAGGGGTATCTGATAGGCAAACCCAAACCGCTGGAAGAATTACGGGCATAAAAAAACCGGGAGCCAGGCTCCCGGTTTTTTTGTTTAACGGTAAACGTTACAGAACCAGTGCCGCGATAGAAGCAGACAGGACGCTCACCAGGGTAGAGCCATAAACCAGTTTCAGGCCAAAGCGAGAAACCACGTTACCCTGTTCTTCGTTCAGACCTTTAATCGCACCGGCGATGATACCGATGGACGAGAAGTTCGCGAAGGAGACCAGGAACACGGACAGAATGCCTTCCGCGCGCGGAGAAAGCGTGCTGGCGATTTTCTGCAGATCCATCATCGCCACGAATTCGTTAGAAACCAGTTTGGTCGCCATGATACTGCCCACCTGCAGCGCTTCGTGAGCCGGAACACCCATCACCCATGCAACAGGGTAGAAGATGTAGCCCAGAATACCCTGGAAGGAGATACCCAGCACCGCGGCGAACAGGGCGTTCAGCGCAGAAATCAGCGCAATGAAGCCGATCAGCATGGCGGCAACGATAACCGCCACTTTGAAACCGGCCAGAATGTATTCACCCAGCATTTCGAAGAAGCTCTGGCCTTCATGCAGGTTGGACATCTGGATGTTTTCTTCGCTGGCGTCAACGCGGTACGGGTTGATCAGCGACAGCACGATAAAGGTGCTGAACATGTTCAGAACCAGCGCAGCAACAACGTACTTCGGCTCCAGCATGGTCATATACGCGCCCACGATAGACATGGAAACGGTAGACATTGCGGTTGCCGCCATGGTGTACATGCGGTTACGGGACATTTTGCCGAGAATATCTTTATACGCGATGAAGTTCTCAGACTGACCGAGGATCAGGGAACTTACGGCGTTAAACGATTCCAGCTTACCCATGCCGTTCACTTTGGATAACAGGAAACCAATTCCACGAATAACGAACGGCAGAACGCGGATGTGCTGCAGAATACCGATAAGCGCGGAGATAAAGACGATTGGGCACAGAACTTTCAGGAAGAAGAACGCCAGACCTTCGTCGTTCATTTTACCGAAGACAAAGTTCGTCCCTTCGTTAGCGAATCCGAGCAGTTTTTCGAACATTTCGGAGAAGCCTTTCACGAAGCCGAGGCCGACGTTGGAGTTCAGGAAGAACCACGCAAGTAATACTTCAATGACCAGCAGCTGGACAACATAACGAATACGAATTTTTTTGCGGTCTGTGCTGACCAGCAATGCAAGTGCAGTAACGACAACAAGTGCCAGGACAAAATGAAGGACGCGGTCCATATTTGCTCCAAATATGAGGCAGGTTTAATTTTCGTGCACATTCTATGTAACAAGCGAAAAGAAAACGAGATCAAGGGCACACTATAGTTACATCCTGTGACGAGTCTCAAAAATAGTGATCCACAATACATTTTTGTTATGTTAGGTAAATGAGTGAAAAGTTAAGTTTGTGTGCTAGTCTTCACAAAAGAGCGCGTGATTTCGCTTTCTGTTAAATCGCCCTCGCTTACCCGCCCGTCTATCGTTCCAGGCTATCAGAGAAATCACTGTAAACTTCACAAATGATCTTGATAATCATTCTCATTTTGATAGCATTAAACATAGCAAAGGCTATATTTCAGAGGCAGAAATGACAAACAGTCGCGTAGAGGGTAGCAGTAGCAGAGCAGCGCGCAAGTTGCGGTTCGCATTAATGGGACCTGCGTTCATCGCTGCCATTGGCTATATCGATCCAGGTAACTTTGCGACCAACATTCAGGCCGGGGCGAGCTTCGGCTATAAGCTGCTGTGGGTGGTTGTCTGGGCTAACCTGATGGCAATGCTGATTCAGATGCTCTCTGCAAAGCTGGGGATTGCCACCGGTAAAAATCTGGCTGAGCAAATTCGCGATCATTATCCGCGTCCGGCCGTCTGGCTCTACTGGGTTCAGGCGGAAATCATCGCCATGGCAACGGACCTCGCTGAATTTATCGGTGCGGCGATCGGCTTTAAGCTGATTCTGGGCGTGTCGCTGTTGCAGGGGGCGGTACTGACCGGGATTGCTACATTCCTGATCCTGATGCTGCAGCGTCGCGGCCAAAAACCGCTGGAGAAGGTCATCGGCGGTCTGCTGCTGTTTGTCGCGGCGGCGTACATCGTCGAGCTGATTTTCTCTCAACCTAATCTGGCGCAGCTCGGTAAAGGGATGGTGATCCCAAGCCTGCCAACCTCGGAAGCGGTGTTCCTGGCCGCCGGGGTACTGGGGGCGACCATCATGCCGCATGTGATTTATCTGCACTCCTCGCTGACCCAGCATCTCCACGGTGGGACGCGTAAAGAACGTTATTCCGCAACCAAGTGGGATGTGGCTATAGCCATGACCATCGCGGGGTTTGTGAATCTGGCGATGATGGCTACCGCAGCCGCCGCTTTCCACTTTAACGGCCATACCGGCATCGCCGATCTCGACCAGGCTTATCTCACGCTGGAGCCGCTCCTGAGCCATGCAGCCGCCACGATATTTGGTTTGAGCCTGGTGGCTGCCGGTCTTTCTTCGACGGTGGTGGGCACGCTGGCAGGTCAGGTGGTAATGCAGGGATTTGTCCGGTTCCATATTCCGCTGTGGGTGCGTCGTTCCGTCACCATGCTGCCGTCATTTATCGTGATTCTGATGGGGCTCGATCCCACGCGAATTCTGGTCATGAGCCAGGTATTGCTGAGCTTTGGTATCGCGCTGGCGCTGGTGCCGCTACTGATCTTTACCAGCAACAAAACCCTGATGGGCGATCTGGTCAACTCAACGCTGGTGAAACGTGCCGGATGGGCCATTGTGGTGGTGGTGGTGGCATTGAACCTGTGGCTGTTGATTGGAACCGCGCTGGGGCTTTAACAAAAAAGGCGCCGCGGGGCGCCTTTATGATTAGTGATGATGGCCGTGACCATGGCCTTTGCCGTGACCCCAGCCGCCGCGGCGGTCGTCACGATCTTTCCAGCCTTCACGGTAACCGCGCTCATACGCTTTGTCTTTATACCATCCGCGGTGTCTGCCGTTATCATGTTTCCACCAGCGATCGCCGCGCCACTCATAGTGACGATGCCAGTAGTCACGGTCGCGCCAGTAGCCACCGTCCCAGTATCTGCCGTAGTCGTCACGATCGCCAATTTGTAATTTTACTGATGGCAACAGGGTGATTTCGCCCGCAGTGGCGATCAGCGGGGCTGATGAAGCCAGTAATACCGCTGCAAGAATCAGTGACCTGAACATACTCTTTCTCCTTCACGATCGGGGCCTTTGTTGGGCCTGTTAACGCAATATTACGAGTTGGTAAAGGCTCGTTTCATCGCCTCAACTCCGAATTCCTGAGTGGGAGCACTTTTTGCTAAAAGTGGTTTTATTTTGAGCCGTTCAGGATGGCTTCAATACGGGCCAGCTCTTCGGCGGAGAAATGACGGTTTTCCAGCATACCCGCGGCATCGTCAATCTGGGCGACTTTGCTCGCGCCAATCAGCACAGACGTCACCGATTCGTGGCGTAATATCCAGGCCAGCGCCATCTGCGACAGCTTCTGGCCTCGGCCTTCCGCCAGCGCGTTGAGTTGTCTTACTTTCTCCAGCTTCGCTTCGGTAATCTGGTCAGGGTTAAGGAACTTACTGCCGCTTGCCGCGCGGGAGTCTGCGGGAATGCCGTCCAGATAGCGGTTGGTCAGTTGTCCCCCGGCCAGCGGCGAGAAGGGAATACAGCCAACCCCTTTTTCCTTCAATACGTCCAGCAACTCCGCTTCCGGCGCACGTTCAAACATGGAGTATTTCGGCTGGTGGATCAGGCAGGGGGTTCCAAGGTCATTAAGGATATCAATCGCCTGGCGGGCCAGATCGGCCGGGTAGTTGGATAACCCGACATACAGGGCTTTTCCCTGACGCACCACGTGGTCAAGCGCTTTCATGGTTTCCAGCAGCGGCGTTTGTGGGTCGGGACGGTGGTGATAAAAGATATCTACATACTCCAGCCCCATGCGCTTCAGGCTTTGATCCAGGCTTGCCAGCAAATATTTGCGTGACCCCCAGTCGCCGTACGGGCCATCCCACATGGTATACCCCGCTTTGGTTGAAACGATCAGCTCATCGCGCCAGGGCAGGAAATCCTCCTGCAAAATGCGTCCGAAATTACGTTCGGCGGATCCCGGTGGCGGGCCATAATTATTGGCAAGGTCGAAATGCGTAATACCCAGATCGAACGCGCGCTGTAAAAGTTGACGGCTGTTTTCGATAAGCGTGGTATCGCCAAAATTATGCCACAGCCCAAGCGAGATGGCGGGCAACCTGAGCCCGCTTTGCCCGCAGCGGCGATACTCCATTGTCTGATAACGATTTTTGTTCGGCTGATAACCCATTCTTATGACCTCTGGCGCTGAAGAGAAAAATCAGTGTATGCGTTTACATTAACGTGAAAAAAAGCAGCATAGCGCAGCATTTTTTGTAAAGCATTCTTTCCATACCCTTCTTAGCGCCAATTCTGGACAGCCATCACGCTTCTTTAATACTCAAGGTGAGGTCAACATTAGAAGGATACCTGTTCATGCGTACCCCATACTGCGTCGCCGATTACCTGCTGGACCGTCTTACTGATTGTGGAGCCGATCATCTGTTTGGCGTGCCGGGCGACTATAACCTGCAGTTTCTCGACCACGTGATAGACAGCCCCGATATCTGTTGGGTGGGCTGTGCCAACGAGTTAAACGCCTCTTATGCCGCTGATGGATATGCCCGATGTAAGGGCTTCGCCGCGCTGCTGACGACATTTGGCGTAGGAGAGTTAAGCGCCATGAACGGCATTGCGGGCAGCTATGCCGAGCACGTTCCGGTACTGCATATTGTGGGGGCGCCAGGTATGGCGTCACAGCAGCGAGGGGAACTGCTGCACCATACGCTGGGCGACGGCGAGTTTCGTCACTTTTACCATATGAGCGAACCGATCACTGCCGCACAGGCGATCCTGACCGAACAAAATGCCTGCTATGAGATTGATCGGGTGTTAACTACCATGCTCCGGGAACGTCGCCCCGGCTATCTTATGCTGCCTGCCGATGTGGCAAAAAAAGCCGCCACGCCTCCTGTAAACGCTCTCACTCTCCGGCATGCGCATGCCGATAGCGCCTGCCTGAAGGCGTTCCGGGATGCCGCCGAGAGCAAGCTGGCCATGAGCAAGCGCACGGCGCTGCTGGCCGATTTCCTTGTCCTGCGCCATGGCCTGAAGCATGCACTACAGAAATGGGTCAAAGAAGTGCCGATGGCGCACGCTACCATGCTGATGGGCAAAGGCATCTTTGACGAGCGACACGCAGGCTTTTACGGGACGTACAGCGGTTCAGCGAGCGCCGGCGCGGTAAAAGAAGCGATTGAAGGGGCGGACACGGTACTGTGCATCGGCACGCGATTTACCGATACCCTGACCGCCGGCTTCACCCACCAGTTAACCCCGTCGCAAACGATAGAAGTTCAGCCTCATGCCGCACGTGTCGGGGATATCTGGTTTACCGGTATCCCGATGCTTCAGGCGATTGAGACGCTGGTGGAACTGTGCAAGCAGCACGTGCACGGCACGCCTGCACCGTCGTCTCAAAACGCGATGGCCTATCTGCAGCCGGACGGCACGCTGACGCAGGAGAATTTCTGGAGAACGTTGCAGACGTTTATTCGTCCGGGAGACATTATTCTTGCGGATCAGGGCACTTCGGCCTTCGGCGCGATCGATCTTCGGCTTCCGGCAGACGTGAATTTTATCGTCCAGCCGCTGTGGGGGTCGATTGGCTACACGCTGGCGGCGGCATTTGGCGCGCAAACGGCCTGCCCGAACCGGCGCGTGATTGTGCTGACGGGGGACGGCGCGGCGCAGCTCACCATCCAGGAGCTCGGCTCGATGCTGCGGGATAAACAGCATCCGATCATTCTGGTTCTGAACAACGAAGGGTATACGGTGGAAAGGGCAATCCACGGGCCAGAGCAGCGATATAACGATATTGCGCTGTGGAACTGGACGCAAATCCCGCAGGCGCTGAGCCTCGATCCTCATGCCCAGTGCTGGCGGGTCAGCGAAGTGGAGCAGCTGGCGGACGTCCTTGAAAAAGTGGCGCACCACGAGCGGCTCTCGCTGATTGAGGTGATGCTGCCGAAAGCCGACATCCCGCCGCTGCTGGGGGCGCTTACTAAAGCGCTGGAAGCGCGCAACAGCGCCTGATTACCTGTCGTTTCGCCAGGCCATCATCATCGGTTTGCCCGCCAGCAGGAGCCAGGCGGGCAACATCACGATGCAAAGTAACGGGATGAGGGTGGTATCCGGTACTACCACGGCGGCCATAAAGAGGCTCAGCCAGGCATCGCGCGTGACCACCAGCACCAGCCCCAGAATCGAGCAGGAAACGGTAATCGCTGCCGGAACGGCATCGACGTGTTCGTGGAGCATCAGCCCCAGCGCTACGCCGACAAAGACCGCCGGGAAGATGCGTCCGCCGCGGAAACCGCAGGCTGCAGCCATCACCAGTGCGGCCAGTTTTATCACGGCAAACAGCAGATAATCCGATACGCTAAACACCTGGCTGAAGGCCAACTGCTGCATCTCGTCCAGACCTTTAAACAGCGTCACCGTTCCGCCGATTGCCCCTAAAACCCCGAGAATCAAACCGCCGATACCCAGAATCAATACCGGGTGCTTGAGTTTATGCATCAGCCGGTGCAGGCGTGGAAGGCACCATACCGCCACCATGCCCAGCGCGATGGCAATCGCGACAACGACGGCGCCGCTGAAGATATCGGCTATCTGCATCTGGCCGTAGTGGGGCAGGGAGAGGGAAAAATGGGGATGGAAAAACAGGCTGGTCGTCAGCGCCCCGGCGGCTGCGGCCATCAGCGGGGCAAAGAGTTTATCCCAGAGCGGGACGTCGTTATTGCTGCTGAGCGTCTGAGAAAAGATCAGTGCTGCGGCAACGGGCGTACCGAAAAGCGCCCCGATGGTGCCTGCTGAGGCGAGGATGGTCCAGTCCAGCGCGCCAACGCGGGGCAAAATGCGTGAACCGAGGAAAACCGCCAGGCCAATATTCACCGCCATAATCGGATGCTCAGGCCCCAGGCTGACGCCGCCTGCCAGGCCCACAATCAACGCAACGATCAGCCCCGGCAGCGCGGAAGGAGAAACCGGGGCACCAATCAGCGGCTCCTGCGCCGGATCGGGGCCGGCATGCCCGGGGCTAAAACGGATGACCAGGCCCACCGCAATGCCGGTCAACGTCAGCATCATAATGATCCAGGCAGAGGAATCAGGGGTGACGCCCAGTTTTACCGGAAGCGCTGTCCATAACATCGTTTGCAGCACCGACGCGACTTTCATCACGACAATGAGCACCAGGCTTGAGGCTATGCCAATGATTAGCGCCGGGATTGCCAGCAACAGCATGGTTCTGGCTCGCGGGTGGAGCATGATGATTTCCTTGTACAAAACGCAATGACGTTACTTTGCACAATCAGCTTTATGGCAATAGTGCAAAAGGTGCTGAAACGGTAAAGTTATTCTGTGACGAAGATCGATAATCCATGGGCATTCACCTTCCGGTCGTTGTTGTTATCACGCCTTGAACTTACAGTGTCCCAAAAGATTTATTCTGACTTTAGCGGAGCAGTAGAAGAATGACAAAGTATGCTTTGGTAGGCGATGTGGGCGGCACGAACGCGCGCCTCGCATTGTGCGATGTAAGTAGTGGTGAAATTTCCCGGGCAAAAACCTACTCAGGGCTGGATTATCCAAGCCTTGAGGCCGTTGTCCGCGTCTACCTGGAAGAGCAGCAGCTGAGCGTTGAAGACGGCTGCATCGCGATTGCCTGCCCGATAACCGGCGACTGGGTCGCAATGACCAACCATACCTGGGCATTCTCCATCGCCGGGATGAAAAAAAACCTCGGTTTTGCGCATCTTGAAATCATCAATGACTTCACCGCGGTGTCCATGGCGATCCCGATGCTGAAGCCAGAGCATCTGATCCAGTTTGGCGGTGCCGAACCGGTCGAAGGCAAGCCGATTGCGGTTTACGGGGCCGGTACTGGTCTGGGCGTTTCGCATCTGGTTCACGTTGCTCAGCGCTGGGTGAGCCTGCCGGGTGAAGGCGGCCACGTGGACTTTGCGCCAAACAGCGAAGAAGAGGGCATTATCCTCGAAGAATTACGCGCTGAAATCGGCCACGTCTCCGCCGAGCGCGTGCTCTCCGGTCCGGGGCTGGTGAACCTGTACCGTGCGATTGTGAAATCGGACGGTCGTCTGCCGGAAAACCTGCAGCCGAAAGACGTCACCGAACGCGCGCTGGCGGACAGCTGCATTGACTGCCGCCGCGCGCTGTCGCTGTTCTGCGTAATCATGGGACGTTTCGGCGGTAACCTGGCGCTGACGCTGGGTACCTTCGGCGGCGTCTATATTGCGGGTGGCATCGTACCGCGCTTCCTCGACTTCTTTAAGGCCTCAGGCTTCCGCGGCGGGTTTGAAGATAAAGGCCGTTTCAGAAGCTATGTGCAGGACATTCCGGTTTATCTGATCGTGCATGATAACCCTGGCCTGCTTGGCTCGGGGGCCCACCTGCGTCAGGTTCTCGGTCAAATCCTCTGACACAGAGCCCTCTCCGGAAGGAGGGGGCGCTTTCTTTACAGATGCATCAACTGGCGGAATTCTTTCACCTTGCTGCGGCTCACCGGCACCTGAAAATCCAGATCTTTCAGGCGCAAAATATAGGTGTTGTTAAACCACGGTTCGATCTCGCGGATCTTGTTTAAATTCACGCAGAACGAACGGTGGCAGCGGAAAAAGTGTGCCGCCGGCAGTTTGCTGCAGAATTCGGTGATGTTCATCGCCATCACGTAAGATTCCCGCCGCGTATAGACAAACGTCATCTTTTCATGGGCTTCGGCATAGTAGATGTCATTGACCGGCGTCACGATGATGCGCTCATCTTTGACCAGGTTGATGGTGTCGTTTTCCCGCACCGCTGGGCTGGCGTTCGCGGGCGCAGCCTGCTGCTGCCATGCGGCCTCCAGCTTTTGCAGCATGCTGACAATCCGCGACTCCTGATAAGGCTTCAGAATATAGTCAAATGCCTCCAGCTCAAAAGCCTCCACGGCGTGCTCTTTCCACGCGGTGACGAAAACGATAAACGGCTTATGGGCAAACTGATTGATGTTTTGCGCCAGTAATACGCCATCCAGCGAGGGGATATTAATATCCAGGAAAATGGCATCGACCCGGTTATGCTGCAAAAACTTCAGCACGTCCAGACCATCATCAAAGGTGCCCACAATCTCCATATTGCTGTGGGTTTTGATAAGCCAGGTTAGCTCCTGTTGAGCCAGGAATTCATCTTCTACGATGATGACTTTCATGGGTTACTCCACATGGGGTAACAATGATGTGGTCGTATGAACGAGAGAGCGTTCATTCGGGACGTAAAAAGCAATTTCGGTGCCCGGTTCAAGACGGTGAATATGCAGTCCGTCGCCGTAAAGCAGTTTGACCCGGTGGTGCACGTTCAGCAGGCCGATTTTATTCCCGGGCATCTCGTTAGACTCCACGCGCTCAATAACTTTTGGATCAATCCCGTGGCCGGTATCGCGCACGGCAATGCGCACGCGGTTGCCGCTTTCGGTGACGCTGATGGTGACGACGCCTTTGCCTTTACAGGGCTGTATACCGTGTACGATTGCGTTTTCGACCAGCGGCTGGATAAGCAGGCTCGGGATCACGCAGTTAACCTCTTCGTCAATATCGTAAATGACCGTGAGTTTGTCACCAAAGCGCGCCTGCTCAATCGCGATGTAGTCTTTGATTTGATACAGCTCCTTTTTGATGTCGATCTGCTCGTCATCTTTCAGCTCAATGTTGTAGCGTAGATAGCGCGACAGGTTAAAAATCAGCTGGCGCGCGGTGTCCGGATTAAGACGAATGGAAGAAGAGATAGCGTTCAGGGCGTTGAACAGGAAATGAGGATTAATTTTGCTCTGCAGCGCGCGCAGCTCTGCCTTATTTGCCATCTCACGCAGTTGCTCTGCCCGCGAAACTTCAAGCTGGGTGGAGATGATCTGCGACAGGCCAATGGCCATCTCCTGCAGTGAGGAGGTGATCTGATGCGCGTGACAATAATAAATTTTCAGCGTGCCCGTCACGACGCCTTTTTCCCACAGCGGGATCACCAGCATGGAGTGGATTTCCGGCGTTCTGTGGGCTTCATCATTGTTTTTAATAATGATTTTACCGTAGTTAATTGCCTGTCGGGTGGTCGGGCTTATGGTATCGTCATTGTCGCGATAGTTGTGCTCCCCCACGCCGACGTAGGCCAGAACGTGGTCGATATTGGTAATGGCGACGGCATCAGCATGGATGTCGTGGCGAATAATCTCGCAGACCTGACGCAGCGATTCCGCGTTAACGTGGCGGAAAAGCGGCAGCGTTTTGTTGGCAATATCCAGCGCCAGCTTGGCCTGACGTGCGGCACTGGCCTCTTTTTCCCCTTCGACGCTCTGCACCAGCAGCACGATAAAACCGATGCAGACGCTGCCGAGGATCATCGGAATACCGATTTTCGAGACGATATCCAGCCCCAGTGCGGTGGTGGGGGCCCAGACGACCACCAGGATCATGGTCAGCGTTTCGCACACCATGCCCGCGACGATCCCGGCGCGCCAGCGCTGTTTTTTCGGGATTTTGCGGCTGATCCAGCCGGACAGCACCCCGGCGATAATGCTGGTGATAAAGCATGGCACCGCCGTTACGCCACCGATATCAATCAGGTAGCGATGGGTCCCGGCAATCAGGCCGGTGATGACGCCCACCCACGGGCCAAACAAAATCCCGCCGGACATGACGGCGATAATGCGCACGTTCACCAGCGACCCCTCTACCGGCACGCCGGACCAGGTGCTGAACAGGGCAAACAGCGAAAAGATGGCGGTAACGGCCAGCAGCTCTTTTGGCGAGTGTGCAGATTTGTGCAGCAGCTCGCGAAAAAGGCGAATGCGGATAAGGAAGAACAGGCAAATCAGCATTAATGCTGCACGGTCAAAAACCGCCAGCAGCATAGTGAATATTTCGTGCACGAGTAGACCTGGTAAAACGGGAAAGAACCATGATAAAAAACCTGGCGCGTATTGACCAGCTATCCGTCAGGTTTATCAAATGGGGAAAAACCATAATTTACAAAGGGGATAATCTGCCGGGGATTGACGCGTCCCGGTTTTTTATCGTCGGCTCGGCATGTGGTAACTGTTTTGATATCATCATGTTAAATAACCGCTACCAGACAGGCGTTCTTCAAACAAAGGCTTCCGCTTTTAGGCGCAGCCGGGTTCCGGTTTTCTTGCGAGCGCTTTTTTTTTCATTTCCCTCTCGACAGCATGATTTTTTTCAGGTTATTTTCTAAACACGCCACATCAGTGGCAGCGTCGCTCGGACGGTCCGGGCGCTAACGTTAATCTGAGGAATCTATGGCTGAATTCAGTCCTGAACGCCGTTTTACGCGTATCGATCGTCTCCCCCCTTACGTTTTCAACATCACCGCTGAGCTGAAGATGGCTGCGCGTCGGCGCGGCGAAGATATTATCGACTTTAGTATGGGTAACCCTGACGGCCCAACGCCACCGCACATTGTTGAGAAACTCTGCACGGTTGCCCAGCGCCCGGATACCCATGGCTACTCAACGTCTCGCGGTATTCCCAGGTTACGTCGCGCGATCTCGCGCTGGTATCAGGATCGCTATCAGGTTGATATCGATCCTGAAAGTGAAGCCATTGTTACCATCGGCTCGAAAGAGGGGCTGGCACACCTGATGCTGGCCACGCTGGACCATGGCGACACGGTTCTGGTCCCTAACCCAAGCTATCCAATTCATATCTACGGCGCGGTCATTGCCGGGGCGCAGGTCCGTTCCGTGCCGCTGGTGGAAGGTGTCGATTTCTTTAACGAGCTGGAACGCGCGATTCGCGAAAGTTATCCGAAACCCAAGATGATGATCCTCGGTTTCCCGTCGAACCCAACGGCCCAGTGCGTGGAGCTCGATTTCTTCGAGAAAGTGGTCGCGCTGGCGAAGCGTTATGACGTGCTGGTGGTTCACGATCTGGCCTATGCTGACATCGTCTATGACGGCTGGAAGGCTCCGTCGATTATGCAGGTCCCGGGCGCGCGTGACGTGGCGGTAGAGTTCTTTACCCTGTCGAAAAGCTACAACATGGCGGGCTGGCGTATTGGCTTTATGGTGGGTAACAAAACGCTGGTGAGTGCACTGGCGCGTATTAAGAGTTACCACGACTACGGCACCTTCACGCCGCTCCAGGTCGCCGCTATCGCTGCTCTGGAGGGCGATCAGCAGTGTGTTCACGAGATTGCTGCCCAGTATAAGCGCCGCCGCGACGTGCTGGTAAAAGGGCTACATGAAGCGGGCTGGATGGTAGAAATGCCGAAAGCGTCCATGTACGTCTGGGCTAAAATTCCTGAGCCGTACGCGGCGATGGGGTCCCTGGAGTTTGCCAAAAAACTGCTCCAGGACGCAAAGGTGTGTGTGTCACCGGGCATTGGCTTTGGTGATTACGGCGACACCCATGTGCGATTTGCCCTGATTGAAAATAGCGACCGTATTCGTCAGGCGGTGAGGGGCATCAAGAGTATGTTCCGGGCCGATGGGATGCTCTCCTCAAAGAGCGTCGCTGAAACCCCCGCGTCGTCATGACATAAAAAAACAGGAGCCGATGGCTCCTGTTTTTTTGACAGCATGTTCTTCACTAGATCATCAGGGCAAAGGTTCCGGCCCAGACTAAAACAATCACCGAAATGCCCATAAAGAAATATTTCACGTTTCATCGCTCCGCGTATCTTGCTGGTACGCATTTAAAAACAGAGTCCACCTGAGTATAGAGAACTGAAATCCGGTCAAAACGGAAATGAGAATTTTCCCGTTACGCCGCCGACTCCAGCTCAGAATTCTGTGCTTTCCTGATGCCAGACGGCGCTAATGTACGCCTAAAAATGGGGGGTGACAAGAGGGATTTTTTTAAATAATTTCCGTTACTTACGACTGTCGTGGAACGGCGACAGTTTGATTTCGCAACGCAATAAATTCACTTTGAGCGACGCACAGAAAGACGATTTTGCAGCAGGATGGCAGGTGATTGAAAAGGTTAGTTTCTTAGCGAAACTAACCTTCATAAAGCGCTTAAATATAGAGCGAGGCTTCGCCGAGGGGGCGCGTTTTGAAACGACGATGCATCCAGAGATACTGCTCCGGCGCACGCATGATTTCAGTTTCGATGACTTTGTTGATAAACGCTGCGGCTTCGCACTCGTTTTCCGGATAGTTAGCCATTTCAGGGGAGATGTGCAGACGATAGCCTGATTTATCCGCTTTTCTCACCATCGTCACGGTCAGCATGGAAGCGCCCGACAGACGCGAAATAACAAAGGTGCCGTTGGTCGTCGCAACGTCTTTAACCGCGAAGAACGGTGCAAAGCTGCTGCCCTTACGTCCATAATCCTGATCGGGTGCAAACCAGACGGCCTCACCTTTCTTCAGGGCACCGACCATACCGCGCAGGTTATTACGGCTGATCATCGCCTTATTGGAACGCATGCGGCCACGGGTCTGAACCCACTCCATCAGCGCACTGTTGTGAGGGCGGTAGGTGGCCATCATTGGCTGACACAGACCCATCACGCGGCCACCCAGTTCCAGCGACATAAAGTGAACGCCGACGACCATCACGCCGCGATTTTGCATCTGCGCGCGTTTAAGGTTATCCAGGCCTTCCACATCAAACCACTTGCGGACACGCTCATCCGGCCAGAACCAGGCCATGCCGGTTTCCAGCAGCGCCATGCCGATAGATTTGAAGTTTTCAGCGATGAGCTTCTCGCGCTCCTCGGCATTGTATTGAGGAAAGCAAAGCTCAAGATTTTTACGCGCGATGGATTCGCGACGTTTCAGGAAATAGCGGGATATGCTGCCGAGTCTTGAACCCAGTAAGCGGATCACCGGATAAGGAAGCTGTACCAGCAGCCACAGTAAGCCAAGGCCAAACCATGTAAACCAGTAACGCGGATGCAAAAATGCGCGTTTGAAATTGGATTGAGACAAAATAGAGAAACCTATGTAGAGCCGGTGAAAGTAACGCTTAATGCGATACCACGTGCCTATTAGACCGTAGTACAAGGTCATGGTTGCAGGCTTTACCGATCTTTACGGCGTTACCTGGCCATAGCTGACATTGGGTGGGCGGCATAATGTAGCACCGTTATACGATATGTGCTATTACTCGTTTTTGATTAAAAAAGCGGCAGTTCGGGAGGTGTTTGATTTTACGGTTGTTATAGATTTCAACGTTGTTTCGCGTCATCTATGGAGCATTACAATCGGTACTGATAAAGTCTCTTTTATGGCTAACACGTGGCTGACAGGAAAACCCCGGGTGACTGAGCGAATCGATTATCAGATTGAAAAGTACAGTTTTACGGAAGTGAATGAATCTTCCCGCCTCACAAAGCAGTGGAGTGATGTTTTGAGCGAGTGCCGGGAGAGTAAAGCCGGGGCCGAGGAGCGCTTACGTATTGCCCTGCTCAATGTCGATTACGTGACCAGCTTTGAGCTGCCTTTCCGCCTGCTGCTCGTGCGCACGCCCCAGTTAATAGCCGGGCTTCGCAATGAGCTGCAGCTTAGCCAGAAGAATGTCATTTTTAACGGCAAACGCTTCGGTTGCGTCTGGAGTGTGAAAACCGATCTGAGCGATGTTCCTGAACATTTTCAATACCGTCTCTCCACCCGTATACGCAGACTGGGGTCAGTCAGTCAAACTGCGGAACCTTTTTTGCAGATTGCGAAAGAGATTAAGCCTCCCGCTGAACGCCTGAAGCGTGCCCTGCTGAATGGGCTGGAAGTGACCGCGCTGGACGCGCTTTTCTGGTTTGGCATCCAACGAATTGCGGCCGAGGTGTCGCGCTTGAGAAAAGCGGGCATGAGGATTACAACGGCTGAAACAGAGGTATTTGAGAATCTGACCGGAACGACCCGACGCGTGCCGGTTTATCGCTGTGCTGAAAAGACCGACTGAGTATGGTGTCCCCTGCAGGAATCGAACCTGCAACTAGCCCTTAGGAGGGGCTCGTTATATCCATTTAACTAAGGGGACGAGGCGGCACGAGTATAGCCTTATTTACACTTTGCGTTAAGCGCATTGCCGCCTGACTGCTCAAAGAGTCACCATTCAGGTCGATTTTTTTGTCGATTTATCATCATTTTCCCGTGCCTTTTGTTCAGCTTTGCGTTTGTTAGACATGTCGTTACGGATTTGAGCATGGCTTAACAGCGCGAAGATAAACGTTCCGCCGCAGATGTTTCCCGCAAGCGTCGGCAGGGCGAACGGCCAGAAGAAATCGCTCCAGTGAAGCGTACCGTTAAAGACCAGATAGAGGATCTCCACGGTACCGACCACAATGTGCGTGGTGTCGGCGAGCGCAATCAGCCAGGTCATCAGGATGATCACCACTATTTTGGCGCTACCGGCTGAAGGGAACATCCAGACCATGGTGGCGATAATCCAGCCGGAGATGATGGCATTTGAGAACATTTCTAGCGGCGTGTTTTTCATCACGTCCATGCCAATTTTCACAAACGCGTCCCGGGTGGGTTCATCAAAAATCGGCATGTATTCAAATGCCCAGGCCGCGATGCCCGTGCCGATGATATTACCCAGCAGGACCACGCTCCACAGACGCATCAGTAAACCGAAATTGCCGAGGGTAGGGTTTTGCATCACCGGCAAAACGGCCGTCACCGTGTTTTCGGTAAACAGCTGCTGGCGGGCCATGATGACAATCACAAAGCCAAAGGTGTAGCCGAGGTTCTCCAGTAAAAAACCACCGGGCACGCCTTCCAGCTGAACATGAAATATCCCTTTTGCGAGCAGAGATGCGCCCATTGACAGACCTGCCGCGATAGCTGACCAGAAGAGGGCCATGGCATCGCGCTCCATCTCTTTTTCGCCATCCTGGCGTATATGCTCGTGGATGGCCATCGCGCGGGAAGGGAGGCGGTCTTCATCAATTTCTATCTTCTCGCCGCGCGCTTTCTCCTCGCTTTCAATCTCAAGCTCCTCATTGCTCTCGCCAATTTTTTCTTCGCTCACTTCTTTCATATCTGCTCCCGAGGTTGATCTTTCTGTTAAGCGTAGCGGCTTTTATCGGGATGCCTGTGGGGATGGTCTTAAATTGGCGGCAATGACAACAAAGGTGATACATCTCTTTCAAAGACATTATAAAATTGCCAGCGAAACGAATTCCAAAAGCCAGGCTATGCTGAGATCAGAGTCACGGTGGTTACTGCCCGTAATTGTGCTCATAGACATCGGTAAACGTGCTGTTACAATCACTTGCACGTTTACAGACGGAGCGTCACGGCTCCGTTACGGATGGCAATCAACGATAGCCATACTGAACAGGGAGATATTTATGAAACTTCGGCTGTCGGCGCTTGCGCTGGGCGCGACGATGCTTGTGGGCTGCGCCAGCTCCGGGGAGCAAACGGGACGCTCCGATCCTCTCGAAGGATTTAACCGCTCAATGTATAGCTTCAACTACAACGTGCTGGACCCGTATGTGGTTCGCCCGGTGGCTGTAGCATGGCGTGATTATGTTCCCCAACCTGCGCGTAACGGATTAAGTAACTTTACCAGCAACCTCGAAGAGCCTGCGGTCATGGTGAACTACTTCCTGCAGGGTGACCCGTATCAGGGGATGGTGCACTTTACCCGCTTCTTCCTGAACTCCATATTAGGGATGGGTGGCTTTATCGATGTCGCCGGCATGGCTAACCCGAAACTGCAGCGTGAACAGCCGCACCGTTTCGGCAGCACGCTGGGACATTACGGTGTAGGTTATGGTCCGTATGTGCATCTGCCGTTCTATGGCAGTTTCACCGTGCGTGATGATGGCGGCGATATGGTGGATACGCTTTATCCTGTGCTGTCATGGCTGACCTGGCCGCTGTCGATTGGTAAATGGACGGTAGAAGGGATTGAAACCCGCGCGCAGCTGCTCGACTCTGATGGCCTGCTGCGTCAGTCTTCAGATCCGTACATTATGGTGCGTGAAGCGTACTTCCAGAATCATGACTTTATCGCTAACGGCGGTAAGCTGAAGCCGGAAGACAACCCGAACGCGAAGGCTATCGAAAACGAACTAAAAGATATCGATTCGGAGTAAATAAAAAAGGTGAGCAATGCTCACCTTTTTTAATCCCTGCGCGATTAGAACGCGTAGTTGAAGTTCATACCATACAGCCAGGCTTTACCTTCGGAAGAGAACTCATACGGACCTTCCTTGAAGTTAACTTTTTGACCGTGCATATAAGAGATACCGGCATCAACCGAGGCATCTTTGTTGAAGGCATAGGTCGCACCTGCGCTCAGCCAGAAGCGGTCCTGATCCGGAATAGAGATGGAACGCTTGTCGGCAGGTACCGGGCTGTCATCGAAGGCAATACCGGTACGGAACGTCCAGTTGTCATCCATGTAGTAGGTGGTCCCCAGCGCGATGCGGTAAGCGTCGCGGAAGCTTTCATCTTTATAGAAGAGCGTGTCGCCCTTGCTGTTGGTCGCTTTCAGCTCCTGGAACTGACTCCAGCTGGTGTAGGTCAGGCTATAGTGAATTGCCCACTGCGGTGCCACTTTGTTATAACCTGACAGTTCCCACATTTCCGGCAGGTGCAGGCTCAGAGAGCCGCCGGTGGTACTGCCGTTGGTGCCCATCGGCAGACCGAAGTTGCCGAGGATCTGGTTATAGGCAGAAGGCAAGCTGCTCTTATAGTCGCCATCAAAATCGATTTTAACTTCCGAACGGTAGGTAAAGCCGTAACGGTTGTTCTTATCGAGTTCGTACAGGATACCGGCGTTCCAGCCAAAGCCCCACTCGTCACCCTTCAGATAGGCAATCTGAGTGTCTGCCGGAATGCCCGCCACTTGCTGCGCCAGTGGGGGGGGCAGCGCGCCCGATCCCGCCACGATTTTGCCCAGGTCGCCCGCGTAACGCTCGATCTTCGCTTTGGCATACACGGCGTCAAAGCCAACGCCAAAGCTCCAGTGGTTGTCCAGACGGTAAGCACCGCTCAGGTTCAGGTTCAGGGTTTCCAGGTCGGTTTTACCGCCAAACGCCCCAGCGGCATAGTTATCACTAAACTCGGTCGCTAAACCGTAGTTAGAGGTGACGGAGGCACCCCAGCCAAACTGGTCGTTAATAGGTGCAACGAAGTGCAGGTTTGGCACCCATGCCGTTGGCGCGATGTTGTCCGCATTCAGGCTGGCGCCCGTCGGAGAACGACCTGAAATATCAACGCCTGGATCGACAAAAATAGCACCAGCAGAGAAGGTAGGACGATCGAACATCATGATCAGCGCAGGGTTACGACTCGCGTTACCCGCGTCATCCGCAATCGCACCTTCCCCGGAATATGCACGGCCAAGGCCAGAGGAAGAAAATTCGTTTAACTGAAAGCCCGCTGACCAGGCGGAAGTAGAGACGATTGCCACTGCGACTGCCAGCGCAGTTTTGTTGAACAGGGTTTTCTGGCTCATGACCATAACCTCATTGAGTTATTTTTATTCAATAATTGTTACATACCGTAACAGGAGCGCGAAGTGTAGGGTCTGAGGTATGACATACAAATCAGACCAGTGGCGTGAGTATAGGTCTGACCAGCTAGAATGTTGCAAGTTTGTTTATTAATATTTTCAAACATGTTTCTTGAAACGAGATCTGGTTGGCAAAATTGTGACCATCGCGACTCACCCAAAAGGGTGGTTTTTGTTTTAGATCATTTTTTAGTGTGATATTGGTCACTTATCCGCTTTTACGCCATTAACGGCTGGAGAGAGCCAGCGCCGGGGCGTAAAATATCAGCATCGTGTTTATCTCGCGCGCTGCGCGAATACAGAGGAAATTGAGCTATGAGTAAATGCAGTGCTGATGAAACCCCGGTTTGCTGCTGTATGGATGTTGGGACCATCATGGACAACACCGATTGCACCGCCTCTTACAGCCGCGTATTCACCAACCGTGCCGAAGCGGAAGAGACCCTGGCTGCGCTGAGTAAGCGCGCGCGTGATGTTGAATCCGATCCGTGCGAAATCAAGTCTACCTTCACCGAAGTGGATGGCGGCGTGAAGCTGGACATCGATTTTGTCTTCGCCTGCGAAGCCGAAACGCTGATTTTCCAGTTAGGCCTGCGTTAATCTCTGCGGCCTGATGCCCTCACCCCCAGCCCTCTCCCACGGGAGAGGGTGCAAACACTAAAAACGGTAACCTATGGGTTACCGTTTTGCTTTTACCTCGGGGCATTTTTCTTTTTCTTCTCTGTGTTTTAGCTCGCACTTTTTCGTTTCCCCGATTGGCTGAATGTAAAAAAATGGTTAAGACTATTATCAGGTCAGACCACTTTATGTTTGAGTTAATTTTTTACAGGGGAGTGTTATGAGTCAGGCATTACCGCTTATTACCCGTCAGGGCGATCGCATTGCCATCGTCAGCGGATTGCGCACGCCATTTGCGCGTCAGGCAACGGCGTTTCATGGCATACCGGCCGTCGACCTCGGGAAAATGGTAGTGGGAGAGATGCTGGCTCGCAGCGAAATTCCGCCTGAAGTCATCGAACAGCTGGTTTTCGGCCAGGTTGTGCAGATGCCGGAAGCGCCCAATATTGCGCGGGAAATCGTTCTCGGTACCGGAATGAACGTTCATACCGATGCCTATAGCGTCAGTCGCGCCTGTGCGACCAGTTTCCAGGCCGTTGCTAACGTCGCAGAAAGCCTGATGGCGGGTACTATCCGCGCCGGGATTGCAGGTGGGGCGGATTCCTCTTCGGTACTGCCTATTGGCGTCAGCAAAAAGCTGGCGCGCATCCTGGTGGATGCCAACAAAGCCCGCACGACGGGGCAGAAACTCAAACTCTTCTCGCGTTTACGCCTGCGCGACCTGATGCCTGTGCCACCTGCCGTCGCGGAATACTCTACCGGCCTGCGCATGGGAGATACCGCTGAGCAGATGGCCAAAACGTACGGCATCACCCGCGAACAGCAGGATGCCCTGGCGCATCGTTCACATCAGCTTGCGGTAAAAGCCTGGTCGGAAGGCAAGCTGACCGACGAGGTCATGACCGCCTATATTCCCCCTTACCGCGAACCGCTCGCGGAAGATAACAACATTCGCGGCAACTCGACGCTGGCGGATTACGCAAAACTGCGCCCAGCGTTTGACCGCAAGCACGGTACGGTAACGGCGGCTAACAGTACGCCACTGACGGATGGGGCCGCCGCCGTGATCCTGATGACCGAATCCCGCGCGAAAGAGCTGGGCATCACCCCTCTGGGCTATTTACGCAGCTATGCCTTCACCGCCATTGATGTCTGGCAGGACATGCTGTTAGGGCCTGCCTGGTCCACGCCGCTGGCGCTGGATCGCGCGGGACTGACGCTGGCTGATTTAACCCTGATTGATATGCACGAAGCGTTCGCCGCGCAAACCCTGGCCAACGTACAGCTGCTGGCAAGCGAGCGTTTTGCGCGCGACGTGCTTGGCCGCGCGCATGCCACGGGCGAAGTGGATCAGAGTAAATTCAACGTGCTGGGGGGCTCCATCGCCTACGGTCATCCGTTCGCGGCGACGGGGGCGAGGATGATCACGCAAACATTACACGAGCTACGCCGCCGTGGCGGCGGTTTTGGTCTCGTCACCGCCTGCGCGGCGGGTGGGCTGGGTGCAGCAATGGTTCTGGAGGCTGAATAATGGACATGACATCTGCATTTAACCTAACGGTTCGCCTCGATAACGTCGCCGTGATAACCATTGATGTCCCTGATGAAAAGATGAATACCCTGAAGGCCGAGTTTGGTGTTCAGGTGCGCGCGATGCTAAAGCAGATCCGCGAAAACAAGGCTATTCGCGGCCTGGTGTTTATCTCTGCCAAGCCGGACAACTTTATTGCCGGGGCCGATATCAACATGATCGCCCGGGCGCAAAGCGCGCTGGAGGCGGAAGAGCTGGCGCGTCAGGGCCAGCAGGTGATGGCGGAGATTAATGGTCTGCCGATCCCGGTCATCGCAGCCATCCACGGTGCCTGTCTGGGCGGTGGGCTGGAGCTGGCGCTGGCCTGTCATAGCCGCATCTGTACTGACGATGCGAAAACCGTTTTAGGCCTGCCTGAAGTGCAGCTTGGCCTGCTGCCTGGCTCCGGCGGAACGCAACGTCTGCCGCGCCTGGTGGGCGTCAGCACGGCGCTGGAGATGATCTTAACCGGTAAACAGCTGCGTGCCCGCCAGGCGCTAAAGGCCGGTCTGGTCGATGACGTCGTACCGCATTCCATTTTGCTGGAGGCTGCCGTTGAGCTTGCGCTGAAGGGACGTCAGGCAAAACGTCCTTTGCCGGTCCGCGAGCGCGTGCTGGCCGGGCCACTGGGGAGAACGCTGCTGTTCAACATGGTGGGCAAAAAGACCGAACAAAAAACCAAAGGCAACTACCCGGCGGCAAAGCGGATCCTGGAGGTTATTGAAACCGGGCTGTCCCAGGGAAGCAGCAGCGGCTACGCCGCTGAGGCCAAAGCCTTTGGCGAACTGGCGATGACGCCGCAGTCGCAGGCGCTGCGCAGCATCTTCTTCGCCAGTACAGACGTGAAAAAAGATCCCGGTAGCGAGGCGCAGCCTGCTCCGCTGCGTGCCATTGGCGTGCTGGGTGGTGGGCTTATGGGCGGGGGCATCTCATTTGTTACCGCCAGCAAAGGTAAATTGCCTGTACGTATCAAAGACATTAATCCTAAGGGGATCAACCACGCGCTGCAGTACAGCTGGCAGAACCTTGATCAAAAGGTAAAACGCCGCCATATCAGAGCTAGCGAGCGGGATAAGACCCTGGCGCTAATCTCCGGCACGACGGACTACAGCGGCTTTGCCCATCGCGATCTGGTGATTGAGGCCGTGTTTGAAGACCTGGCGCTTAAGCAGCAGATGGTCGCTGACGTTGAGCAACATTGCGCCCCGCATACCATTTTTGCCTCAAACACGTCGTCATTACCGATTGGCGATATCGCGGCGAAAGCCGCGCGTCCGGAGCAGGTGATAGGCCTGCACTTCTTTAGCCCGGTCGAAAAAATGCCGCTGGTGGAGGTGATCCCACATGCCACGACCAGCCCGCAAACCATCGCCACCGTAGTGAAGCTGGCTAAAATGCAGGGCAAGACGCCGATCGTGGTGGCGGACAAAGCCGGCTTTTACGTCAACCGCATTCTGGCCCCCTACATAAATGAAGCCATGCGGCTGCTGACGGAAGGCGAGAAAATTGAGCACGTCGACGAGGCGCTGGTAAAGTTTGGTTTCCCCGTTGGCCCAATCCAACTTTTGGATGAGGTGGGAATAGACACCGGCACTAAAATTATACCAGTGCTGGAAGCTGCCTATGGCGATCGTTTTAGCCCACCTGCAAACATTGTTTCTGCAATTTTGAAGGACGATCGCAAAGGGAGAAAAAATGAACGTGGTTTCTATCTTTACGGCGCGAAAGGGCGTAAAAGCAGAAAACAGGTCGACCCTTCGGTTTATGGGCTTATTTCGACCACCGGTCAGGGAAAACTGTCCGCCGTTCAGTGTGCTGAACGCTGCGTGATGATGATGCTCAATGAGGCGGCGCGCTGCTTTGGTGAGCAGGTGATCAAGAGCGCGCGCGATGGTGACATCGGCGCGGTATTTGGTATTGGTTTCCCGCCGTTCCTTGGCGGCCCGTTCCGTTACATGGATACGCTCGGCGCGGATGAAGTGGTTGCAATACTGCAACGTCTGGCTTCGCAATATGGTCCACGGTTTACACCGTGTGACGAATTATTGCAGATGGCGGAACGGGGCCAGACATTTTGGCCCGCAAGGGAAACTGTCCTCGTAAGCTGAGGTCAAAGAAGGGTAAATCCTGAAGTGAATGAACCTGTTCTGGCGATTTTGTAAACAGAGATTGACTATACTTACGCCAATGAGGTAAAAAACAGCGTTTCATTCACCGAATGGATCAGGCACAATGCCCGGCCATCGGGTTTTCTACCTCTCAGTATTTATCGCGGGTAGTTAACGCCGGTGATTCTGGTTAACAAAAGCGGTGCAATATGCAAGTTTTTATCATGCGTCACGGCGACGCGGCACTCGATGCCGCCAGTGACTCAGTACGTCCTTTGACCGTCTGTGGCTGCGACGAATCTCGTCTGATGGCGACCTGGCTTAACGGTCAAAAAGTGGACATCGAACGCGTTCTGGTGAGTCCGTTCCTGCGTGCAGAACAGACGCTGGATGCGGTGGGGGAGTGTATGAACCTGCCGGCCAGTGTAGATGTTCTCCCTGAACTCACCCCCTGTGGCGATGTAGGCCTTGTCAGCGCTTATCTTCAGGCGCTGTGCAATGAAGGTGTCGCTTCCGCGCTGGTCATTTCCCACCTGCCACTGGTTGGCTATCTGGTATCTGAGCTCTGCCCGGGCGAAACCCCACCGATGTTCACGACATCCGCCATTGCTAATGTTTCTCTGGACGAAACGGGCAAAGGTGTCTTCAACTGGCAGATGAGTCCGTGCAATCTGAAGATGGCAAAAGCCATCTGACGTGACGTGCGTTAGGGCGGGGGAGCACAATCTGCCCCCACCGTCCTGTCAGGGTAATTCTGGCGGCTGCCACTCTTCCACTTCTATCAACACCAGTAATGCGGCATCTCCGCCGTACTCTTTGGGTGCCTGATGGAAAGCCATTACGTGTGGATGCTGAGCCAGCCACAGCGGTGTCTGTTGCTTGAGGATATGTTTACCGTGGCCGTGCATCACGCAGGCGCAAAAAACATGTTCACGGCGACAGGCCGCGATCAATGCACCCAGCTCCTGTTTGGCCTGCATCTGCGTTAACCCGTGCAGATCGAGAAACAGCTCTGGCGAATAATCCCCGCGACGTAATTTTTTCAGCTCAAAATGGCTGACGTCTTCGCGTACATACTTTACAGCCCCTTGCGTGTTCAGCAGCGGCTGAAATTCATCTGAAAAAAAGTGGCTGTTATCGGCCTGCTCCTGCAGCAGCCGTTTAACCGGTACTTCGCTGATTTTTTTACGCTGCGGGCGATGGACAATGGTGTCCTGCGCGATTTTACGCGTCCCGGTCATCAGCTGTCGGAAGAGCGCCTGATCCTCCTCAGTGAGCGATGTTTTCTTTTTCATTCGTCATTCTCATCTCGTATTTCCGATAGTGTACCCGACTAAACGCATTTTTTAACCTCAAGCGCGACGCGTCATTGCTGATTTATCGCCGTCTTCATGGCAAACTAGCCGCCGAAAATTATGCGAGCATGCCCTGGAGGAAAGAGTGGATAAAATATTTGTCGATGAAGCAGTAAACGAGCTGCATACCATACAGGACATGTTGCGCTGGTCGGTTAGCCGCTTCAGCGCCGCCAATATCTGGTACGGTCACGGTACCGATAACCCATGGGATGAGGCCGTGCAGCTGGTGCTGCCGTCTCTCTATCTGCCGCTGGATATTCCGGAAGACATGCGCACCGCGCGCCTGACCTCCAGCGAAAAGCACCGTATCGTTGAGCGCGTGATCCGCCGCGTGAACGAGCGCATCCCGGTCGCCTACCTGACCAACAAAGCCTGGTTCTGTGGCCACGAGTTCTATGTCGATGAACGCGTGCTGGTGCCGCGCTCGCCGATTGGTGAACTGATCAACAATCACTTTGAAGGCCTGATCGGCCATCAGCCGCAGCACATTCTGGATATGTGTACCGGCAGCGGATGCATTGCCATTGCCTGCGCTTACGCCTTCCCGGAAGCGGAAGTGGACGCCGTAGATATCTCCACCGACGCGCTGGCGGTGACCGAGCACAACATTGAAGAGCACGGCCTGATCCATCACGTTACGCCAATTCGCTCTGACCTGTTCCGCGACCTGCCGACGCTGCAGTACGATCTGATCGTCACCAACCCGCCGTACGTTGATGCGGAAGACATGTCCGATCTGCCGAACGAATATCGTCACGAGCCGGAGCTGGGTCTGGCGTCAGGCTCTGACGGCCTGAAGCTGACCCGCCGCATCCTGGCCTGCGCGCCGGATTATCTGACCGATGACGGCGTTCTGATTTGTGAAGTGGGCAACAGCATGGTACATCTGATAGAGCAGTACCCGGATGTGCCGTTCACCTGGCTTGAGTTCGACAACGGCGGTGACGGCGTCTTTATGCTGACCAAAGCGCAGCTGCTCGACGCGCGCGAACACTTCAGCATCTATAAAGATTAATCCAGCGGGCTTCGGCCCGTTTCACAACGCTCAAACACAAACAACTACATCGGAGCCGTGATGGCAGGAAACAGTATTGGACAGGTATTCCGGGTGACCACGTTTGGTGAGTCGCACGGGCTGGCACTGGGCTGTATCGTTGATGGCGTACCGCCGGGCATTGAACTGACCGAAGCAGATTTACAGCACGACCTTGACCGTCGTCGTCCGGGTACCTCTCGCTACACCACGCAGCGTCGCGAGCCGGACCAGGTCAAAATTCTCTCCGGCGTTTTCGAGGGCCGCACCACAGGCACCAGCATTGGTTTGCTTATCGAAAACACCGATCAGCGCTCTCAGGACTACGGCGCCATCAAAGACGTCTTCCGTCCGGGCCACGCTGACTACACCTACGAACAAAAGTACGGCTTCCGCGACTATCGCGGTGGCGGACGTTCATCGGCGCGTGAAACCGCGATGCGCGTGGCGGCAGGGGCGATTGCGAAAAAATATCTGCAGCAGAAATTTGGCATCGTTATCCGCGGCTGTCTGACCCAGATGGGCGACATTCCGCTGGCGATCAAAGACTGGGATCAGGTAGAACAAAACCCGTTCTTCTGCGCCGATGCGGACAAGCTTGAAGCGCTGGATGAGCTGATGCGCGGCCTGAAAAAAGAGGGCGACTCCATTGGCGCGAAAGTGACCGTGGTGGCCGACGGCGTCCCGGCTGGCTGGGGCGAGCCGGTATTTGACCGTCTCGACGCCGACATCGCCCACGCGCTGATGAGCATCAACGCGGTGAAGGGCGTAGAGATTGGCGACGGTTTTGACGTGGTTAAGCTTCGCGGCAGCCAGAACCGCGACGAAATCACGAAAGCAGGTTTCCAGAGTAACCACGCGGGCGGCATTCTGGGCGGTATCAGCAGCGGGCAGCAGATTGTAGCCAACATCGCACTGAAGCCAACCTCCAGCATTACCGTGCCGGGCCACACGATTAACCGCGATGGCGAAGAAGTAGAGATGATCACCAAAGGACGTCACGATCCGTGCGTGGGGATCCGCGCGGTGCCGATCGCCGAAGCGATGCTGGCGATCGTGCTGATGGATCACTTCCTGCGCCAGCGCGCGCAGAATGCGGATGTGACGACCACCATTCCACGCTGGTAAACATGAAAAAAACCGCAATTGCTCTGCTGGCGCTGCTCGCCAGTGGAGCCAGTCTGGCCGCGACGCCATGGCAAAAAATCACCCACCCGGTAGCAGGGAGCGCGCAGTCCATTGGCGCCTTTTCCAACGGATGTATCGTCGGTGCTCAGGAGCTGCCTCTGCAGTCTGATACCTACCAGGTGATGCGTACCGATCAGCGACGCTATTTCGGCCACCCGGATCTGGTGCTGTTCATCCAGCGTCTGGGAAATCAGGTGCATAACCTGGGGCTGGGCACGATGCTGATTGGCGATATGGGAATGCCTGCCGGCGGACGCTTCAACGGCGGTCACGCCAGCCATCAGACCGGGCTGGACGTGGATATCTTCCTGCAGCTGCCGAAAGCACGCTGGACCTCAGCCCAGCTGCTGAAGCCGCAGGCGCTGGATCTGGTGGCGAGCGACGGTAAGCGCGTTGTGCCTTCACTCTGGACGCGGGATGTATCCAGCATGATCAAGCTCGCGGCAGAAGATAACGACGTCACGCGGATTTTCGTCAACCCGGCCATTAAGCAGCAGCTCTGCCTGGATGCCGGAACCGATCGCGACTGGCTGCGCAAAGTGCGCCCGTGGTTCCAGCATCGTGCGCATATGCACGTTCGTCTGCGCTGCCCGGCGAACAGCCTCGAGTGTGAAGATCAGCCGTCACCTCCGCCAGGCGATGGCTGCGGTGCGGAACTGCAAAGCTGGTTTGAACCGGCAAAACCTGGAGCCTCTAAGCCTGAGAAGAAGACACCGCCTCCGCTGCCGCCTTCCTGCCAGGCGCTACTGGATGAGCATGTACTTTAATGGATAATTTTGTCGATCTGTTTATGGTGTCACCGCTGCTGCTGGTGGTGCTGTTCTTTGTGGCTATGCTGGCCGGCTTTATCGATGCGCTCGCGGGCGGCGGCGGATTATTAACCGTACCCGCGCTGCTGGCGGCGGGCATGAGCCCGGCTCAGGCGCTTGCCACCAATAAGCTTCAGGCCTGCGGCGGCTCGCTCTCCGCATCGCTCTATTTTATCCGCCGCAAGGTGGTGAGCCTGGCCGATCAGAAGCTCAATATCCTGATGACCTTTATCGGCTCAACGTCGGGCGCGCTGCTGGTTCAGCACGTGCAGTCCGATATTTTGCGCCAGATCCTGCCGATTCTGGTTATCTGCATCGGTCTTTACTTCTTGCTGATGCCAAAACTCGGTGAAGAGGACCGTCAGCGTCGTCTCCACGGTTTGCCGTTTGCCCTGATTGCCGGTGGCTGCGTCGGTTTTTACGACGGTTTCTTCGGCCCGGGCGCAGGCTCGTTTTACGCGCTGGCGTTTGTGACGCTGGCCGGGTTTAACCTCGCCAAATCCACCGCCCATGCCAAAGTGCTCAACGCGACATCAAACGTCGGCGGCCTGCTGCTGTTTATCATTGGCGGCAAGGTCATCTGGGCAACCGGCTTTGTGATGATGGCAGGGCAGTTTCTCGGGGCGCGCGCGGGCTCGCGTCTGGTATTAAGCAAAGGACAAAAGCTGATTCGCCCGATGATCGTTATCGTCTCGGCGGTAATGAGCGCCAAACTGCTTTATGACAGCCATGGACAGGAGATCCTCACCTGGTTGGGGATGAACTAATGAACAGTACGCATAAATACGAACAGCTGATTGAGATCTTTGACGGCTGTTTTGCTGATGATTTTAATACCCGTCTGATTAAAGGCGACGACGAACCGATCTATCTTCCTGCTGATGCCGAGGTTCCGTATAACCGCATCGTCTTTGCGCACGGTTTTTACGCCAGCGGCCTTCACGAGATTTCTCACTGGTGCATCGCGGGCAAAGCACGTCGCGAACTGGTGGACTTCGGCTACTGGTACTGCCCGGACGGACGAGACGCCGCCACGCAGGGACAGTTTGAAGATGTGGAAGTGAAACCGCAGGCGCTGGAGTGGCTGTTCTGCGTCGCGGCGGGCTTCCCGTTCAACGTGAGCTGCGACAACCTTGAAGGCGACTTCGAGCCGGACCGTATCGTTTTCCAGCGCCGCGTTCACGCGCAGGTGATGGAATATCTTGAGAAAGGCATCCCGGAACGTCCGGCGCGCCTGATCGAGGCTTTACAGAATTATTACCACACGCCGAAGATGACGGCGGAATGCTTCCCATGGCCGGAAGATCTTTAACAGAGGAAAGAAGATGATCGCAGAATTTGAATCACGCATTCTGGCGTTAATTGATGACATGGTGGAACACGCCAGTGATGATGAGCTGTTCGCCAGCGGTTATCTGCGTGGTCACCTGACGCTTGCCGTAGCCGAGCTGGAGGCTGGTGACGATCACTCTGCCGAGGCCGTTCACGATGAAGTGACTCGCAGCCTGGAGAAAGCCATTCTGGCCGGGGAGCTCTCTCCGCGCGACCAGTCACTGGTGCTGGGCATGTGGGACAACCTGTTCCAGCAGGCTAAACGCTAAGCCGCCTTCTCTTCCCTCTCCCCTTTGGGGAGAGGGTTAGGGTGAGGGGATTTGATCGCACCCTACTTAACCTTCTTACCCTTCAGCAGTTTCCGCACCCACAATCGATTCGGATTCAGTCCCGCAAGCGTAACCCTGTCCAGCGGAATCGGCTCGTCGCTCATTTGCGCGGCTAACACTTCAGCCAGCAGCGGCGCAGAGCACAGGCCGCGAGAACCCAGCCCGCCCAGCATAAACAGCTCCGGATACACCGGCGCGGCCACCGCCGTCTCCTTATGTTCAGCCAGAGCCTGATAGGCCTCAAGCGTGGCTTCGTAGTCCGGCACGTTTCCCGCCATCGGCAGATGATCGCGGGTGGCACAGCGCACGCCGCAGCGCGCATCACCCTTGCTGACGTCCACCTCTTTTGCCCACCCCGCATTCGGGAAACAGTCAATCAGACGCTGACGGTTTTGCACCTGATCCGCCTCGCTGTAGCGCATTTCCGTTTCGCCGCGATGATAGCTGGCCCCGATGCAGTGATGGCCGTTAGACGGATTTTGCGGCGTCAGATAGCCGTCATAGCACAGCACCTGGCGCAATTGGCCGAGCGCAGGCGCGGTCGGGATATGGCTCACCTGGCCGCCGACAGGATAAACCGGCAACGCTTCTGTCTGGATAAACTCGCTGATGTGGTGCCCGTTGGCCAGAACAACGCTGGCATGGTGCGCCTCTTTGCCATTGGCAAATCGCAGATGCCAGCGTTCCGTCCGGCGCAGCGATTCCACCCTGTGGGCATACTGCACCGTCAGCCCGCGCGACTGCGCGAGGGCAATGACCGCAGCGGTCAGCTCGGCCGGGCACAGCCAGCCGCCGAGAGGATACTGAATACCGCCGCAGCCGGTTTCCACGCCAGCGGTGTCTGCCACCTCTTGCGCACTTACCGCGCGGGCAATCTCTTCAGGCAGACCCAGTGAGAGCATCTGCGTAATTTTTTGCTGGCTCTTTTCATCCCAGCCGAGCTGCGTGACGCCGCACCAGTCATGGTCGAACGCTACCGGCAGAGCGTCATACAGGCGACGGGCGAAGGTAAACGCCGCCGGGAAAAACTGGAACAGCGCCGGGTCGTGCGCGCTTAAAAGCGGATAGAGCGCCCCCTGGCGGTTGCCGGACGCGCCGTGAGCTGGCGCGTCGTCAGCGCAGTAGAGCGTGACCTGCCAGCCACGGTGGAGAAGCGCGAGAGAGAGCAGGGCGCTGGCGATCCCCCCGCCGACTATCGCCACCTCACGCGAGGCGCTGGCACCGCGTGCAAACCAGGGGGCGCTGGCGGGGATGTCCAGCGTGCGCTCCATCCTGCCGACCAGCATGTCGCGCTTGCGGCCAAAGCCTTTGGTTTTCTGCATGGTAAAGCCCGCCTCCTGCAGCCCGCGGCGGACAAAGCCTGCCGAGGTAAAGGTGGCGAGCGTTGCGCCCGGGCGAGCCAGTCGCGCCATCGCGCTAAACAGGTGCTGGCTCCACATGTCCGGGTTTTTGGCGGGCGCAAAGCCGTCCAGGAACCATGCGTCCACCTTCTGATTCATCGCGTCGTCGAGCGTATCGGTCAGGTCGTTAATATCGCCCAGCCAGAGGTCCAGCGTGACGCGTCCGCCGTCCAGAATCAGGCGATGACAGCCGCCGATGTGTGGCGGCCACTGTGCCTGGAGCTGCTCTGCCCACGCTGCTAGCTCCGGCCAGCGCTGATGGGCAAGCCGCAGGTCATGCGCGGTGAGCGGGAATTTTTCGAAACTGATGAAATGTAATCTTTGTAGCGTAGCCTCAGGGTGTGCAGCGTGAAACCGATCGAACGCCTGCCAGAGGGTTAAAAAGTTCAGCCCGGTTCCAAATCCGCTCTCCGCGACCACAAACAGGCTGCGCGGGTGCGCCGGGAAGCGGGCGCTGAGCTGGTTTCCGTCGAGGAAAACATAGCGGGTTTCTTCAAGTCCGTTATCATTAGAAAAATAGACGTCATCAAAATCTCGGGAAACAGGTGTACCCTCAGCGTTGAATTCGAGGTTGGCGGGTTGTATAGCGTTTTGTTTCACGTAAGTTACTCGTCTGACAGGCAGTGGCACGATCTTAACGATGTGAGTCCATCGGTGCAAATTTCCGCAGAAAATGTCTGATCGGACTTGTTCGGCGTACAAGTGTACGCTATTGTGCGACTCGAAACTTACTATAGTGCGACTTACAGAGGTATTGAATGAAACGTGCAGTGATTACTGGCCTGGGCATTGTTTCCAGCATCGGTAATAACCAGCAGGAAGTCCTGGCATCTCTGCGTGAAGGACGCTCCGGGATCACTTTCTCTGAAGAGTTTAAAGATTCAGGTATGCGTAGCCACGTATGGGGTAACGTCAAACTGGACACCACCGGTTTGATTGACCGCAAAGTGGTTCGTTTCATGAACGATGCCTCTATTTATGCTTATCTCTCCATGCAGGAAGCGATCAAAGATTCCGGCCTGAGCGAAGAGGTTTATCAGAACAACCCGCGCGTGGGTCTTATCGCCGGTTCCGGCGGCTCATCAAAAGCGCAGGTATTCGGTGCTGACGCAATGCGTAGCCCGCGTGGTCTGAAAGCGGTAGGTCCGTACGTGGTCACCAAAGCCATGGGTTCTGCGGTTTCCGCGTGCCTGGCGACCCCATTCAAAATCCACGGTGTGAACTACTCCATCAGCTCCGCGTGTGCAACTTCCGCACACTGCATCGGTAATGCTGTTGAGCAGATCCAGCTGGGTAAACAGGACATCGTATTTGCTGGCGGCGGCGAAGAGCTGGGCTGGGAAATGGCCTGTGAATTCGACGCCATGGGCGCACTGTCCACCAAATACAACGAAACGCCAGATAAAGCGTCACGTACCTATGACGCGCACCGTGACGGTTTCGTTATCGCGGGCGGCGGCGGCATGGTTGTGGTTGAAGAGCTGGAGCACGCGCTGGCACGCGGTGCGCACATCTACGCTGAAATCGTGGGCTACGGCGCCACGTCTGACGGCGCCGACATGGTGGCTCCATCCGGTGAAGGGGCGGTGCGCTGCATGAAGATGGCGATGCACGGTGTTGATACCCCAATCGACTACCTGAACTCCCACGGTACCTCTACGCCAGTAGGCGACGTGAAAGAGCTGGGTGCGATCCGTGAAGTGTTTGGCGACAACAGCCCGGCGATCTCCGCCACCAAAGCCATGACCGGTCACTCTCTGGGTGCGGCTGGCGTGCAGGAAGCGATCTACTCTCTGCTGATGCTGGAAAACGGCTTTATCGCGCCAAGCATCAACATTGATGAGATGGATGAGCAGGCTGCTGGCCTGAACATCGTAACCAAACCAATGGACGAGACGCTGAACACCGTCATGTCCAACAGCTTCGGTTTCGGCGGCACCAACGCCACGCTGGTGATGCGCAAGCTGAAAGCATAAGTTTTATGTTTGATTCAGAAAGGGAGCCATAAGGCTCCCTTTTTTTTATGCATTGACAACCGGCTGATCTCACAGGCAAACTTCACCCCTCAACATTATCCTCACGATAATGCGTAAGCGTTTAACGTCAACCAACGCGCCTTAATCCTGATAGCCAGGTAGAGGGGGCGTGGCATTTTCCCGCCTTACTCTTCATTTCGGAGTAAAGCATGACTGCAGTAACTCAAACAGAAACAACGCCTTCAGCGAACGTCTCGCTGTTCCGTATCGCCTTTGCGGTATTCCTGACCTATATGACCGTTGGCCTGCCGCTGCCGGTGATCCCGCTGTTTGTTCACCAGGAACTCGGCTATGGCAACACCATGGTTGGCATCGCCGTAGGCATCCAGTTTTTAGCGACGGTTCTAACCCGCGGATACGCCGGACGGCTGGCGGATCAGCACGGTGCTAAACGTTCAGCGCTGCAGGGGATGTTTGCCTGCGGACTGGCGGGCGGCGCATGGCTGCTGGCGGCTCTCCTGCCGGTAGACGCCGCGTATAAATTTGCGCTGCTGGTGCTGGGCCGCTTAATCCTGGGCTTTGGTGAAAGCCAGCTGCTGACCGGCACCCTGACCTGGGGAATGGGCCTGGTGGGCCCGGCACGTTCTGGCAAAGTGATGTCCTGGAACGGCATGGCTATCTATGGCGCGCTGGCCGCGGGCGCCCCGCTTGGGCTGCTCATCAATAGCCAGTTTGGATTTGCGGCGCTGGCAGCTACCACCATGGTGCTGCCGCTGCTGGCGTGGGCGTTTAACGGCTCGGTGCGTAAAGTGCCCGCGCATAAAGGCGAGCGTCCTTCCCTGTGGAGCGTGGTCGGCCAAATTTGGCAGCCGGGACTTGGCCTGGCGCTGCAGGGCGTAGGGTTTGCGGTGATTGGCACGTTCGTCTCGCTCTATTTTATGAGCCGTGGCTGGGCGATGGCCGGTTTTACGCTCACCGCTTTTGGCGGCGCGTTTGTGCTGATGCGCGTGCTCTTCGGCTGGATGCCGGATCGCTTTGGCGGCGTGAGGGTGGCGGTGGCGTCGCTGGTGATAGAGACCATCGGTCTGCTGCTGCTGTGGAATGCACCCGTAGCATCCGTTGCGCTGCTTGGGGCGGCGCTGACCGGCTGCGGCTGTTCACTGATTTTCCCGGCACTCGGCGTTGAAGTGGTGAAGCGCGTGGCCCCGCAGGTGCGCGGTACGGCGCTGGGCGGCTATGCGGCGTTTCAGGATATCTCATACGGAGTCACCGGGCCGCTGGCCGGTCTGTTAGCCACCTCGTTTGGTTATCCGTCGGTCTTCCTGGCTGGTGCGGTTTCAGCAGTTGTTGGGATTGTGGTGACGCTGGTGGCGTTTTGCAGGACTTAAGCCGTTGTTGCCGGGGGCGGCTGCGCCTTACCCGGCCTACGGTTTGAGCCGTTGTAGGCCCGGTAAGCGTAGCGCCACCGGGCAAAACATCAGGCAACCAGCCAGAAAATCGCCAGCGCAATCAGTAGCCCAATAAACAGCAATCCTGGACGCGCAGAGAGGGTTCTGAACGTCTCCACGACGGGCGCAAACAGCGGGTTGTAGATTGGCTGAATGTTTCTCACCTCCGGCACGCCGCCTTCACGCTCGGCGCGGCGAACGAAGATCTGATTGAGCACATCCTGCACCTGTGCGGTGGTCAGTACCGTTTGCGGTGTGGCCTGCCAGTTTTGCTGGACGTAATCCCGAATCATCTCGAACTCACGCGGTTCAAGCGGCTGTTTCAGTGCGGCCTGAACGGTATGCAGGGTAGGCGCATTCTGGGTGCTGAGCGTCTGGCGCGCCTGGAGCCAGGTCACCAGATGGGTAAACTGTTTGGCAGGGATCAGCTCGCCCGCCTTCACGCCAGACAGTTCAAGCATGGATTGCCAGATAAGCTTCGTCGGTTCGCCGGTGGCCGCGGCCAGCTTTGTCACCATCTGTTTGAGGGTGTTGTGCTCGGCGGGCAGCAGCGAACGCTCGGTCGACGGGCGCACCTGAGGCTGTGGAATTGACAGCTCATTGTTCTGCAACAGCGTCAGCACGGTTTTAAGCTGGTCTGGCGTCAACTGGCCCAGGGCGGTTTGACCATACTGCTGGCGAATAAAATCACTCACCGCCTGGCGGTTATTTCCCTGTCCAAGCAGCTCCGTCAGCTGCGCGACAATCTGGCGCGTGGTGTGGTTCTGCTGCGCGTTATTGATACGCTGGTTCAGGTTTTGCTCGGCTGCAGGGAAGTGGCGCGACTGCAGCGGCGCGTCGTTTCTCATGCCCAAATCATGCTTTACCCCAGCCCAGACTTCCGCGTTTTGCTGCGAAGTCAGCGCAATCAGGCGCGTGATCAGTCGCTCCAGCACGGTGCGCTGTTGCGTGGATAGCGGTTGTTCGCCGGCAACGTTTGGCGTAACAGGGCCTTCACCCGGAGGGCGCGGCGGCGTGCCTGAAATGGGCTGCATCGTCAAAAATCCTTAAAGTCAAAACTCAGCGTAAACCTGGCAGACGTATATGCCTGGCGGCCAGATTATGGCACACTTGGCAGGTTTTCTTCCTCTCAAACAGGTACTCAGACGTGAAAATCCTCGTTGATGAAAATATGCCTTATGCCCGTGAGCTGTTTAGCCGCCTGGGTAACGTTAAGGCTGTCCCTGGTCGCCCGATCCCGGTCAACGAACTGGATGACGCAGACGCGCTGATGGTGCGCTCGGTGACCAAAGTAAATGAGTCGTTGCTCGCCGGTAAAGCGATTAAGTTCGTCGGGACCGCAACGGCAGGGACCGATCATGTGGATGATAAATGGCTTACGCAGGCCGGGATCGGTTTCTCCGCCGCGCCGGGCTGTAACGCCATTGCCGTCGTGGAATACGTTTTCTCCTCGCTGCTGATGCTGGCCGAGCGCGACGGTTTTATGCTGAAAGACCGCACCGTGGGAATTGTTGGCGTGGGTAACGTGGGCGGACGCCTGCAAAAGCGCCTGGAAGCGTTAGGGATCCGCACGCTGCTGTGCGATCCGCCGCGCAAAGACAACGGTGATGACGGGGATTTCCGCTCGCTGGACGAGCTGGTTGAGCAGTGTGACGTGCTGACTTTCCACACGCCGCTGTTTAAAGAGGGGCCGTATAAGTCGCTGCATCTTGCTGACGACGCGCTGATCCGCCGTCTGAAGCCTGGCACTATTCTGATAAATGCCTGCCGTGGCCCGGTGGTGGACAACGCCGCGCTGCTGACGTGTCTGAATGAAGGACAAGACCTCAGCGTGGTGCTGGACGTCTGGGAGCCGGAGCCGGATCTCAACGTTGAGCT
The DNA here is from genome assembly GCF_050434705.1 of Enterobacter sp. AC1. Lineage (NCBI taxonomy): Bacteria > Pseudomonadati > Pseudomonadota > Gammaproteobacteria > Enterobacterales > Enterobacteriaceae > Enterobacter > Enterobacter sp. AC1. Next base: position 498,245 of record NZ_JBNDIZ010000003.1, on the reverse strand, counting down.
GCTCAATAAGGTGGACGTGGGCACCGCGCATATCGCCGGTTATACCCTCGAGGGGAAAGCCCGCGGCACGACGCAGGTCTTCGAAGCCTACAGCGCCTTTATTGGCCATCCGCAGCAGGTGGCGCTGGATACCTTACTCCCCGCGCCTGAATTTGGCCGCATTACCCTGCACGGCCCGCTCGATCAGGCAACGCTGAAAAGGCTGGTGCATTTGGTGTATGATGTGCGCCGCGATGATGCGCTGCTGCGTAAAGTGGCGGGGATCCCGGGTGAGTTTGATAAGCTGCGCAAGAACTACGTTGAGCGCCGCGAGTGGTCTTCCCTGTATGTAATATGCGACGACGCCCCGGCGGCGACGCTGCTGCATAAGTTAGGGTTTAACGCCGTTCATCACCCGGCGCATTAATGTCTTCTTAATGCTCCCTGTCGGATACTCCGACAGGGACGCTTTTTTATTTCTGGAGTAAACCACCATGTCTGAAGGCTGGAACATTGCCATTTTAGGTGCCACGGGTGCCGTGGGCGAAGCCCTGCTCGAAACCCTTGCCGAGCGTCAGTTCCCGGTGGGCGATATCTATGCGCTGGCGCGTACGGATAGCGCGGGTGAGCATCTGCGTTTTAACAGTAAATCCGTGATGGTCCAGGATGCGGCAGCGTTCGACTGGACCCAGGCGCAGCTGGCTTTTTTCGCTGCGGGCGCTGAAGCCACTGCTGCGTACATTGAAGAGGCGACCAACGCAGGCTGTCTGGTGATCGACCTGAGCGGCCTGTTCTCAATGGAGCCGGATGTGCCTCTGGTGGTGCCGGACGTGAACCCATTTGTGCTGGCTGACTACCGCAACCGTAACGTCATTGCGGTACCGAACAGCCTGACCAGCCAGCTGCTGACCGCCCTGAAGCCGCTGATCGACGACGGCGGCCTGTCGCGCATTACCGTCACCAGCCTGCTGTCCGCGTCCGCAAACGGCAAAAAGGCCGTTGACGCGCTTGCCGGACAGAGCGCGAAGCTGCTGAACGGCATCCCGATTGACGAAGACGATTTCTTTGGTCGCCAGCTGGCGTTCAATATGCTGCCGTTGCTGCCGGATCGCGAGGGTTCCGTACGCGAAGAGCGCCGTATCGTCGATGAAGTTCGTAAAATTCTGCAGGATGACGGACTGATGATCTCTGCGAGCGTCGTGCAGTCCCCGGTCTTCTACGGCCACGCGCAGATGGTTGGTTTTGAAGCGCTGCGTCCGCTGGCAGCAGAAGAGGCGCGCGATGCGTTCGGCCGCGGTGAAGACATCGTGCTTTCTGAAGAGAGCGAGTTCCCGACTCAGGTGGGCGATGCCTCAGGGAGCGCACACCTCTCCGTAGGCTGCGTGCGCAACGATTACGGTATGCCGGAGCAGGTTCAGTTCTGGTCTGTTGCCGATAACGTTCGCTTTGGCGGCGCGCTGATGGCGGTGAAGATCGCTGAAAAACTGGTGCAGGAGTATCTGTACTGATGTCAGCAGTGGAGCAAAAGCCGGTTCATAAAATTGCCCTCGGCATTGAGTACGACGGCAGTAAATATTATGGCTGGCAGCGTCAGAATGAGGTGCGCAGCGTCCAGGAAAAGCTGGAAAAAGCGCTCTCTCAGGTGGCAAACGAGCCGATTAACGTCCTGTGTGCAGGACGTACGGACGCGGGTGTTCACGGCACGGGGCAGGTGGTTCACTTTGAAACCACCGCCGTACGTAAGGATGCCGCCTGGACGCTGGGTGTAAATGCGAATTTGCCTGGTGACATTGCGGTGCGTTGGGTAAAAGCTGTGCCAGATGATTTTCACGCGCGCTTCAGCGCCACGGCGCGCCGCTACCGTTATGTCATCTACAACCAGCGCCTGCGTCCGGCTGTGTTAAGCCAGGGCGTGACGCATTTTTATGAACCGCTTGATGCTGAACGGATGCATCGTGCGGCGCAGTGCCTGATTGGTGAAAATGACTTTACCTCGTTTCGTGCGGTCCAGTGTCAGTCCCGTACGCCGTGGCGTAACGTCATGCACATAAACGTTAGCCGTTATGGCGCGTATGTGGTGGTGGATATCAAAGCCAATGCCTTTGTACATCATATGGTTCGGAATATTGTGGGCAGCCTGATGGAAGTGGGTGCCGGACACCAGCCGGAGAGCTGGATTGCAGAACTGCTGGCAGCGAAGGACAGAACGCTTGCGGCAGCCACGGCGAAAGCGGAAGGATTGTATCTGGTCTCGGTAGACTATCCGGATCGGTTTGACCTGCCAAAACCGCCAATGGGCCCGCTGTTTTTAGCGGACTAAACAAAGGTGCAATTAGGGCTTAGACAATATGGACGTAATTCGTTTTTTGATTGATTTCATCCTGCATATTGATGTTCACCTGGCGGAGCTGGTCGCGCAGTATGGCGTCTGGGTATACGCCATTCTGTTCCTCATTCTGTTCTGTGAAACCGGTCTGGTCGTTACCCCGTTCCTGCCGGGAGATTCCCTGCTGTTCGTCGCCGGGGCGTTATCGGCGCTACCTACCAATGACCTGAACGTGCACCTTATGGTTGTGCTGATGGTGATTGCCGCCATTATTGGCGATGCGGTCAACTATACGATTGGACGCGTGTTCGGCGAGCGGCTTTTCAGTAATCCTGATTCGAAAATTTTCCGTCGCAGCTATTTAGATAAAACCCACGCGTTTTATGAGCGTCATGGCGGAAAAACCATTATCCTTGCGCGTTTTGTGCCTATTGTGCGTACATTTGCACCGTTTGTGGCGGGAATGGGGCATATGTCCTATCGTCATTTTGCGGCATACAACGTGGTTGGCGCGCTGCTGTGGGTATTGCTGTTTACCTATGCAGGCTACCTGTTCGGCGATCTCCCGGTGGTTCAGGAAAACCTTAAGTTACTGATTGTAGCGATTATTGTGCTTTCCGTACTGCCAGGCGTTGTTGAAATCATTCGTCACAAACGTGCGGCGGCAAAACAAGCGAAGTAAATGCACTCTGGCGGTTCGACCACTTTTTTATCCAAAGTTTCGGGCTGTTATGTTTTAATGTGCAACATTCATGGTCTGTTGGAGGCAAAAATGGCATTATTCGCCTCTTATAGCAAAACTGGCATACGACCAGGTTCAGGCAGAAAGGTTATCAATGAGCTGGATTGAACGAATTAAAAGCAACATTACCCCAACGCGCAAAGCGAGCATTCCTGAAGGGGTATGGACGAAGTGTGATAGCTGCGGCCAGGTTCTGTATCGCGCAGAGCTGGAACGCAACCTTGAGGTGTGTCCGAAGTGTGACCACCATATGCGTATGTCGGCGCGCAACCGCCTGCATAGCCTGCTGGACGAAGGTTCTCTGGTAGAACTGGGCAGCGAGCTTGAGCCAAAAGACGTGCTGAAGTTCCGCGATTCCAAAAAATACAAAGATCGTCTGGCCTCTGCACAGAAAGAGACCGGCGAGAAAGACGCGCTGATCGTCATGAAAGGCACCCTGCACGAGATGCCGGTTGTTGCCGCTGCGTTTGAGTTCGCCTTTATGGGCGGCTCAATGGGCTCCGTGGTCGGTGCGCGCTTCGTGCGTGCCGTTGAGCAGGCGCTGGAAGACAACTGCCCGCTGATCTGCTTCTCTGCCTCCGGCGGTGCGCGAATGCAGGAAGCGCTGATGTCTCTGATGCAGATGGCGAAAACCTCTGCAGCGCTGGCGAAAATGCAGGAGCGCGGTCTGCCGTATATCTCCGTGCTGACCGACCCAACCATGGGCGGCGTCTCGGCAAGCTTCGCGATGCTGGGCGATCTGAACATCGCTGAACCAAAAGCGCTGATCGGCTTTGCGGGTCCTCGCGTCATTGAGCAGACCGTGCGTGAAAAATTGCCGCCTGGCTTCCAGCGCAGTGAGTTCCTCATTGAGAAAGGCGCCATCGACATGATTGTCCGCCGTCCGGAAATGCGCCTGAAGCTGGCGAGCATCCTGGCGAAGCTGATGAATCTGCCGGCGCCAAACCCGGATGAGCCGCGCGAAGGCGTGGTGGTACCGGATCAGGAACCCGAGGCCTGATAACTGAAAAGGGCAGGGCCGTTTGGCGCTGCCCTTTTGCTTTCTAATCTGTTAATGACAACCGGGCATTATGGAAAATAAAAGCATTCCCCAAGCCACGTCGCCCCTGGCCGCGTGGCTTTCTTATCTGGAAAACCTGCACAGTAAAACCATCGATATGGGGCTTGAACGCGTAAGCCAGGTCGCCGCGCGTCTTGATGTGCTCAAACCGGCACCTTTCGTGTTTACCGTCGCGGGCACCAACGGCAAAGGTACCACCTGCCGTACCCTGGAATCCGTGCTGATGGCTGCGGGTTACAGGGTAGGCGTGTACAGCTCTCCACACCTGGTACGCTACACCGAACGGGTGCGCGTGCAGAACGGCGAACTGCCGGAATCGGCGCATACGGCGTCGTTCGCGGAAATTGAAGCCGCGCGCGGTGAAACCTCATTAACCTATTTTGAATACGGTACTCTGTCGGCGCTGTGGCTGTTCAGGCAGGCGCAGCTGGACGTGGTGATCCTTGAGGTCGGCCTCGGCGGTCGTCTTGATGCGACTAATATGGTGGATGCGGACGTGGCGGTAGTCACCAGCATCGCGCTGGACCATATCGACTGGCTGGGTCCGGACCGGGAAAGCATTGGCCGCGAGAAGGCCGGTATTTTCCGGGCCAATAAGCCCGCCGTGGTCGGCGAGCCGGATATGCCGCATACCATCGCGGACGTGGCAAACGAGAAGGGCGCGCGTCTGCTGCGCCGCGGCGTTGACTGGCAGTATGAAGTGCGTGACAACGCGTGGCGTTTTAGCGATGCACAGGGCGCGCTGGACAACCTGCCGCTGCCGCAGGTGCCACAGCCTAACGCGGCGACGGCCCTGGCGGCACTTCGTGCGAGCGGCCTTGCGGTCAGCGAGCAGGCGATCCGCGACGGCATACAGAACGCGATTCTGCCCGGGCGTTTCCAGATTGTCAGCGAGTCACCGCGTTTGATACTGGACGTGGCGCACAACCCCCATGCGGCGGCGTATCTCGCGGAACGTCTCAAATCGTTACCAAAAACCGGGCGCGTGCTGGCGGTTATCGGTATGCTTCATGATAAAGATATCGGCGGGACGCTGGCCTGCATGGAGAGTGTGGTCGATAGCTGGTATTGTGCTCCTCTGGAGGGGCCGCGCGGCGCGACGGCTGAGCAGCTGATGGAGCATCTCGGCAAAGGCGCAAGCTACAGTAGCGTGGCGCAGGCCTGGCATGCCGCGATGGCGGATGCTAAACCAGAAGATACCGTGCTGGTGTGTGGTTCATTCCATACGGTGGCACATGTCATGGAAGTGATGGACGCGGGGAGAACCGGTGGCGAGTAAGTTTCAGAACCGTTTAACAGGAACCATTGTGCTGGTCGCGCTCGGGGTGATTATTCTCCCGGGTCTGCTCGACGGGCAGAAAAAGCATTATCAGGATGAGTTTGCCGCTATTCCGCTGGTCCCTAAACCGGGTGACCGCGATGAGCCGGATATGCTGCCGGCGGCGACGCAGGCGCTTCCTGCTCAGCCACCGGAAGGTGCGGCGGAAGAGGTGCGTGCGGGCGATGCTGCAGCGCCGTCGCTCGATCCGTCTCGCCTGGCGGCAGCGAGCAACAGCGACATCGATCCTGTGCCGGTAGAGCAGCCTAAGCCTGTTGAAAAACCGAAGGCGGTCGACAAACCGCAGCCGAAACCGCAGCGTGATAAAACGGCAGAACAGCTTGCCGCGGCGTCAGAGACGCCTCCGCCAGCGAAACCGGCTCAACAAGAGGCCGCTACCCCAACGGGTAAAGCCTACGTAGTACAGCTGGGCGCGCTGAAAAATGCGGATAAAGTCAATGAGGTGGTGGGTAAACTGCGCAGTGCGGGATATCGTGTTTACACTTCACCAACCACGCCGGTGCAGGGTAAAATTACCCGTATTCTCGTGGGGCCAGAAGCGTCTAAGGACAAGCTGAAAGGTTCGCTCGGCGAGCTGAAGCAGATCTCCGGCCTGAGCGGCGTAGTGATGAGCTACAGCGCGAACTAAAAACCTGCCCCTCACCCCGGCCCTCTCCCCAGAGGGGAGAGGGTGAAAATCGCACTGAGTGAGCGTGTAACAGACTGCATCGTACAGTCCCCTCTCCCCTTTGGGGAGAGGGTTAGGGTGAGGGGGCGTTGAACATTTTTTCAGCGCCTTTTTTATTTACGCGGGGGAAGGAAATCCCTACGCAAACGTTTTCTTTTTCTGTTAGAATTCGCCCCGAACTGGATGACAGGGCGTTAAATCGTGGGACACATATGGTCTGGATTGATTACGCCATCATTGCGGTGATTGGTTTTTCCTGTCTGGTTAGCCTGATCCGTGGCTTTGTTCGTGAAGCGTTATCGCTGGTGACATGGGGTTGTGCTTTCTTTGTCGCCAGTCATTACTACACTTACCTGTCTGTCTGGTTCACGGGCTTTGAAGATGAACTGGTCCGAAATGGAATCGCCATCGCGGTGCTGTTTATCGCGACGCTGATTGTCGGCGCTATCGTGAATTACGTGATAGGTCAGCTGGTCGAGAAAACCGGTCTGTCAGGAACGGACAGGGTGCTCGGGATCTGTTTCGGGGCATTACGAGGCGTGCTGATTGTGGCCGCGATCCTGTTCTTCCTGGATACCTTCACCGGGTTCTCCAAAAGCGAAGACTGGCAAAAATCGCAGCTCATTCCAGAGTTCAGCTTCATCATCAGATGGTTCTTTGACTATCTGCAAAGCTCGTCGAGTTTTTTGCCCAGGGCATAAACCCTGAGATGTGGCTTAACGAGGAAAAGACGAATGTGCGGTATTGTCGGTATCGCCGGTTTCATGCCGGTAAACCAGTCGATTTATGACGCGTTATCGGTGCTTCAGCACCGTGGGCAGGATGCTGCGGGTATCATCACCATTGATGCAAACAACTGCTTCCGTTTACGCAAGGCGAATGGCCTGGTAAACGATGTGTTTGAAGCCCGCCATATGCAGCGTCTGCAAGGTAATATGGGTATCGGTCACGTTCGTTATCCTACTGCTGGCAGTTCCAGCGCTTCTGAGGCACAGCCTTTCTACGTCAACTCACCGTACGGCATCACGCTTGCTCATAACGGCAACCTGACCAACGCGCACGAGCTGCGTAAAAAGCTGTTCGAAGAGAAACGTCGCCACATTAACACCACCTCTGATTCTGAAATCCTGCTCAACGTGTTTGCCAGCGAGCTGGATAACTTCCGTCACTACCCGCTGGAAGCCGACAACGTCTTTGCTGCTGTCGCAGCGACAAACCGCCAGATCCGCGGAGCGTACGCCTGCGTCGCGATGATCATCGGTCATGGCATGGTGGCCTTCCGCGATCCAAACGGCATTCGTCCGCTGGTGCTCGGCAAACGTGACCTCGGCGATGGTCGTACCGAATATATGGTTGCGTCTGAAAGCGTGGCGCTGGATACCCTGGGCTTTGAGTTCCTGCGTGACGTTGCGCCGGGCGAAGCGGTTTACATCACCGAGAAGGGCCAGCTGTTTACTCGCCAGTGTGCCGATAACCCGGTCAGCAACCCGTGCCTGTTTGAATACGTTTACTTTGCCCGTCCGGACTCCTTCATCGACAAGATTTCCGTCTACAGCGCGCGCGTGAATATGGGCACCAAGCTGGGCGAGAAGATTGCCCGCGAGTGGGACGATCTCGACATCGACGTCGTCATTCCTATCCCGGAAACCTCCTGCGATATCGCGCTGGAAATCGCCCGCATTCTGGATAAGCCATACCGTCAGGGCTTCGTGAAGAACCGCTACGTTGGCCGCACCTTTATCATGCCTGGTCAGCAGCTGCGTCGTAAGTCCGTGCGCCGCAAACTGAACGCCAATCGCGCCGAGTTCCGCGACAAGAACGTTCTGCTGGTGGATGACTCCATCGTTCGCGGCACCACCTCTGAGCAGATTATCGAGATGGCGCGCGAAGCGGGTGCGAAGAAAGTCTACCTGGCCTCTGCGGCCCCGGAGATTCGCTTCCCGAACGTGTACGGTATTGATATGCCAACCGCTAACGAGCTGATCGCTCACGGCCGTGAAGTGGACGAAATTCGCCAGATCATCGGCGCCGACGGCCTGATTTTCCAGGATCTGAACGATCTCATCGACGCGGTGCGCGCCGAGAACCCGGATATTCAGCAGTTCGAATGCTCCGTGTTTAACGGTATTTACGTGACTAAAGACGTTGACCAGCAGTATCTCGACTACCTGGATTCCCTGCGTAACGACGATGCCAAAGCCGTTCAGCTGCAAAACGATCTCGAAAGTTTAGAGATGCACAACGAAGGCTGATGTTCAGGCAAGTGAGGGCATTCGCCCTCACTTGCAACTCCCCGCAAAATCCTGCACAGTCTGCCCTGAATCAGTAAGGGTAAAAATCATGAAACGACTCATTGTTGGGCTCAGCGGCGCCAGTGGCGCGATTTACGGCGTACGTCTGTTACAGGTTTTGCGTGACGTGGCGGAAGTCGAGACCCATCTGGTGATGAGCCAGGCGGCGCGGCAGACCCTCTCGCTGGAAACCGATCTCTCCCTGCGCGATGTTCAGGCCATGGCGGATGTCGTGCACGATGCCCGTGATATCGCTGCCAGCATCTCCTCAGGCTCGTTTAAAACAGCCGGCATGGTTATCCTGCCCTGTTCCATTAAAACGCTCTCCGGCATTGTGAACAGCTATACCGATACCCTGGTAACCCGCGCGGCGGATGTGGTGCTGAAGGAGCGTCGTCCTCTGGTGCTCTGCGTGCGGGAAACGCCGCTGCATCTGGGGCACCTGCGCTTAATGACTCAGGCCGCCGAGCTCGGCGCGGTCATCATGCCGCCGGTACCGGCGTTCTATCATCGTCCAGCTTCGCTGGATGACGTGATTAATCAGACCGTTAACCGCGTGCTGGATCAGTTCGACATTGACCTGCCGGAAGATCTCTTTACCCGCTGGCAGGGGGCCTGATTCTGTGCACAAACAGAGTGCATGAAAAGAGACGTTGCCCTGTTTCAGGGCAATTATGCAACGGCGATCATATCCTCGACATTTAATTCGTTTTTTCCCTTTTTCTCTCTCCGGTTCGTTCGGCAGACCTGCTATCTTTCACCATTAAGGCAATATCGCAACGTTTTATTAACATATTTAACGTCGAAGTTTTGAGCAGACGGCAATGTGGCATAAGACCTGCAAGATGAAGCCTGCAACACAACACACAACACAATACATAATAAAATCACGGTACTTGAGGGTAAATGTATGAAGAAGACGGTTCTGGCTCTGTCTTTGCTCGTGGGGTTAAGTGCGGCAGCAGGTAGCTACGCAGCGCTTCCACAGACGGTTCGTATCGGTACAGACGCAACCTACGCGCCATTCTCTTCCAAGGATGCGAAAGGCGATTTCGTGGGGTTTGATATCGATCTGGGTAATGAAATGTGCAAACGCATTGCGGTGAAATGCACATGGGTGGGCAGCGACTTCGACGCGTTAATCCCGTCGCTGAAAGCCAAGAAAATCGACGCCATTATCTCTTCTCTCTCCATCACCGAAAAACGTCAGCAGGAGATTGCCTTCTCTGACAAGCTCTACGCCGCAGATTCTCGCCTGATTGCCCCTAAAGGTTCCCCGATTAAGCCAACCATCGACTCGCTGAAAGGCAAGCATGTTGGCGTGCTGCAGGGATCGACCCAGGAAGGTTACGCCAATGCGACCTGGCGTGAGAAGGGCGTAGACGTGGTGGCTTACCAGAACCAGGATCTGATTTACTCTGACCTGGCGGCAGGCCGTCTGGATGCGGCATTCCAGGATGAAGTCGCGGCGAGCGAAGGCTTCCTGAAGCAGCCGGCGGGTAAAGATTATGCATTTGCAGGCCCGTCAGTGAAAGACAAAAAGTACTTTGGTGACGGCACCGGTATTGGCCTGCGTAAGGATGATACCGAGCTGAAGGCCGCCTTCGACAAAGCCTTTGCAGAGCTGCGTAAGGACGGTACTTACGACAAACTGGCGAAGAAATACTTCGACTTCAACGTATACGGTGACTAAGACCAGGCGATAGCGCACCGCAAAGGTGCGTTGTGGCAGCGGTTGACCCAATACGGTGCGTTTATTGCACCGTATTGGATCGCTATGTGCATACTTACGCATTTATAATGCAAAAATTCCCGACTGAAGGGCATTAGTCTTTGCCTGAAAGAGGGGATTGATGGCACATTAGCACCACCCCGTCGTCGTAAAAACCCCGTATGAAGACAGTTTGTTGAGGACAAATATGAAAAAACTCGTGTTGTCATTATCTCTGGTACTGGCCTTTTCCAGCGCCACCGCGGCATTCGCAGCCATTCCACAGAAAATCCGGATTGGGACCGACCCAACCTATGCGCCGTTCGAATCGAAGAATTCAAAGGGTGAACTGGTCGGTTTTGACATCGATCTGGCCAATGAACTGTGTAAACGCATCAAAGCACAGTGTACCTACGTTGAGAACCCGCTGGATGCGCTGATCCCATCCCTGAAAGCGAAAAAAATCGACGTGATCATGTCCTCTCTTTCCATCACCGAAAAACGCCAGCAGGAGATTGCCTTCACCGACAAACTCTACGCAGCGGATTCTCGTCTGGTGGTGGCGAAAGCTTCTGACATTCAGCCAACGCTGGAGTCGCTGAAAGGCAAACGCGTCGGCGTGCTGCAGGGCACCACGCAGGAAACCTACGGCAACGAGCACTGGGCGCCGAAGGGGATTGAGATTGTCTCCTATCAGGGCCAGGAAAATATCTACGCTGACCTGACGGCAGGCCGTATTGATGCGGCATTCCAGGATGAAGTCGCGGCGAGCGAAGGCTTCCTGAAAACGCCGGTGGGTAAAGATTATAAGTTTGGCGGTCCGTCCATTAAGGATGTGAAGCTGTTTGGCGTGGGCACCGGTATGGGCCTGCGCAAAGAAGACAACGAGCTGCGTGAGGCGCTGAACAAAGCGTTTGCTGAAATGCGCGCGGACGGCACCTACGACAAGCTGGCGAAAAAGTACTTCGATTTTAACGTTTACGGCGGCTAATCGCCCCGTCAAATAACGTGCGGCCCCTCCCGCTGCGGGAGGGGAAAAGACACGGTTCCACCACTCACGATACGACAGGGCTCGCGGTATGCTGTACGGATTTTCTGGCGTTATTTTACAGGGCGCGCTTGTCACCCTTGAGCTGGCTATCAGCTCCGTGGTGCTGGCGGTGCTGATAGGTCTGGCAGGCGCAGGGGCGAAGCTTTCAGCTAACAAACCGCTGGCGCTGATCTTTGAAGGCTACACCACGCTCATTCGCGGCGTTCCCGATCTGGTTCTTATGCTGCTTATCTTTTACGGTCTGCAGATTGCGCTTAACAGCGTGACGGATGCGATGGGCATGGGACAAATAGATATCGACCCGATGGTGGCCGGTATTATTACCCTCGGTTTTATCTACGGTGCCTACTTCACCGAGACCTTCCGCGGTGCTTACATGGCCGTGCCGAAAGGCCACATTGAGGCGGCGACCGCATTTGGTTTTACCTCTTCACAAACGTTTCGTCGGATTATGTTCCCGGCTATGATGCGCTACGCGCTGCCGGGCATCGGCAACAACTGGCAGGTTATCCTCAAAGCCACAGCGCTGGTCTCGCTGCTCGGTCTGGAAGATGTGGTGAAAGCCACTCAGCTGGCAGGCAAAAGTACCTGGGAGCCGTTCTACTTTGCGGTGGTCTGTGGCGTTATCTATCTGGTCTTTACGACCGCCTCCAATGGTGTGCTGCTTCTGCTCGAGCGTCGCTACTCCGTGGGTGTGAAGAGGGCTGACCTGTGATTGAGATTATTCAGGAATACTGGAAATCGCTGCTGTGGACAGATGGCTATCGCTTTACCGGCGTGGCGATCACGCTCTGGCTGCTGATCTCCTCCGTGGTGATGGGCGGCATTCTGGCGGTGTTTCTTGCCATTGGCCGCGTGTCGAACAATAAATTTATTCAGTTCCCTATCTGGCTGTTTACCTACGTCTTTCGCGGTACGCCGCTGTACGTACAGCTGCTGGTGTTCTACTCGGGGATGTACACGCTGGAGATCGTCAAAGGCACCGAGATGCTGAACGCGTTCTTCCGCAGTGGCCTGAACTGTACGGTGCTGGCGTTGACGCTCAACACCTGCGCCTATACCACCGAGATTTTTGCGGGGGCAATTCGCTCTGTGCCTTACGGCGAGATTGAAGCGGCGCGCGCGTACGGCTTCTCCTCAGTGAAGCTTTACCGCTGCATCATTCTGCCCTCAGCGCTGCGTATCGCGTTACCGGCGTACAGCAACGAAGTAATTTTGATGCTGCACTCCACCGCGCTGGCCTTCACCGCGACGGTGCCGGACCTGCTCAAAATTGCGCGCGATATTAACTCCGCGACCTATCAGCCGTTTACCGCGTTTGGCATTGCGGCAGTACTCTATTTAATTATCTCTTATGTTTTGATTAGCCTGTTCCGTAAGGCTGAAAAACGCTGGTTGCAGCATATAAAACCTTCGACGCACTGAGAAAGATGATGGCTGAGAACAAATTAAACGTTATTGATTTGCACAAACGCTACGGCGAACATGAAGTGCTGAAAGGGGTGTCGCTGCAGGCGAATGCGGGCGACGTGATCAGTATTATCGGCTCATCCGGCTCGGGGAAAAGTACCTTCCTGCGCTGCATTAACTTCCTCGAAAAGCCGAGCGAAGGCTCGATCGTGGTGAGCGGACAGAATATCAATCTGGTGCGCGATAAAGACGGCCAGCTGAAGGTGGCAGATAAGCATCAGCTGCGCCTGCTGCGTACGCGTCTGACGATGGTGTTCCAGCACTTCAACCTCTGGAGCCATATGACGGTGCTGGAGAACGTGATGGAAGCGCCGGTTCAGGTGCTGGGCCTGAGCAAGCAGGAAGCCCGCGAGCGCGCGGTGAAATACCTGGCGAAAGTGGGTATCGACGAGCGCCAGCAGATGAAATATCCGGTGCATCTCTCCGGCGGTCAGCAGCAGCGCGTCTCCATCGCCCGCGCGCTGGCGATGGAACCCGAGGTGCTGCTGTTCGACGAACCGACTTCAGCCCTGGACCCGGAACTCGTCGGCGAAGTGCTGCGCATCATGCAGAAGCTGGCCGAAGAGGGCAAAACGATGGTGGTGGTGACGCACGAGATGGGCTTCGCCCGTAACGTTTCGAACCACGTTATCTTCCTGCATCAGGGTAAAATTGAAGAGCAAGGGCACCCGGATGAGGTGCTGGCGAACCCGCAAAGCCCGCGTTTGCAGCAGTTCCTGAAGGGGTCTTTGAAGTAGGTTTTGCCCTTCTCCCTCTCCCTGTGGGAGAGGGCTGGGGTGAGGGCATCAGGCCGCACCGCACTCCAGTCGATACACCCAGTCGTCGTACCGCATGCCGTCAATCTCATACGCCTTTTCCAGCACCTGCGTACGCACAAACCCCGCTTTCTCCAGCACGCGCACCGAGCCGCCGTTATCGGCCAGCACGTAGGCGTTAATCGCTTTCACGCCGGTCTGGCTAAAGGCGTAATCACATACCGCGCGCAGCGCCTCGCTGGCGATACCTTTTCCCTGCGCGGCTGGCACAACCGTATAGCCGATGTCGGCCTCCTCTCGATTCTCAGCGCTGATTTGCAGGCCGATATCGCCAAGCGGCGTGTCATCATTCTGAAAGCGGATCACAAACACATGTGCAGCCGTGAGTCGTGCGGCAAACACGCGTCGCGTCTCTTTTTCGGGGGCGATGGCGGCCATATAGCGCATGATGGCGGGGTCTTCACGCAGCGAGCGGAAGAAGGCCCAGTCAGTGGGTTCGAAAGGGGTGAGGTGCAGACGGGGTGTGGTGATGGTTGCCATTGTTACGCCATTTCATCGGAACATGGCGTACGACTGTAGCATATTCACCGCACCACATCCCGCAGCGCTTCTTCTAAATCATACCAGCGGAACGCAAACCCGGCCGCTTCCAGCCGTTTGGGTAGCGCGCGCTGTCCGCCTAATACCAGCACAGAGGCTTCGCCCATCATCAGGCGGATGACCGTGGCTGGTACGCGCAAAATCGCCGGGCGGTGCAGGACATGCCCCAGCGCGTGGGCAAACTGTTCATTACGCACCGGATACGGCGCAACCATGTTAAACGGCCCGCGCAGGTCGTTATCCAGCAGCCAGAGAATACCGTTGACCATATCGTCGATGTGGATCCACGCCAGGTACTGACGGCCATTGCCGATGGGGCCGCCGAGGCCAAGTCGGAATGGTGGCAGCATCTTCCCCAGGATTCCGCCTTTCGGCGCAAGCACGACGCCGGTCCGCAGCAGGCAGACGCGGGTACGATCGCTCTGCGCCGCGCAGGCAAGACGCTCCCACTGGGCGCAGAGCTTATGGGTAAACTCGTTATGCGGCGGCTCTTCCTCGGTCACCACCACCTCGCCGAGATCGCCATAATAGCCCACTGCTGAGCCCGAAATCAGCACTGAAGGCGGCGTGTGGCTGTTGCGGATTAGCTCGACAAGCTTTTCGGTAATGTTCCACCGGCTGCTGCATAACAGCTGTTTTTGCTCTTGCGTCCAGCGCTTATCGGCGATGGGTTCGCCCGCGAGGTTAATGACGGCGTCGAAGCCGTCCAGATTTTGCTGCTCGGCCAGATTTTTCCAGATGTCGATACCCGCCCCCAGCACCTGGCGTGCCTTCTCCGGGCTGCGCGTGACCACGGTAACGTCGTGATGCAAGGCCTGCAGACGCGCAATAAGGTGGCGACCAATAAGGCCAGTACCGCCGGTCAGCAAAATCTTCATACAACCTCCAGGTTTACGCCTGGCGTTTCCAGCTTAACGTCATAGAGACGGAGTCGGCGTAACGCAGGGCGTGAAGTTTATCGATCTCAACTTCAGCATAAGTGACCCAGTGATGTTCGCGTGCGATATCGAGCACATCCTGAGTTAATTTTTCCAGCAGAGAGAAGCGGTTATTTTCCACGTACTGGATGATGTTTTTGGTGATGGTGCGGTAGTTCAGCGCGTCATTAATGTCTTCGCTTGCCCGCGCTTTGTCTGCTGGGTAGTGAATCACTACGTTAATGACAATATCCTGACGGTTGGCGATCTCTTCCTCTTTGATGCCGATAAAGGTACGCAAGCGTAAATTTTTTATACGAATAACAGCGTCTGGCTGTGACATTGCAGGTCTTCTCCGTGTCAGTATTTCCCGCTCATCATACATGAGAGGCTCGCGGGCACCCAGCCTCATACCGGGTTAAATCTGCTGGATTTTTTGCATCGCGCGTTCGGTGGCCGGGCGGGTCCGAATGCGCTCAAACCAGTTGTTCACGGCCGGGTAAGCGGCTAAATCAATTCGGTGTTTTTCATGCGTATTCACCCACGGCCAGCAGGCGATATCGGCAATGCTGTAATGATCGCCCCCGAGCCACGGCGTTTTCCTCAGCCGACGGTTCAGCACGTCATAGAGCCGTTGAGTCTCTACCTGATAGCGCTCTATCGCATAAGGAATAGGCTGCGGGGCGTAAGCGGTAAAATGGTGATTCTGCCCCAGCATGGGCCCCAGTCCGCTTGCCTGCCAGAAGAGCCACTGCAGGGTATGGTGACGTTCGCGCAACTCTCCGCTCAGCAGTTTGCCGGTTTTCTCCGCCAGGTAGAGCAAAATTTCACCGGATTCGAACAGGCTCAGCGGCCTGCCCCCGTCCGCCGGCTGGTTATCAATAATGGCCGGGATTTTATTGTTCGGCGAGATAGCCAGAAAGAGAGGGCTGAACTGATCGCCTTTGCTGATATCCACGCGAATGATCCTGTAATCCAGCTCGGCTTCCTCAAGAAAGAGGGTGATCTTATGGCCGTTTGGGGTAGGGGCATAATAAAGGTCGATCATTCTCAACTCCTGTCCATGCGAATAGTGATGCCATGACAAATGAGTATAGGTGGTTGTTGTAAATCGTGAGTTTTCATCAAGTGACAGCGAGGCAAAGAGATTATATGTTGAGTAAAAACCGATCAGCCGATGAGGATGTTATGAACCAGCCCGTAATCACGTTGTGGTCCGATGCGAATTTCTTTTCTCCCTATGTTATGAGCGTATACGTTGCGCTGGCCGAAAAAGGGCTCACTTTTACGCTGAAAACCGTCGATCTTGACGGCGGTGAACATCTCAAACCTCAGTGGAAGGGTTACGATCTGACCCGACGCGTGCCGGTGCTGGAAATTGATGGTTTTGCCCTGAGCGAATCCTCGGCGATCGATGAGTATCTGGAAGAGCGGTTCGCGCCGCCTGAGTGGGAGCGGATCTACCCGCACGACCTGCAAAAGCGCGCCCGGGCGCGGCAGATCCAGGCGTGGCTGCGCAGCGATCTGGTGCCAATTCGCGTGGAACGCTCAACGGATGTCGTGTTTGCCGGGGTGAAAAAGCCATCCCTGAGCGCAGAGGGCAACGAAAGCGCGCAGAAGCTGATTGAAACCGCCACCGCACTGCTCTCCCACGGCAACCCGAACCTGTTCGGCGAGTGGTGTATTGCCGACACCGATTTGGCGTTGATGCTAAACCGCCTGATCCTCAATGGTGATGAGGTGCCGCAGCTGCTGGTCGATTATGCCGCGTTTCAGTGGCAGAGAGCCTCCGTGCAGCGCTATGTGGCACTCTCCGCTAAGCGTGCGGGCTGATAAGCCCTGACGCTTCAGGTATGATGTGGGCAGTCTTTTTCCCGAGGAGTGACTGATGAAACTGATGTTTGCGTCGGATATCCATGGATCGCTGCCCGCTACCGAGCGCGTGCTCTCTCAGTTTGCACAAAGCGGCGCGCAGTGGCTGATTATTCTGGGCGATGTGCTCAATCACGGCCCGCGCAATGCGCTGCCGGAAGGCTATGCCCCTGCGCAGGTGGCTGAAAAACTGAATGCGTATGCCTCGCGCATCATCGCCGTTCGCGGCAACTGCGACAGCGAAGTGGACCAGATGCTGCTGCATTTTCCCATCACCGCGCCGTGGCAGCAGGTGCTGCTGGAACAAAGCCGCCTGTTCCTCACCCACGGGCATCTTTTTAGCCCGGATAATCTCCCGGCGCTCGCGGCTGGCGATGTCCTGGTTTACGGTCATACTCATATTCCGGTTGCTGAAAAACGCGGTGATATTTATCACTTTAACCCGGGTTCGGTCAGCATCCCGAAAGGCGGATATCCTGCGAGTTATGGCATGCTGGATGGAAATACCCTGAGTGTTATCGCACTTAATGATCAGCAAGTTATTGCGCAGGTAGCGATTAATCCGTAAGTTACACCTCAATTACAAACGCGCCGAAAGAGCGCTTAGACGAGAAGGTTTCCCGATGGTGGAGCAGAGTCATTTGGCAAGTACAGAGTGGGTTGACATTGTCAACGAAGAGAATGAAGTGATCGCGCAGGCCAGCCGCGAACAAATGCGTGCGGAGCGCCTGCGTCACCGTGCGACATATATCGTTGTTCATGACGGTATGGGCAAAATTCTGGTTCAGCGCCGCACGGACACCAAAGATTTTCTCCCTGGTATGCTGGATGCCACAGCCGGTGGCGTTGTTCAGGCGGATGAAGTGCTGCTGGATTCTGCGCGTCGTGAAGCGGAAGAAGAGTTAGGTATTGCCGGTGTGCCGTTTGCCGAGCACGGTCAGTTCTATTTCGAGGACGAGCATTGCCGCGTCTGGGGCGGGCTGTTTAGCTGCGTCTCTCACGGCCCGTTCGCCCTGCAGGAAGAAGAAGTCAGCGAAGTGAACTGGATGACGCCGGAAGAGATTACCGCGCGCTGCGACGAGTTCACGCCGGATTCGTTAAAAGCGCTGGCGCTGTGGATGACCCGTAATGCCAAAAACGAATCCGCTAAACCGGAAAAAGAGGAAGAGGCCGAGTAAGCTTCAGCAACTCTCTCTCAGACACAGACTGGACGCGATGGGCTTTTGATCGCGCCAGTCCCCGTCATTCAGCCGCTCCAGTAACGCTTTCCCGGCTTCAATCCCAATCTTACGATGCGGTACCGCCATCGTCGTCAGCGGCGGCTGACAGACGCGGCTGACGTCGCTATCGCCAAAACCCACGACCGCCAGATCGTCCGGCACCTTGATTCGCCTGCGCTGGCACTCGTACAGCACGCCACAGGCCAGCTCGTCAGAGACGCACACCAGCGCATCCAGCTCGGGCCAGGCCAGCAGGAATTCAGGCAGCTGCGCTGCACCGGTTGAGAAACTCGGCGACATCGCCGCGTTAATGACCCGGTTCGGCGACATATGGTGGCGAAGCATGGCCTTGTACCAGCCCTGCAGATGCTGCTGAAAAATCCACTGCTCCTGGTTGGCGCACAGCAGGCCAATATTTTGGTAGCCGCGCTTAATCACCATTTCCGTCAGCTCATACATGGCCGCCACGTTATCAATCCCGATGTTCATATCAATCGGGTCGGCACGCATGGCACCCATTTCCATCACCGGAATGGAGGCATTTTTGAGCCAGTGACGAACGGTATCGGTATGTTCAACGCTGAGCAGGATAGCGGCGGCAATATTCGACGCCAGCAGCGTCTCCAGCAGCTTCTCTTCCTGCTCAAGACGGTGCTGGGATTCAGCCAGCATGATCTGATATCCGGCAGGCTGCAGCACCTGCTGTAGCCCGGCGAACATCTCCGAGCAGCCGGCCTCGGAGAGATTAGGCACTACCATGGCTATCGTCCATGACGACGCCGAGGCCAGCGCGCTGGCGGCAAGATTAGGCATATAACCCAGCTCCTGCACCGCTGCTTCAATTTTTTCACGTAGTTTATCGGAAACCTGTTCGGGCGTGCGGAGTGCACGGGACACGGTCATCGTGCCCACACCGGCAAGCTGTGCGACATCGGCGAGTGTCACTTTACCAGTACTGCGCCGTTTTCGGGTTAGAGACATACACCTTCCTGCTGACCAGACGCGTTCTTATTTTCCTTCGCTTCACGTGACAGGCAGTATACGCCTTAAATCCCTTTTTTTGCTGTGTTTTAGCACAGTGATTGCAATTTGATAGCGCTATCACATTTCTGAATGTTAACGATTGGTAGCGCTATCTTTGTGATCGCGATCGCAGTCATTAGGCGATGCGTTGAATAAAGTTTGCTCATCTTTAGCGTGTATCGGGAGTGAAAAGTGCTCAAAAAATGGATATATGATACAACCATCACGCTGCAGGATAGCGTGGAAAACTGGCCGCAGGCGCTGGAGCTGTGCGCGAAACCGCTGTTGGATTTGCAGGTGATTGAGCCTGAATACGTCACGGCCATCATTCAGCAGCACCACGCGCTAGGACCCTATTATGTGCTGGCACCAGGGCTGGCGATGCCGCATGCGCGGCCGGAGGAAGGAGCCAAAGGACTGGGGTTGTCATTATTAAAACTAAAACAGGGCGTCTCATTTGGTGCCGGCGAGTTTGACCCTGTCGATGTGATTATTATGCTCGCGGCACCCGACAAAAATAGCCATATCGAAATGATCTCATCGCTGGCCGAATTATTTTCCAGCGATGAAGATATGGCTGAACTGCATCAGGCGAATACTCTGGAGGAGATAAAAACGATTATTAACCGCTTCTGATTTATTTTTAATCCGGTTTTTCACAACATTACGCGTCAGCGTGGTGGGGCGTACTCTACTCAAAATAAGGGGACAACAATGAAAATCATGGCTATTTGCGGTTCTGGCCTGGGCAGTAGTTTTATGGTCGAAATGAACATTAAAAAGGTTCTCAAAAAGCTGGACATTGAGGCCGACGTTGAGCACTCCGATCTCTCCTCGGCAACGCCGGGCGCGGCCGATCTGTTCGTGATGGCAAAAGACATTGCGGCCAGCGCCAGCGTGCCGGAAAGCCAGCTGGTGGTGATCAACAACATCATTGATATCAACGAACTTGAAGCGCAGCTGCGCGGCTGGTTCGAAAGACAATAACCCTGATAAGGCGAGGTGGATATGTTTATCCTTGAAACGCTGAATTTCGTTGTTGATATATTAAAAGTCCCTTCGGTACTGGTGGGGTTAATTGCTTTAATTGGTCTGGTTGCACAGAAAAAAGCATTTTCCGACGTGGTGAAAGGGACGATTAAAACCATACTGGGCTTTATTGTACTGGGCGGCGGGGCCACGGTGCTGGTCGGGTCATTAAATCCTTTAGGCGGCATGTTTGAACACGCCTTTAATATCCAGGGAATTATTCCTAATAACGAGGCGATTGTCTCCATTGCGTTGGAAAAATACGGTGCTTCAACCGCGCTCATTATGGCCTTCGGTATGGTGGCGAATATTATCGTCGCCCGCTTTACCCGTCTGAAGTATATCTTCCTGACCGGGCATCACACCTTCTACATGGCATGCATGATTGGCGTGATCCTGACGGTGGCGGGCTTTGAGGGCGTAGGGCTGGTGTTTACCGGATCGCTGATCCTCGGCCTGATCATGGCTTTCTTCCCGGCGATTGCGCAGCGCTACATGAAGCGCATTACCGGCAACGATGAGATTGCCTTCGGCCACTTCGGCACGCTGGGCTACGTGCTCTCCGGCTGGATTGGCAGCAAGGTCGGCAAAGGCTCACGATCAACCGAAGAGATGAACCTGCCGAAGAACCTGAGCTTCCTGCGCGACAGTTCCATCTCTATCTCCCTGACCATGATGATTATCTACCTGATCATGGCGGTGAGCGCCGGACGCGAGTACGTCGAGGCCACCTTCAGCGGCGGTCAGAACTACCTCGTCTACGCCATGATCATGGCGATTACCTTCGCGGCGGGCGTATTCATCATCCTGCAGGGCGTGCGCCTGATTCTGGCGGAAATCGTCCCGGCCTTTACCGGCTTCTCGGAAAAGCTGGTGCCCAATGCGCGTCCAGCCCTGGACTGCCCGGTGGTCTATCCGTATGCGCCAAACGCGGTGCTGATCGGCTTCCTGTTCAGCTTCCTCGGCGGGATTGTGGGGTTGTTCATCTGCGGGCAATTCAGCTGGGTGCTGATTCTGCCGGGCGTGGTGCCACACTTCTTCACCGGCGCGACGGCGGGCGTGTTCGGTAACGCCACCGGCGGACGTCGCGGGGCAATGATTGGTGCCTTCGCTAACGGCCTGCTGATCACCTTCCTGCCGGTCCTGCTGCTGCCCGTACTGGGCGCAATTGGCTTTGCCAACACCACCTTCTCGGATGCTGACTTCGGCGCCGTCGGGATTGTGCTCGGCAACCTGGCGCGCTTCCTGTCGCCGCTTGCCATTACCGGACTGGTCGTTGCGTTGTTCGCGCTGCTGGTGGCGTACAACGTCTTCGCGAAAAACAAACCTGCGGGCGGTAACGCGCAGGAAAACACCGGAGCCAAATCATGAATGAGAAAGAGATAACCGAACTCGCGCGTCAAATTCGTCTTGAGACCCTGAAATCGCTGACGCAGCTGGGCTTTGGCCACTACGGCGGCAGCATGTCGGTGGTTGAAACGCTGGCCGTGCTGTACGGCGCGGTGATGAAAATCGACCCGGCAGACCCGGACTGGCCAGAGCGGGACTATTTTGTCCTGTCGAAAGGCCATGCGGGCCCGGCGCTCTACAGCACGCTGGCGATTAAGGGCTACTTCCCGATGGAGGAGCTGAGCACGCTAAACCACAACGGTACGCGCCTGCCAAGCCATCCGGACCGTCTGAAAACGCGCGGTGTGGATGCCACGACCGGTTCGCTGGGGCAAGGTATTTCCATCGCCGCCGGCATGGCGCTGTCGCACAAGCTGGCGGGGCGTCCGAATCGGGTCTTCTGCATCGTCGGTGACGGCGAGCTGAACGAGGGGCAGTGCTGGGAAGCCTTCCAGTTTATTGCCCACCATCGTCTGAACAACCTGACGGTTTTCGTCGACTGGAACAAACAGCAGCTGGATGGCG
The DNA here is from genome assembly GCF_050434705.1 of Enterobacter sp. AC1. Classification (NCBI taxonomy): domain Bacteria; kingdom Pseudomonadati; phylum Pseudomonadota; class Gammaproteobacteria; order Enterobacterales; family Enterobacteriaceae; genus Enterobacter; species Enterobacter sp. AC1. Next base: position 476,279 of record NZ_JBNDIZ010000003.1, on the reverse strand, counting down.
AACTGGATGAGATCATCAGCGCATTCGATCTGGAGGGGAAATTCCGCGCCTTTGGCTTCGACGTGGTAACGGTGAAAGGTGACGATATCCGAACGCTGCTGGAGGTGACGTCTCGGGTGCCTGCCGCAGACGCTCGCCCGCGGGTGGTGATCCTCGACAGCATCAAAGGGCAGGGGGTGCCGTATCTTGAGCAGCTCAGCAACTCGCACCACCTGCGATTAACCCCGGAGAGCAAAGCGGCCCTCAACGAGACGATTCGCCAACTGGAGGCTTCACATGATTAAGGTTGCACCGGCAGGACAGAAAGATGCCGTTGAGATGCGTAAAGTTTACGCTGGCTTTGTGGCAAAACAGATTGAGGCTGGCAGTGAGATTATCGCCCTCGAAGCTGACCTGATGAGTTCGATGGCGATGGACGGCGTGGCGCGCGATTATCCGCAGCACGTGATTAACTGCGGCATTATGGAAGCCAATGTCATCGGCACGGCGGCGGGGCTGTCGCTTACCGGACGTAAGCCGTTTGTTCACACCTTCACCGCGTTTGCCAGCCGCCGCTGCTTCGACCAGCTGTTTATGTCCCTGGACTACCAGCGCAACAACGTGAAGGTAATTGCCTCGGATGCGGGGGTAACGGCCTGTCACAACGGCGGGACCCATATGTCGTTTGAGGATATGGGCATCGTACGCGGTCTGGCGCACTCGGTTGTGCTGGAGGTGACCGATGCGGTGATGTTCGAGGACGTGCTGCGCCAGCTTATCGACCTGGAAGGGTTCTACTGGGTGCGCACCATCCGTAAGCAGGCACCGAGCGTCTACGCGCCGGGCTCAACCTTCACCATCGGTAAAGGCAACGTGCTGCGCGAGGGGAGTGATATTACGTTGATCGCCAACGGCATCATGGTGGCGGAAGCGCTGGAGGCGGCGCGTCAGCTGGAGCAGGAGGGCGTCAGCGCGGCGGTTATCGACATGTTTACCCTGAAGCCCATCGACCGGATGCTGGTGAAAAACTACGCCGAGAAAACCGGGCGCATCGTCACCTGTGAAAACCACAGCATTCACAACGGGCTGGGATCGGCGGTGGCGGAAGTGCTGGTGGAAACCTGCCCGGTGCCGATGCGGCGGGTGGGGGTGAAGGAGCGTTACGGCCAGGTGGGGACGCAGGAGTTCCTGCAGAAGGAGTATGGCCTGACGGCACATGACATTGTGTCGGCGGCGAGAGAGCTGCTGTAAATAAAAAAGGCGACCGTGAGGTCGCCTTTTTGTTGCAGTAAAACTTACTGCTGCTGCGAAGACTGGATCGCGGTCAGCGCGATGGTGTAGACGATATCGTCAACCAGCGCACCACGGGACAGGTCGTTCACAGGTTTGCGCATGCCCTGCAGCATTGGCCCGATGGAGATCAGGTCTGCAGAACGCTGTACCGCTTTGTAGGTGGTGTTACCGGTGTTCAGATCCGGGAAGATGAACACGGTAGCGCGACCCGCAACCGGAGAGTTCGGCGCTTTGGATTTCGCAACGTCAGCCATAACGGCGGCATCGTACTGCAGCGGGCCGTCGATCATCAGGTCAGGACGTTTTTCCTGTGCCAGACGGGTCGCTTCACGCACTTTCTCTACGTCGCTACCTGCACCAGAGGTGCCGGTGGAGTAGGAGAGCATCGCCACGCGAGGTTCGATGCCGAAGGCAATCGCGGAGTCCGCGGACTGGATTGCGATTTCTGCCAGCTGCTCTGCAGTTGGATCCGGGTTGATCGCGCAGTCGCCGTAAACGTAAACCTGTTCAGGCAGCAGCATGAAGAATACGGAAGAGACCAGAGAGCTGCCCGGTGCCGTTTTGATCAGCTGCAGCGGTGGACGGATGGTGTTTGCGGTGGTGTGAACCGCACCGGAAACCAGACCGTCAACTTCGTCCTGCTCCAGCATCAGCGTACCCAGCACCACGTTGTCTTCCAGCTGTTCGCGCGCAACGGCTTCGGTCATGCCCTTGCTCTTACGCAGCTCAACCAGACGGGCAACGTAGCTTTCGCGAACCACTTCAGGGTCAACGATTTCGATGCCTGCGCCCAGCTCAACGCCCTGAGACGCCGCAACGCGGTTGATCTCATCAGGGTTACCCAGCAGCACACAGGTCGCGATGCCGCGCTCTGCACAGATAGCAGCCGCTTTAACGGTACGTGGTTCGTCGCCTTCTGGCAGAACCACGCGCTTGCCTGCTTTACGCGCCAGCTCGGTCAGCTGATAACGGAATGCAGGAGGAGACAGACGGCGGCTGCGCTCGGAGGTCGCGGTCAGGGATTCGATCCAGTCTGCGTTAATGTAGCCCGCAACGTATTCCTGAACTTTCTCAATACGCTCATGGTCATCAACCGGAACTTCCAGGTTGAAGCTCTGCAGGCTCAAAGAGGTCTGCCAGGTATTGGTGTTGACCATGAAGACCGGCAGGCCGGTTGCGAACGCGCGCTCGCACAGTTTGCTGACGCGTGGGTCCATTTCGTAAGCGCCGGTCAGCAGGATGGCACCGATCTCCACGCCGTTCATCGCGGCCAGACACGCTGCAACTAGCACGTCAGGACGGTCTGCGGAGGTCACCAGCAGGGAACCTGCGCGGAAGTGCTCCAGCATGTGCGGAATGCTGCGCGCACAGAAGGTTACGGACTTCACGCGGCGGGTGTTGATGTCGCCTTCGTTAACGATGGTGGCGTTCAGGTGACGCGCCATGTCGATTGCACGGGTGGCGATCAGATCGAAGCTCCAAGGCACCGCGCCCAGAACTGGCAGCGGGCTGGATTCCTGCAGCTTAGCCGGGTCAACTTTAACCACTTTCGCTTTGGAAGAGTCGTCGAAGATTTCGGACAGGTCAGGACGAGTACGGCCCTGCTCATCAACTGGCGCGTTCAGCTTGTTCACGATCACGCCGGTGATGCTGGTATTTTTCGCGCCGCCGAAGCTGCTGCGCGTCAGTTCGATACGCTCGTTCAGCTGCTCTGGGGTATCAGTGCCCTGAGACATCACGAAAATGATCTCTGCGTTCAGGGTTTTCGCGATTTCGAAGTTCAGAGACTGGGCAAACTGGTGTTTGCGCGTCGGGACCAGGCCTTCAACCAGCACCACTTCAGCGTCTTGCGCGTTAGCATGGTAGTTAGCGATGATCTCTTCCATCAGCACGTCTTTCTGGTTGCTGGACAGCAGAGATTCAACGTGGCTCATCTTCAGCGGTTCGGCCGCTGGCAGATTGGAATTCTTGCGAACGATGGTGGTGGTCTGGTCTGGCGCATCGCCACCGGCACGTGGCTGGGCGATTGGCTTAAAGACGCTCAGACGAACGCCTTTGCGTTCCATAGCACGGATCACGCCAAGGCTGACGCTGGTCAGGCCGACGCTGGTTCCGGTAGGGATCAGCATAATAGTACGGGACACGGTTTATCCTCTTTCGTTACCGCCCAAATGTGGCGGGTTACAAAACAGCACCGCCAGCATTGCTGGCGGTGTGGAATCAGGCAGTCAGGCGGTGCGCGTCTTGCGCAATGACCAGTTCTTCGTTAGTTGGGATAACGAGAGCAGGGCGGGTGCCTTCTTTGTTGATGAAGCCAGACTTGCCGAAGCGGGCAGCCAGGTTACGCTCGTGATCAACGTCGAAGCCCAGAACGCCCAGTTTGCCCAGGGACAGTTCACGAACCATTGCCGCATTCTCACCGATACCACCGGTGAAGATAACCGCGTCCAGACGACCGTCCATCAGCGCAGTGTAAGAGCCGATGTATTTCGCCAGACGGTGGCAGTAAACGTCCATTGCACGTTTAGCGTCTTCTTTCTCTGCGTAGTTGTCTTCAACGTAACGGCAGTCGCTGGTGACTTCGGTCAGACCCAGCAGGCCAGACTCTTTGGTCAGCATTTTGTTGATCTGGTCAACGCTCATGCCCAGGGTGTCGTGCAGGTGGAAGATGATCGCCGGGTCGATGTCACCGGAACGGGTACCCATCACCAGACCTTCCAGCGGGGTCAGACCCATGGAGGTATCAACACATTTACCGTTACGGATAGCAGAAACAGAACCACCGTTGCCCAGGTGGCAGGTGATGATGTTCAGTTCTTCAACCGGCTTGTTCAGAACTTTTGCGGCTTCCTGCGTCACATAGAAGTGGCTGGTGCCGTGCGCGCCGTAACGACGTACGCCGTGCTCTTTGTACAGGCTGTATGGCAGGGCATAGAGGTAAGACTCTTCCGGCATGGTCTGATGGAACGCGGTGTCGAATACGGCCACGTTTTTGTCTTTCAGATTCGGGAAGGATTTCAGCGCTTCAGCGATGCCGATCAGGTGCGCCGGGTTGTGCAGCGGTGCAAAAGAGGCGGAGTCTTTGATGCCCTGGATAACAGATTCATCGATCACGACGGAGCTGGTGTATTTTTCGCCGCCGTGGACGATACGGTGACCAATCGCAGTCAGCTGAGCAGACAGTTCTGGTTTTTGTGCCAGAATAGTGTTAACGATAAAGTTCAGCGCTTCACTGTGAGCGGCGCCTGCACCTAAAGCCGCTTCTTGTTTGCTGCCGTCCATCTTCCACTTGATACGTGCTTCAGGCAGATGGAAACATTCGGCCAAACCAGAGAGGTATTCGTCACCGTTGAGCGCATCGATGATGGCGAATTTCAGTGAGGAGCTACCGCAGTTCAGAACCAGTACTAACTTACTCGACATGGAAGTACCTATTATTGATACGTGGCTAAAAAAACGTCAGTGAGTCTAACAGCGTAACGCATGATGACTCAGACATTTATGATTAACATCATGCCAAACGAACATTGTGGCATGATGGAAGAAATAACTATGATTTTATGCCATTTTGCACAATTTTCAGCCAATGGCATAATATGCGATAATTTGACGAGTTAAAGATTCTCGTCTAAGGCCCTATCAGGCTGGCACAGGATACCCGATACGGGGTAGAGATGACAAAATATTTTGAACGTTGTCATAGCTTGTTGTGGTTTTGCACGAAAATTTTAATTTTTATATGTGAAGTTGAGGTACAGCCATGTCGACACCAGAGAACCCGTCCGTAAATTTCTTCAGTCTGTTTCGTCGGGGACAGCATTACGCAAAGACGTGGCCAATGGAAAAGCGCCTTGCGCCGATGTTCATTGAGAATCGCACTATCCGCGCCACGCGCTATGCGATTCGCTTTATGCCGCCCGTCGCTGTCTTTACGCTGTGCTGGCAGATAGCGCTGGGTGGGCAGCTTGGTCCTGCCGTCGCGACGGCGCTGTTCGCGTTAAGCCTGCCGATGCAGGGCCTGTGGTGGTTAGGTAAACGCTCTGTCACGCCACTCCCACCTTCTATTTTACACTGGTTTTATGAAGTTCGCGGAAAACTGGAGGAGGCCGGGCAGGCGCTCGCCCCGGTCGAAGGTAAACCCGATTACCAGGCGCTGGCGGACACGTTAAAGCGTGCTTTTAAGCAACTGGATAAAACATTCCTCGATGACTTGTGATTGATCATCGAAACGACGACGAAAAGAAGGCACAGTAACAATCAGTTACCGTGTCTTTTTTTTAAGTGCAATGCGCTACAGGAGTCGAAAGATGGAAATGACCCATGCTCAACGTCTGATTTTGTCTAACCAGTACAAGATGATGACTATGCTTGATCCCGATAACGCTGCGCGCTACAGCCGCCTGCAGACCATCGTCGAACGCGGCTTTGGTTTGCAAATGCGCGAACTGGACCGCGAGTTTGGCGAGCTGAAAGAAGAAACCTGCCGCATCGTGATCGACATCATGGAGATGTATCACGCCCTGCACGTCTCCTGGACGAATCTCAAAGATCAGCAGTCCATTGACGAGCGCCGCGTGACTTTCTTAGGCTTTGATGCGGCAACGGAAGCGCGTTATCTAAGCTATGTTCGCTTTATGGTGAATACCGAAGGGCGTTACACCCACTTTGACGCGGGCACCCACGGTTTCAACGCGCAGACCCCAATGTGGGATAAATACCAGCGAATGCTGAGCGCGTGGCACGCCTGCCCGCGTCAGTACCATTTAAGCAGCAACGAAATTCAACAAATCATTAATGCCTGACGGAGGTGCGTGTGCAGTGTAGAGGTTTTCTGTTTGATCTGGACGGTACGCTGGTGGATTCGCTGCCGGTTGTGGAGCGTTCATGGTGCCACTGGGCTGACAGACATGGCATCGACCATCAGGAGGTGCTGAATTTTATCCATGGCAAACAGGCCATTACCTCGCTACGGCACTTCCTGGCCGGACGCTCTGAGGACGAAATTCAGGCGGAGTTCAAATACCTGGAGCACATTGAAGCCACAGACACGGACGGTATTACCGCCTTACCGGGCGCGCGTGAACTGCTTGAGCATCTGAACGAAGCGCAGATCCCGTGGGCTATCGTCACCTCAGGCTCCATTCCCGTCGCCCATGCCCGCCATAAGGCGGCAGGGTTACCGAAGCCGGAAGTGTTTATCACTGCGGAACGCGTTAAGCGTGGCAAACCCGAACCCGATGCATTTTTACTGGGTGCTGAACTACTTGGGCTCGCCCCGGCAGAGTGTGTGGTAGTAGAAGATGCGGCCGCCGGCGTACTGGCCGGGCTGAACGCCGGAAGCCACGTTATCGCGGTGAATGTTCCGGCGGGATCTCCCCGCCTGGAGGAGGCCGACTTTGTGCTGGATTCTTTGACGGCCCTGGCTGTTTCGAAAGCCCCTGACGGCGTTGTAACCGTCTCGCTAAAAATGTAAACCCATGATATAGCCCCACGCTGATGGGGCTTTTTTATGGCAAAATTTCTCATCTCCCACTGACAAGGACATGTTGTGAACGGTGAACTAATCTGGGTCCTGAGCCTGCTTTTAATCGCCATCATCCTTTTTGCAACGGGCAAGGTGCGCATGGACGCCGTCGCCTTGTTTGTCATCGTCGCGTTTGTGCTGAGCGGTACGCTCACGCTGCCGGAAGCCTTCTCCGGGTTTAGCGATCCCAACGTTATCCTGATTGCTGCCCTGTTTATCATCGGCGATGGCCTCGTGCGCACCGGTGTGGCAACCATCATGGGGGCGTGGCTGATTAAGGTGGCCGGCAACAGCGAAACGAAAATGTTGATCTATTTGATGCTGACGGTCGCCGGGTTGGGGGCATTTATGAGCTCAACGGGCGTGGTCGCTATCTTTATCCCGGTGGTGCTGAGCGTCTCCATGCGCATGCAGAGCTCGCCGTCGCGCCTGATGATGCCTCTGAGTTTTGCCGGTTTGATCAGCGGCATGATGACGCTGGTGGCAACGCCGCCGAACCTGGTCGTCAACAGCGAGCTCATTCGGGAAGGCTTCCAGGGCTTCAGTTTTTTCAGCGTCACCCCGCTTGGGCTGGTCATTCTGGTGCTGGGCGTGCTCTATATGCTGCTGACCCGTTTTGCCCTCAAAGGTGAAAAACAGGACAAAAGCAAAGAGGGCTGGAAACGACGCACCTTCCGCGATCTGATAAAAGAGTACCGCCTCACCGGGCGCGCGCGCCGTCTGGCCATTCGCCCCGGCTCGCCGATGGTGGGGCAACGGCTTGACGACCTGAAACTGCGTGAGCGCTATGGCGCGAATGTGATTGGTGTCGAGCGCTGGCGTCGTTTTCGCCGGGTCATCGTCAACGTCAACGGGGTGTCGGAATTCCGCGCGCGGGATGTCCTGCTGATTGATATGTCCACCGCGGATGTAGATCTGCGCGAGTTTTGCAGTGAACAGCTACTCGAACCCATGGTGCTGCGCGGAGAGTATTTCTCAGACCAGGCGCTGGATGTCGGCATGGCCGAAGTGTCGCTGATCCCCGAATCGGAACTGTTGGGCAAAACCGTGCGGGAAATGGGGTTCCGGACGCGCTATGGCCTGAATGTCGTGGGGCTGAAGCGCGATGGCGTGGCGGTGGAAGGGGCGGTGGTGGACGAGCCGATCCTGCTGGGCGATATCTTTCTCGTCGTCGGCAACTGGAAGCTGATTAGCCAGCTCGGGCAAAAGGGCCGCGACTTTGTGGTGCTCAACATGCCTGTTGAAGAGAGCGACGCCTCCCCGGCGCACAGCCAGGCGCCCCATGCCATTTTTTGTCTGGTATTGATGGTGGCGCTGATGCTGACCGACGAGATCCCAAATCCGGTTGCGGCCATTATTGCCTGCCTGTTAATGGGGAAATTTCGCTGCATTGATGCCGAGAGCGCCTATAAAGCGATTCACTGGCCAAGCATCATTTTGATTGTAGGGATGATGCCGTTTGCCCTTGCCCTGCAAAAAACCGGCGGTGTGGATTTAGTCGTTAAAGGACTTATGGACGTTGGCGGAGGATACGGCCCGTATATGATGATGATGTGCCTGTTCGTCATGTGCGCCACCATTGGGCTGTTCATTTCCAATACCGCCACGGCGGTGCTGATGGCACCCATCGCGCTGGCGATGGCGAAATCCATGGGCGTATCGCCGTATCCCTTTGCGATGATGGTGGCGATGGCGGCATCAGCGGCGTTCATGACGCCGGTCTCTTCACCGGTCAATACCCTTGTGCTGGGGCCGGGGAACTACCGGTTCAGCGATTTTGTGAAGCTGGGTGTGCCGTTCACCGTGCTGGTGATGCTGGTATGCGTGGTGTTGATACCGGTGTTATTCCCGTTTTAGCGTGAGCGCAGAAACGTAGGCCGGGTAAGGCGAAGCCGCCACCCGGCGAAAAATTACAACGGAGAATCCTGGCTAATCTCATCCAGCGATAAATGGAAGCTCGGTACAAATACCTGCATAAAGTAATCCATCTCTTCGCTGCGGCGGGATTCCAGCGTTTTTTCCAGACGCGTTTTCGCCAGTAAAAACTCGTTATTCCCCGCGGACAGCTCTTCGAGACACTTCAGGTAGGCACACAGCGCGTCGGCTTGTTTGACCAGCGACTTTTCGTCTTCCGTATACTGATGCTCATCGATGAGCGGTTCAAAGATGTCGCGCAGCTCTTCTGGCACCATGTCAATCAGCTTCTGCTGGGCAATCTTTTCGATGGCCTTATATTCCTGCGCAATCTGCGAGTTGAAATATTTCACCGGCGTAGGCAGATCGCCGGTCAGCACTTCTGACGCATCGTGGTACATCGCCAGCAGAGCGATGCGTTCTGCGTTGACCTGTCCGTTGAATTTGCGGTTTTTAATGGCGGCCAGCGCGTGCGCGACCATAGCAACCTGCAGGCTGTGCTCTGACACATTCTCAGTGCGGACATTACGCATCAGCGGCCAGCGGTTGATGAGTTTCAGACGGGAGAGGTGGGCAAAGAAATGACTCTGACTCATAGGTTACCTTTTGTCTTTACTGCGACAGGCATTCATTGTGCGGGGAGGGGAAGGAAGATGCAAATCAGGCTACCGAAGTAGCCTGATTTTAAGATTACTGATGGTATCCAGAGAGGAATCGCCCGAAGCGGCTGATGGCCATTTCGAGGTCATCTTCGCGCGGCAGCGTCACGATACGCACGTGATCCGGCCACGGCCAGTTAAACGCCGTGCCCTGAACCAGCAGCACTTTTTCCTGCAACAGGAAATCGAGCACCATTTTCTGGTCGTCGTGAATGTTGAAGCGCTTCGCGTCGATTTTCGGGAACATATACAGCGCCCCATTCGGCTTCACGCAGGAGACGCCGGGGATATCGTTGATCAGCTCCCACGCGCGGTTACGCTGTTCGTACAGGCGACCGCCGGGAACGATGAACTCGCTAATGCTCTGATAGCCGCCGAGTGCCGTCTGGATCGCGTGCTGCGCCGGAACGTTGGCGCATAAACGCATGGAGGCCAGCATCTCCAGCCCTTCAATATAGCCTTTGGCGTGTTTTTTCGGACCGTTTAAGACCATCCAGCCCTGACGGAAACCGGCCACGCGGTAGGTTTTAGACAGGCCGTTAAAAGTGACGGTCAGCAGATCCGGGGCCAGCGCGGCAATAGAGTGGTGCTGCGCTGCGTCGTACAGGATCTTGTCGTAAATCTCGTCAGCGAAGATGATCAGGTTATGCTGGCGGGCGAGCTCGACGATCTCCATCAGCAGCTCTTTTGAGTAGACCGCGCCCGTCGGGTTGTTCGGGTTAATGATCACGATGCCGCGCGTACGAGGCGTAATTTTTGCGCGAATGTCATCGAGGTCAGGGAACCAGTCAGAGGACTCGTCGCACAGATAGTGCACGGCTTTACCGCTGGACAGCGATACGGCTGCCGTCCACAGCGGATAGTCCGGCGCGGGGACCAGCATTTCGTCCCCGCTGTTCAGCAGCGCCTGCATTGCCTGCACAATCAGTTCGGAAACGCCGTTACCGATATAAATATCTTCAACGGTAACATCACGCATACCGCGTGCCTGGTAGTGCTGCATGATGGCTTTACGTGCGGAGTAAAGTCCTTTTGAATCGCAATAGCCCTGTGCGGTAGGAAGGTTGCGGATCACATCAACCAGAATTTCATCCGGCGCTTCAAAACCAAATGGCGCGGGGTTACCAATGTTGAGTTTCAGAACCTTATTGCCTTCTTCCTCAAGGCGTTTAGCCTCTTTCAGAACCGGGCCACGGATGTCATAACAGACGTTATCAAGCTTGCTGGATTTTTCGATAGGGGACATGAACCTTTAACCTTTTCGCTATTATTGCCACTCCCTGCCGTGGAAGTCAGCACGGAATAATGTACTCCCCCCTCGCTTCGTTTTGAAGGGCGTGCAGTAGAAGATTTTGTGCCGGTAGCGAAATTTTGATAAATCTTTTTCTCTGAGGGTAAACTTTTTTACTGCCTTAAAGTTGTACACACAGAGAGGAATGAGGTTAATTGTGCTACGTGGTCGTAGAAATGCTGTATATTGTGCTGGTGAAAAATAAGTGATGAGGAGACAGCGGTGGCAATCACTCTGGGTGACTTTTCGTAAAACCTGAATGCTTGATACATCTTACGGTAATAGCATACTGTGGCTAAAAGTTACTCATGTGAAATTAATGTTAAGTGCCATTAATGAATGGTCTTAATCTAAATTAAAATTTATTTATTATTAACCTAAAAAATGCAACTTTAGTTAATTCTAATAAAATTAGTTTAGAAGCTTAACATTCTTCTTTAATCCTCAATATTGCAATAAGACTTATAAATAAAGTGGATTTGGGTTAAGATGTCTTTCAGGAAAGCAGAGGTCAGATGCCAGCTTTTTGTATATCAGACACTGATTTTCCGAATTAATTGATTGTTATTGTTGGAGTTATCTCTGGCTGGAATGTGTTGAACATCTCCTGCTACGTTGACAGCGCTGCGATAAAGATGGCAGAAAAGGTGTTATACCTTTAATGTAATTTACATAAACCTGCGAACATCTAAATATCCTGAACGTTAAAAGAGAATAAAAATAACGTCATGAAACGTGCTTTCTGACTGTTGATATAAAGCAGCACAATAACTATCTGTCAGGCAGTCTGCCGGGCCGGGATGCGAGGGAAAACCTTCAGAGGGAATTGCTTAACTGTTATACACACAGCTTCAACCCGGGCAGCTCCGCACGAGCAACCTGAAAGTGAAAAGATATGATAAATGCAAATCGTCCGATAATGAATCTCGACCTCGATCTGCTGAGAACGTTTGTTGCGGTCGCCGATCTCAACACTTTTGCAGCTGCTGCTGCCGCCGTTTGCCGAACCCAGTCCGCCGTTAGCCAGCAAATGCAGCGGCTGGAGCAACTGGTTGGTAAAGAGCTTTTTGCCCGTCACGGGCGTAATAAGCTTTTAACGGAACACGGTATTCAGCTTCTGGGTTATGCCAGGAAAATTCTTCGCTTTAATGATGAAGCATGTATGTCATTAATGTTTAGCAACCTTCAAGGGGTGCTAACGTTAGGCGCATCTGATGAGTCAGCGGATACTATATTGCCGTTTCTTCTCAACCGCATTAGTTCGGTTTATCCGAAGCTTGCGCTGGATGTCAGCGTAAAGCGTAATGCCTTTATGGTTGAGATGTTAAATGAGAATAAAGTCGACCTGGTGGTCACCACGCATCGTCCCGGGCAGTTTGATTGCCTGACGCTGCGTACATCGCCTACGCACTGGTATTGCGCAGCCGAATATGTGCTGCAAAAAGGGGAGCCGGTTCCTCTGGTGTTACTGGATGACCCGAGCCCGTTCCGCGATATGGTGCTGACGGCGTTGAATGAGGCCAACATTCCGTGGCGTCTGGCGTACGTGGCTTCCACGTTGCCAGCGGTTCGTGCCGCGGTGAAAGCCGGGCTTGGCGTAACGGCCCGTCCGGTAGAGATGATGAGCCCGGATCTGCGCGTCCTGGGTAAATCTGATGGGCTTCCAGCGCTGCCAGATACGGAATATCTGCTCTGCCATAACTCAAGCAGTCATAACGAGTTGGCAAAAGTGGTGTTCGAGGCGATGGAAAATTACCACAACCCATGGCAGTTCGAGCGTGTTACCTCCGAAGGGGGGGATGATTCCCTGATCGTTGAAGGTGACTTTGAGTGATCGCTAGCTCAAATTGTGGTAACAAAATGTAAGTGTAAAAAAAAGCCACTCGTGTGATTTTCACATGCAGTGGCTTTTTTTTAGCAATAATACCCGCTAGCGGTGAGTGGGTTTTCAGAATTACATATATTAATCAAATGGTTGAATTATTTTGGTTAAAGATTATCCGTTTTCCGTTCTCACGTCATCCGTATCCCACCTTTGTTAAAAAAACAGGAAAGATGTTGCCGTTTTCCAGGTTGAATTAACAAAAGCGTGTCTCAGATCAAGAAAATACTCCTATTTGGGGGGAGGAATCGTTGGCAAATCCTGTCAAAATAGGAGGGTTATTTTTTTTACTTCCGAAACGGACACGATTCAACAACATACATTTGACGGAAAGTCATGTACCCACCAGGGTTAAAGGGCACCAAATGTTAATGAGAATCGCTCGATGTAATTTAATGTGAAGAAACCTTTGTTAAAGTTGACAATAGGTTATAGAAAGGAGTAAAAAACCCCATCATTTTGCTGTCTACGTCTCATTTCTGACAGTTAGTGTAAGGTTATTTGTTCCTCCCCATGAATCGATGTGATGCCCATCTGCCAGCAAGAGCAGTGTCGTTGGTATCACTTTTGATGAGTAAGCAATGAGTATGTCAACATCCACAGAAGTCATCGCTCATCACTGGGCATTCGCAATCTTTCTTATTGTAGCCATTGGCCTGTGCTGCCTGATGTTAGTCGGCGGCTGGTTCCTGGGCGGTCGCGCCCGCGCAAGGCACAAAAACACACCTTTCGAATCAGGTATTGATTCCGTAGGTACCGCTCGCTTACGCCTGTCTGCCAAGTTCTACCTGGTAGCCATGTTCTTCGTCATCTTCGACGTGGAAGCGCTTTACCTCTTCGCGTGGTCTACCTCCATTCGCGAAAGTGGTTGGGTGGGCTTTGTCGAGGCCGCAATTTTCATTTTAGTGTTACTGGCCGGTCTGGTTTATCTGGTGCGTATTGGCGCGCTGGACTGGACACCTGTGCGTTCACGCCGTGAACACATCAACCCGGAAAACAGTATCTCTAATCGTCAGCAGTAACAGCGAGGCAATAAGATGGATTATACGCTCACCCGCATAGATCCTAACGGTGAGAATGACCGTTACCCCCTGCAAAAACAGGAGATCGTAACCGACCCCCTGGAGCAAGAAGTCAATAAAAGCGTGTACATGGGCAAACTCGAGCATGCCATGCACGATATGGTCAACTGGGGTCGTAAGAACTCCATCTGGCCGTACAACTTTGGCCTTTCTTGCTGCTACGTTGAAATGGTGACGTCATTCACTGCGGTGCATGACGTTGCGCGTTTTGGGGCAGAGGTATTGCGTGCTTCCCCACGTCAGGCTGACCTGATGGTGGTAGCCGGTACCTGCTTTACCAAGATGGCACCTGTTATTCAGCGTCTTTATGACCAGATGCTGGAGCCAAAATGGGTTATCTCCATGGGCGCATGCGCAAACTCTGGCGGTATGTACGACATTTATTCCGTCGTGCAGGGCGTAGATAAGTTTATTCCAGTGGATGTGTACATCCCGGGTTGTCCGCCACGTCCGGAAGCTTACATGCAGGCGCTGATGCTGCTGCAGGAGTCCATCGGTAAAGAACGTCGCCCACTGTCGTGGGTAGTTGGCGATCAGGGTGTGTATCGCGCGAACATGCAGTCTGAGCGCGAGCGTAAACGTGGTGAACGTATTGCCGTCACCAATCTGCGTACGCCTGACGAAATTTAATTTGCGCCTGTAGGCCTGGAGAATACCTTCGCATATCACTACTCAAATAGCGCGAAGCCAGGCTCAACAGTCACCACGGACCATTTGCAATGGTGAACAATATGACCGACTTAACCGCGCAAGAAGCCGCCTGGCAGACAAGGGATCATCTGGATGACCCCGTCATTGGCGAACTGCGCAACCGTTTTGGGCCGGATGCCTTTACCGTTCAGGCTACCCGCACCGGGGTACCCGTTGTTTGGGTGAAGCGTGAGCAATTGCTGGAAGTTGTCGATTTCCTCAAGAAATTGCCAAAACCGTACGTCATGCTGTTTGACTTACACGGCATGGATGAACGTCTGCGTACCCACCGCCAGGGTCTCCCTGCTGCGGATTTTTCCGTTTTCTACCACCTGATCTCAATAGACCGTAATACGGATATCATGCTCAAGGTGGCATTGTCTGAAAACGACATGCATCTGCCGACAATCACCAAACTTTTCCCAAACGCCAACTGGTATGAGCGTGAAACCTGGGAAATGTTCGGCATGACCTTTGACGGCCACCCGCATCTGACGCGCATCATGATGCCGCAGACCTGGACCGGCCACCCGCTGCGTAAAGACTACCCGGCACGTGCGACCGAATTCGATCCGTTTGAGCTGACCAAAGCCAAGCAGGATCTGGAAATGGAAGCGCTGACCTTCAAACCGGAAGACTGGGGCATGAAGCGCGGTACCGATAACGAGGACTTCATGTTCCTCAACCTCGGTCCAAACCACCCGTCCGCGCACGGTGCATTCCGTATTATTCTTCAGCTTGATGGCGAAGAGATTGTCGACTGCGTACCGGACATCGGCTACCACCACCGTGGTGCCGAGAAGATGGGCGAGCGTCAATCCTGGCACAGCTACATCCCGTATACCGACCGTATCGAGTACCTCGGCGGCTGCGTAAACGAAATGCCATACGTGCTGGCCGTTGAGAAACTGGCGGGTATCGTTACGCCGGATCGCGTTAACGTGATTCGCGTCATGCTGTCAGAGCTGTTCCGTATCAACAGCCACCTGCTGTACATCTCTACGTTCATTCAGGACGTCGGCGCGATGACGCCGGTCTTCTTCGCCTTTACCGACCGTCAGAAAATTTACGATCTGGTCGAAGCGATAACCGGCTTCCGTATGCACCCGGCCTGGTTCCGTATCGGCGGTGTGGCGCACGATCTGCCGCGCGGCTGGGACCGTCTGCTGCGTGAATTCCTCGACTGGATGCCAAAACGTCTGGCGTCTTACGAGAAAGCCGCACTGCGTAACACCATCCTGAAAGGCCGTTCCCAGGGCGTTGCTGCCTACGGCGCGAAAGAAGCGCTGGAGTGGGGGACCACCGGTGCAGGTCTGCGCGCAACCGGTATTGATTTCGACGTGCGTAAAGCGCGTCCTTACTCTGGCTACGAGAACTTCGACTTTGAAGTCCCGGTTGGCGGCGGTGTTTCCGACTGCTACACCCGCGTGATGCTGAAAGTAGAAGAGCTGCGCCAGAGTCTGCGCATCCTTGAGCAGTGCCTCAACAACATGCCGGAAGGCCCGTTCAAAGCGGATCACCCGCTGACCACGCCGCCGCCGAAAGAGCGCACGCTGCAACATATCGAAACCCTGATCACCCACTTCCTGCAGGTTTCCTGGGGCCCGGTCATGCCGGCGCAAGAATCCTTCCAGATGATTGAAGCGACCAAGGGTATTAACAGTTACTACCTGACCAGCGACGGCAGCACCATGAGCTACCGCACCCGCGTGCGTACGCCGAGCTTTGCGCACCTGCAGCAGATCCCGTCCGCCATCCGCGGCAGTCTGGTCTCCGACCTGATTGTGTATCTGGGTAGTATCGATTTTGTTATGTCAGATGTGGACCGCTAATTATGCACGAGAATCAACAACCACAAACCGAGGCTTTTGAGCTGAGTGAAGCAGAACGTGCCGCCATTGAGCACGAGATGCACCACTACGAAGACCCGCGTGCGGCGTCCATTGAAGCGCTGAAAATCGTACAGAAACAGCGTGGTTGGGTGCCGGATGGGGCGATCTATGAGATCGCAAAAGTGCTGGGTATTCCGGCAAGTGACGTAGAAGGCGTAGCCACGTTCTACAGCCAGATCTTCCGTCAGCCGGTTGGCCGCCATGTGATCCGCTACTGTGACAGCGTTGTCTGCCACATTACCGGCTATCAGGGCATTCAGGCTGCGATTGAGAAAAAACTCAATATCAAGCCGGGCCAGACCACGTTCGACGGTCGCTTTACGCTGCTGCCGACCTGCTGCCTGGGTAACTGCGACAAGGGGCCGACCATGATGATTGATGAGGACACTCACAGCCATCTGACGCCGGAAGCGATTCCTGACCTGCTGGAGCAGTACAAATGAAAACTGTAATTCGTACTGCTGAGACGCATCCGCTGACCTGGCGTCTGCGTGATGACAAACAGCCGGTATGGCTCGACGAATATCAGAGCAAAAACGGCTATGCCGGTGCGCGTAAAGCCCTCGGCGGCATGGCGCCGGACGACATCGTAAATGCGGTGAAAGATTCTGGCCTGAAAGGGCGCGGCGGCGCGGGCTTCTCCACCGGTCTGAAGTGGAGCCTGATGCCGAAAGACGAATCCATGAACATCCGTTACCTGCTGTGTAACGCTGATGAAATGGAGCCGGGCACCTATAAAGACCGCCTGCTGATGGAACAGCTGCCGCACCTGCTGGTGGAAGGCATGCTGATCTCCGCGTTCGCGCTGAAAGCCTACCGTGGCTACATCTTCCTGCGCGGTGAGTACATCGAAGCGGCAGAAAACCTGCGTCGTGCGATTGCCGAAGCCACCGAAGCGGGCCTGCTGGGTAAAAACATCCTGGGCACCGGCTTTGACTTCGAACTGTTCGTGCACACCGGTGCCGGGCGTTATATCTGCGGTGAAGAAACCGCGCTGATTAACTCCCTGGAAGGTCGCCGTGCGAACCCGCGTTCTAAGCCACCGTTCCCGGCAAGCTCCGGCGTATGGGGTAAACCGACTTGCGTAAACAACGTCGAAACCCTGTGTAACGTTCCGGCAATCCTCGCCAACGGCGTGGAGTGGTATCAGGGCATCTCCTCAAGTAAAGATGCTGGTACCAAGCTGATGGGCTTCTCCGGCCGCGTTAAAAATCCTGGCGTCTGGGAACTGCCGTTCGGTACCACCGCGCGCGAAATTCTTGAAGACTACGCCGGCGGCATGCGCGATGGCCTGAAATTCAAAGCCTGGCAGCCGGGTGGGGCAGGGACAGACTTCCTGACCGAAGCTCACCTTGACCTGCCAATGGAATTCGAAAGCATTGGTAAAGCAGGCAGCCGTCTGGGGACGGCGCTGGCGATGGCCGTCGACCACGAGATCGGCATGGTATCGCTGGTGCGTAACCTGGAAGAGTTCTTCGCCCGCGAGTCCTGCGGCTGGTGTACACCATGCCGTGACGGTCTGCCGTGGAGCGTGAAGATCCTGCGTGCTATCGAACGTGGCGAAGGCCAGCCAGGGGATATCGAGACGCTTGAGCAGCTGTGTCGATTCTTAGGCCCGGGTAAAACCTTCTGTGCCCACGCACCGGGTGCCGTCGAACCTCTGCAGAGCGCGATTAAATATTTCCGCGACGAGTTCGAAGCAGGCATCAAGCAGCCGTTCAGCAATACTCATGCGATTAATGGGATTCAGCCGAACCTGCTTAAAGCGCGCTGGTAACGACAAGAATTTTGATTAACGCTCGGTTTCGACTGAGCCAACTGGAAGCATGCTAATGGCTACGATTCATGTAGACGGCAAAGAATATGAGGTCAACGGGGCGGACAACCTGCTGGAAGCTTGTCTGTCGCTCGGCCTTGATATTCCGTATTTTTGCTGGCATCCGGCGCTGGGCAGCGTCGGTGCTTGCCGCCAGTGTGCGGTGAAGCAATATCAAAACGCGGAAGACACGCGTGGTCGCCTGGTGATGTCCTGTATGACGCCAGCCACCGAAGGCACCTTTATTTCGATTGATGACGAAGAAGCGAAACAGTTCCGCGAAAGCGTTGTGGAATGGTTGATGACCAACCACCCGCACGACTGTCCGGTCTGCGAAGAGGGCGGTAACTGCCACCTTCAGGATATGACCGTGATGACCGGTCACAGCTTCCGTCGCTATCGCTTTACCAAGCGTACCCACCGTAACCAGGACCTGGGGCCGTTCATCTCTCACGAAATGAACCGCTGCATCGCCTGCTACCGCTGCGTGCGTTACTACAAAGATTACGCGGACGGCCAGGATCTGGGCGTCTATGGCGCACACGATAACGTCTACTTCGGTCGTCCGGAAGACGGGGTGCTTGAGAGCGAATTCTCCGGTAACCTGGTGGAAATCTGCCCGACCGGCGTATTCACCGATAAAACCCACTCCGAGCGCTACAACCGTAAGTGGGACATGCAGTTTGCGCCAAGCATCTGCCAGCAGTGTTCCCTCGGCTGTAACACCAGCCCGGGCGAGCGCTACGGCGAACTGCGTCGTATCGAAAACCGCTACAACGGCACCGTTAACCACTACTTCCTGTGCGACCGCGGTCGTTTCGGCTATGGCTATGTGAACCTGAAAGACCGTCCGCGTCAGCCGGTTCAGCGCCGTGGCGACGACTTCATTACCCTGAACGCTGAACAGGCGATGCAGGGCGCGGCAGACATTCTGCGCCAGTCGAAGAAAGTGATCGGTATCGGTTCCCCGCGCGCCAGCATCGAAAGCAACTTCGCGCTGCGCGAGCTGGTTGGCGCAGAAAACTTCTACACCGGCATCGCCCAGGGCGAGCAGGAACGTCTGCAGCTGGTGCTGAAGGTGCTGCGTGAAGGCGGTGTCCACACCCCTGCGCTGCGCGAAATTGAATCTTATGATGCGGTTCTGGTGCTGGGTGAAGACCTGACGCAGACCGGCGCACGCGCGGCTCTGGCGGTTCGTCAGGCGGTGAAGGGTAAAGCACGTGAAATGGCAGCGGCGCAGAAAGTGGCCGACTGGCAGATTGCGGCAATCCTGAACATCGGTCAGCGCGCGAAGCATCCTCTGTTTGTGACCAACGTTGATAATACCCGTCTGGACGACATCGCGGCGTGGACCTACTGCGCACCGGTTGAAGATCAGGCGCGTCTTGGCTTTGCGATTGCCCACGCGCTGGACAGCAACTCTCCGGCCGTTGAGCTGGATCGCGACCTGCAGAACAAGGTCGACGTGATTGTTCAGGCCCTGGCCGGTGCGAAAAAACCGCTGATTATTTCCGGGACCAACGCCGGTAGCGCCGAGATCATTCAGGCCGCAGCCAACGTTGCCAAAGCCCTGAAAGGCCGCGGTGCCGACGTCGGCGTGACCATGATTGCCCGTGCGGTAAACAGCATTGGTCTGGGCATGATTGGCGGCGGCTCGCTGGAAGAAGCGTTAAGCGAACTGGAATCCGGTGCCGCTGACGCCGTTGTGGTGCTGGAAAACGACCTGCATCGTCATGCTTCTGCCGCGCGCGTAGACGCCGCGCTCTCCAAAGCGCCGCTGGTGATGGTTATCGATCATCAGCGCACCGCGATTATGGATAAAGCGCACCTGGTGCTCTCTGCGGCAAGCTTCGCGGAAAGCGACGGTACGGTAATCAACAACGAAGGCCGCGCGCAGCGTTTCTTCCAGGTTTACGACCCGGCGTACTACGACAGCAACACCGTGATGCTGGAAAGCTGGCGCTGGCTGCACTCCCTGCACAGCACCGTGCAGAGCCGTGAAGTGGACTGGACGCAGCTCGACCACGTTATCGACGCGGTAGTCGAAAAACTGCCTCAGCTGGCAGGCATTAAAGATGCCGCGCCTGAAGCAAGCTTCCGCATTCGCGGCCAGAAACTGGCGCGAGAACCTCACCGTTACAGCGGTCGTACCGCAATGCGCGCCAATATTAGCGTGCATGAACCGCGCCAGCCGCAGGATAAAGACACCATGTTCGCCTTCTCAATGGAAGGGAACAACCAGCCGTCTGCTCCGCGTTCACAGATCCCATTCGCATGGGCTCCGGGCTGGAACTCCCCGCAGGCATGGAACAAGTTCCAGGCTGAAGTGGGTGGTTCACTGCGCCACGGCGATCCGGGCGTACGTCTGATTGAAGCCTCCGAAACCGGTCTGGACTTCTTCACCACCGTTCCGGCGAGCTTCCAGGCGCAGGAAGGTAACTGGCGCATTGCGCCGTACTACCATCTGTTCGGTAGCGACGAGCTGTCCCAGCGTTCACCGGTCTTCCAGACCCGCATGCCGCAGCCGTACATCAAGCTCAACCCGGCGGATGCCGCAAAGCTTGGCGTTAACGCGGGTGCACACATTGCCTTTAGCTATGACGGCCAGACAATCAGCCTGCCGCTGATTATCTCCGAAGGTCTGACAGCAGGGCAGGTGGGTCTGCCGATGGGTATGCCTGGTATCGCGCCGGTACTGGCGGGTGCGCGTCTTGATAACCTGCAGGAGGCAAAAGCATGAGTTGGTTAACGCCGGATCTTATCGACATCCTGCTGAGCATTCTGAAAGCGGTTGTGATTCTGCTGGTGGTGGTCACCTGCGGCGCGTTCATGAGCTTTGGTGAACGTCGTCTGCTCGGTCTGTTCCAGAACCGTTACGGACCGAACCGCGTGGGCTGGGGTGGTTCACTCCAGCTGGTCGCGGACATGATCAAGATGTTCTTTAAAGAGGACTGGATCCCGCGCTTCTCGGACCGCGTGATCTTTACTCTGGCTCCGATGATCGCCTTCACCTCGCTGCTGCTGGCGTTTGCTATCGTTCCCGTCAGCCCGACCTGGGTGGTCGCTGACCTGAACATCGGCATTCTGTTCTTCCTGATGATGGCAGGCCTCGCGGTGTACGCGGTGCTGTTCGCAGGCTGGTCCAGTAACAACAAATACTCGCTGCTGGGTGCGATGCGTGCTTCCGCGCAGACGCTGAGCTACGAAGTGTTCCTGGGTCTGTCCCTGATGGGCGTGGTGGCGCAGGCCGGTTCATTCAACATGACCGACATCGTCAACAACCAGGCCGACATCTGGAACGTTATCCCGCAGTTCTTTGGGTTTATTACCTTTGCTATCGCGGGCGTGGCCGTGTGTCACCGTCACCCGTTTGACCAGCCAGAAGCCGAACAGGAACTGGCCGACGGTTACCACATTGAATATTCCGGTATGAAGTTCGGTCTGTTCTTTGTGGGCGAGTACATCGGTATCGTCACCATTTCCGCGTTGATGGTAACGCTGTTCTTTGGTGGCTGGCATGGCCCGTTCTTACCGCCGTTCATCTGGTTCGCGCTGAAAACCGCGTTCTTCATGATGATGTTCATTTTGATTCGCGCAGCGTTACCGCGTCCACGTTATGACCAGGTAATGTCCTTCGGCTGGAAAGTGTGCCTGCCGCTGACGCTCGTCAACTTGTTGGTAACGGCGGCTGTCATTCTCTGGCAGCAGCCATAAGGGGCTATAGACCATGACCTTAAAAGAATTACTGGTAGGCTTCGGTACCCAGGTACGCAGTATCTGGATGATCGGCCTGCACGCGTTTGCCAAACGCGAAACCCGGATGTACCCGGAAGAGCCGGTATATCTGCCGCCGCGCTACCGTGGCCGTATCGTGCTGACGCGCGACCCGGACGGTTCCGAGCGCTGCGTTGCCTGTAACCTGTGTGCGGTAGCGTGCCCGGTAGGCTGTATCTCTCTGCAGAAAGCAGAGACGGTAGACGGCCGCTGGTACCCTGAGTTCTTCCGCATCAACTTCTCACGCTGCATCTTCTGCGGTCTGTGTGAAGAAGCGTGCCCAACCACGGCGATTCAGCTGACTCCAGACTTCGAGCTGGGTGAGTACAAGCGTCAGGACCTGGTGTACGAGAAAGAGGATCTGCTGATTTCCGGTCCGGGTAAATACCCGGAATATAACTTCTACCGGATGGCGGGTATGGCAATCGACGGCAAAGATAAAGGCGAAGCAGAGAACGAAGCTAAGCCTATCGACGTCAAGAGCCTGTTACCGTAAGGAGAGGGCAATGGAATTCGCTTTTTATATCTGTGGCCTTATCGCCATCCTGGCTACGCTGCGAGTGATTACGCACACCAATCCGGTGCATGCGCTGCTGTACTTAATCATCTCGCTGCTGGCCATTTCCGGGGTGTTCTTTGCGCTTGGCGCGCACTTCGCCGGTGCGCTGGAAATCATCGTCTACGCCGGGGCCATTATGGTGCTGTTCGTGTTCGTGGTGATGATGCTGAACCTGGGCGGCTCTGAAATTGAGCAGGAACGTCAGTGGTTAAAACCGCAGGTGTGGATTGGCCCGGCAATCTTGTCGGCCATCATGCTGGTGGTGATCGTTTACGCCATTCTGGGCGTAAACGATCAGGGCATCGACGGAACGCCAATCAGTGCTAAAGAGGTCGGTATCACGCTCTTTGGCCCATACGTTCTGGCGGTTGAACTGGCCTCAATGCTGCTGCTGGCAGGTCTGGTTGTTGCTTTCCACGTTGGCCGCGAAGAGCGCGCTGGCGAGGTGCTGAGCAACCGCACTGACGACCGCGCGAAAAGAAAAACGGAGGAGCGCGCATGATCCCCTTAACACATGGACTGATCCTCGCTGCGATTTTATTCGTTCTGGGTTTGACCGGTCTGGTTATCCGCCGCAATCTGCTGTTTATGCTGATCGGCCTGGAAATCATGATTAACGCCTCCGCGTTGGCCTTCGTGGTCGCCGGAAGCTACTGGGGCCAGACCGATGGTCAGGTGATGTACATTCTCGCCATCAGCCTTGCGGCTGCCGAAGCGAGTATTGGCCTGGCGCTGTTACTGCAGCTCCATCGTCGCCGCCAGAACCTGAACATCGATTCAGTAAGTGAGTTGCGTGGATGAACATGCTTGCCTTAACCATTATTTTTCCGCTGATTGGCTTCGTGCTGCTGGCGTTTTCTCGCGGCCGCTGGTCTGAGAATCTGTCTGCGACCGTGGGCATTGGCTCAATCGGTCTGGCTGCGCTGGTGACGGCGTATGCGGGTATCGACTTCTTTAACAACGGACGTCAGCCATTCAGCGTTCCGCTGTGGACCTGGATGTCGGTCGGTGATTTCAACATCGGCTTCAACCTGGTGCTGGATGGTCTTTCGCTGACCATGCTCTCCGTGGTCACTGGCGTCGGCTTCCTGATCCACATGTTCGCTTCCTGGTACATGCGCGGTGAAGAGGGTTACTCCCGCTTCTTCGCCTACACCAACCTGTTTATCGCCAGCATGGTGGTTCTGGTCCTGGCCGATAACCTGCTGCTGATGTATCTGGGCTGGGAAGGCGTGGGTCTGTGTTCTTACCTGCTGATCGGTTTCTACTATACCGATCCGAAGAATGGCGCGGCGGCCATGAAAGCGTTCGTCGTAACCCGCGTGGGTGACGTCTTCCTAGCCTTCGCGCTGTTCATTCTTTACAACGAACTGGGCACGCTGAACTTCCGCGAAATGGTGGAACTGGCGCCGGCGCACTTCGCCGCAGGCAACAACATGCTGTGGTGGGCAACGCTGATGCTGCTGGGTGGTGCCGTGGGTAAATCCGCGCAGCTGCCGTTGCAGACATGGCTGGCCGACGCGATGGCGGGCCCAACCCCTGTCTCCGCGCTGATCCACGCCGCGACCATGGTCACCGCGGGTGTCTACCTGATTGCGCGTACCCATGGCTTGTTCCTGATGACTCCGGAAATTCTGCATCTGGTGGGTATCGTCGGTGCGGTTACGCTGGTGCTGGCAGGCTTTGCCGCGCTGGTGCAGACCGACATCAAACGCGTTCTCGCGTATTCCACCATGAGCCAGATTGGTTACATGTTCCTCGCGCTGGGCGTTCAGGCGTGGGACGCAGCCATTTTCCACCTGATGACGCACGCGTTCTTTAAAGCGCTGCTGTTCCTCTCATCCGGTTCCGTGATCCTGGCCTGCCATCACGAGCAGAACATCTTCAAGATGGGCGGACTGCGTAAGTCCATCCCGCTGGTGTATATCTGCTTCCTGGTCGGCGGCGCGGCGCTGGCGGCACTGCCGCTGATTACCGCGGGCTTCTTCAGTAAGGACGAAATCCTTGCGGGTGCCATGGCGAATGGTCATATCAATCTGATGGTTGCGGGTCTGGTCGGTGCATTCATGACCTCCCTGTATACCTTCCGTATGATTTTCATCGTATTCCACGGTAAAGAACAAATTCACGCTCACGCAGGGAAGGGGATTACCCACCACCTGCCGCTGATTGTGCTGCTGGTACTGTCCACCTTCGTTGGCGCGATGATTGTGCCACCGCTGCAGGGCGTACTGCCAGACACCACCGAGCTTGAGCACGGTCGCGTTCTGACGCTTGAAATCACCTCCGGCGTGGTCGCTATCGCGGGCATCCTGATCGCTGCATGGCTGTGGCTGGGCAAACGTACGCTGGTGACTGCCGTGGCCAACAGTGCGCCAGGCCGTCTGCTGGGCACCTGGTGGTACAACGCGTGGGGCTTCGACTGGCTGTACGACATGATCTTCGTTAAGCCGTTCCTGGGCATTGCGTGGCTGCTGAAGCGCGACCCGCTAAACAGCCTGATGAATATCCCGGCGATCCTCTCCCGCTTTGCAGGTAAAGGCCTGCTGTACAGCGAGAACGGTTATCTGCGCTGGTATGTGGCGTCCATGAGCATCGGTGCGGTTGTCGTGCTGGCGCTGCTGATGGTGTTGCGTTGATCGTTAAGTGAATTTTATTCGAATTCGTTGAAAATCAGGCCCCTGCTGGGGGCCTTAAAAAGGAATGTAAATCGCCATGTTACTACCCTGGCTAATATTAATTCCCTTCATCGGCGGCTTCCTGTGCTGGCAGACTGAACGCTTTGGCGTGAAGATGCCGCGCTGGATCGCGCTGATCACCATGGGATTGACGCTCGCGCTTGGTCTGCAACTCTGGTTGCAGGGTGGCTACTCTCTGACCCAGTCTGCGGGCATTCCGCAGTGGCAGTCTGAGTTTATCCTGCCGTGGATCCCACGTTTCGGCATTACGATCCACCTGGCGATTGACGGTCTGTCGCTGCTGATGGTGGTGCTGACTGGTCTGCTCGGCGTTCTGGCGGTACTCTGCTCCTGGCGTGAAATCGAAAAATACCAGGGCTTCTTCCACCTGAACCTGATGTGGATCCTGGGCGGCGTTATCGGCGTGTTCCTTGCCATCGACATGTTCCTGTTCTTCTTCTTCTGGGAGATGATGCTGGTGCCGATGTACTTCCTGATCGCGCTGTGGGGCCATAAGGCGTCCGACGGTAAAACGCGTATCACGGCGGCAACCAAGTTCTTCATCTATACCCAGGCGAGTGGTCTGGTGATGCTGATCGCTATTCTGGCGCTGGTGTTTGTTCATCACAATGCGACCGGCACCTGGACCTTCAACTACGAAGACCTGCTGAAGACCCCGATGTCGCACGGCGTTGAATACCTGCTGATGCTGGGCTTCTTCATCGCGTTCGCGGTGAAAATGCCGGTGGTTCCTCTGCACGGCTGGCTGCCAGACGCGCACTCTCAGGCGCCAACAGCGGGTTCCGTTGACCTGGCGGGCATCTTGCTGAAAACGGCGGCCTACGGTCTGCTGCGTTTCGCACTGCCGCTGTTCCCGAATGCCTCCGCTGAGTTCGCACCGATTGCCATGTGGCTGGGTGTGATCGGTATCTTCTACGGTGCCTGGATGGCCTTCACGCAGTACGACATCAAGCGTCTTATTGCCTATACCTCCGTTTCCCACATGGGCTTCGTGCTGATTGCCATCTACACCGGCAGCCAGCTGGCGTACCAGGGCGCGGTTATCCAGATGATTGCGCACGGTCTGTCCGCAGCCGGCCTCTTCATCCTGTGCGGCCAGCTGTACGAACGTCTGCATACTCGCGACATGCGTATGATGGGCGGCCTGTGGAGCAAAATTAAATGGCTGCCAGCGCTCTCCATGTTCTTCGCGGTTGCCACCCTGGGGATGCCGGGCACCGGTAACTTCGTCGGCGAATTTATGATTCTGTTCGGCAGCTTCAAAGTGGTACCGGTGATTACCGTGATCTCCACCTTTGGTCTGGTGTTCGCTTCCGTGTACTCGCTGGCGATGCTGCATCGCGCTTACTTCGGTAAAGCGAAGAGCGAAATTGCTGCACAAGAACTGCCGGGGATGTCGCTGCGTGAGCTGTTCATCATCCTGCTGCTGGTCGTGCTGCTGGTGCTGCTGGGCTTCTTCCCGCAGCCGATTCTGGATACCTCGCACAGCGCGATGGGTAACATCCAGCAGTGGTTTGTTAATTCTGCTTCTACTACAAGGCCGTAATTCGCCATGACAATAACTCCACAACAACTGATCGCGCTGCTACCGCTGCTGATCGTCGGATTGACGGTGGTGGTTGTGATGCTCTCCATTGCGTGGCGACGCAATCACTTCCTGAATGCCACGCTGTCGGTCATCGGCCTGAACGCCGCGTTAGTCTCTCTCTGGTTTGTTGGCCAGGGTGGGGCGATGGACGTCACCCCGCTGATGCGCGTTGACGGTTACGCCATGCTGTATACCGGTCTGGTTCTGCTGGCGAGCCTGGCAACCTGTACCTTTGCGTATCCGTGGCTTGAAGGCTACAACGACAATAAAGAAGAGTTTTACCTGCTGGTTCTGATTGCCGCGCTGGGCGGCATTCTGCTGGCGAACGCGAACCACCTGGCCGCGCTGTTCCTCGGCATTGAGCTGATCTCTCTGCCGCTGTTCGGTCTGATTGGTTACGCCTTCCGTCAGAAGCGCTC
Source organism: Enterobacter sp. AC1 (assembly GCF_050434705.1). Taxonomy (NCBI): domain Bacteria; kingdom Pseudomonadati; phylum Pseudomonadota; class Gammaproteobacteria; order Enterobacterales; family Enterobacteriaceae; genus Enterobacter; species Enterobacter sp. AC1. The sequence continues at coordinate 449,218 of NZ_JBNDIZ010000003.1, read as the reverse complement.
TCTGGAAGCCAGCATCAAGTACACCATCCTGTCTGCGGCGGCCTCCTCGTTCCTGCTGTTTGGTATTGCGCTGCTGTACGCACAGTCCGGTAATCTCTCCTTCATGGCGCTCGGCAAGAGCCTCGGCGACGGCATGCTGCATGAGCCGCTGCTGCTGGCGGGTCTGGGCATGATGATTGTTGGCCTTGGCTTCAAGCTCTCTCTGGTTCCGTTCCACCTGTGGACGCCAGACGTCTACCAGGGCGCTCCGGCTCCGGTGTCGACCTTCCTGGCGACGGCGAGCAAAATCGCTATCTTCGGGGTGGTGATGCGTCTGTTCCTGTACGCACCGGTGGGTGACAGCGAAGCGATTCGCGTGGTGCTGGGCATCATCGCTTTCGTCTCCATCATCTTCGGAAACCTGATGGCGCTGAGCCAGACCAACATCAAACGTCTGCTGGGCTACTCGTCTATCTCTCATCTGGGCTACCTGATGGTGGCGCTGATTGCGCTGCAGAGCGGTGAGATGTCGATGGAAGCCGTGGGCGTGTATCTGGCCGGTTACCTGTTCAGCAGCCTCGGCGCGTTCGGCGTGGTGAGCCTGATGTCCAGCCCGTACCGTGGTCCGGATGCCGATTCACTGTTCTCCTACCGTGGTCTGTTCTGGCACCGTCCAATTCTGTCCGCGGTGATGACCGTGATGATGCTCTCTCTGGCGGGTATCCCGATGACGCTGGGCTTCATCGGTAAGTTCTACGTGCTGGCCGTCGGTGTGCAGGCGCACCTGTGGTGGCTGACCGCGGGCGTGGTTATCGGCTCCGCGATTGGTCTGTACTACTACCTGCGTGTGGCAGTGAGCCTGTACCTGAGTGCACCTCAGCAGCTCAACCGTGATGCCCCAACCAACTGGCAGTACAGCGCCGGCGGTATTGTGGTGCTCATCTCCGCACTGCTGGTGCTGATCTTCGGTATCTATCCGCAGCCGCTGATTGATATCGTGCAGCGAGCGATGCCGTTAATGTAAAAACAAAAACCCGCCTCGGCGGGTTTTTTTATGGTTTTCGCCCTCTCCCTGTGGGAGAGGGACGGGGTGAGGGCACCAGCCCGCACCAGACTTAAGCCAGCTGCTTCCTGCTTATAAGCGGCCCGTCAATCTTCTTCATCGAGCGGTCCAGCACTTCCTCAATCACCGACGACAGCTCGTTCAGCTCAAACTTCGCCACGTAACCGTCCGCCTTCACCTTACGAATATGATCTTCGTTGGCGTTGCCGGAAAGGGAAGAGTGGATCACCACCGGAATGTCTTTCAGGAACGGGTCGGTTTTGATTTTACGCGTCAGCGTAAAGCCGTCCATCTCCGGCATTTCGAGGTCGGTCAGCACCAGAGCGATCTTATCGGTGATCGGCACCCCTTCAGCCTGCGCCTGTGCCGCCAGCACGCCAATTTTTTCCCACGCCTCTTTACCGGTGATATGCAGCTGCGCCGGTATCTCCATCGCCTGCAGGCCTTTCTCCAGCATCGAACGCGCGACTTTGGAGTCTTCCGCGACGATGGCGACAGCGCCTGGCTTAATATGGAATTTGGTGGTCTTCAGGTTTGTGGCGTGCAGATCGTGATTGGCCGGGGTGATGTCATACAGGATCTGCTCAACGTCCAGCACCATTGCCAGATCGTTGGTATCGGTCTTCTCGTCCAGGCAGGCTATGCTGGTGATATAGCGGCCGCTGACGGCGGTTTCCGCCGCGTGCACCTGCTTCCAGTCCAGACGCATGATGTTCTCAACCGATTCCACGGCAAACGCCTGCACGCTGCGGGCATATTCGGTGATCAGCAGAATGTTCAGCCCGGTCGTGGGCTTACAGCCCGCTACGGCGGCCAGATCGATCACCGGAATCACCTGATCGCGAATATTCACCATTCCCATCAGCGGTGATTTCATCCCTGCGGGTTTCGTGAACTCCGGCATCGGCACAATTTCGCGCAGCTTAAAGACGTTAATGCCAAACAGCTCGGATTTATTTTCGTTAAGAGAGGTGCCCAGACGGAACAGCAACAGTTCAAAACGGTTCGACAGGGTCAGATTCGCCCTGTCATCAATATCTTTCTGGAAATTATCCATTCTACCCTCGAGAGAAATGCTGACCTTTTAATCGTTATCGGCATCCTGAGAGAAAAATGAAGGACTAAACGCTGACCTGAGCGAAATCTTCGGCCAGCTCACATTCCGGGAACAGCGCGCGGCACTCCGCCAGCAGGCTTGCGCATCCCCGCGCGTCGTAGCGTGAACTGACGTGGGTGACGATGAGCCTCCCGACGCCCGCGTCACGGGCAAGCTGCGCCGCCTGACGCGTGGAGCTATGGCCACGGCTGTTGGCTTTCTCTTCCATTGCCGCTTCAAGCGTGGCTTCGTGCACCATCACGTCCACGCCCTGGGCCAGCGTGAGCGCCGCCGGGCACGGGGCCGTGTCGCCAAAAATCACCAGTTTTTTGCCGGGTTGCGGTGCGGCGAGATAATCCTGGCCGTTAATAACGCGCCCGTCCTCCAGCGTGACGGTCTCTCCGTGCTTCAGGCGCTGGAACAGCGGCCCGGGCTTAACGCCATCGGCCATTAGCGCGGCGGCATCCAGCGCGCCGGGTTTGTCATGCGCCTCAATGCGGTAGCCATAGCACTCCACGGGATGATTGAGCGGTTGGGCGGTGACGATATAATCCCCGTCATCGAAAACCAGACCGTCGCTAATCTCAACGACCTCCAGCGGATAATCCGTCCACGAGCCGCTCAGGCGCAGCGTGGTTTCAACAAATTCTCCCACACCCGCAGGCCCATAAATCGTTAGCGGGTTGGCATTACCGGCCATTGAGCGGCTGCACAGCAGACCGGGCAGGCCAAAGAGATGGTCGCCATGCAGGTGAGTGATAAAGATTTTATCCAGCTTGCCCGGGTGATAAGCGGTATGTAATAGCTGATGCTGCGTCCCTTCACCACAGTCAAACAGCCATAGCCCGCCGCGGGTTGGGTGCTTAAGATCCAGCAGAATCGCCGTCACATTTCGTGAGCGGGTTGGCACGCCAGCGGACGTACCCAGAAAAATCAGTTCCATAACGCAATCAGCCCTTTGCCGAACGGGGAGGGGTTTAGTATAACGTGATGAACCCCAGGAAGGAGAATGACATGATCCAGTGGCAAGATTTACACCATAGCGACCTCACCGTACATTCGCTCTACGCGCTGCTTAAACTGCGCTGTGAAGTATTTGTTGTAGAACAGACCTGCCCGTATCAGGACATCGACGGCGATGACCTTGTCGGCGAGAACCGTCATATCCTCGGCTGGCGCGATAACGGGCTGGTCGCGTATGCGAGGATTCTGAAAAGCGAAGACGATTTTGAGCCTGTCGTCATTGGCCGCGTCATCATCAGCGGCAAGGCGCGCGGTGAAAAACTGGGCTACCAGCTTATGGAAAAAACGCTGGAAGCGTGCCAGAAACAGTGGCCGGACAAGGCGTTATACCTGGGCGCGCAGGCGCACCTGCAGTCGTTCTATGCCCACTTTGGCTTCGCGCCGGTAACGGAAGTGTATGACGAAGATGGCATTCCCCACATCGGCATGGCGCGGGAAGTGAAACAGGCGTAATGGCGACGCGTTGGCTATAGTTAGCGGACTGGTGTACTAACATGGAGAAAACTATGTCATTTCAATCCTGGGATACCCGTATCGATGACGATCTGGCCTTACTGAGCGAAACGCTGGAAGAGGTGTTACGTTCTTCGGGCGACCCTGCCGATCAGAAATATATTGAGCTAAAAGCCCGTGCCGAACAGGCGCTGCATGAGGTCAAAAACCGCGTCAGCCATGCGTCTGATACCTATTACTACCGCGCCAAAAAAGCGGTTTATCGTGCTGATGATTACGTGCATGAAAAGCCGTGGCAGGGTATTGGCGTAGGCGCCGCTGTTGGCCTGGTTCTCGGCCTGCTGCTGGCCCGTCGTTAAGCCGCTTAACCACTCCCTATACGTGGGTACTGCTATTTATGGTCAGTACCCCGTATAATACGAGGTTTTAACAGGGAGAGGTTCGCGTGAATTCGATTTTCCTCGCGCTGGAGCATCTGCGTACCCAGCTTACGCAAGCGTTCCCCGCAGCACCCGGCATACGTCATTTCGACGTCTCTTTCCCGTTAAACGATGCCTTCGATCCCCTTGCCTGGCTGGGGGCGCAGCAGTGCTATCCTCAGTTTTACTGGCAGCAGCGTAACGGCGATGAAGAGCTGGCTGCGCTGGGGGCGGTTGCCCATTTTTCATCTCTGGCGATAGCCTCGCAGTTTTTGCGCGAGCAAAATGCGGCAGGTGATACCCGAATCTGCGGCCTGAACGCCTTTAACCCGGAGCAGGGCAGCCTCTTTTTACCCCGTCTGCTCTGGCGACGCTCGGCCGGAAACGCCACGCTGCGCCTGCAATTATGGAGCGATCGCTCGCTTCAGGACGACGCCTTTGCCGCTCGGGATTTTTTACAGCAGCTCCAGCCAGCCAGGCCTATCCGCCCGCTGGCCGTTCAGGTTGAGCGCGAAACCCATCAGCCGCAACAGGCCGAATGGCTGAGACTTGTCCGCAGGGCGACCGAAACCATCGCGGGCGGTGATTTTGAGAAGGTCGTCCTTGCGAGGGCCACCGATCTTCAGTTTACACAGCGCATTAATCCCGTCGCGCTGATGGCGGCCAGCCGCGCCCTGAATTTACATTGCTACCATTTCTGCATGGTATTCGACGCCGGTAACGCCTTTCTCGGCTCAACGCCCGAGCGTCTCTGGCGGCGGCGCGGCAGGCTGCTGCGCACGGAAGCGCTGGCGGGCACGGTTGCCAGCCACGCTGATGATAAACAAGCGCAGCGTCTGGGCGAGTGGCTGCTGAATGACGATAAAAACCAGCGCGAAAATATGCTGGTTGTGGAAGATATCTGTCAGCGTCTTCAGCACCACACGCAGACGCTTGAGGTACTGCCAGCCCAGGTGGTGCGCCTGCGTAAAGTGCAGCATTTGCGCCGCTGTATCTGGACAGAACTCAAGCAGGCCGATGATGAGCAGTGTCTTAACATGCTGCAGCCAACCGCGGCCGTCGCCGGATTGCCGCGACAGCCTGCACGCGAGTTTATCCAGAAGGTTGAACCCTTTAACCGCGAGTGGTACGCCGGTTCGGCCGGGTATTTATCGCCCGATCAAAGTGAGTTCTGCGTGGCGTTGCGCTCCGCCCGCGTGCTGGAGGATTCCCTGCGGCTTTACGCCGGCGCCGGCATTGTCAGCGGGTCTGACCCGGAGCAGGAGTGGCAGGAGATTGAAAATAAAGCCGCCGGATTGCGCTCTCTGCTCCTAAGGGATTAATACTGATTCGCGCAATCCCGATTCACATCAAAATTCCAATTTTTTCTATTATTTATACTGTGTCGCATTCTTGATACCGGACAATCTCATGTCAGTAAGTTCTTTTAACCGACGCTGGGCGGCGGTGATCCTTGAAGCCCTGACGCGCCATGGCGTCAGGCACGTGTGTATTGCACCGGGTTCTCGCTCAACGCCGATGACGCTGGCGGCCGCCGAAAACCGGGCGTTGATTCATCACACCCACTTTGATGAACGCGGCCTTGGCCATCTGGCGCTGGGCCTGGCGAAAGCCAGCAAAGAACCTGTGGCGGTGATTGTCACCTCCGGTACCGCGGTGGCAAACCTCTATCCGGCGCTGATTGAAGCCGGGTTAACCGGTGAAAAGCTGATCCTGCTCACCGCCGATCGCCCCCCTGAGCTTATCAACTGCGGCGCCAATCAGGCGATTCGCCAGCCGGGACTCTTTGCTTCACATCCGTCGCAGACGATTTCGTTACCGCGTCCCACCCAGGATATTCCGGCAAGCTGGCTGGTTTCCACCGTCGATCACGCCATGGAGACGTTGCGCGGCGGGGCGTTGCACATCAACTGCCCGTTTGCCGAGCCGCTGTACGGTGAGCTGGACGACACGGGTCTGGAATGGCAGCACGCTCTCGGTGACTGGTGGGAGAGTGAAAAACCGTGGCTGCGCGAGCAGACGCATCTTGAGAGCGCAAAACAGCGCGACTGGTTCTTCTGGCGGCAGAAGCGCGGCGTGGTCATCGCCGGGCGCATGAGCGCCGCTGAAGGCAAGCTGGTCGCGGAATGGGCGCAAACGCTCGGCTGGCCGCTGATTGGGGACGTGCTTTCCCAGACCGGTCAGCCGCTGCCGTGCGCCGACCTCTGGCTGGGTAATGCGAAAGCGGTTACCGAGCTGTCGCAGGCGCAGATTGTGGTTCAGGTGGGCTCGAGTTTGACCGGCAAGCGGTTACTGCAGTGGCAGGCTACCTGCACGCCGGAAGAGTACTGGCTGGTGGATCCGCTGGAAGGGCGGCTCGACCCGGCGCACCATCGCGGTCGTCGCCTGGTCAGCCGTATTGACGCCTGGCTGACGCTCCATCCGGCGGAAAAGCGCAAACCCTGGGCGGTGACCCTCCCGGACCTTTCGCGTCAGGCGTGGGAGCTGACCAAAGCGCACTGCGACGCGTTTAGCGAGGCCGGGCTGGCGCACCGTATTCGCCAGCTTCTACCTGAGCAGGGGCAGCTGTTTGTCGGCAATAGCCTGGTGGTGCGCCTGATTGACGCCTTTTCGAAGCTGCCTGCCGGCTACCCGGTTTACAGCAACCGCGGCGCCAGCGGCATCGACGGGCTGATTTCAACGGCGGCGGGCGTACAGCGCGCCAGCGCGAAATCGACGCTGGCGATCGTGGGCGATCTCTCCGCGCTCTACGATCTCAACGCGCTGGCGCTGCTGCGTCAGGCGTCAGCCCCGTTTGTGCTGATTGTGGTCAACAACAACGGCGGGCAGATTTTCTCCCTTTTGCCCACGCCGCAGAGCGAGCGCGAGCGCTTCTATCTGATGCCGCAGAACGTACACTTCGAGCACGCCGCGGCGATGTTCAGCCTTAAATACCATCGCCCTGAAAGCTGGGAACAGCTGGATGACGCGCTGGGCACCGCCTGGAAACAGCCCGGTGCGACGCTGATTGAGCTGGTGGTGAATGATGCAGACGGTGCGCAGATGCTGCAAAGCCTGCTGGCGCAGGTGAGCCAGCTGTGAACCTCTCGGGCGTGCAGCAGGCCGGCAAGCCGGGCTATCCCTGGCTGGTCTTTTTGCACGGCTTTTCCGGGGACTGCCGCGAGTGGCAGAAGGTCGGTGAAAAACTCAGCGACTACCCCCGGCTGTATCTGGATCTGCCGGGTCACGGTGGATCCCGAGATTTTAGCGTGATGGGGTTTGAGGAGATGAGTACGCTGCTCGCCCAAACCTTGCTTAGTTACAACATACTCAAGTTCTGGCTCATCGGGTACTCCCTCGGCGGCCGCATTGCGATGTTTCATGCCTGCCAGCAGCCTGAGGGGCTGCTGGGCGTGATGGTTGAGGGCGGGCATCCGGGCCTGCAGGATGCCGAAGCGCGAAATGCGCGGCTGGCCTCTGACCGCCGCTGGGCGAGACGTTTTCGCACCGAACCGCTAAGTAAGGTATTCGCTGACTGGTATCAACAGCCCGTTTTTGCCTCACTCACGGATGCCCAGCGCGAGGCGCTGGTTACCCTGCGCAGCCAGAACAGCGGCGCGGCGCTGGCGATGATGCTTGAGGCGACGTCGCTGGCCGTGCAGCCCGATTTGCGTGCCGCGCTTGGGGCACGCCATTTCTCTTTTAATTACCTCTATGGCGAACGCGATGAGAAGTTTGCGGCCCTTGCCGCTGAGCTGAACGCCGTTCGCCATGTCATTCCCAACGCCGGACACAACGCCCACCGGGAAAATCCCGATGCGGTTACCGCGAGTCTGGCTCAGATACTGCGTCTTCGTATAAAGGACATTCCATGATCTATCCTGATGAAAACATGCTCTATGCACCGGTTGAATGGCAAGACTGCTCCGAAGGCTACACCGACATTCGCTACCATAAATCCACCGACGGCATTGCCAAAATCACCATTAACCGTCCGCAGGTGCGCAACGCCTTCCGTCCGCTGACCGTTAAAGAGATGATTCAGGCCCTGGCGGATGCGCGCTACGACGACAATATCGGCGTGATTGTCCTGACCGGCGAAGGCGAGAAGGCGTTCTGCTCCGGCGGCGATCAGAAAGTGCGCGGTGACTACGGCGGATACCAGGACGATGCGGGCACGCACCACCTGAACGTGCTCGATTTCCAGCGCCAGATCCGTACCTGTCCGAAACCGGTGGTGGCGATGGTGGCAGGCTACTCCATCGGTGGCGGTCACGTGCTGCACATGATGTGTGACCTGACCATTGCGGCAGAGAACGCCATCTTCGGCCAGACGGGCCCGAAAGTCGGATCCTTCGACGGCGGCTGGGGTGCCTCCTACATGGCACGCATCGTCGGGCAGAAAAAAGCCCGTGAAATCTGGTTCCTGTGCCGTCAATACAACGCTCAGGAAGCGCTGGATATGGGCCTGGTGAATACCGTGGTACCGATTGCCGATCTCGAAAAAGAGACCGTACGCTGGTGTCGCGAAATGCTGCAAAACAGCCCAATGGCGCTGCGCTGCCTCAAAGCCGCGCTCAACGCCGACTGTGACGGTCAGGCGGGTCTGCAGGAGCTCGCGGGCAACGCCACCATGCTGTTCTACATGACCGAAGAGGGTCAGGAAGGGCGCAACGCGTTTAATGAAAAACGCCAGCCGGACTTCAGCAAATACAAACGGAACCCGTAATGCGTCGCGCGCAGGTTTACCGCTGGCAGATACCGATGGACGCGGGCGTGGTGCTGCGTGAACGGCGGTTAAAAACCCGTGACGGCTTCTTCGTGCATCTGCAGCAGGGCGAGCGGGAAGGCTGGGGCGAGATTTCGCCTCTGCCGGGCTTTAGCCTCGAGTCGCTGGAGGACGCGCAGGCTGCATTGCTGGCGTGGACGGCAAGGTGGCGTGAGGGCGAGAACCCGGCGTTATCGGACGTGCCTTCCGCGGCTTTTGGTATCAGCTGCGCGCTGGCGGAGCTGGACGGCAGCCTGGCTGAAAAGGCTAACTACCGCGCGGCACCGCTCTGCACGGGAGACCCGGACGAACTCTTCGCGCTGCTCTCAGCCATGCCGGGCGAGAAGGTCGCGAAAATTAAAGTCGGCCTCTACGAAGCGGTGCGCGACGGCATGGTTGCCAACCTGCTGCTGGAGGCGATCCCCGATCTGCACCTGCGTCTGGATGCCAACCGCGCCTGGACGCCGCTGAAGGCGCAGCAGTTTGCGAAATACGTCAACCCGGCGTACCGCAGCCGCATTGCCTTCCTGGAAGAGCCGTGTAAAACCCGCGACGATTCGCGCGCGTTTGCCCGCGAAACGGGGATTGCCATCGCCTGGGATGAAAGCCTGCGCGAAGCGGATTTTGCCTTCGTTGCCGAACCCGGCGTCAGCGCGGTAGTGATTAAGCCGACGCTGACCGGCAGTCTGGCGAAGGTGCGCGAGCAGGTCGCGGCGGCGCACGCCGCAGGGCTGACGGCGGTGATCAGCTCGTCGATTGAGTCCAGCCTGGGGCTAACCCAGCTGGCGCGTATTGCCGCCTGGTTAACGCCGGACACGGTGCCTGGCCTCGATACGCTGAACCTGATGCAGGCCCAGCTTATCCGCACGTGGCCAGACAGCGCGCTGCCGTGCCTCGGCACCGAGGCGCTGGAGCCGCTGCGATGAGTTTTACCGACTGGCCCTGGCGGCACTGGCGCGCGCTGTCTGCCGATAAGCCTGCCCTGAGGCTTAACGACGAGACGCTTACCTGGCAACAGCTGTGCGCGCGCGTCGACAGCCTTGCGGCGGGGTTTCACCAGCAGGGCGTGGAGGAGGGCGACGGCGTGCTGCTGCTGGCCTATAACCACCCGCAAACCCTGCTGGCGTGGCTGGCGCTGCTCCAGTGCGGAGCGCGTATCCTTCCCGTTAATCCGCAGCTGCCGCGCCCGCTGCTGGACGTGTTGCTTCCCCAGATGACCCTGCGCTTTGCGCTGGTGCTGGATGGTCTCTACGACGGTCTTCCTCCCCTGAACATGCGCGAGCGCGCGGGTGAATATCGCGCCGCGTGGCAGCCTGCGCGGCTGGCGTCCATGACGCTGACCTCCGGCTCTACCGGTCTGCCTAAGGCGGCGGTGCATACCTGCGAGGCCCATCTGGCCAGCGCGCGCGGCGTGCTGGCGCTGATGCCCTACGGAGATGACGACGACTGGCTGCTTTCGCTGCCGCTGTTTCACGTTTCCGGTCAGGGTATTTTATGGCGCTGGCTGCTGGCCGGCGCACGGTTAACCGTGCGCGAGAAACAGCCCCTGGCGCAGGCCTTGCGCGGCTGTACGCACGCCTCGCTGGTGCCGACCCAGCTCTGGCGTCTTCTGAATACCGAAAGCCACATTGCCCTGAAAGCGGTTTTGCTTGGCGGGGCGGCCATTCCGGTAGAATTGACGCAAAAGGCGAGAGAGCAGGGAATTCGCACCTTCTGCGGTTACGGCCTGACCGAGTTTGCCTCTACCGTCTGCGCGAAAGCGGCGGACGGCGAGCCGGACGTGGGCAGTGCCCTGCCGGGTAGAGAGGTACAGGTCGTTAACGGTGAAGTCTGGATCAGGGCGCAAAGCATGGCCTCAGGCTACTGGCGCGACGGCGCGCTGATGCCGCTGACCAATGCGCAGGGATGGTTCGCCACCCGCGATCGCGGCGAGCTGAATAACGGTCGCCTGACGATTCTGGGCCGCATGGACAATCTCTTTTTTAGCGGCGGAGAAGGGATCCAGCCGGAAAGCCTTGAGCGGGTTATCGCCCGGCATCCGCAGATTAACCAGGTATTTATCGTTCCGCTGGACGACGCCGAGTTCGGGCAACGTCCGGTGGCGGTGGTGGAGTGTGAGCCGGGAACGGATATCGCCTGTTTTCCCGACTGGGTCAGGGATAAGCTGGCGCGTTTTGAGCAGCCCGTCCGCTGGCTGCTGCTGCCGACCGAGCTTAAAAATGGCGGCATTAAAGTTTCGCGTCGCGCGCTGCAGCAGTGGGTGAACGCATCGCTGAAAGGATAATAGCCGTTTCAAACAGTTACAATCTATCGACCTGCCGCACGCAGAGTGCTTGATCCCCGGAAGAGTCAGGTTAAAATCTCGCGGTTTTGGGACTTCTTATAAAATGTGCGGGATCGCGACAATGAAAAAAGTGGCATTAATGGGCTTCGGCCTGATGGTTGTTTCTGCGGCGGCTAACGCTATTAGCATTAACGGCTCGGCGGGTCAGGACTACACCCACCTGGGCTTTGGCATGGGTACAGAGACCTCCGGTCTGGCGATGACCGGTGGCTGGACGCATAACGATGACGACGGCGACGCGGCCAGCCTCGGCCTGGGTCTTAACGTTCCTCTCGGCCCGTTCCTGGCGACCGTCGGCGGTAAAGGTATCTATACCAACCCAAATGACGGTGACGAAGGATACGCGGCGGCAGTGGGCGGCGGCCTGCAGTGGAAAATTGGCGACAGCTTCGGCCTGTTTGGCGAGTACTACTATTCTCCGGACTCCCTCTCCAGCGGTATCGAAAGCTATGAAGAGGCCAACGCCGGCGCGCGCTGGACTATCATGCGTCCGATTACCATCGAAGCAGGCTATCGTTATCTGAACCTGGCCGGCAAAGACGGCAACCGCGACAACGCGCTGGCCGACGGCCCGTACGTGGGCGTTAGCGCAGGCTTCTAATCACTCCGGCGCGGCATTCTGTCGCGCCAGTTTCTCTCTTCTCCACCCCGCGTTTGCGCTATAGTGTTTTGACCAAATTAGCGGGAGAACATAATGATTAACGTGGAGATGTTATCCACCGGCGACGAAGTGCTGCATGGCCAAATTATTGATACCAATGCTGCCTGGCTTGCCGATCTTTTCTTTGAGCAAGGATTACCGTTAACGCGCCGCAACACGGTGGGCGACAATCTTGAGTCACTGGTCGCTATTCTGCGCGAGCGCAGCGAACACTGTGACGTGCTGATTGTGAACGGTGGGCTCGGCCCCACCAGCGACGATCTCAGCGCGCTGGCTGCCGCGACCGCAAAAGGCGAAGGGCTGGTGCTGCACGAGGCGTGGCTTTCGCAGATGGAGCGCTTTTTCTCCGAACGCGGCCGCATCATGGCCCCCAGCAACCGCAAGCAGGCTGAAATCCCCGCCAGCGCGGAGCTGGTCGATAACCTGGTCGGCACCGCGTGCGGGTTTGCCATGCAGTTGAACCGCTGCCTGATGTTCTTCACGCCGGGCGTGCCCTCAGAATTTAAAGTGATGGTCGAGCAGCAGATCCTGCCGCGCCTTCGCGATCGTTTTACCCTGCCGGAACCCCCGCTTTGCCTGCGTCTGACCACCTTTGGCCGCTCGGAAAGCGATCTGGCTCAGAGCCTCGACCACCTGGCACTGCCGCCGGACGTGTCCATGGGGTATCGCTCCTCCATGCCGATCATTGAACTTAAGCTTACCGGTCCGGCCACGCAGAAAGAGGCGATGCTGGCCCTGTGGCCTGAGGTGCAGCGCGTGGCGGGCGAAAGCCTAATTTTTGAAGGCACGGAAGGGCTTCCGGCGCAGATTGCGAAGCATCTGCAGTCGCGCCAGCTGAGCGTGACCTTAAGCGAGCAGTTCACCGGCGGCCTGCTGGCGCTGCAGCTGTCGCGCGTCAACGCGCCGCTGCTGGCCAGCGAAGTGGTGCCGTTCCAGCAGGAAACGCTGGCGCAGACCGCCCGCTGGGCTTCTGAAAGAAGGGTGAAACATTTTGCCGGCCTGGCGCTGTTTGTCGGGGGGCTGGATGAGGAATACCTTAACTTCGCGCTGGCCACGCCGGAAGGCACCTGGGCGCTGCGGGTAAAAATGAGCATCACCCGCCACAGCCTGGCGGTGCGTCAGGAGGTTTGCGCCATGATGGCGTTGAACATGCTGCGCCGCTGGTTGAATGGTAAAGAGGTTGCCAGCGAGCACGGCTGGATCCAGGTGGTCGAGTCGCTGTTCGTTGAATAAAACCCGTGCCGGGGCCTTTCGCCCCGGCACCGTTCAGCCCAGCGCCTTCGCCAGCAGGGTAATCGGATGTTCACAGCGCTTGCTGGTGGACATCTCAATCTGCCACTTGCAGGTTTCGCAGTCGGTCACCACGATATCCGCGCCGCTCTCTTCAATCTGGCGAAACAGCGGGGCGCCAATCGCCTGTGACGTTTCGTAGTTCTCACGCTTGAAGCCGTAGGTTCCCGCAATCCCGCAGCAGCGCGAATCCAGCACCGTCAGCTCAAGGCCCGGAATCAACCGCAGCAGTTCAAGCGTATAGAGCGACCAGCCCATTTTTTCCATATGACACGGCGTGTGGTACACCACTTTCAGGGGGAGTTTTCCCAGCGGCAACGTCTGCCCGCTATCCAGTTTGCGCCACAGGAAACGCGTTGCCAGCTCGATGTGCTCGCGTAGCCCGCTGTTATCGACGTCCAGCAGATGCGGGTACTCGTCGCGCAGGGTGAAGGTGCAGGTGGACGAGGTCGCCAGCACCGGAATACCCTTGTCGACAATGGCTTCGCGCAGGGAGGTGACGTTGCTTTTTGCCTGCCTGCGCGCTTTATCGGTAAACCCGTTGGCAATCAGCGGTACGCCGCAGCACTTCTCCTTGTTCAGTAGCTGGACGCCCGTTCCCATGGCGTTCAGCACCTTCAGCAGATCTTTACCCAGCTGCGGGTGGTTGTAATTCACATAGCAGCCGTGGAAAAAGGCCACCTGGTCGGCGTATTGGGCCTGCTCCGCGGCGACGGACCTGTACCAGCGGCGGAAGGTGCCGTGAGAGTATTTCGGCAGGATGCGGTGATGGTCTATCTTGAGCGTGGCATCCAGCAGCTGGCGCACCGGTTTGAGAGAGGTCGCCGCGTTGACCAGCGGGGCAAAGGGCGTAGAGATGCTGCCCATCAGGTCGGTGTGGCTCAGAATGGCGTCCCGCAGCGTCGGCTTTTGCGTGCCGTAGCGCGCCCGGGCGCGCTGGATGATATCGCCGATTTTAACATCCGACGGGCAGGCCACCTCGCAGCGTTTGCAGTTGATGCAGTATTTCAGCGCCTCGTCGTACAGCCTGCCGTCCTTCAGGCGCAGACGCTCGCCGTCCGGCCCGGCCTGTTTCGGGCCAGGGTAGCGGGGATTGACGCCGCTGACCGGGCAGACGGTGGTGCAAACCGTGCATTTGATGCAGCTTTCGAAACGGGTGTCGTTCATTGTGCAACCTCCGTGCGCTGGATAATCTGCTCTGCCACATACAGCGCCGTGACGGCGCAGACGCCGCCACCGCATCCCTGAGCGATCGGGTCGTATCCGCCCAGCAGCGAGCCGATGACAAAGAGATTGCGGACGGGCCTACCGGAAAGCTGCGGGTGTAGCTGGTTATCGACAATTACGCCGAACTGTTGCCAGGGCTGAGGCGAGAAGAAATCACTCTGATACCAGTCCGCGCGGGAGGCGCTTTGCCGGACATCCAGCCCCATAATGGCTTCCCGAATGCCCTCCCGGCTGCTCAGCAGTCCGTTACTGAAGAAACTGCCGCTTGCCAGCACCGTATAGCGGGCGCGAAGCGGAATATCATCGTGGTTGCGCGTCCAGACTTCGCTCACCGCGCCGTCCGTCAGGGTGATTTTTTTCACCTCATCACCCGCCATCCAGACGCCGCCCTGCGCAACAAACTGGCGCTGGAGCTGGGTATGCAGGCGAATACCCGGTACGGAAGGCGGCAGCGTTGGCAGCAGGCCGAGCGTGCAGGGCAGTCGGTCCGAGAGCCAGCGCCAGAGCCGGTTGTCGCGTAAGCCAAAGCAGGCGGGCATCAACAGCGCGTCGCAGCTTTCGCCGAGCGGCCTGAGCGCGTCATACAGCAGCGGCCACTTATCTTCGTTATCGAGGAAACGGGCGATATTCACCGCGCGAAACTCGCTCGGGTTGTCGCGCAGAACATCAAGTTCGGGCAGCTCTATCTCTGCCGTTTCGGCGTTAACGCCCTGGCGGCAAAGCGATGCCGCCGCGAGATGGGGCTGAAAATCAAGAAAACCGCTGATACCCACTACCCGCACGCGCGCGGCGCTGAACGGGGCAACGGGCACCTCCTCCGGACTGAGCCAGGCGGAACGCAGGGTACCGAGCGGCGTGACGCGCTGATGATTTTGCCTGGCGCTCCCCTTCATGCGCGCGCCGCAGTCCGCCAGTAGCGCTTCGGTTTCCAGCGCAAAGCGGTCAATATTATGCGCGCCGATCAGGTGATATGGGTGCTCCGGCGGCAGCTTATCGCGGTACGTATCGTCCACCAGATCCAGCGAGCCCGACGAGAAGTGCAGGGCGCTCTGGCCTCGGGTGATAATGGCGCAGCGCAGCCCTCGCTTTGTGAGTTTGATGCCGCAGAGCAGGCCTGCCAGCCCGCCGCCGACAATCACGGTATCAAATTTCATCGCGTTGCTCCTTCTCAAGACCGCAAAGCCCCTGGTAAACCCAGCGGGTAAACTCGCTTTCACGCAGGGCATCTCCCCAGGCAACAGGCTGAATGCCTTTCCAGCGCTCGTTTAAAAACGCGCTGAGCTGATCGAGCGACTGGGTGGCGGTGGTGGTATGAAAACGCTGCAGCAGCCCGGCGGCACGACAGGCGCACAGCTCGCCCTGGCAGGTTCCCATTCCGACGCGGGTGCGGCGGCGGAGATCGAGCAGGCTATTGACCGTCAGGTTCTCCACCGCGTACTGCACTTCACCGGCGGTCACGGCTTCGCATTCGCATACCAGGCTGCGGCTCAGTCGCCCTTCGCCCAGCCAGGCCGGCGTTCTGTCGCCATGGCGATAGATGGCCGACCCGCGCAGGGGGGCGGGGAGGGAGATAATTTTTTGCAGCGTCTTCTCGGTGGACTGCCGCGAACCGGGCAGAGGCTGTTCTGCCGTTACGCACGGTTCGGTATTGCCCAGCTTGCGGCAGACGGCATCCGTTGCCCACTCCGCCATCAGACGGTAGGTCATCAGCTTGCCGCCGGTAATGGTGATAAAACCGTCCAGGCCGTCACGCGCGGCATGGTCGAGCAGCACGATGCCGCGGCTGACGTTACGCCCGCTTGGGTCGTTATCGCTGGCGACCAGCGGACGTACGCCCGCGTAGGCCCGCAGGATCCGGGTCTGCGCCATTACCGGGGCCAGTTTTTCCCCTTCGCGCAGCAGAATATCCACCTCTTCGGCGGTCACGCGGTTGTAATCAATCTCGCTGTAGTCCACGTGCGTTGAGGTGGTACCGATTAACGAAATGGTATCGCCGGGGACGAGGATGTCGGCATCGGACGGTTTGCGGCAGCGGTTAATCACGTGGTTATTAATGCGGTGGTCGAGGATCAGCAGGGAGCCTTTCGCC
This sequence comes from Enterobacter sp. AC1, assembly GCF_050434705.1. Lineage (NCBI taxonomy): Bacteria > Pseudomonadati > Pseudomonadota > Gammaproteobacteria > Enterobacterales > Enterobacteriaceae > Enterobacter > Enterobacter sp. AC1. The sequence goes on along the minus strand of NZ_JBNDIZ010000003.1, from coordinate 432,827 downwards.
GGGAACATGCGAACCGAGAGCTCAGCGTATTCCGCAATGTGCTGCCCCCAGATCCCCGCGGCATTCACGACGACGGAGGCAAACAGCTCGCTGTGCTCATTGTATTGCGTGTCAAACACCCGCACGCCGCAGATGCGATGGCCTTCGCGGATAAGCCCGGTCACTTCATGCCCGGTCAGTATGCGCGCGCCATGCTCGCGGGCGTCCAGCATGTTGGCGGCGGTCAGGCGAAAAGGATCAACCGTACCGTCAGGCACTTTTACCGCGCCCGTCAGGGCCGGGTTGACGGAGGGTTCAATGCGCCGCGCGAGGGCCGGGTCGATAGCCTCGGCCTGAATTCCCGCCGCGCGGCAGGCGGTAATAAAGGGTGGCTGAAAGGCGAGATCGTCTTCGGGAAGCGTAATAAACAGACCGTCGGTCGGTTCAATACAGTGGCGGGCAATACGCCGCAGGATCTGATTTTCGGCGATACATTCGCGCGCGGATTCACCGTCGGTCACGGCGTAGCGGGCGCCGCTGTGAAGCAGTCCATGATTGCGGCCGGTAGCGCCCGTCGCTATGTCATGGCGCTCCAGAAGCGTGACGCTTAATCCCCGCAGGGCGCAATCGCGCGCGATGCCGGCGCCGGTTGCACCACCGCCAATGATAATCACATCGCTGTAACGAGGATCGTGAATTGTCATTGTCATCCCTCTGTGTTCGTTTTTTATCATTTAGCCACATGAAAACTGTGGTTTGTTTGATTTCGAACACAAACGAGCGAAATTCGAAAGTGAAACGTGATTTCATGCGCTTTTTTGCGCATTCTGTCATATTTCTGTAACAATCTGTGCGTTGATTCACAGTAACAATCACTGTGATTTCTTAACATCGCGACCTCTCTGGAGTATGGGGCAGTTAAACCCCTGTAAATTCAATTTTTGGCCACGGAGGCTGTCATGCTCAGTATCTTCAAACCTGCGCCGCATCGGGCGCGTCTGCCAGAGGCAGAAATTGATCCGCTATACCGCCGTCTGCGTTGGCAAATTTTCCTCGGGATCTTCTTCGGGTACGCGGCGTACTACCTTGTGCGTAAAAACTTTGCGCTCGCCATGCCGTACCTGGTAGAGCAGGGCTTTTCCCGTGGCGATCTGGGGTTCGCGCTGTCGGGTATTTCCATCGCCTACGGTTTTTCCAAATTCATTATGGGTTCCGTGTCCGACCGCTCGAACCCGCGCGTCTTCCTGCCGGCCGGCCTGATTCTGGCGGCAGCAGTCATGCTGTTTATGGGCTTTGTGCCGTGGGCAACCTCCAGCATTGCCGTCATGTTCGTGCTGCTGTTCCTCTGCGGCTGGTTCCAGGGAATGGGGTGGCCGCCGTGCGGACGCACCATGGTGCACTGGTGGTCGCAGAAAGAGCGCGGCGGTATCGTGTCGGTGTGGAACTGCGCGCATAACGTGGGGGGCGGCATTCCGCCTCTGCTGTTCCTGCTGGGGATGGCCTGGTTCAACGACTGGAAAGCCGCGCTGTATATGCCTGCCTTTGGCGCCATCGTGGTGGCGATTATTGCCTTCGCCCTGATGCGCGATACGCCGCAGTCCTGCGGCCTGCCGCCGATCGAAGAGTACAAAAACGACTATCCGGATGATTACAGCAAGGAGCACGAAGAAGAGCTGACCGCAAAGCAGATCTTCATGAAGTACGTCCTGCCGAACAAGCTGCTGTGGTACATCGCGGTAGCGAACGTGTTCGTTTACCTGCTGCGCTACGGCATTCTGGACTGGTCACCGACCTACCTGAAAGAGGTGAAGCACTTCGCGCTGGATAAATCTTCCTGGGCCTACTTCCTGTATGAATACGCTGGGATCCCGGGCACGCTGCTTTGCGGCTGGATGTCGGACAAGGTGTTTAAAGGCAACCGCGGTGCGACGGGCGTCTTCTTTATGACCCTGGTCACCATCGCCACCGTAGTGTACTGGCTCAACCCGCCGGGCAACCCGTCAGTAGATATGGCCTGTATGATCGTCATCGGCTTCCTTATTTATGGTCCGGTTATGCTGATCGGTCTGCACGCGCTGGAGCTGGCACCGAAGAAAGCGGCAGGCACGGCGGCAGGCTTTACCGGTCTGTTCGGCTATCTGGGTGGGTCGGTCGCGGCGAGCGCTATCGTGGGCTATACCGTTGACTTCTTCGGCTGGGACGGCGGCTTTATGGTGATGATTGGCGGTAGCGTGCTGGCGGTACTGCTGCTGATTATCGTGATGATCGGTGAGAAACGTCACCACGCGGAAGTGCAGGCACGTCGTCAATAAGGAGCATTGCCATGAAATTATCTTACGTAGCAACCGGCCTGCTGCTGGCGGGCCTGATGACCGGGTCCGCGCTGGCGGCAGATAAAATTGTCATCGCCCACCGCGGCGCGAGCGGCTATCTGCCGGAGCATACGCTGCCGGCAAAAGCGATGGCCTATGCGCAGGGCGCGGATTACCTGGAACAGGACCTGGTGATGACGAAGGACGACCAGCTGGTGGTCCTGCACGATCATTATCTTGACCGCGTGACGGACGTGGCGGAGCGTTTCCCCGACCGCGCCCGCAAAGATGGTCGCTTCTACGCCATTGATTTTACCCTGGATGAGATCCGTTCCCTGAAGTTTACCGAAGGCTTCGAGATTGAAAACGGCAAGAAGGTGCAGGTCTATCCGGGACGTTTCCCGATGGGCAAATCTGACTTCCGGATCCACACCTTCCAGGAAGAGATTGAGTTTGTTCAGGGGCTGAACCACTCGACCGGGAAAAATATCGGTATCTACCCGGAAATCAAAGCGCCGTGGTTCCACCACCAGGAAGGGAAAGACATTGCCGCGAAGACGCTGGAGGTGCTGAAGCAGTACGGCTACACCAGCAAGAAGGACAAGGTTTACCTGCAGTGCTTTGACGCCGCCGAGCTGAAGCGCATCAAAACCGAGCTGGAGCCGAAGATGGGGATGAACCTCAATCTGGTACAGCTGATTGCCTATACCGACTGGAATGAAACCCAGGAGAAGCAGCCGGACGGCAAGTGGGTGAACTACAACTACGACTGGATGTTTAAGCCGGGCGCGATGAAGCAGATTGCGCAGTACGCCGACGGCATCGGGCCGGATTACCACATGCTGGTGGCGGAGGGCTCGACCCCGGGCCACGTGAAGCTGACGGCGATGGTAAAAGAGGCGCATGCCAGCAAGATGCAGGTTCACCCGTACACGGTGCGTGCAGACCAGCTGCCGCCGTATGCCACGGACGTGAATCAGCTTTATGAGGTGTTGTATAACCAGGCGGGCGTGGACGGACTGTTTACGGATTTCCCGGATAAAGCGGTGACGTTCTTAAAATAGTTTTGTAGGTCGGGTAAGGCGAAGCCGCCACCCGACAATCAGGCTCTGCGGCCTGATGCCCTCACCCTAACCCTCTCCCACAGGGAGAGGGAAACAGGGCAATCACATCTCGATCTCAATATCGCCTTTTGCCCGGCAGCAGCAGGGCAAAATTTCCCCTTCGTTGATAAAGGCCAGCGGTTCGGTCAGCCAGTCCACCTGGCCTGCGACCAGGCGGCAGCGACACGAGCCGCAATAGCCTTCACGACACTGGTACTCTACCTCCACCTGATGCGCTTCTAGCGCCACCAGCAGGGAAGGGTGCTCTTCCTGGCACAACACTTCGGTGCCCGAAAGGCTCAGCGTTACGCGCGTCATCAGAGCTGGAAGTCGCTCAGGTCGTCAGTGTTGACTTCAGAATCAATCTGACCGACCAGGTAAGAACTCACTTCCACTTCCTGCGGCGCCACCTGCACGTTATCGGACACCAGCCAGGTGTTGATCCACGGGATTGGGTTAGAGCGCGTCTGGAACGGCAGGTCGAGACCGACGGCCTGCATGCGGATGTTGGTAATGTACTCAACGTACTGGCACAGAATGTCTTTGTTCAGGCCAATCATGGAGCCGTCGCGGAACAGGTAGTCTGCCCACTCTTTCTCCTGCTGGGCCGCCAGCACGAACAGGTCATAGCACTCCTGCTTGCACTCTTCGGCAATCGCAGCCATTTCCGGGTCGTCCGCGCCGCTGCGCAGCAGGTTCAGCATGTGCTGAGTCCCGGTCAGGTGCAGGGCTTCGTCACGGGCGATCAGGCGGATGATTTTGGCGTTGCCTTCCATCAGCTTGCGCTCGGCAAAGGCGAAGGAGCAGGCGAAGCTCACGTAGAAGCGGATCGCTTCCAGCGCGTTAACGCTCATCAGGCACAGGTACAGCTGCTTTTTCAGCGCGCGCAGGTTCACGGTAACGGTTTTGCCGTTCACGTTATGCGTGCCTTCACCCAGCAGATGCCAGTAGCTGGTCATCTCGATCAGCTCGTCGTAGTAGTGGGCAATGCCTTCCGCGCGCTTCTGGATCTGCTCGTTGGTGACGATATCGTCAAACACTACCGCCGGATCGTTCACGATGTTGCGGATGATATGGGTGTAAGAGCGGGAGTGGATCGTCTCGGAGAACGCCCAGGTTTCCACCCAGGTTTCGAGCTCAGGAATCGAGATCAGCGGCAGCAGCGCCACGTTCGGGCTACGACCCTGAATGGAGTCCAGCAGCGTCTGGTACTTCAGGTTGCTGAGGAAGATATGCTTTTCGTGATCCGGCAACGCCTGGAAATCAATACGGTCGCGGGAAACGTCCACTTCTTCCGGGCGCCAGAAGAAGGAGAGTTGCTTTTCAATCAGCTTTTCGAAGATGTCATATTTTTGCTGATCGTAGCGTGCCACGTTGACCGGCTGGCCGAAGAACATCGGCTCTTTGAGCTGGTCGTTTTTCGTCTGTGAAAAGGTGGTATATGCCATGAATGTGTCCTGTGGTGTTATTTCCCTCACCCCGGCCCTCTCCCACAGGGAGAGGGGGAAAGAGTTCCCTCTCCCTGTGGGAGAGGGTTAGGGTGAGGGGATTTATTAGATCTTACATGCGCCGCTTTCGCAGCCATCGTCCTGAATTGACGGCACCATGTCGTCCTGCGCGTCTTCCGCACCGTCACGGGTGTTGTGATAGTACAGGGTTTTCACGCCAAACTTATACGCGGTCAGCAGGTCTTTCAGCAGCTGCTGCATCGGAACCTTGCCGGACGGGAACCGCGTCGGGTCGTAGTTGGTATTGGCAGAGATCGACTGGTCGATAAACTTCTGCATGATACCCACCAGCTGCAGATAGCCGTCGTTGTTAGGCATTTCCCACAGCAGCTCGTAGTTGTTACCCAGCGTCTCGTAATCCGGTACCACCTGACGCAGCACGCCGTCTTTCGACGCTTTAATGCTGACGTGGCCGCGCGGCGGTTCAATACCGTTGGTAGCGTTAGAGATCTGCGAAGAGGTCTCGGACGGCATCAGGGCAGAGAGCGTGGAGTTACGCAGGCCGTGGGTCTTGATGGACTCGCGCAGGCCTTCCCAGTCGAGGTGCAGCGGCTCGCTGACAATCGCGTCCAGGTCTTTCTTGTAGGTGTCGATGGGCAGAATGCCTTTCGCGTAGGTGGTTTCGTTGAACCACGGGCACGCGCCTTGCTCTTTCGCCAGCTCGTTGGAGGCTTTCATCAGGTAGTACTGAATGGCTTCAAACGTCTGGTGCGTCAGGTTGTTGGCGCTGCCGTCAGAGTAACGCTTGCCGTTTTTCGCCAGCCAGTAGGCGAAGTTGATCACGCCGATACCCAGAGTACGGCGGCCCATTGCACCGCGTTTGGCTGCCGGGATTGGGTAATCCTGGTAATCCAGCAGGGCGTCGAGCGCACGTACGGCCAGCACGGCCAGCTCTTCCAGCTCGTCCAGGCTCTTAATTGCACCCAGGTTAAACGCGGACAGCGTACACAGCGCGATTTCACCGTTTTCGTCGTTCACGTCTTCCAGCGGTTTGGTCGGCAGGGCGATCTCCAGGCACAGGTTAGACTGGCGCACTGGCGCAACCACCGGGTCAAACGGGCTGTGGGTGTTGCAGTGGTCCACGTTCTGGATGTAGATACGACCGGTAGAGGCACGTTCCTGCATCATCAGGGAGAACAGGTCTACCGCCTTCACGCGCTGTTTGCGGATGCTGTCGTCTTTTTCGTATTTGGTATACAGACGCTCGAACTCGTCCTGATCGGCGAAGAACGCGTCATACAGGCCCGGGACGTCGGACGGGCTGAACAGGGTGATGTCTTCGCCCTTCAGCAGACGGGTGTACATCAGCTTGTTGATCTGCACGCCGTAGTCCATGTGACGCACGCGGTTGCCTTCGACGCCGCGGTTGTTTTTCAGAACCAGCAGGCTTTCCACTTCCAGGTGCCACATTGGGTAGAACAGGGTCGCAGCACCGCCGCGCACGCCGCCCTGAGAGCAGGATTTTACTGCCGTCTGGAAGTGCTTATAGAACGGGATACAGCCGGTGTGGAACGCTTCACCGCCGCGAATCGGGCTGCCCAGCGCACGGATGCGACCGGCATTGATGCCGATACCGGCGCGCTGGGAAACGTATTTCACAATGGCGCTGGAGGTGGCGTTAATGGAATCCAGGCTGTCACCACACTCGATCAGTACGCAGGAGCTGAACTGACGGGTTGGGGTGCGCACGCCAGACATGATTGGCGTAGGCAGAGAAATCTTGAACGTCGATACCGCGTCGTAGAAACGCTTCACGTATTCCAGACGGGTGTCGCGCGGGTAGTTAGAGAACAGGCAGGCAGCCACCAGAATATAGAGGAACTGGGCGCTTTCGTAGATCTCACCGGTTACGCGGTTCTGAACCAGGTATTTGCCTTCGAGCTGCTTCACCGCCGCATAGGAGAAGTTCATGTCGCGCCAGTGATCGATAAACCCGTTCATCTGCTCGAACTCTTCTTCCGTATAGTCTTCCAGCAGATGCGTGTCGTATTTGCCCAGCTCGACCATTTTCACCACGTGATCGTACAGCTTAGGCGGCTCAAACTGGCCGTAGGCTTTTTTACGCAGGTGGAAAATCGCCAGACGTGCAGCGAGGTACTGATAATCCGGTGCTTCGCGGGAGATCAGATCCGCCGCTGCCTTGATGATGGTTTCATGGATATCAGACGTTTTGATGCCGTCGTAGAACTGGATGTGGGAACGCAGTTCAACCTGGGAGATAGATACGTTGTTCAGTCCTTCTGCTGCCCAGTCGAGTACTCGATGGATTTTGTCCAGATTGATACGCTCGGTGGTACCGTCGCGCTTTGTCACCAGCAGACTCTGATTCATGTGGGGTTTACCTGTCCGTGAAATAAAAAAATATCCCCCGCTTATCCACAGATCCGTCTTGTGACTAACTCTGTGGATAAATACTACATATAGGGGGTTTGCGATAAGAAAAACGCTATATGGTGAGTATTCTAGTATCGAATCTTTTCAGCACAAGGGTTGATTTTGACGTTAAATTGAGGTTGTGAAAGGGTAAAAAAGGCTAAGTCCTCGTACCGTAAGGCCTGGAAGACATGTCAATAATTAAGAAAAAAAATTCAAAATTTGATCGAGTGCTGATTTCTTCAACGGGAGGTCAGAATTGCGCAACATGATGTCGCGCAATCTTTATAAGAATAACGAATGACGTTAGTCGTTTTTGGCGGTGGTATGCAACATATAGTTAACATCTACGCCCGGTGCGAGCTTGAATTTATCGGTCAGCGGATTGTAGTGCAGGCCGGTGATGTGCTGCTCCTTGAGCCACGTCTGGTCAACCCAGCTTAACAGCTCCGCAGGCTTGATGAATTTCTTCACGTCGTGCGTCCCTTTCGGCACCATGCGCAGGACATATTCCGCGCCGACGACGGCCATCAGCCAGGCTTTACCGTTACGGTTGATGGTCGAGAAGAAGACCTGGCCGCCCGGTTTCACCAGTTTTGCGCAGGCGTGCACCACGGACTGCGGATCGGGAACGTGCTCCAGCATCTCCATACAGGTCACCACATCGTACAGATGAGCATGTTTTGCCGCGTGTTCTTCGACGGTTTCCTGCACGTATTCCACCTGGATGCCGGACTCCAGCGCATGAAGACGGGCAACCTGCAGCGGTTCAAAGCCCATATCGAGGCCAGTGACGTTCGCCCCTTCGCGCGCCATGCTCTCAGCCAGGATACCGCCGCCGCAGCCGACATCGAGCACTTTCTTACCGAACAGACCGCCGGAACGCTCCGCGATATAGCCCAGACGCAGCGGGTTAATGCGGTGCAGCGGTTTGAACTCACCTTCGAGATCCCACCAGCGGGACGCCACCGCTTCAAATTTGGCAATCTCTTCATGGTCAACGTTGTGAGCCACCGGGGATTTTTCGGCATTCATGGGCGCTTTTACTCCTTATTTAGCAAGACAAAGGAGTATATCAGGCAATCCCTGTGAATAAAGCGTATAGGTTTACCTCAATCACCTCGGCTGTGTTATAATTTGCGACCTTTGAATCCGGGATACAGTAGAGGGATAGCGGTTAGATGAGCGACCTTGCGAGAGAAATTACACCGGTTAACATCGAGGAAGAGCTGAAGAGCTCCTATCTGGACTATGCGATGTCGGTCATTGTTGGCCGTGCGCTGCCGGATGTCCGCGATGGCCTGAAGCCGGTACACCGTCGCGTACTATACGCCATGAACGTATTGGGCAATGACTGGAATAAAGCCTATAAAAAATCTGCCCGCGTCGTGGGTGACGTCATCGGTAAATATCACCCGCATGGTGATACCGCCGTGTACGACACCATCGTCCGTATGGCGCAGCCATTCTCCTTGCGTTACATGCTGGTAGATGGTCAGGGTAACTTTGGTTCTGTTGACGGCGACTCCGCAGCGGCGATGCGTTATACGGAAATCCGTATGTCGAAAATCGCCCACGAGCTGATGGCCGACCTGGAAAAAGAGACCGTTGATTTCGTCGATAACTACGACGGCACCGAGCGCATTCCTGATGTTATGCCAACCAAGATCCCGAACCTGTTAGTGAACGGTTCGTCCGGTATCGCCGTCGGTATGGCAACCAACATTCCGCCGCATAACATCACCGAAGTGATCAACGGCTGCCTGGCCTATATCGACGATGAAGACATCAGCATTGAAGGGCTGATGGAACACATCCCGGGTCCGGATTTCCCGACGGCGGCGATCATCAACGGTCGTCGCGGTATTGAAGAAGCGTACCGCACCGGTCGCGGCAAGATTTACATCCGTGCCCGCGCCGAAGTGGAAGCGGACGCCAAAACCGGCCGTGAGACCATCATTGTTCACGAGATCCCGTATCAGGTGAACAAAGCGCGTCTGATTGAAAAAATCGCCGAGCTGGTAAAAGAAAAACGTGTTGAAGGTATCAGCGCGCTGCGTGATGAGTCTGACAAAGACGGTATGCGCATCGTGATTGAGATCAAACGCGACGCGGTGGGTGAGGTTGTGCTGAACAATCTGTACTCCCAGACTCAGCTTCAGGTCTCCTTCGGTATCAACATGGTTGCGCTGCACCATGGTCAGCCGAAGATCATGAACCTGAAAGAGATCCTGAGCGCGTTCGTGCGTCACCGCCGTGAAGTGGTGACCCGTCGTACTATCTTCGAACTGCGCAAAGCGCGCGACCGTGCGCACATCCTTGAAGCGCTGGCCGTTGCCCTGGCTAACATCGACCCGATTATCGAGTTGATTCGCCGTGCGCCGACGCCGGCAGAAGCGAAAGCCGCCCTGATCGCGCGTCCGTGGGAGCTGGGTAACGTCGCCGCTATGCTGGAACGTGCGGGCGACGACGCTGCGCGTCCTGAGTGGCTGGAGCCTGAATTCGGCGTGCGTGACGGTCAGTACTACCTGACTGAGCAGCAGGCCCAGGCGATTCTGGATCTGCGTCTGCAGAAACTGACCGGCCTTGAGCACGAAAAACTGCTCGACGAATACAAAGAGCTGCTGGAACAGATTGCCGAACTGCTGCATATCCTGGGTAGCGCAGATCGCCTGATGGAAGTGATCCGTGAAGAGCTGGAGCTGGTCCGCGATCAGTTCGGCGATGAGCGTCGCACCGAAATCACCGCGAACAGCTCTGATATCAACATTGAAGACCTGATCAACCGTGAAGACGTGGTGGTTACCCTCTCTCACCAGGGCTATGTGAAGTATCAGCCGCTGACCGACTACGAAGCACAGCGTCGTGGCGGTAAAGGCAAATCGGCAGCACGTATTAAAGAAGAAGACTTTATCGACCGCCTGCTGGTGGCAAACACCCATGACACGATCCTCTGCTTCTCCAGCCGGGGCCGTCTGTACTGGATGAAGGTCTATCAGCTGCCGGAAGCGAGCCGTGGTGCGCGTGGTCGTCCAATCGTTAACCTGCTGCCGCTGGAAGCGAACGAACGCATCACCGCCATTCTGCCGGTACGCGAATACGAAGAAGGCGTGAACGTCTTTATGGCCACCGCTAGCGGTACCGTGAAGAAAACCGCCCTGACTGAATTCAGCCGTCCGCGCTCTGCGGGGATCATCGCGGTGAACCTGAATGAAGGCGATGAGCTGATTGGCGTTGACCTGACTTCCGGCTCTGATGAAGTCATGCTGTTCTCTGCCGCCGGTAAAGTGGTGCGCTTTAAAGAGAACGCCGTCCGCGCAATGGGTCGTACCGCTACGGGCGTTCGCGGTATCAAACTGGCGGGTGAAGACAGCGTCGTTTCCCTGATCGTTCCACGCGGCGAAGGGGCTATCCTGACCGTCACGCAGAACGGCTACGGTAAACGTACGGCGGAAAGCGAATATCCGACGAAGTCCCGTGGTACGCAGGGCGTTATCTCTATCAAAGTGACCGAGCGCAACGGTTCCGTTGTTGGTGCGGTGCAGGTGGACGACGCCGACCAGATCATGATGATCACGGATGCCGGTACGCTGGTGCGTACCCGCGTTTCTGAGATTAGCGTGGTGGGCCGTAACACCCAGGGCGTGATCCTCATCCGTACTGCGGAAGATGAAAACGTGGTGGGTCTGCAGCGTGTTGCCGAGCCAGTGGATGACGAAGAGCTCGACTCCATCGACGGTAGCGTCGCGGAAGGTGATGATGATATCGCGCCGGAAGCCGACACCGACGATGACGTAGCGGATGACGCTGACGAGTAATGTCTCCTGATGCAAAAAAGGGCCGGATTCCGGCCCTTTTCTTTTGCAGAAGCAGATAAGTCAACGTTGCGACCTGGCGCGTTTACCGCTACCTTAACCACATTCTTTTGACCCCGACGGCGGAGCCTCGCCCCTTTGAAATACCTCGTCTCCTTTCGTAATACGCTGAAAGTTTCTCGCTATCTGTTTCGGGCGCTGGCGCTCTTGCTTTGGCTGCTGGTAGCCTTGTTCTCGGTGTTTTACATCGTTAACGCGCTGCACCAGAAAGAAGCGGAGATCCGCCAGGAGTTTAATTTAAGCTCCGACCAGGCCCAGCGCTATATTCAGCGAACGTCTGACGTGATGAAGGAGCTGAAGTATATTGCCGAAAATCGCCTGACGGCGGAAAATGGTATCCTTGCGCTTCGCGGGCGTAATGACAAAACTGAAGTTCCGGACTTCCAGCCGCTTTTCCCGGACTCCGACTGCTCCACCATGAGCAATACCTGGCGCGGGTCGCTGGAATCGCTTGCCTGGTTTATGCGCTACTGGCGCGACAATTTCTCCGCCGCCTATGACCTGAACCGCGTATTCCTGATTGGCAGTGAGAATCTCTGCATGGCTGACTTTGGCCTGCGCGATGTCCCCGTTGAGCGTGATGACGCGCTGAAAAGCCTGCATGAACGTATTGTGAAATATCGCAATGCGCCGCAGGACGAGCGCGGGAATAACATCTTCTGGGTTAGCCAGGGCCCGCGCACTGGCGTGGGTTATTTCTACGCCCTGACGCCGGTTTATCTGGGCAATCGCCTGCAGGCGCTGCTGGGGATTGAGCAGACCATTCGCATGGAAAACTTCTTCACCCCAGGCAGCCTGCCGATGGGGGTGACCATTCTTGACGAAAATGGCCATCAGCTGATCTCGCTTGCCGGGCCCGATAACCGTTTAAACGTCGAACCGCACTGGATGCAGGAGCGGTCGTGGTTTGGCTATACCTCGGGTTTCCGCGAGCTGGTGCTGAAGAAGAGCCTGCCGCCTTCGTCGCTGAGTATCGTCTATTCGCTGCCGGTGGATATGGTGCTTGAGCGGATACGCATTCTTATCATGAATGCCATTCTGCTGAACCTGATCGCGGGAGGGGCGCTGTTTACGCTGGCGCGCATGTACGAGCGGAAAATCTTTATTCCTGCCGAAAGCGATGCTCAACGGCTGGAGGAACACGAGCAGTTTAACCGCAAGATCGTCGCGTCGGCACCGGTAGGGATCTGTATTCTGCGTACTCAGGACGGGACAAATATCCTGAGTAACGAACTGGCGCATAACTACCTGAACATGCTGACGCATGAGGACCGGCAAAGGCTGACGCAGATTATCTGCGGTCAGCAGGTAAACTTTGTCGACGTGCTCACCAGCACGCACACCAACCTGCAGATTAGCTTTGTCCATTCCCGCTATCGTAATGAAAACGTGGCGATTTGCGTGCTGGTGGATGTCTCCGCGCGCGTGAAAATGGAAGAGTCGTTGCAGGAGATGGCGCAGGCCGCGGAGCAGGCGAGTCAGTCGAAATCCATGTTCCTTGCGACCGTCAGCCACGAGCTGCGCACACCGCTGTATGGGATTATCGGTAACCTCGATCTGCTCCAGACGAAAGAATTACCGAAAGGGGTCGACAGGCTGGTAACGGCGATGAACAACTCCTCCAGCCTGCTGCTGAAAATCATTAGCGATATTCTCGATTTCTCTAAAATTGAATCTGAGCAGCTGAAAATCGAACCGCGGGAGTTCTCGCCGCGCGAGGTGATGAACCATATCAGCGCCAACTATCTGCCGCTGGTCGTGCGGAAACAGCTGGGGCTCTACTGCTTTATCGAACCGGACGTGCCGCTGACGCTGCACGGCGATCCGATGCGCCTGCAGCAGGTCATCTCTAACCTGCTCAGCAACGCCATTAAATTCACCGATGTTGGCTGTATCGTGTTGCACGTCTGCCGGGCGGGGGATTACCTGAGCATTCGCGTGCGCGACACGGGGGTGGGCATTCCGGCGAAGGAGGTGGTTCGTCTGTTCGACCCGTTCTTCCAGGTCGGTACCGGCGTGCAGCGTAACTTCCAGGGCACCGGCCTGGGGCTGGCGATTTGTGAGAAGCTTGTCAGCATGATGGATGGTGATATCTCCGTTGATACCGAGCCCGGCATGGGCAGCCAGTTCACCATCCGCATTCCGCTCTATTCGGCGCAGTATCCGGCGAAAGCGACGCTTGACGGGCTGAGTGATAAGCGCTGCTGGCTGGCGGTGCATAATGCTTCACTGAATGACTACCTGACGGCACTGCTCACCCACAGCGGTGTCAGGGTGTGCCGCTATGAAGGCCAAACGCCGGACGTGGACGATGTGCTGATTTCCGACGAGATGCTGGAACAGCCGTGGCAGGGGAGAGGAACGGTGCGCTTCTGTCGGCGCCACATCGGCATTCCGGTTGAGCGCGAGCCGGGTGAATGGGTACACAGCGTTGCAACGCCGCACGAGCTGTTGAGCCTGCTGGCGCGCATCTACAAGGTGCAACTGGAAGAGAGCGACAGCGCCGGCGGATTGCCATCACCGGATTCTCTGGCGTCGGTGAATGACGATATGATGATTCTGGTGGTGGATGACCATCCGATTAACCGCCGCCTGCTGGCAGACCAGCTCGGATCGCTTGGCTATCAGTGCAAAACCGCTAATGACGGCGTGGATGCGCTGAATGTGCTGAGTAAAAATCACATTGATATCGTGCTTAGCGACGTCAACATGCCCAACATGGACGGTTACCGCCTGACGCAGCGCATCCGGCAGCTTGGCCTGACGCTGCCGGTGGTGGGCGTAACGGCGAACGCGCTGGCGGAAGAGAAACAGCGCTGTCTGGAGTCAGGAATGGACAGCTGTCTGTCGAAGCCGGTGACGCTGGACGTGCTGAAGCAGACATTGTCGATTTACGCAGACCGCGTGAGAAAAACCAGAATATAAAAAAGGCCCGCGAGGGCCTTTTACTTTTCACCTTCTCCCACTGGGAGAGGGACGGGGTGAGGGCATCAGGCCGCACACCCGTCCGGGATCAATCCTTGTCCGTTGCGCTCAGCGTAACGGAGGAGAGATAGTTCAGCAGAGCAATATCGTTATCCACCCCCAGCTTCATCATCGCTGATTTCTTCTGGCTGCTGATGGTTTTAATACTGCGGTTCAGCTTCTTGGCAATTTCGGTGACCAGGAAACCTTCTGCGAACAGGCGCAGAACTTCGCTCTCTTTCGGCGACAGGCGTTTGTCACCGTAACCCCCCGCGCTGATTTTCTCCAGCAGACGAGAGACGCTCTCAGGCGTGAACTTCTTGCCTTTCTGCAGCGCAGCAAGCGCTTTTGGCAGATCGGTCGGTGCGCCTTGTTTCAGCACAATCCCTTCGATATCCAGATCCAGCACGGCGCTCAGGATCGCCGGGTTGTTGTTCATGGTCAGAACAATGATCGAGATATCCGGGAAGTGGCGTTTAATATATTTGATGAGCGTGATCCCATCACCGTATTTGTCCCCAGGCATGGAGAGATCGGTAATGAGCACGTGTGCATCAAGCTTTGGGAGGTTATTGATCAGTGCTGTAGAGTCTTCAAATTCACCGACTACATTCACCCACTCGATCTGTTCAAGTGATTTGCGAATACCGAACAGTACAATCGGATGGTCATCGGCAATAATTACGTTCATATTGTTCATGTATAAGGCTACCTTGCTACAGCAAGCTTTTGACGTAGGCGTCAATGTCGCTGATGTATTTTTCAATGCCAGAGGCATCTTTCTCACGAATTAGATGTTCCAGCGTTTCACATAACTGCTTGCCGGGAACCAGATTAAGCATGGCAAACACCCCTTTAAGCCGGTGTGCTGTCTGTGCCAGCGCTGCAAAATCATTCGCAGCGGACTCAGTATACAACCGCTTAACATCATCTGGTACTGTATCAACAAAGAGTGAATAATATCCGCTGGCGTGAAGCTCGGCATTTTCATTGCCGCCTAACGGTGATTCCGCTATCTCTTCCTGCGCCAGCTGCTCTTCTATTAGTTGTAGTACAGCTTCCTGCATCGCATTGCTTATATTAAAGTTGACGCGCAGCTGGCCAGGGCCGATTTTCCGCACGCCTGACTCATCATCGCTTAAAAGCAAGCCGGAGGCAGTAAGATTAGACGGATTATCAGTTAAAAACAGATCATATTCTTGACTTGCGAGCCTTTCATCCGGCGTGATGCAGGCCGCCCCCCAGTTTTCTAACTGACGAACCACGATGTTACGGATTTCATTCGAGGTCACATCAACCATCACCACCACATCATCCAGCAGACGTTCTTCATCCTCTTCCTGCGGATTGGCGGGCATTTTGACGTGCAGAGAATAACGGGTGCCAAGGGATTCACGGGCTTTGATATTCAGATGACCGCCGAGCTTACGCGCCAGCTGATCGCACAGCCAGAACGTCAGCGCATTGGCCTTGCCGTAGCGATCGCTTTGCGTGTCATTCAGGAACGGGAAGTGCAGATTATCAATTTCACTCGTCGTTACCCCTTCCCCGGTGTCCAGAATGCGGAACGTCAGGCGATCTTCTGCCGACTCGTCCGTACTGACTTCGAGGGTGATCTTACCGATCTGCGTGGTGGTCACGGCATACTGAATAATCATCAACAGAATGCGACGCAGCGCTTCACGATCGCCGTGGCGTACGTCATTCGCGGACAAACGGTTATTGATCAGCAGCTGCAGCCCTTTACGCTTAATCACGGGCAGAACTTCCGGAACCACTTCGTCGATCAGATCCTGAATGGAGAAGAGGGTTGGCGTTCCCTTCCAGAAGTCATTCTCCAGCATGTTCGCCAGCTGGATCTCATCAACCATACGCACCAGCGAATCGGCCTGGCAGGCAAGCTGGTGGCTTTCAGAGGTGTTTAGCGCCGCTGCCTGGGTCGCCAGCGTTTTTAACGGCTGCTTGAAGGCATCGCCAATGTTTTGCATAAATGCGGCGCGCCCCTGCTGGTTTTTCTCATACAGCCTTTGCGCCTGCTTGAGCTTTTTATTCACCAGCACTTCGCGATCCTGATCGCGGATAATAAAGATTTGCGTGCGCGAGGCCACCTGGCTGCGAAACTGACGGATCTCGTACAGCTCGTTGTTAATCGTGGCCTGAATGACCCCCTGATGCTGATCCGCCATGGTGGTGATGTTCTGCAGGTTCAGATGCGGCAGCAGATGGTCAGCAATTTTGTTGCTCATCACCGTACGATTCGCTTCCTGATCGTGAACTAACACCCCGAGCGGCAGCACGGAAATAATCTCTTCATTCAGCGCACGCAACACGCGCAGCTCATTGCCGGTACCGGCCGGAACCGCAGAGGCGTCGCTCTGCCGTCCCGTCTGGAAGCGGAACGTGCTGTAGCCAAACAGGGCCAGCGCCAGCAGGCCGATATTCAGCAGCAGAGGTAGCAGGATATTTTGCAGGGTGTCGAGTAACAGCGTGCCAAACGGAACCTGCCACACCAGACGCATCCCGGTCGAGTTGAGCGACGAGGCAATTTCGATTTTCGAGCCGTTAAAGGAGATTGATACGCTCTCTGCGGCCTCTTTGTCAGGCGCTGAACGCATATTCTGGCTACTGCTGTCTGGCTCCAGACGGAAGCTGTCGAGCGGCATGTCCGGCGGAATTAAATCATTAATCGGTAAGTCGAAAGCCACGACCGTTGCCAGATGCCCCGGCTGGTTAAAGGTGGTACGCAGGGTAAAATAATGACCATTTTGCCATGCCAGCCGGCGCAGTGATGAGAAGCTCTCACGTTCATCAAGGGCGTTGGCCTGCTGCAGCATCTCTGCCCGGCGGGAATCGACAATGCTGCCCACGGTCGTCTCTTTAAATCCGGAAGAGAGATCTTTCAACGGCAGCGTTGAGATCAGGATCATGCTGTTGTCCTGACCGTTCAGATAGTACATCGACCACGGTACCGTTTCGGCACCCCAGAGGGTATCCAGATAGGTCGAAATGCGCTGGGTCATCTCAAGCGTCGCGCTGTCATGAGAGCCAAAGATAAGCGCCTCAGTCTTGCGCTGCGGTTTTTCGAGGTAATAGACATCCTGCTTAAGCCGCGTCTCCTGAAGCCCATCCCCGGATGAAGATGCCGGTGCTGCCGCAATGTTGTCGTATATCTGCCACGTAGCGTAGCGCCAGGTATCTATACGTTTGTGCACGGCGTGGGTGATATCAACGACCTGATAGCTCTTATCCTTCAGCCAGGCGTTAACCGCGCTCTGTACCATTACCCCCATTGTGACTAACAGCACAACGATCAAAAGAAGAAAGAAACGGGTGATGCTCCCGGGAAGGAGGGAGAATTTGCTCGGGGCGGTAGTTTCAGTCTGACTCATTGATATCTTTAACCCGTTATGGTCGTGCTCTGTGGCGATAGGGCAGTATAAAGGGTAATAACTGAATTTCCAGCGCCACTGTCCTGGAACAGGCGACTTTTTCAACCAACAATATCGGCGGCGAGGAGTGCCGTAAACATGTACAAACGCGCCCTGCGCGTACAGTTATAACGCATTATCAGCCGATAAATAGCACGAATTAACAAGAAATTAAGTTTTGCATCATTGGCGTGCTTTCGGTGGCTTCACGGCGAGAATTTAGTTAATAGTCGTTACAATTACGCTGCGGTAGCACAAAAAAAGAAAGATTACGTAAAGAAAGGTAAAAAAAAACCGAATGCGAAGCATCCGGTTGAATTAGGGATAAACAGACATTCAAAGCTGAATGACGGTAATAAATAAAGTTAATGATGATAGCGAGAGTTATTTTAGAGATTAGGGGCGATCTTGTTTTGTCATTCAGTGCGGTAACGTTTTTTATTGTAACCCGTTGATAATAATGAGATGGCTTTTCTGTTTGATTATAAGTGCTAAATTTCTAAGCTATTTGTGCTTTGTAAAAGTTCCTTGATGTTTACATATTGAAACATGTTGGTAGATAAATGAAACATCTTCAAAGTTTTCGTATCATATTCGCATTGGATTATTCTGTAATTTTGAGGAGAATGAAATTGCCGACTGGTTAATGAGGGTTAACCAGTAAGCAGTGGCAATTATAAGGCATATAACAGAGGGTTAATAAAATGAAAGTTAAAGTACTGTCCCTCCTGGTACCAGCACTCCTGGTGGCAGGCGCAGCAAATGCGGCCGAAATTTATAACAAAGATGGCAACAAATTAGATCTGTACGGCAAAGTCGATGGTCTGCACTATTTCTCTGACGACAAGAGTGCTGACGGCGACCAGACCTACATGCGTCTTGGCTTCAAAGGCGAAACTCAGGTTAACGATCAGCTGACCGGTTACGGCCAGTGGGAATACCAGATCCAGGGCAACACCTCTGAAAGCGACAACCAGGCCTGGACGCGTGTGGCGTTCGCGGGTCTGAAATTCGCTGAAGCGGGTTCTTTCGATTACGGTCGTAACTACGGTGTGATCTACGACGTAACCTCCTGGACCGACGTTCTGCCAGAATTTGGCGGCGATACCTACGGCGCAGACAACTTCCTGCAGTCCCGCGCTAACGGCGTGGCGACCTACCGTAACCAGGACTTCTTTGGTCTGGTCGATGGCCTGAACTTTGCTCTGCAGTATCAGGGCAAAAACGGCAGCGTAAGCGGCGAAAACGACACCGGTCGTAGCACCCTGAAACAGAACGGCGACGGCTACGGTGCGTCCCTGACCTATAACCTGGGCGAAGGCTTCAGCATCGGTGGTGCAATGTCTTCTTCTAAGCGTACTGCTGACCAGAACAACACCGCTAACCCGGCGCTGAAGGGTGAAGGCGACCACGCTGAAGTGTATACCGGTGGCCTGAAATACGACGCCAACAACATCTACCTGGCGGCGCAATACTCTCAGACCTACAACGCAACGCGTTTCGGCAACTCTCAGAGCAGCAGCGACATTTACGGTTTTGCTAACAAAGCGCAGAACTTCGAAGTGGTTGCTCAGTACCAGTTCGACTTCGGTCTGCGTCCATCCGTGGCTTACCTGCAGTCTAAAGGTAAGGACATCGAAGGTTACGGCGACCAGGATCTGCTGAAATATGTTGATGTGGGTGCGACATACTACTTCAACAAAAACATGTCTACCTACGTGGATTACAAAATCAACCTGGTTGATGAAAATGAATTCACCCGTCAGGCGGGTATCGGTACTGACGATATCGTCGCGCTGGGCCTGGTTTACCAGTTCTAATCGCTTCACCGAATAGCACAGGGGCCTGACGGCCCCTTTTTTGTGTTTTTTTTAGGCCCTCACAATTCACCCGTTTTGGTGTACTCTTGCCGCCCTGGCATGAGGATAATAATGAATGGACATGACTTTTTTACGCGCCAGCTTTCTGGCAACCCTTTTTTTCCTGACCGCTTGTGATTCTTCCACGCCGGTGGCAACCCCCGATGCACCCGCCGCGACGGTGCTTGAAGGCAAAACGATGGGCACCTTCTGGCGCGTCAGCGTGATGAACCTTGATAAGACACGCGCAGATGAGCTTCGTGGCAAAATTCAGACGCAGCTGGACGCTGACGATCAGCTGCTGTCGACATATAAAAACGACTCGGCGCTGATGCGCTTTAATCTTTCAAGCACGACCTCCCTGTGGCCGGTGAGCGAGGCGATGGCCGATATCGTGACCGAGGCAATGCGCGTGGGCTACAAAACCAACGGTGCGATGGATGTGACCGTCGGCCCTCTGGTGAACCTCTGGGGATTTGGTCCCAACAAGCAGCCAGTTACCGCGCCCGATCAGGCGGCCATTGATGACGCTCGCGCCCGGACCGGGCTTCAGCATCTGACGGTGATCAATCAGTACGGGCAACAGTATCTGCAAAAAGATATTCCCGATCTGTTTGTCGATCTGTCGACGGTAGGGGAAGGCTATGCGGCGGATCATCTGGCTGCGCTGATGGCGCAGGAGGGGATTTCGCGCTATCTGGTGTCCGTGGGCGGTGCGTTAGTCAGCCGGGGCATGAACGCCAGCGATAAACCGTGGCGCGTGGCGATTCAAAAGCCGACCGATCGGCAAAATGCCGTGCAGGCGATGGTGGATATCAACGGACATGGCATCAGCACCTCCGGGAGCTACCGTAACTATTACGAGCTCGACGGGAAACGTATTTCGCACGTTATTGACCCGCAGACCGGGCGTCCAATCGAGCATAACCTGGTGTCGGTGACGGTGATTGCCCCCACCGCGCTGGAGGCGGATGCCTGGGATACCGGGCTCATGGTACTCGGTCCGGAGAAAGCCAAAGAGGTGGTGCGTCAGGAAGGGCTGGCGGTTTATATGATCGTTAAAGAGGGCGACGGGTTTAAAACCTGGCATTCGCCGCAGTTCAACAGCTTCCTGATGAGCGACAAAAATTAAAAAGCAAGGTTGCGGGTTTTTAATCAGTGGCACTCAGGCACGCTGTATATATGCTTATAAGAGGAGCCGATAATGAGAAACCCGACCTTAATGACCGATGAGGATCGCTGGCTGGCCGTGCTGGCACGCGATCCGCACGCTGACGCTCAGTTTGTCTTTGCCGTGCAGACGACGGGGATTTTCTGTCGCCCGTCGTGCCGTGCCCGTCACGCGCTGCGTAAAAATGTCCGCTTTTATCCTGATGCCCAGCATGCCGTTCAGGCAGGGTTTCGTCCGTGCAAGCGCTGCATGCCGGACAAACGCGATCCGCAGGAGCAGAAGCTGGCAAAAGTGGAACACGCCTGCCGTCTTCTGGAGCAGGATCCTGCGTTAACCCTGGAGAAACTGGCGCAGCAGGTTGCCATGAGTCCTTTCCATTTCCACCGTCTGTTTAAGTCCGTAACCGGTATGACGCCAAAAGCCTGGCAGCAGGCTGCGCGGGGACAGCGCCTGCGCACCGCGCTTGCGCAGGGAGACAAAATTACCGATGCCGTGCTGGCGGCCGGATTTCCTGACAGCAGTAGCTATTATCGCAAAGCTAACGATGCGTTGGGCATGACGGCGAAGCAGTACCGTAAAGGTGATGCGGCCGTACGTTATGCCATCGATGACTGCTCGTTAGGACGCTGCCTGGTGGCGGAAAGCGAGCGGGGGATCTGCGCGATCCTGCTGGGCGACAACGACGCAGAATTAGTCGAGGAGCTTGCGACGGTATTTCCAAAAGCAGAGCACGCGCCGCTGGACGATGCTTTCGCGCGGCGGATCCATCAGGTGATTGCCAGTATTGATGACCGCGCGGTTCCGCTCGCGCTGCCGCTGGATATTCGCGGAACCGCGTTCCAGCAGCGGGTCTGGCAGGCCCTTCGCCACATCCCCTGTGGTGAAACGGCAAGTTACCAGCAGGTGGCGCAGGCGATTGGTCAACCCGGTGCGGTGCGCGCCGTTGCCGGCGCCTGTGCCGCAAACACGCTGGCGATTGTAATCCCCTGTCATCGCGTTGTTCGCAGCGACGGGGCGCTGTCAGGCTATCGATGGGGAACGGAGCGAAAAGCGCTATTACTGAAACGTGAGGCGAAACGCCAGGAGGGATAATGCTCGATCTTTTTGCGGATGCTGAACCCTGGCAGGAGCCGCTTGCGCCGGGGGCGGTTATCCTGCGCCGCTTTGCGCTCTCCCGTGCGGCGGCGCTGCTAGCCGGTATCGAAGAGGTGACGGCCGTTTCACCGTTTCGCCATATGGTGACGCCGGGCGGATACACCATGTCGGTGGCCATGGCCAACTGCGGCGAATTAGGTTGGGCGACAAACGCGCGGGGCTATCTGTATGCGCCGAACGATCCCACCACCGGCCAGCCGTGGCCCCCTATGCCTGCGGTTTTTCAGGCGCTTTGTCACGATGCCGCGGTTGCGGCGGATTATGCCGACTTCCGTCCGGATGCCTGCCTGATTAACCGCTACGCCGTCGGCGCGAAGCTCTCGCTGCATCAGGACAAGGATGAGCCCGACCTGCGCGCGCCTATTGTTTCGGTATCGTTAGGTTTGCCTGCCGTCTTCCAGTTCGGCGGATTACGCCGCAACGATCCGCTCAAGCGCATTATGCTGGAACATGGCGATGTGGTGGTGTGGGGCAGGGAGTCGCGGCTTTATTATCACGGCATTCAGCCGCTGAAGCCCGGGGTTCACCCGCTCACGGGCGAGTACCGTTATAATCTGACCTTCCGTCAGGCGGGGTACGGTAAACTAAAATAAGAATTATTCTTGATGTCCGCGCAGGGCAGTTTACACTGCTGGCTGATTTTTATTGTCCGGATTGCCTGTATGCAACTACTTCTCCTCGTCTGGCGTCAGTATCGCTGGCCATTCATCGCCGTAATGGCGTTAAGCCTCGCCAGCGCCGCGCTGGGTATTGGCCTGATTGCGTTTATCAACGTGCGCTTGATTGAAATGGTCGATACTTCACTCTCCGTATTGCCGGAATTTCTTGGCCTTCTCCTGCTGCTGATGGCGGTAACGCTTGGCTCTCAGCTGGCGCTGACCGCGCTCGGCCACCATTTCGTTTTCCGTTTGCGCAGTGAGTTTATCAAGCGGATTCTGGATACCCAGGTAGAACGCGTGGAACAACTCGGCAGTGCTTCTCTGCTGGCGGGGCTGACCAGCGATGTCCGCGCCATTACCATCGCGTTCGTTCGGCTGCCGGAACTGGTTCAGGGGATCATTCTGACCTTTGGCTCTGCGGCCTATCTCGCCTGGCTCTCCAGCAAAATGCTGGCGGTAACCGCGCTGTGGATAGCGATCACCATCTGGGGCGGTTTTGTGCTGGTCTCCCGTGTCTATAAACACATGGCGGTACTGCGTGAAACCGAAGATAAGCTCTATAACGATTACCAGACGGTACTGGAAGGGCGCAAAGAGCTGACCCTGAACCGCGAGCGTGCCGAGTATATCTTCAACAATCTCTATATCCCGGACGCGCGCGAATACCGGCACCATATTATCCGTGCCGATACGTTCCACCTGAGCGCGGTGAACTGGTCGAATATCATGATGCTGGGCGCTATTGGCCTGGTGTTCTGGATGGCGAACAGCCTGGGCTGGGCGGACACGAACGTCGCGGCAACTTATTCGCTGACGCTGCTGTTCTTGCGTACGCCGCTGCTCTCGGCCGTCGGTGCCTTGCCTACTTTGCTAAGCGCGCAGGTGGCGTTCAATAAGCTCAAAAAATTCGATCTCGCGCCGTTTAACGCCGAATTCCCGCGTCCGGAGACCTTCCCGAACTGGCAGACGCTGGAGCTGCGTAACGTCACGTTCCGCTATCAGGACAACGCCTTCTCCGTGGGGCCGATCAATCTGACGATTCACCGCGGCGAGCTGCTGTTCCTGATCGGCGGCAACGGCAGTGGAAAATCGACCCTGGCGATGCTGCTCACCGGGCTTTATCAGCCGCAGTCGGGCGAAATTTTGCTGGATGGCAAGGCGCTGAGCGCAGAGAAGCCCGAGGATTACCGCAAGCTTTTCTCGGCGGTCTTCACCGACGTCTGGCTGTTCGATAGGCTGCTGGGGCCGGAGGGGAAACAGGCCAATCCTGCGCTGGTGGAGAAATGGCTGGCGCAGCTGCAGATGTCGCACAAGCTGGAGCTACAGGACGGGAAGATCCTCAACCTGAAGCTCTCTAAAGGGCAGAAAAAACGCGTGGCGCTGCTGCTGGCGCTGGCGGAAGAGCGTGACATCATTCTGCTCGACGAGTGGGCGGCCGATCAGGACCCGCATTTCCGCCGCGAATTTTATCAGGTGCTGCTGCCGCTGATGCAGGAGATGGGCAAAACCATTTTCGCCATCAGCCATGACGATCATTACTTTATTCATGCCGACCGTCTGCTGGAGATGCGCGACGGCTGTCTGAGCGAGCTGACCGGCGAAGAGCGCGATGCGGCGTCTCGCGATGCGGTGGCGCGTACGGCCTGATGCCAATGTGCCGGGTGGCGGCTTCGCCTTACCCGGCCTACGTTTTTGTAGGCCCGTGCAAGCGTAGCGCCGCCGGGCACAATGATTTGCATAATATGCCGATTTTTTCTTCATCCCACTTCGTTGTTTATTCTTATTTACATATCCCCGCGCTATGCTTAATACCAACTTATTTCATGGATTTATGATTGATGTCGGTATTAAAGAAAAACAGCGCCAGGCAGCGTGACCAGGAACGTGCGCGACTTATCTGGCTTCTCACGACCGATAAAGCGGTCACTTCTACGTTATTAGGCAAACTCACCCTGGCTGAGCAATATGATGTCGGCACCCTGGCCGACGATATTGCTGAGGTAGGTGCGCTGGTTGCTCATTTACCCCCGCCGGATCTGGCGGATACCCTTGAAGCGCTCCCCTCAGAAGAACGCCACGCCCTGTGGCGGCTGGTGCAGGATCACGAGCGCGGGCAGGTGCTGCTTGAGGCCTCCGAAAACGTCTGGGATGACCTTATCGACGAGATGAGCGACCGGGATATTCTCGACGCCCTGCAAACCCTGGATATCGACGAGCAGATTTACCTCGTTCAGCACCTGCCGCGAAACCTGACCGGTCGCCTGCTGGCTTCCCTGCCTGCCGATGAACGCGCGCGCGTGCGCCAGGTGATGCACTACGAGAAAAACAGCGTCGGCGCGATCATGGAATTCGGCGTTATCACTGTCCGCCCGGACGTGACGCTCGGTACCGTGCAGCGCTACCTGCGCCGTCTGGGCAAGATGCCGGACAACACCGATAAACTGTTTGTCACCTCGCGGGATAAAACCCTGCTCGGCGAGCTGGAGCTGAAAACTATCCTGCTCAACAGCACCCAGCGAAAGGTGAGCGAGGTGATGGAAAACGAGCCGATGGTCTTCTCACCGGAAGACGATGCGGAAAAAGCGGCGCGTACCTTCGAACGTGATGACCTCGTGAGTGCCGCAGTCGTGGATTCGGTCGGCAAACTGATGGGGCGTCTGACCATCGATGAGATCGTTGATGTGGTCTATGAAGAAACCGATAACGACCTGCGTGCGCTTGGCGGGATCAGCGCCGAAGATGACGTCCATGCCTCCGTCGGCAAGGCGGTGAAAACGCGCTGGGCCTGGCTTGCTATCAATTTGTGTACCGCGTTTATCGCCTCCCGCGTGATTGACGGCTTTGAACATACCATTTCGCAGCTGGTGGCTTTAGCCTCGCTGATGCCGATTGTGGCCGGAATTGGCGGCAACACCGGAAACCAGACCATCACCATGATCGTTCGCGCGCTGGCGCTGGAAAATATTCAGCCCGGCAACTTCGCCTTTCTGATCTTCAGAGAGATGGGCGTGGCGTTGATTAACGGCCTGGTGTGGGGCGGCATTATGGGGGGCATCACCTGGTGGCTGTATGACGATATGGCGCTGGGGGGAGTGATGATGCTGGCGATGGTGCTGAACCTGCTGGTGGCATCAATGATGGGCGTCATTATTCCGTTGACGATGACCAAGCTGGGGCGCGACCCCGCGGTGGGGTCGAGCGTGATGATCACCGCCATCACCGATACCGGCGGTTTCTTTATTTTTCTTGGGCTGGCGACGATTTTTCTTCTTTAAGCCGACGCTTAGCGCGGGCGGGAAGCAGCGCCATAATGATGATCCCGCCCAGCACGCCAATCGCCAGGTTGCCGGTTGATACCGTTGCGGCCACGGTGACCAGCATCACCACCGTTTCCGCAATCGGGGCATTTTTTACCGTGGCTGGCTGAAGGCTGTGCCAGCTGAACGTTTTAATGGCGACAATCGCCATGATCCCGGCCAGTACGGCCATCGGGATTTTAGCCATCACTTCACTGAGCGCCGTCACGAGAACTAGCAGTACGACGCCTGCCGCGATGGTTGAGATGCGGCTTCGTCCTTTCCCCATCTCGACGTTGACAATGGTTTGCCCGATCATCGCGCAGCCCGCAATACCACCATAAAAACCGGACAGAATATTACCCACGCCCAGCCCGATGCTCTCACGGCGCTTGCTCGACGGCGTTGCGGTCAGCTCATCCACCAGCTTTGCCGTCAGCAGGGATTCCAGCAGGCCGACGAAGGCAATACTCAGCGCGCACGGCCAGATGATGCTTAGCGTCTGTAAATTCAGCGGAACCAGCAGTTCAGTAAGCCCCGGTAAACCGCCGCTTATCGCGCCTTCATCACCCACGGTCGGCAGGATTTGACCGGTGGTCACGGTATAAAGCGTCAACACAACAATGGCAATCAGCGGCGACGGGACGCTTTTGATATAGCGCGGTACCCACAGCACGATCAGCACCGTCAGTACGAATAGGCCTACAATCAGCGGGCTTCGGCTCCAGAAGTGAGGTACCTGGGCGAAGAAAATCAAAATACCGAGCGCGTTAACAAACCCGGTCATGACGGCCTGAGGGATAAAGCGCATCAGCCGCGCCATGCCCGATACCCCAAACAGGATCTGAATCACGCCAGCCATCAGTACCGCCGGCAGAATGTACTGCACACCGTGCTGATGCACCATCGGGCCAATGACCAGCGCGACGGAACCGGCCGCTGCTGTGACCATCGCCGGACGACCGCCCAGCACGGACAGGGCAAGACACAGCACCACGGAAGCAAAAAGGCTGACCTTCGGGTCAACGCCCGCGACCACCGAAAATGAAATAACTTCGGGGATCAGCGCCAGAGCGGTAATCACGCCCGCCAGCGTTTCACGCATCAGAAGTTTGGGTGAGCTGAGGACCGTGGTGACGCGGCCTTCGTTGGGCAAAGCAGGTTGGGGTAAGGACATAACAATTCGCTGGTTAGGGCAGGCTTCCGTGCGCGCGATCACAAAGTGCAGGATAGTAGCCAGAAAATGCCCCTATTGCCAGCCGCCAGCGTAATTCCCTACAAACAATCCATCATTAAATTTCACAATTACAATAATTTCGTAACCTTTAAACAATATTTAAAAGTTGTTACCGTGCCCCCGCAGCTTTTTTCACCTGCAATTTCCACGCATCAAGCACTTTTACACTAAGGCATAAATTATGAAAAAAATGACTGCCATGCTCTTTTCTCTGGCCGTGGGGCTTAACACCGTCTCTATGGCGGCGAAAGCTGACGCACCAAAAGAGCAGGAAACGGACGTCCTTTTAATTGGTGGCGGTATCATGAGCGCCACGCTGGGAACCTATCTGCAAGAACTGCAGCCGGACTGGTCAATGACCATGGTCGAGCGCCTTGATGGCGTGGCGCAGGAGAGTTCGAACGGCTGGAATAACGCCGGTACCGGACATTCGGCACTCATGGAACTGAACTATACGCCGCAGAAAAAGGACGGTTCCATTAGTATCGAGAAGGCGGTAGAAATCAACGAAGCCTTCCAGATTTCTCGCCAGTTCTGGTCTCACCAGGTCAACAGCGGCGTGATGCACGATCCGCACTCCTTCATCAATACCGTACCGCACATGAGCTTTGTGTGGGGCGAACAGAACGTTAACTTCCTGCGCGCGCGCTACGCGGCTCTGCAGCAGAGCACGCTGTTCCGCGGCATGAAATACTCTGAAGACCACGCGCAGATCAAAGAGTGGGCTCCGCTGGTCATGGAAGGTCGTGACCCGAACCAGAAAGTCGCGGCGACCCGCACCGAAATTGGTACCGACGTCAACTACGGTGAAATTACCCGCCAGCTGGTAACGTCTCTGAAGAAGAAAGAAAACTTCAACCTGCAGCTCAGCACCGAAGTGCGCGGTTTCAAGCGCAACGCGGATAACAGCTGGAGCGTGACCGTTGCCGATCTGAAAAACAATGAAGCCGAACACGTCATCAAGGCGAAGTTTGTGTTTATTGGGGCAGGTGGCGCGGCGCTGAAGCTGCTGCAGGAGTCCGGTATTCCGGAAGCGGACGACTATGCGGGCTTCCCGGTTGGCGGTCAGTTCCTGGTGTCCGATAACCCGGAAGTGGTGAATCGTCATCTGGCAAAAGTGTACGGCCAGGCTTCTGTCGGTGCGCCGCCAATGTCCGTTCCGCATATCGATACCCGTATGCTTGACGGCAAGCGCGTGGTGCTGTTCGGACCGTTCGCGACCTTCTCCACCAAGTTCCTGAAAAACGGCTCTCTGTGGGATCTGCTGAGCGCCACGACCACCTCTAACGTCAAGCCGATGATGGATGTGGGGCTGGATAACTTCGACCTGGTGAAATACCTGATTAGCCAGGTGATGCTCTCTGACGACGACCGTTTCGAGGCGCTGAAAGAGTACTATCCGCAGGCGAAGAAAGAAGACTGGCGTTTGTGGCAGGCGGGTCAGCGCGTGCAAATCATCAAACGCGATCCGAAAGAGGGCGGCGTGCTGCGTCTGGGTACGGAAGTGGTAAGCGATAAGGATGGCACCATCGCCGCGCTGCTGGGTGCGTCACCGGGTGCGTCTACCGCTGCGCCAATCATGCTGCACCTGATGGAAAAAGTGTTTAAGGATAAAGTTTCCAGCCCGGAATGGCAGGCTAAGCTGAAAACCATTATTCCATCCTACGGCACGAAGCTGAACGGTAACGTGGACGCGACGGAGCAGGAGCTGGAATACACCAGCCGCGTGCTGCAGCTGCAATATGTTAAGCCGCAGTCTGCTGATGCTGCACCAAAAGCGGAGCTGAAGCCTCAGCCGGAAAACAAACCGGTTGCGGATATCGCGCTGTAAGATAAAAGCAAAACGGCAACATACGTTGCCGTTTTTGGTATTTTCCCCCTCTCCCGGCGGGCGAGGGGTGGGGTGAGGGCACCAGAGCGCACCCGACCTGGTTTTAACGTACTACCGCTTGTCCGACATTCTCATCGGCCTTCCACACGCGATATTTCACCTCGACGTTTTCAGGCGTATATACCACGATTGGCAGCTTGCTGTTGTAACGCAGCAGACTGTTGTCACCCAGATACGCAGTCACAAATTTCTTCTCTTTTTTGCCGTCCGGGCAGGCCATCATGGTGGAGACCGGAGAGGTCACTTTATCAAAGACGTAATAGTCATAACCCCAGCCTTCCAGCGTTTTGCTTTCAAGTTGACCGCCCAGACGGTGCTGGTTGCAGTCCACTTCCAGCGTCTTGCCAATTAACAGTTCCACTTTGAAGTTCCCTTCATCCTGCTGAACC
Organism: Enterobacter sp. AC1; assembly: GCF_050434705.1. Taxonomy (NCBI): domain Bacteria; kingdom Pseudomonadati; phylum Pseudomonadota; class Gammaproteobacteria; order Enterobacterales; family Enterobacteriaceae; genus Enterobacter; species Enterobacter sp. AC1. The sequence continues at coordinate 403,628 of NZ_JBNDIZ010000003.1, read as the reverse complement.
GGTAACTGAATCACCTGACGCTTCATCCCTTTGTCCGCTTTCGGATACGGGGCAACTTTTTCCAGCGGCTGCTCTTTTGGGGTATCGCTGGCGAAAGCACCGGTGCTGGCGCACGCGGCGGCGATGAGGGCGATGGCAAATTTAGGTGCGTTTTTCATTGTCATTCCTTTATGTCAAAACGATCCTGCACAGGTTAACATAACAATAATAAATGATTGGTGTTATTTACTTACATTTTCAATATATACAGAGTTATAAGCTTTTAATTTGCGTGTTATGTGGTTTTTTGTGCTGGTGTGGAGTGGGGGGCCAGTTCGTGTTATTTTAAGCACTCTATAATGTTATTCATCTGTAAAGGGAAGAGAGATGGTTCGTGCAAAACTTAAAACACCTGAAGGCCGCAAATTCCTCCTGGCGCTGCTGGTGGTATTTATGATTGCTGCCGCGTGCGTGGGGCGGGCAACCATTGTTGGCGTTATCGAACAGTACAATATCCCCCTCTCAGCCTGGACGACCAGCATGTACGTCCTGCAGTCGGCCATGATCTTCGTCTACAGCCTGGTGTTCACCGTTCTGCTGGCCATACCGCTGGGCATTTTCTTCCTGGGCGGTCGCGAGAAGCACTAAGCGTCGATATGCGAAAACTAAGCCACCCATCAGGGTGGCTTTTTTATGTCTGACGATATTTTACCCGCACTTCCAGGATATTCTGTTCCGAGCAAAATGTTCTACATACAGCAGGAGATGCGCAATGTTATCCCGGTTTGCAACGCTCAGCCGGATCCCGAAAGGCGTCTGGGTTGTTGGTGGGGTCAGCATGTTGATGGATATTTCCTCGGAGATCATTCACAGCCTGCTACCGCTGTTTATGGTGACGACGCTCGGAGCCAGCGTGATTTTCATCGGTTTGATCGAAGGTCTGGCCGAAGCCACTGCGCTGTTTATCAAGGTGTTTTCCGGGGCAATCAGCGACTATCTGGGTAAACGTAAAGGGCTGGCGGTGCTGGGCTATGGCCTCGGCGCGCTAAGTAAACCGTTGTTTGCTATTGCCTCTTCGTCCGGCATGATTCTGGGGGCCCGCTTAATCGACCGGGTAGGGAAGGGGATCCGTGGCGCACCGCGCGATGCGCTGGTCGCTGACGTTACGCCGCCCGAGTTGCGCGGTGCAGCGTTCGGTCTGCGTCAGTCTATGGACACCGTTGGCGCATTTCTCGGCCCGCTTCTGGCCGTTGGCTTGATGCTGCTGTGGAACGATGATTTTCGTACTATTTTCTGGATTGCGGTCATCCCGGGCGTGCTCGCCGTTGCATTGCTTTTCTTCGGGCTGCATGAGCCGAAAACCCCTGTTGAACATAAGCACTCGAATCCTATAAAAAAAGAGAACCTGAAGCGGTTGGGTAGCAACTGCTGGTGGGTGATTGGGTTAGGCGCCGTTTTCACACTCGCACGTTTCAGTGAGGCATTTCTTGTCCTGCGTGCCCAGCAGTCGGGCGTACCGCTGGCGTTAATCCCGCTGGTGATGGTGGCGATGAATCTGCTCTACTTCCTCTCTGCCTATCCGTTTGGCAAGTTATCTGACGTCATGAGCCACACCCGGTTACTGCAGTGGGGGCTGGTGGTGCTGATAGGCGCAGACATTGTGCTGGCGCTAAGCACCCACTGGGCGGGTATTATTTTAGGCGTTGCGCTTTGGGGCGTACATATGGGGATGACGCAAGGATTGCTGGCGGCAATGATTGCTAAAACCGCGCCAGCGGATTTACGCGGCACGGCTTTCGGTATTTTTAGTCTGGTCAGCGGCATGGGATTATTAATAGCCAGCGTGGGAGCCGGGGTGATATGGGAAACGTTTGGCGCAGAATATACGTTTTATGCTGGTGCGGTGATTTGCCTGGTTGCGCTAGTATATCTGCGTAAAACACCAGAAGCGGCAAGATGACTTTTCTTAGAATGCCATGATGTGGAAATAATGGTTTCTGGTTGACCTTTTTTTGATGAGTTATCATGCTTTTTGCAAAAGAGAGTTTAGGGGTTAATGAAAATTCCGAGTGATATAATTTTCTGATGCATTAACTCTCGCTATGGAACTGGTCCTTTTCTGGACTCTGCATCTTTATTCTTTATTCATTTATCAGCCGATTATCTTAAACGATAGTTTTTTGTGCTCTCTTTATAAGAATTTTCCAATGAAATTGATGTCCATCAATAAAATACATTAACCATACAATAAATCTGTTGTTTCTCATTACCGCCGACTTTAACACTACCTTGTTAGCTAAATATGGTTTAATCACTCCATAATTAAGTCGTTAACTAGTGCTTTAATTACTCTGTTTTAGCATAAAACACTTACGAAAATTCTTATCGTAGATCTTTGATCTGTAAAGTTGATCTTGGTTGGTTCATTGCTCTATTATGCTTGCGCAAAGAAACGTCGTTCACTCAACAATCATTCCTCAAGGAAAGGGACTGCTATGGCTGATACGTTCCAGAATGAAGTACCCAAGGCGCGCATTAATTTAAAATTATCCCTGCATACGGGAGGTGCTCAGAAGAAAGTCGAACTGCCGCTTAAACTTCTCACCGTCGGTGATTTCAGTAATGGCAAAGAGAACCGACCATTATCCGAAAGAGAAAAAATCAACGTCAATAAAAACAACTTCAATAGCGTACTTTCGGAATTTAACCCGGAAGTAAATCTGAGTGTGAAGAATACGCTGTCGGACGATGGTTCTGAGGAAGCTATTAAACTGAATTTTTCCGATATTAAAGACTTCGAACCGGAGCAGGTCGCCCGCCAGATCCCACAACTTCGCGCCATGCTTGCCATGCGTAACTTATTACGGGATCTCAAATCCAACCTTCTTGATAACGCCACTTTCAGAAAAGAACTAGAGAAAATTCTTAAAGACCCGGCGCTGTCTCAGGAATTACGCGACGAAATGAGTGCTCTGGCGCCGAAATGAGTGGTGCTCGTCTTTTAATGGATTATCGATCCTGCTCGCGCGGCAGTCCTGTGTGGTTAATGCAAAGAAATGAGTGCCGGAAAATGATGCCGGTGATATTAATGATTTTAGGAATATAAAGTTTCATGAAAATAACTAACTTTGCAGCATGCATTGTCATGGTGCTATTACTGGCCGGGTGTACAGCAATTTTGTGGGGTGGAAATAAAGTCTCAGGTAGTCATCGGGTGAATGTTATGAAAATGCAGGATAATGTCACCGATATTTTTCAGTATGAAAATATCTCCGCTTCTGTTGTTCAGGATAAGACCAATATACCTCTGATTATTCCTTCGGAAGGTATTGCATTTTTAGGTGAAAAAAATATCTATATTCTGACAAGGGGGGCTGATGAGTTACTGTCTTTAAACAAGTTAACAGACAAATTTCCACTGATTGCAGGTAAAGAAGAAAATACGCTCAAGCTCCAGTTGGCTCATCCTGTAAAAGGGGATGCTGTCGTTCGATTCAAGGATTTGTTACGTGTCTGGGTTAATAAAAGCGAAGGTGAGCTTTCAGAATACGATATAGGTGTCATTAAGCATGCAGGCTTCCAGAGTTCGAAGGGGGGATACTGGAAAGACGTCAATATTGAGGGCATGGTTCTTCCAAGGAAAAGTATCAATTATACATTTACCAATACCGAGTCACTGGGGCGAAAGTATAAAGTTGAATTTTACGCGACCGGCAATGAAACCGATTTTTATCCGAAGAATCTTGCTACAAACATTGTGCTCACACCTGTGGCACTTGCTGCAGATATCGTATTTTTCCCTGTCTCCCTCACGTTTCTACGCTTAATCATCGGGCAACAACACTAGGGTTAACTCCTGCTGGAACGCATATGAAAGATCAGACCCTGCGCTATTTCGATGCAGAAATGCGCTACCGAAATCACCATTTCGAATGGTTTGCCCTGTTCAGCGACAAAACGAAAAAAGACAGCCTGAATGTGAATGGCCTTAACCGCACAGGCTTTCGCCTTCATCCGCTGAACAGCGATGGTTCCGGTGAATTCTGGGGCTGTATCACCCTGCGTCGTTACTGCGATTTTCAGCACCTAAGCCGCCTGTTGCTTCAGCGGGGGGCATTTCCGGTCCCTGGTGGCAATGGCCTGAAGGCCTATGCCCGTATCGATGTGCGCGGTACTCCGGACTATAGCCTGCGCGAGAAAGAGACCGAATAAAGAAAAGAGGCAGAGAAACGCCGGACACAGAAGGCTTTGAAAAAGCGAGCGGAGAATGCCGAATGAAAATCCTGCTGTTTATTGTGCTGTTCTGGAGCGGGAGCCACTTCATACCCGATGCATGGATTGCGAGTTTTGTGAAAGCCCATATCCCGATTAGTGATGACGGAGAAGAAGCAATGGACAGCTTCGAAATTCATATCATCATGATTAAAACAACGTTGTGTATTGTCGGGGCGTTTCTCCTGATGAAACTTTTTTTCTTGCTGTGCAAACACCCCAAAAGATAACTACGCCTACTTCTTTGACCCACCCTAATGGAATAATCGATTACATAATGGAGTCAACGCCATGAGTCTGACGGATACCCTGAACACGATGGTGACCACCTTCGCCGGAAAATCCCTGAACCGCTACCGCCTCGATATCCCTTCCTGCACGGCAGATATCGACGTGGAGGATTTCAGGGGATCGGAGGCGGTGAGTGAGCTGTACAGCTACACCATCAATTTCACCAGCGCCGATAAAAACATTGATGCCCGCCAGATGCTGAGTAAGCCGGCGACCCTGACCATGGGGGCGGGTAACCTGCTCTCCCTGACGGAGCGCAAGGTTGTTCACGGGGTGGTGACCCGTTTTGAACGTACCGGTGGTTCAGCCGAGGAAGCGCACTACTGTATCGTGCTGGAGCCGTTTCTGGCGCTGCTGGGTAACCAGTTCCGTACCCACCGCTTTTTCGTCAACAAATCTGTCCCGGAAGTGGTGGAGCAGGTATTGCAGGAGCATAACCTGCATGGCTGGGAGTATGAGTTTAACCTCAGACAGAGTTACCCGAAGCGCGAGCAGATAAACCAGTACCAGGAAAGCGACCTTGCCTTTATTGAACGTCTGCTGGCCGAAGTGGGAATTTTCTACTTCTTCACTCTGCAGCCCGACACGCAGACTGAAGTGGTGCATTTTGCTGACAAACAGAGCGCCTGGACGTTCGGTAAAAACCTGCCGCTGAACAGCCCGTCGGGGGCAAATGACAACGGCGTTGATTCGGTGTGGGGGGTGCATGTCTTGCACAACGTGGTGGCGCGCTCGGTGACGGCCAGCGACTATAACCACCGTGAAGCGCAGAACATCCTGACCTCGGTACCGGCGGACATGACCCGAGGCGACGGTGAGGGAAACACCTACGGCGATGTGTACCATTACCGCCCGCGTCACCTTGAGCGTGGCGACAAGATTAACCCCGCGGCGGAAACCGGCAACTTCTGGGCGCGTCTGGAGCATGAACGTTTTCTGTCGAACCAGACCACCATAACCGGCAGCAGCACCGACCACACCCTCGGCCCGGCGCAGGTGCTGACTATCACCGAAACGGCCATACCGCAGACGCTGCCCCGGGAAACGGAAAATGGCGTTGTAATCATCCGTGCCAGCTACACCGCCAGCCGGAAGAATGCGCTGAAGGTGGACTGGGCGGCCATGCCGTATTACGAGAACCGTTGCTGGCGCCCGGAGGCGAAAAAACGCCCGGTGGTGAGCGGGACCCTGATGGCGCGGGTGACCAGCGCCAAAGATAACGATATCTACGCCTGGCAGGATGCCTCGGGCATGTACCGGGTGAAATTTGATGCTGACCGTGACGACAAGCGCCAGGGCATGGAAAGTATGCCGGTGCGCTTCGCCAAACCCTACGGCGGTGATAAATACGGCTTCCACTTCCCGCTGATACATGGCACAGAGGTTGCGATTGCGTTCCATGAAGGTGACCCTGACCGACCGTATATTGCGCACGCAATGCATGACTCCCGCCACGTTGACCATGTTACCGAGCTGAACAGCACGCGCAATGTTATCCGCACAGCCGGCCTGAACAAGCTGCGGATGGAGGACAAGCGCGGTGAGGAGCATATTAAGCTCAGTACAGAGTACGGCGGTAAGACGCAGCTTAATTTAGGTCATAACGTGGATGCTGACAGGGTGCTTCGGGGTGAAGGTGCGGAGTTACGTACTGATAAATGGGTGGCCGTTCGCGGTGGAGCTGGTGTATTTATCACAGCAGATAAACAGCCGTTTGCCGGGAACAAGATGCTTTCGATGCAGGAAGCTATTGCCCAGTTGGAAAATGCACTGAGTATTGCCAGAAGTTTGTCTGATGCTGCAGAAACGGCACAAGCACTTCCTGCTGATATCCAGAGCCATGTGAAGTTGACTGATGCTCTTAAAGACCTTGCCCAGCCAGGAATGGTGCTAAATGCGCCTGAAGGAGTAAGCATTACCAGCCCGCAGGCGGTTCGTATGGCATCGGGTAGTGCCAGCGTAGGAATTATGTCCCAACAGAATACTGACATCAGTGCACTGAGGCGTTTTACAGTCGCGGCGGGTGAAGCTGTGAGCATGCTGGCCCGTAAGGCCGGAATGAAACTCTTTGCGGCTAAGGGCAAGGTGGAAATTCAGGCTCAGGATGACGCACTGGATGCAATCGCCAAAAAAGATGTCACCGTGACCAGTACGGAAGGGAGGGTCGAAATCACAGCGGCGAAAGATGTTGTGCTGAAAAACCTGGATGGGTCGTTCATTCAGTTGCAGGGTAAAAATATAATTCTGGGCTGTGAAGGTAATATTCTGTTGAAATGTGCAAATGCTCAGAAGATGGGGCCAGCCACAATAAGCTCGCCTCCACATGAATTTCCTAAAGGTTATGGTGGCGTTTACGCTCTCAAGGATGATGGTGGAAACATCATTCCAAAGACTGAATACAAGATCACTACCGCTGAAGGCCATGTATTCACGGGGACGTCAGATGAAAATGGCAAAACTTTGCCGATTTACACTTCAATGCCGGGTAAAATCAATATTGAAATACTAGGAACCGGTAACTCAACTGCAGGGAGCAATAAATCATGACTGATTACCATGCATGGGAAGCCAGTGACTGTGAACACTTTACTGATGTAAACATTTCAGAAAAAACAGTCGTCTGTAAGCGTAAGCCTGTACCAGGAATTACGATTACTATCGGGATGTTTTTTGATGGTACAGGGAACAATGTTTTCAATACAGATGAGCGCCTGTTAAAGAGCTGCACACACCTTGATGTTGGTCTAAAGAAGGAAGATCTTGAACTTTGTACCAAAAAACTGGGGATGAGTGCAAATGGTAACGGTAGTTATATGGGGTACTATTCAAACATTCATTGGTTGAATACACTTTATTCTATTGATGACAATATTATTGAAGATAAGTTACTTTTTCAGCGCGCTGTTTATATTCAAGGTATTGGAACGCAAAAAGGAAAAGAAGACAGCTTGCTTGCGATGGGAACAGGGACATTATCAGAAGGTGTTGTAGATAAAACCGATGAGGGCATATCTAAGATTGCAAATGAAATCCAGGCCCTGCTGGGAGAAGGCAGCAATGTAACGAATGCAATTCAAAAAATTCAATTCGATATTTTTGGTTTCAGTCGGGGAGCGGCAGCTGCTCGTCATTTTGCAAATTGCGTCAGAAATAATGACAAGGCTATTCAGCAAGCAATAATTGAAGGGCTTAAAGGCCGAAACCAACATGGCAAACCTGCCGGGGAAGTTAGATTTATCGGCTTGTTTGACACTGTTTGTGCTGTAGGTCTTGACCCGCACGAAGCGGTTAACCCTGGAGTAGATTTAGATTTGCCTTCCGATATCGCGCAGAAGGTTTTCCAGATAGCTGCGATGCACGAGTGTCGATATAACTTTAGCCTGAACAGTATAAAAGAATCATGGCCAGAACTTTCTCTCCCCGGGGTACATTCCGATATTGGTGGCGGTTATAACCCAAATGAAAAGGAATATTATTTTTTAACTAAGCCAAAAAATGAAACGGTCAGGGAAAGCGTTCCTCCTGAAATTACGGATATTTACCGACAAACAGCAGCTGAAATACCTGATTTGAGGACTTTCCCTACACTAAACCCTTTAATGGCTAGTGGTGAGATAAAAACTGAAACTTGGTATGACTATCTGGTAAACCATGATAAACGGCGCCAGGAGATAATAGAAAAACGTGTTGGCGCTGCAGTGACATGTCAGCGAGTCATCCCCAATGACTGGAGCAAGGTCAGTTTACGGGTGATGTTGGATGCCGCCATTGATGCTGGTAGTGTGTTTAACCCAATAAGAAAGACTAATGACGACTTAAGAATACATCCTGAGTTAGAAGATTTATGCCAAAAGGCGATCAATCAAGGAAAATCGGTTAGAGGTGGAGATACCCCTGTGCATTTTTCTTCAGCAGAAATTCAGTTTATTGGAAAATACATTCACTGCTCAGCAAACTGGAATCCCGTTGAATTCAAAACTGTATGGCTTGATGGCGACCATATTAGAACGATATATGGGGCAGTAAAAGCGAATGAGGTATTTGGATTTATTAATCGACCAAACCCCGACTGGACCCGCGCTGTATGGAATATGAAAGGAGAAAAAGTATGAGATTGATTACCACACTGTTACCATTTATTTTTCTGGTGGGCTGCAACAGCAGTTCGGCCACTGACCAGCAAGGGAAGATTAAAGCCCCTTTTGATGAGTGGTACTTTACCTTTTCGACACCCAAAGCGTTACCTGCGCAGGTAACACTTGTAAAGCTTATTGATGTCAATGGTTATGGAAAGGTATTTTGGACAATAGACCAGCCACAAGGGCAAAGTGTGGGCACATGGAGTCAGCATGCAGGAAAGGGGACCTCGCCTTTTAATAAAGCCTCCTCTCCCCCGCAAGTTATACAATTTTGCTGGGATTCGATTATTGACAAAAAAGTTTATGAAACCACACTGGTATTCTCTTCTGAAACTAAAAACAAAATGCTAAGCACGGAACCCAGCAACTATAGTCCTGAGGATACTTATTACTTTAAGTATATGGTGATTGGCCTTGCTCCTGAAGGAAAGGTCAGGGTCTGGCTAAAAGATAACGGCAGGCCTAATCTTGAACAGACCGGCACGGAAATTATAACGGTTTCTGGTAAAGAATTGGATATGTGTAAAGGAGTGACAAATAGTGACTTTAGCTATGGGTATGATGACGATACAATTGAGTTTATAAAAAATAAAAAATACCCTTACGGTGTTTGGTAGTGAAGTAAAATAGCAAATGACTTAAACATTCCGACCTCCAATATGCCTTGTGTGGTATAGCATAAGAAGGAATAAAAGCATGAGATTGATTACCACACTGTTACCATTTGTTCTTCTGGTGGGCTGCAACAGCAGTTCGGCCACTGACCAGCAAGGGAAGATTAAAGCCCCTTTTGATGAGTGGTACTTTACCTTTTCGACACGCCAAAGCGTTACCTGCGCAGGGGACACTTGTAAAGCTTATTGATGTCAATGGCTATGGAAAGGTTTTTCGGACAATAGACCAGCCACAAGGGTAAAGTGTGGGCACATGGAGTCAGCATGCAGGAAAGGGTACTTCGCCTTTTAATAAAGCCTCCTCTCCCCCGCAAGTTATACAATTTTGCTGGGATTCGATTATTGACAAAAAAGTTTATGAAACCACACTGGTGTTCTCTTCTGAAACTAAAAACAAAATGCTAAGCACGGAACCCAGCAACTATAGTCCTGAGGATACTTATTACTTTAAGTATATGGTGATTGGCCTTGCTCCTGAAGGAAAGGTCAGGGTCTGGCTAAAAAATAATGGCAGGCCTAACCTTGAGCAGACAGGCACAGAAATTACAACGGTTTCAGGGATGGATTTAGATATGTGTAAGAACATAACTGGCCATCCCAATGGATTTACATACTATGGAGATACTCCAGACTTTATCAAAGGCAAGAAATATCCTTATAGTAAATGGTGATTACTGCAAATAGTTAATTTTAATGATAAGCGTCATTCACTGTTAATGAATTGTCATATTTGTGTGAAAGGTGTTTTATGAAACAATTTTGCGTATTAGTATTGCTTTTTATCGCCGTCCCATGCTTTGCTGAAATGGCCATTATAGATCCAACATCAACAACTAAAGCAGATGATGCAAATACAATAGCCAATATGTATCGTATGGGCATGGGTGTTCCAAAGGATATGAAAAAAGCCTTTGAACTCTATCAGATCGCTGCTGAGCTCGGAAACACGGATGCTCAGGTTGATTTGGGTGATATGTATTACTATGGTAAAGAAACTACTCAGAGCTACGAAAAGGCCAATTACTGGTATGAGAAGGCTGCGAAAAACAACAGTGCTAAAGCTCAGATGTATTTAGGTTACGCATACCTTTATGGTGAGGGTGTCGCTGTAGATTATGATAAAGCCAAAAATTTTCTTGAGCTTGCAGTTAAACAAGGCGAGCCTTCAGCTATGTATCATTTAGGTACGATGTACTTTGATGGTAAAGGAATAACTAAAAATAAAAATCAGGCTCTCTCATTATTCCAAATAAGTTGCTCCGGAGGTGATTCAAATGCGTGTGATAAGTTAAAGGAATTAAAAATAAAGAAGTAATGATCTTATCTGCATGGAGAAATGCAAATGTGGAGCTTTAAAAATGGATTTTCATATGTCTAAAGGTTTTGTATTGCTTGGTGATAAAACCACGCATGGTGGTGAGGTAATTTCAGCCTCATCTACCTTGATTGTCAATGGAAAAAGTGTCGCTCTGGTTGGCGATAATGTTAATTGTCCGGTTGTAGGACATGGCATCAATGCCATTATTGAGGGCTCCTCGGAATGGATTTCTGACGGTAAGTCTGTTGTTGTGGATGGTTGTCACTGTGAATGTGGATGCCAGGTGATCTCCAGCGCACCGGATTGTGCAATAGGATAAATAATGAGTTGGGAACGTCAGAAATCAACAGTATCTGCAATGCCTGAAGAGCCTTCATTATCACTATGGTTAATGCTGGGTATCGTTTCGCTAGTTGGGAGTGTGCTGCTGTTCGTCCTGCATGCCAATAAGCTGGCTGGCTTTTTGATGGGTTACAATATCTGGATCATCACAGCCTGTCCGCTACTTGTCTGGTTTTTTTTCCTTTGCCTGCGTGGCTGGATTTATAACAACGCCTGTGACAAACATCAGTTTGAATCTGATGAAGCAGAATATGCGCAGCAGCAATGGACAGCGTGGGCCGGCCGTTATCTCGCGGTCTTGCATTGCGGGGTAATGTTATCACACAACCTGACTCCAAAACTTTTTCTGACTTCTCCGCCTGGTCTGGAACAATCTACGCATTTAGCAAAGCGGTTGGTGTTGCCCGATACAGACGCCCATTTCCCGATCCTGCTTATGGGACTTGAAAATCAACTGACAAAGGTACCGCCAGATTTACCTTTCGGTGTAACACTGCTGACGGATTCCAGAGACGAACCAGCCACATTACAAACCTTCTTTACTAAAGCCTGGCAGACGATTTTTCTGGCTCGTCCAGTGCCTGAGCTGAACATTGTGACCGAAAAAACTTTCCAGTCGATTGAAGAACGCATCAAAGCACCGATTCTGGATGTTGAACTGTTACTTATTCAGCAGACGCAGGGAGGAGATACCTACAGTGATGCGCTTGCGACCCTATTGTTAACCTCAGATGATGTTGCAACCCAATATCAGCTCACTCATCACGCTCGTTTACTACGGCCCATGGTGCTTGAGCCGACTCAGGATATGACAGAGGAATTCGACACCTTTTTGTCGACCCAGTCACAGTCCCTTACTACGGGGGCGATTGTGGGAGATAGCGTCGCATGGGGGAGGGATTTTTCGACGCTCCTGGCCAGTGCGAAAAAACATGAAGGCAGCTGGAAACCACTGCAATGTCACTGGCTGGAAAAGTACGCTGGACTCAGCGGTCCCTTCTCACCCTGGATTCTGGCAGCCGTCGCCAGCGATATTGTTGCGCTAACGAAAGAGGACTGCCTGATGCTTTCCAGTGACGAAGAACGACGTTATATGAATACCGTGACTATAGGGAACCCTTTATAGTCTTCGCTGGAGCCGTAGAATACAGCTTCCTGCTGTAACCGGCACCGCTTCCGCCCGGCCTTAAAGGGCAGTTCCAGCAGGAAGACGGAGGATACTTCTGCTGCGGGGCGGTGACATTGTTCCTGCTCAACTTCGTCAGGGCAGGAATACAGGTTGCGTAAGCAAACACAAGGCATAAAAAAACCAGCCATCAGGCTGGTTTTCAAAGTATTTTTGGTCGGCACGAGAGGATTTGAACCTCCGACCCCCGACACCCCATGACGGTGCGCTACCAGGCTGCGCTACGTGCCGACGCATAGAAAGAATACTACTCGATTCCGTTTTGAATGCAAGGGAATCTGTCGCTAACTGGTTTATAATTAATCAGTTAGCGATGAAACGCTTCTCATCCGTCAGGACCTGCAGCAGCAGGCTCAGCTGCGGTTTCTGGTCTTTCAACCGTTCACCCTGCAGATTATACGTCTGGTAATTCCCGTTGCTGTTCAGCACCAGCGTCAGCTTCGGCGTGGTCACCACCAGCGTGTTACTTCCGGCAGCCGTGACCCAGTTATGGCGGCGCGCGGCGCTGAAGAGATCCTGCCCCTGCGAATACTCGTTTGCTGGCGTGCTGACGTGCAGCAGGCGTTGCATCAGGGTGGTCATGACATCTTTATGCTCGGTAAGCATATTGATGCGCTGAGCCGGGGTGCCAGGCCAGTGGATCACCAGTGGAACATGCAGGTTCGGGCGTGACCAGCTCATACTCTTCGTCTCGTTGCCCAACGGGACGCCGTGGCCTGCGGTGACGATCACCACGGTGTTGTCCAGCTTGCCTGACTCGCGTAACGCGTTTAGCACGCGGCCTATCTGCGCATCGACATCGCCAGCCGCACGGCCGTAGCGTCGCGCAAAGTCATTCTTATTACTGTTGGCAAGCGTTGTGCCGTTAAAGGCAACCCATGAGAACCAGCGGTTATCTTCCTGCGCGTAGCGCTGCAGCCAGTTGATCCATTGGCTGGCGGTCTGCGCGTCGGACTGATCTTGCGCCGGCGGCAGTGAGAAATCTGACAGCAGTGCCTGACGGTAGAGCGGGCTGTTAAAGCCATCTGATGAGAACAGCCCTAACTGGTAACCTTGCTGATTCAGCCCGGTGATCAGCGCCGCAGGTGTGCGGGTAGAGAGTACGCCGTCCATGTAGCCGGCTGAAATACCGTAGAAGAGGCCAAAGATGCCCGCATCGGTTGAGTTACCGGAGCTCATATGCTGAGTAAACGTGACGTTTTGACTCGCAAACTCGGCCAGGACAGGCATCTGCTTCTCGTAACGGGAATAGTTCAGGCCGTCGACGGTGATCAGCAGGACGTTTTGCCCGCGGCCCATGTCGCGATAGCGCAGGTCGCTCAGCGGATACTGAACGCTGACGGCTTCCGGGTTACCCTGTTCGACCAGGCGGCGCTGATACTCCTGCGCATCAAGCAGGCCATGTTTCTCAAGGAAGCGACGGGCCGTCATTGGATACGAGAGCGGCAGGTTAGCGCGCTGCATGGTAATAGGGCGATAGAAGTTCGCATCCGCCCAGATATACATGATGTGCGAACTGATAAAAGAGACGAAAAAGAGCGTGGCGACGGGCTTCGCATAATGGCGTCGCCGGGTCAGACTACGAAGTTTTTGCCAGCTCCAGGTGGCAAACAGCATCTCAATCAACAGGATCACCGGGACGCTGATAAACATCAGCTGCCAGTCACGGGCCGTTTCATTCTGGTCGGGGTTAATCACCAGTTCCCAGACGATGGGGTTGAGATGCAGGTGGAAGCGGGTGAACACTTCGCTGTCGATAAGCAGCAGCGTCATCCCCACCGTCGCAAGGATAGCGGACAAGAACCGCATCAGACGCTGCGACATGACGATAAACGTCAGGGGGAACAGGATCAGCAGATAGGTGGCGAAAACCAAAAAGCTAAAGTGACCCACAACGCTCATCCAGGAGTAGATCCGCCCGGTTAGCGTTGTTGGCCAGTCTGCGACAAAAAGATAACGACAGCCAATGACCGTCGCCAACAGAATGTTGAACAGGGCAAACCAGTGCCCCCAGCTGACCATCTGGGAGACTTTTTCACGGTAGCGCTGACGATTCGTCACCATAAACTGTTGTTCGTATCCCTTAATGGGCCTGGTCGTTGCTGACGGATGACTGTAAAGCCTGGGCGAAAGATTTTGCGATCGCCTGACGCTGAGCCGGAGCAACGCTGGTGTTAATAAGGTTGGTGACCATATTTCCCAAAACCATCAGGGAGAGATCGGTCGGCGTTTTATGTTTTTCCAGTACGTTGACCAGCTCACTGAGCAGTTGTTCAACGTGTTCATCACTGTAGCGGGAATGTTGTGGCATAAATCAAAATCAGTTTGTTGATGAAAGGGCAACATATTACCGTAGCAACAGCTTTTTTTCCCCTTTTTTATCTGTTGTTGCACACATGTCCTGGTGGTGGTTGAATACCGCCCGGTCTAAAAGGAGAGTTTATCATGAGTCTGGAAATCAACCAGATTGCCTTGCACCAGCTTATCAAGCGCGATGAGCAAACCCTTGAAGTGGTGCTGCGCGATTCGTTACTGGAACCCACGGCGACCGTTGTGGAGATGATGGCAGAGCTGCATCGCGTCTACAGCGCCAAAAATAAAGCCTATGGTCTGTTCAGCGAAGAGAGTGAACTGGCGGATAGTCTGCGCCTGCAGCGTCAGGGTGAAGAGGATTTCCTGGCGTTTAGCCGTGCCGCAACCGGCCGTCTGCGCGACGAACTGGCGAAATATCCCTTCGCCGATGGCGGGATCGTGCTGTTCTGCCACTATCGCTATCTGGCCGTAGAGTATCTGCTGGTTACCGTGCTGAATAACTTAAGCAGCATGCGCGTGAACGAGCAGCTGGATATCAGTTCGACCCATTATCTGGATATCAACCATGCGGATATCGTGGCGCGTATTGATTTGACCGAGTGGGAAACGAACCCGGAGTCGACCCGCTACCTGACTTTCCTGAAGGGGCGCGTGGGCCGAAAAGTGGCTGATTTCTTCATGGACTTCCTCGGTGCCAGCGAAGGTCTTAACGCCAAAGCGCAGAACAAAGGTCTGCTCCAGGCGGTTGATGACTTCACGGCTGAAGCACAGCTCGATAAATCTGAGCGTCAGAACGTACGCCAGCAGGTTTACAGCTACTGCAACGAACAGCTGCAGGCAGGGGAGGAGATTGAGCTGGAGTCGCTGTCAAAAGAGCTGGCGGGCGTGAGCGAAGTCAGCTTCCAGGAATTCACCGCGGATAAAGGCTACGAGCTTGAAGAGAGCTTCCCGGCGGATCGCAGTACGCTGCGTCAGTTAACCAAGTTTGCCGGCAGCGGCGGCGGGTTAACCATCAACTTTGACGCCATGCTGTTGGGGGAACGCATCTTCTGGGATCCGGCCACCGACACGCTGACCATCAAAGGCACGCCGCCGAACCTGCGCGATCAGCTTCAGCGCCGCACCTCTGGCGGTAAATAGCAGCCATAAAAAAACCCCGCAGAAGCGGGGTTTTTATTCGACGAGTTTGCGATTACGCGCGAACGAAGTCGATGTGAGACAGTTTTGGCTTGAACGGGTGACGCTGTACAGCCTGAACCTTCACTTTTTCTTCTTTACCGCCAACAACGATGGTCAGAACTTCGCTGTAGAATTCAGCTTTGGTCTGCAGGTTCCATACTTTGTCGTGGTCCAGTTCGATTGCAACTGGAGCAGCTTCGCCACCGTAAACGATAGCTGGGAACTTGTTGGCGTTACGCAGGCGGCGGCTCGCACCCTTACCCTGCACGTTACGTACTTCTGCTTCGATAGTGAACATTGATTTCTCTCTGTATTTAAAACCCTACTACAGGCGACCCAGCAGCAGGTGAGTGTTCTGCCTCACGGATGTGAAGCGGGCGGCATTTTATACTCAAATGCCCCTCACATCAACGAAAAGTCCCGTTAACCGCGCAATTCATTTGCCCGGCGGAAGCGTCCTTCGTAGTCGAAGACCTTCTCACGCACCTGCCAGAACTGGCCTTTCTTACGGGCGACGACAAAATCCGGATGGCGCAACAGCACCTGCTGACGCACGATATCGGCCACGGTTATCCAGCGCAGGGGCACGCCCGGCGTGCGGGTGTGCGGGCGGATAAACAGCTGTTCGAAAGCCGTCCGCTGGGCGGGCGTCTGAACCCGGAAGCGTTCGCTGACGTCCGCCCCGTCCTCATCGTAATAGGTGATTTTTAACCATTCACCTTTTTCATCGGCACCGGGCTGCAGTGCCATGCCGGAACAGCGCAGCACCAGCGCATCTTTTAACTTCAGCGCCGCTTTCAGCATGTCGTCCGGGTCGACCAGCACCGTGTCGCACTCCCGGCATCGGCGGGCGGCAATGTCATTTTCGGCGTTGCACTGCGGGCAGTTTTTAAAGCGGAAACGGAAATCGCACTGCTCGCGATGCCCCTCGTCATCTTCAAACCAGCCCTGACAGCGGCGGCCAAAGTGTTCGATCAGCGTCCCGTCAGCGGTGGTTTTTCCCCAGAAGGTGTTGGCGAACCCGCAGGCAGGGCAAAAGACCTGCGCGGGCACGTTGTCGCTTTTCCCTTTTGGCGCGCCGACTTCGGGCGTATAGAGATCGTGCGGATTCCCGGCGTAATCCAGAATCAGGCAGTCGGTTTTGCCCGGCGAGAGGCGCAGGCCGCGACCCACAATCTGCTGGTAGAGACTCACCGATTCGGTCGGGCGTAAAATAGCAATCAGGTCAACGTGCGGCGCATCAAACCCGGTGGTCAATACCGACACGTTAACCAGATAGCGGAACCGCTGGGCTTTAAAAGCATCAATCAGGGCGTCGCGCTCCGGGCCGGGCGTCTCGCCGGTGATTAACGCCGCGTCGCCGGAGGGCAATAACCCCGTGATCTCGCGCGCGTGCTCAACGGTGGCGGCAAAGATCATCACCCCTTTGCGCGTCGCGGCAAACTCCTCAATCTGGCTGATGATGTGCGGCGTAATGCGCTTTTGCTTTTTCAGCTCCTGGTTAAGATCCGCTTCGCTGAACAAGCCGTTGCTCTGCGCCTGCAGACGGCTGAAATCATACTGCACCACCGGCATATCCAGCCGTTCTGGCGGCGTCAGGTAGCCATGTTTAATCATGTAGCGCAGCGGAAGTTCGTAAATGCAGTCGCTAAACAGGGCTTTGTCATCGCCGCGCACCATGCCGTGATAATGGTAGCGATAGATCCAGCCCTTACCCAGGCGAAACGGGGTCGCCGTCAGGCCCAGCAGGCGTAAGTGAGGGTTCACTTCTTTCAGGTGTGCCAGGATTTGCTGATACTGGCTGTCGTCGTCATCGCTGATGCGGTGACACTCATCGACAATCAGCAGCGAAAATTCGCTGCGAAACAGGTCCAGATTGCGGGCCACCGACTGCACGCTGCCAAACACCACTTTGCCGTGGCTCTCTTTACGCTTTAGCCCGGCGGCGAAAATGTCGGCCTCCAGCCCAAGCGCACAATACTTGGCGTGGTTTTGCGCGACGAGCTCTTTGACGTGGGCCAGCACCAGCACGCGGCCACGGGCCAGGCGCGCCAGTTCGGCGATGACCAGGCTTTTGCCTGCACCGGTCGGGAGCACAATCGCCGCCGGCTCGCGATGTTTACGGAACCAGGCGAGCGTGGCGTCAACGGCTTCCTGCTGGTAGGGTCGAAGTGTAAAAGTCATAGGGTCTCGGTTTCGTTATTCCGCACATATACCCGTCATACTTCAAGTTGCCTGTGCGTTGGCTGCACTCGAATTATTTAGGGTACAGATAGTATGCCACGAAACTTTTTCCCTTGAGTGGCGCAACCAGACCATTATACTGAACGGTTCCAGACTGCTTCTTTTTTCGGACCTCTAGTCCGACTTCCAGCACCATTAAGGCTAAAAAGATTTCATGCGACTTGATAAGTTTATCGCTCAGCAACTCGGCGTAAGCCGCGCTATTGCCGGGCGCGAAATTCGCGCCAGCCGCGTTACCGTGGATGGCGACATTGTGAGAGACAGCGCGTTCAAACTCCAGCCTGACCACCAGGTGGAATATGACGGCAATCCGCTGACCCAGCAGCACGGTCCGCGCTACTTCATGCTCAATAAGCCGGAAGGCTATGTCTGCTCAACGGACGATCCGGATCACCCGACGGTACTCTATTTTCTCGACGAACCGGTTGCACACAAGCTGCATGCCGCAGGCCGCCTCGATATCGACACCACCGGTCTGGTGCTGATGACCGACGACGGGCAGTGGTCGCACCGTATCACCTCGCCGCGCCATCACTGCGAGAAAACCTATCTCGTGACGCTGGAATCTCCGGTTGCGGATGACACGGCAGAGCAATTCGCCAAAGGCGTTCAGCTGCATAATGAAAAAGACCTCACCAAACCGGCGGTACTGGAAGTCATTACCCCGACGGAAGTCCGTCTGACCATCAGTGAAGGGCGCTACCATCAGGTGAAACGTATGTTTGCCGCGGTGGGGAACCACGTTGTGGGCCTGCATCGTGAGCGGATTGGTGCGATTGAACTCGATCCCGACCTGGCACTAGGCGAATACCGCCCGTTAACGGAAGAAGAGATCGCCAGCGTCGGTCTGCCTTCGCATTAATTTCAGGAGAACT
Source organism: Enterobacter sp. AC1 (assembly GCF_050434705.1). Lineage (NCBI taxonomy): Bacteria > Pseudomonadati > Pseudomonadota > Gammaproteobacteria > Enterobacterales > Enterobacteriaceae > Enterobacter > Enterobacter sp. AC1. Next base: position 384,816 of record NZ_JBNDIZ010000003.1, on the reverse strand, counting down.
CTGTGACCACCAGGCCACGCTCGTCGTTCAAAATCGTCTTCATTCTTGGCCTGCTGGCCATGCTGATGCCGCTGTCTATTGATATGTACCTGCCCGCGCTGCCGGTCATTTCCGCGCAGTTTGGCGTTCCGGCGGGCAGCGCGCAGATGACGCTCAGCACCTATATTCTCGGTTTTGCCCTTGGGCAGCTGTTTTATGGCCCGATGGCGGACAGCCTTGGACGCAAGCCCGTCATTCTGGGCGGGACGCTGGTCTTCGCGGCGGCTGCGGTTGCCTGTGCGTTGTCGCAGACCATCGATCACCTGATTATCATGCGCTTCTTGCACGGTCTGGCGGCAGCTGCGGCAAGCGTAGTGATTAACGCCCTGATGCGCGATATCTACCCGAAAGAAGAGTTCTCCCGCATGATGTCGTTTGTGATGCTGGTGACGACGATTGCGCCGCTGGTGGCCCCGATGGCGGGTGGTGCGGTGCTGGTGTGGTTTAGCTGGCACGTGATTTTCTGGATCCTGGCACTGGCCGCGCTGCTGGCCTCGGCGATGATTTTCTTCTTTATTGATGAAACGCTTCCCGCCGAGCGACGCCAGAAGTTCCACATCCGTACCACAATCGGCAACTTTGCCTCGCTGTTCCGCCACAAGCGCGTGCTGAGCTATATGCTGGCGAGCGGGTTCAGCTTCGCCGGAATGTTCTCCTTCCTGAGCGCCGGGCCGTTTGTCTACATCGAGCTGAACCACGTTTCACCGCAGCATTTCGGCTATTACTTTGCGCTCAACATCGTATTCCTGTTTATCATGACCATCATCAACAGCCGATTTGTCCGGCGGGTGGGCGCGCTGAACATGTTCCGCGCCGGGCTGTGGATCCAGTTTGTGATGGCTATCTGGCTGGTGGTGAGCGCGTTTCTGGGCGTGGGCTTCTGGGCGCTGGTCGTCGGTGTGGCGGCCTTTGTCGGCTGCGTGTCGATGGTGTCGTCCAACGGGATGGCGGTTATCCTGGATGAGTTTCCGCATATGGCGGGTACCGCATCGTCGCTGGCGGGGACGTTCCGCTTCGGTATAGGCGCTATCGTCGGCGCGCTGCTTTCTATGGCCACCTTTACGACGGCGTGGCCAATGCTGTGGGCGATGGCTTTTTGCGCAACCAGCTCCATACTCTTCTATCTTTACGCCAGTCGACCGCGAAAAGCGGCTCACTAAAACGCAAAGAAGGCCCGGCAGGGCCTTTTTTGTTGATACATATCAACCAAACCCACGTTCGTTTATGCCGTGTTTGTTTATTTTATGTAAAATCTATTTATGTAAAAAGTCACATCATTGTATTCAAAAAGGTTGAGTTAGATCGCAGAAACGGGTACATATAGCGCCGAAGCGAGCCTGGATACGAATAAAAAGCGCTGAATAGTGCAGGCTGGCGCTGATGTGTTACTATAAATGTAAATAAATTGTGAAGTAAATTTTGCTTCCGGGGAACGAACGTGAATACATTACAACTCTCCATTGTCCATCGCTTGCCTCAGAGCTATCGCTGGTCAGCGGGTTTTGCAGGTTCGAAAGTTGAACCGATTCCGCAAAACGTCGCGGGCTGCGAGAATTGCCTCGTGGCACTCAAACTCCTGAGCCCGAGCGACGAAAATGCATGGCGGGTGATGGAACGTCTTAGCCAGGCCCTGACGGATATTGAAGTGGACAGCTCCGTGCTGGAGTGCGAAGGCGAGCCGTGCCTGTTTGTGAAAAGCCAGGACGAATTTGCCGCCACCTGCCGCCTGAAAAATTTTGGCGTTGCGATTGCTGAGCCTTTCTCTGGCCAGTACCCGTTCTGAGCGCTAGTCTGCCGACAACAGCTGGCGCGTGTAGCGCTGCGTTGGTGCGCTAAATACGCGCTGGCACTCACCTTGCTCGACCACTTCTCCCTGTCGCAACACAATTACCTGATGGCATAGCGCCCGCACCACCTGTAAATCATGGCTGATAAAGATATAGGCCAGCCGGTGTTTTTCCTGTAATCCTTTGAGCAGCGCCAGGATCTGCGCCTGAACGGTCCTGTCCAGAGACGACGTTGGTTCATCGAGAATAATCAGCTCCGGTTTCAGGATCAGCGCGCGGGCAATCGCGATTCGCTGGCGCTGTCCGCCGGAGAATTCAGCCGGATAGCGGTGACGCGTCTCGGGATCTAAACCCACTTCAACCATTACCCGCATGACCTCCTGCTCGCGCTGCGGAGCGCTCAGAGCCGGCTGATGCACCCGCAGACCCTCTTCGACAATCTGCAATACGCTGAGCCGCGGGTTAAGCGAGGAGTTGGGATCCTGAAAGACCACTTGCATGCGGGGACGCACGGGCAGCATCTGGCGCCGGTTCCAGCGGTGCAGCGGCATGCCGTCAAAGAGGATCTCGCCCTGCGAGGCAATTAAGCGCAGCAGTGCCAGACCGGTGGTGCTTTTCCCCGAACCGGATTCGCCCACCAGCCCCAGGGATTCGCCAGGGCGCAGCGAGAAGCGGAGGTTTTTCAGCACCGGGTTCCGATCGACAATGCGCCGCAAAATACCTTTGCGGATTGGGAACGAAACGGACAGATCCTCAACGCGCAGCAGCGGCGCGCTGTCCGCATCTAGAGGAACCGGATCGCCGGAGGGTTCGCTGTCGAGCAGGCGCTGCGTATACGGATGTTGCGGTGCGTGCAGCAGCGTGGACGCGATATTCTGTTCAACACACCGCCCGTTTTGCATCACCGCAACGCTGTCGGCCAGCTTTCTCACAATGCTGAGGTTGTGCGTGATAAACAGCAGGCTCATATTGAGCTCGTCACGTAGCTCCCGCAGCAGCGTTAATATTTGCGCCTGTACCGTCACGTCGAGCGCCGTTGTGGGCTCGTCGGCAATCAGCAGTTCCGGGCGCGTGAGCAGGGCCATAGCAATCATCACGCGCTGGCGTTCGCCGCCGGAGAGCTGGTGCGGAAAATCATTCAGCCGTTTGGCCGCATTGCGTATGCCTGTCCGTTCAAGACAGTCCAGAATTTCTCCCCGCGCGGCCTCTTTGCGTATTCCCCTGTGTAGCGAGAGCACTTCATAGAGCTGTTTTTCCAGGCTGTGCAGAGGGTTAAGCGAAACCATTGGCTCCTGGAAGATCATCGCAATTTTGTTGCCGCGGATGCCGCGCAGGGTATGTTCGTCGGCATGCAGCAGCGAACTGCCGTGAAACAGAATATCTCCCTGCGGGTAGCTTACCGGCGGAGACGGCAGCAGGCGCAGGATAGAAAGTGCCGAAACGCTCTTGCCTGAACCCGACTCGCCCACCAGGGCCAGCGTTTCACCGCGCTGGATCTGCAGCGACAGATCGGTAACCACGGTGCGCGTCTCGCCCTGATTTGAAAAAGCAATCGACAGGTTATCAATGCTGAGAAGGGGCTGGGTCATCTTATACCGCCTTGTTAGGATCGAAGGCGTCGCGCACGGCTTCACCAATAAAAATCAGCAGCGAAAGCAGCACGGCCACAGAGAGGAAGGCGGCGATGCCTAACCACGGCGCCTGCAGGTTGTTCTTGCCCTGCAGCAGCAGTTCGCCGAGCGACGGGGAACCCAGCGGTAGCCCAAAGCCAAGAAAATCCAGAGAGGTGAGGGTGGTGATGGAGCTGCACAGAATAAACGGCAGGAAGGTGAGCGTTGCCACCACGGCGTTTGGCAGCATGTGGCGGAAGATGATCCCCCGGTCGCTTACGCCAAGCGCCTGCGCGGCGCGAATATAGTCGAAGTTGCGGGTGCGCAGGAACTCCGCTCGCACCACCCCCACCAGCGCCATCCAGCCGAACAGGACGGTGATGCCTAACAGCCACCAGAAGCCCGGCTGCACCACGCTGGAAAGCAGGATAATCAGAAACAGCGTTGGCATGCCGGACCAGACCTCAATAACCCGTTGACCCCACAGGTCGATTTTGCCGCCGTAGTAGCCCTGAACCGCGCCCGCCACGACCCCCATCACGCTGGAGAAGACCGTCAGCATAAGGCCAAAGAGGATAGAAATTCGCGTGCCGTACAGAATGCGCGCCAGCACGTCGCCACCGTTGGCATCCGTTCCCAGCCAGTTTTGCGCGGAGGGCGGGGAAGGGAAGGGGGCCGTTGTCGCGAAGTTAATGCTGTTTGCGCCAAAACGCACCGGCGCCCAGAGCGCCCAGCCGTGCTGCTCGATCTGCTGGCGGAGCCACGGATCCTGATACTCTGCCGGCGTTGCAAACGGGCCGCCAAAGTCGCTTTCGCTGTAGTTGGCAATCACCGGCACGTACCAGCGGTCGTTAAAATGCACCAGCAACGGCTTGTCGTTAGCGATGAGCTCCGAAAACATGCTTAAGACAAACAGCACGGCAAAAATCCACAGCGACCAGTAGCCGCGGCGGTTGTGGCGAAAACGGGCCCAGCGGGCCTGGTTGACGGGGCTTAAGTGCGGCATCAGCGGCCCTCAAAATCGATTCGGGGATCGACCAGCGTATAGCTAATATCACTGATGATATTCAGCAGCAGGCCAATCAGGGTGAAAATATAGAGCGTGCCAAACATCACCGGATAATCACGCGACACGGTGGCCTCATAGCCCAGCAGGCCCAGACCGTTGAGCGAGAACATCACCTCTATCAGCAGCGAGCCGGTAAAAAACATACTGATGAACGTGGCTGGAAATCCGGCAATGACCAGCAGCATGGCGTTGCGGAACACGTGTTTCCACATGATCTGCTTCTCGCTCACGCCCTTGGCGCGGGCAGTGACGACGTACTGTTTGCGAATTTCATCGAGAAAGGCGTTTTTGGTCAACATGGTCAGGGCGGCAAACCCGCCAATGACCGTGGCCAGGACCGGCAGAGTAATATGCCAGAGATAGTCGGTAATTTTCTGATACCACGGCAGGGAACTGAAATCGGCGGAGACCAGCCCCCGCAGCGGGAAGAGGTCGAAATAAGTTCCGCCAGCAAAAAAGACGATCAGCAGGACGGCAAACAGAAACGCCGGAATGGCGTAGCCGATGATGATGAACGTGCTGCTCCAGATATCAAACCGGCTGCCGTTGTAAACCGCTTTACGGATCCCCAGCGGAATAGAGACCAGATAGACGATCAGTGTTCCCCACAGCCCCAGCGTTATCGAAACCGGCAGACTTTGCTTAATCAACGTTAACACTGACGCGCTGCGAAACAGGCTATCGCCAAAATCAAAGCGGATGTAATCCCAGAGCATTTTGAAATAGCGCTCGTGAATCGGTTTGTCAAAGCCGTAGCGATGGGTGATCTCGGCGATCACCTCCGGATCCAGGCCGCGCCCGCCGCGATAATGGCTTTCACTAATATTCCCCACGCCGGTTCGCGCATGGCTCGCGCCCATGCCTTCACCGCCACCGCCGGGCATGCCGCCGCTGTTGCCAAATTCAATGGCGGCAATAGCTTGATCGACCGGCCCCCCGGGGGCGATTTGCACGATAAAAAAGTTAATCGTGATGATGGCCCACAGGGTGGGGATGACCAGCAGAAGACGGCGGATAAGATATGCACCCATGATGATTCCCTATCGCCGCTCAGCGGGAAGTCTGGCGGCTTTATTAACGTCATACCACCAGGTATCAAAGCCCAGGGAATAGACCGGGCGCACGGCAGGCACGGAGAACTTGTCCCAGCGCGCAAGCCGATCTTCACCCATATACCACATCGGCAGCATGTAGTAGTTCCAGGTTAACACCCTGTCGAGGGCGCGCCCAAGCGGCAGGAGCTTCTCTTTATCCCCCTGCGCCGCCACAATTTTCGCAATCAGCGCGTCAATCGCCGGGCTTTTTACCCCCGGGGCATTGTATGAGGAGTCGATGTAGCTGGAGGCCCAGGATATTTGCAGGTCCGAGCTGGGCCACGGCTGCGCTGGCCACAGGCGCTGCATCATGTCGTAATCACGGCTGCGCATGCGGCTGGTAATCTGCGCGTTATCAACCTGACGAATGTTCATGGTCACGCCCAGCCGCTCAAGGTTGTGCTTAAACGGCAGAACCCACTGATCGTTGCCCCCGGACGAAAGCAGCAGCTCAAAGCTGAGAGGCTTGCCCGTTTTGGCATCAACACGTTTTTGATTCTTCAGGGGCCAGCCCGCGTCATCCAGCAGCTTGCTGGCTTTCAGCAGGTTGTCGCGATCGTAACCGTCACCGTTCGACGCGGGCGGCTGAAACACGCTGGTGAAAACCTGCGGAGGAACCTCGGCTTTCAGCGGTGCCAGCAGGACCAGCTCGTCGGCCTTCGGGTAATCGCGTGCGGCATACTCGGTATTCTGAAAATAGCTGTTCGCGCGGCTGTAGGCGCCGTAAAACAGGGCTTTGTTCATCCATTCGAAATCAAAGGCCAGGGAAATGGCTTCCCGCACCCGGCGGTCATTAAAAACCGGACGCTGAATATTAAACGCCAGCCAGCGCGTGTCCTGGGCGGATTCATTTTTATGCTCGTCTTTGACGATATAGCCTTTGGCGAAATTTTTCCCGATATAGCGGGTTGCCCAGTTTTTAGCGCTGCTCTCGACGCGTAAGTCGAAGGCGCCGGCTTTGAAGGCTTCAAACGCCACGTTATCGTCAAGGTAGTAATCATAGCGAAGGGTGTCGAAATTCCAGCGCCCGCGGTTTACCGGCAGGTTGGCCGCCCAGTAGTCTTTGACGCGGGAATAGACTACATACTGCCCCATGCGCCAGTCGGTGATGCGATACGGGCCGCCCGCCAGCGGTGGCGTCGAGAGCGGGTCGCTTAGCTTATGGTTTTTCCAGAACGATTCCGGCATGACGGGCAGAGAGAACAGGCTGAGCATATTCTCTTTGTTCGGTTCGTTCAGCTCAATGCGCACGGTGAGCGGCGCAATGGCTCTGACCGACGCGCCTTTATACACGATGCGGAACTGGGGAACGCCTTCGGTCATGAATTTATGGAAGGTGAACGCAACGTCGCTGGCCTTAACCGGCGAGCCGTCATGAAAGCGGGCCCGCGGGTTCAGCGAGATTTCCGCCCAGGCGAAGTTATCGGCATAGCGCACGTTCTCGGCAATCAGCGGATAGTAGCTGCCGGGCTCGTCATCAGACGTGACAAAGAGCGTATCGTAAAGCGATTCCGTTCGCGCCGCCGCCACGCCGCGCAGGGCGAAGCGGTTGAAGTTGTCGAAGGTTCCCGTGGCGGAAAGCGTGACCTTTCCGCCTTTCGGCGCGGCAGGATTGACGTAATCGAAGTGCGTAAAATTGACCGCGTATTTCGGCTCGCCAATGACCGCGAAGGCGATATTTTCTTTGATGGCCTGCGCCTGGCTGGACAGGCTCGTTAATGCCAACATCAGCAACATGAAGCGCATAAGCATCTCGCGGCAGCTCCCTCTTTTACAGACCGGCTCGGTTAAGCTGAATAATAAGTGACGCCACGGGCATTGTGAAATTATTCACCGTCGAGTGAAACGTCAGGACGCCATTGGCGGAACTGCTCCAGCGGCATCGGACGGCTAATCCAGTATCCCTGAAGGAAGTTAACGCCATGCTCGCGCAGCCAGGCGGCCTGTTCCGGCGTTTCTACGCCTTCGGCAACGGTCAACATACTCAGTCGTCTTGCCAGCGTCAGAACCGCATCCAGCACCGGTGACGTCACGGTCTCGGTGCCGATCGCATTCACGAAACCACGGTCAATTTTGAGGTAGTCCATGGTGAAATGCTCAAGATAGATCAGCGCGCTGTGGCCGGTGCCAAAGTCATCAATGGCTATCTCAAAGCCTTCGTTATGCAGCCATTCGAAGAGGCTGTTGGCTTCCCGATGGTTAAGCATGTCGCGCTCGGTAATTTCCAGCACGATCTGGAAGTAATCCGGCGGCAGGAGGGCTTTGAAGGTGCGCATGTCGTCTTTGAAGCTTTCCGCATGCAGATGCCCCGGCGCAATGTTGATGCCCACCTTTGCGCCCGGAGGGAGCAGCGTTTGTAACACGGGGGCATCACGAATAATAAGATCAAAGAGATGCAGCGTCAGCGGAACAATCAGCTTCTGGGCTTCGGCAAAATTGATAAACGCGTCCGGCGGAATTTCCCCCATGGTCGGGTGTTTCCAGCGCATCAGCACTTCAAGCCCGGTCATCCTGAGCGATGCGGCATCGACGACGGGCTGATACACCACGTAAAACTGGCCGCGCTTGATGGCGCTTAAAATCTCTTTGCCAGGATTGAGCCGTATGCTGAGGATATAGTAATTGAGCGATCCGGCACAAATTCCACAGACCAGCCCGAAGAACAGGGCGTAGAGAATTTCATCGCTGGTCCATGCGTCCGCATAAAGATTAATGGTCAGGGGAACGTCTTTCAGCGTCGCGGTGCGTGCCGGGATCTCACGTAAGTCATGCGCCTTCACCAGCGTGCTGGACCGCGTTGACAACGCATGATCGCCAATGATGATGGCGATGCCCGCGAATTCATCCTGGCGTGCGGTATAGAGCAGGTAAGGCGTCAGATTAAGATTCACCGAGGTAAACACGCCGCCGTCCTTCACTAACGGGTTACGGTACCAGATGGCAATCGCGGGCTTATTGGGCAACATCGGGGTGCCTGGAAGCAGTGCCATATCGATCTGCTTATCAATGTGCAGCTCGGGTATCAGCCCCTCCATCGGGGTATTCATCGGGCCCGTGGCAGAAGAGCAGAACGCCATTTTGTCTCTGACCAGCAGGAATGCGCGAACGTTAATGCTAAAGGCGGCGCGCGAGGTGAGCTCCTGGCTGACGTCATGGCAACTGTTCAGCGTGAGCGGCTGGAGGGCATCGATGGCGCTTTTTAACTCATCGAAATAGCTTTCCATGTAGATGCTGACGTCGTGAATCAGGGTGTCGAATTTGACTTCGCGCTTGTGGTAGCTCCAGAAAAATTGCAGCGACCCCAGGAGCAGGGCGGCAATAAGGCCTGTGATAATGCTGAGGATCAGTATCTTGCGATTACTGGAGAAGTAGCGGGTGAACATAGACGTCGTGATTCCTGAAATGCCGCTGGATGTATTCAGTGTAATGGGCAAAAAAAAACACTGCCGAAGCAGTGCTTTTTTTCATCATATCGTCAGCCAAGGGATAACCAACGATACAATTATCATATTAACTGCGGGTCAATACGCGGCGCGCTTCGTTATAGCGCTTCTTCCAGTACGGCTCGTTCATGCTGGAAATGGTCACACCGCTGCTGGTGGAGGCATGTACAAACTGGTCGTTACCAATATAGATGCCAACATGTCGACCCGTGGAACCTGCACGGAACAGAACTAAGTCACCGGTGCGAAGTTTAGTGCGCGAAATCGACTTGCCCATCTCCTGCTGTTCATAGGTTGAACGCGGAAGATCTAACCCAAACTGCTCGCGGAACGTACGCTGTACAAAACCGGAACAATCAATACCTGTTTTTGTGCTGCCGCCAAGACGATAGCGCACGCCTTTCCAGCTAGCATACTGGTCCATAATGCGGGACTTCACGTCCAGATTACGTACCATATTTTCAAATTCATCCTGAGAGGCTTGCAGTGACGAGGAATCTTCCATTCCCACAACACGCGTCTCAGGATGCATATTCTTTGCGGTGTTCGATGTACTACATGCAGACAACAGTACCGCGACTGCTATCGCCGGGATCCCCCGTAAGATATATCTCAGAAACGGTTGAGATTTGACCATTTTGTTTATTATCCCTTGAAGTCCTTAACGACAAATATCGTTATAAAAATGCCAAACGTGACGAGACTAATTATCTGTTCACATTGAGACAATTCTTTCTGGTCACATTTGTGGCACAGCGCACAAAATTATTCACCAGCGAAATAATTATCTCTATGGGGCAAAACGAGTTCGAGATTAACCGATTGCCAGGGGTATTGCGAGTAAAAAAAGCCTTTTTTTTATAAGAAAATGTGATACAGAAAGTAAAAATCCGTAATTGCTTAAATTACCGTCAGATCCGACGCCTAATCGCGCAATTGCTTCATTTTTATCATGAATATGATGACGAGAATATGACAGTGGGGAAAGATCGCGCTGGGAGCAGCATCAGGGATCATGTCGATCCCTGATAGCTAGCGTTAATTTGAGTGAGTTATTTGTTTAATTATTGTTGCGCTTTGCCGGGAAGATAGCGATCGAACAACGCTATTATCCTGTCGCTCAGCGGGGTCAACAGACACCACGGCAGCGCAATCAGCGCAACGGAAAGCGAACCGACGGCAATATCGGTGAACCAGTGGGCGCCAATCATTACGCGCGGGAAGGCAAAAACCACAAAAATAATCAGGGCTATGGCAAAGGCTTTTTTGCCGAAATAGCGAAGCATAATTGCGGAAAAAATAAGCAGCATCATCCCGTGATCGCCGGGGAAACTGTCCTTCGACGCATCTTTTGTTGGAATATGCAGCAGCTCGCTGACGCGATAAATATCGGTGAAGAACAGCGTTGGGCTTGAACGCTTCACCGGAATAATCGCAGTGGCAAGCTGGTTAATTAGCACAGCAAACAGCAGCATCACCAGGCCGATAATCAGGATGCGCCGACGTCCGGCCTTATCCTCTTTCAGCCAGAAAGAGAGCATCAGGCAGCCCATGGCCAGCAGGGAGAAGCCGTCAAAGGCGCGGTTGTTGGTGATTGCCACCAGCCACAGGAACGCGTTGCTCTTCACCAGCTCCTGGTTGAAGAAGTGAAAAATGGCAGAATCCAGCGGGAACCAGAAACCATGATCCGCCGGGATATACCAGGAGAAGAACAGCGCCAGGCCGGCGACATTAAGCAGTAATATCAGGGGAAATCGAGTTGTCATAACGTTCTGCATAGAGTGAAAACTGGGGCAACGTTAGCCGCCCGAACTTAAACGAATCCTCAACAGGCTGGACTGTAGGGCATTCCAGTCGGCGTTAACCGCACTAATTAACTCTATACGGCTGTCAGGCGGCGCCACATTTTGCGTTTCGATAAAGAAATCGTCGCCCTGGCGATTGATCCGCACCAGGCCGTCCGGCGTGCGCATGATCCCTTTCACGCGATCGACGGGCGCAAGTCTGGCCCACTCCAGAATCCCGATGGTGTCGAAAACGGTGTCAGCATCAAAAATCCATCCACAGGCCTGATATCCCTGGCCGCTGTTCAGATTACGACGCCAGCGCTGGTGCTCCGGCAGGCTCAGTGCAGCCAGACCCTGCTTAATCGGATGACCGTGCGCGTGATCCGCGCTGGCAGGCAGCTCGGTGAGGTTCAGACGAGGCAAGTCAAGCAGGGCGCCGTCAATTTTCCCCTGTGTGGCCTGCACTCGCGTGCGGTTGCCGCCGAAATGCTGCCACCACGCGTCCAGCGCGGCCTGGCTTTCCGCCGTGGCGCGATCTTCTTTATTGGCGACGATAACGTCTGCCGAGGCGAGCTGATCGCGGAAGTTCTCATTGGCCACCGATTTTTCATCCAGTAGCTGACGAGGATCGAGCAGGCACAGGGTGGCGCGCAGATCGATCCACGGCTCGTACACCGGGGCGGTGAGTAAATCGAGGATCTGCTTCGGGTGACCGAGCCCGGTGGGTTCAATCAGCAGACGGTCGGGTTTGCCCTGACGCAGCAGGGTATTGAGCCCCACCTGCATCGGCAGGCCATTGACGCAGCACATGCATCCACCGGGGATCTCTTTAATCATCGCGCCGCTGGATGACAGCAATGCGCCATCAATGCCCACCTCGCCAAATTCATTGACCAGCACAGCCCATTTCTCGGCCGGATCTTTATTCGCCAGCAGGTGAAGAATGGAGGTGGTTTTACCGCTGCCGAGAAAACCGGTGATGAGGTTGGTTTTGGTCACGTGTGCTCCGCAAGAGAATTGTGATGCTATAACACTATTCTCTTATCCTGGCGAAAAATGTGCCCAATGAGAAGGGGAAGGGCGAACGGAGGCCGCATCCGTTCGCGTTAAGCGCAATAATCGCTAAATATTTAACGTTTCAATAACAGCCTGACGCGCGCCGCGGTGGGCTATGCGCTGATATGCCTGGCTGACAGCATCAACAAACGTGCGGTTTTGCGCGAGATCGTGTCCAAAGACCTCGCTCAGCCCCAGCAGCGCGTTGACGCGCCCGGCGTCGCTGCTGGCGTCGACAATCGCGCGGATTTTCTCGCTGAGGGGATCGCGAACGTCAATCGCGTTGCCACGGTCATCGGTACCGCTGACATAGCGTATCCACCCGGCCACGCCCAGGGCCAGCAGCGGCCACGGCGTTTTCCGCTCAAGATGGACGCGGATCCCATCCAGCATTCTCTGGGGCAGCTTCTGGCTGCCGTCCATCGCAATTTGCCACGTGCGATGCTGAAGTGCCGGGTTGGCAAAGCGTTCGAGCAGGCTGTCGGCGTATGCGGTAAGGTCGACATCCTTAATACGCAATGTAGGAGCCTGTTCGTTCAGCATGAGCCGCCGGGCGGCTTCGCGGAAGGCTGCGTCTTCCATACATTCATTAATATGCGCGTAGCCGGCGAGATACCCCAGATACGCCAGGAAAGAGTGGCTGCCGTTGAGCATGCGTAACTTCATCTGCTCCCACGGCAGAACGTCCTGCACCATCTGGACGCCCGCAGCTTCCCACGCCGGACGGCCGGCGACAAAATTATCTTCCACTACCCACTGAATAAACGGCTCGCAGCTGATGGCGCACGGATCTTCAACGCCGAGCGCGTCGGTGATTTCCGCCAGCGAGGCTTCGGTCGCGGCGGGAACAATCCTGTCGACCATCGTTCCCGGGAAACTGACGTGGCTATCAATCCATTCTGACAGCGCTGCGGAACGTTTTTGCGCCATGCCCAGCACCGCGTTTTTCACCACGTGCCCGTTGTCGGGAATATTGTCGCACGAAAGCACGGTAAAGGCGGGCAGGCCGCGCTCGCGGCGGCGGTGGAGCGCTTCGACCAGGATCCCAGGGGCGGAATGCGGCTCTGAGGGGTTTTCAAGGTCGTGGACGATCCGGGCGTTGTGTAAATCCAGCTTACCGGTCGCGGGATCGATACAGTAGCCTTTCTCCGTGATGGTGAGCGACACAATCGCCACCTGAGGCTCACAAAATTTCTCAATAATCGCCGGCAGAGAGTCCAGCTTTGCGTTCAGGCATTCGTGGACGGCACCGACGATAATCGGCTGATTGCCTTCTGCGCCTTTCTCCAGCACGGTAAACAGATGATCCTGCGCGCGCAGCTGGCCCATCAGCACGTCGCCGCTGAAAAGGCTAATCTCACAAATCCCCCAGTCGCCGCCTTTTTCATTCAGCACCCGGTTTGTTAACAAAGCCTGGTGCGCGCGGTGAAAGGCACCAAAGCCAAAATGGACGATGCGGGAGCGTAATTGCGACCGATCGTAGCGAGGTTGCTGAACGTGGGCAGGAAGCGAGGTGGAGGCAATTGTCTTCATGAAATACACACCTGATTAACCATTAATTAACAATGTCAGTGTAAAGTTATATGACAGCAAATAAAATTGGTGAGCCGTAAATATCCCCGTTCTGTGAGTTTGATCAATCAATGTGTGGCGGTATGTTGACCCTTAGCGGCAAACATGTATGGTAGTCGTCATTGCAGTAACGCATATTGGTATAACAACTTAAGAGGGTGAGGCAATGGAACAAACCTGGCGTTGGTACGGGCCGAACGATCCGGTTTCTCTTGATGATGTGCGTCAGGCTGGCGCAACGGGTGTCGTCACGGCGCTGCATCATATTCCTAACGGTCAGGTATGGCCGATTGAGGAAATTCAACAGCGTCAGGCGCTGCTGGCGGAGAAGGGATTAACCTGGTCTGTGGTGGAAAGTATTCCGGTTCATGAAGAGATCAAAACCCATTCCGGTGAGTACCAGACCTGGATTGCTAACTACCAGCAGAGCATTCGCAACCTGGCGGCCTGCGGCATTGATACGGTCTGCTATAACTTCATGCCCATTCTGGACTGGACGCGGACCGACCTTGAGTATCAGATGCCGGACGGTTCAAAAGCGCTGCGTTTCGATCAGATTGCCTTTGCGGCATTCGAACTGCACATTCTGAAACGCCCTGGTGCCGAAGCGGATTACACCGCAGAAGAGCAGCAGCAGGCGCGTGAGTGGTTTAACGCCGCTAGCGAAGCAGACATCGAAAAGTTGACCCGTAATATTATTGCTGGCCTGCCGGGTGCTGAAGAGGGGTATACGCTGGATCAGTTCCGCGCGCGTCTGGCTGAATACGGCGATATTGATAAGCACCAGCTGCGTGAAAACATGGCGTATTTCCTGCGCGCTATCGTGCCGGTCGCTGAAGAGGCGGGAGTGCGCCTCGCCGTGCACCCGGACGATCCACCGCGTCCTATCCTTGGCCTGCCGCGTATCGTTTCCACCCTTGAAGATATGCAGTGGCTAAAAGAGACGGTAAACAGCATCTATAACGGCTTTACCATGTGTACCGGCTCCTACGGCGTGCGCGCGGATAACGATCTGGTACGGATGATTGAAACCTTCGGCGATCGTATCCACTTCACGCATCTGCGTGCGACCTGCCGTGAAGCGAACCCGAAAACCTTCCACGAGGCGGCGCACCTTGGCGGCGATGTGAATATGGTCGCGGTGGTGGATGCTATTCTGGCGGAAGAAGCACGTCGTAAGCAGGCTGGCGATGTGCGTCCTATCCCGTTCCGTCCGGATCACGGACACCAGATGCTGGACGATCTGCGTAAGAAGACCAACCCGGGCTATTCGGCGATTGGCCGTCTTAAAGGAATGGCGGAAGTGCGCGGCGTTGAGCTGGCGCTGAAGATGACGAAGTATCCGGAGCTTCTGTAAGCTCTGTTGCCCGGTGGCGCTACGCTTACCGGGCCTACACAAAAACCGGCCTGAGAGCCGGTTTTTGTGTTTTTGTAGGTCGGGTAAGGCGAAGCCGTCACCCGACAAATGCCGCAATCAGTCAGCGCGACCCATATAGCGTTTTTCTTCGATATGGATGCGGATTTTCTCGCCAGCGGAGAGATATTCCGGCACCTGCACAACCAGGCCGGTCGTCAGGGTAGCCGGTTTGTTGCGGGCACTTGCTGATGCGCCTTTGATGCCAGGCGCGGTTTCAACGATTTCCAGATCGACGGTCTGAGGCAGTTCCAGCGCCAGCAGCACGCCGTCCCAGGTCAGAACCTGCATATCAGGCATACCGCCTTCAGGGATGAACAGCAGTTCTTCTTCGATCTGATCTTTGGTGAAGATGTACGGGGTGTAATCTTCTTTATCCATGAACACGTATTCGTTGCCGTCGATGTAGGAGAAATCGACATAGCGGCGGGTCAGGGTCACGGTATCGACGATATCGTCACCTTTAAAGCGCTCTTCCACTTTCAGGCCGGTACGCACATCGGCGAAACGCATTTTGTACAGCGTTGCTGCACCACGGGCGCTCGGGGCCTGAATGTCGATATCTTTCACAATCAGCAGTTTGCCGTTGTAATTCAGCACCATACCTTTCTTAATTTCGTTCGCTCTTGGCATTGCAGTAATCCTGTTTACGGAAGGTAAAAAATATCGCGCCAAATTACTCGCGCGCGGCCTTTCAGGCAAGAGGAATTCGCGGCTTTTGCTATCAATACGCAAAAGGTGTTACTGTGCGCGCGATGCCCGACTGCGCGGGCGTCCGTCAGCGAAAGAGAGCATTTATGGATTGCCGTCCAGACTGTGGCGCGTGCTGTACTGCACCGTCCATTTCAAGTCCCATTCCAGGAATGCCCGAGGGCAAGCCTGCCAATACCCGCTGCGTTCAGCTCTCGGAAACGAATCTGTGCATGATCTTTGGCTCACCGTTGCGCCCGAAGGTCTGCTCCGGCCTTCAGCCCACTGCCGAAATGTGCGGCAGCACGCGAGGGCAGGCGATGACGTACCTTCTTGAACTGGAAGCGCTCACCGCGCCCTAAACGTCTTTAATCCGCGTCAGGCAGCCAATCGTCAGCGTACACATCACCAGCGCAATCCAGAACACCGTGTGGTAGTTCCAGATTTCAGCCACGACGCCAGCCATTGAGCCGGCGATAATCCAGCCCACGCGGGTGGTATTAGTATAAAGGGTGGTGGCAGAGCCTGCCTGACCCGGCATCAGATCCTGGAAGTAGAGCATGCCTATCCCGGCGAGAATGCCAATATAAATGGCGTTCAGCAGCTGTAAAGCCAGCAACAGCCCCGGCGTATGAACCGTCAACATACCGATATAGAACAGCAGGCCGGCGACGGCGGCGATGCGCATTAAAAAACGCTTCCCAAAGCGCTTTGCGTAATAGCCCGCGATAAGCATGGTCGGGATTTCAAGCCCGGCTGCGGTACCCATCATAATACCCGCCAGCTTCTCCGACAGGTGCAGTTCATCAATAATAAACAGCGGCATATTGATGATATACAGGCTGTTGGTACCCCACATCAGCGTGCAGACAACAAACAGGAGCAGGGCATCGCGGCGGTTGCGGCGCGGCGCTTCCAGCACGCCCGTTACCACTTTCGGCTCTTTGCGCATGGACGGCAGAAAGAACCACACCAGCACGCCGCACGCCACAAATGCGACGGCCGCGCTCAGGTACATCACCGTAAAGCCAAACCCCATCGCCAGCGCGTAAGCCAGCGGCGGGCCAATTACCCACGCCAGCGACACCTGAGCACGCAGAACGGAGCTGAACATCACCGCTTCACGCCCGGTATGGTCGGCGTGTTCGCGGGCAAGGGCGAACATCTGCGGGTTCGCCGTCGAGCCAAAGCTGCTCAGGAACACCCCGACGAAGAGCAAAATGAAATAGTTGCGGTTCCAGGCAAACAGAACGCAGGCCAATACCCCCAGCAGACAGCAGAAAACGATCAGGCTTTTACGATCGCCTTTTCTGTCGGATCGCCCCGCCAGAAACTGACTGACCAGAATGCCGATGATGGCGCTGCCGGTAAAAAAGAAGCCGACCATTGCCGGGCGGGCGTGAACCTCATTCGTCAGAAATAAACTCAGCGTCGGCGTCTGTAACGCACCGGCAATGCCCGTGAAGAAGGCAACAACCAGAAATGCCGCTGAGGTTAAATCAAAGGGCTTCGGCGAGGCGGCCGCAGGGGTGTTATGCATGTTTTATAATTAGCGAGTAGCAGAGAGGAGGCGGAGTTTACGCCGTCAGCTAAAAAATAAACAGTGGGTGCGGTCAATGATGCCACGAAAAATCAAAATGGCATTTCAACTTCTGAACAGGCTGGCTGACCTTAGCTGAAACTGACTTGCTGAACTTCAGCAAAATTCAGCTGAACGAAGAAGAAATGTGCTGTATCTCTAAATTCTGACATCAGAAAGACGAGTTTACTTGCAAGGCTTTGCAGAAAGCGCAAGACTTTTTGAAACGTTTCAGCGCTATCTTGTTTAAACAAACGGAGCAGGCTAGCGCATTTTTTCTTATTAAAGCTGAAACGATTCAAGTTCAGCAGGAGTGGAGAACCATGTTCCAGTTATCTGTTCAGGATATCCACCCGGGCGCTCAGGCCGGGGATAAAGAAGAGGCTATTCGCCAGGTTGCCGCTGCGCTTGTGCAGGCGGGTAACGTCGCGGACGGCTATGTAAACGGCATGCTGGCGCGTGAGCAGCAGACCTCAACCTTCCTCGGCAATGGCATTGCCATTCCGCACGGCACAACCGACACCCGCGATCAGGTGCTGAAAACCGGCGTTCAGGTTTACCAGTTCCCGCAGGGCGTGCTCTGGGGTGACGGTCAGGTGGCTTACGTGGCTATCGGTATCGCGGCCAGCAGCGACGAACATTTAGGCCTGCTGCGTCAGCTGACGCATGTCCTGAGCGATGACGCGGTAGCTGAACAGCTTAAGTCCGCTACGACGGCGGAAGAGCTGCGCGCCTTGCTGATGGGCGAAAAACAGAGTGAAGCGCTGAAACTGGATAACGAAACGCTGACGCTGGACGTGGCAGCCTCCGATCTGGTGACGCTGCAGGCGCTGAACGCGGGTCGTCTGAAAGAAGCCGGTGCGGCAGATGCCACCTTTGTCACCCGCGCGATCAACGATAAGCCGTTGAATCTGGGGCAAGGTATCTGGCTGAACGACAGTGCTGAAGGCAACCTGCGCAGTGCTATCGCCGTGAGCCGTGCGGCCAATGCGTTTGACGTCGAAGGCGAGCGCGCAGCCATGCTGGTGACCGTAGCGATGAACGACGATCGGCCGGTTTCCGTGCTGAAGCGTCTGGGCGACCTGTTGCTGAACAACAAAGCTGAAAAACTGCTGAACGCTGATGCCTCTACCGTGCTGGCACTGCTGACCAGTGATGATGCGCTGACGGATGACGTGCAGTCGGCGGAGTTCGTTGTGCGCAACGAGCACGGCCTGCATGCCCGTCCTGGCACCATGCTGGTGAATACCATTAAACAATTCGAGAGTGAGATCACCGTGGCGAATCTTGATGGCACGGGCAAACCGGCCAACGGCCGTAGTCTGATGAAAGTTGTCGCGCTGGGCGTGAAGAAAGGCCACCGACTGCGTTTCACCGCGCAGGGTGCGGATGCTGAACAGGCGCTGAAAGCGATTGGCGACGCCATCGCTGCAGGTCTGGGGGAGGGCGCATAATGAGCAGACGTGTTGCGACTATTACGCTGAACCCGGCTTATGACCTGGTGGGATTTTGCCCGGAAATTGAGCGCGGCGAAGTCAACCTCGTGCGTACCACTGGCCTGCATGCTGCGGGTAAAGGGATTAACGTCGCGAAAGTGCTCAAGGATCTCGGTATCGATGTCACCGTGGGCGGATTCCTCGGTAAAGATAACCAGGATGGCTTCCAGCAGCTGTTCAGCGAGCTGGGCATTGCCAACCGTTTTCAGGTTGTTCAGGGCCGTACCCGTATCAACGTTAAGCTGACCGAGAAAGACGGTGAAGTGACCGATCTCAACTTCTCTGGCTTCGAAGTAACGCCATCAGACTGGGAACGTTTTGTTAACGACTCGCTGACCTGGCTTGGCCAGTTTGACATGGTCTGCGTTAGCGGCAGCCTGCCGTCCGGCGTGAGCCCGGAGGCGTTTACCGACTGGATGACGCGCCTGCGCAGCCAGTGCCCGTGCATTATTTTCGACAGCAGCCGCGATGCGCTGGTGGCGGGTCTTAAAGCCTCTCCGTGGCTGGTGAAACCAAATCGTCGCGAGCTGGAGATCTGGGCAGGCCGTAAGCTGCCAGAATTAAAGGATGTGATTGAAGCTGCCCATGCGCTGCGCGAGCAGGGTATCGCTCACGTGGTGATTTCGCTGGGTGCTGAAGGGGCGTTATGGGTTAACGCTTCAGGTGAATGGATTGCCAAACCGCCGTCAATGGAAGTCGTGAGTACCGTTGGCGCGGGGGATTCCATGGTTGGTGGCCTTATCTACGGTCTGCTGATGCGTGAATCCAGTGAACATACTTTACGTCTTGCCACCGCCGTTGCTGCCCTGGCCGTAAGCCAGAGCAATGTCGGTATTACCGATCGTACCCAGTTAGCCGCGATGATGGCGCGCGTTGACTTAAAACCTTTTAACTAACAGCAGGAGAGGAATAATGAAAACGCTGCTGATCATTGACTCCGGTCTCGGACAGGCTCGCGCCTATATGGCGAAGACCTTGCTGGGCGCGGCGGCACAAAAAGCACATCTGGATATTATCGATAATCCAGGCGATGCGGAGCTGGCCATTGTACTGGGCGATAAAATCCCGGCTGACAGTGCGCTGAACGGCAAAAAAGTGTGGCTGGGCGATATTAATCGCGCGGTGGCACACCCGGAACTGTTCCTGAGTGAAGCGAAAGGTCACGCGTCCGTCTACAGCGCGCCTGTCGCGACGGCGCCGGCTGCGGCCTCAGGGCCGAAACGCATTGTGGCGGTGACGGCCTGCCCGACGGGCGTAGCTCACACCTTTATGGCGGCTGAAGCCATTGAAACCGAAGCGAAAAAACGCGGCTGGTGGATAAAAGTTGAAACCCGCGGCTCCGTTGGTGCCGGCAACGCCATCACCCCTGAAGAAGTGGCTGAGGCCGATCTGGTGATCGTGGCGGCGGATATCGAAGTGGATCTGGCGAAATTTGCCGGTAAGCCTATGTACCGTACCTCTACCGGCCTGGCGCTGAAAAAAACCGCTCAGGAGTTTGATAAAGCGCTGGTGGAAGCGAAGCCGTATCAGGCAACCGGCGCGCGTCAAACCGCAACGGAAGGTAAGAAAGAGTCTGCAGGCGCCTATCGCCATCTGCTGACCGGCGTGTCTTACATGCTGCCGATGGTGGTTGCGGGTGGTCTGTGTATTGCCCTCTCGTTCGCATTTGGCATTACCGCGTTCAAAGAACAAGGAACGCTGGCCGCTGCGTTAATGCAGATTGGCGGTGGATCCGCGTTCGCGCTGATGGTCCCCGTTCTGGCAGGCTTTATTGCCTTCTCCATCGCTGACCGTCCTGGCCTGACGCCGGGTCTTATCGGCGGTATGCTGGCCGTGAGCACCGGTTCCGGCTTTATCGGCGGTATCATCGCCGGCTTCCTGGCCGGTTACGTCGCGAAGCTCATCAGCGCGAAGCTGAAGCTGCCGCAAAGTATGGAAGCCCTGAAGCCGATTCTGATCATCCCGCTGATTTCCAGCCTGGTGGTCGGTCTGGCGATGATTTACCTGATTGGTAAACCTGTTGCGGGCATCCTGGCGGGTCTGACCCACTGGCTGCAAACCATGGGCACCGCTAACGCGGTTCTGCTGGGGGCTATCCTCGGTGGCATGATGTGTACCGACATGGGTGGTCCGGTGAACAAAGCGGCGTACGCCTTTGGCGTTGGCCTGCTGAGTACCCAGACCTACGCGCCGATGGCGGCCATCATGGCGGCCGGTATGGTGCCTCCGCTGGCGCTCGGTCTGGCGACGATTATTGCCCGCCGTAAGTTCGACAAAGCGCAGCAGGAAGGCGGTAAAGCCGCGCTGGTGCTGGGTCTGTGCTTCATCACCGAAGGGGCGATTCCGTTCGCGGCCCGTGACCCAATGCGCGTGCTGCCGTGCTGTATCGTGGGTGGTGCTGTGACGGGGGCTATCTCCATGGCGGTTGGCGCAAAACTGATGGCACCGCACGGCGGCCTGTTTGTTCTGCTGATCCCTGGCGCTATCACCCCAGTACTGGGCTACCTGCTGGCAATCGTTGCCGGTACGCTGGTGGCGGGTCTCTCTTACGCAGTGCTGAAACGTCCGGAAGCGGAAGTCGTGGCAAAAGCAGCGTAAGCAATAAACAACAAAAAAGCCGGGTTGCATTATGCCCCCGGCTTTTTTTTATGCCGCCTGTTCAGCAGTTTGCTGCGCCTTGAGCCAGGCAATCTCTTCTGCCCAGATATCCGGATTGATGGTTTCAAGCACCATCGGAATACCGTCGAAGCGGGCGTCCTGCATGATAAAGCGGAACGCGTCATGGCCGATGTTGCCTTCGCCCAGGCTGTGGTGGCGGTCAACGCGGCTGCCAAAGGCGCTTTTCGCATCGTTTAGGTGCATTCCGCGCAGATACTTAAAGCCCACGATGCGCTCAAACTCATCAAACGTGTTTTTCGTTGCCTCGGTCGTGCGCAGGTCATAGCCGGCCGCAAAGGCGTGGCAGGTATCAATGCACACGCCGACGCGGGTTTTATCTTCCACGCCGTCAATAATGGCCGCCAGATGTTCGAACTTAAAGCCGAGGTTGCTGCCCTGACCGGCGGTATTCTCAATCACCGCGGTGACGCCCTGGGTTTTATCCAGGGTGATGTTGATGGACTCAGCAATGCGCGCCAGGCAGGCATCTTCATCGATTTGCATCAGGTGGCTACCCGGATGGAAGTTCAGCAGCGTCAGCCCCAGCTGTTCGCAGCGCTGCACTTCATCCAGAAACGCTTCGCGAGACTTATCCAGCGCTTCCTGAACCGGGTGCCCGAGGTTGATCAGGTAGCTGTCGTGGGGGAGGATCTGGCCGGGCCCGTAGCGGTATTTCTCACAGGCGGCTTTGAAGTCATCAATCACTTCAGAGGTCAGCGGCGCGGCGCGCCACTGACGCTGATTTTTGGTGAACAGGGCGAAAGCGGTTGCCTCAATTTCGGCGGCGCGAATGGCGGCATTCGCAAGGCCACCTGCAGCGCTAACGTGCGCTCCAACATATTTCATAAAAAAACTCCTGCTAACCCGAAACGCTTATGATAGCGGGTTAGCAGGAGAAGGACGAGATGGTTTATGCCATCAGGCTATGGACCACGAGGTTAATGGCACCGCCACCGACAATCAGCCAGATGAAGAGCACCAGCGCCATCAGCAGCGGTTTCGCACCGGCTTTTTTCAGCGCGCTGACGTGCGTGGTCACCCCCAGCGCCGCCATTGCCATTGCCAGCAGCACGGTATCCAGCGTCACCAGCATATCGACTACGGCTTTTGGCAGCAGGTGGAAGGAGTTGAAAATCGCCACCACGATAAACAGGATCGCAAACCACGGAATGGTGATTTTGCTTTTCTGGCTGCCACCCGCCGGAGCCAGCTGTTTAACCCGCGCGGCCAGGAAAATCAGGAACGGCGCCAGCATCATTACGCGCAGCATTTTGGCAATCACCGCCGCGTTTTCGGCTTCCGGGTTAATGGCGTGTCCTGCTGCGACTACCTGGGCCACTTCGTGCATGGTTGAGCCAATATAAATGCCGTACGTTTCCGGGCTAAACCAGTGGGCAACCAGCGGATACATCGCCGGGTAGAGGAAAATTGCCAGCGTACCGAAGATCACCACCGTCGCCACCGCTACTGTCACCTTGCTGGCTTCGGCTTTAACGACGGGTTCCGTTGCCAGCACCGCCGCGGCCCCGCAGATACTGCTCCCGGCCCCGATCAGCCAGCTGGTGTGCTTATCCAGGCCAAAGACTTTCTGACCGATAAAGCAGGCCAGCAAAAAGGTGCTGGTGAGGGTCAGGACGTCGATGGCGATCCCGCTCACGCCCACATCTGCAATCTGCGAGAAGGTGAGACGAAAGCCGTAAAGAATGATCCCCAGACGCAGCAGATGCTGTTTAGCGAAGATCACGCCGCCGTCGCAGGATTTCCAGATACGCGGGTAGACGGTATTGCCCACGACCATGCCGAGCAGTATTGCCAGGGTTAATGCGCTAAAGCCTGCCCCCGCGATGGCCGGAATACTTCCGCCCCATAGCGCCACGCCGGTAACCGCTGCGCTGAGCGCAAGACCCGGCACGAAGTGCCACAATGTACGATGATGCTGTAAGGTGAGTTCTGACATAACCTTCTCCTTTGTCTGGCTAAAGGTTACGGCGCTCTGGCTTAAAAATAAAATTGATTATATACTTATAATTAATCTATATAAGTGGTAAGTAACCATGCACATTACATTGCGTCAGCTGGAAGTCTTTGCCGAAGTGCTGAAAAGCGGATCGACAACGCAGGCCTCGCAGATGCTGGCGCTCTCTCAATCTGCGGTTAGCGCGGCGTTGACCGATCTTGAAGGGCAGCTGGGCGTCCAGCTTTTCGACAGGGTAGGGAAGCGTCTGGTGGTCAACGAACATGGCCGTCTGCTCTATCCGCGCGCGCTGGCGCTGCTCGAGCAGGCTATCGAAATCGAACAGCTGTTCCGCGAGGACAACGGTGCGATCCGCGTCTACGCCAGCAGCACCATCGGGAATTACATTCTGCCGGAAGTGATTGCCCGCTACCGCCGGGATTTCCCAACCCTGCCGCTGGAGATGAGCGTGGGCAATAGCCAGGACGTCATCAACGCGGTGATCGATTTCCGCGTGGATATCGGCCTCATCGAAGGACCCTGCCATAACGTCGATATTATTGCCGAGCCCTGGCTGGAGGATGAGCTGGTGGTGTTTGCTTCCCCGGCCTCGTCTTTACTGCAGGGGGAAGTGACGCTGGAACGCCTCGCGCAGGCGCAGTGGATCCTGCGCGAGCAGGGCTCCGGCACGCGTGAAATTGTCGATTACCTGCTGCTTTCCCATCTGCCGCATTTCCAGCTGGGGATGGAGCTGGGGAACTCAGAGGCCATCAAGCACGCGGTGCGCCACGGGCTGGGCATCAGCTGTCTTTCCCGGCGCGTCATTGCTGAACAGCTTGAGACGGGCTCGCTGGTGGAAATCCCCGTTCCGCTTCCGAAACTGGTGCGCACCCTGTGGTGCATCCATCATCGTCAGAAACACCTTTCCAGCTCGCTGCAGCGTTTTCTGCGCTATTGCGAGATGTAATCTTCCCCTCTCCCCAAAAGGGAGAGGGGAAAGCCCCGATTTCTGCTTTACTTATAATCCTGGCCGAGTCATGAAGCTCTCTTATAACTGAGTATTTCTGCCGGAAGGAACGCGGATCGTCTGCTACAATCGCGCCTCATTTATTAAATGGACAGCATTTTCATATGGTTTCAGAAATTAAAACCACAGAAGCGCCCACGCTACGTCGTGAACTGAAGGCGCGTCACCTGACGATGATCGCGATTGGCGGTTCAATCGGTACAGGTCTTTTTGTTGCCTCTGGCGCAACGATTTCGGCAGCAGGCCCGGGTGGGGCACTTTTCTCTTATATTCTGATTGGCCTGATGGTGTACTTCCTGATGACCAGCCTGGGCGAACTGGCCGCGTACATGCCGGTATCCGGTTCGTTTTCGACCTACGGTCAAAAATACGTTGAAGAAGGCTTCGGTTTCGCGCTGGGCTGGAACTACTGGTACAACTGGGCGGTCACCATCGCCGTTGACCTTGTCGCCGCACAGCTGGTGATGAACTGGTGGTTCCCGGATACGCCGGGCTGGATCTGGAGCGCTCTGTTCCTGGCCGTCATCTTCCTGCTGAACTACATCTCCGTGCGCGGTTTCGGCGAAGCGGAATACTGGTTCTCTTTGATCAAAGTGGCAACCGTCATCATCTTTATCGTCGTCGGTGTGGCGATGATCGTTGGTATTTTCAAAGGCGCTGAACCTGCGGGCTGGAGTAACTGGGCGATAGGCGATGCACCGTTTGCCGGTGGCCTTTCGGCGATGATTGGCGTGGCAATGATTGTCGGCTTCTCCTTCCAGGGGACCGAGCTGATTGGCATCGCCGCCGGTGAGTCAGAGAACCCGGAGAAAAATATTCCGCGGGCGGTCCGTCAGGTCTTCTGGCGTATCCTGCTGTTCTATGTGTTCGCGATCCTCATTATCAGCCTGATCATTCCGTACACCGATCCAAGCCTGCTGCGCAATGACGTTAAAGACATTAGCGTCAGCCCGTTCACGCTGGTCTTCCAGCACGCCGGCCTGCTTTCTGCCGCGGCAGTGATGAACGCCGTTATCCTGACCGCCGTGCTTTCAGCCGGTAACTCCGGGATGTACGCGTCCACCCGTATGCTTTACACGCTGGCATGCGACGGTAAGGCACCGCGTATCTTCGCGAAACTGTCCCGCGGCGGCGTCCCACGTAACGCGCTGTACGCGACAACGGTAATCGCCGGTCTGTGCTTCCTGACCTCCATGTTTGGCAACCAGACGGTGTACCTCTGGTTGCTTAACACCTCAGGGATGACGGGCTTTATCGCGTGGCTGGGCATTGCCATTAGCCACTACCGTTTCCGCCGCGGCTTCGTCAAGCAGGGTCATGATATTAACTCGCTGCCGTATCGCTCCGGCTTCTTCCCGCTGGGACCCATTTTCGCCTTCATTCTTTGCCTGATCATTACGCTCGGACAGAACTATGAAGCGTTCCTGGCGGACACCATTGACTGGGGCGCCGTCACGGCGACCTACATTGGTATTCCGCTGTTCCTCGTCATCTGGTTTGGCTACAAGCTGACGAAAGGAACACACTTCGTTCGCTACAGTGAAATGGAATTCCCGGAACGATTTAAACAATAACCGCACTTCCTCTCTCTTTAGCCCGCTCATTCGAGCGGGCTTTTTTATTCCCGCGTCCTGAAACAAAGATATATTTCTTAACAATTTAATTGATAATAATTATCGTTTGCTTTATCGTTATCAAAAATAAGCGTGTCACCGACCCACCGCAGATGTGGGCGGCAAGGAAGACGCTGTGAGCGATGATGATTTGATTTAGTTGTATTTACCTCATGGAGATATGGAATGTTTAGGTTGAATCCCTTCGTCAGGGGAGGACTTTGTGCGTCCGCAATGTCCCTGGCCCTGCCTGTTATCGCAGCGGAATCCGGCGACACAATGGTTGTAACGGCCTCCGCGACCGAGCAAAACCTGAAAGACGCACCCGCAAGCATCAGCGTGATTACCCAGGAAGATTTGCAGCGCAAACCCGTTCAGAATCTGAAAGATGTGTTACGGGATGTGCCGGGCGTTCAGCTCACGAGCGAAGGGGACAACCGTAAAGGGGTAAGTATTCGCGGACTGGACAGCAGCTATACGCTGATCCTGATCGACGGCAAGCGCGTCAACTCCCGTAACGCGGTGTTCCGTCATAATGATTTCGACCTCAACTGGGTGCCGGTTGACGCCATCGAACGAATCGAAGTGGTGCGCGGACCGATGTCTTCTCTTTATGGTTCCGATGCGCTGGGCGGCGTGGTGAACATTATCACCAAAAAAATCGGCCAGAAATGGACGGGCACCCTGAGCGCCGATTCCACGATTCAGGAACATCGCGATCGTGGAGATACGTATAACGGTCAGTTCTACACCAGCGGACCGCTGGTCGACGGCCTGCTGGGGCTGAAAGCCTACGGTAGCCTCGCGAAGCGTGAGAAAGACGCTCAGCAGAAATCATCCACTACGGCGAGCGGTGAAACACCGCGCATTGAGGGCTTCACCAGCCGCGATGCGAATGTGGAATTCGCCTGGACACCGTCTGAAAATCACGACTTTACGGCGGGCTACGGTTTCGACCGTCAGGATCGTGACTCGGATTCCCTCGATAAAAACCGCCTTGAACGTCAGAACTACTCTCTCAGCCACAATGGTCGCTGGGGCGTCGGCAACAGCGAGCTGAAGGTTTACGGCGAAAAGGTGGATAACAAAAACCCGGGCAACAGCAATCCGATCACCTCCGAGAGCAACGCGGTGGACGGAAAATACGTGCTGCCGATGGGCGAAATCAACCAGTTGCTGACCTTCGGCGGCGAATGGCGTCACGATAAGCTGAAAGACCCGGTCAACCTGACGGGCGGTTCCAGCAGCAGTACCTCGACAAGCCAGTATGCTCTGTTCCTGGAGGATGAGTGGCGTATCTTTGAACCTCTGGCGCTGACCACCGGCATCCGTATGGACGACCATGATACCTACGGTGACCACTGGAGTCCGCGAGCCTATCTGGTCTACAACGCGACCGATACCGTAACGGTGAAAGGCGGCTGGGCTACCGCGTTTAAAGCGCCGTCACTGCTGCAGCTGAGCCCGGACTGGGTCACCGGCTCGTGCCGCGGTGCCTGTGAGATTGTCGGTAACCCGGACCTGAAACCGGAAACCAGCGAGAGCTTTGAATTCGGTCTCTACTACAGCGGAGAAGAGGGCTGGTTAGAGGGCGTGCAGGCCAGCGTCACCACCTTCCAGAACAATGTGGATGACCGCATCAGCATTAGCCGTACGGCCAATGTGAATCAGGCGCAGGATTATCCTAACTACGTTGGCCTGAATGCGGACGGCGAACCGATTTTCCGCTACTACAACGTCAACAAGGCGCGCATCCGTGGGGTGGAAACCGAGCTGAAATTCCCGCTGGCGGAAGACTGGAAAGTGACGCTGAACTACACCTATAACGACGGTCGTGATATCAGCAACGGTGGCAACAAGCCGCTGTCCGATCTGCCGTTCCATACCGCCAACGGTACCGTTGACTGGAAGGCGACGCAGGACTGGTCGTTCTATGTTCAGGGCAACTACACCGGTGAGAAACGCGCGCTGACCAGTAGTGCACCAACGCCGGGTGGCTACGTCATCTGGAATACCGGCGCCGCATGGCAGGCGACGAAAAGCGTGAAGCTGCGTGCGGGCGTGCAGAACCTGCTGGATAAAGATCTGAGCCGTGACGATTACAGCTATACGGAAGATGGCCGCCGTTACTTCGTGGGTGTGGATTACAAGTTCTGATCCAGTCAGGTTAAAAGCAAAACGGCAACGTAAGTTGCCGTTTTTAGTGTTTATTCCCTCTCCCTGTGGGGTGAGGGATCCCCAGTAATTTTTTTAACCGGAAGCGATGAATGTTGCTTCGGAAAAATTAATGGCTTACAGCGGTGCCCTGGTCCGGCTGTACATCGCCGAGGCGTTTCCGTAAGGCCGGGGCGAGGCGCAGGGATGCGCCGAGAGGGCGGGCTTTACAGGGACGTTACCTCCGCCCGTCCCCGATAAGCCGGTAGGAATAAGCTGAGGGCACCGCGAAGCGGCGATTTACCGCCGGGAGCCCGGGTCGCCAGGGTGGTGGCGATTGAGCCACCCTGGCACGTTCACAGGCCATGCCGTTACAGAGTAGCAAGGTACATAAAGTGAACGGAATGACCACCAGAGCCGTATGTTCCCCCTCACCCCAGCCCTCTCCCTCAAGGGAGAGGGGGTCGTCTGTGCAGGCATTATTTTGTGGGGATCCCTCAGCCCTGCGGGAGAGGGTTAGGGTGAGGGCATCAGAGCGCACTTAACCGCACTTAACCGAACAAATGCTCCGCATGGAAGCGGAGATGGTCCTCAATAAAGGACGCGATGAAGTAATAGCTGTGATCGTATCCTGGCTGAATGCGCAGCGTCAGCGGCCAGTCCTTCTGGCGCGCTGCTTCTGCCAGTACCGCAGGCTGTAGCTGACCGGCGAGGAACTGATCCGCATCACCCTGATCGATAAGAGTGGGAATGGCCTCTTCAGGGTTGCTGTTCAGCATCAGCGCACAGCTGTCCCATGCCAGCCATTTTTCCGCATCTTCACCCAGATAGTGGGTAAAGGCTTTTTGCCCCCACGGCACCTGTGAGGGGTTCACGATAGGGGCAAATGCCGACACGCTGGTGTATTTACCCGGGTTTTTCAGCGCCATTATCAGCGCCCCGTGACCGCCCATCGAGTGGCCGCTAATCGCGCAGCGGTTACCCACCGCAAACTGAGCCTGCACCAGGGCAGGAAGCTCATCGCGAATGTAATCGTACATACGGTAGTGGCGTGCCCAGGGCTGTTCGGTCGCATTCAGATAAAACCCGGCGCCTTTGCCCAGGTCATATCCTGCGTCGTCAGCCACATCATCGCCACGCGGGCTGGTGTCTGGCATCACCAGCGCAATGCCCAGCTCGGCGGCAATACGCTGCGCGCCCGCTTTGGTGGTGAAGTTTTCGTCGTTGCAGGTCAGGCCTGAAAGCCAGAACAGAACCGGCGGGTTTTCCGTCGGGGGCAGGAAAATATTGAACGTCATCGCACAGTTGAGAACGGTGGAGTCGTGCCGCCAGCGCTGCTGTCGACCTTCAAAACAACGGTGCTCTTCGAGCAGTTCCATGCAGGGCTCCTTAATGAGAATGCGCATTCATACCATCCATAATACAGCGTTTTCATTGACCTGTGAGCAACTTTCTCTTTCACCGGACGGCGAGATGCTGCATCATAAATTTACTTTTCTTTAACATTTGGAGCAGTCATGGCGCTGCGTATTGCGCTCAGTGGGTTCGTCGTTCTGGTGGTGGCAATGGGGATCGGGCGCTTTGCCTTTACGCCTCAGGTGCCGCTGATGATTGCTGCCGGGCAGCTTACGCTGACCAGCGCGGGCCTGGTGGCGGCGATGAATTACCTGGGCTATCTGGTGGGCGCATGGGATGCGATGCGCGCGCACCGCTTTGTTGAAACGCGCCTCTGGCTGGGCATCACGGGCGCGGTGGCGTTGACGCTGCTCTCTGCCGCGGCGGATAACGCCGTTGTACACGGTTTGCTGCGCTTTGTGATTGGCTGCATGAGCGGCTGGTCGATGGTGCTGATTGCCGCCTGGACTAACGAGCGCCTGGGGCAGCTGGGTAAACCGGGCCTGAGCGCGGCCGTGTTTGCCGGCCCGGGAGCGGGAATAGCCCTGAGCGGGCTCCTCGCCGTCTATATTCAGGCGAAATCCCTGTCGGCCGGGGCGGCATGGCAAATCTACGGCGTGCTGGCGCTGGCGCTGATTGCCCTGGTGGCGCGCTACCTGCCGCGTTCCGGTCAACTTCATCGACCGGGAACCGCGCCGGAGCCGCTGGTGCTGACGGCAGATTTAAAACGCCTGGTCTGGAGCTACAGCCTGGCCGGGTTTGGCTATATTCTGCCGGCGACCTTCCTGTCGCAAATGGCGGCAGTACGTTTTCCCGGCA
Source organism: Enterobacter sp. AC1 (assembly GCF_050434705.1). Taxonomy (NCBI): domain Bacteria; kingdom Pseudomonadati; phylum Pseudomonadota; class Gammaproteobacteria; order Enterobacterales; family Enterobacteriaceae; genus Enterobacter; species Enterobacter sp. AC1. Next base: position 354,560 of record NZ_JBNDIZ010000003.1, on the reverse strand, counting down.
GCCTGTTCGCCCAGTTCGTCTGGCCGATTTTTGGTATCGCCGCCGTGGTGGGGATTGCGATCAGCATTCTGTTGCGCCACACCTCAACGGCTAACCGCAGGCTGGCTATCGTGCTGTGGTTGCAGGGGGCTGGCGTGCTGGCGGCCTGGCTGCTGCCGGGAATAGTTGGATTGCTGACGGGGGGGCTGCTGGTGGGTGGCGGTTTCCTCTGCGCCGTTCAGCTCTCGCTTTTATACGGCCGCGAGCTGGCACCGAACCACACGCGGTATATGGCGGGTCTGCTTACCACCGGGTATGCCATAGGGCAGCTGGTAGGGCCGATGACCTCGGCGTTATCAACCTGGCTTACCCACCGGCTGGAGCCTGCGCTGGGGCTGGCGGGCGTTGCGCTGTTCGTCGGCGGGGCTCTGGTCTGGAATCGTCACGCTGAAAGGCAGCAGCAATTGCAATAATTATCGTCGTGAATACTGGATTATGTGCGCGGCCTCACGCACAATGAGCGCATACTTTTGCCACAACGAGGGCAAAAGACGCCACACCTGCAGGAGAACAAAATGTCATCACTCAGTAAAGAAGCTGCCCTGGTCCACGAAGCCCTGGTTGCGCGCGGTCTTGAAACGCCACTGCGTCCGCCCGTACAGGATCTGGACAATGAAACCCGCAAGCGTCTGATTGCCGGTCATATGACCGAGATCATGGAGCTGCTGAATCTCGATCTGAGTGACGACAGTCTGATGGAGACGCCGCACCGCATCGCAAAAATGTACGTCGACGAAATTTTCTCCGGCCTGGATTACGCCAACTTCCCGAAAATTACCGTCATCGAAAACAAGATGAAAGTGGACGAGATGGTCACGGTACGCGATATCACGCTGACCAGCACCTGCGAACACCATTTCGTCACCATCGACGGTAAAGCGACCGTGGCGTATATCCCAAAAGATACGGTGATCGGCCTGTCGAAGATCAACCGCATCGTGCAGTTCTTTGCACAGCGTCCGCAGGTGCAGGAGCGTCTGACGCAGCAGATCCTGACCGCGCTGCAAACGCTGCTGGGCACCAATAACGTGGCCGTCTCTATCGACGCGGTTCACTACTGCGTGAAAGCGCGCGGCGTGCGTGATGCGACCAGTGCAACCACCACAACCTCGCTGGGTGGTCTGTTTAAATCAAGCCAGAATACCCGCCAGGAGTTCCTGCGCGCCGTTCGTCACCACAACTAAGTCTTACAGGGCAGGGACCATGGAGCGAAACGTCACGCTCGATTTTGTTCGCGGCGTCGCCATTCTCGGTATCCTGCTGCTTAATATCAGCGCCTTCGGCCTGCCGAAGGCGGCTTATCTCAATCCTGCATGGTATGGCGACATCACGCGCAGTGATGCCTGGACGTGGGCAATCCTCGATCTCTTTGCCCAGGTCAAATTCCTCACGCTCTTTGCCCTGCTGTTTGGCGCAGGCCTGCAGCTCCTCCTCAAACGCGGTACGCGCTGGATACAGTCGCGCCTGACGCTGCTGGTACTTCTCGGGTTTATCCACGGTCTGCTCTTCTGGGACGGCGATATTCTTCTCGCGTATGGCTTAGTCGGGCTCATCTGCTGGCGCCTTATTCGCGACGCGCACAGCGTGAAAAGCCTGTTTAACACCGGCGTGATGCTCTATATCATGGGGCTTGGGGTACTGCTGCTGCTGGGGATGATCTCCGGTGAGGCGACAAACCGTGCCTGGGTCCCGGATGCCGCTAACCTGCAGTACGAGCAGTTCTGGAAGCTGAAGGGCGGTACGGAAGCGATAAGCAACCGTGCGGATATGCTGGGGGATAACCTCCTTGCGCTGGGCGCGCAATACGGCTGGCAGCTGGCGGGAATGATGCTGATGGGCGCGTCGCTGATGCGCACCGGCTGGCTGAAAGGCGAATTTAGCCTGCGCCACTATCGCCGCACGGGCGCCGGGCTGGTCCTGCTCGGCGTGCTGATTAACCTTCCGGCGGTGATTGCGCAGTGGCACCTCCACTGGGATTACCGCTGGTGCGCTTTCCTGCTCCAGGTGCCGCGTGAACTGAGCGCGCCGTTCCAGACCATCGGCTATGCGGCGCTGATCTATGGCTTTTGGCCAACGCTTTCTCGCCTGTGGATTGTCAGCGCTATCGCCTGCGTGGGCCGCATGGCGTTAAGCAATTACCTCCTGCAAACGCTGATATGCACCACGCTTTTCTATCGCTTTGGCCTGTTTATGAAATTCGACCGCCTCGCGCTGCTGGCGTTTGTTATCCCGGTCTGGGTAGTAAACCTGGCGTTTTCTGTTCTCTGGCTACGCTATTTCCGCCAGGGACCGCTGGAGTGGGTGTGGCGTCAGTTAACCGCACATGCTTCAGGGATATCATTGAAAAATACATCCAGATAACGATCTGGATCACAATCATTAACAAAACGGATGTAAGCGTTTTCATGAGTGTGAGCTTCTTCACGTAGTCCCCTTTCTCTCGCTGCCAAAATAGCCACCTTGCTAAACACAGGGGGTGTCTGTGAGTTGCTGCAATCCTTTGAAGGATGGTGAATATGATCACCATTCGTGACGTCGCCCGTCAGGCGGGCGTTTCCGTGGCTACCGTTTCGCGCGTGCTGAACAACAGCGCGCTGGTCAGCCCTGAAACCCGTGAAACCGTAATGAAAGCCGTGACCCAGCTCGGGTACCGGCCAAATGCCAATGCTCAGGCGCTTGCGACGCAGGTTAGCGACACTATCGGTGTTGTGGTGATGGATGTATCGGATGCCTTTTTCGGCGCGCTGGTGAAAGCGGTGGACGTAGTCGCCCAGCAGCATCAGAAATATGTCCTGATCGGCAATAGCTATCATGAGGCAGAAAAGGAACGCTATGCCATAGAAGTGCTTATTCGCCAGCGCTGTAATGCCCTGATTGTCCACTCAAAAGCCCTGAGCGACGAAGAGTTAATCGGGTTTATGGATCAGATCCCGGGCATGGTGCTCATTAACCGCATCGTCCCGGGCTATGCCCACCGCTGCGTCGGGCTGGATAACGTCAGCGGCGCCATGATGGCCACCAAAATGCTCATCAACAACGGGCATCAGCGGATCGGTTATCTGGCCTCCAGCCACCAGATTGAAGATGACGAACTGCGGCGCGAGGGGTGGCAAAACGCCCTGAAAGAGCACGGCATTACGCCATCAGACAGCTGGACGGGAACCGGAACGCCTGACATGCAGGGCGGTGAGGCGGCCATGGTGGAGCTGCTGGGGCGAAATCTGCAGCTTACTGCGGTGTTTGCCTATAACGACAGCATGGCGGCAGGGGCCCTGACGGCGCTGAAGGATAACGGCATTGCGGTGCCACAGCATTTGTCGCTCATCGGCTTTGACGATATCCCGATTGCCCGTTACACCGACCCGCAGCTGACAACGGTGCGTTACCCCATTGCCTCTATGGCGAAACTGGCGACTGAGCTGGCGTTACAGGGGGCAGCAGGGCTGCTGGATCCGGGGGCAACACATTGTTTCATGCCGACTTTAGTGCGTCGTCACTCCGTGGCACCCCGGCAAATTGTGGTTCCGATCACTAACTGATCACGTGATGTGATGTAACCGTTTTCAATCTGTGAGTAAATTCACAGTATCTTAACAAGGCGCTGACTATGATGTCAGCGTTTTAGGGGCTGAAACGCTATGTAACGGTGATTATTCACTTTCACTATAGCCAACGTGCCGCAAACAACGAATAAAACGCATTTCTGGATCGTTACCGAACACGGAAGATAGAAATTTTATAAGTGAACTTCGGCTGTCAGTAACGTTTTATTAACATCTGCCCGCCGATCGTTATTCACAAGAACTACCCTGCATAAAAAAAACCGGAGATACCATGAATAAGAAGGTGTTGACCCTGTCTGCTGTAATGGCAAGCATGCTTTTTGGTGCAGCAGCGCACGCTGCGGATACCCGTATTGGTGTGACCATCTATAAATACGACGACAACTTCATGTCTGTTGTGCGTAAAGCAATTGAGAAAGATGCTAAAGCAGCGCCAGACGTTCAGCTGCTGATGAATGACTCCCAGAACGACCAGTCCAAACAGAACGACCAAATCGACGTTCTGCTGGCGAAAGGCGTGAAAGCCCTGGCTATCAACCTGGTTGACCCGGCTGCAGCAGGCACGGTGATTGAAAAAGCGCGCGGCCAGAACGTGCCAATCGTCTTCTTCAACAAAGAACCTTCCCGTAAAGCGCTGGATAGCTACGACAAAGCGTATTACGTCGGTACCGACTCTAAAGAGTCCGGTATTATTCAGGGCGATCTGATCGCCAAACACTGGGCGGCGAACCCGAACTGGGACCTGAACAAAGACGGCCAGATTCAGTTCGTTCTGCTGAAAGGCGAGCCAGGCCACCCGGATGCTGAAGCCCGTACCACCTACGTTATCAAAGAGCTGAACGACAAGGGCCTGAAAACCCAGCAGCTGGCGTTAGATACCGCGATGTGGGATACCGCTCAGGCGAAAGATAAGATGGATGCGTGGCTGTCCGGCCCTAACGCGAACAAAATCGAAGTGGTTATTGCCAACAACGACGCGATGGCAATGGGCGCGGTAGAAGCGCTGAAAGCACACAATAAATCGTCCATCCCGGTATTCGGCGTGGATGCGCTGCCAGAAGCGCTGGCGCTGGTTAAATCCGGCGCGATGGCCGGTACCGTGCTGAACGATGCCAACAACCAGGCGAAAGCGACCTTCGATCTGGCGAAAAACCTGGCCGATGGCAAGGGCGCGGCAGATGGCACCAGCTGGAAAATTGAAAACAAAATCGTTCGCGTACCTTACGTGGGCGTAGACCAGTCCAACCTGGCTGAGTTTATCGGTAAATAAGTTATTCGTACTGTCTTCACTGGGCGCAATTCGTTGCGCCCTTTTATAACGCGATATGCGAGGCCAACAAGGTATAATTATGGTCAGCACAACTACTCAGTCATCCGGTGAATACCTGTTGGAAATGAGCGGTATCAACAAGTCATTTCCCGGCGTTAAGGCACTCGATAATGTTAATTTAAAAGTGCGTCCTCACTCTATTCATGCATTGATGGGTGAGAACGGTGCGGGTAAATCAACATTATTAAAATGCCTTTTTGGGATCTATCAAAAAGATTCTGGCAGCATTCTTTTTCAGGGGAAAGAGATCGATTTCCATTCAGCGAAAGAAGCGCTGGAAAACGGTATCTCAATGGTTCACCAGGAATTAAACCTGGTACTGCAGCGTTCGGTCATGGATAACATGTGGTTGGGGCGTTATCCAACCAAAGGTGTCTTTGTCGATCAGGACAAAATGTATCGCGACACCAAAGCGATTTTCGATGAGCTGGATATTGATATCGATCCGCGCGCCCGCGTGGGGACATTATCCGTATCCCAGATGCAGATGATCGAAATTGCCAAAGCGTTCTCCTATGATGCGAAAATCGTCATCATGGACGAACCGACATCGTCATTAACGGAAAAAGAGGTTAATCACCTTTTTACCATTATTCGTAAGCTGAAAGATCGCGGCTGCGGCATTGTGTATATCTCCCACAAAATGGAAGAGATCTTCCAGCTGTGCGATGAGATAACCATCCTGCGCGACGGCCAGTGGATTGCCACGCAGCCGCTGGAAGGGCTGGACATGGACAAGATCATCGCCATGATGGTCGGCCGTTCCCTGAACCAGCGTTTCCCGGATAAAGAAAACAAGCCGGGCGAAGTGATCCTGGAAGTGCGCAATCTGACCTCGTTACGCCAGCCGTCCATCCGCGACGTCTCCTTCGACCTGCACAAGGGTGAAATCCTGGGGATTGCCGGTCTGGTAGGCGCAAAACGTACCGACATCGTGGAAACCCTGTTTGGCATCCGTGAGAAGGCTCAAGGCACCATTACGCTGCACGGAAAGAAAATTAACAACCACAACGCCAACGAAGCCATTAATAATGGTTTTGCACTGGTAACGGAAGAGCGTCGTTCGACCGGTATTTACGCCTATCTGGATATTAACTTTAACTCGTTAATTTCTAATATTCGCAATTACAAAAACAAAGTCGGTCTGCTGGATAACTCCCGCATGAAGAGCGATACCCAGTGGGTTATTGACTCCATGCGCGTGAAAACGCCAGGGCACCGCACCCAGATTGGTTCGCTTTCAGGCGGCAACCAGCAGAAAGTCATTATCGGCCGTTGGTTATTAACCCAGCCAGAAATTCTGATGCTGGATGAACCGACCCGCGGTATTGACGTCGGCGCGAAGTTTGAAATTTATCAGCTGATTGCCGAGCTGGCGAAAAAGAATAAAGGGATCATTATTATTTCTTCCGAAATGCCGGAATTGTTAGGGATCACGGATCGTATTCTGGTTATGAGCAATGGTCTCGTTGCCGGTATTGTTGACACCAAAACGACAACGCAAAACGAAATTTTGCGTCTTGCGTCTTTGCACCTTTAAGATCAGGGGCTCCTCATGAGTGCGTTAAATAAAAAAAGTTTTCTCACTTATCTGAAAGAAGGCGGTATTTACGTTGTTCTTTTAGTACTGCTGGCTATCATCATTTTCCAGGACCCTACGTTCTTAAGCCTGTTGAACCTGAGTAACATTCTGACCCAGTCCTCCGTGCGTATTATCATTGCGCTGGGCGTGGCGGGCCTGATCGTGACCCAGGGGACGGACCTCTCCGCGGGGCGTCAGGTGGGTCTGGCGGCGGTTATCGCGGCAACCCTGCTGCAGTCGATGGAAAACGCCAACAAGGTGTTCCCTGAAATGGCCACCATGCCGATTTTCGTGGTGATCCTGATTGTCTGCGCCATCGGCGCGGTGATTGGTCTGATCAACGGCATTATCATCGCTTACCTGAACGTGACGCCATTCATCACCACGCTGGGTACGATGATCATCGTTTACGGCATCAACTCCCTGTACTACGACTTTGTCGGTGCTTCTCCTATCTCGGGCTTTGACAGCGGTTTCTCGACCTTTACGCAAGGGTTTATCGCGCTCGGCAGTTTCCGCCTGTCGTACATCACATTCTATGCGCTGATTGCGGTGGCCTTCGTCTGGATCCTGTGGAACAAAACGCGCTTTGGTAAAAACATCTTCGCTATCGGCGGTAACCCGGAAGCGGCGAAAGTCTCCGGCGTCAACGTTGCCCTGAACCTGCTCTTCATCTACGCGCTGTCTGGGGTGTTCTACGCCTTCGGCGGGATGCTGGAAGCGGGCCGTATCGGCTCTGCCACGAACAACCTTGGCTTTATGTACGAGCTGGATGCGATCGCAGCCTGCGTGGTGGGCGGCGTCTCCTTCAGCGGCGGCGTGGGTACCGTACTCGGCGTTGTGACCGGTGTGATCATCTTTACCGTCATCAACTACGGGTTGACCTACATCGGCGTGAACCCGTACTGGCAGTACATCATCAAGGGCGCCATCATTATCTTCGCGGTCGCGCTGGATTCCCTGAAATACGCGCGTAAGAAGTAAGCGTCTCTCGCACTAGCCGGCCCGCTCACCGAGCGGGCTTTTGCCCTATGCCAGATTTGATTCCTCCCGGGTCACAATGCGCTCAAACCAGTCGAGTTCAGAGAGCTTGCAGGCGACCCACTGTGCGGAAAAAGCGTCACCCAGGCTGTCGGTGAGATACTGACAGCGGGCAAAGGTCTCAATCGCTTCCTGCTGAAACAGCGGCAGATCGGGGTGATCCTGCTGCGGTTCCGGTAACTCCTCCTCGTCGATATTTTCCAGCCCGTACAGCATGCCGGTCAGGATGGTTGCGGCCACCAGATACGGATTCGCATCGGCCCCGGCCAGCCGGTACTCGATACGCCGGTTGTTGTCATCCGAGCAGGGAATACGCAGGGCGGCGGCGCGGGTGTTATAGCCCCAGGAGTTAAACACGGGCTCCGTCAGGTTTTTACGCAAGCGACGAAACGCGTTGACGCCTGGTGCGAGAATGGCGACGGAGGCGGGCATCAGCGCCAGCTGGCCCGCAATGCATAAACGCATCATGCTGTTAAGCGCGTTCACTGGTGAGGCAAAGACGTTGTCGCCGCGGCTGTCGTTGAGGCTGAAATGAAAGTGCAAACCGCTGCCGGAAAGGTCGCTGAAGGGCTTGGCCATAAAGTTGGCCTGCAGGCCGTGCTTTTCGGCAACGTATCGGGTCAGGCGGCGCAGCGCCAGCACGTTATCGCAGACCTCAACAACGCGATGGCTGTGCTTCAGGTTTAATTCGTACTGGCCGGACTCGGCCTCCGCCACGATCCCGGTCAGCGGGATGCGCTGAAGGTGTGCCAACCGTTCCAGCTCATCAAACAGCGCCGCGTGGGCTGCCGTGGTATCCATATGAAAACAGCCCTGATTTTGCGCATCCTGGCGTTCATGTCCCGTCAGATAAAATTCGATTTCCGGGGCAATGACCGGGAAAAGGCCGTGCTGGTGGAAGCGGGCCAGGACGTTCTGCAGGATCGCGCGCGGCTCAAGCGGGCAGGATTTATCGTCGCTGTCTCTCATGGTCAGAAGGATCTGCGCGTTGTGCTGCGGATCCTGCGGGCAGGGGCGCAGGGTGCCGGCAACGGGGAGGCAGAGTCGGTCGGGTTCATCATGAAGCGGGGTCGCAATTTTTCCTTTCTGGTCCATCGAGTAGACGGAAAGGGGAAAATAACAGCCGTTTTCCAGCGTCAGCATGCTCTCCACCGAGAGGCGCTTGCCGCGCATCGTGCCGTTGATATCGTTCAGGTAGACGTCAACGTGTTTCGTCTGCGGGTAGCGTTCCAGGTAATCGGCCACTTCAACGGCAACGTTGTGCTGCAGGGCGTCAATTTTTTCATCGAGCCAGAGGCCAGAATTGAGTGTGCCGGGAAGTGACAAACCGGGGAAGTTAAAATACGGGCGGAGACTTTTCAGGAAAAACGCATTCATTATCGAGTTCATAGTCATTCTTCAATGAAGCCGTAGCGGCAGTGAACTCAGGTTAAAAGAGCCGGCGTAAAGGGGGGATAAAAAGCGTCAGGACAGGCGTAAAGAAAGTATAAAGGCAGGCCTATTTTTTCTCTTTTTTCTGCATATCCAGCAGCTGCTCCGGCGTCACCGCCGGATAACCCTGCGCGTCTTCCGGCACTTCATGCATCGCCGGGATCGGCACCAGCGGGCCTAAAAAGCGCGGTTCGCGTTTGAAAATATAGAGGTCGGCCAGGGCACCAAAACGGGCGCCAAACTCGCGGACGCGCACGCTCAGCATATCTTTTGGCGACGGCACCGCGTAGCACTGCGCCTGAATGCCCATGTGCAGGGCGATAAACAGCGCGCGCTCGCAGTGGAAGCGCTGGGTGATGATGATGAAGTCGTTGGTGTCGAAGACTTTGCGCGTGCGCACGATGGAGTCCAGGGTGCGGAACCCGGCGTAGTCGAGCACGATATCGGCAGGGTCCACGCCCCCGGCAATCAAGTCCTTACGCATCGTCACCGGTTCGTTATAGCTTTGCAGGGCGTTATCCCCGCTCAACAGCAGGTAGTTCACCTTGCCGCTGTTGTAGGCGTTCAGCGCGCCCTGAATGCGGTAACGGTAATACTGGTTAATGACGCCGGTGCGGTAGTACTTGGCGGTGCCGAGCACCACGCCAACCTGACGATAGGGCAGGTCCTGCAGGTCATCAAAGATGTAGGGGGCGGTTTTCCAGCTCATCCAGCGATCGAGACCCAGCACGATCAACAGCAGTATGCCGACCAGGACAGACAGGCTGTAAAAAACGCGCTTTAACATGCAGATGGCTCGTACCAAAGGTGAAATTTAACTCAGGCTACTTTACCCGCCTGGTTAGCGCAAGAAACAGAGACTCAACTGAGGGGTTTTTCAGCAAACGGGCGGGCATTTCTGCCCGCCGGAAGGATTATGCAAGCAGCACGCGGTCAATCGTCGTGCAGCCGAGCGCCTTAAGCGTCGCGGCGGTCGCATCCCACTGAATCAGCGGCGCATCGGCAATTTCTGCCAGAATAGCGCGCTGAATGTCCGGATAGTCATAGCCGTTCAGGCTCAGCAGGTTAAGTGCGCCCTGCAGCGGCGGCAGCGTTGGGTTAAACGCGGCGTTTTCCGCATAGCTGCCGCTAAAGATACGGCCATCGCGGCACTGCAGCGCCACGCCGCTCGGGGACTTGCTGTACGGCGTGTGGCTCTTGTTGGCAGCGGCAATGGCCGCCTGGATCAGGTCATCGCCGGACAGGGCGAAACCGTGGTCCTGCTCGTCCATCAGCAGCGTTTTGATCTCCAGATCTTTCGGGCCAAACGCGTCCGGCAGGTAATCCGCCAGCGTGTGCGGCGCGCGACCCGGCAGGTTGATGCGCAGCTGCAGCCCGCTGTTCAGCTCGTTCATGAACTGACGGCAGTGGCCGCAGGGGGTGTAGTTCACGGTAATGGCGCTCAGCGCTTTTTCACCGCGCAGCCAGGCGTGACTGATGGCGCTCTGCTCGGCGTGAACGGTTTGCTGCATGGTTGCGCCCAGGAACTCCATATTGCCGCCGAAGTACCAGGTGCCGCTGACGCCCCGCGCAATGGCCCCGACGTTGAAGTGGGAGAGATCGGCCCGCGCGCAGGCGGCGGCCAGGGGGAGCAGTGCGAAAGCCAGCGCGTCTTCGTCCAGTCCCGATGCCTGTTTCAGCATCGTGACCTGCTCAGCCGTCAGCAGGGCGGGGAAGTGTGCATCTGCCAGAACGGGAGCCAGGGCTGACTGCAAATTCTCTGCAAGCTGGGCGAAAGCAGCTTGAAAACGTGGGTGCATGGCGTTTGCCTCATAAAGGTTAATGGATCGGTAGTTTACGGAGCCGTCAGGGCTTTATATGTGATCCACTTCTCATTATGTATGCAACTTATGAAATCAAAATGAAATTTGCGCGACGCATCGCAAATTTTAGCCCATCACCGCCAGAATCAGCGGGAAAATGAACGGGGCCAGCAGGGAGGTGATAATCCCGCAGATCACCAGCGCCAGGGAGCTAAACGCCCCTTCCTGATAATCCAGCTCCGCACAGCGGGCGGTGCCCAGCGCGTGTGAGGCGGTGCCCATCGACAGCCCACGTGCTGCCTTAGTATGAATACGCATCGCGTTCAGCAGGGTGTGGCCAAACACCGCGCCGAGAATCCCGACGAAAATAACGCACATCGCGCTGATGGCCGGAATACCGCCGAGGCTGCCGCCGACCGCCATCGCGATAGGCGTGGTGACAGATTTGGGCAGAATAGACGCCGCAATCTGCGGAGAAGCCCCCATCAACAGCGCCACCGACGTCCCGGTGATCATCGCCACAAGGCTGCCCACAAAACAGATGGTAATGATGGATTTCCAGCGAGCGCGGATCTGGTGCAGCTGCTCATAAAGCGGAAAGGCCAGCGCGACAACGGCGGGCTGCAGCAGGTCGTTTAAAATTTTGCTGCCGGCAAAGTAGCGCTCATAAGGAATGCCGGTGAGCAGCAGGAACGGAATAATCACCACCATCGCCACCAGCAGCGGGTTCAGCAAGGGCATTTTGAAACGTGCGGCAAGCTTACGCGCGGCGAAGAACACCGCCAGGGTTAACGGCAGAGACCACCAGATATTGGCCATCATTTTTTTGTTTTCTCCCCAATCACGTTACGTTCGCCATGCACCAGATGCGAACTCCAGCTCACTACCAGGAAAACCACCAGCGTACTGACCGCGCAGGAGACCACAATCGGGCCGAACTGGGCCTTGAGCAAATCAAAATACTGCATGACCCCGACGCCGATAGGCACGAAAAGTAGCGCCATATAGCGAATGAGAACGAAGCAGCCGGGGTTGACCCACTTTGCGGGCAGGATTTGCAATGCCAGCAAAACAAAGAGGATCAGCATACCGATAATGCTGCCGGGAATGGTGATGGGCAGCAGCGACGCGATGAAAATCCCGGCATACAGACAGGCGTAAATCAGGACGAATGCGCGCAGGTATTGCCAGATAATGTTCAATGATTTACTCATGGTGATAGTCCTTGCTGAAACGCATTCATCATACAATTAAACCTTAAAATGTGCCACGGATCACATCATGAATTTTGAGCATACCAGACATTCCAGAATGGAACGTCCGGTATCGCCTTACAGGGGCAGGCTACAGTTTAGAGGAAAGGGATTGCGCTGGCGAAGTGACGCGCCAGAGATTGCATCAGCGCGAGGCGGTCAGTTTATCGAGAAAGGAAAACAGCGCCTGGTTCATTTCGCAATAATCATGGGAGCGGAGTTTTTCCGCCGTTTCGACAAAACGGAATTCACCCGCCCGGCGGAGGTCGTTCTGCGAATGCTCAATCAGCAGCTCTACCACCTCCGGCGTCAGTTCCATGTGACACTGAAAACCGTAAACCCGTTCGCCATATTGCACGATCTGGCGGGGACAGCCCTCGCTGTAAGCGAGAACCTTAGCCTGCGGCGTCAAGCCCGGCATGTCGTTATGCCAGTGACCGACGTTCAGCACGCTGCCAAAGTCCTCAAACAGCGGGTTCGCCTTGCCTGCATCCGTAAGCCTGACGGGAAATTTGCCGATCTCTTTTTCCGGGCTATGACAAAATGCTGCGCCCAGCGCCTCACCGATAAGCTGTGAGCCCAGACAAACGCCTATCACCGCTTTACCTGCTTCTATCGCGCGGCTGATGAGCGCCTTTTCCGCCTGCGCATCAAACCAGGGGCATTCCTCAAGCGTGGTGGCGGGTGACTGCGGGCCTCCCATAATGATAAGCAGGTCTGTGCGTCCCAGCTCCTCGGGTAAAGGATCGCCCTGATAAACTCTGGTGTAGCTCAGACGACAGCCGCGATTTTTCCCCCAGGTCTCATAGGCGCCTGGCGCTTCGAAATGTTCATGAATGATAAAATGGATGTGCATTGCGTCTCTCTCTGGTTACGTGTACAAGCAGCATCATAAGAGGAAGGGGGGAATGTGAAATGCCAACCGTTATCGATAAAACGCCAATTCACGACGATGCCATCGGATGGTCAAGAGGGGCCATTAGCTATAAGCGCGGCGAAGTGGACCCGCCTCACCAGCATTCGCAGGGGCAGCTATTGTTTGCCATCAAAGGGGTCATGCTGGTCGAAACCGGCCGCAAACGCTGGGTCATACCGCCGCAGCGCGCGCTGTGGATCCCTCCCTTTCAGGAACACACCTACAGCGTGCTATCCACAACGGAGCTCCGCGCGGTCTGGTTTAGCCCGGCGCTGATATCGCAATGCGAGCCTTTTAAGCGGAAAGAAGAGGTTCACGTGATTATGGCGACAGCGTTGTTCAAAGAGCTGATTGCCGGGCTGTTCAGCGCGGAATACCGCCCGGCAAGCCAGCGCAGCATGGCCGTTTTGCTGCTCGATATCCTCAGCGAGACGCAGCAGATTTCGGCCGAACTGCCGATGCCCGTGGATGAGCGCTTACATCGCGTTGCCTGTGACATCATTGCCAACAATCTCTGGGATCTTTCTCTGGAAAGGCTAGCGGAACGAGCCGCGATGTCTGAACGCACATTTTCGCGCGCGTTTATCAAAGATACCGGCTTTAGCTTCCGGGCCTGGCGACAGCGTGCAAGAATTTGTGCCTCGCTGGACCTCCTCGCAAACGGATACCCGGTTAAGCAGGTGGCCTGGATGCTGGGGTTTTCCGGCCCGGCGGCATTTGCGGCGGCGTTTCGCGCCATTGTTGGGGCAACGCCAGGTGACTTTCTCCCTGAACAGAAGCGCTTCCCAGCGATATAGAGAGCGGCTACTATAGCGCGTCTTTTTTCACAGGTACTGCTATGCGTGTTTTACTGGCCCCAATGGAAGGCGTGCTCGACTCCCTCGTGCGCGAGCTTCTGACCGAGGTGAACGATTACGATCTTTGCGTGACGGAATTTCTGCGCGTGGTCGATATGTTGTTGCCGGTAAAATCCTTCTTTCGCCTGTGCCCCGAGCTGCACAACCAGAGCCGGACCTCTTCCGGCACGCTGGTGCGTATTCAGCTGCTCGGCCAGTATCCTGAATGGCTGGCGGAAAACGCCGCCCGCGCGGTTGAGCTGGGCTCTTACGGGGTGGATCTCAACTGCGGCTGTCCGTCGAAGCTGGTGAACGGCAGCGGCGGCGGGGCGACGCTGCTGAAAGATCCTGAGCTGATTTACCGCGGTGCGAAAGCGATGCGTGAGGCCGTGCCCTCGCACTTGCCGGTAACGGTTAAGGTGCGCCTGGGGTGGGACAGCGACGCGCGGCAGTTTGAAATCGCCGATGCGGTGCAGCAGGCCGGGGCTACCGAGCTGGTGGTGCATGGCCGCACCAAAGACGATGGCTACAAGGCCGAGCGCATTAACTGGCAGGCGATCGGTGAGATCCGCAAGCGCCTCACCATTCCGGTGATCGCCAACGGCGAAATCTGGGATTACGAGAGCGCGCAGGCCTGTCTGAACGCCACCGGCTGCGATGCGGTAATGATCGGCCGCGGCGCGCTTAACGTACCTAACCTCAGCCGGGTGGTAAAATATAACGAGCCGCGTATGCCGTGGGAAGACGTCGTCACGCTGCTGCAAAAATACAGCCGTCTGGAAAAGCAGGGCGACACCGGTTTGTATCACGTGGCGCGAATTAAGCAGTGGCTGAGCTATTTACGCAAAGAGTACGATGAAGCGCTGGGATTATTTCAGGAGATCCGGACATTACAGACTTCTGCTGATATTGCCCGGGTGATTCAGTCCAAATAATAAGCGTTAAATTGCTCACACTTTTTTAAACCGGAAAACAGTTCAGGTTTTCAACGTGGCGCGACGGTGTTAAGGTGCCACTGTTTCAACGCAGGATTGTTACTGGTTAACAGGCAAAACCTAAGCGTTTCACAGCATTCTCGCTGTGGAGCGCTTAGGTTTTTTTTTGCCTGTCGTTTACGCAGGAGAAACATTTGGCTTAGCGCTTTTTACTGATTTTAAAAAAATGAAATATCGACAGGAAATAGAAAAATTTCCTGCGGCCGGTTACGCACTAAATACTCACTCACAGGTTGTTAAAATGGCATATAAAAATAAACTCTACGCGTTCGCCTTATTGACGATATCCCCGCTGTCGATGGCGCAAGACTGGAACGGAACGGTATTAGGCTTCGAGGCTCCGCCGGATCCCCTTCTCGGCGAAATGCTCGGCGTTCGAAAAATCCTCAACGATAACGGCTTTACGTACAATCTCGGCTATTTAAATGAAATCGGCTGGAACGGCGGCGGGGGCTATAACCACGATTCCCACGTGGCGTATATCGACCAGTTTGCGCTGACCTTTAACCAGGATCTGGAGCGCTGGACCGGCATCCCGGATGCGCGTATCGAAGGGAACATCGTTAACCGCAACCACAATGACGATCTCACCACCAAACGCGTTCAGGACCCGCGCGTCAACTTCAACGATCTGACCCAGGAGAGCTGGGGCGGGCAGTCCATTACCCGTCTGGGCTGGCTGACTTTTGCCCGCAGCTTTGACGACCGGCGTCTGACCTGGCGCATCGGGATGATGAACAAGGTGCAGACCTTTGACCAGATCATCCCGTGTGATTTCCAGCTGCTGTCGCAGTGCGGCGGGAAGTCAGCCAACTCGCTGACCTGGAACAACTGGAACGTGCATACCTGGGGCACCACGCTTGCCTATAAACTCACGCCGACGCTGACCCTGAAAGGCGGCGTGATGGAGCAAAACCCGGAAGCCTCCAGCCGCAGCCACGCGTGGAGCTGGTCGACGAAGGGCAGTAAAGGGGTCCTACTGCCGGTTGAAATCGAGGCGCGTCCGCTAATTAACGGCCTGCCGGGCGCGTACAACCTGGGCGTGGTGTTTACCAACGCGCCGCAAACCGATCTCTATCGCGGCAAATCCGGCGGAGCGGGCGCGACGGACCCGGACGGGTTTGAAACGCACAGCCGGACCTGGTTTATGTACGCCGGGCTTAACCAGCAGATTACGCAGCATCAGGATGACCCGAATCGCGGGTTGAGCACCTCGTTCAGCATGAGCGTTGCGGATCAAAGCACCAACTATATGCACCAGGTTTACGCCGCCTCGCTGCGCTACCGCGGGCTGTTTGATGCGCGGCCGGAAGACTGGATTGGCTTCGGCTTAACCTGGGTGGATATGAGCAGCCAGTACGCGCGCAACCAGCGTTACCAGAACAGCCTGAGCGGCGTTGCCGATTATAACAATCCGGCATATCACCCGGTGCCGGGCCATTCCCTGAACGGCGAGTTTTACTACCGTTTCCGCCCGGTGTCCTGGCTGGAGCTGCAGCCGGGCATTCAGTACTGGCACCATCCGGGAGGGGTTTCCCGCACGCAGGACGCCTGGGTAACCGAGCTGAAAACGGTGGTGAGCTTCTGATATCTCCGTAGCAAGTTCGATCCGCGTCACGTTTCTGATGCGTGAGGCATTGAGGCTACGAATGAAACTGATAGAGTGCCAGAACTGGATTGTTACTGCTTAGGCAGGCAAAACCTGATTTTCTGGCATCTGCCGGAGGTCAGGTTTTTTTGTTTCTGGGGTTCCGATGAAAATCGCCAAAATTCTTAATAACAATGTGGTGGTTGTTCAGGATAAGCGCGGGCGCGAACAGGTGGTGATGGGCCGTGGGCTGGCCTTTCAGAAGCGCGTCGGTGAAGCGCTGGATACCGCACTGATTGAAAAGGTGTTTGCGCTGCAAAGCGATGAGCTGGTGCGGCGTCTCGGGGAGCTGCTGAGCCAGATCCCGCTGGAGGTGATGACCACCTGCGATCGCATCATTGAGCTGGCGGCGCAGCGGCTCGGGAAATTGCAGGAAAGTCTGTACATCACCCTAACAGACCACTGCTACTTTGCGATTGAACGCCAGAAGAAAGGGCTGGCGATCAAAAACGTGCTGTTGTGGGACATCAAGCGGCTGTATCCGAAGGAGTTCGAATTAGGGCAGGAGGCGCGGGCCATTATCGCCAGACGCCTGAACGTCGAACTGGAGGAGGATGAGGCAGGGTTCATTGCCCTGCATCTGGTGACTGCGCAGCTGAACAGCGAAATGCCGGAAGTGATGCACGTGACGCGGGTGATGCAGGAGATCCTCCAGCTGGTGAAGTATCAGCTGCAGCTTGAATATGACGAAGAGTCGCTCAGCTATCAGCGTTTTGTCACCCACCTGAAGTTTTTTGCCCAGCGGATGCTCACCCGTACCGTGGTGGAGGATGACGATGTCTCGCTGCATACGGCGGTAAAGGACAACTACGCGAAGGCGTGGAAATGCGCCGAGAAAATCGCGCAGCACCTGCATAAAAGCTATCAGCGCGAGCTGACAACCGAAGAAATTATGTTCCTCGCCATTCATATTGAGCGGGTGAGAAAAGAGGGGCGTTAAGCCTCACCGCGGGATTGTTACTGCATCACGCAGGCAAAACCCGAGCGCGGCCTTCGTAAGGAGGTCGTTCTCGGGTTTTTTTATTTTGTACTCAGTCAACAGGTGCCTGCGGGCATCGGATGTAAGGAAATCGAGATGGAATACCAGGCTTTAGCGAAGGATATTCTCGGCCACGTTGGCGGAAAAGAGAACATCGTCAGTCTTGTACACTGCGCGACCCGGCTTCGCTTCAAATTAAAAGAAAATCAACGGGCGGACGCGGAAGGGCTCAAGAAAAACCCGGGCGTGATCATGGTGGTTGAAAGCGGCGGCCAGTTTCAGGTGGTGATTGGCAACCACGTTCACGACGTCTGGCAGGCGGTGCGCCAGGAAGCGGGCCTCACCGATGACGCGCACGTCGTGGAAGAGAAAGGCGAAAAAGGCAACCTGCTGGGCCGCCTGATTGACATCGTCTCCGGGATCTTCACCCCGTTTATCGGCATTCTTGCCGCCTCCGGTATCCTGAAAGGGCTGCTGGCGCTGGCCGTGGTGTGCGGCTGGCTCACCACCGAAAGCGGAACCTATAAAATCTGGTTCGCCGCCAGCGACGCGCTGTTCTTCTTCTTCCCGCTGGTGCTGGGCTATACCGCCGGGAAAAAATTCGGCGGCAACCCGTTCATTACCATGGTGATCGGTGGGGCGCTCACCCACCCGATGATGATTGCGGCGTTTAACGCCAGCCAGCAGCCGGGTGCGGTTGCCGAGGCATTTCTCGGCATTCCGGTGACCTGGTTTAACTACAGCTCGTCGGTAATCCCGATTATTCTCGCCTCGTGGGTGAGCTGCTGGCTGGAAAAACAGAGCACCAGGCTGCTGCCTTCCTCAATGAAAAACTTTTTCGCGCCGCTGATCTGCTTAGGCGTGACCGTGCCGCTGACTTTCCTGGTTATCGGGCCGCTGGCGACCTGGCTGAGCCAGATGCTGGCGAACGGCTATCAGGGCATCTACGTTCTGGCGCCGTGGCTGGCTGGGGCGGCGATGGGCGCGCTGTGGCAGGTCTGCGTTATATTTGGCCTGCACTGGGGGCTGGTGCCGCTGATGATTAACAACCTCGCGGTGCTGGGACATGACTCTATGCTGCCTATGTTACTGCCCGCGGTGTTTGGCCAGGTGGGGGCGGCGCTCGGGATCTTTATTCGCACCCGCGACGCCCGCCAGAAGATGCTGGCAGGCTCATCGGTCACGGCCGGGATATTTGGCATCACCGAACCGGCGGTCTATGGCGTCAACCTGCCGCTGCGCCGTCCGTTTATCTTTGGCTGCGTGGCGGGGGCAATCGGCGGGGCGATTGTTGGCTTCAGCGATACCCACGTTTACTCCTTCGGCTTCGCCAATATCTTTACCATCGCCCAGATGATCCCGCCGGGTGGGATAGACGCCACGCTGTGGGGCGGTCTTATCGGCACCGCGGTGGCGCTGGTGCTGAGCTGCGGCCTGACGCTGGCGGCCGGCATGCCGGGCCGCACAGCGCCGGAGGCTGCGGTTTCGGCAGGGGAAAACGATGTCTTATCCCCGATGACCGGGACCGTGCTGGCGCTCGACCAGGTGCCGGATACCACCTTTGCCAGCGGCCTGCTGGGCAGCGGTGCCGCCATTATTCCTTCCGATAACAAAGTGGTTGCCCCGTTTGCCGGCGTGGTAGCCTCGCTGTTCCAGACCAAACACGCCATCGGCCTGCTCAGCGACAGCGGGATTGAAGTTTTGATTCACGTGGGTATCGACACCGTGAAGCTCGACGGCAGGCCGTTTACCGCCCACGTGAAGGTGGGCGATAAGGTACAGCCCGGCGACCTGCTGCTGGAGTTTGACCGACAGGCGATTATCGATGCCGGATACGACCTGGCGACCCCGATTATTATCAGTAACAGCGATGAGTATCGTGACGTGGTGACCGTGGCGGCAACGTCCGTCAGCGCCGGTGCGCCGCTGCTCAGCGTAAGCCATCAATAACAGGAGAACGTGATGAAAACTTTCCCGGACGATTTTTTATGGGGCGGCGCGGTAGCCGCAAATCAGGTAGAAGGCGCGTATCTGGAGGAGGGTAAAGGGCTGTCCACCTCAGACGTTCAGCCGCAGGGGGTCTTCGGCCCGGTAGTTGAACGCGTCCCAGGGGACAGCGGCATCAAGGATATCGCCATCGACTTCTATCACCGCTACCCGGAAGACATCAAGCTGTTCGCCGAGATGGGCTTTAGCTGCCTGCGCGTCTCCATTGCCTGGACGCGTATTTTCCCGAACGGTGACGAGCAGCAGCCGAACGAGGCGGGGCTGGCATTTTACGACAGGCTGTTTGACGAGCTGGCCGCGCACAACATCACGCCGCTGGTGACGCTGTCCCACTACGAAATGCCGTGGGGGCTGGTGAAGCAGTACGGCGGCTGGGGCAGCCGTCAGACTATCGGATTCTTTGAACGCTACGCCCGCACCGTGTTTGCGCGCTACAGGGAGAAGGTGAAGCTCTGGCTGACCTTTAACGAGATCAATATGTCTCTGCACGCGCCGATGACCGGCGTGGGCCTGCCGGAAACCAGCAGCAAAGGTGAGGTGTACCAGGCAATCCACCATCAGCTGGTGGCCAGCGCGCTGGCGGTGAAGGCCTGCCACGAGATTATCCCGGATGCCAGAATCGGCAACATGCTGCTGGGTGGCCTGATGTATCCGCTGACCTGCAAGCCGGAAGATGTTCTGGAGACGCTGCAGGAAAACCGCGCGTGGCAATTCTTTGGCGACGTGCAGTGCCGCGGCGCCTACCCGGGGTATATGCAGCGCTTCTTCCGCGACAGCGGGATCCAGCTGGAGGTAACGGATGCCGACCGCGAGGCGCTGAAATCGACCGTCGATTTTATCTCGTTCAGCTACTACATGACGGGCTGCGTCACCGCGGATGAAGCCCTCAACCAGCAGGCGCGCGGCAACATCCTGAGCATGGTGCCCAACCCGCATCTGGCCAGCTCCGAATGGGGCTGGCAGATTGACCCGATAGGCCTGCGTACCCTGTTAAACGTGCTCTGGGATCGCTATCAAAAGCCGTTGTTTATCGTGGAAAATGGCCTGGGTGCGAAGGATAAACCGGACGCTGACGGCGTGGTGCAGGACGACTACCGCATCAGCTATCTCAACGATCACCTGGTACAGGTGCGGGAAGCCATTGACGACGGCGTTGAGGTGATGGGATATACCAGCTGGGGGCCAATCGACCTGGTGAGCGCGTCTAAAGCTGAACTCTCTAAGCGCTACGGCTTTATTTACGTCGATCGCGACGACAGCGGAAAAGGCACGCTGGCGCGCAGCCGCAAGAAAAGCTTCTACTGGTATAAAGAGGTCATTGCGACGAAAGGCGCTTCGCTGAAAGCCTAATACAGGCAATTTGCCCGGCGATGCGCCGGGCAAATGAATCAGAAAATCATCTTGAATACGCCGGTGACCACCAGCAGTCCTATCAGAAATATAATTAAAATAACCCACAGTAATATTTTCATTCGCTTCTCCTGCGTATGTATGTCGACTGTAAGTGTAGCAGTCAATTCATAAGCAAGATGAATTCTCTAATTTAATTTATTTGCAGGGCGTATAATTTGCTGAATATGAAAATGTATGACTAATTGCGCATTGCCACGCATTACTAAAAAAAAGAGCGGCATCAGGCGTAATTTGCGCCTTTATTTTTTGCGTGAATGGCGTAATGAAACGTTTTCTTATTTTATCGCTGAGTGCTCCCCTGACATTTATTCTCTTCGGCTGTGCGCCGCAGCATGCCACGGTATCCGCTATTCAAACCCAGCCGGTCACGGCGTCGGTAAATACGGTTCTCAATCATCAGGGCTGGCCGAAAAATGAGTGGTGGAAGGAATATAACGATCCTCAGCTTACCGGGCTTATTGCAAAAGCACTGAACGATGCGCCGGATATGCAGATTGCCCGTCAGCGCATTACGCTTGCCGAAGCGCAGGCGAAAGCCGCTATGGCTGCCGACGGTCCGCAGATTGATTTTTCAGCGGATGCCGAACGTCAGAAAATGTCCGCCGAAGGGCTGATGGGGCCCTTTGCCATTACCGACCCGGCGGCAGGCACCACCGGGCCGTGGTACACCAACGGCACCTTTGGCCTGACGGCAGGCTGGGATCTCGACCTGTGGGGGAAAAACCGTGCGCAGGTCGAGGCCCGAATCGGCAGAGTGAATGCGCAAAAAGCGGAGCTTGAGCAGACCCGACAGCTGCTGGCCAGCAGCGTGGCGCGGCTCTACTGGGAGTGGCAAACTCAGGCCGCTGCGGGGGAGGTCCTCTCGCAGATTAAACGCGAGCAGGAAAATATTATTGGCGCCGACCGCGAGCTGTATCAGCACGGGATCACCTCCTCCGTGGAAGGGGTCGAAACCGATATCAACGCCAGCAAAACCGAAGCGCAGCTGGCGGAAGTCAACGGGAAGATGAAGGCCGTAGAGGCGCGCCTTGTGGCGCTGACGAATTCCTCCTTCGTGACGCTTACGCGGCACGCGCTGCCGACGGTGGACGCCGCTTTACCGGCGACGCTGGGATATGAACTGCTGGCGCGCCGCCCGGATCTCCAGGAAGCGCACTGGTACATCGAAGCCTCCATGAGCGAGGTGGAGGCCGCCAGAGCGGCTTTTTATCCTGACGTGAACCTGATGGCCTTCTTACAGCAGGATGCGCTCCACCTGAGCGATCTTTTCCGCGCGTCAGCGCAGCAGATGGGCGTGACCGCCGGGCTGACGCTGCCGATTTTCGACAGCGGCCGGCTGAACGCCAACCTTGATATCGCCCAGGCGCAGAACAATCTCTCGGTAGCGAACTACAACAAAGCGGTAGTGGAGGCTGTCAACCAGGTGGCGCGTACGGCCAGTGAGGTCGAAACGCTGACGGCGAAGAACCGCCAGCAGCAGCAGGTTGAAAAAGATGCGGCACGGGTGGTGGCGCTGGCGCAGGCGCGCTTTAGCGCGGGTATCATTGCGGGTTCCCGGGTCAGTGAAGCCAGAATACCGGCCCTCAAAGAGCATCTCGCCGGCGTGATGCTGAAAGGCCAGTATGTCGACGCCACGCTGCAGCTGACGTCCGCGCTTGGCGGTGGCTATCATCATGGCTAAAAATGGCCATTATCTATACTTACCTCTTTGCAGTTTTTCAGGAGGTGAGTATGACCAGAGTAGCGATTGTGACCGCATCGGATTCCGGGATTGGTAAAACCACGGCCCTGATGCTGGCCGAACGCGGTTTTGATATCGGCGTCACCTGGCACTCGGATGAAAAAGGGGCGCTGGAAACCTGCCGGGAGGTCGAAGTGCAGGGGCAGCGCGCAGAGGCGATCCATCTTGATTTAAGCACGCTGCCGAAAGGCGCCGAAGCCATTGAAACGCTGATTGCGCGCCTCGGGCGGCTGGACGTGCTGGTTAATAATGCGGGCGCGATGACCAAAGCGCCCTTCCTTGATATGCCGTTTGACGACTGGCGGAACATTTTCACCGTCGACGTGGACGGCGCGTTTCTTTGTTCGCAGATTGCCGCACGGCAGATGGTGAAGCAGGGGGAAGGAGGGCGGATCGTGAATATCACCTCGGTGCATGAGCACACGCCGCTGCCGGAGGCCAGCGCCTACACGGCGGCAAAACATGCCCTCGGCGGGTTAACCAAGTCCATGGCGATGGAGCTGGTTAAGCACAATATTCTGGTGAACGCCGTCGCACCGGGCGCCATTGCCACACCGATGAATGATATGGACGACAGCGAAGTGAAGGAAGGTTCAATGCCGGAAATCCCGCTGGCAAGGCCGGGCCACACGAAAGAGATTGCCAGCCTGGTGGCGTGGCTGTGCGACAGCGACGCCAGCTACACGACGGGGCAATCGTTTATTGTCGACGGGGGGTTTATGCTGGCGAACCCGCAGTTTAAGCCGGAAGGGTAGGTTCCCCTCACCCTAACCCTCTCCCACAGGGAGAGGGAACTAAAAACACCCTCTCCCTGTGGGAGAGGGCCGGGGTGAGGGCATCAGACCGCACTCACTCCACATCCTTCTTCTTCTCTCTGTGCCGCATCCACAGCCTGACCCCAATCACCGCCACGACCACCAGAATCAGCCACGCCCAGTGCTTCAGGTGCTGGTCGAGATTATGCAGCCATGGGGCAATCACTTCGCCGCCGACGTAACCGAGCGTCGTAAAGATCAGCGCCCAGGCAATCGCGCCAACTACATTGAGCGGCAGGAAAATTTTTGGCGACAGACGGCTGGCACCTATCAGTATTGGCCCGATAACCCTGAAGCCGTACATAAAGCGGGTACCAATCACGAACAGGTAAGGATGGCGCTGAATCAGACGCTGCGCGCGATTGATTTTCTTTTTGTGTTTAGCAAAACGCTTAAGCAGCGTTGGACCAAAGCGCAGCCCCAGAAAATAGAGCAGCTGATCGCCAATCATGCCCCCCAGCGCGACCGCGGCAACAACCAGCGGGAATTTCAGCAACCCCTGATGCGCGGCGACGCCGCCCAGCAGCGTGATGGTTTCACCTTCTGCCACGCTGCCGATGACCAGCGCGGCGTATCCGTATTGTTCAATAAGACTGTTGATATCCATTACGTGAACGTTATCTCCCTCAGCGTTTCCTCGTTAATCATATACCCCATGAATCAACAGCGGGGAAATCAACGGAAATTTCCCACTGTACAGAAAATAATCTAAAGCCTGCATTATACTTAAGGTATCGATGACGGGCCGACAACAAGGGGGCGCTATGAACCATGTCTGGGGACTTTTCTCCCATCCCGATCGTGAGATGCATGTCATTAAAAGTGAGAACGAAACGGTCTCGCATCATTACACGCACCACGTGCTGCTGATGGCGGCGGTGCCGGTAATATGCGCCTTTATTGGAACAACACAAATCGGCTGGAACTTCGGTGATGGCACCGTGGTTCAGCTTTCATGGTTTACCGGGCTTTATCTGGCTATCGTTTTTTATGGCCTGATGCTGGCGGGTGTGGCGGTCATGGGGCGCGTTATACACTGGATGGCGCGTAACTATCCGCAGCGTCCATCGCTTACGCACTGTATGGTCTTCGCCGGGTATGTCGCGACCCCGCTGTTCTTAAGCGGTATTGTTGCGCTCTATCCACTGGTCTGGCTGTGCGCGCTGATCGGTACTATTGCCCTCTTTTACACCGGCTATCTGCTGTATCTGGGGGTTCCTACCTTCCTCAATATCAATAAAGAAGAGGGCCTGAGCTTCTCCAGCTCAACGCTCGCCATCGGCGTGCTGGTCCTGGAGGCGCTACTGGCGCTGACGGTCATCCTTTGGGGTTACGGATACCGTCTCTTCTAGGCTCACTGCATTGCTGGCGTAAATGCCAGCAATGCAGCATCTGTTCACGATTATCCGCTGGCGACAACGCCCGGTGACCGCTATGATGCCGAAGCCAGCCTGTGTTTATCCGTCGACACAGGCGGTGTACGTCATAACGTGCGTGAATAATTATCAGAAGTCTCACCATGCTGAAATTCCGAGTCTCTTTACTTAGCCTGGCGCTGCTGCTGGGTGCGTCTGCTGCCGTGCCGGCCGTCGCTAAAACGCCCGCGGTGACCGCCGCTGCTGCCCAGCCGCAAATTGCGTCCGGCAGCGCGATGATTGTCGATCTCAACACCAATAAGGTGATTTACGCCAGCCACCCGGACCTGGTGCGCCCGATCGCCTCGATTACCAAATTAATGACCGCGATGGTGGTGCTTGATGCCCATCTGCCGCTGGACGAAAAGCTGAAAGTGGATATCAGCCACACGCCGGAGATGAAAGGGATCTACTCCCGCGTGCGTCTGAACAGCGAAATCAGCCGTAAAAATATGCTGCTGCTGGCGCTGATGTCGTCTGAAAACCGCGCTGCGGCGAGCCTGGCGCACCACTATCCGGGCGGCTACGACGCCTTCATCCGCGCGATGAACGCGAAAGCCAAAGCGCTGGGGATGACCAATACGCACTACGTTGAGCCGACGGGGTTGTCGATCAACAACGTCTCCACGGCTCGCGACCTGACGAAACTGCTGATAGCCAGCAAACAGTACCCGCTGATTGGACAGCTCAGTACCACCCGTGAAGAGATGGCGACCTTTGCGAACCCGGCCTACACGCTGCCGTTCCGCAATACTAACCATCTGGTTTACCGGGATAACTGGAATATTCAGTTAACGAAAACGGGCTTTACCAACGCGGCAGGGCACTGTCTGGTGATGCGCACCGTGTTTAACGGTAAGCCGGTGGCGCTGGTGGTAATGGATGCCTTTGGCAAATACACGCACTTTGCCGATGCCAGCCGTCTGCGTACCTGGATTGAGACCGGGAAAGTGCAGCCCGTTCCGGCCGCAGCATTGACGTATAAAAAGCAGAAAGCGGAACAGATGGCGACGGCGCAGAACGACTGAGCCTCCTCTGCGCGCTGATGCCCTCACCCCGACCCTCTCCCACAGGGAGAGGGAGAAAACACTAAAAAACGGTAACCCAGGTTACCGTTTTGCTTTTATTCCGGCAGCGTCCAGTCTCCGTCGTTCAGCGGGCGCTGCATAATCACCGTATCCCGCCAGTCGCCTTTCTTATATCCCACGCTGCGGAGCTGTCCGACAATCTCGAAGCCATGTTTTTTATGCAGCCGCAACGAGCCGGAATTATTATTGCCATCACCCACCACGGCAACCATCTGGCGCCACGGGCCTTGTTCGCAGCGTTCAATCAGCGCGGACAGTAACGCCGAGCCAAAACCACGCCCGGTGATGCTGGCATCCACGTAAATCGACTCTTCTAAGGTATAGCGGTAGGCGTGTCGCGGACGGTAAGGGGTGGCGTAGCAATAGCCCACAACGATGCCGCGATACAGCGCGATAAGCCACGGTAAACCGTTCTCAGCCACGCTTTTCATACGATGACGCATTTCATCGACGGTGGGGGGGACTTCTTCAAATGACGCGCGTCCGTGTAGCACATGCCAGGCATAAATGGCGGCGATGGCGTGCACATCATCGGGAAGGGCATCGCGCACTTCCAGTTCGGTCTCGGATAAAATGTCAACAGCCGACATGATGTGCCCGCTCCTCGTTATAGAAAGCCGGAGAAAGGTTTCTCCGGCGACAGGCAGTTACTCTATAATGATTAAGGAGCGCTAAACAATCTCTCAAATTTGGCTGTATGAATTAATCAGGCGCTTGCGTAATCTGCTGCTCCGTGTCAGCCCTTTCTTTCCAGTATTTGTTCCGCGTTGTTTTGCCAATGCCGGGATTCATGCTGTTTGTAGGGTCATTCTCGCGATAAAACTGCTTAAGTGCGT
Source organism: Enterobacter sp. AC1 (assembly GCF_050434705.1). Classification (NCBI taxonomy): domain Bacteria; kingdom Pseudomonadati; phylum Pseudomonadota; class Gammaproteobacteria; order Enterobacterales; family Enterobacteriaceae; genus Enterobacter; species Enterobacter sp. AC1. Next base: position 327,830 of record NZ_JBNDIZ010000003.1, on the reverse strand, counting down.
CAGGGGCTTTATAAAGATGCCCGACGTTGTGTTCCGCAGGATATTGTGCGCCACGCTCGTGCAGCAGGGCGAGCATCTGCTCCTTCAGCGCGTGCGCGTCGACCCCTTTTTTGACAATGTAGTCCTGATGGAAGACGTAACACATAAAGTGGCCGTAATAGAGTTTGTGCACCAGCTTGCTGTCGATTTCCGGCGGCAGGTGTTCAAACCACTCGGTGTCGTTGCGTCGCAGGGCGATATCCAGCGCCAGAATATCTTCCACCTCTTCGGAATGTACCGCCTGATATCGGATGGCGGCGCCTGCGGCGGCAAAGCGGTGCAGGAACGCTTTGCTGCCTTCTTCAGGCGTGCAGGCAAAGAAATCCCCTTCGGCGGTTTTGAAGAATTCGCTCAGCCAGGTCTGCGCCTCGGCAATCCCGTCCCCGGCCATTTTTAGCAGCAGATGGTGCTCGTACTTGTCGCGCCAGGTTTTCATCCTCTCCGGTAAATGCGCCGGGAAAACGTTGCCCAGCTTCTGCATAAAGCGGTCGGTGAAGTGGGGTTTAAACAGCGACACTTTCTCCAGCATCGCGTCGGTGCGGCCCTTCATGGTGAAGAAGAACGGCATTTTGTCGGTGCCGAGCTTGTCGATCATCAGGAAAGTATCTTTGCCGTAGCGCTCGGCGATGTCGTAAATGTCCCGGTGCATGTACTCGCCGGCCACCGGCAGGTGGGTGAATTCGCCCAGAATATGACGGCGGATCTCCGTCAGCACCTCAGGCTGGTTGGTACCGATGTAAAACACCTGCTGCTTTTTCTCTGCCGGGAAGGTATCGAGACGCACCGCAAAAACGGCCAGCTTGCCCGCGCAGCCGGAGGATTCAAACAGGCGATCCGGGTCGGCGTTATAGCGCGCCGGCGTATCGGCGTCGATATCCCGCACGCGGGTCACGTAATCATGATCGTGCGCGTGGCGGCCATCGTGCTGAACGTCTTCGTCCTTCACGCGATCGTCGTCGAGCTTGCTGAGGATCTGCTCCGGCGTCACGCCCAGATCGATACCCAGATGGTTAACCAGCGTCAGCTTGCCGTTTTCGTCAATGCGGGCAAACAGCGACATCTCGGTGTAGGCGGGACCGCGCTGCACCAGCGAGCCGCCGGAGTTATTGCAGATCCCACCGACCACCGAGGCGCCAATGCAGGAGGAACCGATCACCGAGTGCGGCTCACGGCCCAGAGGCTTAAGCGCTTTTTCCAGGGAGTAGAGCGTCGTGCCGGGGAAGGCGAGCACCTGCTCGCCTTTATCCAGCAGGTGCAGCTTGTCGAGGCGCAGGGTGCTGATAATGACGATGTCGCGATCGTAATCGTTGCCGTTCGGCGTTGAACCTTCTGTCAGGCCGGTGTTGGCTGCCTGCATTAAAATAATCTTGTCGGCGGCGACGCAGGCGCTCAGCACGCGCCACAGTTCAAGCAGCGTGCCGGGGAAAACCACCGCCAGCGCTTCGCCCTGGCCGGAGCGGAAACCCTTACGGTAGCGGGCGGTTTTGGCCGGGTCGGTAAGCAGGTGAGAGGAGCCAACCAGGCGCGACAGTTCGTTAATAAAAGTCGTGTTATCGTTTGTTCGAACAGAAGACATCTTCCACTCCTTGTGGTGGGGCAAATTTCTCGCTGTAAAGCATAGCGCGATTAACTGTTAAGCGGTCGAGTATTCACGAGAAAAATCAGAGAATAACCCTGCAACGTTCAGAGGGTTTGTGGCACACTGCGCTTTTCGCACGGTTTGGCCGAGATCTTCCGGCGGTTATTGATGAGAGAGTAAAACGACATGAAATGGCTATGTTCTGTAGGTGTCGCCGTCAGCCTGGCGCTGCAACCTGCGCTGGCAGAGGATTTGTTTGGCAATCACCCGCTCACGCCTGAAGCGCGGGACGCGTTTGTCACGGAATTGCTCAAGAAAATGACGGTTGACGAGAAGATCGGCCAGCTGCGTCTTATCAGCGTCGGCCCGGATAACCCGAAAGAGGCTATCCGCGAGATGATCAAAGACGGGCAGGTGGGCGCCATCTTTAATACCGTCACCCGCCAGGATATCCGCAAAATGCAGGATCAGGTGATGGATCTCAGCCGCCTGAAAATTCCCCTGTTCTTCGCCTATGACGTGGTGCACGGCCAGCGTACCGTTTTCCCGATTAGCCTCGGCCTAGCCTCCTCCTTTAACCTCGACGCGGTGAAAACCGTTGGGCGCGTGTCGGCTTATGAAGCCGCGGACGATGGCCTGAACATGACCTGGGCGCCAATGGTGGACGTCTCGCGCGATCCGCGCTGGGGCCGTGGTTCGGAAGGTTTTGGTGAAGATACGTATTTAACCTCCACGATGGGCAAAACCATGGTGGAAGCGATGCAGGGCAAAAGCCCGGCAGATCGCTACTCGGTAATGACCAGCGTCAAGCACTTCGCCGCCTATGGCGCAGTGGAGGGCGGGAAAGAGTACAACACCGTCGACATGAGCCCGCAGCGCCTGTTTAACGACTACATGCCGCCGTATAAGGCTGGGCTGGATGCGGGCAGCGGCGCGGTGATGGTGGCGCTGAACTCGCTGAACGGCACGCCAGCGACGTCCGATTCCTGGCTGCTGAAAGACGTGCTGCGCGACCAGTGGGGCTTTAAGGGCATTACCGTCTCTGACCACGGCGCGATTAAAGAGCTGATCAAACACGGCACGGCGTCCGATCCGGAAGACGCGGTGCGCGTGGCGCTCAAGTCCGGCATCAACATGAGCATGAGCGACGAGTACTACAGCAAATACCTGCCGGGGCTGGTGAAGAGCGGCAAGGTCACGATGGCGGAGCTGGACGATGCCGCGCGCCACGTGCTGAACGTGAAATACGATATGGGGCTGTTTAACGATCCTTACAGCCACCTGGGTCCGAAAGATTCTGACCCGGCGGACACCAACGCCGAGAGCCGTCTGCACCGCAAAGAAGCGCGTGACGTGGCGCGCGAAAGCCTGGTGCTGCTGAAAAACCGTCTCGACACGCTGCCGCTGAAAAAATCCGGCACCATTGCCGTGGTGGGCCCGCTGGCCGACAGCAAGCGCGACGTGATGGGCAGCTGGTCTGCCGCAGGCGTGGCCGACCAGTCCGTGACCGTGCTGACCGGTATTAAGAGTGCCGTGGGTGATAACGCGAAGGTGGTGTACGCCAAAGGGGCGAACGTTACCAACGATAAAGACATCGTCACCTTCCTCAACCAGTATGAGGAAGCGGTGAAGGTCGATCCGCGCACGCCGAAGGAGATGATCGACGAGGCGGTGAATACCGCGAAGCAGTCTGACGTCGTTGTCGCGGTCGTGGGCGAAGCGCAGGGGATGGCGCACGAAGCCTCCAGCCGTACCGATATCACCATTCCGCAGAGCCAGCGCGATCTGATCGCCGCCCTGAAGGCCACCGGCAAGCCGCTGGTGCTGGTGCTGATGAACGGTCGTCCGCTGGCGCTGGTGAAAGAAGATCAGCAGGCTGATGCCATTCTGGAAACCTGGTTCGCCGGTACCGAAGGCGGTAACGCCATCGCCGACGTGCTGTTTGGTGATTACAACCCGTCTGGCAAGCTGCCGATGTCCTTCCCGCGCTCCGTCGGGCAGATTCCGGTTTACTACAGCCACCTGAACACCGGTCGTCCGTACAACGCCGACAAGCCGAACAAGTACACCTCGCGCTACTTCGACGAAGCCAACGGCCCGCTGTATCCGTTTGGTTACGGCCTGAGCTACACCACCTTCAAGGTCTCCGACGTGAAAATGTCTGCACCGACCCTGAAGCGTGACGGCAAGGTTACCGCCAGCGTCGAGGTGACCAACACCGGCAAGCGCGAAGGGGCGACGGTTATCCAGATGTACGTTCAGGACGTGACGGCCTCAATGAGCCGTCCGGTGAAACAGCTGCGCGGCTTTGAGAAAGTCACTCTGAAGCCTGGCGAAACCAAAACCATCAGCTTCCCGATTGACGTGGATGCGCTGAAGTTCTGGAACCAGCAGATGAAATACGATGCGGAACCGGGCAAGTTTAACGTATTTATCGGCGTGGATTCCGCCCGCGTGAATAAAGGCGAGTTCGAGCTGCTGTAACCTTTCCTTCCTTTGCCTCCCCGCCTACGGGGAGGCGTCTTACCTTATGCTAAAAAGGCATTTTGACGGTTAATTCCGCCGTTTTAAGCTACGCTTTTCTCTCAAGCCTCTGAAAAAGGCAGCAAAAAAATGAGGATAGTGGAATGACGATTGCTAAGGGGATGTTGGGATCTGCAGTGCTGCTGGCGGCGCTGAGTTTGCCGCTACAGGCGGCGGAGCCGGTAAAAGTGGGGTCAAAGATTGATACCGAAGGCGCGCTGCTCGGCAATATTATTTTGCAGGTGCTGGAGAGCCACGGCGTGAAAACGGTCAATAAAGTCCAGCTCGGCACTACGCCCGTCGTGCGCGGCGCGATTACCTCCGGCGAGCTGGATATCTACCCGGAATACACCGGCAACGGTGCGTTTTTCTTTAAACAGGAAAACGATCCGGCATGGAAAAATGCCAAAGCCGGGTATGAGAAAGTCAAAAAGCTGGACGCGGAGCAGAACAAACTGGTCTGGCTGACCCCGGCCCCTGCCAACAATACCTGGACTATCGCGGTGCGCAAGGACGTGGCGGAGAAAGGTAAGCTGACCTCGCTTGCGGATCTCAGCCGCTATCTGAAAGAGAAGGGCGACTTTAAGCTTGCGGCGTCCGCAGAGTTTATCGAGCGTCCTGACGCGCTGCCCGCGTTTGAAAAAGCCTACGGCTTCAAGCTCGACCAGCCGCAACTGCTCTCTCTGGCAGGCGGGGATACCGCGGTGACCATCAAAGCTGCGGCGCAGCAAACCTCTGGCGTTAACGCGGCCATGGCCTACGGTACCGACGGTCCGGTGGCGGCGCTTGGTCTGCAGACTCTGACCGATCCGAAGGGCGTTCAGCCGATTTACGCTCCGACCCCGGTCGTGCGTGAGGCGGTGCTGAAAGCGCATCCGGAGATTGCCGACTGGCTTAAGCCGGTCTTCGAAAAGCTGGATGAAAAAACGTTGCAACAGCTGAATGCCAGCATTGCCGTCGAGGGGCTGGATGCCAAAAAAGTGGCCGCCGACTTCCTGAAACAACAAGGGCTTGTGAAGTAACGGGAAAAGGGCTGTGCCAATAAAATGTCATAACCGCGTACTGCTGCTGTTGGCCTGCGTGGCCATCGCGGCAGTCGCGCTGCCGTTTGTGAATGTCGCTCCTAACCGCCTGATGTCAGGGGAAGGGCGCTATCTCTGGGAAGTGTGGGCGTTTACGCCGTGGTGGCTGGCGGCGGCGCTGGGCGCGTGGGTGGCGCTATCGCTCAGGCAAGGGCGCACGGCGAACTGGCTGACGCTGCTCCTCGCCGAAGGGCTGTTTATCATCCTGTTCTGGGGGGCCGGGCAGGCGGCAACGCATATGGCGTCGGCGGAAAGCCCGCTGGCGAGAACCACGGTGGGCAGCGGCCTCTGGCTGTGGCTGGCGCTGTGCCTGCTGGCCTGCAGCGATGCCATTCGTCGACTCATCTCCAGCGCCGTCTGGCGCTGGGTGCTCAACGCACAGATATGGTGTATTCCGTTATTGCTGCTGTTCAGCGGTGAGCTTAACAATCTCTCGCTGTTAAAAGAGTACGCCAACCGTCAGGAGGTGTTTGATGATGCCCTGGCGCAGCATCTGACGATCCTCTTCGGCACGCTCTTTCCGGCGCTTCTGCTCGGGATCCCCCTGGGCATGTGGTGCTATCGCCATCCTTCACGTCAGGGCGGGGTCTTTGCCGTGCTCAACGTTATCCAGACCATTCCCTCCGTCGCGCTGTTTGGCCTGCTGATTGCGCCCCTGGCCGGGCTGGTGAAGTCGTTTCCGGTGCTGGGAACGCTGGGAATAGCCGGAACGGGGTTAACGCCCGCCCTGATCGCGCTGGTGCTGTACGCGCTGCTGCCGCTGGTGCGCGGCGTGGTCGCGGGCTTAAGCCAGGTCGCGCCGGATGTGCTGGAAAGCGCCCATGCGATGGGCATGAGCGCGCGGCAGTGTTTCTGGAAGATTCAGCTGCCGCTGGCGCTGCCTCTGCTGCTGCGTAGCCTAAGGGTGGTGGCGGTACAAACCGTCGGCATGGCGGTGATTGCGGCGCTGATTGGCGCGGGCGGCTTTGGCGCGCTGGTGTTCCAGGGTCTGCTGAGCAGCGCCCTGGATCTGGTGTTATTGGGCGTGGTTCCCACGATTGCGCTGGCGGTTGTCGTCGACGCGCTGTTTGCCTTATGGCTCGCGCTGCTCAGGAGAAGAGCCAATGATTGAATTTCATGATGTCAGTAAAACCTTTGCCGGCCGTCCGGCGGCGAGTCATCTGAACCTGAACTTTGCCGAGGGCGCGTTTTCCGTGCTGATTGGCACTTCCGGATCGGGAAAATCCACCACGCTGAAGATGATCAACCGGCTGGTTGAGCACGACAGCGGGGCGATCCGCTTTGCCGGAGAAGAGATCCGCAGCCTGCCGGTGCTGGAGCTGCGTCGCCGGATGGGGTATGCCATTCAGTCTATCGGCCTGTTTCCGCACTGGACGGTGGCGCAGAACATCGCCACCGTGCTGCAGCTGGAAAAATGGTCGCGGGCTAAAATCGCTGATCGGGTGGATGAACTGATGTCTCTGCTGGGACTCGAGCCCGCGCTGCGTGACCGCTATCCGCACCAGCTTTCCGGTGGCCAGCAGCAGCGCGTAGGCGTGGCGCGCGCGCTGGCGGCCAATCCGCAGGTGCTGCTGATGGATGAACCCTTCGGCGCGCTGGACCCGGTAACGCGCGGGGCGCTTCAGGCGGAGATGACCCGCATTCACCGCATTCTCGGACGCACGATCGTTCTCGTGACGCACGATATTGATGAAGCACTGCGCCTGGCCGACCATCTGGTGCTGATGGATCACGGCGAGGTGGTGCAGCAGGGCTCGCCGCTTGAGCTATTAACATGGCCGAAAAACGACTTTGTGCGCGAGTTTTTCGGCCGCAGCGAGCTGGGGGTGAGGCTGCTCTCCCTGCGGACGGTCAGCGACTATATGCGTCGGGAAGAGGTGCCGGCGAGCGGCGAACCGTTGCAGGCGCAGATGAGCCTGCGGGATGCCCTCTCCGCGTTTGTCGCGCGCCAGTGTGAGGTATTGCCCGTTTCGGACGCCCGCGGGGCGCCGTGCGGAACCTTACACTTCCGCGATCTGCTGGCAGGGGAGGTGACGCGTGAAGGCACTGCGTGATCCGCTTCTCTGGCTGGTAGCGCTTTTTGTTGCCTTACTGGTTCTGATGCCGCACAGCGCGGCGCTGTTTAACGCCCTTTTTCCCGGGCTGCCGCGGCCGGTGTATCAGCAGGAGAGTTTTGTTAATCTCGCCCTGGCGCATCTCTGGCTGGTAGCGCTTTCAAGCGTCATTGCGGTTGTGTTGGGTACAGGCGCTGGCATCGCGGTCACGCGGCCTGCGGGGCGGGAGTTTCGTCCGCTGGTGGAGACGATAGCGGCGATTGGTCAGACGTTCCCGCCGGTGGCGGTGCTGGCGATAGCGGTTCCGGTGATGGGCTTTGGCCAGCAGCCCGCCATTATTGCGCTGATTCTGTACGGCGTATTGCCGGTGCTGCAGGGCACGCTGGCGGGCCTCGCGGCGGTACCGGCGTCAGTGCTGAGCGTGGCAGAAGGGATGGGGATGAGTCGCGGCCAGCGGCTGCGCAAGGTTGAACTGCCGCTTGCGGCACCGGTTATCATTGCCGGGATCCGCACGTCGGTCATTATTAACATCGGGACGGCGACCATTGCGTCTACGGTCGGCGCCAGTACGCTGGGAACGCCGATTATTATCGGCCTGAGCGGGTTTAATACGGCTTACATCGTGCAGGGAGCGGTGCTGGTCGCGCTGGCGGCAATCGTCGTCGATCGCGTTTTTGAGCGGCTGGCAAAGTACCTCAGCCGACACCGCCGCGAACAATAAACGAGTATCCTGCCAGCATCACGCCGCCGATACCGCTCACGGCCATCAGGACAAAAAGGGTAATAATGGCCAGTTTGGTTGCCTTCATCATGTGCTCCTGTTGTTAACGGAGCAATTATACGGTGAAGCGCTGGTGTTAATGAACCATTAAATGCCGTTATGGCTCATCCGGGCCAAGGGAATAAACCGGATAACCATTTTCGCGCCATTGTGACAGTAGCTGCTGCTGCGAGGCGGACGGCACTTCCCCACACCAGACCAGCAGGGTCTGGCCGTCGAAAAACTCAGGTCTGAGCTGCGCCAGGGAGTGCGCAAGGACATCCACGCGCCAGCCTTTTTGGGTCGCTATCCACGCTTCCAGCCACAGGCGGGTGGTATCGTGCACGTTCCAGCCGACCACCAGCGCATCTTTTCCGGCCTTGTTCTTCGCTGAGGCAAGGCAGACGGCGATGTAGTTGATTAGCACCCCGTCGAGCAGGCTGAGCAGCGCCTGCAGGGTGGACTGCTGGCACTGCAGGCGTCGACGGAGCGGAATGAAAAGATGGGTGATCAGCGTCTGTGCCGGATACTCGCGACCCTGCTCTTTTATCCACCCGCGCAGGCGCTGCAGGTTGCCCGCCTGCAGGAGCCGTAGCAGGGTTTCCTGCTGTTCGCGCCAGCGGTGCTGCGTGTCAGGGTCGTCGTGGCTGAGCAGGGACTTGACTTTACCGACCTGCACCCCGTTGTCGATCCAGCTTTTGATCTCGCGGATCCGGTCGATATCGGCATCGTTAAACAGGCGATGCCCACCGTCCGTTCTCTGCGGTTTAAGCAATCCATACCGTCGCTGCCACGCCCGTAGGGTAACGGGATTGATATCACAAAGGAGTGCCACTTCACCTATCGTGTAAAGCGCCATATTCGCCCCCTGGCTTACGCGTCCCCAGCTTAACTGTAGACCCACTTTGCTGAACCAGGAAGAATTGATTGTTTTTTGCACAAATAATGCGAAGCGTATGCGATGTTCTGAAAAAGGTGTGATAACGGACACGATTTTGCGCTTTTTTGGGATGCTTCAAAGAAAGTTGAGCCGCATCCGTGTATGTTACGCGTTTTTAGCGTGTGCGGTTTTGAGTATGTACGAGTTTAATCTGGTGCTGCTGTTGCTTCAGCAGATGTGCGTGTTTCTTGTCATTGCCTGGTTGATGAGTAAAACGCGCCTGTTTATCCCGCTGATGCAGGTCACCGTACGTCTGCCGCATAAGCTGCTCTGCTACGTTACCTTCTCCATTTTCTGCATCATGGGGACCTATTTTGGTCTCCATATCGAAGACTCTATTGCCAATACGCGCGCTATCGGCGCGGTGATGGGCGGGCTGCTCGGCGGTCCCGTCGTCGGTGGCCTCGTCGGCTTAACCGGAGGGCTGCATCGCTATTCCATGGGCGGGATGACGGCGCTGAGCTGTATGATCTCGACGATCGTGGAAGGGCTGCTCGGCGGGCTGGTCCACAGCTACATGATTAAGCGCGGCCGGCCGGATAAAGTTTTTAGTCCGCTTACCGCCGGGGCGATCACCTTTGTGGCCGAAATGGCGCAGATGGCGATCATTCTGCTGATTGCCCGTCCGTTTGAAGATGCGCTGCACCTCGTCAGCAGTATTGCCGCCCCGATGATGGTGACCAACACCGTGGGGGCGGCGCTTTTTATGCGTATTCTGCTCGACAAGCGTGCCATGTTTGAGAAGTACACCTCGGCCTTTTCCGCCACGGCGCTGAAGGTTGCCGCGTCGACCGAAGGGATCCTGCGCCAGGGGTTTAACGAAGAGAACAGCATGAAGGTCGCGCAGGTGCTCTACAAGGAGCTGGACATCGGCGCGGTGGCAATAACTGACCGCGAGCGGCTGCTGGCCTTTACCGGCACCGGGGACGATCACCATCTGCCGGGTAAACCCATCTCTTCAGCCTATACGCTGCGCGCCATTGAAACCGGCGAGGTGGTGTATGCCGACGGTAACGAAGTGCCTTACCGCTGTTCGCTGCATCCGCAGTGCAAGCTGGGCTCCACGCTGGTGATTCCGCTACGCGGGGAAAATCAGCGGGTGATGGGCACCATCAAGCTGTATGAGGCAAAAAATCGTCTGTTCAGCTCGATCAACCGCACGCTGGGGGAGGGGATCGCCCAGCTGCTGTCAGCGCAAATTCTCGCCGGGCAGTACGAACGGCAAAAAGCGCTCCTGACGCAGTCGGAGATTAAGCTGCTGCATGCCCAGGTCAACCCGCATTTCCTGTTCAATGCCCTTAATACGCTTAAAGCGGTGATTCGCCGCGACAGCGATCAGGCCGCGCAGCTGGTGCAGTTTCTGTCGACCTTTTTCCGCAAAAACCTGAAGCGGCCGTCGGAGATCGTCACCCTCGCCGACGAGATTGAGCACGTGAATGCGTATCTCCAGATTGAGCAGGCGCGTTTCCAGTCGCGCCTGCAGGTGTCGCTCTCCGTTCCGGACGAGCTGGCGTATCAGCATCTCCCGGCCTTTACCCTGCAGCCTATTGTCGAAAACGCCATTAAGCACGGCACGTCACAGCTTCTCGGAACAGGGGAGATAACCATTGCCGCCAGCCGTTTCAACCACCATCTGGTGCTGGATATTGAAGATAATGCCGGGCTATATCAGCCTTCCGCCTCCGGCGGTTTAGGGATGAGCCTGGTGGATAAACGCCTGCGCGCCCATTTTGGCGATGACTGCGGCATTACCGTCGCCTGTGAGCCAGACCGATTTACCCGTATTACCGTACGACTGCCGCTGGAGGAAAACGCATGTTAAGAGTGCTGATTGTGGATGACGAGCCGCTGGCACGGGAAAACCTGCGCGTTCTGCTGCAGGAGCAGTCTGATATAGAGATTGTGGGAGAGTGTGCGAACGCCATTGAGGCCATTGGCGCGGTTCACAAGCTCCGCCCGGACGTGCTGTTCCTCGACATTCAGATGCCCCGAATCAGCGGGCTGGAGATGGTTGGCATGCTCGACCCGGAGCATCGCCCCTACATCGTGTTTCTGACGGCGTTTGATGAATATGCCGTTAAGGCCTTTGAGGAGCACGCGTTTGACTATTTACTCAAGCCGATTGAAGAGAAGCGTCTGGAAAAAACGCTCGCCCGCCTACGCCAGGAGCGAACCGCACAGGACGTTACGCTGCTGCCGGAAAACCAGCAGCCGCTGAAGTTCATTCCGTGCACCGGGCACAGCCGGATTTACCTCCTGCAGATGGATGACGTGGCGTTTGTCAGCAGCCGCCTGAGCGGCGTATTTGTCACCAGCGCGGAAGGAAACGAAGGGTTCACCGAGCTGACCCTGCGCACACTGGAGAGCCGCACGCCGCTGATTCGCTGTCATCGTCAGTATCTGGTCAATATGGCGCACCTGAAGGAGATCCGCCTGGAAGATAACGGCCAGGCCGAGCTGGTGCTGCGCGCGGGGCAAACCGTCCCGGTCAGCCGCCGCTACCTGAAGAGTTTGAAAGAGGCGATTGGGCTGTAAAACTGGTACACTGCGCGCCATTGCATCATCGACATTCGAAGGCTCTATGCTAAGTAACGATATTCTTCGTAGCCTGCGCTACACCCTGAAAGCAAACAATAACGACATGGTGCGCATTCTTGCGCTGTCGGACATGGAGTCCACGTCGGCCGGTTTCGACACCTGGATGACCAAAGAAGACGAAGAGGGCTTTGTTCGCTGCCCTGACATCATTCTGTCGGGTTTCCTGAACGGCCTGATTTACGATAAGCGTGGCAAAGATCCGGCCGCGCCAGAGCTGGCGCTGGAGCGTCGGGTGAACAACAACACGGTGCTGAAAAAGCTGCGCATCGCGTTCTCGCTGAAAACGGACGATATCGTGGCGATTATGACGGAGCAAAAATACCGCGTATCCGTACCGGAAGTGACCGCCATGATGCGCGCGCCGGACCACAAAAATTACCGCGAGTGCGGCGACCAGTTCCTGCGTAATTTCCTGCGCGGGCTGACCCACCGGGTGCATCATCCGAAGGGGTGATTTTTAGCCGGGTGGCGGCTTCGCCTTACCCGGCTTACAAAACCCGTAGGCCCGTGCAAGCGTAGCGCCGCCGGGCAAAAAAAAGCCGGAGACACTCTCCGGCTTTTTTATTACTTCACCTGCTGGCCAGGCTTAGCGCCTTCGTCAGGGCTTAACAGGAAGATATCTTTCCCGCCAGGGCCCGCGGCCATCACCATCCCCTCAGAGATGCCGAAGCGCATTTTGCGCGGTGCCAGGTTGGCGACCATTACGGTCTGACGACCAATCAGCACCTGCGGGTCCGGATACGCAGAACGGATGCCGGAGAAGACGTTACGCTTCTCGCCGCCCAGATCCAGCGTCAGGCGCAGCAGTTTGTCAGAACCCTCCACGAATTCCGCGTTTTCGATCAGCGCCACGCGCAGGTCGACTTTGGCGAAATCGTCAAAGGTAATGGTTTCCTGAATCGGGTCGTCTGCCAGCGGGCCGGTAACCGGTGCCGCAGCCGCCTTCACCTCTTCCTTAGAGGCTTCCACCAGGGCTTCAACCTGCTTCATCTCGATACGGTTGTACAGCGCTTTAAAGGTGTTCACCTTGTGGCCGAGCAGCGGCTGCGCCATGGCATCCCAGGTCAGTTCGGTGTTCAGGAACGCTTCAGCACGGGCTGCCAGCTGCGGCAGAACCGGCTTCAGGTAGGTCATCAGCACGCGGAACAGGTTGATGCCCATAGAGCAGATGGCCTGCAGATCGGCATCGCGACCTTCCTGTTTCGCCACCACCCACGGTGCCTGCTCGTCCACGTAGCGGTTCGCCAGGTCGGCCAGCGCCATGATTTCGCGCACGGCTTTACCGAACTCACGGGTTTCCCAGGCTTCGCCAATGGTCGCCGCCGCGTCGGTAAAGGTTTTGTACAGGGCAGGGTCAGCCAGCTCGGCCGCCATCACGCCGTCAAAACGCTTGGCGATAAAGCCTGCGTTACGGGAGGCCAGGTTCACTACCTTGTTGACGATGTCGGCGTTCACGCGCTGCACGAAATCTTCCAGGTTCAGGTCGATATCGTCGATGCGGGAAGAGAGCTTCGCGGTGTAGTAATAGCGCAGGCTGTCCGCGTCGAAGTGGTTCAGCCAGGTGCTGGCCTTAATGAACGTCCCGCGAGACTTGGACATCTTCGCGCCGTTGACCGTCACGTAACCGTGCACGAACAGGTTGGTTGGCTTGCGGAAGTTGCTGCCTTCCAGCATGGCCGGCCAGAACAGGCTGTGGAAGTAAACGATGTCTTTACCGATGAAGTGATACAGCTCGGCCGTGGAATCTTTCTTCCAGTATTCGTCGAAGCTGACAGTGTCGCCACGCTTGTCGCACAGGTTCTTGAAGGAGCCCATATAGCCGATTGGCGCGTCCAGCCAGACGTAGAAATATTTGCCCGGCGCGTTCGGGATTTCAAAGCCGAAGTACGGCGCATCGCGGGAGATATCCCACTGCTGCAGACCGGATTCGAACCACTCCTGCATTTTGTTCGCCACCTGCTCCTGCAGCGCGCCGCTGCGAGTCCACGCCTGCAGCATTTCGCTAAACGACGGCAGATCGAAGAAGAAGTGCTCGGAGTCACGCATCACAGGCGTTGCACCGGATACCACGGACTTCGGCTCGATAAGCTCGGTCGGGCTGTAGGTCGCGCCGCACACTTCGCAGTTATCGCCGTACTGGTCCGGGGATTTACATTTCGGGCAGGTGCCTTTGACGAAACGGTCCGGCAGGAACATGCCTTTTTCCGGATCGTACAGCTGAGAGATGGTGCGGTTTTTAATAAAACCGTTCTCTTTGAGACGGGTGTAGATCAGCTCCGACAGCTCGCGGTTCTCGTCGCTGTGCGTGGAGTGATAGTTGTCATAGCTGATGTCAAAGCCAGCGAAATCGGTCTGATGCTCCTGACTCATTTCGGCAATCATCTGCTCCGGGGAAATCCCCAGCTGCTGTGCTTTCAGCATGATCGGCGTGCCGTGGGCATCGTCCGCGCAGATGAAGTTAACCTCGTGGCCGCGCATTCGCTGGTAACGGACCCAGACATCAGCCTGGATATGCTCCAGCATGTGGCCGAGGTGGATTGAGCCGTTGGCGTACGGCAGTGCGCACGTTACCAGAATTTTCTTCGCGACTTGAGTCATAGTAGGCATTACTTCTTTTAACTGTGAAAAGGGTTTTTGATATTACCAAAAGGGGCATTATTAAGTAAGCACAAACCACGGCCTTTCAGGTAAACTTGATCTCCTAAGGTCTTATTCACAAGAACAAAGGAGTCGGGATGAGTTCTCAATCCCAGGCCAAATCACCGGAAGCCTTACGAGCAATGGTCGCCGGGACGCTGGCTAACTTTCAGCATCCAACCCTGAAGCACAATCTCACTACGCTGAAAGCGTTACACCACGTTGCCTGGCTGGACGATACGCTGCACGTTGAGCTGCAGATGCCGTTCGTCTGGACCAGCGCCTTTGACGCGCTGAAAGAGCAAACCAGCTCTGAGCTGCTGCGCATTACCGGCGCGAAGGCGATTGACTGGAAGCTGAGCCACAGCATCGCCACGCTGAAGCGTGTGAAAAACCAGCCGGGCATTAACGGCGTGAAAAACATCATTGCCGTCAGTTCGGGCAAGGGTGGGGTGGGTAAATCCTCAACGGCCGTCAACCTGGCGCTGGCGCTGGCGGCGGAAGGGGCAAAGGTCGGTATTCTTGATGCCGATATCTACGGCCCGTCTATTCCGAACATGCTGGGCGCGGAAAACCAGCGCCCAACCTCGCCGGACGGCACCCACATGGCGCCGATTATGGCTCACGGTCTGGCCACCAACTCCATCGGTTACCTGGTGACTGACGATAACGCCATGGTCTGGCGCGGCCCAATGGCCAGCAAGGCGCTGCTGCAGATGCTGCAGGAGACGATGTGGCCGGATCTGGATTATCTGGTGCTGGACATGCCGCCGGGTACCGGTGATATTCAGCTGACGCTGGCGCAAAATATCCCGGTCACGGGCGCGGTTGTCGTGACGACCCCGCAGGATATTGCGCTGATCGACGCCAAAAAAGGCATCGTGATGTTCGAGAAGGTGGAAGTGCCGGTGCTCGGTATCGTGGAGAACATGAGCATGCACATCTGCAGCAACTGCGGTCACCACGAGCCTATCTTCGGTACCGGTGGGGCAGAAAAACTGGCCGCGAAGTATCACACCCAGCTGCTGGGTCAGATGCCGCTGCACATTACCCTGCGTGAAGATCTGGACAGCGGAAAGCCGACGGTGGTCAACCGTCCGGACAGCGAATTTGCCGAAATGTATCGTCAGCTGGCGGGGCGCGTTGCGGCGCAGCTCTACTGGCAGGGCGAAATCATCCCGGGGGAAATCGCGTTCCGCGCGGTGTAAATCTCCAACGCTGGATTGCCGGGTGGCGGCTTCGCCTTACCCGGCCTGTGAAATACGGTTTTGTAGGTCAGGTAAGCGAAGCGCCACCTGACTTTACCCAAGCCGATAATGCATCAGATAGTACTCTCCCTCCGGAGAATCCCCCGTCGCCTCAATGTGCCAGCCGTGCCGCTGGTAAAACGCGATAGCCCGCGCATTCTTCACCAGACACTTAAGCGAACCCGTACTGGTAAACGTCTTCTGCACATGTTCCAGGAGCACATGCCCGACCCCGAGGCTTTGATACTGCGGGTCAACAAACAGGCTGTGCAGAAAATTATCGTTTGCCCAGACGGAGGCAAAACCCAGACGATGGCCGTCCTGAACAGCAACCCAGATCACTTCGTCACGGGTTGCCGCATCAAAATCTTCAAGCTGCCAGTCTGAACTGTCCAGCCAGGGCCAGGCTTCGCGCCGGGCGTGGAGGAAGAGCGTGCGCAGGAAAGGGCGGTCACTTTCCTGCCAGGGACGAACCAGGAGGGTATCAGCGATGATAGAAGATATCTCCATTGTAGGCTTTGTAGATTTTGCCGTCTGCATCGCCAATCAGGACGTAGTTTTCGCCCATATACGTCCAGTGCGTTCCCGCATCCGGGGCCGGAAGGTTACGCAGCTGGTACTGTTTGATGGTGTACTCAGGCGTTTGATACTGTGCTGGCGCAGTGTCGCCAATTTTAAACTTTGTAAAATCCGCGATGAACTCTTGTTCCTCATAGGCTTTGATGCCGGACGGCGCCGCGGCCGTTTGCGGGGCAGCAAATGCGGATCCCGCCAGAGACAGTAATACACCCAGTAGCAGCAATTTACGCTTAGCCATTTTTTCTCCAGTGATATCGTTACAGATACTCTCAGCCTGCTGTTGTGTTGATGCTATGGCAGGCAGCCTATTTTAAGTATCACAACAGAGTCTGTTCGAAAAAAAATGTAACAAAAGTGGACGATTTTGGGTAGTGCAAACGGTTAATACTATTTTATTTATGAATGTTATTTGCTAAGACTAATTCAGCACAGTAATGTTTTTTTTAATCAAATCTGAAAATACAGCTTTACTATCATTTTTTGACTCGAAATACATGCATTTTATTAAAAGCCGATTTAAACTTAAAAAGCGGGGCGGGTTAATTCATATTTTACATCGTTCCGGTCTTTCAGTAATTTCCATGCATCATTCGATGATGTGTGTTTTTATTTAATTGCTTTAAATGCAGTGCATTGAAAAAGTGGGTGATTCTTATGGGTTGCCTGTTGCGCGTTTGTTGCGACCATGAATGATAAATTTATTCTAATGAAAAACACAACGATATTATCTGTAATATTCTTAGCGATAAGTCTGTTAACGGGCTGCGTATTTTCTCCTGGGCAAACATTAAGCTCATCGGGAAAAAATATTATCGCGTCCGGAGATGACAATACTAATTTAGATAAGCGCGTGGATCTTTATCCTCTTACCCCTTCACTGATAGAGAAGCTGCGTCCTGCCATCGCGAAATCTCAGCCAAATCCGAAGCTGGATGAGCAGATCAGAAACTGGGAATACCGTATCGGAACCGGGGATATTTTAACCGTCACCGTCTGGGATCACCCTGAACTGACGACCCCGGCAGGTCAGTATCGCAGCGCCAGCGACACCGGTAATTGGGTGAATGCGGACGGTACGCTCTTTTATCCCTATGTAGGCAAACTCCCTGTTGCAGGGAAAACGGTCTCTGAAGTCAGGGAAGAGATTGCCGCACGCCTGGATAGCGTCATCGAAAGCCCGCAGGTGGATGTCAGCGTGGCGGCATTTCGCTCACAAAAAGCCTATGTCACCGGAGAGGTTGCCAAATCTGGCCAGCAGGCGATTACCAATATCCCCCTGACCGTAATGGACGCCGTCAACGCGGCGGGTGGGCTATCTGCCGACGCTGACTGGCGCAATGTGGTACTCACTCACGAGGGGAAAGATTCGCGCCTCTCTCTTTACGCGCTGATGCAGCACGGTGACCTGACGCAGAATAAGCTGCTTTATCCCGGCGACATCCTGTTTGTGCCGCGTAATGACGCGCTGAAAGTCTTCGTGATGGGCGAAGTAATCAAGCAGAGCACGCTGAAGATGGACAGGAGCGGGATGACCCTTGCAGAAGCGCTAAGCAATGCGGGCGGCTTAAATCAGGACATGGCCGATGCGACGGGCATTTTCGTCATTCGTTCTGTCAGAAAAGACAGTAAGGCCGGAAAAATCGCCAACATCTATCAGCTTAACGCCCGGGATGCCTCCGCGATGGTGCTTGGCACCGAATTTCAGCTTGAACCCTACGACATTGTCTATGTCACCACGGCACCGCTGTCGCGCTGGAACCGCGTCATCACTCAGCTTGTACCGACCATCACTGGCGTTCATGACCTGACCGAAACGGTTCGTTACATCAGACGGTGGCCGCAATAATGTTCGACTCCATCTTAGTGGTATGCACGGGAAATATTTGCCGTTCACCGATAGGAGAGCGGCTGCTGCGCCAGCGGATACCGGGAAAGCGGATAACGTCGGCAGGCATATTTGGGCAGGAGGGAAGCCCGGCGGATGTCGTTGCCCGGGAGGTAGCCCGGCGACACGGGATCTCACTCGAAGGGCATCGCGCGCGCAGGCTGACCCCGCAACTGATGCGGGAATCGGATCTTATTCTGGTGATGGAGCCTGCCCATCTTCGCTTTATCTCTGCCATGGCCCCGGAAATTCGCGGCAAATCACTGCTCTTTGGACAATGGCTTGAGCCGCAGGACATCCCCGATCCCTATCGCAAGAGCCGTGAAGCATTTGACTATGTTTTCGGGCTGTTGGGCAAAGCCAGTCAGGAATGGGCGCATCGGTTGAGTCAAAAAGGAATTAAGCGTTAATGTCGTCATATAACACAGACAGTTACGGTGCAGCAGCACCTGAAAATCACGAAATTGATCTCGTCCGTCTCCTCGGCGAGATGCTCGATCACCGTGCAGTTATTTTAACGATGACGCTCGTTTTCACTCTGCTTGCGGGGCTGTATGCCTTTTTGGCTACTCCCGTTTATCGCGCTGATGCCCTAATCCAGGTAGAAGGAAAACAGGATAACAGCCTGCTTAAGAACTTAAGCCAGTTCAGCAGTGAACTGTCTCCCGATGTTGAGCCCGAAATTCTCCTGCTGAAATCGCGCATGGTCCTGGGCGCCACGGTAGACGCACTGGGCTTAACCCAGCATGTGACAGAGCGAACTCTCCCTGTTGTGGGACGCCTGTGGGCGCGTTTGCAGGACCATAAGCCCGCCACCATAACCTTGAGCTGGCTTCAGCTCTCTCCGGTCGAGGGCAAACCACGCTCTCTTGTGCTTACCGTGCTGGAAAATGGCGCGTACCGGCTGGAGGGGGACAATTTTTACGCCGAGGGCAGGGAAGGCATAGCGCTTGAAAAGGAGGGGGTTTCCCTGCTGGTCAAGGCGCTTAATGCCTCACCAGGCACGCGGTTTACGCTCCAGACCAGGACCCGGCTGGAGGCGATTAACGACCTGAGTACACAATTCAACGTGGCGGAGTCTGCCAGGCAGAGCGGCGTGCTGACGTTAACCTTGACCGGTAGCGATCCTGAGCATATTGCGACTGTCCTCAACCGAATTGCCCACATTTATCTGCAGCAGAACATTGCCCGCCAGGAGGCGCAGGATTCCCGCAGCCTTGCCTTTTTGCAGCAGCAGTTACCCAAAATCAGAAGCGATCTGGATTTGGCCGAAGAGCGTCTGAACCAGTATCGCAAACAGCGGGATTCGGTCGACCTCTCGCTTGAAGCGAAATCGGCTCTCGAGCAGATCGTGAATGTTGAAAACCAGCTTAACGAGCTGACGTTTCGTGAAGCGGAAATCTCGCAGCTGTTTAAGAAAGAGCACCCGAACTATCGCGCACTGCGTGAAAAACGACAGACGCTGGAGCAGGAAAAGGTCCGCCTGAATCAGCGTATTTCAGCCATGCCCTCCACCCAACAGGACATCTTGCGCCTCAGTCGGGACGTGGAGTCCGGGCGCACCATTTACCTGCAGCTTCTTACCCGCCAGCAGGAGCTGAGCATTTCTCGTTCCAGCGCCATCGGCAACGTGCGCATCATCGACAGCGCGGTCACGCAACCCGACCCCATTAAGCCACGAAAGCCGCTGATTATCCTCGCTGGCATCCTGCTGGGGCTCATGTGCTCGGTGGGTCTGGTGCTGGTCCGCATTGCGCTGCGACGCGGCATCAACACCTCTGAGGAGCTTGAAGGGCTGGGCGTCCAGGTGATGGCTACCTTGCCGCGTTCGGTGTGGCTGTGGAAAAAAACTAACCTGCGCAGAAGACGGGCGTTTGGCACGCGCTGGAAACACAGGATCACCGATGTGCCCTTTCTGCCCGTTGACCAGCCTGCGGATATTTTCGTCGAGGCCGTACGGGGGCTGCGCACCAGCCTGCATTTCACGCTGCAGGAAGCCGCTAACCGGATCGTCATGATTTCAGGCCCCACGCAGGACTGCGGAAAAACGCTTGTCAGCACCTCGCTGGCCGCGATTGAGGCACAGGCCGGGCTCAGGGTGTTATTCATCGATGCAGATATGCGCGAGGGATATGTCCACAACGTGTTTGCCCTGAAGAACCACACCGGACTGTCCGGCGTACTGGAGGGGCAGTGCGAGTGTCAGGAGGCCATTCAGCACTATGAAAAAGGCAACATTGATGTACTGACCTGCGGGCCGGTTCCGCTGCGGCCGGTAGAACTGCTGATGAGCGAACGCTTCAGGGCGGTAATGGCATGGGCGGATGAACACTATGACCTCGTGATCCTGGATACGCCGCCGGTGCTCGCCGTTACCGATTCCGCAGTGGCCGCCCGGGTGGCGGCAACCGTAATACTGGTTGCCCGCTCTGATAAGACCAGTCTGAAAGAGATGGAAAACAGCATCAAGCGTCTGCAACAAACGGGCGCGCGTATCAACGGTACCGTGCTGAATGACGTGGTGAAATCGGCCGCGCTTTATTACCGCGCGGGCTATGGCCATTACGAGTATGGTCAAAGCCCGACACGGCAACAGCGCAAGGATTAATGCTTCACCAGCGTGGCAAAGTAATAGACCAGCGGGATGGCGAGGATCCAAAGCCCAACAGGGATTTCTCGCCATTTTCCAGCAATCGCTTTAATCACAACGTAAAACAGTAGTCCCCCTGCAATACCTGTCCCGAAGCTGTTGGCAATAAGCGTAATCATCGCCATCATCAGCACCGGCAACCCGTCGGTGAAGTTCGCCAGATCCACCTTACGCAGGCCGCTGAACATGTTCAGACCGATCAGGATCAGGGCGGGCGCAGTGGCTTCTTTCGGGATCATCAGCGCAACGGGGGTAAACAGCAGCATCAGCAGAAACATGAACGCGGCAGCCAGCGCCGTCATACCGGTTTTCCCGCCCGCTTCCGCGGCCGCCGAGGATTCAATCAGCGCCGTGGCGGCAGGAATGCCGACCCACGGGCCGAGCGCGGCGGCAATGGAATCCACCATAAACGGACGATTGATATTGGCCATATTGCCCTCTTCATCCAGCAGCCCGGCTTCGCCGCCAACTGCAAGCGTGGTGCCCATGGTGGAGAAAAACTCCGAGGCAAAGAAGACAAACAGGAACGGCAGGAAGGCAATATTCAGTGCGCCCAGCATGTCGATGTGGCCCAGCACCGGCGCGAGCGAGTGGGGCATGTCGATGAAGCTGGCGGGAAGTTTTGTGACCCCCATCGGAATGCCCACGAGGGTAGCAAACAAAATCGCCCACAAAATGGCACCCGGAATACGACGCGCCTGCAGGGCAATAGCCAGAAACAGGCCAGCGAGCGCCACCAGCGCGCCGGGTGACAGGAAATCCCCCAGCATCAGCGCGTTGGTTTTCGCGTTGGCCAGCACTAACCCGGCATTGCGGAAGCCGAGTATGGCGACAAACAGACCGATAGAGGCCGTTAGCCCCAGCTTGATAGACTGCGGTACGGAGCGGGTCACGACTTCACGCAGGCCAAAGCGGGTGAGAAGGAAGAACAAAATCCCCGACCAGCAGGCAATGCCCAGGCCGATTTGCCAGCCGATGCCTTCACTCCCTGCCAGCGTTACCCCGACCAGCACCGAGCCACCAATGCCCGGCCCGACAATAAACGGCAGGTTGGCGTAAAACGCCATCAGCAGCGTACCGGCCACGAACACTAAAATCGTGCCCGTGGTCGCCGCCCCTTTATCCATCCCGCCCACGGCCAGCAGCCCCGGGATGACCACCAGCAAATAGGCGGCGGCGAGAAAACCGGTAAGGCCTGCCAGACACTCGGTACGCACGGTGCTGCCGCGCGTATGCAGTGCAAAACGACGTTCAATCCAGCTCCCTGGTGCTGGCGAATTCACGGTGTTGTCGGCCATTATCCGGCTCTCCTTCGGTATCATTGTGTGGTGTCCGGGGTTTCCCGGTAAGAAATCAGCGGATTGACAATCTGACGCGTGCTGCCGTCGGTCAGTCCAAGATCGGTCAGATGCGGCCCGGCGTTACACGCAAGACAGGTTCCTTCAATGGCTTTGAAGACACGGTACGGCGGCTCCCAGTCGGCAATCTGGCTGCTGCGATCGCGTAATTCCTTGAACTGGCGGGCCAGCTCGGCAGGGGGAAGTTCTGACAGCATGCCCGCGATCGGCATCGCAACATGGGCGATAACGCGACCGTTTTGGACCAGCGCCATGCCGCCGCCGCTCTCGATCAGCGTGTTGGCGGCCAGCGCCATATCGTCGGGATCGCGGCCCAGCACTACCAGATTGTGCGAGTCGTGAGAGTAGCTGGTGGCAATGGCTCCCCGCAGCTCTCCCCAGCCTTCCAGCAGCGCGATTTGCGGCGTTGCCGCATGGCGCGCGTGGCGGTGCTGAACCCAGATCAGGCTAAAGCCAGCCGGTATTTCTACGCGTCCGTGACGAACCCGGGCGTCAGTTTCGCCCCAGCGGGTAAAACGCGCGCCGCTGATATGGCGCAGGCGCGCAACGCCGTGTTTCGCGTTATCGATGCGCATGGAAAAATCTCTGGCGGCCAGGGGCGACAGGCGCACGGTATCACGCGGCAGCGCCAGCGGTGTGTCAACGATGGGCTCGATCATCACCCCGTCGCGGGCAATGCATTTTCCGGCGACGTACACCCGGCGAGCCGTCAGTTTTTCCAGGGAGTCGAACACCACCAGGTCCGCGCGTCGACCGGCGGCAATCAGCCCGAGGTCGTTGCGCTGCAGGCGAAGGGAGGCATTCAGGGTGGCAAACCGCAGCGCGTCCGTCGCCGGAAGACCGTGCTCAATCAGCAGGTTGAGCAGGGCGATAATACCGCCTTTTTCCAGCAGCACGTCAGGCGGCACGTCATCGGTGCAGACCGTGATTTGCGACGAGAGATGCGGCAGCGTTTTCAGGGCGCTGACAATCTCGGGCAGCAGATAGGGATGCGAACCGCGGATCTCCAGCGTCAGCCCGGCGCGCAATTTTTCCAGCGCGTCCTCGGCGGAGGTGAGCTCATGGTCAGAGGTGACGCCCGCCGCCAGATACGCCTGTAAATCGGCGCCGCTGAGTCCACGCGCGTGGCCTTCAATGAGCTTCCCGCTTTCCAGGCCGGCCTGCAGGATTGCCAGCATACGCTGGCTGCCGTTCAGCACCCCGTGCATATCCATCACCTCCGCCACGCCGCGCACCTCCGGCCAGCCGAGCAGGGTATTCATCTCTTCGCCTGCAAAGTCCGCGCCGGACATCTCCAGCCCCGGTGTGGAAGGCACGCTCGAGGGCGCCGCGACCATCACCTGCAGCGGCAGGTTGCGGCTGGCCTCAATCGCAAAACGGACGCCATTCATCCCGAGCACGTTTGCCAGCTCGTGTGGATCCCAGAAGACCGCCGTGGTGCCCTGGGCCAGCACGATCTCCGCGTAGCGCGCGGGCAGCAGGTGCGAGCTTTCAAGGTGAACGTGCGTATCCATAAGGCCCGGCGAGAGGAACTGGTTGTTCAGGTCGTGGGTCTCAAGCGCATCGTCACGGCTGCCGCGCGGGTGGACGCTGGCGATAAGCGAGCCGACGATACCCACATCCGCCTCGCGGATCTCACCGGTTGCCATATCGACAATCCGGGTATGGGTAAGCAGCAGGTCAAACGGCGTTTCGCCTCGTGCGGCCTGAACGGCGCGGCGTCGGGTTTCGGCAGTCATGCAATTAACAGTTCCAGCATTGAAATATTGACGTTACTCTATGCACCCGGCAAACGTTTGCCCAGCTGATAAAATTTATCGCCCGATAACCCCGGCTTATTCTTTGACGCGTGTAATGGATAATCATGACGGAACCCTGGCAGCGCTTGCCTGCGCTCTCCCTTCGGCAGCTACAGTATTTTGTCACCCTGGCGCAGCTGCGTCATTTTACGGAAACTGCCAGTAAACTTGCCATCAGCCAGCCTGCGCTCAGCAGCGCCCTGCGGCAAATCGAAACGGTACTTGGCGGCAAGCTGGTTAACCGTACCGCGTCGGCAGTCACGCTGACCGAGCTGGGGAATGCCATTTTGCCACACGCGCAGCGGGTGCTCAGCGTGGCGCAGCTTGCGTTTGATGATATGCAGCAGATTGTGCAGGCCGGCGGCGACGGCACGGTGCGTATTGGCCTGGTGCCTTCCGTCAGCTCGCTGCTGTTTCCGCTGCTGCCGCAGACGCTTGCCCAGGCTTTCCCACGCCTCCGGGTGGAGTTTCACGATCAAACCAACGACGCGCTGGTGGCGCAGCTTCTGAAAGGGCAGATTGACTTTGGTATCGGGGCGCTGGACAGCTCGGTACCCGAAGAGCTGGACGTGTTCCCGCTGCAGGAGGATCCGTTTGTGGCGGTGTTCCACTGCGACGATCCGCTGGCCGCGTCGGCGCACGTGCCCTGGAAACAGCTGGTGGGCCGGGATATTGCCGTCTTCTCCAAAGGCAACATCCAGCGGCTGGTCAATGCGCTTGCCGAAAGCCATCGTCTCTCGCTGCAGACGCGCTATCAGCTGGACTACATCGAGACGCTTTACGGCCTGGTGCGTTCGAAACTGGCCGTGGCGATCTTACC
Organism: Enterobacter sp. AC1; assembly: GCF_050434705.1. Classification (NCBI taxonomy): domain Bacteria; kingdom Pseudomonadati; phylum Pseudomonadota; class Gammaproteobacteria; order Enterobacterales; family Enterobacteriaceae; genus Enterobacter; species Enterobacter sp. AC1. The sequence goes on along the minus strand of NZ_JBNDIZ010000003.1, from coordinate 303,280 downwards.
GCAGCTTTATACCACCCATCTGCAGGATCCGCAGCTTAAGGTGGTTCATCTTCAGCAGCCGGCCCTGTCCCGCACGGTGGCGCTGATGCGTGCCCCGCAGGCGCTTCCCCCGCTCATTGAATCCTGCTTTACGCTGATGGTCGACACCTTACGCACGAAGTAACGCGACACTTCTTTACAGCGCGGCGGCGCGCAGCCCGCTAAGATGACCTCCGTTAAATCAAGAGGTCACAATGGACAACCGCAAAATGAGTCGACTGCGCCGCTGGGCGCGGGAAGGGATCATTCTCGTTCTGCTGACGCTGGTCGTGGTATGGGGCGTGGATCGGTACCGCAAGCCGACGCTGCCCGCCAGCTTTAGCGCAACTCCAATGCAGAGCATTGACGGCAAAAGGCACGATATCGCGGCGCTCAGCCAGGAGCGCCCGCTGCTGATTTACGTCTGGGCCACCTGGTGCAGCATTTGCCGCTACACGACGCCTGCGGTTAATCAGCTGGCTGAAGAGGGCGGGAACGTGGTGAGTATTGCCATGCGTTCCGGTGATAACGCGAAGCTTGAGCGCTGGGTTGAAAAGAAACAGCTGAAAATGCCGGTGATAAACGATGAAAACGGCGCGCTGTCGCAGGAATGGCAGGTAAGCGTGACGCCAACGCTGGTCATTGTGTCGAAGGGAAACGTTGTCAGTACCACGACGGGCTGGACGAGCTACTGGGGATTAAAAATCAGAATGTGGTGGGCAGGCGTATAAAGATAAACCCCTCTTCCGGCGGAAGAGGGGTTTTGTATTACTTAGCCAGAACTTCCTGCGCGGTGCGCTCAACCAACGACAGCAGGATTTTAATATCCTCCAGCGTCACGGTTGGGTTCAGCAGCGTCAGCTTCAGGCAGGTCACGCCGTTATGCTCGGTCACGCCGACGTTTGCACGGCCGGATTCCAGCAGCGCATCACCAATTTTCTGGTTCAGCAGGGCGAGACCCGCGTCGTCCATCTGGACCTGTCCGCGGAAGCGGAACAGAACGCTTGCCAGCTGTGGCTGCATAACCAGTTCCAGAGCAGGCTGCTCTTTCACGTAAGCCGCAACCTGCTGTGCCAGCGTCACGCCGTGATCGATGATCGCCGCGTACTGCTCCTGACCCAGCGCTTCCAGGCTCATCCACAGCTTCAGCGCGTCGAAACGGCGGGTGGTCTGCAGAGATTTGGACACCAGGTTTGGCACGCCTGCCTCTTCGTCGAACTCGGAGTTCAGGTAGGCCGCCTGGTAGCGCATCAGCTCATAGTGGCGCGCTTCTTTCAGCAGGAACGCGCCGCAGCTGATGGTCTGGAAGAACTGCTTGTGGAAGTCCAGGGTAACGGAATCCACCAGCTCAATGCCGTCCAGGTAGTGACGATACTGCTCAGACATCAGCAGTGCGCCGCCCCAGGCCGCATCAACGTGTACCCAGATGTTCTGCTTCGCCGCCAGTTCTGCAATGGCACGCAGCGGGTCGATAGCACCGGCGTCGGTGGTACCTGCCGTCGCAACAATCGCCAGAATCTGTTCGCCGTTCGCGTTGCACTGCGCAATTTTCGCCGCCAGATCGGTCAGATCCATACGGGAGAATTCGTCTGTTTTCACCTGCACGACGGACTGGTAGCCCAGACCCATCAGCGCCATGTTCTTCTGCACGGAGAAGTGCGCGTTCTCGGAGCACAGCACGCGGATTTTACGCAGATCGCCAACCAGACCGTCCTGCTGAACGGAGTGGCCCTGACGCGCGAAGAACGCATCGCGGGCCAGCATCAGGCCCATCAGGTTGCTCTGGGTGCCGCCGCTGGTGAAGACACCGGCGTCGCCAGCCTGATAACCCACGCGGGTACGCAGCCATTCGATCAGTTTGATCTCGATGATGGTTGCGGACGGGCTTTGATCCCAGGAGTCCATACTCTGGTTGGTGGCGTTGATCAGCACTTCCGCCGCCTGGCTTACCACCAGGCTTGGGCAGTGCAGGTGCGCCACGCACTGCGGGTGATGAACGGACAGGCTGTCTTTCAGGAAGAACTCCACAGCGCGTTCAATCGCCGCTTCGTTGCCCAGCCCTTTCGGGTTGAAATCCAGCTTAATGCGGTCGCGCAGTTCCGCGACCGTTTTGCCCTGGTACATCTCAGGCTGTTTCAGCCACTGCATCACAGCCTGAGTGCTTTGTTCAATCGCCTGCTGGTAAGCTTCAATGCTCTGCGCAGAGGAGAACAAAATTGGGTTTGAATCAGACATCGTAATCAACAACTCCGGTTACGCCGGGCGAACGCCCGCAGCAAGCAGCGCCTGCTCGAATTTATCCAGGAAGATCTTCAGCTCTTCATCGCTGATCAGCAGAGACGGCAGCAGACGCAGAACGATACCGTTACGGCCACCGCGCTCCAGAATCAGACCGGCTTCGAAGCACTTCTTCTGAATCAGTGCAGACAGCTCGCCGTCGCCCGGGAAGCAGCCCATGTGGTCAGCGGCTTCGTGCGGCTTAACGATCTCGATACCGATCATCATGCCCAGACCGCGAACGTGGCCGATAACCGGATAACGTTTCGCCATCTCTTTCAGCTGGCCTTTCAGCCATTCGCCTTGTGCCGCGACTTTGCCCGCGATGTTCTGGTCTTTCAGGATTTTCAGCGTCGTCAGACCGGTTGCCATCGCCAGCTGGTTGCCGCGGAAGGTACCGGTGTGGTGACCTGGCGCCCATGCATCGAACTGCTTTTTGATACCGAGCACGGCCAGCGGCAGACCGCCACCGACAGCTTTAGACATCACGATGATGTCTGGCTCGATGCCAGCGTGTTCGAAGGCGAAGAATTTACCGGTACGGGCAAAGCCAGCCTGAACTTCGTCGAGGATCAGCAGAATGCCGTGTTCCTGAGTCACTTTACGGATGCGCTGCAGCCACTCAGCCGGAGCCGGGTTCACGCCGCCTTCGCCCTGAACCGCTTCCAGAATGACGGCAGCAGGTTTACGCACGCCGCTTTCAACGTCGTTAATCAGGTTATCGAAGTAATAGGTCAGCGCTTTCACGCCCGCTTCGCCACCGATACCCAGCGGGCAGCGGTACTCGTGCGGGTAAGGCATGAACTGCACTTCTGGCATCATACCGTCAACCGCTTCTTTCGGAGACAGGTTGCCGGTCACGGACAGCGCGCCGTGAGTCATGCCGTGGTAACCACCAGAGAAGCTGATGATACCGCTACGGCCGGTCACTTTTTTCGCCAGCTTCAGCGCCGCTTCAACGGCGTCAGCACCGGATGGACCGGTGAACTGCAGGCAGTACTCTTTGCCCTGACCAGGCAGCAGAGAGAGCAGGTATTCGGAAAACGCGTCTTTCAGAGGCGTTGTCAGATCCAGGGTATGTAACGGCAAGCCGCTGGTAATGACATTTTGGATGCTTTTCAGCACATCAGGATGGTTATGGCCAAGCGCAAGGGTGCCTGCGCCTGCTAAACAGTCAAGGTATTCTTTATTATCTGCATCGGTGATCCATACGCCTTCTGCTTTAGTGATGGCTAAAGGCAGTTTGCGCGGATAACTCCTGACGTTAGATTCAAACTCGGCCTGACGGGCCAGATAGGTTTCGTTGCTTTTGTGGGCATCTACGGTGTCAATACGGACTTTATCCGTCATCATATCACTCCTACAACCGCCGCTTCGTTATGAGCCACGATTGAATAAAAAGTTAAAAAACAGATGGGGGCCTGAAAAAAACGCCGCCAATATAGAGCCTTTTGCCACGGGGCTCAATGGTTAATTTGTTTACTGTTTTGTGACACGAGGCGCAGGGGAAGGATTATCCCCGTTTTCAGAAAGGAAGTTGTACTTTATGGCAAATAAAAACAGCCTGTTACGTGCTTTCTGCTATGACGGTAAAAACATAAAAAAGAGTGTGACAAATCGTGCCATTCGCTCACTGAAAAGGAGGGTGACCGCCTCGTTAGCACGCTTATTTCTGCGACAGGTGCAAAAAGTTGTGGTCATGATGGATGCGCAACGGAATTACGCATTAAAAATGGGCTCTCAACGCGCGTGGTTTCGCGATGGGTTTCACCGTTAATAATATGCAGGGCGCTCAGGCGGCCAATTTCATAATGCGGCAGCTGAACCGTTGAAAGAGGCGGAAGAAAGAGCTCTCCGATGCCCACCATATTGTCATAGCCGATAACCGCGATATCTTCAGGGATGCGAAGCCCTTGCGCCAGCAGGGTCTGGTACACCATCAATGCGATACGATCGTTGCCGCAGATAACGGAGTCGAACCGGGGAATGCCTTTCTGAATGCGCGCCCGCACGGCTGACGGAATGTCGCGATAGTGCTCGTCCCCGAATGCCATGTAGCTGTGTTCCAGGCTGTCCGGGTCGAGCCCCGCTTCACGGCATGCGCGCTCCAGCCCCCGGCGGCGCCGGGTTGTGGCCAGATGGTCCGCCGGTAAATGCAGGCACAGGGGCTGTCGATAGCCCTCGGCGAGTAACGCCTGCACGGCGGCGTACTGCCCCTGTTCATCATCAGGGATATAGCTGGCGACCTGTTCACCGACGCTTTCGCAGTTGGCCAGCACGCAGGGAAGGGTGAGGAGCTTGGCAGGGAGAGGAACCTGGCGTAATCCCATTGTGGTGTAAATAATCCCGTCCGGGCGGTGGGAGAGCAGCAGATCGACGATCGCATCCGGGTTGTCATCGGTAAACATATTCATGACGAAGCTGTTCCACCCGTGCATCCGGGCGGTCTCTTCTATGGACAGCGTAATCTCCACCGAGAAGGGGGTCGTCACCGTATCAAGCGCCAGCACGCCGATGGTTTTCGGTGAGGCATGCGCGCCGCGTATTTTCTTGGCGGAAAGATCGGGTACGTAGCTGGTCTGCTCGATAGCCTGCTGTACGCGCGCCAGCGTTTCCGGCTTAAGGCGCTCCGGGCTGTTAAGCGCGCGTGAGACGGTCATCAGCGATACGTTAGCCAGCTTTGCGACGTCCTTCAGGGAAGCCATTTTCTTACTCCGTTAATGCCACGTGTTAAAGAGTATACAACTAAGTGACTGATGTAAAAGGAAAGGGTATGCAGTAGTGGTGTCAGACAGACATCAATGATGAATAGTCGATCGCGATCTCACTTCTGTAATGTTAACGTTAACTTTCGTGATTAACATCATGAATCTGATCTAAATCGCATGAGGAATGTTTAATGTTAACGTTACCATCGCGCCATTACTCCAACATGAGAATGTCATGATGAAAACGCATCACTCTCACAGCTACCCCTTATTGAGCGCATTACTGTTTTTCTTTTTTGTCACCTGGTCTTCTTCCGGCTCTTTGCTGTCCATCTGGCTTCATCAGGAGGTGGGCCTAAAAGCGGGCGATACCGGCATTATCTATGCCGTGCTTTCTGTCTCCGCGCTTTTCGCTCAAATCTGCTATGGATTCATTCAGGACAAACTCGGTCTGCGCAAAAACCTGCTCTGGTTTCTGACCAGCCTGCTCATTCTTTCTGGTCCGGCCTTTTTGCTGTTTGGCTATCTGCTGCAGATTAACGTTTTACTCGGCAGTATTTTCGGCGGGATTTATATCGGCCTGACGTTTAACGGCGGGATAGGGGTACTGGAGTCCTATACCGAGCGCGTGGCCCGCCAGAGCCAGTTTGAGTTCGGCAAGGCGAGGATGTGGGGATCGCTTGGCTGGGCGGTAGCAACCTTTTTCGCGGGGCTCCTGTTTAACATTAATCCGAAGCTTAACTTCGCCGTCGCGAGCTGCGCAGGGCTGGTGTTTTTTGTTTTGCTGGCGCGTCTCAGGGTCTCTTCCGCTCCGCACGCCATGCAGGAAGCGGTGTCCGGCGGTAAGGTCACGCTGGAAGATGCCTTGCGCCTGCTGACGCTGCCGCGGTTCTGGGCGCTGGTGTTTTTCGTTATCGGCACCTGTATTTATGGCGTTTACGACCAGCAGTTCCCGGTCTATTTCTCCTCCCAGTTCCCGACCTTACAGGAAGGGAACGCCATGTACGGCTATCTCAACTCCTTCCAGGTTTTCCTTGAGGCGGCGGGTATGTTCTGCGCGCCATGGCTGGTGAATCGCCTTGGCGCGAAGAATGGCCTGATTGTCGCGGGCATGGTGATGGCAATGCGCATGGTGGCATCGGGGCTGGTTGAAGGGCCGGTACTGATCTCCATTACCAAGCTACTGCACGCGGTTGAACTGCCCGTATTGCTGGTCTCAATCTTTAAATACAACAGCTTACATTTTGATAAACGGCTCTCTTCCACCCTCTATCTGGTGGGCTTTGCCTGTACAAGCTCGGTAATTGCCTCGGTCCTGTCGCCGCTGGCCGGTTACAGCTATGAGAAATACGGCTTTGCCCAGTCCTATCTCATTATGGGGCTATTAGTGTTCAGCACCACGTTTATCTCCATCTTCCTGTTGCGCTCGGGTAAGTCCTCTTCTGACCCGCTCATGACGCAACCTTCCACCATCTGATTGAAAGAGTAGAGAAATGACGTATTCCATTACAAAAGCAGAGCAGGAACTTCAGTCCAGACGCGAAGGGCTTAACCTGCGTTGGTATCCGCGTTACCACCTCGCTGCACGCGCTGGCTGGATGAACGACCCAAATGGCCTGGTCTGGTTTGACGGCTGGTATCACGCTTTTTACCAGCATCATCCGTACTCCACCCAGTGGGGGCCCATGCACTGGGGCCATGCGCGCAGCAAGGATTTAGTTCACTGGGAACACCTTCCGGTTGCGCTGGCGCCGGAAGGACCAGAAGACAAGGACGGCTGTTTTTCCGGATCGGCAGTGGTGGATGGCGATACGCTGGCGCTGATATACACCGGACATAAATTCCACGGCGATCCGGATGATGAGGCGAATCTCTACCAGGTGCAGTGCCTGGCGACCAGCCACGACGGCATTCATTTTGCCCGGCAGGGAATGATTGTTGACACGCCGCCTGGCCTGCATCACTTCCGTGACCCGAAGGTGTGGCGTGAAGGGGAGAGCTGGTACATGGTTGTTGGCGCGCGGGACGGCGAGACGGGCCAGGTGCGCGTTTATCGTTCTGCCGATCTGCGCGCGTGGCAGGATATGGGCGTGCTTGCGGTGGCAGAAAAAGAGATGGGCTACATGTGGGAATGCCCCGACTTTTTCACCCTCAACGGTAAACGCGTGCTGATGTTTTCACCTCAGGGGATGGCGGCAGAAGGATTCGAAAATCGCAATCTTTTCCAGAGTGGCTATCTGGTGGGCGATTGGCAGCCCGGTCAGCCTTTTGTGCATGAAGGTGAGTTTGTGGAAATGGATCGCGGGCATGATTTCTATGCGCCACAAAGTTTCCTCACGCCTGATGGCCGCCGTATCGTTATCGGCTGGCTGGACATGTGGGAATCCCCGCTGCCGGAACAGGAGGACGGCTGGGCAGGCATGCTCTCTTTACCGCGCGAACTGACGCTTGGCGCGGATAACCGTCTGCAAATGCGGCCGGCCAGAGAGGTCGAAGGTCTTCGGGGCGCGTGGTTCCCCTGGCCGGTTAGCACGCTTAACAATCAGCAGATGACTCTGCTGGAACGCTGCGACGCGATGGAGGTGATTCTGCAGTGGGATTGTGCTAACAGCACTGCGGAACAATACGGTATCCGACTTGGAGCCGGGCTACGCGTCTATGTTGATGCGCAGATGCAGCGCCTGGTGCTGGAGCGACACTACCCGCAGTACGGCCTGTGCGGTACCCGTAGCGTCACGCTCGATATGAGCGGCACGCTAAACCTGCGCCTGTTCGTTGACAGCTCTTCCGTAGAGGTGTTTGTGAATGACGGAGACGCCTGCCTTAGCAGCCGTATTTATCCTGATGAAGATTGCCGCGAGCTGGCGCTGTTTGCCTGGACCGGGACGGCGGCGCTTATCGATGCCGGGGCCTGGCAGTTAGGCTAACAGGGGCTTACGGCGTTTTAGTCATGCCAGCAATGATAAAAGGCGACCGGAGTCGCCTTTTGTATCTATTATAAAATATAACCTAAGGGCTAATGCTCAATGTTAAAAAATAGAGTTTCGTCAGCGGCCACAAATAAAGTACGCCTGGTACATAAAACCTAACCATGCTCCAATGACGATAAATGTCAGGTACATTACAACAGAAATAAAAATATATTTTGCCATGCTGATTACGTATTAAAGACCGATCCCCACACCTACTGAAGCACCCATGTTATTAGCGGTATCATCAGAGAAACTGACTTTCGCGATGGTATGTGAATTGACTTTCACGGAAGCCCCGACGGCAAGGGCGCTTTCACTGTTGTACGTTGCGCCGCCAGCGGAGAACATGACGCGCTGATTCGTTTGTACCTGCGGTAAACCGGCCATCGCCATGGCTCCGGAGATACCGGCGTTTGCCTCTTTTTTGTTATTGTCTATGAGAAAACTGGTACGGGGATAACAATACGATATCTCCACACCTTCCCTCTATCCGTTGTATGCCATATCATTGATGGACTTGACTGGCGTTAAACGCTTCATAACTAACACAGCGATAAGGCATATAAGCGATGGCTAGACCGTTTTCTCAAAGATATGGGCACGTTAAAGTTTCAGAGGTAATTCAGGTAGACAGTATTACTAAAGACTCCAGAATGGCTATGTGGAACTGCATCCATGAGGAGCTATTGAGGTATAGAAGTCAGACCAATGATACTATAGAAAATATTGTTAGAAGTGTATGGGTTAATTTTTTAAAAAATGATTCGTCTAAAGTACCAATATACCGTTCTACCGTAGGTGCCCCAGATTTAGTAGGGGAGGTTAAGAGGGCTATAATTAGCGCTCCTTGGTATCATGTTTACGACCTTATTGAGTTTATTGTTAATGAAACTCAAGGGACAAGCTTCGATGATTTATCAATATATTTGAATTCTGTTTTCAAATCCGAAGGGTTAGCATACTCCATTATTGAGGGTATGGTTGTTCCTGTGTCCACCTCTGTTGAGGTTGAAAGCATACAAGAAGGTATTGACACTGGCAGTGATTCTTCAAGAAAACATTTCGAATGTGCATTAGAGTTACTTTCTAACAGGGAACAACCTGACTTTAGAAACTCAATTAAAGAATCTATTTCTGCTATTGAATCCCTCTGCAAAAAAATCTCCGGTAATGATAAAGGAACTCTTGGAGATTGCCTTAAAACTATTGAGGATAAAGGGCATATTCATCCAGCAATGAAACGGGCCTTCCAACAACTATACGGATATACAAGTGACCAAGGCGGAATACGTCACGCTTTAATGGATGGAAGTGAAGAGCCAACCTTAGAGGAAGCTCGTTACATGTTGGTTATCTGTAGCGCGTTCAGTAATTATCTTATTTCTAAGATGAGTGATTAATTATCATAATGCGAGGCTAATAAAGTCTCGCATTTTAATGCATCTGCTGTACATTTTCATCTCCTCCATAGCTTGCCTGACCTGCCCCGAGTATTAGATACAACCGTCAGTTAGTCATGTCGGTTTGTTTACCTTCACATTTTCCATTTCGCCACCGTGCGGCAAGCTCTGGTTGTGTCTGATAATTCAGTGCCGAATGTGGCCGACACTCGTTATAATCCTGCCGCCAGTCGTTAATGATTTTCCTGGCGTGAACGATATCGCTGAACCAGTGCTCATTCAGACATTCATCGCGAAATCGTCCGTTAAAGCTCTCAATAAATCCGTTCTGCGTTGGTTTACCCGGCTGGATTAACCGTAACTCAACACCATGCTCAAAGGCCCATTGATCCAGTGCGCGGCAAGTGAACTCCGGTCCCTGGTCCGTTCATAACGTTGCCGGTTAGCCTCGAAACAGTGCAATACTGTTCAGAATACGCGTGACCTGAACGCCTGCAATCCCGAATGCGGTGATAATTGTCAGACACTCCTTCGTGAAGCCGTCCACATAGGTCAGGCACTTGATCCTGCGACAGGTGTCCAGCGCTTCCATGACGAATTCCATTGACTAGGTCAGGTTGGGTGCAGCCGGACGGAGCAGCGGCAGACGCTCCGTTGCCAGGCCTTTACGACGCCGTCTGCGTTTTACGCCCAGCCCACTGAGATGATAAAGGCGGTACACGCGCTTGTGATTAACATGAAGGCCTTCACGGCGCAGTAACAGCCAGATGCGGCGGTAGCCAAAACGCCTGCGCTCGAGTGCCAGTTCAGTGATGCGCCCTGATAAATGCGCATCAGCCGCCGGATGCTGAGCCTCGTAGCGGCAGGTCGACAGAGACAAACCTATAAGCCTGCAGGCATGAAGTTGCGACAGACCGGTCGCATCACACATAAACTTAACGGCTTCCCGCTTGTGGTCTTTCGTCAGTGCTTTCGCCCCAGAGCCATCTGAAGTGCCTCCTTATCAAGCATGGCTTCGGCAAGCAGCTTCTTGAGTCTGGTGCTCTCTTACTCAAGCGACTTCAGGCGTTTAACCTCCATACCGCCATACTACTTGCGCCAGTTATAAAAAGGTGGCGTGGGAAATGGCGTGCTTAAGACAGAGCTCAGGGCAGAAACCCCGGCTTCAGTCTTGCGGAGAATATTGATGATCTGTTCGTCGGAAAAACGCTTCTTCATGGGGATGTCCTCATGTGGCTTATGAAGATATTACTTACATCGAGGTTTATTAATCAACGGGTAGCAGGTCAGTGATAATCGCTGTGTTAAAACTAGTATAAAAGTGAAATAGTGCGTTGCTCCTTCTGCGTGAAGAAACGATGACCGGGAAGGCGGGCTTGTGCTAACGAGCCACTTACCTTAAGCTGGCGAGAAATCAGAAGATTGTTTTACCAAATGACTCGGGGTGCCCTTCTTTATGAAGGCTGAGAAATACCCGTATTACCTGATCTGGATAATGCCAGCGTAGGGAAGTCAGATGCCTTCCCGGTCATCGCTTCTTCACGCAAGGCAGGAGCGAAACTATGCAGCCTGACCTGCTCGATTTACACGTTTTACACCACTTCCGAACCCGTTCTCCGCTTACCCATTGTATGACCAACGATGTCGTGCAGACCTTTACGGCTAACGTTTTGCTGGCGCTTGGCGCATCCCCGGCGATGGTGATTGAGGCCGAAGAGGCCGAACAGTTTGCCGGGATGGCCGATGCGCTGCTGATTAACGTTGGCACGCTGACGTCGCCGCGCGCCCAGTCGATGCGCCGGGCGATTGAGGGCGCGGTGGCGGCAGGAAAACCCTGGACGCTGGACCCGGTTGCCGTCGGCGCCCTGGCGTTCCGCACCCGTTTTTGCCATCAAATTCTCGCCCTGAAGCCGGCGGCCATTCGCGGCAATGCCTCCGAAATTCTGGCCCTTGCCGGCATGAGCGCGGGCGGGCGCGGCGTTGATACCACCGACACCGCCGCCAGCGCGGTGCCTGCTGCCGAGGCGCTGGCCCGCCAGATTAATGCCATCGTGGTCGTCACCGGTGAGGTGGATTACATCACGGACGGACAACGAACCCGCACGGTCACGGGCGGTGATCCGCTGATGACGCGCGTGGTGGGCACAGGGTGCGCGCTCTCTGCCGTTGTGGCGGCGAGCTGCTCGCTGCCGGGCGATCGGCTGGATAACGTCGCTGCCGCCTGCGGATGGATGAAGCGGGCCGGAACGATCGCCGTTGCGCAGTCTGGTGGCCCGGGCAGTTTTGCCAGCGCGTTCCTGGATGCGCTGTACACGCTGGAGGAGCAGGCATGAAGCGGATTAACGCACTGACCATCGCCGGCACCGATCCCAGCGGCGGAGCAGGCATTCAGGCCGACCTGAAAACGTTCTCCGCGCTTGGCGCGTACGGCTGCTCGGTCATTACCGCGCTGGTGGCGCAAAACACGCGCGGCGTGCAGTCGGTCTACCGTATCGAGCCTGATTTTGTCGCCGCGCAGCTGGATTCGGTGTTCAGCGACGTGCGCATCGATACCACCAAAATCGGCATGCTGGCCGAGACGGATATTGTTGAAGCGGTGGCGGAACGGCTTCAACGCTATCAGGTGCAAAACGTGGTGCTGGATACCGTCATGCTGGCAAAAAGCGGTGACCCGCTGCTCTCCGCTTCCGCCGTTGAGACGCTGCGCAAAAAGCTGCTGCCGCAGGTGGCGCTCATTACGCCAAACCTGCCCGAAGCCGCCGCGCTGTTAGGTGCGCCGCACGCGCAAACTGAACGCGAGATGAAAGAGCAGGGGAATGCGCTGCTGGCAATGGGCTGCGGGGCGGTGCTGATGAAGGGCGGGCATCTGGATGACGCGGAAAGCCCGGACTGGCTCTTCACCCGCGATGGCGAGCTGCGCTTCACCGCGCCGCGCGTGCAGACCAAAAATACCCACGGCACCGGGTGCACGCTCTCTGCCGCGCTGGCGGCGCTGCGCCCACGGCATGAAAGCTGGGCCGATACGGTGCAGGAAGCGAAAGCCTGGCTCTCGGCGGCGCTGGCAAAAGCGGATAGTCTGGAGGTCGGTCACGGTATTGGGCCGGTTCACCATTTTCATGCATGGTGGTAGGCCTTATACTGGCAGGATACACCACGCCTGAGAAAAACAGAGATGGAACAAGCGCATACCCGGTTAATCGCTCAACTGAATGAACGGATCGCCACGCCCGACAACACGCCGCTGTACCTGAAGTTTGCCGAAACGGTAAAAAATGCGGTGCGCAGCGGGGTGCTGGAGCACGGCAATATTTTGCCCGGCGAGCGCGATCTGAGTCAGTTAACCGGCGTGTCGCGCATCACCGTGCGTAAAGCGATGCAGGCGCTTGAGGAAGAGGGCGTGGTGACCCGCGCCCGCGGCTATGGAACGCAAATCAACAACATCTTTGAATACTCGCTCAAAGAGGCGCGCGGTTTTTCCCAGCAGGTGGTGCTGCGCGGCCAGAAGCCGAATACGCTGTGGGTCAACAAGCGGGTGGTGAAGTGTCCGGAAGAGGTGGCGAATCACCTTTCAATTCCTCCCGAAAGCGAGGTATTCCTGCTCAAGCGTATTCGCTACGTTGACGAGGACGCGGTCTCGATTGAGGAGTCCTGGGTGCCGGTCGGGTTAATTCCCGATCCGGATGCGATCGGTATCTCACTCTACGATTACTTCCGCAGCCAGAATATCTTCCCGCAGCGCACCCGCTCGCGCGTCAGCGCCCGCATGCCGGATAGCGAGTTTCAGGCGCACATCAGGATGGATGAAAAAATACCGGTGCTGGTGATCAAGCAGGTCGCGCTCGATCAGCAACACCGGCCGATTGAGTACAGCATCAGCTACTGCCGCAGCGATCTATACGTCTTTGTGTGCGAGGAGTAATGCCTCGCGAGTGGGGGCGCAATCGCCGCCGCGGTGGCTGACCACCCAGGCGGCGACCGCGTTGCCGAGCTGCACCGCTTCCGCCAGCGACCATCCCGCCGCCAGCCCGGCAAGCGTGCCGCCCGCATGGCTATCGCCTGCGCCAATGGTGTCCACGACCGTAGCCGGGCACGCCGGAATAACGCCCGAGGCGTCGCCGTCATACCAGGCGGCACCGTCTTTATCATGCCGCACAATCAGCGCGGCGCCGAAGCGCTGCTGCCACTGTGTTCCTAGCGTTTCGACCTCCACGCCGAGCCGTTCAGCGGCAAGTTGCGCCTCCTGGCGGTTGAGCGACACGATCGGCCTGCAGGCCATGATCCGCGCCATCAGCGCGTCGGGGATATCCGCGATGCGAGGGCCGAAATCGATAAACGCCGTCACGTCCCGCAATCCTTCCAGCCAGCCCGTCAGCAGCTCGCCGCACGGCGAGGCCAGCTGGTAGCCGGACAAATAGACCAGGCTGTTTTGCGGAACATGAAGCGCATCAAGCCAGCGCTGCTGCCACTGGTTCTCCACCCCGCTAAACGACATAAAGGTGCGCTCGCCGTCTGGCTCCACCAGCGCCAGGCACCAGCCGTTGTCGCCGGTTTCAGCCTCCACCGCGCTGTGCAGATCCTGCTTTGCCATCGCGTTACGGATAATATCCGCCCACACGCCGTGGCCGACGGGCAGGGCGTTTTGCGCGGCGATCCCGAGCCGCTTCAGGGCGATGGCAATGTTCAGCGCACAGCCGCCGATATTCACCCCCTGCTGTTTTAACTCGATGTCACACCCGCGCCAGGGCAGGGCGTAGGCGTCGGCGATGACGTCAATCACCGCCGCGCCCAGCACCGTCACCGGGCGCGCGGCGTGCAGGGCGTCGAGACGTTGGGCAAATGAATTCATACGCCCTCCCTTTGCTCCCGGTAGTGCAACAGTTTCTCGCAGTAATGGCCGAAATCGAGCCTGTTAACCGCGTCGAGCTCGGCTTTGAGCGCCGGGTCAATGGCCTGCACGCCGTGGAGCGCCCCGCAGATGGCCGTCGCCATTGCGCCAATGGTGTCGGTGTCGCCGCCCAGGTTGGCGCATAGCACCGCGCAGCGGTTCGGGTCGGTTCCCGCCAGTTCGACCATCGCGATGGCCGCCGGAACGGACTCAACGGTACTGGTTCCCGCGCCAATAAGCTGATAAATCTGCTCGCTGGCGGAGTCGATGCCGTTGGCTTCCCGCACGGTCTTCAGCGCCAGCTCAATACGCGCCGCCAGCGACGCGCTGAAGGTGGTGGTTTTCGCTTCCTGCGCGTAGCGGGCGATACCCGGCAGGGCATCGACGATGTTCTGCCAGCTTTCCCCGTCGATAGCGCGTGACACCGCCCAGGCAATCACCACCGCGCCGGCAATCGCGAGGTCCGATTTATGGGTCGGGCTGGAGGCCAGCGCCACCTGCGCCACAAAGTGTTCCAGCCGCGTCGCCGGGAGCAGGCAGCCCAGCGGGGAGGCACGCATCGCCGCCCCGTTGGTCACACCGTTGTTTTCCAGCTCGCTGACCGGCTTTCCGTCACGAATCGCGTTAAGCGCGATTTTTGACGTCGGGCCGAGCACGTTCTTGTTAAAGGCGTCGAAATCGAGCGCCCAGCGCAGAATATGTTTGCCTATAACATCCGCGTTAATTTCCCCCTCGCACTCAATAATCGCATCCGCCAGGCACAGCGCCATTGAGGTATCGTCGGTGAACTCTGCCTGCCTGAAATAGCAGGCCGCGTTATTCTCAGCCGGGCCGGGTAAGAAGCGATCTATCCAGCCGAAGTGCGCTTTGACGCGCTTTCTCGGCCACAGCTCCGACGGCATGCCCATCGCATCCCCTAACGCCTGCCCGTAAAGGGCACCGAGAACACGTTCTTGTTTCATTTAACTTCCCCTTGTGTCAGCGCAGCATCGCCATCAACCACCTCAATTGCAGTGATCTCTTTGTCCGATTCGCGGAAAAACAGCATAAACAGCACGGCAATCACGGCAATCATGATCCCGCCGAATGCCCACATTCCGGCCCAGTTGAAGGTCAACCCATTCACCGGCTCTTTGTATGCGAACATTTTTTCCATCATTACGCCGCCGAGGCGGTAACCCAGCAGGCTACCAAACCCCTGACAGCACAGCGTAATCAGGCCTTGCGCGGCGGTGCGCATATGCACCGGCGCTTTTTTGTCCACGTAGATATACGCGGTTACGTAGTAGAAGTCGTAGCTCACCCCGTGTAGCAGAATGCCGAGGAACAGCAGGGCATAGGTAAAGTACTGCTCTGCACCGCCGTAAACGAAGAAACCGTAGCGGATAGCGGCGGTGATCAGGCCCAGCAGTAAGACCTTCTTAATACCAAAGCGTTTGGTGAAGAACGGCAGCGCCAGCATAAAGAAGATTTCGGAGAACTGGCCGAGCGTCATCCAGCCGGTGGCATTTTTCATCCCCACTTCGGTGAGATAGCCGTTGGCGAAGATGTAATAGAAGGCCAGCGGCATGGCGAACAGGAACGAGCAGAAGAAGAACACCAGGAAGTTTTTGTCGCGCAGCAGGATCAGCGCATCCAGGCCCAGCATCACTTTGATATCCAGCTTGCCGGTGCTTTTCGGCGGGGTGTTCGGCAGGAACAGGGCAAATACGCCGAGCAGGGCGGAGCTGGCGGCCGTCATCAGCAGCGGAATATTGGTATCAGAAATATCGCTATAGCCCAGCATCTGCGGCAGGAAGCCGCACGCCAGCCCGGAGGCGATCCAGCCGATCGTGCCCATCACGCGGATGCGCGGGAAATCGGCCTCGACGTCTTCAACGTTGGCGAAGGCAATACTGTTGGTCAGCGCAATGGTGGGCATATAGGTCAGGGAGTAAACCAGCAGCAGCGGGAAGAAGGTGCTGAACTGGGTTTGCTGTGCGGCGAAGTACATCAGAATCGCGCCGGCAAACATCAGCACCGCCAGCACTTTCTGCGCGGCAAAGAAGCGGTCCGTCAGCGAGCCGACAAGAATAGGGGAGAGGATTGCGGCAATCGCGGTACAGGCATAGGACCAGCCGATTTCCCCGGCGGTAAACCCGCTTTTGCTCAGCCACAGCCACAGCGGCACGAACCAGGCTCCCCAGATAAACCATTCAACAAACATCATGAATGACAGTTGGACTTTCGTTTTCATTTTTTAATCCTGCATGTCAGAGAGGGTACGCCTTTAACATACCACTTAATAATACCTTTTAAATACCTTTGAGGCGATTGTTTGATCAATGTAACAGTTTTGTTGTACACGAATCGAGCCAGCAGATTGTGCTGAAAAAAAATGCAAATGGTGGAAAATCTGTTAAGTCGGTACCAGGCTTAGTCTGCCCATAAATAATGGGACTGGATAAACACACACCGACACGACGTCGGACTTACGGGAGTATCACATGACTGATATTGCGCAGTTGCTTGGCAAAGACGCCGACAGCCTTTTACAGCATCGTTGTATGACCATTCCAGCCGACCAGCTGTATCTGCCTGGTCACGACTACGTTGACCGCGTGATGATCGACAACAACCGTCCGCCTGCGGTTCTGCGAAACATGCAGACGCTCTACAACACCGGGCGACTCGGCGGCACGGGGTACCTCTCTATTCTGCCGGTAGACCAGGGCGTTGAGCACTCGGCGGGCGCGTCTTTCGCGGCGAATCCACTCTATTTTGATCCGAAGAACATCGTTGAGCTGGCGATTGAAGCGGGCTGTAACTGCGTGGCGTCCACCTACGGCGTGCTGGCCTCCGTCTCGCGTCGCTATGCCCACCGCATTCCGTTCCTCGTGAAGCTGAACCACAACGAAACCCTCAGCTACCCCACCGAATATGATCAGACGCTCTACGCCAGCGTTGAGCAGGCGTTCAATATGGGGGCGGTTGCCGTCGGGGCGACGATTTACTTCGGCTCTGAACAGTCTCGCCGTCAGATTGAAGAGATCTCTGCGGCGTTTGAGCGCGCGCACGAGCTGGGAATGGTGACCGTGCTGTGGGCTTACCTGCGTAACAATGCGTTCAAAAAAGACGGCGTGGATTACCACGTGTCCGCAGACCTGACCGGGCAGGCGAACCACCTGGCGGCCACCATCGGCGCGGATATCGTGAAGCAGAAAATGGCTGAGAATAACGGCGGGTACAAAGCGGTGAACTTCGGTTACACCGATGACCGCGTTTACAGCAAGCTGACCAGCGATAACCCGATCGACCTCGTGCGCTACCAGCTGGCGAACTGCTATATGGGCCGTGCCGGGCTGATTAACTCCGGCGGGGCGGCGGGCGGGGATACTGACCTGTCAGACGCGGTTCGTACGGCGGTTATCAACAAACGCGCGGGCGGCATGGGGCTGATCCTCGGCCGTAAGGCGTTTAAGAAAACGATGGCCGACGGCGTGAAGCTGATCAATGCGGTTCAGGACGTCTATCTGGACAGTAAAGTGACGATTGCCTGACGCTTCCATTTGGGCTGAGGGTTCCCCACAAAATAATGCCTGCACGGACGACTCCCTCTCCCTTGAGGGAGAGGGTTGGGGTGAGGGGGAACATACGGCTCTGGTGGTCATTCCGTTCACTTCATGTTCCTTGCTACTCTGTAACGACATGACCGGTGAACGTGCCAGGGTGGCTCACTCGCCACCACCCTGGCAACCCGGGCTCCCGGCGGTAAATCGCCGCTTCGCGGTTCCCTCAGCTTATTCCTTCAGGCTATCGGGTCGGGCATGAGCCTGCATCCCTGCAGGCCACGCCCTCTCGGCGCATCCCTGCGCCTCGCCCCGGCCTTCCGGAAACGCCTCGGCGATTTACAGCCGGACCAGGGCATCGCTGTAAGCCATTCATTTTCCTGAAGCAACATTCACTGCTTCTGGTTAAAAAATTACCGGGGATCCCTCAGCCCGGTGTGAGAGTGCATCATCGCGCGCCATGTGAAACATCAGCGCAGAAGCGCACAGTCCGGCGGCAGCCGGCACTGCAGCGCGCCGGGCAAGACCTCAATGCGGAACTGCGTCCCGCTCAGCGGTTCCCCGTCGAGGTTAAACGTCATCCCGTGCGGGGCATTCACTTCAAACCACGCCGATTTTCCGGCGATGATATTTGGGCTCTCTTCCGGCTGCGTCAGCGTGGTAAACAGCGCGGGCAGCAGACCGTCGCCCGTGAAAATACGCAGCTGTAGCTGACCGTCATTGATCAGCGCTTCCGGGCATAGCTGCTGCCCGCCGCCTGCCTGGCGTCCATTGCCAATGCCAATCACCAGCGCGTCACCCTGCCACTGAAAATCCTCGCCGTGAATTTCGCAGCGGTCCGGCTTTAGGGTGTCCATGCGCATCAGGCCGTGGATCAGATATGACACGCCGCCCAGCGCCGCCTTCAGCTTTTCGGGCGTTTCGCTGGTGATGCGCGTGCCGAACCCACCGGTTGCCATATTGATAAAGCAGGTTTTGTCATTCACCTGAGCAATATCCACGGCGGTGGCTTTGCCGAGGATCGCCAGCTGGAGCGCTTTCTCTAACGCCTCCGGGATCCCGGCGCTGGTGGCAAAATCATTGGCGGTGCCGAGCGGTAAAATACCCATTACCGGGCGGTCTGTCGTGGGAAGATCGATAAGCGCAGAGGCGATCTCATTGATGGTGCCATCCCCGCCGCCGGAAATGATGGTCTTGACGCCCAGCCGAATGCCTTCATCGATGTACCGTGCTGCGTCACCTTTTTCGAATGTCACCCGTACGTGAATTTGCGCACCGTCTTCACGTAGTTCGGTAATTGCCTGACGCAATACATCGTTGCCGGCACTTTTGCCATTGAGAATCAATAAACTGTCTGGATAGGTTGCCATCCTCGCTGCTCCCTTTTTTAGCGTTAGTAAGAGTGTATAGCAGAGAGGAAAAAAGCGGGTAAGAACAGGATGAAAGGAGCAAACCAGGCACGAAAGCGCGTTACAATTCAGCGATGAGATTCATGTAATTACAGAAAAGCGATGATAAATAAAATTCTGGTAAGCGCATGCCTGATGGGCTTCAAAGTCCGCTATAACGGTAGTGAAAAATCCCGAATGAACGAGCAACTCGCTCGCTGGCAACAGGAACAACGTCTGGTTATCCACTGCCCTGAACTTGCTGCCGGGCTGCCTGTACCGCGTCCCCCGGCTGAGATTATCTCTGCAGACGGTAAAGACGTCATGAACGGGCAGGCCAGAATAATTGAAAATACAGGCCAGGATGTGACTGAGCAATACCGGCTTGCAGCGTGGCTCGCGCTGCGTACCGCTCAGGAATCTGGCTGTAGCGCCGCGTTGTTAACTGACGGCAGCCCAACGTGTGGCAGCGTGGTGATTTATGACGGTTCTTTTAGCGGTATACGCAAGATGGGTATGGGGGTTGCGGCATCGCTGCTCGCAGAGCATGGGATAGCGGTGTTTTCAGAGAGGCGAATCCTTGAACTTATAGCTTGGATTGAGGAAAGCGAAAGGAAAAATAAAGGCCGCCAGCAAACCCTGGGGCCTTTAACATGTTTGATTCACTTATGAGGAGGGTAATCGATCCCCCCATTAGGAGGCCTGCATCGAGAAATGCGATTTAATCCCAGTCTCCACCCTTTTAGAAAACCGAAACGCTTTAGGGTAATCAGCGTGTACTTAGAGCAAGAAGGGGTATGGCGGCAACGATTACGGATACTCTTTGGGGCATGACCACGATATATGAGTACGAAACGTATGCTGAGCCACTTAAGCATCAGCAACTTCTTTTCTGAAAGTAATAACGTAATAGTGAGTCAATGTTGATTTATTTCCGCCAAAACATCCTGGCCGCTCTTCAATGCCGATAGTATCAACGCGCTGGAATTCCCACCCCTCAGCAGCCCAGGAGTTGACTTCTTGCTGCAAATAGGCGGCTGCAACGCCATCTTTATTGTCCCTTGCCTTAACAGAAATGTTAGGTGGTATCTGAACCATTTTATATGTGTACATAAAATATCCCTTAGTATTTTGGTGGTTTCTGATGGTAAAGCTTAACGCCAGGTGATTCAAATGAATCGTTTGGGTATCAAGTTAATATGATTCCTTTGAAACTTATCTACATTCATTTCTGCCACAATTGGTGACTAAAATCAGTGTTGTGAACAGTTGATTACTCCTATGGTGACAGATGAGGTCAACGACTCCTGAGAAGGGGGGGTTATTCCCCTCACCTCGGAGCACACTACGTGCATGTAACCCGTTCAGCCGAATGGCGCATTGCTCCAAAGGTTTTGGCCGTTGAGCCTTTGACCTTAAAAAGCGATTCTGCCGCGCCCCGGAGTCCTGTCAATAACTGTGGAAAGGTCACCGGCGGCAGCGTCCAGTTATGACCTCCATACTGTCTGAGCAAGCCGCAGCGGATTTAAATCTGATTGAGCGCGGGGTTATCGGTTGGAATTAGCCACTCAAAACCAGCTAGCAAGCTCCATCAGCTAAGTTAACCCGAACCGAAAGAGAGCGCATGGCAAAGATATGTTTTCGATTTGGTTCAGGAAGAGATTACCCTCGAACGGTGGGAACTCAAAGCGCTGGCTCGTGGGGCAGCGGTGGTTTGTGGCGATAAAAAATTTAGATGTTCGACTGATGAGGAGTGGTAGGGTAATACACAACGAAAGGGATGGTTTTCATATGATGGTTACTGTATTTTTGAAAAAGGATAACAAACTGCTGGGCTTCCTATGAACTACGTAAAGGAGTTGATTTACCCCGTTGTATTTTATTGGTTAATATATCTTTTTTCTTATTTTCAGGGTACTGATTCAATTTTCTTAGATGAGTATTATTTTATTTTTGCTGTAGCCAATACGTTGACTTTTCCATTTGCTCGAGCGTTCATAAAATCGTTGAATGAGCGATTTGTTTCGCTGCAACACTGGAATCGTTCTATTGGATTTGTTTGTCTTGTTTTTGCACTTCCCTTATCAATTCTATTTTTTATAAAAAAAAGGAATTAAAATCACCCCAGATAGAATATGTTTTATCTGGGGTGAGCTCTACATTAATCCCAATATTGATTTGTTAAATGCATCATAATCCAATTTATCTACAGCAGCTGCTACTAATAACATTATTAAACCGAATCCCAAAATCCCCATTGATGTTGTTGCCATGACGCCAAAAACAAAAGCTGTTAACTCTGCAGCAACCATACCAGCTAGTTGTTTTTCAACTTCACTATAAAAACCACTCCACTGTCCTGTTTTAACAGCTTTGCTGTATGCATCATACAAACTTAGACCATTTATCGAGTATGATATCACCCCGAACACCTTGCTATATTGTGCCAGTGTCTTAGATAACTCTGCACGGTTAACAGAATCTAAAGCTTGCGCAATTGCAGTCCTGTCCGCTGCACTAATTTTAGCATTTAATTGATTTTGATATTTTTCAAATGTTTTTAAAGCATCCTGTGCATTTTTTATTTTCTGACCTTTAGTCGACTCAGCCAGATTTTGTGCCTGTTTTGAAAACGCATCACTATATTTTGAAGTGACCTCTTTATAGAAATCAGCGGCCTTTCCTATAACGTTGTTAACATCTACTGCAAGGGCTTTTGCTTTCTCTTCTCTAGATTTAAAAGGAATCTGTTGTTGAGCATCTGGAGCTCTGTTCTCAAGATCTTTCTCCCAGTTGACATAATCTACTTGAATTACCTTCCCTGTTTTATGAATGTAAATTTTATAGACGTAGTTCTCTACGCGGGTTATATATATATGAGACTCTATGCCTTTTTGGGTTTTTCCATTGCCTAGTTCTATAACATCCCATTTTGGTACTTTTTTAAACCAGGAAGAATCATTTACAGGAGGGAATCCCATTGTGTTAGTATAGTCTGTATTTCCACCTGGTAATGTATCTTTGCCATTACCTCCGTTTCCCGCTGAGCCTCCGGGCTTGTCTGGTCTTCCATTAATTTCTATCCTAGGAGTGCCGTCTTTATCCCACGTTAAACTCATAGTTAACCTCTTTTTATCTGTGTTGATATTATTTAACTTACCATTTTTCAATTACTTTCAGTAAGCTCTAATTTATTTACCATTCTTGTATAAGTAAGTAAAGCACTCTTGGGTATGTTTTGTTGTGTGAGGCGCTTAGGCTGAATTTAGGGAGTCAAAACTTGGTAGGATTTTTGAGTTGATGGTTATTAAGGCTTACACGCAGAAAGCAATTTTATAAATTAAATATTGATTAATGTAGTTAGAGAGGAAGATGTGGTTTTGATAGCGTGTATAGTAGGTTAATAAATTTATTACGGTATCGTCTTTTAGATGAATGGTGCATTTCTCATTAATTCTCAGACCGGATAACCATGCTGACAATATCTTTGTTAGTGACAACGCTCATCCGCAACGATGGCTTTAAATTCTGGGGCAACGGCAAAGAAAGCCCCGCAATGCGGGGCTTTTTCTTTTGTAATTATTTAAAAAGCCGCGTATGTGAAAGCATGATCGCTTTTGCTTTTACTTCTGTTTCTTTCCCCATTTCATTACAGGTATCGAGCGGGTTTTCCAGCACATAACCCTGTGCTTTATGCTTGTTGAGAATGTGCACCTCTTTGACGGTCTTGAGGTAATTTGCCGGGACATCCTTAGTCCAGATATCCATGCAAGCACCGGCGCTGATAATCGCATCGTAGACGGTAGGGGTGATTTGGTTCTCGTCGAGTGTCACCGTCAGCGTATCACTGCTTTTCGAAACCTCGATTGGCTGCCACGGTTTAAGTGATTTTTTGAGAGTGGCGACGTCATTTGCCTGTGAGGTAAAGGACATAAAGGCGAGGGAAAGCAGGAGCGTATTTTTCAGAAGTTTCAAAATAATTTCCTTATTAAACATATGCTTGAAATCCATTGTGTCATTGGAATAATAAGAAAGTAAAGCCACTCACAGGGCAGGGCTATTTTGCGATGTGGTCAATGTGTGGGCGTGACCAGAAATAAATCATTTGATTTCAGATTGTTACTATCTATATGAAGTCACCAATAGTTGACGTACCTATATGAACTGAATTTTGAATATTCATTTGATCTAGTTAGTTAGATTGGAGGTATGACTGAACTATACATAGGCCCGGAGTAGTCAATCGGCTTACCGTTTAACTCATCTGCTATTCGGTTCTTATCTTCAAGCCAGTTTGCGAAAACTTCTAAACGCTCATAAACAAGCGGATGTTTATCGGCAGAAGCTGCGATCAGGAAAGCAATTGCCTGACCAACCTCTATGCATGCAAGCAGTGCATAATTCACTTGCCAACTATTTGATCCATAGACACCTGTGAGCTGGAAGCCATGGAATTTTGAATCTACCTCGCCAATGTCCGATAAGTGATTGAGCACGGCTTTATGGTTTGGATGTGCACCGTAATCAATAGCAGCATTGTAAAGCGCCATAACGTTTTCAGCCATTTGAGGGCTGAGGGAAACTAGTGCATCACAGGCTTTCTTTACAGTAAGTCTACGGCGGCATTTCTGGAGAGCTTTCTCCGATTTATGTCGGTTAGCCCAAATATCTCCCAATGCTTCGTCTTGAGATATTAAATATGCATAACAAGCTGACTCAAGCGCTGTACGTGCAACAGGGAAGACAGCTACAGTATGTCCTGAAAGTGCTTGCCCTACCGCATTGAGTAGCATTGTATAAGAATTCATTGCTAGAAAGAGAGCATAGGGGGGCGTCTCTAAATCATGTCCAAAAATCTCTTCCTGAAAGATTTGGTCCATCTGAAGAACCATTCCCATCAGTTGAGGGGGAGCCTCTGAGTGATCGGTATAATTTTCAAGGATTGCTTGTAAATAGTCGTTAAGAGTTCCAGCATTCACTTTCATCTTCTTTTTCCTACACTTTGTAATTATCGATAAGATGATATCTCAATCACTCTGAAGCATAACTACTCCAAGTCAGAGCTTATCTGACACAACCAAAAATACGCAAAATGCGTCCCATCATCACTTTTTGAAAGTGTTTAACAAAATGAAAGCCCCGCAAATGCAGGGCTTTCATTATCGATGTGGTCAATGTGTGGACATTGGTTGAAAAAAATCCCTTTATTTCATTAGGTTAAAGAAAAAAATAAGCCCGCGTAAGGGAGATTACGCAGGCTAAGGAGGTGGTTCCTGGTACAGCTAGCATTTATGGGTTATGTTTTTCAGCGGGGGGGATAATACCCGTATTGAACGAAGCGGTATGTGATCCGATTCTAAGAATTATCCCAGCGTGAAAAAATTTCCCTGATTGACTATTTGCCGTGTGGATTACGCGTGCTTTCACCGTTGAAATTACGCATCAGCAGCGCGAACTTCAGCTCCACCTCTTCCGGAACCGGCAGCCAGACGGTATGGCCGTCACCCGGTGCCACCTCAATCATTTGGCCTTTGCCGTTTTCCAGATGCTCCAGCGTGAAGTTCATGTTGCCCTGCGGGGTCATCAGCTCCAGGCTGTCGCCTTTGGTGAACTTGTTTTTCACCGCCACAGCCGCCAGCGCGCCTTTGCGCTCGCCGGTGAAGTCACCGACAAACTGCTGGCGTTCGGATACGGAGTAGCCATGCTCGTAGTTCTGGTAGTCGTCATGGGTATGACGGCGCAGGAAGCCTTCGGTGTAGCCGCGATGCGCTAGGCCTTCCAGGGTTTCCAGCAGGCTGGTATCGAACGGTTTACCGGCGGCGGCATCGTCGATGGCTTTGCGGTACACCTGCGCGGTGCGCGCGCAGTAGTAATAGGATTTGGTGCGGCCTTCGATCTTCAGGGAGTGCACGCCCATCTGGGTCAGACGCTCGACGTGGGCGATGGCGCGCAGATCTTTTGAGTTCATGATGTAAGTGCCGTGCTCGTCTTCAAAGGCGGTCATGTACTCGCCCGGACGTTTGGCTTCTTCAATCATAAACACGCTGTCGGTTGGCGCGCCGATGCCCAGCGTAGGCTCAACGTTGGTCACCGGGATCGGCTCATGCTTGTGGACGATGTTGCCGATGTCATCCTCTTTGCCTTCCTGGACGTTATATTCCCAGCGGCAGGCGTTGGTACAGGTGCCCTGGTTCGGGTCGCGCTTGTTGATATACCCGGAAAGCAGGCAGCGGCCAGAGTAGGCCATGCACAGCGCGCCGTGAACGAAGATTTCGATTTCCATATCCGGCACCTGGGTGCGGATCTCTTCAATCTCTTCCAGGGAAAGCTCGCGTGACAGAATGACGCGGGTCAGCCCCATCTGCTTCCAGAACTTGACCGTCGCCCAGTTGACGGCGTTAGCCTGCACGGAGAGGTGAATATCCATCTCCGGGAAGTTCTCCCGAACCAGCATGATTAAACCCGGATCCGACATGATCAGCGCGTCCGGCCCCATATCCACCACCGGCTTCAGGTCACGGATGAACGTCTTCAGCTTGGCGTTGTGCGGCGCGATGTTGACCACCACGTAGAATTTTTTGCCCAGAGCATGCGCTTCGTTGATGCCGAGCTGCAGGTTCTCGTGGTTGAATTCATTGTTACGCACGCGCAGCGAGTAGCGAGGCTGGCCCGCGTAGACGGCGTCGGCACCATAGGCGAAAGCGTAACGCATATTTTGCAGCGTTCCCGCCGGGGAAAGGAGTTCCGGTTTAAACATGTTTGTTCTCGTTCTGATGACAGGTCAGATCCGCGTGCACCTGGTGCAGCGGTAAGGGGAGATCCCCCACTTTAAGGGCGGGCATTGTAGCGCTGCGGGGCTGGGAGGTAAAGCGCCGGGTCGCGTCACCGCTCACCCGGCGCGCGTCGTGCTGTCAGGTGTTGTCTTTTACCGTCTGGGCAGAACCGTTAGTTTTGACCGAGGCAATACCCTTATCACGCGACTGTTCCGTCGCATACAGCTGGCTGCTGCCAATGACCTGATGATTGCCCGCCTTGAGATTGAAATGGAACTTACCGTTAGAGGCCGTTTTCTTCTCATAGCGCTCGTCCAGGGGGCTGTTCGTGCGTACGGAAGCAATGCCGTTTTCGGCGGCACTTTTGCTCGTGTAAAGCTCGCTGGTCAGAACGATCTCCCCGTTTCCAGCCTTCAGCACAAACCTGAACTGACCATCACTGCTTTTACTTAATTCGAACCAACCAGACATAGGAACTCCTTGATCGAAAGTAAAATTATCAGCACCAGTTATCAGTAAGCGAACCGGTAAAAAGAGTATGGTTGATTCCTGGATGGATTCCAGAAAAGAAAAACCCGCCAGAGGCGGGTTTCAGAGATGAAACGTCACACTATCCTGCACGCATCCGCTTCCCATCGATATCCCACGCCATACACCGCGCGAATAAAAGACTGATCGGCGTCCAGCGCCTCCAGCTTGCGGCGCAGGTTTTTGATATGGCTGTCGATGGTGCGGTCGGTCACGACGCGGTAATCGTCATACAGGCGGTTCAGCAGCTGCTCGCGGGAGAATACTTTCCCCGGCTCGTGGGAGAGGGTTTTCAGCAGGCGAAACTCGGCGGGAGTGAGATCCAGCAGCTTGCTGCGCCAGCTTGCCTGGAAACGGCTTTCATCGACGATCAGCGGGCTCTCCGCGTCCAGCACCTGAAGCTCGCGCTGCGGTTTGCAGCGGCGCAGAATGGTTTTCACGCGGGCGACCACTTCACGCGGGCTGTAGGGTTTGCAGATGTAATCGTCCGCGCCAATTTCGAGCCCCAGCAGGCGATCAATTTCTTCGATTTTGGCGGTGACCATGACGATCGGCACGTCGGAGAAGCGACGAATTTCCCGGCACAGGGTCAGGCCGTCGGTACCGGGCAGCATCAGATCCAGCAGGATCAGATCCGGCGGCGTCTGGCGCACGTAGGGCAGCACCTGGTCGCCGTGGCTTATCAGTGACGGGGCATAGCTGGCCGCGCGCAAGTAGTCGATAAGCAGCTGTCCAAGCTTGGGTTCGTCTTCGACAATCAAAATGCGCGGTGTGTTTTCGTCAATCGGTAACTCAGTCATACTTCTCTCGATAAATCCCGTTCCAGCGGTAACTCTACTGTAATGCTAACCCCGCCAAAAGGCGAATGGGCGGCGCGGAGGGTGCCATTATGCGCCTCGACGATGTTAACGCAAATCGCCAGCCCCAGACCGGAACCGCCGCTGGCGCGGTTACGGGAGCCTTCGGTGCGGTAAAACCGTTCAAACAGTTTTTCCAGCTGCGCATCCTGCACGCCGGGGGCGGAATCCGCAAAGGTGAGGGCGAAGCGTCCGTTTTCCTGTTTGCCGGAGATATGCAGCCCGCCGCCGCTGTCGGTATAGCGCAGGCTGTTTTCCAGCAGGTTGTTGAAGAGCTGCATCAGACGGTCCTTGTCGCCAAACACCACCGCGCTGTCCGGCAGGGAGAGGTCGATTTTCAGGTTACGGCTGGCAAAACGCTCCCGGAAGGCGCCGCTCGCAACTTCAAGCACGTTAATCACGTCAATAGGCGCCTTCTGGTAAGCCAGCGCGCCTTCATCCGACATGGAGAGCTGGTGGAGATCGTCCACCAGCTTGGTGAGCGTGCCCACTTCCGCCTGCAGGGAAGCGACCGATTCGGGCGTAAACTGGCGCACGCCGTCCTGAATGGCTTCCAGCTCGCCGCGCAGCACCGCCAGCGGCGTGCGCAGCTCGTGGGAGATATCGGCCATAAAGTCGCGGCGCATCTGCTGGTTCTTCTCCAGCGTGCTGGCGAGCTGGTTAAAGTCCTGCGCCAGCTTGCCCAGTTCGTCCTGGCTGCGGGTATCGACGCGGGTGGTGAAATCCCCGGCGGCCAGCTTGTGCGTACCTTCCACCAGCCGCTTTACCGGCGCGAGCAGGCCGCGCGCCAGCGGGAGGGTGGCGAGCGCGGCAAGCAGGGTGGAAAGGGCGACAATCAGCCAGCTTGTCCGGCGCTGCTGGCGGTCAAAGTTAATGTCGGTGTTGCGCGTCAGCCGCTCCACCGGGGAGGCGATAACCCAGCCAACGGTCGCGTTGTTGACCTTGATCGCACGGCGGGTGCCGTCCGGCGGTACCGGCGCGCGCGGGCCAACCAGCGTGCGCATGTCCTGGTCGATCACCCAGAACTGGGTGCGCCAGCCGTGCGGCGGCATACCCGGGCCCGGACGATCGTCACCTGCATCGTGCTCCAGCGAGCGCAGGATCTGGAAAACGAACCGGTCATTGTTGCGCAGAAAACGCCAGTTGCCGTGCTGGGCGTACTGTTCGCCCAGCGCATCGCTCAGCCCCTGCAGGCGCTGCTCGTTGCCGTGCTTGATGTAATCAATAAACCCGCGCTCAAAGCTGATTCGCACCGCCCAGTGCATGGTAACCAGCAGAACGATACAGGTGGCAAATATTGCCACAAAGAGCTTGCCGGTAATCCCCGGACGCCAGAATTTCATGAGCCACTCCTTTTGCCGCGCCTAATCACGACGTTCTTGCTGGTATCATCCGGCACTCTGGCGAAGATGAAAGCGGGCAGGGCGATAATGACCGCCATGCTGAGATAGGTATATAAAAAGACCTGATGCGCCACCGGCGTGTCGACGCTGAGGTGGTGCTGACCGTACATGCCGAGCAGCAGGCCGGCAATCGTGACGCCCACGCTCATAGAGAGCTGCATAACCATCGACAGCAGGCTGTTGCCGCTGCTCGCCAGCTCGTCCGGCAGATCTTTCAGCGTCAGGGTGTTCATCGACGAGAAGCGCATGGAGTTGACGATCCCCTGGCAGAACAGCACCAGCGGCAGGGCGTAGTACCAGCCCATCAGCGCCACGGCCATAAACAGCAGGCTGACCAGCGCCAGCCCCAGCGTGGCGGCCACCAGCACGTGACGATAGCCAAAGCGGTTAACCACCTGCACCACGATGCGCTTCATGCCCATGCTGCCGAGCACCATTGGGATCATCATCAGGCCCGCGTGAAACGGCGAGAAACCCATGCCAATTTGCAGGAACACGGGCGTCATAAACGGCAGCATGCCGCTGCCGACGCGTCCGGCGAAGCTGCCGAACAGGCCAAGACGGTAGGTGGGGTTGTTAAACAAGCTCAGGCTGAACAGCGCCTTGTCGTTTCCTCTGGCGTGCCAGAGGTACCACAAAATGGCGGTGAGGCCGAGGGCGACCAGAATACCCAGCGTCAGGGACGAAATCCCCAGCCCCTTTTGCCCGTCGAGCGCGAGGGTGAGCGTTGCCATCCCCGCCGCCAGCAGGATAAAGCCAAACAGATCGAAGCGACGCGTCTGCATTTTGTAGTTCGGCATCAGGGTCAGCGTGGCGATCGCGCCGATGATGCCCACCGGCAGGTTAATTAAGAAAATCCAGTGCCAGGAGGCGTACTCCACCAGCACCCCGCCCAGCGCCGGGCCCAGCAGCGGCCCCACCTGGCCGGGCAGGGTCACAAAGGTCATCGCCGCCATGTACTGCTCGCGCGGGACAATCTTCATTACCGTTAACCGCCCGACGGGCACCATCATCGCCCCGCCAACGCCCTGCAGCACGCGCGCCATCACCAGCTGGTCGAGAGTATGGGCCTGGGCGCAAAACAGCGAGCCGGTGGTAAACAGCACGATGGCGGTGAAGAAGATATTCCGCACCCCGACTTTATCGGCCAGCCAGCCGCTGGCAGGCAGCATCACGGCCACCGTCAGCACGTAGGAGACAATCACCATATGCATATGCAGCGGGCTCTCCCCCAGGCTTTTCGCCATCGAGGGGAGGGCGGTGTTGACGATGGTCGTATCCAGCGACTGCATAAAAAAGCCGAAGGCGACTATCCATAATTGCCAGCGAACGCTGCTGGGAAGCTCAGTCATTTACCCGGTCACCGTGGTTCTGTTTTTACGCGAAAAGCGCAGCCGCAGGCGGTCAAAGAACAGATAGACAACCGGCGTAGTGTACAGCGTCAGCAGCTGGCTCATCACCAGGCCGCCGACAATGGTGATCCCCAGCGGCTGACGCAGCTCAGAGCCGTCGCCGCCGGAGATCACCAGCGGCAGCGCGCCAAACAGCGCCGCCAGGGTGGTCATCATGATCGGACGAAAACGCAGCAGGCAGGCCTGGAAGATCGCCTCTTCCGGCGACAGGTTGCCGTTGCGCTGGGCGTCCAGCGCGAAGTCGACCATCATGATGGCGTTTTTCTTCACAATACCGATTAATAGCATAATCCCGATAAGCGCGATAAGGCTGAACGGCGCGCCGAACAGCTCCAGCGCCAGCAGTGCCCCCACGCCCGCCGACGGCAGGGTCGAGAGGATAGTCAGCGGATGCACGTAGCTCTCATACAGGACGCCAAGCACAATATAAACCGTGGCAATGGCGGCCAGAATCAAAATTACCTGCGAGTTCATCGTCTCCTGGAACACCTGCGCGGTGCCGGCAAAGCTGCCGCGCACGGTGGACGGCACGCCAAGCTGCGTCATTGCGCGGTTGATTGCGTCGCTGGCCTCCGAAAGTGACGAACCGGCGGGCAGGTTGAAGGAGATGGTCGACGCCGCCGACAGCCCCTGATGGTTTACCGACAGCGGCGCGTTGGCCGGTTGCCAGCTGGCAAAGTAAGAGAGCGGTATCGCCTTGCCGTCATTGTTGATCACAAACATCTTGTCCAGGGCGCTGATGTCCTGGGTATAGCGCGGGTCAACTTCCATCACCACCTTATACTGGTTCATCGGCTGATAGATGGTGGAAATCTCGCGCTGGCCGAAAGCGTTGTTCAGCAGGCTGTTGGCGGCTTCAACGTTAATGCCCAGACGCGACATGGTTTCGCGGTCGTAGGTCAGGGCCATCTCGGCGCCGTTGTCCTGCTGATCGGAGTTCACGTCCGCCAGCTCCGGCAGGGCGGCCAGCGCCTTGCGGATCTTCGGCTCCCACTCGCGCAGGGCGGCTAAATCATCAGAAAGCAGGGTGTACTGGTAGCTGGCGTTCGCCTGGCGCCCACCGACGCGGATATCCTGAACGGCCATCAAAAACAGGTTAGCGCCCGGCTCTTTGGCGAGCTTCACCCGCAGGCGGTCAATCACCTGCTGCGCCGTTTCGTTGCGCTCGCCGCGCGGTTTCAGGGTAATAAACATCATCCCGCTGTTAACGCGTGACCCGCCGGTAAAGCCGGTCACGTTATCCACGGCTTTGTCTTCACGAATGATCTTCATAAAGTCCTGCAGCTTGCCGCGCATCGCCTGGAAGGAAATGCTCTGGTCCGCCTGAATACCGCCCATTAGCACGCCGGTATCCTGCTCCGGGAAGAAGGTTTTCGGGATGGTGATATACATCCAGACGTTGAGCACGATGGTGCCGATCAGCACCAGGCCGACAAGCCGGGTATGGTTCAGCACCCACTTCAGCGATTTCCCGTAGCCCTCCTGCATCGCCATCAGGAAACGGCCAAAGCCCTTACGGCGCGGCTGCGAGTGCGGCTTGCTGCGCTTGAGCATCCAGCCGCACATCATCGGCGTGAGCGTTAAGGAAATAACCAGCGAAATGCCGATGGCCACCGACAGCGTGACGGCAAATTCCCGCAGCAGACGGCCCGGCAGCCCGCCCATCAGCAGCAGCGGCAGGAACACCGCTACCAGCGACAGGCTCATCGAGAGCACCGTAAAGCCCACCTCGCGCGTACCCTGGAGCGCGGCCTGCAGCGGCTTCACGCCGGCTTCCAGGTGGCGGGAAATGTTTTCCAGCACCACGATGGCATCATCCACCACGAAGCCCGTCGCAATCGTCAGGGCCATCAGCGACAGGTTGTTGAGGCTAAACCCGCACAGATACATGGCGGCGAAGGTACCGATCAGCGATACCGGCACGGCCACCGCCGGGATCAGCGTTGCCCGGCCGGAGCGCAGGAACAGGAACACCACCAGGATCACCAGCGCGACGGAGATAATCAGCGTCTGCTCCACCTCTTCCAGCGAGGCCCGGATGGTCGGGGAGCGATCCTGGGCAATTTGCAGATCGATCGCCGCCGGGATGGTCTGCTGCAGATCCGGGAGGCGGGCGCGAATGCCGTTCACCGTCTCGATAATGTTGGCTTCCGGGAGCTTGCGGATCATCAGCAAAATCGCCGGTTTGGCGTTGGTCATCCCGGCGTTGCGCACGTCCTGCACCGAGTCGGTGACGCTGGCAACGTCGCTTAAGCGCACCGCCGCGCCGTTGTTGTAGTGAATAATGAGCGGCTGATATTCCGCCGCGGTTTTCAGCTCGTCGTTGGTGTGGATCTGCCAGCGGTGGCTGTTGTCTTCAATCGCCCCCTGCGGTTTGCGCACGTTGGCGTTGCTGATGGCGGAGCGCACGTCGTCCAGCGATACGCCCTGGTTGAACAGCGCCTGCGGGTTTAACCCCACGCGCACGGCGGGCAGGGAGCTCCCGCCGACGCTCACGTCACCGACGCCGTTAATTTGTGAAATGGTCTGTGCCAGCTGGGTGGACGCAAAGTCGTACAGCTGCCCCTGCGAGTAGGTGTCCGAGGTCAGCGTTAAAATCATGATCGGCGCATCGGACGGGTTGGCCTTGCGGTAGGTTGGGCGGCTCGGCATCCCGCTCGGGAGCAGGCTTTGCGCGGCGTTGATGGCGGCCTGCACGTCCCGCGCCGCGCCGTTAATATCCCGGTCGAAGCTGAACTCCAGAATGATGCGCGTGCTGCCGAGCGAGCTGCTGGAGGTCATCTCGTTGACCCCCGCAATTCGCCCGAGCGAGCGCTCCAGCGGCGTGGCAACGGACGAGGCCATGGTTTCCGGTGAGGCACCCGGCAGCGAGGCGCTGACCATGATCACCGGGAAATCCACCTGCGGCAGGGGTGCCACCGGCAGCAGCCGGAAGCCCAGCACGCCGCAGAGGGTAATGGCGAGCGAAATTAATATCGTCGCCACCGGGCGATAAATGAAGAGGGCGAAAAACTTCACTTATGCCTCCTCTTCACGTTTCGGGAAGCGGCTTTTGGCCCACAGCGCCAGGCGGTCAAACAGCAGATAAATCACCGGCGTGGTGAACAGCGTCAGCACCTGGCTCACCAGCAGACCGCCGACCATGCCGATACCCAGCGGACGACGCAGCTCCGCGCCGACGCCGGTGCTGAGCATCAGCGGCAGCGCGCCCAGCAGGGCCGCCAGCGTGGTCATCAGGATCGGACGAAAACGCAGCAGGCAGGCCTGGAAGATGGCATCGCGCGGCGACATGCCCTGCTCGCGCTCTGCGGCCAGGGCGAAGTCGATCATCATGATGGCGTTTTTCTTCACGATCCCGATAAGCAGGATGATGCCGATGATGGCAATGACGTCCAGCTCGCTGCCCGCCAGCATCAGCGCCAGCAGCGCCCCGACGCCCGCCGTCGGCAGGGTGGAGAGGATGGTGATCGGGTGGATAAAGCTTTCGTACAGCACGCCGAGCACGATGTACATCGCCACGACGGCTGCGACAATCAGCCAGATGGTGTTGCCCAGCGCGGCCTGAAACGCCAGCGTGCTGCCCTGGAACTGGGTCTGAATATCGGACGGGAAGCTTACCGCTTTTTCAGCGGCCTGAATGGCCTCCACCGCTTCGCCGAGAGAATAATTGTCCGGCACGTTGAAGGAGATGGTGGTGGACGGGAACTGATCCAGATGGTTTATCGACAGCGGGGTATAGCGCTCCTCCACCGTCGCGATAGCGCTCAGCGGCACAATACCGCCGTCTTTGCTGGTCAGGCGCACCGAGTCCAGTCCCGCCAGGCCGGGGGTGTTCTCGGTGTTGTGCTCCAGCACCACGCGATACTGGTTCGCCTGGGTGTAGATGGTGGAGATCAGACGCTGCCCGAACGCGTTATACAGGGCGTTGTCCACGTCCGCCATGGTAATGCCCAGACGGCTGGCGGCGTCGCGGTTGACGTTCACATACGCCGCCAGGCCTTTGTCCTGCCAGTCGCTGCTGACGTCGGAGAGCTGCGGCAGAGTGTTAAGCTTATTCACCAGCTGCGGTACCCAGGTGCTGAGGGCATCCAGCGTGGTGGCCTGCAGCGTGAACTGGTACTGCGTGCGGCTGACCTGGGTATCGATGGTCAAATCCTGAATCGGCTGCAGGTAAAGCTCCACGCCCGGCACGCGGGCGACGGCGCTTTGCAGACGTTCAATCACGGCGTTGACGCGATCGTCGCGCTCATCCAGCGGCTTGAGGTTGATCTGCAGGCGCGCGCTATTGAGCGACGGGTTAGTACCATCTACCCCCACGTAGGAGGTGAGGCTTTCCACTGCCGGATCCTTCATGATGATTTCAGACACCTGCTGCTGGCGCTGGGCCATGTTGGCGAAGGAGACCGACTGCGGGGCCTGAAGCGTGCCCTGAATAATGCCGTTGTCCTGGATCGGGAAGAAGCCTTTCGGAATGAAAATCCACAGCATCACGCTGAGCGCCAGCGTGCCGAGCGCCACGCCGAGCGTCGCCCACGGGTGGTTGAGGACTTTCGCCAGCACGCGACCGTAGGCGGCAATAATCCGTTCGAACATGCGCTCGGAGGCGCGGGAGAAGCGGTTTTGCTTGCGCAGTGACTCGTGGCTCAGCATGCGGGCGCACATCATCGGCGTCAGGGTCAGCGACACCACGGCGGAGATCAAAATGGCGACGGCCAGCGTGACGGCAAACTCGCGGAAGAGACGCCCGACGATATCGCCCATAAACAGCAGCGGGATCAGCACCGCAATCAGCGAGAAGGTCAGCGAGATAATGGTAAAGCCGATCTCGCCCGCGCCTTTCAGCGCGGCCGCCAGCGGTTTTTCGCCTTTCTCGATATAGCGCGAGATGTTCTCGATAACGACGATGGCGTCATCCACCACGAACCCGGTGGCGATAGTGAGCGCCATCAGCGTCAGGTTGTTGATCGAGAAATCGAGGAACACCATGACGGCAAACGTGCCGACCAGCGAGAGCGGTACGGCGACGGCGGGAATAATGGTCGCCGGAACGTTGCGCAGGAACAGGTAAATGATCATGACCACCAGCGCAATCGCCAGCATCAGCTCAAACTGGGTGTCGGTGACCGACGCGCGAATGTTGGTGGTGCGGTCGGAAAGCACCTTCACGCTGACCGATTTCGGCAGGCTTTCAATCAGCTGCGGCAGCATGGCGCGGATGCTGTCGGCGGTTTCGATGATGTTGGCACCCGGCTGGCGCTGCACGTTCATGACGATCGCCTGCTGCCTGTTGGCCCAGGCCCCTAGCCAGCTGTTTTCCGCACCTTGCTCCACGGTCGCCACATCGCCCAGACGCACCGGGGCGCCGTTCTGATACGCGATAATCAGCTGGCGGTATTCATCGGCGGACTGCATCTGGTCGTTGGCGGAAAGTGTGACCGCGCGGGTCGGGCCGTCCAGCGAGCCTTTTGCCGAGTTGACGTTGGCATTGCTGATGGCGCTGCGGATGGTTTCGCTGGTCAGACCCAGCGCGGCAATCGCCTGCGCGTTAAGCTTGACGCGAACGGCCGGGCGTTGTCCGCCCGCCAGGGTGACGAGGCCGACGCCGGAGACCTGAGAAATCTTCTGCGCCACGCGCGTTTCGACCATGTCTTCGACCTGGGTCATCGGCATGGCGGAGGAGGTGACGGCAAGCGTCATTATCGGCGGATCCGCCGGGTTCACCTTGCTGTAGACCGGCGGGTTAGGCAGGTCAGACGGCAGCAGGTTGGTGGCGGCGTTAATCGCGGCCTGAACCTCCTGCTCGGCGACGTCCAGCGACAGCGTAAGTTGGAACTGCAGCGTCACGACGGATGCTCCGCCGGAACTCTGGGAAGACATCTGCTTTAGTCCCGACATCTGGCCGAACTGGCGCTCCAGCGGGGCGGTGATGGCGGAGGTCACTACGTCCGGGCTGGCACCGGGATAAAGCGTCACCACCTGAATGGTTGGATAATCCACCTCAGGCAGCGCCGACACGGGCAGGAAGCGATAGCCGATAATCCCGGCGAGCAGGATCGCCACCATCAGCAGCGTGGTGGCGACAGGGCGGAGGATAAACAGGCGTGACGGCCCACCTGTAGAGCCTGGCGGCATAACCTGCATCAGGAGGTCGCTCCCTGTTTCGCCGGTTCAACCACTTCCACTTTGGCCCCTTCGGTCAGACGGTCGATGCCGTCAGTGACCACGCGGTCGCCTGCGGAAAGGCCGGCGGCGATCACTACCGTCTGGCTGTCCTGAATCCCGGTTTTCACCAGGTGCTTGCTGACCTTATTGTCGCTGTTCAGCACCCAGACGAAGTTGCCTTCGTTACCCATCTGCAGCGCGGCGGTGGGGATCACCACCGCGTTCTCTTCGGTCGCGACCAGCATTCGCGCGTTGACGAACTGGTTCGGGAAGAGGGCATCGTCCTGGTTATTAAAGCGCGCCTTCAGCTTGATGGTGCCGGTGGTGGTGTCGATCTGGTTATCCAGACTGAGCAGGGACCCCTCGCTCAGTTTCTCCTTGTTGGTGCGGTCCCAGGCTTCCACCACCAGGCCGTTACCGGCTTTTTGCGCCTGCACTACCGTCGCAATGTCGCTTTCCGGCAGGGTAAAGACTAAATCGATCGGGTGGGTCTGGGTGATCACCACGATGCCCGTAGTGTCGCCGCTCGAGATCTGGTTGCCGATATCAACCTGCTTGAGGCCAACGCGGCCGTCAATCGGCGCGGTGATGCGGCTCCAGTCCAGCTGCAGCTGGGCGCTGGCCACGGCGGCTTCGTCGGCTTTGATGGTGCCCTGCGTTTCGCTGACCAGCGACTGCTGCGTGTCCAGCTCCTGACGAGAAACGAGGTTGGTTTTCACCAGCTGCTGGTAGCGTGCTAAATCGCGCCGGGCATTGGCGAGCGTGGCTTTGTCTTTCGCAAGCTGTCCCTGCGCCTGGGCGAGGGCGACCTTAAACTGGCTTGGATCGATTTCCGCCAACAGATCGCCCGCTTTGACCTGCTGGCCTTCCTGGAAGTGAATAGCCATCAGCTGGCCGTCGACGCGGCTGCGCACCGTCACGGTGTTGGCGGCGGTGATGGTTCCGAGACCGGTAAGGTAGCGTGGAACGGCTTTATTGACCGCCGTCGCCGCCTGGACCGGCGCCAGCGCGCCGCCACGCATACCGTGTCGCCCTCCACCTGCCGGGCGCTGCGGCTGGCCGGTGGCACTGGCGGGTGCTGCGGAGTTCGCGGATTGACTGTGCCAGTACCAGGCGGCGGCAAGGGCCACCACAATGATGCCAGCGGCGATTGCCCAGCGGGATTTATGACTGCCTTTCATCGTTATACGTTCTCATCCTGAATACTTCGGGGAATGATACTAGTTTAGTCAGGCGACGCAGCGGAAAAATGGAGGAAATATGGAAGACTGTCAGGAATGGTCTGAATGGTGCCGGTGCGGCTTCGTTGCGTGGCGCTCCGCGGATTCTGTTTAATCCAGGAATATTCTTTATACGTGGAATATTCCGAAGTTACTCCGTTCTAATGAAAAATACAATCCTCTGTTCAGCATTTTTTTATTAATTAATAGACCAGGAATATTCCTGTCATTATTAATGTGGCATAGGAATTTTCCCGCACTCACTAAATTGATGCATATTTTTAGCAAAAATTTAACAAATATTTTTATTGTGAGTCATGTTCAATAGTTTATTGATTCACAATGCTTTTTGGCTTTTTCGCATTCTTTTTCTATTTTGATTTGTATCAAAAAAGCAAAATAGATTTAAAATCCTTAATTTGTGTTAAATATAAAATTAAAAACCATTAAACACCTGTTTATTGGAATTTAATATTATTATTTGGCGTTACCAGCCGATTATTGATAAGAAAATTCTTAGAAACATTAAGGTTTTTCGTATTTTATAGTGTTGTGAGGAAGGTTATTTCGAATAATACTTTTTTGGCGCGGCAAATCTCGCTCGCAATTAAATGGAGCATCCTGGTTCTTATATAAAGAGTGCCTGGTTGCGCGTTTGTTCTCAGGAGAAAAAAATGAAAAAGTTATTACTGGTGGCCTCTCTGGTTTCTGTATTCGCAGCAGCAAATGCAATGGCTGATGTGACTGCATCTGCTACAGCGTCATGGGATGCTACTGCTACAAAAGATACGACCAGCATGCTGGTTGTTACTCCGCTGAACTCTCTGACTTTCCAGTATGCGGAAGGTCTGAACGGGTTTAACACTCAGGACGGCGCTTTTGATGTAACCATTCAGGGACAAGAAAGTGCGACAGATTTCGAGCTGACTGCACAGGTCATCAGCAATACGCTGACCAACGCAAGCGGCGATGCGTCTACGCTGGACGTGGGTGTGGCATGGAACGGCAATGCGCTTTCCAGCGCGTCTGAGACCGTACTGGTTAACTCCTCTTCAACCTCTGGTCTCGAAAGCCTGATGGCGGATGGTGCTTATAACGGTGCTGAGCGCGTGAGCGATCAGTCCAGCTTCAAGTTCTCCATCTCCTCTGCAACCTCTGACGGTACGACTCCGGTAACAGATTACTCAGCGCTGCCTGACGGCTACTGGACTGGCGATGTGAAAGTACAGTTCAACGCGACCTGGACCACGCCTGCGTAATGAATAAAATTCGGGGGAGTCACTCTCCCGAATTTTCTCAGGAAATAAGTAATGACTAAATATGTGCCAATAGCCATGTTGGTAGGGGTTGCCACATCCTTTTCCAGCTGGGCAATTAATGTGGGTGATATCACGTCGATAATGACTTCCGAAGCGAGTTCATTATCGAAAGAAATTATCAACACGACGGATTCAGCGCGCTACGTAAGCGTGACGGTAAAACAACTCTCCTCTCCGCTGCCCGGCGGCGTAGAGCTGAACGTTAATCCCGGTGAATTATTGTCGACGCCCGCCAGCCTTATTCTTCCAGGCGAGGCAAAAGACGTTTTCCGCTTTTTCTATAAAGGGCCGGAGGATGATAAAGAGCGCTATTACCGCCTGCAGTGGATAGATGAGCCGATCAGTGAAAGCGCCACAACCAAAGCCGGTAAGGCCGCGACGGCCACGGCCTCGGCGGAAATTGGCACCATTCTGGTGATTGCCCCGCGCAAGGAGCGCTTCGACTACAGCCGTCAGGACGACCTGATCACCAATACCGGCAATGTTTCCTTCCGCGTGATCGCCTACGGCGCCTGCAAGGACAAGGCGCAGGATCAGGGCAGGGGCTGCCGCGAGCGTTACTACGTTATGCCGGGCACAAAAATAAGGCTGCAAAAAAGCGATGTGTCGAACAGCCGTACCCGTATTGGCATCTGGCACGGCAAGCAATTTATTACAGTGAAGTAAAAGCATAACGCCATTACCGGTACCAAAAATTAAAATGCCGATGTGTAAGGATGCGTATGTCATTTAAATATCTCGTTGGGGGAAGTGTATTTCTCTCGTTAGCGTTAACACCAGGCTTTGCACATTCTGCGCCAGTGAAGATCGGGAAATACGTTATTCCTGGCGCGTTTGCCCGTTCGCTGGAGCAGGGAATGACGGTTCCGGTATTTATTCGCTATCGGGAAACGGACGAAAAGAGTCAGCAGAAAATTGCGGACGCGGTGATCTCTCTGGTCGACGGGAATATTACCGTGAAGTCGATTATGGTTTCCGACCTGCCAAATAACGCGGTGCTGTCGGATAAAACCCGCGCCATGGTGGAAAAAATCGCTGACGCTACGTTTGTCGATAACACTGCGATTGCCCTGACGCCGGAAGCCCGCCTGCAGCTGAACGTGTCGTCGTTTCACCTGGAGATGATCGTCAGCCGGGACGCGCTGACCGAGGCGGTCGTGGCGCGCAGTACCTTATTAGGCCCGTCCAGCGTGGACAGGCTCTCTAACGTGCTCAATTACAATTTCGGCACCTATTACAACGACTATCAGAACGGCAGCAGCGCGCGCAGCTATTTAACGCTGGATAACACCCTGTCGCTTCGGGAGCATCACTTCAATATTAACGGTTCGGTATACGGTATTGGCCAGAGCAACAGTTCGAGCAAGGTGTATCGCGCGATGTACGAGCGCGACTACGAGGGCTATCGCCTGGCGCTGGGGATGCTGGACACGTGGAACGTGCAGTCCATTGCCAGCCTGAACGCGCTGAACGGCGGAAAAATCTACGGTGCCAGCTACGGCAACAAAGGCAGCACAGTGGTGGAAAATACCGCCCTGTCGCTGACTCCCATTACGGTCTTTCTTCCGGCGGCCGGGGAAGTCCACGTCTTCCGCGACGGGCGCCTGCTGAGCGTGCAGAACTTCAACATGGGCAGCTACGAAATTGACACCAGCCGTTTTCCCTACGGTGTGTACGACGTGACGGTGGATATCGTGGTGAATGGTCGCACGGTGAACACCCGCGTCAGCCGCGTGAATAAGATCTTCGCGCGCCAGCAGGCCGCCGGGCTGGACCAGCTCTCATGGCAGGTGTTCGGCGGATCGCTGGATTACGATCGCGTAAGCTACAAGCGCAATCACTACCACAATGCCGGCAGCGAGCAGACCTGGATTGCCGGCGGCGCGGCCTCTCTGACGCTGGCGCTCCTCTCCGGCCTGAACGTGAAGTCCACGCTGTACGGTTTTGATTCCAACGCCGTGAACGAAACCGACCTGACCCTAAACGTTAATGAATACGTGAGCGTGGGCACTCAAACGCTGGTGGCAAACGACGGCACCTGGCGCAACGTCAGCAGCGTAAGCCTCAACGCTCCCGGCGGGTTTGGCTCGGTGTGGGCGTCACGCGAGGACAGCAAAATCGGCGACCGTTTACCGGTGCAGGAACGCGATAACTACTCCATTGGCGGTACGATTAACCTCGGGCGCTTTATACCGCACGGGGGATCGCTGGCGGTGAGCCAGACGGAAAACCGCTACTCGGGCAACACATATCGCAACCTGGATTACAGCACCACGCTGTACGCCGGGCGTTACGCCACCGTCGGCCTGCGCGCCGGGGTGCAGCGCTATTACTACAACAACCGAAATGACGACGGTCGTCAGGAGCGTTACGTCAGCCTCGACTTCTCGCTGCCGCTGGCCTCCTGGCTAAGCGTCGGAGCATCGCGGGATCGTTACGGTGCAACGCAGGGCAACATCAGCGCCCGCAAGCAGTTTGAAGACGGGCCAATTACCTCGGCGGGGATCGCGGCCTCCACCCGCCTGAGTGGCGAGCAGAACTACGGAAACGATTATTCCGTGAACGGCAACATGAGTTACGCCACCCAATACAACGCCGGCACGGTCTCCGTTACCCGATCGGCGGATAACGCCACCAACCTGAACTTCTCATCCCAGGGTTCGGTTGCCTGGGCGGGGGGCGATTTCGGCCTCAGCAAAGAGCGCCAGCGTTCCGGCATCATCGTGAAAACCGGGCTGGCAGGGGACGGCAAGCTGGCGGCAAAAATTAATAACCGCCAGTACGTCCTGAGCGGCAAATCGAGCTTTATCGCGCTGCCGCCGTACGCCCAGTACAAGCTGGAGATCATGAACGACCGCAACTCCGAGGACAGCTTCGATATCGTCTCCGGGCGTAAGCAGTCGCTGAACCTCTATCCGGGCAACGTTGGCGTTGTGGCGCCGGAAGTGAAAAGCATGGTCACCGTCTTCGGGCGCGTGCGCTATCCGAACGGACAGCTCGCGGTCAATACCGATATTCATAACCACATCGGTAAAACGCGCACCGATGAGAAAGGTGAGTTCGCGATTGATATCGATAAGACATTCCCCGTCATTACCCTTGTTTCGGCGAATGGCAACATCTGCGAAGCCGATTTAGATCTGGAAAAAGCCCGCGGCGCAGCGTGGGTTGGGGACGTGCAATGCGCACTGCAATCGACTATGGCGCAGAGATAATGCTATGAAAAATGTTAACCTTATTCTTCCGTTACTCGTTGCGGGTGCATTGACGCCGCTGGCGGCGAAAGCGTTGACCGCATCATCGTCCGGCTCGGTCAGCAATAACTTTCTGTTTATTGAAAACGCCGTGGACGGTGAGTATTTCATTACCCCCTCCGCTCTCGATCCTCGCTTTAGCGGATCCAATACCTGGGTGAAATACGGCACCTCGCAGGTGAGCCTCGGCTATCTCGGCTACGTGGGTTGGACGGCGCCGGCGAATAACTATCAGGATATGTGGATCGATAATTCGCCGATTGACGGG
Organism: Enterobacter sp. AC1; assembly: GCF_050434705.1. Lineage (NCBI taxonomy): Bacteria > Pseudomonadati > Pseudomonadota > Gammaproteobacteria > Enterobacterales > Enterobacteriaceae > Enterobacter > Enterobacter sp. AC1. Next base: position 260,888 of record NZ_JBNDIZ010000003.1, on the reverse strand, counting down.
CCGTTTAACGGCATCCGCTGTTACAGCGGTACGCAATGCCCAACGTCCGGCTATATCTCCGGTCAGGGCCGAGACAGCAGCGGTTTCTACCACGCTCAGGTCGGATCGGTCGCGGGCGTGGTGGGCGGGGCGTACGGCTTTGCGTCGCTGAGCGATTCGGCCTACGAATATTTCCGCGCGATGCCGACCGGCAGCAGCGAAACTTACGTCTTTAACCGCTGCTATACCTCGGTTAACTATGATTACGCGGGGGGGGAGCGCTGTAAGGATCAAAGTACCGGGCGCTGGAACTACGTGAATTACACCTTAACCAAGCGCGGCCATCTGGCGCTGGAATCTACCAGCGCTTTCCAGGAGCTGTGGATCGCCAGCGACGGGACGCCGAGCATTACCAATGACTCCGGCGCCTGCGAGCTGGGGGTTGTCGGAAGCGTAAGCGGCGTGATCTGCAAAATGGTCAGCTACAGCCTTGAGCAGACCGCGAACCTGACCGCCTCGCTCACCTTCAGGGCCTATATCGATTCTGCCGCGCTGGGCTTTACCCCGGCGGCGTCAACGGTACGTTATTCCGGCAACGGCTCGAACTGGTATAACTTCAGCGCGACGACGGCCTATTACAATGTCTTCTCAACGGACGGCCACTACGTCTATCTCTTTTTGTCGAAGACGTTTCTTAAGAACCTTGTCGACGCGGGCTACAGCATTACCAACAGCCAGCCTTTTACCTTTGCCTTCCGCAATGCCTTAACGCCGGAGTCGGGGCATTACGAGTTCACGCCATCGTTGCAGTTGAACATTATTCCTAAGGAGTATGGAATCAGCATTGTCTCGTCGAATAACACCACGTCGGCAAGCGGCAGCGGCACCATCGGCGATGATACCCCGATAGGCATGGACTATGTCGTCACCGTTTCCGGCCCGCGTCAGGCGGACAGTATTACCGCCCAGGTCACGGGGGACACCACGACCATTAACAATACGCCGTACTGCCTGTTTACCTCCGCGCAGGGCGGGATCAGCGTGCCGATCCCGGCGTATCTTCAGTACAGCAACCAGTCGGGCAGCGTGACGCAGGTGCGCAATAGCTGCGGCGACGCGCCCATCAGCCTCAACGATGCGCTGTGGCAGCAAACGCCGTGGGATGCAAATAACACCGACGACGGGAGCTACTTCAGCACAGGCTTATCGCTGCTGTTCCCGATGAATGACTCCCGCTCGGCGCTGACGGTTGCAGGCTCCGACTGGGAAGGCGTGGTCAGCGCCAGCGGCGAAATCAAAGTCACCGCGAACTGGCTGGGCGTCACCAAATGAAGCGCTGGTATGCGGCAATCATTAGTGCGGCGCTGCTGAGCTTTTCGGCGCACGCCCTGTATCTCGATTCCACGATTTATGAGATGCCTGCGGACAAGTCCTTCATAAGCAAACGCATTTTTAACGACAGCAAAAAGCAGAATGTGTATCGCATTTCTGCGGTGAAAATTGATAGGCCCGGGCCGGGCGGAGAGAAACGCCAGGATATAGAAGAAGGGGAGCTGATCTTTGCGCCGCTGACGTTCTCGCTGGCACCGGATGCCGGGGAGTTTTTTAAGATTTTCTACCGCGGCCCGCAGGATGATAAGGAGCGCTATTACCGTGTGCAGTTCACCGAGCTGCCCGTCACGATGTTTCCTGAGCGCAACGGGGGGAAAAGAAGCGAAGCGATACCGGCTATCGCCCTGGATACGATATTGGTAGTACGCCCGAGAAAGATCGACCTGCGCTATACCCTGGATGAGCAGGCCGGGGTGCTTAGAAATACCGGGAACACTTTTTTTAAAATCATTGTGCAGCAGGGGTGTAATTCAACGGATGATGAGGCCGCTATCCGTTACGTCCTCCCCGGAGAAACGTATCGCAGCAGCGGGTTAAAAAATCAAAATAAAAAATTCATTGTCGCTTTGCACAAGTATATCCCTGTTGGCAACGCGTGTTTTAAACCTGGCTCATAAAATCTAAATAAAAATATTCTTATATTGCTAACCTGTATAAGGTAAATATACTCTGTATAGGTTGCTTGCATAATGAAAGAAAAATATAAGAGTTAGTCTGGATGAGAAAGATAATTAATGGTCGGGTTTTGTACGACTCAACGAAACGAGAATTGAGCCTACAAAATCAACAGCTTGTCCTTTCCGCTTCGGTGGCAAGGTTACTGGATTTTTTTATTGTAAATAATGCCCGGCAATTAAGCAGGGAACTGATCATCGAAGAAGTCTGGGCCAAGTATGGGATGAATCCATCCGGCCATAGTCTTAATAAAAGCATTAGTCTTTTACGTAAGGCATTGTCTTCGCTGGGCGTTGATGACGTAATTATCACCATTCCGCGAGAAGGGTTTATTTTTCAGGCGCAGGTTAGTGATAACCGCAAAGAAGAATTGGGTTCAACTGAGAAAGACGTAGCGCCTGGCAATCCTGCGTTGACCTTCCCGTGGAATAAAAAACTTTTAGTCTGGTTTGTTTTTTCTCTGGTTTTACTGGGCGGTGCAGGCATTTTTCTCACCGTCATGTTTCGCAATAACGACGGCGTGGTGCATGTTTCAAATACCGGGGCCTGCGAGGTGTATACGACGGATGATAATTCTTCCGAGAAAATTTTTAAGTTTCTGCATTCGCAAAGATGGAAAGGGTTTAGCACCATTTGTAACGGCACGAAGAAAGCCATCATATTTTATGACGATAACAGCCTGTCTAAGAGCAATAAACTGAAAGAACATTTTTTTAGTATTTGTTTGATGGACGAAAAAAAGGTGGCGTATGAGTGCCAAAATTATTTTTATTAGCATCATAGCTGCGCTGGCCGCTCTGTTTTTCATTGTACTTGACCGCGGGGAAATCCCGGCGGCGCTGGTCTGTACCTCTAAATATCATATCGAACTGGATACGCAAAAAAACGGGATAAAAATAAAGGGAGAGGTTCTCCAGGTATTCAGGATCTCCTCGGAAAAAGACGGGATGCTGTCGCAGGTGGGCGTACTGGAGGTAAATGATAAACAGTACGCCGTGAATCGGACAACGTCGCTGCATTTTTTAGGGAAGGACAGCGACGGATATCTGCGTACGGAGCGTCTGGCAATAGTCAAAAATGATAATGACGATTTGCCCGACGCGATAACGGATCTGCTGATGTCAAAACAGAAGCTGTTTTATTACAAGGTCATCCATATCGACAACAATGTGTATGGTATCAGGGATTTGCGCCGCACGCTGATGGTCTGTCGTGCGAAGTGATTCTCTGCTTTACAATGCCTTACAGTGATTTTTATCTGTGAGTTGATGTATTTTTGAAGTTTTAGTTTGTCTTGTTGTGAATGTAAGGGCATTTGTTTGTACTTGCCGCAGCTAAGAAAATTCCCTGTTCCGGTGATAGGAATATTCTTATCATTTTAACTCTGATCGCAGCCGTAGTCCGGGGGATATAAAAAATTTCTTTAGCATTGCAATGATAATATTAATTATCTGACATGTATGTCGTTGGAAACCGAATCAATTGTGAATGTTCTCTCTATTTGAGGGAGGGGTAGCCTTTGCAATTAAAACCATGATGGTGATGATGATGAACACAAAAAAGGTCTTCCTGCTTAGTTATGACATTTATCTTTTCTCAGGGATTAGGTCATTTTTGCCTAATCTGATACTGGTGGATACCGGAACCTATATCAACGATGCTGATATCTCCGCGCCCCAGTACAAAAACTGCCTGTTAATTATTGATAGCCGAATGCCATTTGGTCTGGTTAAAAGGTGGCTGCAAAGAAACAGCAGTCAGTTTATCAATATCAACAGCGTGGTGATTAAGTTGAGTGAAAATAAATGTATTAACCGAGGCTTTGAATACGCGGAGTTTATCGATGCCAAACTGGACGCTGATGCCGTCATTGATTCGCTGAAGCAGATTTTGATGGCGAATACTGAAAACGGTGCGCCCGCCAGAATAGGCTTTGTGGATGAATTTCGCCTGAGCAATTTTGAACAGGAAATGCTTAATGCCTCATTCACCCGTACCGGCCAGGAGGAGTTTTGCCGGGCGAACTCGCTGGCGGTAAAATCACTTTATCGTTATCGGGATAAAATAACCCATCGTCTGGAATTTGATAATTTCAACGAGTCCATTATTTTTCTTTCCCGTAACGGCCTGCTGGCAGAGAGAGTCAATGGAAATGAAAAGCCGCCGCGCTATGTCTGTGATAATACCGAGGCCGATCGATTGAGCCTGGCGCTGAAAAATGAGGAAATTATTCCGTATTATCAGCCTATCGTCGACAGCAATGGTGAACTGAGCGGGGTAGAGGTGCTGGCGCGCTGGCCGCTGGGTCATAATTACGCCATCTCCCAGCGTGAGTTTATTCCGCTGGCGGAAAAAAGCGGGCTTATTAATGAGCTAACCAGCTATTTAATGAATAAGGTAGCCTGCGATTTAAATCACGGCATTCACTGGCATGGACAGTCCTTTTTTGTCGCCTTTAACGTAAGCCCTTCAAGCCTGAGCAATCCCGTCTTTTACTGGGAGTGCCTTAATTTTTTAGAGTTAACGGAATCGTTGCCGATAAAGCTGATGATCGAAATAACCGAAAACCAGACGCTGGTGGTCACTCCGGCAATAAAAGAGCTGATCCGCTCCCTTCGCAATCGCGGGGTGCTGTTTGCGCTGGATGATTTTGGCACGGGGTATGCGAATCTTTGTTATCTGAACGAGCTTGAACTCGATGTGATTAAAATCGACAAGACCTTTATCAACGGCATCCACGCGCATGAGCAGCCGCTGCCGATGCTGGAGTCGATAATAAACCTTGCCGCTATTCTCGGGCTGCAAACCGTGGCTGAGGGGGTGGAATATGACTACCAGCGCGACTGGCTTGTGGATAACCAGGTCGACTACCAGCAGGGGTACTTTTTTATGCCCCCGGTGGCGCTGGCGGAGTTCAAAGGCTTTATGAAGCGGTGTGAAAATATCGAGAGGCCCGTCAGGAAAAAGAAGTCTCCAGGGCAGGAAAATCAGGTTAATCCGCGCCTTACCGCACCCTGAATCCGCTCGCCCCGTATCATAGTACGGGGCGAGCGTCGTTTTAACTAAACATCACCTGCGCCCAGCGCGCCAGGCCCGCGGTGACGGAGCCAAAGTCATCGCCGCCCGCAATAGGTATTCCCGGCAGCTGTTCCGCCAGCGCTTTTTTGATCAGCGGCGAACGGGCGCTTCCCCCGGTCAGGTAAATCACGTCAGGCTTCTCTTTGCCGTTCTCCAGCGCCAGCTGCACCTGTTCCAGGATGCGCTGCAGCGGCTGAGCGAGCGCCGTCTCCAGCCCCTCCTGTGAAATCGCCGTGGCCAGTTCGTCGCTGATAAACGGCAAGGACACCGCATGTTCAGCGCGATCGGAGAGGGCGATTTTACTCTCTTCCGCAGTGCGCACCACGCGGTAGCTGAGGCGCTGACGCCACACTTTATACAGCAGGGCGACCTTATCGGCGTCCTGGGCATCGCGCACCAGATCGTTAAGGAAGCGGCCGTTAGCGGTGCTGTAGAAATCGCTCTGCGCCGGCACGTCGTTGATGGCGATGGCGTTCCACCATGGCAGGATCGGCAGAGCGATCCCTTTTTCCGTTTGCCCGCCCATGCCCAGCAGCGGCATCAGGCTCTTAAAGGCCAGCGCGATATCGAGATCGTTACCGCCTACGCGGCAGCCGCTGTGCCCCAGCAGGCTGTTTTCGCGGTCGCGCCGGTTATGCCACTGCGGCCCCATCAGCAGCAGCGAGCAGTCGGTGGTGCCCCCGCCGATGTCGACGACCAGCACGCGCTTCTCTTCCGACAGCGTGGCTTCAAAATCCAGCCCCGCCGCAACCGGCTCGTACTGGAATACCACGTCGCGGAAGCCCGCGCGGTGCGCCGCGCGCTCCAGGATCCCCTGCGCCTGCTGGTTGGCCTCATCGCCGCCCAGCCCCTGGAAGTTGATGGGTCGACCAATCACCGCCTGGGTAATCGTATCTGATACCTGGGTCTGCGCCTGATTGCGGATATGCAGCATCATCGCGCACACCAGGTCTTCAAACATCGCCACCTGCTGAGGCTTCAGGCCGCTGGCGCCGAGGAAGGACTTTGGCGACTTAACGAAGTAGACCTCTTCAGGATCTTCAATGTAGTGCCCGAGCGACGAGAGGCCGAACTGCACGCTCGACGGCGTAACGTCGATATCTTCCTCGCGGTTGAAGCTGACCGCACGGCGTAAAAGCGCCTGGGTTTCCGCCGCCGAAGCCGGAACCTGATGGTGGCGGAACAGCCATTCGCTGACCGCTTCGCGGGTGGGCGCGCAGAGCATTGACGGCAGCAGCGTGCTCTCTTTTTCCATTTTCAGGAGCTGTGGTTGCCCGTTTTGCATAATCGCAACCGAGCAGTTTGCCGTACCGTAGTCAAATCCAATAAACACGATGAATCCCCATGCCGGTGAGAAGGGGCGAGACTTTAACGAAATGTCTGCATGGCGACAACAGGAATATGAAAGCAAGGCAATACAAGGTCTTTCCGTTTATGCTGATAACAATAAAAAAGGAGCAACGATGTATACCCTCACCTGGCTTCCCCCCTATGACTGGCAGTGGATGTTTGGCTTTCTTGGCGCGCGTGCGGTGGCGGGCATTGAAACCGTCACGAGCGACTACTATGAGCGCAGTTTTGCCTGCGAAGGACATCAGGGGATCTTTCGCGTTACGCCGGATGACGCAACACATACGCTGAGCGTGACGCTCAGCCCGGGGTTGATCCCGGTTGCGCAGGCGTGTCTTGAGCGCATCGCGCGGCTGTTCGATCTCGCCTGCAACCCGCAGCATATAGCGGAGACGCTGGGCGACCTCGGCGCTGCCCGGCCGGGCTTGCGCTTGCCGGGGGCGATGGACGCGTACGAGCAGGGCGTCCGGGCGATTCTCGGACAGCTGGTGAGCGTGGCGATGGCGGCGAAGCTGGCGTCGCGCGTGGTGGCGCTGTGCGGTGAACCCGTGACAGATTGCCCAGGCTATCTCTGCTTTCCCACGCCGGAGGCGCTGGCGGCAGCGGACCCGCTGGCGCTGAAAGCGCTGGGCATGCCGGTAAAGCGCGCAGAGTCGTTGATTCATCTGGCGCAGTCGGTCATCGACGGGACGTTTCCGCTTTTCCCGCCCGCAAATATTGAGGAGGGGATGAAGGCGCTACAGCAGAGGCCGGGAATTGGCCGCTGGACGGCAAACTACCTGGCCCTGCGCGGCTGGCAGGCGAAAGATGTGTTTCTGCCGGATGATTATCTGATTAAGCAGCGCTTCGCCGGGATGACGCCCGCGCAAATTCGCCGCTACGCCGAACGCTGGCAGCCCTGGCGCTCTTACGCGCTGCTGCACATCTGGTATACCGACGGCTGGGCGCCGTCAGTTGATGGCGAAATAGCTGGTATTAAGAAGTAAATCCAGCGGCTGCGGCTCAGCGATGGTGTCGCCAAAGATAAAATCAATACCGATGCCGGAGAGCGTATCCATCATGATGGGCTGATTGCAGGGGCCGGCTATGGTCTTCATGCCCAGACGCTGGGCATGGCCCTGAACAATGGTGACCATCATTTCATCCATCAGATTACCATAAACATTGGTCACCACTTCCGCGTCCAGCATCAGATAGTCGGCCATATTCGCGCTCAGGTGGGTAAAGACGTTCATGTCGCGGCCCACCTGGCTGAAGATAATGCGACAGCCCGCCTGGCGAAGCTTTTGCAGACCCCGCTGCAGGTTCTTGTCCGGATTGCACACCACGTCGGCAGAGATAACCAGGTGCAGGAGACGGCCCGGCATCGGGCTTTTATCCAGCAGGTCGAGAAGTTCATCGACCAGCGTCACGCTGGCTAAACCGGCCTCAGAAAGCGGAAGCGCGATACCCATACCTTTACTGGCGATCTGTGCCGCAGAGGCGCGGAAAAACTCGCTAAAGATACGTCTGTCGAGGGCGTGAAAAAGCTCAGGCTCCGCCAGGCCCGAGCGGAAGGCGTGCTCTTCCTGAACTTCGCCCTGGCTGGTCCACAGGCGTAATGAAATCAGCCAGAAATTACTGCTTTCCGGAATGCGTGGGGAGGCAACGCTGCGGGCAATCATCATCAGGTGATTGTCTTTAATCATGTGCCACTGCTCGTCAAGCGACATCATGCTGCGCGTGCTGCGATCCCGCTCCTGCTGGGGTTCGTAAACCGTCACCATGCCGCGTCCGCCGTTTTTCGAGGCATAACAGGCAATGTCCGCCTGCGACATGATCTCCGACGCCTGATGGTTATTTTCATCTATCAGCGTGATCCCGGCGCTGGCGCCGATCCGGTGCAGACGGCCTTCCCACATAAAATGGTAGTCATTGATGGTCTGGATCAGGCGGTTGGCGATATAGCGTGCGCTTTCAATATTGCAGTCCGGCAACAGTAACCCGAATTCGTCCCCGCCCAGGCGCGCCAGCACGTCGCTGGAACGAAGCATGGTCAGCATTAAGGAAGAGAGTTCCCGCAGCAGCGCATCGCCGGCGGCATGGCCTGCCGTATCGTTGACGGCCTTAAAGCGATCGAGGTCGATAAAGACCAGGGCGTGACGCTGGCGCGTTTCGCGAACGGTCTGCAGGAGCCGCTTGAGATGGCTTTCGAAGCTGACCCGGTTGGCGAGGTGGGTCAGGGCATCGTGGGAGGCGCTGTAGCTCAGCTGGCGCAGCATTTTGCGCGACTCGGTGACGTCCTGAATCACGATAACGGAGCCAATACTCTGTCCATCCAGGGTGCTGAGCGGTGTAATGCTGTAATGGATATCGAAGTTTCCGCCGGTGCGGCAGTTCAGGACCACGTCCTGATCGATATCGGAACGGGACATATCGCCGCTGTGAATATTCTCCATCAGCGGCCCTTTTTCACCGAAGGTGATGTGTAACACCGTCAGAATCGGCTGGCCAATTGCCTCGGCCTGCAGCCAGCCGCTCATTTTCTCGGCGACCGGGTTCATAAAGGTGACATTCATGTTGATATCGGTACACAGCACCGCTTCACCGATGGAGTCGAGGGTGATGTGCAGACGCTCTTTTTCCTGGAAGAGGGCCTCGTTGAGCTGCTTCACCTCGGTCATATCCATGTTGATCCCGAGCAGTCGTTCAACTTCACCCTGCTTATTCAGCACCCGGTTCGCCAGGGAGCGAATATGGCGCACGCCTTCCTTCACGCGGATGCGGAACTCGAGCTTAAACGGCAGGCGGGAAATCAGCGAGTCCCGCAGGACCTGCTCCGCGTGGGCGCGATCTTCCGGCAGCATCGTTTCATGCCAGAGCTGCCAGGTGGGCTTGATGTGCGGCGGAATTTCATACAGCTCAAACATCCGCTTATCCCAGCTAATAACGTCTGGCTCCAGATCCCACTCCCAGATGCCGATCCCGCCCGCTTCGTTAGCAAGCGTAATGCGCTCCATCAGGCGCTTATTGACCCACTCGGTCTGCTTCAGGTCGTTAATATCTTCAATCTGGGCGATAAAATAGAGCGGCGAGCCGTCGGCATGCCGCACCACGGAGACGGCCAGCAGCGCCCAGACCACTTCCCCATTGCGGGTGTAATAGCGCTTTTCGAGGGTGTAGGTATTGATCTCGCCGTTGACCAGCTGTTCCAGCTGTTCCAGGTCGGTATGGAGATCTTCCGGCCAGGTGAGCTGCTGGAAGGTCAGCGACTGAAGCTCCGTCTGGCTGTAGCCGAGGAAATTGCACAGCGCCTTGTTGGCCTGCAGCCATTTGCCCTCGATGCTGACCAGCGCCATGCCGATGGCGGAATACTCCATCGCATTACGAAAACGCTCCTCGCTTTCGGTGATGTGTTTGCGTTCGGCGCGGAAGGCATACATCACCATGGTCATAACGTTGGCCGGCAGGAGCAGCATCAGGAACGGCAGCCACGGCGCGTTCAGCATTGCCCCGGCGTGCTGGGTTGTCAGCGCCACCGGATTGCGGGCAATCATCAGCGAGACGACCATCACGGTGACCAGAAACACCATGAACGCTTCCATCCGCGGCAGGCGCACGGCGCTCCACATCAGCAGAACGATAACGCAGGTAAAGGGCCACGGCAGCCAGGTGATGGCGGCCCAGCTAAGGACTAACGTGACGGCAAGCGTAGTTAGCGTTTCCAGCAGCAGTCGCGGGTCACGGTGGCGCAGCAGATAATGCGGTTTAAACAGCAGGCCCAATGGCACCAGCGCCAGCGCGCCAATGGCCTCTGACAGCACCCACACGAAGAAATTACGCAGCGTCTCAGGGCCGGGCGCCACCAGAGTAACAAGAATGCCGCCCACCAGCGGTGGAACCAGCGCGCTGCCGATGGCTACGCGGATCCAGTCATTCAGGTTCTGCAGCGGGTTGTACCACGGAAGTAATTTGCGCAGGAACACCGCGCCGATAACGGCCTCAATCACGTTGATTGAAGGGTAGATGAGGCTTATCGATCCCCACGAAAACAGCATCCACGAGGCCAGAATATTGCCGAACGAACAGGCCAGGGCAATGCCCGGCCACATTTTTCCGGCATGGCGGTAAAACGCCACCATCATAATGGCGGTGGGAAACCAGAGCGGGGCCAGCAGCGTGCCGAAGCGGGTAAGTTCCAGCGAAAATAAGGTAAAGATAAAGGTGACCAGGCCCAGACAGACAAGTCGTAATAAAGGATGTGGGGTGGTAACCAAAACCCGCTGGTATTGTTTATTCATTACCGCTTTATCCAGAGACGCCATGCCGTCAGGGAAGATGTTCGAACGCGTGAATTTGATAATTTGGTTTATGCTAGTACAAACAATTTACAATTCATATGGCGACTGCTCAGAATTTGACACCATAGACTTATTAAATAGTTACTCCGCGAGAAAAAAAGGGTAAACGCTGAAAAAACGTTCATTTAAATTTCACTCAGGGAGTAATGCGCCACTTTTCGGCCAGTCTCGCAGAACCTGTGCATTCGACTGGTATCACGCCCGCGAAATCCCTATAATTGCCGCGTTTGACGCTCCGGCGTCGTCCTTCCTTAACATCCAGGTTAATCAGGTCGCTAAATTTATGACTGATAAGTCTCATCAGTGCGTCATTATAGGCATCGCCGGCGCATCGGCTTCAGGTAAAAGTCTAATTGCCAGTACGCTTTATCGCGAACTGCGTGAACAAGTAGGTGATGAGCATATCGGCGTCATTCCCGAAGACAGCTATTACAAAGATCAATCCCATCTGTCGATGGAAGAACGCGTCAAAACCAACTATGACCATCCCAATGCGATGGATCACAGTTTGCTGTTCCAGCATTTAGAAGCACTTAAGAGCGGCCAGGCGATTGAACTGCCCGTTTACAGCTACGTAGAACACACCCGCACCCAGGAAACGATCCGCATCGAGCCGAAAAAGGTCATTATCCTTGAAGGTATCCTGCTGCTGACCGATGCCCGTCTGCGCGAGTCCATGAACTTCTCGATTTTCGTCGATACCCCGCTGGATATCTGCCTGATGCGCCGCATCAAGCGTGACGTTAATGAACGCGGCCGTTCGATGGACTCCGTCATGGCGCAATACCAGAAAACGGTCCGCCCGATGTTCCTGCAGTTTATTGAACCCTCCAAACAATACGCCGATATCATCGTGCCGCGCGGCGGCAAAAACCGCATCGCCATTGATATCTTAAAAGCGAAAATCAGCCAGTTTTTTGAATAAGCCGCGTGAATTGTGTACCGTTCAGAGATAACCTGGTTTTACCCTGAGCGCTTACCGCCTCAGGGTATGATGCATGAAAGGAGAAAGTGCCGTGCGTCTTTGCGATCGCGATATTGAAGCCTGGCTGGATGAAGGCCGTTTGTCTATTACCCCGCGTCCCCCCGTGGAACGTATCAATGGGGTGACCGTTGATGTACGGTTGGGGAATAAATTCCGCACCTTTAGCGGCCATACCGCACCGTTTATTGACCTCAGCGGGCCGAAGGACGAAGTCAGCGCCGCGCTCGATCGCGTGATGAGTGACGAAATCGTTATCGATGAAGGCGACGCTTTTTATCTGCATCCGGGGGAGCTGGCGCTGGCGGTGACGTATGAATCCGTCACTCTGCCTTCGGACTTGGTCGGCTGGCTTGATGGCCGTTCTTCTCTGGCGCGACTGGGGCTGATGGTTCACGTAACCGCGCACCGTATCGATCCAGGCTGGTCGGGGCGTATCGTGCTGGAATTCTTCAATGCCGGTAAACTGCCTCTGGCGCTGCGTCCCGGCATGATGATTGGTGCGTTAAGCTTTGAGCCGCTGTCAGGCCCGGCAGACAGGCCTTATAACCGCCGGCAGGACGCAAAATATCGCGACCAGCAGGGTGCGGTTGCCAGCCGTATTGATAAAGACTGATCGTTAGTCCATTGAGGATGCCATGAGAAGAGTTCTGACAACGCTGATGATTTTGCTGGTGGTGCTGGTTGCTGGCCTTTCGGCGTTGGTTCTGCTGGTTAACCCTAACGATTTCCGCGCTTACATGGTGCGGCAGGTCGAAGCACGTAGCGGTTATCAACTGAAGCTTGATGGATCGCTGCGCTGGCACGTCTGGCCGCAGCTCAGCATTCTCTCTGGCCGCATGTCGCTCACGGCGCCGGGGGCTTCCCAGCCGCTGGTTTCCGCAGACAATATGCGCCTTGATGTGGCGCTGATCCCGCTCTTCTCTCATCAGCTGCAGGTTAAACAGGTGATGCTGAAAGATGCGGTCATTCAGCTCACCCCGCAAACCGAAGCCGTGCGTGATGCGAATGCGCCGGTTGCGCCGCATGAAAATACCCTGCCTGATGAACCGTCTGATACAGGCTGGTCCTTTGATATTGGCAAGCTGAAAGTCGCCGACAGCGTGCTGGTTTTCCAGCATGAAGATGAGGAGCAGGTTACCGTTCGCAACATTAACCTGCAGATGGAACAGGACGCTCACCATCTTGCCACGGTGGACTTTAGCGGGCGCGTGACCCGCGATCAGCGCGATCTCACCCTGTCGCTGAATGCCAGCGTCAACGCCGCAGACTATCCGCATCAGCTCACCGCCGACGTTCAGCAGCTTAACTGGCAGCTTACGGGCGCCGATCTCCCTACCCAGGGGATTACCGGGCAGGGGACGTTGCAGGCCGTGTGGCGCGAAGAGCAAAAGCAGCTGGAGCTGGATAATCTCAACCTGCAGGCAAATGACAGCACTCTGAAGGGGCAGGCAAGCGTCTCGCTCGAAGAGAAACCGAAGTGGGTGCTGAACCTGCAGTTCGACAAGCTCAATCTGGAAAACCTGCTGCCGCCTCTGCCAGCAGGCGCAACGGACGGCGATGCCGTGCAAACGGGGCAAAGCCAGGCACCGATATCACGTCCGGTTATCTCGTCGAATCTCGATCAGCCTGACTATAACGCCCTGCGCGGATTCACGGCGGATGTTCTGCTGAAAGCCAATAGCCTGCGCTGGCGCGGCATTGATTTTACCGACGTGAGCAGCCAGATGTTTAACCATAACGGTTTGCTGGTGATCTCCGAGCTGAGCGGCAAGATGGGGGCAGGGCACCTCTCCCTGCCCGGCACGCTGGATGTCCGTAAAGACGTTGCCAGCGCCGAATTCCAGCCGCGTCTCGACAACGTTGAGATCGGTACCATCCTGAAGGCGTTTAACTACCCGATATCCCTGACGGGGCAGCTGACGCTGGCGGGTGACTTCTCGGGCACAAAAATTGATGCCGATGCCTTCCGCCGCGAGTGGCAGGGGCAGGCGCATATCGACTTAAAAGACTCACGTATGGAAGGGCTTAACTTCCAGCAGCTGGTGCAGCAGGCGGTGGAGCGCAGCAGCGACGTGAAAGCCCAGGAGAACTACGACAGCGCCACGCGCCTCGACAGCTTCACCACAGACCTGACGCTGGATAACGGACTGCTTGCGCTTGCCGACATGCAGGGAACCTCTTCCATGCTCTCGCTGACGGGCGATGGCTCGATGGATCTGGTGAAAGAGACGGCGGACACGCGCTTTAATGTCCGGGTGCTTTCCGGCTGGCAGGGCGAAAGCTCGCTCATCGACTTCCTGAAAGAGACGCCGATCCCGCTGCGCGTTTATGGCAAATGGCAGGCGCTGAATTACAGCCTTCAGGTGGATCAGATCCTGCGTAAGCATCTGCAGGATGAAGCCAAACGTCGGCTTAACAGCTGGGCGGATCGTAATAAAGATTCCCAGACCGGGAAGGATGTGAAAAAGCTGCTCGATAAGCTGTGATGCGTGTTGTGCCGGGTGACGGCTTTGCCTTACCCGGCCTACAAAAGCCAGACACCGTAGGCCGGGTAAGCGAAGCGTCACCCGGCTTTTTTACACCTCAAAATCCAGTTCTTCCTCGTCCTGCAGCGGGATGAGCTGAACCTTCTGCACGCGATGGTTTTCAATCTGCAATGTTTTCAGCAGATAGTCGCCCACCTGAACCTCTTCCCCCGGCTGCGGAATACGCTGCAAATACTCCATCAGCAGGCCAGCAATGGTGTGATAGTCCCGTTTTTCATCCAGCGGCAGCGGCACATACTGCACCAGGTCTTCAAGCGGCATATGGCCGTTGGCCGTCCACGAGCCGTCTGCGTTTTTCTGGATGTCATGGCGGGCATCAATCTCATCAACCTCATTGGGTAAATTACCGGCGATGGTTTCCATCACGTCGCTGAGCGTGACCAGCCCTTCAACCGACCCAAACTCATCCACCACAAAGGCAAAGTGCGTGCGCGCGTTACGGAATTGCTCAAGGGCCGAAAGCAGCGGTAGCCCCTCCGGGAAAACCAGCGGCTGGCGGACCAGGGCGCGGAGATTGAGCGTCTCGCCGTGCAGCTGCTGTTGCAGCAGGTCGATGACGTGGACCACGCCCAGCAGCTCCTCTTCCTCTTCGCCGCCGGTGACCACCACGCGGGTGTGCTGGTTTTTATCCAGCAGGGCGCGGATTTGCGCTTCCGGGGCCGTCAGGTCGATATGCTCAATGTCATGGCGCGACGTCATGATGCTGCTGACCGTGCGCTGATTAAGGTTGAGCACCCGCTCAATCATCAGCCGCTCCTGCGGGTTAAAGATCTGCCCGTCGCTGTGATCGGCCAGCATGGAGGAGGTTTCAGCGTCCAGCTCCGCATCCTCTTTCTTGCCGCTTAACAGGCGCATGACCGTGTCGGCCGTGCGCTGGCGCAGGGTCTGATTTGCGGAAAGGAAGCGGCGGCGGTTAAATATCGCCAGCTGGTTAAGCGCCTCAATCATGACGGAGAAACCGATGGCGGCGTAGAGGTAGCCTTTCGGAATATGGAACCCAAAGCCGTCGGCCACCAGGCTAAAGCCAATCATCAGCAGGAAGCTCAGACAGAGTATAACGATGGTCGGGTGACTGTTCACAAACCGTGTCAGCGCCTTGCTGGCCATCACCATCAGGGTGATGGCGATAATCACCGCCGCCATCATCACCGCAAGATGGTCCACCATCCCGACGGCGGTGATCACCGAATCCAGAGAGAAGACCGCATCCAGCACCACAATTTGCGCCACCACCGGCCAGAATTTCGCCCCGCGGCGCTGGGTCGGGTTTTCGCTGTCTTTGCCTTCGAGCCGCTCGTTCAGCTCGACGGTGGCTTTGAACAGCAGGAACAACCCGCCGAAGAGCATGATCAGATCACGGGCGCTAAAGCTCAGCCCGTGAAGGGAGAACAGGGGCTGAGTGAGCGTGACCAGCCAGGAGATAGAGGCCAGCAGCAGTAAGCGCATCACCATCGCCAGCAGCAGACCCGTCACGCGCGCGCGGTCGCGCTGGGAAGGGGGCAGTTTTTCAGCGAGGATGGCGATAAAGACCAGATTATCAATCCCGAGCACTAACTCGATGACGACCAGCGTTACCAGCCCGGCCCAGATTGAGGGATCGGCAATCCATTCCATAGTAATAGCAATACCTTCTGTTATATGACGAATGTCACACTTCGATCATGGATAAAGCCGGGAGAAATTGCAATGCCGGGCTGAGATTTCTCTTAATACGAAACGCTAAAAAGAGAGCAATCTGATGACGCTGTAAATAAGGGGAATACGTATATTTAATTACAGGAATATCATTTTAGGATATATCGCAGTTAATGGTTTTTGCTCTCTTTTTGTCAATATAAAGAAAATCCTAAAAGGTCAAAAATTTGCTCTTAATATTAATCTTAAAAACCGATATTAGGACAGTTGTCTCCTTGCCTGCTATTAGGTTAGCTGCAACAATTCTCCCAGCATCAAATGTTAAATCTCGGTGTTGCTATTATTGTTCGGTCTTCAGGGATGGTTATTCATTATCCGCCGGGTATCTCAAGCGGCTGATATATTTCCAGAAGACCTTGCTTAAGAGGGTGTCTATCCATAACACATTGTTTAGTCAGTGGATTGGTAACTGAAAGCCAAGGGCGGTAGCGTGCCTGAAAGCGTGTGAATGAGCCTCGATTATTCTGTCAATAGCCAATGGATGAATAAGCTTTTTTTAGGACTGATGCCAGTTATATTTCTTATTGATTAACTGCATGCTGAAACCCAATACGACTCGAGCTTATTTAAATTGCACAGGATAATTACTCTGCCAAAGTGATAAATAATCAATGATGAAATCCAAAATGAAATTGATGCCATTATTGGTGTCTGTGACCTTGATGAGTGGTTGCACGGTCTTTCCCGGCAGCAATATGTCAACAATGGGTAAGGATGTGATCAAGCAACAGGATGCCGATTTTGATCTCGACAAAATGGTGAATGTTTATCCACTTACGCCACGTCTGGTCGAACAATTACGTCCACGTCCGAATGTTGCTCAGCCGAATATGTCGCTGGACCAGGAAATTGCCTCCTATCAGTATCGCGTGGGGCCGGGTGACGTGATTAACGTGACCGTCTGGGACCACCCTGAACTGACCACGCCTGCGGGCCAGTACCGCAGCTCAAGCGACACCGGTAACTGGGTGCAGTCAGATGGCACCATGTTCTATCCCTACATTGGTAAAGTCCATGTAGCCGGGAAAACGCTTGCCGAGATCCGTAGTGATATTACCGGCCGCTTAGCGCAGTACATCGCCGACCCGCAGGTGGACGTTAATATCGCCGCATTCCGCTCGCAAAAAGCCTATATCTCCGGCCAGGTGAACAAATCGGGCCAGCAGGCCATCACCAACGTTCCCCTGACCGTGCTGGACGCCATTAACGCCGCGGGCGGCTTAACCGACGGCGCCGACTGGCGCAACGTCGTGCTGACCCACGAAGGCAAAGAGCAGCGCATTTCGCTACAGGCGCTGATGCAAAACGGCGATCTGACTCAGAACCGCCTGCTGTATCCGGGCGACATTCTCTACGTACCGCGCAATGACGATCTGAAAGTCTTCGTGATGGGTGAAGTGAAGAAACAGAGCACCCTCAAAATGGACTTCAGCGGTATGACCCTGACCGAAGCGCTGGGCAACGCGGAAGGCATCGACCTGACCTCGTCGAACGCCAGCGGTATCTTCGTTATCCGTCCGCTTAAGGGGGAGGGTACGAAAGGCAAGATTGCCAACATTTATCAGCTGGATATGTCCGATGCGACGTCGCTGGTGATGGCAACGGAGTTCCGCCTCCAGCCATACGATGTGGTGTACGTCACCACCGCGCCGGTCGCCCGCTGGAACCGCCTGATCAACCAGTTGCTGCCAACCATCAGTGGCGTTCGCTACATGACGGATACGGCGCGCGACATTCATACCTGGTAATCCGCGATGTTTAACAAAATTCTGGTGGTATGCGTGGGGAACATCTGCCGTTCCCCCACGGCTGAGCGGCTGCTGAAGCAGTACCAGCCTGAGTTAACGGTCGACTCCGCTGGGCTTGGCGCACTGGTTGGCAAAGGGGCCGACGAGCGTGCGACGAGCGTGGCGCGGGATCATAACCTCTCTCTTGACGGGCACGTTGCCCGCCAGGTCACCGGCCGCATGTGCCGGGAGTATGACCTGATCCTGGCGATGGAAAAACGCCATATTCATGCGCTATGCGATATCGCACCGGAGATGCGCGGCAAGGTGATGCTGTTTGGTCACTGGGACAATGAGCGCGAAATCCCCGATCCGTATCGCAAAAGCCATGAGGCCTTCGAGGCGGTTTACACCTTACTTGACCAGTCTGCCCAACAGTGGGCGCAGGCACTGAAAGCTCAGCAGGGATAACAATGACAGAAAAAACAAGACCTTCTGCCGCCCCGACTTCGGGCAGTGATGAAATTGATATTGGGCGCCTGGTCGGCACGGTTGTAGAGGCAAAGTGGTGGGTACTGGGTATTACCGCCGTATTTGCCGCTGCGGCCGTCGTCTACACGCTGTTCGCCACCCCTATCTACAGCGCCGACGCGCTGGTGCAGATCGAGCAGAACACCGGGAACTCGCTGGTGCAGGATATTGGCTCTGCGCTGGCGAACAAGCCGCCGGCCTCCGACGCTGAAATTCAGCTCATCCAGTCACGACTGGTGCTGGGTAAAACGGTTCATGACCTCGGGCTCGATATCTCCGTCACCAAAAATACCTTCCCGATCTTTGGTGCCGGCTGGGATCGGCTGATGGGCCGCAACAACGACACGGTGAAAGTCACTGACTTCGTGCTGCCGAAAGGGACCGCCGATCAGACCTTTACCCTGACGGTACTTGGCCCGAAACAGTACCAGCTGACCAGCGACGCGGGCTTTAGCGCGCGCGGTGAAGTCGGGCAGATGCTTACCAAAGACGGCGTCAGCATGATGGTCAGCGCGATCAACACCCACGAGGGCGGCGAATTCACCGTCACTAAATTCTCCACGCTGGGGATGATCAACAATCTGCAAAACAACCTCACCGTTACTGAAAACGGTAAGGACACCGGCGTGCTGAGCATGACCTTTACCGGTGAAGATAAGGATCAAATCCGCGACATCCTGAACAGCATTACCCGCAACTACCTTGAGCAGAACGTCGAGCGTAAGTCGGCCGAAGCGGCGAAGAGCCTGGCCTTCCTCGCGAAGCAGCTCCCGGACGTTCGCGCTCATCTGGATGACGCCGAGAACAAGCTGAACGCCTATCGTCAGGATAAAGATTCCGTCGACCTGCCGCTTGAGGCGAAATCGGTCCTTGATTCGATGGTCAACATTGACGCGCAGCTCAACGAGCTGACCTTCAAAGAGGCGGAGATTTCCAAGCTTTATACCAAACGTCACCCGGCCTACCGCACGCTGCTGGAAAAACGCCGTACGCTGGAAGAGGAAAAGGCGAAGCTCAATGACCGCGTGACCGCGATGCCGAAAACGCAGCAGGAAATCGTGCGTCTGACCCGCGACGTGGAGTCCGGGCAGCAGGTTTATATGCAGCTGCTGAACAAACAGCAGGAGTTGAAAATCACCGAAGCCAGTACCGTCGGTGACGTGCGTATCGTCGACCCGGCCATTACCCAGCCTGGCGTGCTGAAGCCGAAGAAAGCGCTGATTATTCTCGGCAGCATTATTCTCGGCCTGATGCTCTCCATCGTGGGCGTGCTGCTGCGTTCGCTGTTCAACCGCGGAATCGAAAGCCCGCAGGCGCTGGAAGAGAACGGCATCAACGTTTACGCCAGCATCCCGCTGTCTGAATGGCAAAAATCCCGCGACAGCGTCAAAACCATCAAAGGCGTTAAGCGTTACAAACAGAGCCAGCTGCTGGCGGTGGGTAACCCAACCGACCTGGCGATTGAAGCGATACGCAGCCTGCGTACCAGTCTGCACTTCGCCATGATGCAGGCCAAAAACAACGTCCTGATGATGACCGGCGTTAGCCCGTCAATCGGTAAAACCTTCGTCTGTGCCAACCTGGCGGCGGTGGTCAGCCAGACCAACAAGCGCGTGCTGCTGATCGACTGCGACATGCGTAAGGGCTACACCCACGAGCTGCTGGGCACCAACAACGTCAACGGTCTGTCGGAGATCCTCCTCGGCAAAGGTGAAATCAGCCAGAGCGCGAAACCGACTACGGTGCCGAAATTTGACCTGATCCCGCGCGGCCAGGTGCCGCCTAACCCGTCCGAACTGCTGATGAGCGAACGCTTTACCGAACTGGTGGAGTGGGCGAGCAAGAACTACGACCTGGTGCTGATCGATACGCCGCCAATTCTGGCCGTAACCGACGCTGCCGTTGTGGGTCGCCTGGCGGGTACCACCCTGATGGTGGCGCGCTACGCGGTGAACACGCTGAAGGAAGTGGAAACCAGCCTGAGCCGCTTCGAGCAGAACGGTATTGAGGTGAAAGGGGTGATTCTGAACTCCATCTTCCGCCGCGCCACCGGATACCAGGATTACGGGTATTACGAATACGAATATAAATCTGACAGTAAATAAAAAAAACATACACATAACCCCCTCACCCTAACCCTCTCCCCAGAGGGGAGAGGGGACTGCACGGTGCAGCTTTTCTCCCTCTTCCTCCGGGAGAGGGTCGGGGTGAGGGATAAGGGGAAGACCATGACCACACAACGCCCTTTAGTATCAATCTATATGCCGACATGGAATCGTCAGCAGCTGGCGATCCGCGCAATTAAATCGGTTTTACGTCAGGATTACGATCACTGGGAACTGATCATCGTGGATGACTGTTCTTCCTCGTATGAACAGCTGCAAAAATTTGTCACTGACCTCAACGATCCGCGGGTGGTCTATACCCACAACGCAATAAACTCCGGCGCCTGTGCGGTGCGTAACCAGGCGATTATGCAGGCCAAAGGGCAGTATCTGACCGGCATTGACGACGATGACGAATGGACGCCGAACCGCCTGTCTATCTTCCTGTCGCACAAAGAGCAGCTGGTCACGCACGCTTTCCTGTACGCCAACGACTATGTCTGCCAGGGCGAGGTTTATTCGCAGCCTGCCAGCCTGCCGCTGTACCCGAAATCACCGTACTCCCGTCGCCTGTTCTACAAGCGCAACATCATTGGTAACCAGGTCTTTACCTGGGCATGGCGCTTTAAAGAGTGCCTGTTCGATACCGAACTGAAGGCCGCGCAGGATTACGACATTTTCCTGCGCATGGTCGTGGAGTACGGCGAGCCGTGGAAAGTGGAAGAGGCCACGCAGATCCTGCATATCAATCACGGGGAGATGCAAATCACCTCCTCGCCGAAGAAATTCTCCGGCTACTTCCATTTCTACCGCAAGCACAAGGACAAGTTTGACCGTGCCAGCCGTAAATATCAGCTCTTTACCCTCTATCAGATCCGCAATAAGCGCATGAACTGGCGCACGCTGCTGACGCTGCTGTCCGTGCGTAACGGCAAGCGCCTGGCTGATGGGCTTCGGGGGAAATAATGTTTCTGGAAGATTGCCGCGCTAACAGCTGGAGCCTGCGCCCGTGCTGCATGGTTCTGGCCTACCGCATCGCGCATTTTTGCTCGGTGTGGCGTAAGAAAAACGTGCTGAACAATATCTGGGCGGCACCGGTGCTGATCCTGTACCGCGTCATTACCGAATGCTTTTTTGGCTATGAGATTCAGGCCGCTGCCACCATTGGCCGCCGCTTCACCATCCACCACGGCTATGCGGTGGTGATCAACAAGTTCGTGGTCGCCGGGGATGATTTCACCATTCGTCATGCGGTCACCATTGGCAACCGCGGGCCTGACAGCCTGGCCTGCCCGGTCATCGGCAACAACGTCGAGCTGGGGGCGAACGTGGTGATTATTGGTGACATCACGATAGGTAACAACGTCACGATTGGTGCTGGCAGCGTGGTGCTGGACAGCATTCCGGATAACGCGCTGGTGGTGGGAGAAAAAGCCCGCGTGAAGGTGATTAAATGAACATTCTGCAATTTAACGTACGCCTCGCAGAAGGCGGAGCAGCAGGCGTGGCGCTGGATCTGCACCAGCGCGCGCTGCAAAAAGGTCTTCAGTCCCGGTTTATTTACGGCTATGGCAAAGGCGGCAAGAAAAGCGTTAGCCACGATAACTACCCGCAGGTGCACAAGCACACGCCGCGTCTGACCTCAATTGCCAACATTGCGTTGTTCCGTCTCTTTAACCGCGACCTGTTTGGCAACCTGAACACCCTCTATCGTACCGTGACGCGCACGCCTGGCCCGGTCGTCCTGCATTTTCACGTCCTGCACAGCTACTGGCTGAATCTGGAAGAGGTGGTGGCGTTTTGTCAGAAGGTGCAGGCCCACAAGCCCGACACCCGCTTCGTCTGGACGCTGCACGATCACTGGAGCGTGACGGGCCGCTGCGCGTTTACCGACGGCTGTGAAGGCTGGAAAAATAGCTGCCAGAAATGCCCAACCTTAAGCAACTACCCGCCGGTGAAGGTGGACCGCGCCCACCGGCTGGTGGACGGAAAGCGCCAGCTGTTTCGCGATATGCTCTCGCTCGGCTGTACGTTCATCTCCCCGAGCCAGCACGTAGCCGATGCCTTCAACAGCCTGTACGGGGCAGGGGGCTGCCAGATTATCAACAACGGCATCGACGTGGCGACGGAAGCCATTCTTGCGGAACTGACGCCGGTGGCGGAAACCGCAGGCAAACCAAAAATCGCCATCGTTGCGCACGACCTGCGTTACGACGGTAAAACCAACCAGCAGCTGGTGCGCGACATGATGGCGCTGGGTGACAAGATAGAGCTTCATACCTTCGGCAAGTTTTCACCGTTCGAAGGGGCCAACGTAGTGAACCACGGGTTTGAAACCGACAAGCGCAAACTGATGAGCGCGCTGAATGCCATGGATGCGCTGGTGTTCAGCTCGCGCGTGGATAACTACCCGCTGATCCTCTGCGAAGCGCTCTCCATCGGCGTGCCGGTGATTGCCACCCACAGCGATGCGGCGCGTGAAGTGCTGGAAAAATCGGGCGGAAAAACCTTTGCGGAGCAGGAGGTCCTGCCTCTGGTCCAGCTGCCGAAGGCGCAGATCGCTAAGGCCGTTTTTGGCACTGACCTGGAATCGTTCCGCAACCGCAGCCGCAAGGCCTACAGTGGACAACAGATGCTGGAGGAGTATGTCTCGTTCTATCAGAATCTGTAGTTATCTGCTGCTGCCGCTGATCTACCTGCTGGTCAACGTCAAAATTGCCCAGCTCGGCGAAAGCTTCCCGATAACCATCGTTACCTTCTTGCCCGTTCTGCTTCTGCTGTATGTCGATAAAATCAACCTGAAGAAGCTGATGATTGCCCTGGGGCTGGGCACGGGCCTGACGCTGTTTAACTACATCTTTGGCCAGTCGCTGGATGCCAGTAAATACGTCACGTCGACCATGCTGTTTGTTTATATTGTCATTATTATCGGAATGGTCTGGAGTATTCGGTTTAAAACTATTTCTCCGCACAATTATCGGAAAATCCTTAGGTTCTTTTATATTGCCGTTGCGTTAATTGTTATGCTTGCTGCTATGGAGATGGCACAAATTATTCTCACCGGCGGCAGTAGCCTGATGGAGATAATTTCGAAATATCTCATTTACAGTAACAGCTATGTATTGAACTTCATTAAGTTTGGCGGCAAGCGTACTACGGCCCTCTATTTTGAACCGGCGTTTTTCGCTCTGGCGTTAATCTCAATTTGGCTCAGCATCAAACAGTTTGGTATCAAAACGCCTAAGACCGATGCTATGATTCTTGCAGGAATCGTTCTGTCTGGGTCGTTCTCAGGGGTAATGACATTTATCCTGTTTTACCTGCTGGAGTGGGCGTTCCAGTACCTGAACAAAGATGCGATTAAGAAAAAACTGCCGTTGGCGATTATCTCCCTGACGGTATTTATGGTAGGCGTGATATTTGCTTTCCCGTACATCTCAGAACGTCTGGGTGATTTGGGAACGGAAGGGTCTTCGTCCTATTATCGCATCATTGGTCCGCTGGTCATGGTGGGTTATTCCTTAACCCATATTGATGGTGTAGTAAGATTCGGCTCACTTTACGAATATGTTGCATCATTCGGAATCTTTAACGGTGCGGATGTCGGTAAAACCATAGACAATGGTCTGTATCTGTTAATTATTTATTTTTCGTGGTTCGCCGTACTGTTGACGCTGTGGTATCTGTTTAAAGTTTTCAAAATGATGATTAACGCGTTTGGTGATAACCAGAACTTTCGCGTGCAGCTTTATCTGTTTACACCGGTGTCGCTGTTTTTTACCGGGTCAATATTTAGCCCGGAATATGCTTTCTTGATTGTCTGTCCGTTTATTCTGCGCAAAGCGCTTAATATTACGAACGCATGACGAAATGAGGTGATTTATGTTTCTTAGCGTCATTACTGTCGCTTTTCGTAATTACGAAGGGGTGGTAAAAACCTGGCGCTCGCTGCGTAACCTGGCGCGCGATCCCAGCCTCACCTTTGAGTGGATTGTGGTCGACGGCGGTTCGAACGACGGTACGGCGGAGTTTCTGGAAAAACTCAACGGTGAGTTCAACTTACGCTACATCAGCGAGAAAGATAAAGGCATCTACGATGCAATGAACAAGGGCATTAGCATGGCGCAGGGCCGGTATGCCATTTTCCTGAATTCCGGCGATATCTTCCATGACGACGTGGCGCTGTTTGCCCGTCAGCTGGCGCGCCAGAAAGAGGACGCCATGTATATTGGCGATGCGCTGCTCGATTTTGGCGATGGACATAAAGTGTGCCGCAGCGCGAAGCCAGGCTGGTATATCTATCACAGTTTACCTGCCAGCCATCAGGCCATTTTCTTCCCGGTAAAAGGTCTGAAAAAACACCCTTACGATTTGCAGTATAAAGTCTCATCAGATTATGCGCTGGCCGCCAGCCTGTATAAATCAGGCTACCCGTTCCGTCGCATGAAAGGACTGGTGTCTGAATTTTCGATGGGCGGCGTGTCAACGTCAAATAATCTCGAGCTGTGTAAGGATGCCAAAAACGTGCAGCGCAGAATATTACGCGTGCCGGCATTCTGGGCGGAATTGTCTTATTTATTACGCGTGCGCACCACGGGTAAAACGAAAGCCTTATATAACAAAGCCTGAATATAAGGAAACGTAATGCAGGATCTGAATGGTTTCTCCGTTCCGAAAGGTTTTCGGGGCGCGGGCGGTATTAAAGTGCAGCTGTGGTGGGCCGTTCAGGCCACCTTATTTGCCTGGTCTCCGCAAATACTGTACCGCTGGCGAGCATTTTTATTGCGCCTGTTTGGCGCAAAAATAGGAAAAAACGTAGTCATCCGGCCTTCGGTAAAAATTACCTACCCCTGGAAATTAACGCTTGGGGATTACGCCTGGGTAGGGGATGACGCGGTGTTATATACCCTGGGCGAGATTACGATTGGCGCAAATTCGGTGGTTTCACAGGAATGTTATTTGTGCACCGGCAGCCACGACTTTATGAGTCAGCATTTTGATATTACCGCTTCGCCTATTGTGATTGGTGAAAAATGCTGGCTGGCAACGGATGTTTTTGTTGCACCGGGTGTTTCTGTTGGCGATGGCACGGTCGTTGGTGCCCGCAGCAGCGTTTTTAAATCGCTACCGGCAAATAAAGTTTGCCGTGGCAACCCCGCAGTGGTGATACGCGAACGCGTTGAAACTGATTAAATTCATAAGTAGAGGAATATAAACATGTCTAAAGTCGCTCTCATCACCGGCGTTACCGGGCAGGATGGTTCTTACCTGGCAGAGTTTCTGCTGGAAAAAGGATATGAAGTTCACGGTATTAAGCGTCGTGCGTCTTCTTTCAATACCGAACGTGTGGATCACATCTATCAGGATCCGCACGCGGCAAACCCGAAATTCCATCTGCACTACGGCGACCTGACCGATACCTCCAACCTGACCCGTATCCTGCAGGAAGTTCAGCCGGATGAAGTGTACAACCTGGGCGCAATGAGCCACGTAGCGGTTTCCTTCGAATCCCCGGAGTACACTGCTGACGTTGACGCCATGGGTACCCTGCGTCTGCTGGAAGCCATTCGCTTCCTCGGCCTTGAGAAGAAAACCCGCTTCTACCAGGCATCCACCTCCGAACTGTACGGCCTGGTGCAGGAAATTCCGCAGAAAGAGACCACGCCGTTCTACCCGCGTTCTCCGTATGCAGTCGCAAAACTCTACGCCTACTGGATCACCGTGAACTACCGTGAATCCTACGGTATGTATGCCTGTAACGGCATCCTGTTCAACCACGAATCTCCACGCCGCGGCGAAACCTTCGTGACCCGCAAAATCACCCGCGCTATCGCTAACATCGCGCAGGGTCTGGAATCGTGCCTGCACCTCGGCAACATGGACTCCCTGCGTGACTGGGGCCATGCCAAAGACTACGTGAAAATGCAGTGGATGATGCTGCAGCAGGAACAGCCAGAAGACTTCGTGATCGCGACAGGCGTGCAGTACTCCGTGCGTCAGTTCGTGGAAATGGCTGCCGCACAGCTGGGCATTAAGCTGCGCTTCGAAGGCACCGGCGTGGAAGAGAAGGGCATCGTGGTGTCCGTGACCGGCCATGACGCACCGGGCGTGAAGCCGGGCGACGTTATCGTTCAGGTTGACCCGCGCTACTTCCGTCCTGCTGAGGTGGAAACCCTGCTGGGCGACCCAACCAAAGCGCACGAGAAGCTGGGCTGGAAACCAGAAATCACTCTGCAGGAGATGGTTTCTGAGATGGTGGCCAAAGATCTTGAAGCAGCGAAAAAACACTCCCTGCTCAAGTCTCATGGCTACGAGGTTGCCATCGCGCTGGAGTCCTGAGAATGACAAAACAACGTATTTTTGTCGCCGGTCATCGCGGAATGGTGGGTTCCGCGATTGTACGCCAGCTGGAGCAGCGCGGTGACGTCGAAGTGATTGTCCGCACCCGCGACGAGCTGAACCTGCTCGACAGCCGTGCGGTACAGGACTTCTTTGCTAACGAACGCATTGACCAGGTGTATCTGGCGGCGGCGAAGGTGGGCGGCATTGTTGCCAACAACACCTACCCGGCGGATTTCATCTACGAAAACATGATGATTGAGAGCAACATCATTCACGCGGCGCATCTGCACAACGTGAACAAGCTGCTGTTCCTCGGATCGTCCTGTATTTACCCGAAAATGGCGAAGCAGCCAATCGCCGAAAGCGAGCTGCTGCAGGGCACGCTGGAAGCGACCAACGAGCCGTACGCGATTGCCAAGATTGCCGGGATCAAGCTGTGCGAGTCCTACAACCGTCAGTACAACCGCGACTATCGTTCGGTGATGCCGACTAACCTGTACGGACCGCACGACAACTTCCACCCGAGCAACTCGCACGTGATCCCGGCGCTGCTGCGTCGCTTCCACGAGGCGACCGCCGAGAACGCGCCGGACGTGGTGGTGTGGGGCAGCGGCACGCCGATGCGCGAATTCCTGCACGTGGACGACATGGCTGCCGCCAGCATCCACGTGATGGAGCTGGATCGCGAAGTGTGGCAGGAGAACACCGAGCCGATGCTGTCGCACATCAACGTCGGTACCGGCGTGGACTGCACCATTCGCGAACTGGCGCAGACCATCGCGCAGGTGGTGGGCTACAAAGGCCGCGTGGTGTTTGACGCGACCAAACCGGACGGCACGCCGCGCAAGCTGCTGGATGTGACCCGTCTGCATCAGCTGGGCTGGTATCACGAGGTGTCACTGGAGCAGGGGCTGGCCAGCACCTACCAGTGGTTCCTGGAAAACCAGCACCGCTTCCGGGGGTAATGATGTTTTTAAGTCAGGAAGATTTTGCCACGGTGGTGCGTTCCACTCCGCTCATCTCAATTGATTTGATCGTGGAGAACGAACGCGGCGAGTTCTTGCTGGGGAAACGAACCAACCGTCCTGCACAGGGCTTCTGGTTCGTGCCCGGCGGGCGCGTGCAGAAGGATGAGACGCTTACCGATGCGTTTGAGCGTCTCACTCTGGCGGAGCTGGGCCTGCAGCTGCCGATGGCAGCGGGCCAGTTTTACGGGGTCTGGCAGCACTTCTATGACGATAACTTTTCGGGCACCGGGTTCACCACGCACTACATCGTGCTGGGGTTCCGCCTGAAGGTGAGTGAGGCAGACCTGCGTCTGCCTGATTCTCAGCATGACGACTACCGCTGGCAGACGCCAGAGGCGTTGCTGGCCAGCGACAACGTGCACGACAACAGCCGTGCCTATTTCCTGGCCGATCGTCAGTCTGAGGTGCCGGGACTATGAAGATCCTCGTATACGGAATCAACTACTCGCCGGAGTTAACCGGTATCGGGAAATACACCGGCGAGATGGTCGAGTGGATGGCGAGCCAGGGACATGACGTGCGGGTCATTACCGCGCCGCCGTACTACCCGGAATGGAAAGTAGGGGAGCGCTACTCAAGCTGGCGCTACCGTCGTGAAGAGGGAGCGGCGACCGTCTGGCGCTGCCCGCTGTATGTGCCTAAGCAGCCCTCGACGCTGAAGCGGCTGATTCACCTCGGCAGCTTTGCGCTGAGCAGTTTCTTCCCGCTGATGGCGCAGCGTCGCTGGAAGCCGGATCGCATCATTGGCGTGGTGCCGACGCTGTTTTGCACGCCGGGCATGCGCCTGCTGGGCAAACTTTCCGGCGCGCGCACGCTGCTGCACATTCAGGATTATGAAGTTGACGCCATGCTGGGCCTGGGGATGGCAGGCAAAAGCAAAGGTGGCAAGGTGGCGAAGCTCGCCAGCGCGTTTGAGCGCAGCGGTCTGCATAACGTGGATTACGTTTCGACCATTTCGCGCTCAATGATGAACAAGGCGCAGGAGAAAGGCGTCCCGGCCCAGAAGGTGATCTTCTTCCCGAACTGGTCTGAAGTCGCGCGTTTTCGCGACGTGACTGAGCAAGACGCTCAGGCGCTGCGCGCGCAGCTCGGTTTGCCTGATGACCAAAAAATCATTCTTTATTCAGGCAACATCGGCGAAAAGCAGGGGCTGGAGAGCGTGATCGAAGCGGCCCAGCAGCTAAGCCAGCACCCGTGGACGTTTGTGATTGTCGGGCAGGGCGGTGGGAAAGCGCGGCTTGAGAAGATGGCAAGCGAACGCGGCCTGACCAACGTGAAGTTCTTCCCGCTTCAGTCTTACGAGGCACTGCCAGCGCTGCTGAAGATGGGCGACTGCCATCTGGTGGTGCAAAAACGCGGCGCGGCGGATGCGGTGCTGCCGTCCAAGCTGACCAACATTCTGGCAGTGGGCGGTAACGCGGTGATTACGGCAGAAGCCGAAACAGAATTAGGCCAGCTGTGTGACAGCTACCCGGGGATTGCGGTGTGCGTGGAGCCGGAATCGGTCCCGGCGCTGGTCACCGGCATTGAACAGGCACTCGCCATGCCAAAACTGAACACGGTGGCACGTGAATATGCCGAACGCACGCTCGAGAAAGAGAACGTGCTGAGCCAATTTATTGCAGATATACGGGGATAAATCATGAGTCAAACCACTTTGTATCCGGTTGTGATGGCTGGTGGCTCTGGTAGCCGGTTGTGGCCGCTGTCCCGCGTGCTCTATCCAAAACAGTTCCTCTGCCTGAAAGGGGAACTCACCATGCTGCAAACGACGGTTAACCGTCTGCACGGCGTGGAGTGTGAAAGCCCGGTGGTGATTTGTAACGAACAGCACCGCTTTATTGTTGCCGAGCAGCTGCGCCAGCTGAACAAACTCACGGAAAACATCATTCTGGAGCCTGCCGGTCGTAACACTGCCCCTGCGATCGCCCTGGCGGCGCTGGCGGCAAAACGCAGCAGCCCGAACTGTGACCCGCTGATGCTGGTGCTGGCGGCAGACCACGTTATCCAGCAGGAAGACGCGTTCCGCGACGCAGTTCGTGCGGCCATTCCTTATGCCGACAGCGGCAAGCTGGTGACCTTCGGCATCGTGCCGGATCTGCCGGAAACCGGCTATGGCTATATCCGCCGCGGCAGCGTGACGCCGGGTGAAGGCGACAGCGTGGCGTTTGACGTGGCGCAGTTTGTTGAAAAACCGAATCTGGAAACCGCGCAGGCGTACGTCGCCAGCGGGGAGTACTACTGGAACAGTGGGATGTTCCTGTTCCGTGCCGGACGCTATCTGGAAGAATTGCAGAAGTATCGCCCGGACATTCTCAGCGCCTGCGAGAAAGCGATGGCCACGGTTGATCCGGACCTCGATTTTATCCGCGTAAACGAAGAGGCATTCCTCGCCTGTCCGGAAGAGTCTATTGACTACGCGGTGATGGAACGCACGGCAGATGCCGTCGTGGTGCCGATGGATGCGGGCTGGAGCGACGTTGGCTCCTGGTCCTCCCTGTGGGAGATCAGCGCGCATACCCCGGAGGGTAACGTCCATCACGGTGATGTGATTAGCCACAAAACCGAGAACAGCTACGTCTACGCCGAATCCGGCCTGGTTACCACGGTCGGGGTAAAAGATCTGGTGGTGGTTCAGACCAAAGACGCCGTGCTGATCGCCGACCGTAACGCCGTGCAGGACGTTAAAAAAGTGGTGGAAAAAATCAAGGCGGATGGTCGCCACGAGCACCACATTCACCGCGAAGTGTACCGTCCGTGGGGCAAATATGACTCCATTGACGCAGGCGAGCGTTACCAGGTGAAACGTATCACCGTGAAGCCGGGTGAGGGGCTGTCCGTACAGATGCACCACCACCGTGCCGAGCACTGGGTAGTGGTCGCGGGCACGGCGAAAGTCACCATCGACGGTGAAGTCAAACTGCTGGGTGAAAACGAATCTATCTATATTCCGCTGGGGGCGACGCACTGTCTGGAGAACCCGGGGAAAATTCCTCTCGACTTAATTGAGGTGCGCTCCGGCTCATATCTGGAAGAGGACGATATCGTGCGCTTCCAGGACCGCTACGGGCGAGCGTAGCACTCCGCATCATGCCCGGCGGCGCTGCGCTTGCCGGGCCTACGAATGACAAAAAAATCAATTTGGCCATTTAGTGGTCAGGGCCGACTGTTGCCTGAAAAAGGGGTCATCATGGAAAAATTAACCTGTTTTAAAGCCTACGATATTCGCGGCAAGCTGGGCGAAGAGCTGAACGAAGATATCGCGTGGCGCATCGGCCGCGCGTACGGCGAATATCTCAAGCCAAAAACCATCGTGCTGGGCGGCGACGTGCGTCTGACCAGTGAATCCCTGAAGCTGGCGCTGGCGAAAGGGCTGCAGGACGCGGGCGTTGACGTGCTGGATATCGGCCTTTCAGGGACCGAAGAGATTTACTTTGCCACCTTCCACCTCGGCGTGGACGGCGGTATCGAAGTGACCGCCAGCCACAACCCGATGGACTACAACGGCATGAAGCTGGTGCGCAAGGGCGCTCGCCCTATCAGTGGCGACACCGGCCTGCGCGACGTGCAGCGCCTGGCGGAAGCCAACGATTTCCCGCCGGTGAACGACGCGAAGCGCGGTAGCTACAAGCAGATCAATTTGCAAAAAGAGTACATCGACCACCTGCTGGGCTACATCAACGTGGCGAACTTCAAGCCGCTGAAGCTGGTGATTAACTCCGGCAACGGCGCGGCCGGCCCGGTGGTGGATGCCCTGGAAGCCCGCTTTAAGGCGCTGAACGTGCCGGTGACCTTCGTCAAAGTGCACAACACCCCGGACGGCAACTTCCCGAACGGTATTCCTAACCCGCTGCTGCCGGAGTGCCGCGACGATACCCGCAACGCGGTGATCGAGCACGGCGCGGATATGGGCATCGCCTTTGACGGCGACTTCGACCGCTGCTTCCTGTTCGACGAGAACGGGCAGTTCATCGAGGGCTACTACATTGTCGGCCTGCTGGCGGAAGCGTTCCTCGAGAAAAACCCGGGCGCGAAAATCATTCATGACCCGCGCCTTTCCTGGAACACCGTCGACGTGGTGTCCGCCGCGGGCGGCACGCCGGTGATGTCCAAAACCGGCCACGCCTTCATCAAAGAGCGCATGCGCGAAGAAGACGCCATCTACGGCGGCGAGATGAGCGCCCACCACTATTTCCGCGACTTTGCCTACTGCGACAGCGGGATGATCCCGTGGCTGCTGGTGACCGAACTGCTGTGCCTGAAGGGGAAAACGCTGAGCGAGCAGGTAGCGGACCGTATGGCGGCGTTCCCGGCGAGCGGGGAGATCAACAGCAAGCTGGCGCAGCCAGCCGAGGCCATTGCCCGCGTGGAGCAGCATTTTGCCATTCACGCGCTGGAAATTGACCGTACCGACGGCATCAGCATGGCGTTCCCGCAGTGGCGCTTTAACCTGCGCTCGTCCAACACCGAGCCGGTGGTGCGCCTGAACGTAGAGTCCCGTGCTGACACCGCGCTGATGGAAGCCCGAACGAAGGACATTCTGGCGCTGTTGAATCAGTAATATTTGCCCCTCCCGGTGGGAGGGGGAACTGAATACAGGAACAACGATGACGAATCTAAAAAAACGCGAACGAGCGAGAACGAATGCATCGTTAATCTCTATGGTGCAGCGTTTTTCTGATATCACCATCATGGTCGGTGGATTGTGGGCGGTGTGTCGGATCAGCGGGCAATCGTTCTTATATATGCATCTGCTGATGGCGCTGATTGCGCTGGTCGTGTTTCAGATGATCGGCGGGATGACGGATTTCTATCGTTCGTGGCGCGGCGTCAAAATGACCACCGAACTGATGCTGCTGCTGCAGAACTGGACCCTGAGCCTGATCTTCAGCGCGGGTCTGGTGGCGTTCAGCCATGATTTTGACACTCGTCTGGTGACCTATCTCTGCTGGTATCTGCTGACCTGCGTCGGCATGGTGGTTTGTCGCTCTCTTATCCGCTTTGGCGCGGGCTGGCTGCGCAACCGGGGATATAACCGTCGCTTCGTTGCCGTGGCAGGGGATTTGCCGGTCGGGCGGGTGCTGCTCGACAGCTTCCGCAAAGAGCCGTGGTTAGGTTTTGAAGTGGTGGGTATTTATCACGACGCGAAGCCTGGCGGCGTGCCTGCGGACTGGGCGGGCAATTACGAGCAGCTTATTGAAGACGCGAAAGCCGGCAAAATTCACAACGTCTACATCGCCATGCAGATGAAAGACGAATCCCGCATTAAGCAACTGATGCGCGAGCTGGCGGATACCACCTGTTCGGTGATCCTGATCCCGGACGTGTTTACCTTCAACATCCTTCACTCCCGCATTGAGGAGGTGAACGGTGTGCCGGTCGTACCGCTGTATGACACGCCGCTGTCAGGTATTAACCGCGTGCTGAAGCGTCTGGAAGATATCGTGCTCTCTTCGCTGATTTTACTGCTCATCTCCCCGGTGCTGTGCTGCATCGCCCTGGCGGTGAAGCTGAGCTCTCCCGGACCGGTTATCTTCCGTCAGACCCGCTACGGCATGGACGGTAAGCCGATTATGGTGTGGAAATTCCGCTCCATGAAGGTGATGGAAAACGACAAGGTGGTAACCCAGGCAACGCAGAACGATCCGCGCGTCACCCGCGTGGGGAACTTCCTGCGCCGTACCTCGCTGGACGAGCTGCCGCAGTTTATCAACGTCTTTACCGGCGGGATGTCGATTGTCGGGCCCCGTCCACACGCGGTCGCGCATAACGAGCAGTACCGCTCGCTGATTGAAGGCTACATGCTGCGCCATAAGGTGAAGCCGGGCATCACGGGCTGGGCACAGATTAACGGCTGGCGCGGTGAAACCGACACGTTGGAAAAAATGGAAAAACGTATTGAGTTCGATCTGGAGTACATCCGTGAGTGGAGCGTCTGGTTCGATATCAAGATTGTTTTTCTGACCATCTTCAAAGGCTTCGTGAACAAAGCGGCGTATTAAGATGAGCTTACGTGAAAAAACCATCAGCGGCGCCAAGTGGTCAGCGATGGCGACCATCGTCATCATTGGCCTTGGCCTGGTGCAGATGACCGTGCTGGCGCGCATTATCGATAATCACCAGTTCGGGCTGCTGACCGTTTCGCTGGTGATCATCGCGCTGGCCGATACGCTGTCTGACTTTGGTATCGCCAACTCGATTATTCAGCGCAAAGAGATTAGCCATCTGGAGCTGACCACACTCTACTGGCTGAACGTGGGGCTGGGGATTTTCGTGTTTGTGCTGGTGTTTCTGCTGAGCGACACCATCGCCAGCGTGCTGCACAACCCGGATCTTGCTCCGCTGATGCGTACGCTGTCTTTTGCTTTCGTGGTGATCCCGCACGGGCAGCAGTTCCGCGCGTTGATGCAGAAAGAGCTGGAGTTCAACAAGATCGGCATGATCGAAACCAGCGCCGTGCTGGCGGGCTTTACCTTCACCGTAGTGAGCGCCCATTTCTGGCCGCTGGCGATGACGGCCATTCTGGGGTATCTGGTCAACTCTTCCGTACGCACGCTGCTGTTCGGCTATTTTGGCCGCAAAATCTACCGTCCTGGGCTGCATTTCTCGCTGGCTTCCGTCTCCTCCAACCTGCGCTTTGGCGCATGGCTGACGGCGGACAGTATCATCAACTATGTGAACACCAACCTTTCAACGCTGGTGCTGGCACGTATTCTCGGCGCGAGCGTGGCGGGGGGCTACAACCTGGCCTACAACGTTGCGGTCGTTCCCCCGATGAAGCTGAACCCGATTATTACCCGCGTGCTGTTCCCGGCGTTTGCCAAGATTCAGGACGACACCGAGAAGCTGCGCGTCAATTTCTACAAGCTGCTTTCTGTTGTGGGGATTATCAACTTCCCGGTGCTGCTGGGGCTGATGGTGGTTTCCAGCAACTTCGTGCCGCTGGTGTTTGGCGAAAAGTGGAACGGTATCATCCCTATCCTGCAGCTGCTTTGCGTGGTGGGGCTGCTGCGCTCCGTGGGGAATCCGATTGGTTCCCTGCTGATGGCAAAGGCGCGCGTGGATATCAGCTTTAAGTTCAACGTATTTAAAACCTTCCTGTTTATTCCGGCAATTATCGTGGGTGGACACATGGCGGGCGCTATCGGCGTCACGCTGGGCTTCCTGCTGGTGCAGATTATCAACACCGTGCTGAGCTACTTCATCATGATCAAGCCGGTGCTGGGCTCCAGCTACCGTCAGTACATCCTGAGCCTGTGGCTGCCGTTCTATCTCTCATTGCCGACCCTTGCGGTGAGCTACGGCCTGGGCATCATCCTCAGCGGCCACCTGCCGCTGGCCGCGCTGCTGGCGGTGCAGGTTGCCGCGGGCGCGCTGGCGTTCGTCGTGATGATTGTGCTGTCGCGAAATGCGCTGGTGGTGGAGATGAAGCGCCAGTTTTGCCGTAACGAAAAAATGAAAACGCTGCTTCGCGCAGGCTAGTTATTTAAGAGGCCATTATGAAATTATTAATTCTTGGCAACCATACCTGCGGCAACCGTGGCGACAGCGCCATCCTGCGCGGTTTACTGGATGCGATTAACACCCTTAAGCCTGAGACCGAAGTGGACGTGATGAGCCGTTATCCGGTCAGCTCATCCTGGCTACTGAACCGCCCGGTGATGGGCGACCCGCTCTACAGCCAGATGAAACAGCATAACAACGCCGCAGGGGTGATGGGGCGCGTGAAGAAAGTGCTGCGCCGTCGCTACCAGCACCAGGTGCTGCTTTCCCGCGTGACCGACACCGGCAAGCTGCGCAACATTGCTATCGCGCAGGGCTTTACCGATTTCGTTCGTCTGCTGTCGGGCTATGACGCGATTATCCAGGTCGGCGGGTCGTTCTTCGTCGATCTCTACGGCGTGCCGCAGTTTGAGCATGCGCTATGTACGTTCATGGCGAAAAAGCCGCTGTTTATGATTGGTCACAGCGTAGGTCCTTTCCAGGATCCACAGTTTAACCAGCTGGCAAACTACGTTTTCGGCCACTGCGATGCCCTGATCCTGCGCGAGTCGGTCAGCCTTGAGATGATGAAGCGCAGCGAGATTGATACCTCAAAAGTCGAGCACGGCGTGGACACGGCCTGGCTGGTGGATCACCAGGACGACAGCTTCCAGGCAAGCTACGCGGTGCAGCACTGGCTCGACGTGGCGGCGAAACAGAAAACCGTCGCCATCACCCTGCGCGAGCTGGCGCCCTTCGATAAGCGTTTAGGCACGACGCAGGCGGCGTATGAGAAAGCGTTCGCCGACGTGGTGAACCGCGTGCTGGACAGCGGTTATCAGGTGCTGGCGCTTTCCACCTGCACCGGTATCGACAGCTACAACAAAGACGACCGCATGGTGGCGCTGAACCTGCGCAACCTTGTCAACGATCCGTCCCGCTATCACGTGGTGATGGACGAACTGAACGACCTGGAGATGGGCAAGCTTCTCTCTGCCTGTGACCTGACCGTGGGCACCCGCCTGCACTCGGCGATTATCTCCATGAACTTCGGCACGCCGGCCATTGCCATTAACTATGAGCACAAATCCGCCGGGATTATGCAGCAGCTCGGTATGCCGGAAATGGCCGTGGATATCCGTCATCTGTTGGATGGTTCGCTTGGCGCGATGGTGGGGGACACTCTGGGCCAGCTGCCGGCCATCAATGAACGCCTGGCCGTGGCGGTGAAAGCCGAGCGCGAGAAGGGCATCGGGATGGTGAAATCGGTACTGGATCGCGTGCGGGAGGGGAAATGAAGGTTGGTTTCTTCTTGCTGAAATTTCCGCTGTCGTCTGAAACGTTTGTCCTGAACCAAATCACCGCGTTTATCGATATGGGATATGACGTGGAGATTATCGCCCTGCAAAAGGGCGATACCCAAAACACCCATGCGGCCTATACCCAGTATGGGCTGGAGGCGAAAACC
Source organism: Enterobacter sp. AC1 (assembly GCF_050434705.1). NCBI lineage: Bacteria > Pseudomonadati > Pseudomonadota > Gammaproteobacteria > Enterobacterales > Enterobacteriaceae > Enterobacter > Enterobacter sp. AC1. The sequence continues at coordinate 224,165 of NZ_JBNDIZ010000003.1, read as the reverse complement.
CGCTGGCTGCAGGATGAGCCTTCCGGGAAGGTGAGCAAGCTGCGCCACCGGGCCAGCCGGACCTTACGCGGGATCCATCGCGCGTCGACCTGGCGTGCGCTGAATGTGTCCCGCTATGGCGCAGAGTCCCGCAATTTGATCCTGTCGGCCATCTGCGGGCAAACGGCGCAGCCGTATCGTGCGGATGTGTTTATCGCCCACTTTGGCCCGGCGGGCGTTACCGCCGCGAAGCTGCGCGAGCTGGGCGTAATTGACGGTAAAATCGCGACCATCTTCCACGGCATTGATATCTCCAGTCGCGAAGTACTGAACCACTACACGCCGGAGTATCAGCAGCTTTTCCGCCGTGGTGACGTGATGCTTCCCATTAGTGAACTGTGGGCCGGACGGCTTAAAAACATGGGCTGCCCGGGTGAGAAAATTGCCGTTTCGCGTATGGGGGTGGATCTCACTCGCTTCACTCGCCGCCCGGTGAAGGTGCCGGGCAAACCGCTTCAGATCATCTCCGTCGCTCGCCTGACCGAGAAGAAAGGGCTGCATGTGGCCATTGAAGCCTGCCGCCAGCTGAAGGCGCGCGGGGTGGATTTCCACTATCGCATTCTCGGCATCGGGCCGTGGGAGCGTCGTCTGCGCACGCTTATCGAGCAGTATCAGCTGGAAGATGTTGTCGAGATGCCGGGCTTCAAGCCGAGCCATGAGGTGAAGGCCATGCTCGATGAGGCGGATGTGTTCCTGCTGCCTTCCGTAACGGGAACCGATGGCGATATGGAAGGCATTCCGGTGGCGCTGATGGAGGCGATGGCCGTGGGCATTCCTGTGGTATCGACCCTGCACAGCGGGATCCCGGAGCTTATCCAGACTGACTATTCCGGCTGGCTGGTGCCGGAAAATAACGCCATGGCCCTGGCCGATCGATTAGCGGCATTCAGCGACATCGACCAGCAGGCGCTGGAGCCCGTGCTTCACAACGCCCGACAAAAAGTAGAAACCGATTTTAACCAGCAGGTGATTAATCGCCGGTTAGCGAGCCTGCTGCAAACGTTGTAACGCCGAGGTTGTATGCTGAAAAAGATTACCCGACGCACCTTCGTCTCTTCTCTGTCCGTTCTGGCCGCCGCGCCGCTGCTGTCGTCCCGCCTTGCGCGGGCGGCAACCGGAAGAACGGTTTCTGTGAATCAGTACAATAACAACGACTGGATTGCCGCCTTTAAGCAGGCGTTTAAAGAAGGGGACACGGTTGTTGTCCCTGCGGGACTCACGTGCGAAAACATCAATACAGGCATTTTCATTCCTGACGGGAAAACGCTGCTGATCCGCGGGGCGCTAACCGGCAACGGACGGGGGCGCTTTGTTCTGCAGGAGGGCAGTAAGGTTATTGGCGAGGGCGCGGGACGCACGGAAAATATTACCCTGGACGTTCGCGGCTCTGACTGTGCGATCAAAGGACTCGCGATGAGCGGGTTTGGTCCGGTGACGCAGATCTACATTGGCGGGAAGAAGCCCAGCGTGATGCGCAATCTTGTCATTGATAACATCAGCGTGAGCCAGGCCAACTATGCCATCCTGCGCCAGGGGTTCCATAATCAGGTGGACGGTGCCCGCATCACCAACAGCAAGTTTAGCCACCTGCAGGGCGATGCGATCGAGTGGAACGTCGCCATCAATGACCGCAACATCCTGATTTCCGACCATGTGATCGACAACATCAACTGCACGAACGGCAAGATCAACTGGGGCATTGGCATTGGCCTCGCCGGAAGCACCTACGATAATGACTATCCGGAAAAGCAAACCGTTAAGAACTTCGTGGTGGCCAATATCACCGGCAGCAACTGCCGTCAGCTGGTGCACGTTGAAAACGGTAAGCATTTTGTTATCCGTAATATAAAGGCCAAAAATATTACGCCCGACTTCAGTAAAAAGGCGGGAATAGACAACGCCACGGTAGCCATTTATGGCTGTGATAATTTCATTATTGATAATGTCGACATGGTAAATAGTGCCGGAATGCTCATCGGCTATGGCGTGATTAAAGGCGATTATTTGTCCATTCCGCAAAACTTTAAGCTCAACAATATTCACCTCGATAATCGCCAGCTGGCGTATAAGCTGCGCGGAATACAAATTTCATCCGGCAACGCCACGTCATTTGTTGCGATTACTAACGTCGAGATGCAGCGCGCTACCCTGGAGCTGCACAATAAGCCCCAGCATCTTTTCTTACGAAATATCAATGTCATGCAGGAAGCTGCCGTGGGACCTGCCCTGAAGATCAATTTCGACCTGCGCAAGGACGTGCGGGGAAAATTTATGGCTAAAGACGAGACGCTGTTGTCGCTGGCGAACATAAAAGCCGTCAACGAGAAGGGGCAAAGTTCGGTGGATATTGACCGGGTTGATCAACAGGTCGTGAATACGGAACGGCTGAATTTTGCGCTTCCGCACAGATAATCATCAACGGTCCGTTTTAAGACTATTCCTGGCGAAAAAGCGTGATCTAATCAGATTACAACTACAGAAATTTGTAGTGCTAAGGCGTAACATTACTTAAGAACTACGGCAAATCATGCTGGCGAAAACAGGTTTAAGAGCTATAATTCGTCAACCATTTTAAGGTGGAAGATATAATGATTAATTTGAAAGCAGTCATTCCGGTAGCAGGCCTGGGCATGCATATGCTGCCAGCCACAAAAGCCATTCCAAAAGAGATGCTGCCGATCGTCGACAAGCCAATGATTCAGTACATTGTCGACGAAATTGTTGCTGCAGGTATCAAAGAAATCGTCCTGGTTACGCACTCGTCCAAGAATGCGGTAGAAAACCACTTCGACACCTCTTACGAACTCGAGGCGCTGCTTGAGCAGCGCGTCAAACGCCAGCTGCTGGCGGAAGTACAGTCTATTTGTCCGCCGGGCGTAACCATCATGAACGTGCGCCAGGCGCAGCCGCTGGGGCTGGGTCACTCGATTCTGTGCGCGCGTCCGGTCGTGGGTGATAACCCGTTCATCGTCGTTCTGCCGGATATCATCATTGATAACGCATCTGCGGACCCGCTGCGTTACAACCTGGCGGCAATGGTCGCACGTTTCAATGAAACGGGCCGTAGCCAGGTGCTGGCAAAACGCATGAAAGGCGATCTCTCCGAATACTCCGTTATCCAGACGAAAGAGCCGCTGGAGACGGAAGGGCAGGTGAGCCGCATCGTTGAGTTCATCGAAAAACCGGATCAGCCGCAGACGCTGGATTCTGACCTGATGGCGGTGGGCCGTTATGTTCTGAACGCAGATATCTGGGCCGAGCTGGAAAAAACCGAGCCAGGCGCCTGGGACCGTATTCAGCTGACCGACGCCATTGCCGAGCTGGCGAAAAAGCAGTCTGTTGATGCGATGCTGATGACCGGCGATAGCTATGACTGCGGTAAGAAAATGGGGTATATGCAGGCGTTTGTGAACTATGGACTGCGCAACCTGAAGGAAGGGGCAAAGTTCAGAAGTCGTATTGAGAAGTTGCTGGCTGACGACTGATTTGTCTCTGTCTGTTTGAAAAAACGGCAGTTATCATTTGGTATGTGTAAACATAACCAAAATGGTAACTGCCTTTTTTGTTATTAATTCTAGTGATAACATGGAGTTATCTGATTCAAATGTGGACTGAATTGTAACGATTTGTGCTTGTTTCCGAGTCCATTTAGGACGACAATTAACGCCAGTTTTTTGTCTGTAATCAGACCTCAAAATCCTTTATTCAACATTCGCTCAGTGCACTGGTAGCTGTTAAGCCAGGGGCGGTAGCGTGCAAAATTTCTGAAACCGTTATTATTAATCGGGTTCCAGAGCATCAATATCTCGATATACCCAATAGATGGAATAGCTAACGTGAAGATTCTTGTTACGGGCGGTGCCGGTTTTATCGGCTCAGCAGTGGTACGACATATTATTAATAATACCCAGGATGCGGTCGTCAATGTGGATAAACTGACGTATGCCGGTAACCTGGAGTCACTGACCGACGTTAATGATAGCGATCGTTATGTCTTTGAACATGCGGATATTTGCGATAAAGCGGCAATGGGTCGCATTTTCGCCGAGCATAAACCGGATGCGGTGATGCACCTTGCGGCAGAAAGCCACGTTGACCGTTCTATTACCGGCCCCGCTGCATTTATTGAGACCAATATTGTCGGTACCTATGTGATTCTGGAAGCCGCACGGGCTTACTGGTCGACGCTGGATGACGCGGCCAAAGCGGCGTTTCGCTTCCACCACATCTCCACTGACGAAGTGTACGGTGATTTACCTCATCCTGATGAACATCCTGCCTCTGATGAGCTGCCGCTTTTTACAGAAACCACAGCCTATGCGCCAAGCAGCCCGTATTCTGCGTCTAAAGCGTCCAGCGATCACCTTGTTCGCGCATGGCTGCGTACCTACGGTTTCCCAACGATTGTGACCAACTGCTCCAATAACTATGGCCCGTATCACTTCCCTGAGAAGCTGATCCCACTGGTGATTTTAAATGCCCTGGATGGGAAAGCTCTACCTATTTACGGCAAAGGTGACCAGATCCGCGACTGGCTGTATGTTGAAGATCATGCGCGTGCGCTGTACACCGTCGTAACCCAGGGTAAACCGGGTGAGACTTACAACATCGGTGGGCATAACGAAAAGCAAAATCTGGACGTAGTGCACACCATTTGCGATCTGCTGGATGAAATCGTGCCGAAAGAAGGCTCCTATCGCGATCAGATCACCTACGTCGCTGACCGCCCCGGGCATGACCGCCGCTACGCGATTGATGCACATAAAATTGGCGTTGAGCTGGGATGGAAGCCTGAAGAGACCTTCGAAAGCGGTATCCGTAAGACCGTTGAATGGTATCTCAGCAACCAGGACTGGGTTAACAACGTTAAAAGCGGTGCTTATAAGACCTGGATCGAACAGAATTACGGAGAACGTCAATAATGAACATTCTTCTCTTCGGCAAGACAGGGCAGGTGGGTTGGGAACTCCAGCGCGCACTCGCACCGTTAGGGAACGTGATTGCACTTGATGTGCATTCCAGAGAGTACTGTGGAGATTTTAGTAATCCAGAAGGCATTGCTGAAACCGTCCGCACCATCAGACCTGACGTCATCGTCAACGCAGCGGCGCATACTGCAGTGGATAAAGCTGAATCAGAGCAGGAATTCGCGCAGCTGCTTAACGCAACCAGCGTCGAGGCAATCGCAAAGGAAGCGGCGAAAATTGGTGCTTGGGTGGTTCACTATTCTACTGATTACGTTTTTCCAGGCGATGGCGAAACGCCATGGCGTGAAACGGATGCGACCGCACCGCTCAATGTGTATGGTCAGACCAAGCTTGACGGCGAAAAAGCGCTCCAGACATACTGCGCTAAGTACCTGATTTTCCGTACAAGTTGGGTTTACGCCGGCAAAGGCAATAACTTTGCAAAAACGATGCTTCGTCTGGCGAAAACGCGTAAAGAACTTTCCGTGATCAACGATCAGGTTGGTGCGCCAACAGGCGCTGAGTTACTGGCTGACTGTACCGCCCATGCAATTCGTGTGGCGATGGTTAAACCGGAAGTGGCTGGTCTTTATCATCTGGTAGCATCGGACACGACCACCTGGTATGACTATGCCGCATTAGTTTTCGATGAAGCCAGAAAGGCGGGTATTGAACTGGAAATTGCAAAACTCAATGCCGTTCCAACCACCGCGTATCCTACGCCTGCGCGTCGTCCGCATAACTCGCGTTTAAATACAGAGAAATTTCAGCATAACTTTGGCCTGGTATTACCGGCATGGGATGTGGGCGTTAAACGAATGCTCGCCGAGCTTTTTTCAGCTGAATCAATCTAATCATTAAATAATTGCCCGGATTCGGGCAATTTGCATTTATAGAGAAATTTCAATGGCTACGCGTAAAGGCATTATTCTTGCTGGTGGATCCGGCACTCGTCTCTATCCGGTTACTATGGCTGTGAGCAAGCAACTGCTGCCAATTTATGACAAACCGATGATTTACTATCCGCTGTCAACGCTGATGTTGGCGGGGATTAAAGACATCCTCATCATCAGTACCCCGCAGGACACGCCACGTTTTGAACAACTGCTCGGTGACGGCAGCCAGTGGGGGTTAAACCTTCAATATAAAGTGCAGCCAAGCCCGGACGGACTGGCGCAGGCCTTTATTATTGGCGAAGAGTTCATTGGTGACGATAGCTGCGCGCTGGTGCTGGGCGATAACATTTTCTATGGTCATGACCTGCCAAAACAGCTTGAAGCGGCGTTGAATAAAGATGATGGTGCAACGGTATTTGCCTATCACGTTAACGACCCTGAACGCTATGGCGTTGTGGAGTTTGATAAAAACGGTACGGCCATCAGCCTGGAAGAAAAGCCGCTGGAGCCTAAGAGCAACTATGCCGTTACGGGTCTCTATTTCTATGATAATGACGTTGTAGAAATGGCTAAAAACCTGAAACCTTCTGCGCGCGGTGAGCTGGAAATTACGGATATCAACCGTATTTACCTGGAGCAGGGACGTCTGTCAGTTGCCATGATGGGACGCGGTTATGCCTGGCTGGATACCGGTACACACCAGAGCCTGATCGAGGCGAGTAACTTTATTGCGACAATTGAAGAGCGTCAGGGGCTAAAGGTTTCCTGTCCGGAAGAAATTGCTTTTCGAAAAGGTTTCATCGATGCGGAGCAGGTCAAGATACTGGCAGAACCCCTGAAAAAGAACGCTTACGGTCAATATCTGCTCAAAATGATAAAAGGTTACTAATCGATGAAAGTTGTAAAAACTGATATTCCAGATGTACTCATTTTTGAGCCGAAAGTATTTGGTGATGAACGCGGTTTTTTCTTTGAAAGCTTTAGCCAGAAAGTTTTTGAAGAAGCAGTTGGGCGAAAAATCGAATTTGTACAAGATAACCATTCGAAATCGTGTAAAGGCGTTTTACGTGGACTGCACTATCAGTTAGATCCCTACGCGCAGGGTAAATTAGTACGCTGCGTTGCTGGCGAAGTATTTGATGTCGCCGTGGATATTCGCAAATCTTCTCCAACTTTTGGTAAATGGGTTGGTGTAAATCTTTCTGCTGAAAATAAAAAACAATTGTGGATCCCTGAAGGATTTGCGCATGGATTTTTAGTATTAAGTGAATCTGCTGAGTTTGTTTATAAAACTACAAATTATTATGCACCCCAGCATGAGGGTGGAATAATTTGGAATGATGAAACCATAAATATTGAATGGCCTTCAATTGAAGTGGTTTTATCAGAAAAAGATAAACAAAATCCACAATTCAATAAATCTATTGGAGTAAGATAAAAAATGATTGATATTTTAAAATTAATCGGAAGAAATAAAGCTTTGTTCGAATCGGATATTATCCACCATGAGAATGAACTTAAGGAAATTGTTTCAGATTCGAAATTTCTAGTTCTTGGTGGCGCTGGTTCAATAGGTCAGGCGGTAACTAAAGAAATATTTAAAAGAAATCCTAAAAAGTTACATGTGGTTGATATCAGTGAAAACAATTTAGTTGAGCTCGTCCGTGATATCCGAAGTTCTTTTGGTTATATCAATGGGGATTTTAAAACTTTCGCTTTAGATATAGGCTCCATCGAATATGATGCATTCATAAAAGCTGATGGCGAGTATGATTATGTGTTAAATTTATCTGCTCTAAAGCACGTTCGTAGTGAAAAAGACCCTTACACATTAATGCGTATGATAGATGTTAATGTGTTTAATACTGAAAAAACAATTATTCAATCTCATTTGCACGGTGCAAAAAAATATTTCTGTGTGTCAACTGATAAGGCCGCCAACCCCGTTAATATGATGGGTGGCTCTAAACGTATCATGGAAATGTTTTTAATGGAACAAAGCCAGAACATAAATATCTCAACAGCAAGATTTGCAAATGTTGCTTTCTCTGATGGTTCGTTATTACATGGTTTTAACCAGAGAATACAGAAAAGACAACCAATTGTTGCACCTAATGATATCAAACGCTATTTTGTTACTCCACAAGAGTCCGGTGAGTTATGCTTGATGTCATGTATCTTCGGAGAGCGCGGTGATATATTCTTCCCTAAACTAAGCGAAGAGTTAGATTTAATAACTTTTTCAGAAATAGCTGTGCTGTATTTACAACAGCTAGGACTAAAACCATACTTATGTAATTCAGAAGAAGAAGCGCGAGAATTTGCCAAAAATAATCTAAACAAGGATTTATGGCCTTGCTTGTTTACACCGAGTGATACTACAGGTGAAAAGGATTTCGAAGAGTTTTTCATGGCTAATGAAATTGTTGATATGTATAAATACAATAGCATTGGAATAGTTAAAAATACATCTTCGCCTGATTCTGAAAAAATACAGAATTTCCGTGATAAAATTCAAAGTATGAAGAAAGATTTATCATGGAACAAAGATGAAATCGTTTCTTTATTTCACGAAACTATTGGTGGTTTCGGACATCAAGAAAAAGGCAAATATTTAGATGGCAAAATGTAAAGGTTGAAACATGAATGCTGATATCCTGGTAGATTTTATTAGAGACCTGTATAAAACGGATGATTTCATTCCTCTCCATGTGCCAACATTTATTGGAAATGAAAAGGCATATGTAGCAGATACAATTGAATCAAGTTTTGTTTCTAGCGTTGGGAAGTATGTGGATGAATTCGAGAGGAAAATCGAATCTTATACAAAAAGCCCAAGGGCAGTGGCGACAGTAAATGGTACCGCTGCGCTGCATGCAGCACTCTATCTTTCGGGAGTGCAACGAGGTGACTTGGTCATTACACAAGCATTAACTTTTGTCGCAACATGCAATGCCATATATCATTTAGGTGCAGAGCCTGTCTTCATCGATATATCACCTATTAGCATGGGCCTATGTCCAGTAGCGATGAGTAATTGGCTTGATGAAAACGCTGAGCTCACTGAATCAGGTGCAATTCATCGGAAAACAGGTAAAAATATTCGAGCGGCAGTTCCGATGCATACTTTTGGTCATCCTGTTGAGTTAGATGAATTACTTAAAGTATGTCTTAAGTGGGGCATCACTTTAGTAGAAGATGCTGCAGAGAGCTTGGGCTCTTATTATAAAGGTAGACATACTGGCACAATAGGTAAATATGGATGTTTGAGTTTTAATGGTAACAAAATAATCACCACTGGCGGCGGTGGAATGATTTTATGTCATTCAGAGGAGGAAGGTAAAAGAACTAAGCATGTAACAACGACGGCGAAAATCCCTCATCCTTACGAGTTTAATCATGATGAACCAGGATTTAATTATCGGATGCCAAATATTAATGCCGCTCTTGGTTGTGCACAAATAGAAAAAATTGATCTGTTCCTCTCTCAAAAACGAGAACTTGCTAAAAAATATCAAGATTTTTTTGCTAAAAGCGAACTGACATTTGTATCTGAGCCTGAATATGCACGTTCTAATTACTGGTTAAATGCGGTTGTATGTGACACAAAGGAAACCAGAGAAAGGTTACTTAACGATATGAATCAGAAGGGGATAATGACCAGGCCTGTCTGGAAATTAATGCATCGTTTACCAATGTATAGCGGATGCATTCGTGATGAATTGACACAATCGGAAATTATCGAAGAGAGATTAATAAATCTTCCAAGTACCCCTATCAATACTTTGTAGGAAAATTTGGTATGCCAAAAAAAATTGCTGTCTTTACTGGTACAAGAGCTGAATATGGTCTGCTATATTGGTTAATGCAGGACATAAAAAATGATCCTACTCTTAAACTACAGGTTTTGGTCAGCGGGATGCATTTGTCCCCTGAATTTGGCCTAACATGGCAGCAGATAGAAGAAGATGGTTTTAAGATTGATGAAAAAGTAGAAATCCTGCTATCTTCGGACAGTGCTGTTGGAGTGGTGAAGAGTATAGGGCTTGGTTTAATTGGATTTGCCGATGCACTAACCAGAATGAAACCTGACCTGATTATCATTCTGGGGGATCGATATGAAGCTTTTGCGGCAGCCCAGGCAGCAATGTTCTTAAGAATACCTATCTTTCATTTACATGGCGGTGAAATTACTGAAGGTGCATACGACGATGCGATTCGTCACGCTATAACTAAGCTTAGTTATCTGCATGGAGTTTCAACAGAAGAATATCGTACAAGAGTCATTCAATTAGGTGAGGAACCTAACAGAGTTTACAATGTCGGTGCGTTGGGCCTCGAACACCTTCATCGTACTAATCTACTAGGGTTAGCTGAATTAAGTAAATCATTAAATTTTGCGTTAGATTGTCCTTATTTTCTAGTTACATATCACCCTGTAACTCTTGCAGACGAATCACCAAAGTGCTCTTTTGAGGCATTATTGGATGCACTCGATGAATTTAAAGAATACAAAATTATTATAACTTATCCAAATTCAGACGATGGTGGGCGGCAAATAATTCCAATCCTGGAGCAATATGCAAAAAATCAGGCGGGTAGAGTTTTTGCTATACCCTCCTTAGGGCAACTTCGCTACCTTTCTGCATTGAAGCATAGCACTATGGTAATTGGGAACTCTTCAAGCGGAATTATTGAAGCACCATCATTTGGTGTCCCTACTATAAATATTGGCTCTCGTCAGAATGGTAGATTAGCTGCTGACTCTGTCTTTAACTGCCTCCCAAATAAGAATGCTATTGTTGAGGCTATAAAAGCAGCCTGCCAGATGAAAGTTAAACTTAATTCTGTAAAAATTGATAATCCTTATGGGGAAGGTGATTCGAGCAAAAAAATTATTAATGCGGTTAAAGCACTCGATTTTAATCCCATGAAAAAATTTCACGATTTAGGATAGCATTATGACTCTTATCATTGCAGAGGCCGGTGTAAATCACAATGGCCAGCGTGACCTGGCTTTTCGTTTGGTCGATGCGGCACACGACGCCGGAGCTGATATAGTAAAGTTTCAAACCTTCAAATCGCAAAATCTTGTTACATCTAGTGCAGTTCAGGCTGAATATCAAGTTGCTAATACTAATAAAACCGAATCACAGCTAGCTATGTTAAGTCGGTTAGAGTTATCTTATGAAGTTCATAAGGAACTAATTGACTATTGCAACCAGTTAGGCATTGAGTTTTTGTCTACTGCATTTGATGAAGAAAGCTTAAACTTTTTGGTGAATGACTTAAACTTGAAAACGTTGAAAATACCCTCAGGAGAGATAACGAACGCTCCATTCGTATTATCGCATGCATTGACAGGCTGCAATATTATGTTGTCAACAGGAATGGCTACATTATCCGAAATTGAAGATGCTCTGGGTGTGCTTGCATTTGGATTTACTTCTGATGGTGATGTGGAACCGTCACGCTCAGAATTTCAGAAAGCGTATTCATCGGATGCTGGGCAGCGTGCACTGAAAGAAAAGGTACGTATATTACATTGCACTACTGAATATCCTGCACCAATGAATGAAATAAATCTGAGGGCGATGGATTCTATGGCTTTAGCCTTTGGCTTACCGACAGGATATTCAGATCACAGTCAGGGTATTACTATTCCAGTTGCAGCTGTTGCAAGAGGGGCGGTTATAATAGAAAAACACTTCACTCTCGATAAAAATATGGAAGGGCCTGATCATAAAGCATCTCTTGAACCGAACGAGCTTGCAGAAATGGTTAAAGCAATTAGAAACGTTGAATTAGCTTTAGGTGATGGAGTTAAAAGACCTACGGCTTCAGAGCAAAAGAATAAATCGATAGCGCGTCGAAGCATTGTTGCAGCAAAAGATATCAGTTCGGGTTCTAATTTTAGTAGCGATAATATTGCCATCAAACGTCCCGGTGATGGTATTTCACCGTATGAATATTGGAATATGCAAGGGAAAACAGCAAAAAAAGATTATCGTGAAGGTGATAGAATCAGCAATGACTAAAACGATTGCTCTATATGGTGGTGGGGGCCATGCCTCTGTTATTGCTGATATGTTACTCAAGCTTGGGTATAAAATAGAAGTTATAGTTGATAAACAGTTATCTCTAAATCGTGAAGTATTTAACGATATACCCGTTATTTCTGATGACGTTTTTATTAGTAGATACTCACCCGAGGCAATAAAGGTAGTAAATGGTTTAGGCTTTGTGCCTGGGTCTCATATCAGAAAAGCGATATTTGAGAAATTAAAAACTATTGGGTTTGTATTTGAAACAGTTGTATCTAAAGACGCTATAGTTTCTTCGTACTCAATATTAGGCGAAGGTGTACAGGTTTTACCTGGCGCAATAATACAACCTGGCGTAAGACTTGGTGAAAATACAATTATCAATACGGGCGTTATCATTGAGCATGACTCAATTGTTGGTAATAACTGCCATATTTCGCCTGGTGGGGTGCTGTGCGGTGGTGTTACTTGCGGCGATAATGTTTTTGTAGGCGCGAATGCGACTGTTATTCAAAACATCATTATCGGAGATGAAAGCATTATCGGTTCTGCAGCACTTGTCCGGAAAAATATTCTACCTAACTCTACCTTTTACTAAATATAACGATTGCTCGCTAGTCAGGGGGATACGATGAAAAAAAAATGGCAAAAAGTTCTTATATCACCAAATGAAAGTATTCGTAGTGCACTCAAAATAATCAATGACGAAGCCTTACGTATAGCCCTTGTTATCGATGCTGAAGGCCGGTTGCTCGGAGTACTTACCGATGGTGATATACGGCGTGGTATAATAAATAATATTGATCTTGACGAAAATGTCAGCTGCGTGATGAATAAATCACCTATTACAGCAACTGTTGAAACATCAAAATCCCAGTTAATCCAATTAATGTCAAATCGGTCTATATTAGCAATACCAATTATTGACTCTCTTACTAGGAAAGTAGTTGGTTTGGAAACTTATGAAACAAGTATTGAGAAGCCTAGCTACCAAAATCCTATTTTTATAATGGCGGGCGGGTTTGGTACCAGGCTAAAACCCTTAACTGATAATTGCCCAAAACCAATGCTTAAGGTTGGTGATAAACCAATTTTGGAAACACTTTTAACTCAGTTTATTTCCTCTGGGTTTGAGAATATATATATTTCAACGCATTATATGCCAGATTATATTTCAGACTATTTTGGCGACGGTTCAAAATGGGGTGTTAATATAACCTATGTTTATGAGGCTGAGCCTTTAGGGACTGGCGGTGCCCTCGGGCTTTTACCGAATGATATTGGTAATTTACCATTGATAATGATTAATGGTGACGTACTCACGACTCTTAATGTTGAGAAGCTTTTGCAATTTCATATTGAATCTAAATCAATTGCGACTATGTGTGTGCGGGAATATGAGTATCAAATCCCATATGGGGTTGTTCGTGGCAAAGGGAATGTCATTACGGACATGGTCGAAAAGCCAATTCAGAAATTTTTTGTGAATGCAGGCATTTATGTTGTTAATCCAGAAATATATAAAAATGTTGGAGCAAATACTAAAATTGACATGCCAACATTATTAGAGCAACAAATAAAAATGGATAAACAAGTAACAATGTTCCCAATCCATGAATACTGGTTGGATATTGGTCGAATGGATGATTTTAATAAAGCTCAACAAGATATCCAGGGGTTGTACTTATAATGAAGAAAATAGCGATAATTCCTGCCAGAGGCGGTAGTAAAAGACTTCCAGGCAAGAATATTAAAAAAATTTGCGGGAGACCTCTGATTGAATGGACGATAGAAGCTGCCATAAAATCCAAGCTATTCGATAGGATAATAGTTAGCACGGATTCTTATGAGATCCGTGAAATTTCTATACGCGCCGGAGCAGAGGTTCCTTACCTTCGTTCGCCTGAACTCGCATCTGATACGGCAACTACCAATGATGTTGTTACAGATATAGTAAAATGGTTAGAGGGAACTGGTGTCGTAGTTTCTACTATTATGATATTACAACCAACTTCACCTCTGCGAACCGAGACTGACATCATTAATGCATTTGATCTGATGGTGGAAAAAAAAGCAAAGGCGATAGTCTCAGTATGCGAGGTCGAGCATCCTATTCAATATTGTAACGTTTTGGAAGATGATTTATCGATGGATAATTTTATTCCAGAAGCCAGTATTAAACGGACACAAGATCTTCCTACATATTATAGATTAAATGGCTCAATCTATTTATTTAATAGGGATTATGTCTCAAACATAAATGATATTTATAGTAAAGGGACTTTTGCTTATATAATGAACAGGTTTAATTCTGTTGATATTGATGAGAGTATAGATTTTGAATTGGCTGAAATACTATTGTCTAAAAGAATTAATTAAAACAGGTATCCTATGTCTTTTCTAAAGAAATCATCAGTATATTTGATTTCAAACATATTAAATGCATCTATACCATTTGTTCTTTTACCAATATTAACTCGATATCTTACGACATCTGAGTATGGAAAAATCGCTATTTTCCAAACAATCATTACAGGATTAGTATCAGTTATTGCATTTAATACTCTAGGTGCAACTGCGCGGGTTTTTTTTGATAAAAAAGATAAAGATTATTTAAGGAATTACAATGGTGCTTGTTTTTATCTTTTGATTTTAAGTCTGGCAATCATTATTCCTTTAACTTTAATGTTTTCATCAGACTTGGAATATTTTACTGGGATAAATAAAAACTGGATTCTCGCTGCTATATTCATAAGCGGCATAAATTTCATTGTCCAATTTCGGCTTAACCAATGGCAAATTTCTGAGAAAGCGATATCATTTGGAATGTTGCAAATCGGACAAAGCCTTCTTCTTTTCATTTTCACATTGGCTTTCGTTGTTGTTCTTGGACGTCATGCCGAGGGACGAATTGAAGCTCAAATATATTCCATGATTATTATTTTAGTCATTGTCATTTATCTCATCCAAAAAGATAAATTATTAAGCTTCAAGAAAATACATAGAGGAATGTTCCTGGATGCGTTAAGTTTTAGCGTTCCTCTAATACCTCATGTTTTTGGTATGTATCTTATTAGTTCAGTCGACCGTTTTTTTATAAATGCTAAAATGGGTTCTGATCAGGCTGGTATATACATGGTGGCAATGCAATTAAGTATGGGAATGGTGATCGTTTTCGATGCAGTCAATAAAGCATTTATGCCGTGGCTTTTTAAGGAATTGAGTAATAGTGCTTTTATTGAGAGGAAGCATATCGCTAGTAAAACGTATTATTATTTTATTTTATTAGTATGTATTGGTGTGTTATCTTTCTTCATTTCACCTTATATTTTAACTTTGGTTGCAGGCGAGAAATATGAAGCAGGAAAATCAGTTATAGGCTGGTTGTGCATAGGGCAGGTTTGTCTTGGCATGTATTTAATGGTAACTAATTATTTGTTTTACGCCAAAAAAACAGGACAATTATCAGTTTTAACGATAGCCTGCGGAATATTTAATGTCATTCTTCTTATGTTATTGATTACTCCATTTGGTATAAAAGGCGTCGCGATTTCATTTGCTATCTCGATGTTTCTACGTTTTTTAGGTACCTGGATTCTTGCTTATAAAACAAAACTTGTACCGTGGGCTTTAGGAAATGTTAGATGATAAATAGTCGAGAATCGCAATTACCACTAATTTGTGTTGTTAATAACATACATGGTCTTTTCATGTATTATCTTGTAAGGCCAGAAGATTTTAAAAAGACAACCTTTATTGTTTCCGATGGCATTTCACAAGATGTCAAGAGAAAACTGCCTTCTTCAGTGTTATTTCCTTCATTCAATAATTATCCAAAATTAATAAGCCTATTGCTAAGGGCGATTTATTATCGTTATAAAAACTTTTGCCTTCATCTCAAAATGAAAAAAAGTAAAGTGTATGGGCATGATCATCTATATTTTTCGCAGCTTTACATTAAGCGCAGTGCTGGTTTCGTTTTAATTGAAGATGGGCTGGCTAATTATGCATCATCAAAGCAAAATCGAAAATCTTTATTCAGAAAATATCTATTCGGTTCAAGTGGTCCTTTCTTTGGATGGGGCGATGATATAAATGAGATTATTCTCTCTGGTATTGTTAATATACCAGAAGAAATCAGCAGAAAAGTAACGCAAATTGATATTAGTAAAAGTTGGAATAACCTCTCATCTATTCAGAAAAACTATTTTCTAGATCTGTTTTCTGATGAGCCTTATGTTCCACTTTCAAAAGTTGTTATTTTTACCCAACCATTTTCAGAAGATGGAATGATGTCCGAGACAGAAAAAATCGCGATTTATAAAGTTCTTTATGAGCATTATTGCAGCATCTATGATAAAAATGAAATTTGCATAAAATCCCACCCGCGGGAAAATACGGATTATTCTAGATATTTTGACTGTACTTTTATTCAATCAAAAATCCCCGGTCAGATCATGATTTTAATGGATCAGCCTGAGGTATTAGCAACAATTTATTCGAGCGTGGGTTTTGTAAAAGGTAATGCTCAGACACATGTATGGGGAACCTCTTTTAACGAATCTCTTCTGAAGAAAGCTGGTTACTTCGAAGGAAACTATAATGGATTTGAATAAAATGAGAAAGATTGTTGTAATTCATCCTTTAGATGACAGCTATGGCGCAACGAAGATTTTATCTTATGTAATATCTATTTTATCAAATTATTTTTTGATAGAAGTTTGGTTTAAAAATGATAAAAAGTGCCTTGAAGAATTTCTGTCAAAACAATCAAGCAAATTCGAGAATATAAAATATAATAAAGTCGAATCTATTCCAGTTGTACATAGTAAAATTTTTACTGCGAAAGGTATATCTTCTCTTGTTAAAGATTTTATAAAATTTAGTTTTTATTTGTTCAAAAATAAAAATAATTATGATTTTTTTTACATTAACACCTATGCTGCAGGTTTGGTTTCGTTTGGCTGTAAATTATTTCTTGTTAAAAATATAGTCCATTGCCACGAAAATCAGAAACAAAAATTCTCAGGCAGGGCATTGGCTTTTCTAATAAAGAAGAGTGCGAATCAAATTTTTTGCGTATCCAATGTAGTTAAAGATTATGTAACTAATGGAGACGAGAATATATGTGCTACCGTAATAAAAAATGGTGTGCCGGATATTTTTGAAGATTCCATAGCCCAAAAGAAGATCAATGTTTCCAACCCGAAATTCCTTATAGTAGGTAGAATAATGCCTGAGAAGGGATATTGGTTTTTAGCTGATGCTGTAAAGATACTCACACATAATGAAAACCAAAGTATCTTAATTGATGCATACGGAGATGCACCACCTAATCGACCTTCATTACTCGACGATTTCCGACATTACCTTCAAGAAAATAATATAGAGAATAATGTTCGATTACTTGGTTTCAGTGACTGTGCTGATCGTCAAATGTTCAACTATGACGTGGTTCTGGTTCCATCTGTGATGAGTGATCCTTTTCCAACTACAGTGTTGGAGGCAATGCGAGCCAAATGTGTAATAATTACAACTTCACATGGTGGAGCTGCAGAGATAGTTAGCAATAATAATAATGGGATACTCATTAATAAAGATGATAGGGACGCTTTCGCGGAAGTATTAAAAAACATCTGCCAACAAAACGTTGATACTGAGCTTTTAGCTTCAAGAGCCAGAGAGTTTTATGCTACCAATCTAACTAAAAATATTTTCGAAAAGAATATTCTTAGTCATATTCAAACTTTTATAAAAGATCATATCGATGAAAAGTATATTTAAAGCAGTATTCTTATTATTGACTGCAATTTATCTCTTTTCAATGACATTCGATGGTGTGCTAATTCGACAAGTGGTAACAGTCCTTTTTTTAGCATCTTCTCTAATGTTATTCATCTTTAATAGGACTTATTTCTCCCAAAACGTCTTTTTTGGGCTTGCAATCATTTTGATTATATTTTCTGTTTCAGCTTTATTATCACCAAACGATGACTGGAAACTGAAGATCTACTTTATATTCTCTGGGGTGGCATTTTTAGCTTTTTCATATGCATTGTATATTTTGGATTATAAGCGTTATTTTTTTCACTTTCTTCTTTTGGCGTGTGCGCTGATTATAATACGCCTTTTAATTGTTCATGATGAAAATCTAATTTTCTTTGAGGCTAGCAGAAATATTGTAGCCACCTTTGTAATTTTTCCCGTTGCCTGTAGTTTTTTGTTTACTCTACGAAATAGAAACTTACTACCCGTCGCAATTGTTACATTATTAATGTGCTTTTTATTAAAGGGAAGAACAGCTTTATTAATTTCCGCAGTGATATTGTGTATTGCACTCTATAAGACTTTTGGCTTGAAAGGAATGCTGATAGTAGTTTTGATTTGCTCACCTTTTATAATGTATGTTGACTTTAGTTCTCTGAATGAAAGAATTGCTGATAATACAAATTTTTCCGAAGGATTAAAAACTACAAGAAGTGTTATATATGAAGAGTATTTTTCTAATTTCGGTCTGACTGATCTTGTCCTGGGTCGATCATTCAATGGAATGGAGATAATTAATATATTAAATAACAACCCACATAATTCTTTTGTCTTAATACACTCATTATTTGGGTTGCTACCGGTATTGATGCTTTTAATTCTATTTATAGTCGTGACGTTTAAAACGTTCTTACGCTATGGTTTTATTTGCTCTTTATTGTTCGCGATAATACCTATAAAAGCAATGACTGATAGTGTTTTATTTTTTAATTTGTTAGATGTTTTTTATATGTTCCCTATTATTCTATTAATGAATGGAAAGCGAACAATTAATTCAATTGATTCGAAGAGCGAAGGTTATAAATGAAAAAAATATCTATAATTGGCATTGTTGGTATTCCTGCCTCCTATGGTGGATTTGAATCGCTTGTTGAAAACCTGACAAGGTTTTCTAGTGAAGATATTAACTACGAAGTCTTTTGTTCATCAAAACAACTTACGACACGTTTAGAACACCACAATGGCGCTAAATTAAAGTATATTCCATTAAAAGCGAATGGAATTCAAAGTATTGCATATGATATGGTTTCAATAATGCAAACCCTGAAAACCAAACCAGATGTGATACTTGTGCTCGGTGTTTCTGGTGCGGTTGTTTTCCCTTTTTTCAAACTCTTCAGTCGCAGTAGGATTATTACAAATATTGATGGGTTGGAGTGGAGGAGGGAAAAGTGGGGCCGGTTAGCACGCTTATTTTTGAAATTTTCTGAATATATAGCCATTAAGTTTTCTGATGTAATTATTACCGATAATCAAGCTTTGTCGGATTATGTCTATAGTAAATATAAGCTGCAAAGTGAAGTTATTGCATATGGCGGTGATCACGCTGTAAGTGTTGGTGAAATTTCAACCTCCAGTGGAGTTGAAACATTCCTCAAGGACGATGAAGAGTTTTTTCTCAGCATCTGCCGGATAGAACCAGAGAATAATATACACCTTATTCTTGATACGTTTACAAAAATTCAAAAGAAAATTAAATTCATTGGGAATTGGAATTCTAGCGAATATGGACGTGACCTCGTAAAGAAATATAGCCACTTTTCCAACATTGAGCTAATCAATCCAATTTATGATATAAATCTTCTCTATCAAATTCGAATGTCTTGTGCTGGCTATCTTCATGGGCATTCCGCTGGAGGTACTAATCCTTCCCTGGTTGAAGCAATGCACTTTGGCAAACCTATATATGCATATGATTGCAACTTCAACCGTTTCACAACGGAAGGACGAGCTTTCTATTTTACTGACAGCGATAACCTTGTACAGCTTTTGAATGACCAAATGCTTAAAATTTCTGAGAATGCAGCTGCAATGCAGGAAATTGCAGAACGCAGGTATACTTGGAAGATTATCTCCAGGCAGTATGAAAGCTTGTATTAAAATGCTCAGTGTTTCATAACGCATTGATAAAAATAAAAATTATTTAAAGAGCATCTTCCACTACCTTTCACCTCATATCCTGAGTTAACATCATAGATACATTCAAGCCACGTATTTTTCGTGGTGACCACACCTGACAGGAGTATGTAATGTCCAAGCAACAGATCGGCGTTGTCGGTATGGCAGTGATGGGGCGCAACCTGGCGCTCAACATCGAAAGCCGTGGTTATACCGTCTCCGTTTTCAACCGCTCCCGTGATAAGACTGAAGAAGTCATCGCTGAGAATTCAGGCAAGAAACTGGTTCCTTTCTATACGGTTAAAGAGTTCGTTGAGTCTCTGGAAACGCCTCGTCGTATCCTGTTAATGGTGAAAGCGGGCGCGGGTACCGATGCTGCTATCGATTCCCTGAAACCGTATCTGGATAAAGGCGACATCATCATTGATGGCGGTAATACCTTCTTCCACGACACCATTCGTCGTAACCGTGAACTTTCTGCGGAAGGCTTTAACTTCATCGGTACCGGCGTTTCCGGTGGTGAAGAAGGTGCACTGAAAGGTCCATCTATCATGCCTGGCGGCCAGAAAGAAGCGTACGAACTGGTCGCTCCTATCCTGACCAAAATTGCAGCCGTTGCAGAAGACGGTGAGCCGTGCGTGACCTATATCGGTCCTGACGGTGCTGGTCACTATGTGAAAATGGTTCACAACGGCATCGAATACGGTGATATGCAACTGATTGCCGAAGCTTACTCCCTGCTGAAAGGCGGCCTTAACCTCACTAACGAAGAACTCGCCGAGACCTTCACCGAGTGGAACAAAGGCGAGCTGAACAGCTACCTGATCGACATCACCAAAGATATCTTCACTAAAAAAGATGAAGAGGGTAAATACCTGGTTGATGTGATTCTGGATGAAGCAGCGAACAAGGGTACCGGTAAATGGACCAGCCAGAGCTCTCTGGATCTGGGCGAGCCTCTGTCCCTGATCACCGAATCTGTGTTTGCACGTTACATTTCCTCTCTGAAAGAGCAGCGTGTTGCCGCTTCAAAAGTACTGTCTGGCCCTCAGGCCAAGCCAGCTGGTGATAAAGCTGAATTCGTTGAGAAAGTTCGTCGTGCGCTGTATCTGGGTAAAATCGTCTCTTATGCGCAAGGTTTCTCTCAGTTGCGTGCCGCTTCAGACGAAAACAACTGGGATCTGAACTACGGCGAAATCGCGAAGATCTTCCGTGCTGGTTGCATTATTCGCGCTCAGTTCCTGCAGAAGATTACAGATGCGTACGCTGAAAATGCCGGTATCGCGAATCTGCTGCTGGCACCGTACTTCAAGAAAATCGCGGACGAATACCAACAGGCGTTGCGTGATGTGGTTGCTTACGCTGTGCAGAACGGTATCCCTGTTCCGACCTTCTCCGCTGCGGTGGCGTACTATGATAGCTACCGTGCTGCCGTACTGCCAGCGAACCTGATTCAGGCACAGCGTGATTACTTCGGTGCGCATACGTATAAACGTACCGATAAAGACGGTGTATTCCATACCGAATGGATGGAATAATTTAATCAACTGGCTGTGAACATAACCCGGAGAATTCTCCGGGTTTTTTTTATCCTGAAAATGGCGATTTTGTTCGAAGAAGTCTGAATGTCAGCCCGCTCGTAGGGATTACTCCTGGTTTGCCTTGACAGTTCTGTTGGCAAGGAGGTACAAAGCCCAACAGTCAGGTTCATCGCGATGGTCAGGTGGCCATCAATACAGTTAACTCACAGAAGTCATTAGCGAATGAAAATAACTATTTCCGGAACAGGCTATGTTGGTCTTTCAAACGGCATTCTAATTGCTCAGAATCATGAAGTGGTTGCACTGGACATCGTGCAGGCTAAAGTTGATATGCTCAACCAGAAGAAGTCCCCGATTGTTGATAAGGAAATACAGGATTATCTCTCAAATAAGTCGCTGAATTTCCGTGCCACGACGGACAAAGAAGACGCCTACCGTGACGCAGATTTCGTCATCATCGCCACACCAACGGATTACGATCCCAAAACCAACTACTTCAACACCTCAACCGTAGAAGCGGTGATCAAAGATGTTATCGCAATCAACCCACATGCGGTGATGATCATCAAATCGACCATTCCGGTAGGCTTCACCAAATCGATTAAAGAAGAGTTGGGTATTGATAATGTCTTCTTCTCGCCAGAGTTTCTGCGCGAGGGCAGGGCGTTATACGATAACCTGCACCCATCCCGTATCGTGATCGGTGAGCGCTCTGAGCGTGCGGAACGTTTTGCCGCACTGCTCCAGGAAGGCGCAATCAAGAAAGATATTCCGGTACTGTTCACTGACTCTACCGAAGCCGAGGCGATCAAGCTCTTCGCCAATACCTATCTGGCAATGCGCGTCGCCTACTTCAACGAGCTGGACAGCTACGCAGAGAGTCTGGGCCTGAACACCCGCCAGATCATCGAAGGTGTGTGCCTCGACCCGCGTATCGGCAACCATTACAACAACCCGTCATTTGGCTACGGCGGTTACTGTCTGCCAAAAGATACCAAACAGCTGCTGGCCAACTATCAGGCTGTACCGAATAACCTGATTTCAGCCATTGTTGACGCCAACCGCACGCGTAAAGACTTCATCTCTGACTCCATCCTTGCGCGTCAGCCTAAAGTTGTGGGCGTGTATCGTCTGATCATGAAGAGCGGTTCAGATAACTTCCGTGCCTCTTCCATACAGGGCATCATGAAGCGCATAAAGGCGAAAGGGGTGCAGGTTATTATTTATGAACCAGCGATGCAGGAAGATGAGTTCTTCCACTCCCGCGTGATTCGCGATCTGGATGCGTTCAAGCAGGAAGCGGACGTGATCATCTCTAACCGCATGGCGGAAGAGCTGGCGGACGTGGCGGATAAAGTCTATACCCGCGATCTGTTCGGAAGTGATTAATTTCTCTTAAGTCGCATAAAAAACCCGGCCATGTTGCCGGGTTTTTTTATTTTTCAGACCTTGTAGAAAGCGCGATACCAGTCGACAAAGTTTTTCACCCCGTCTTTGACCGAGGTCTGCGGTTTAAAGCCAATAACGTCATACAACGCTTTCGTATCCGCGCTGGTCTCCAGCACGTCACCCGGTTGAATCGGCATCATGTTTTTCTCTGCTTCTTTGCCGAGTGCTTCTTCCAGCGCCGTAATGTAATCCATAAGCTCGACCGGAGAGCTGTTACCAATGTTGTAAACGCGATAAGGCGCGGAGCTGGTCGCCGGGGAACCGGTCTCTACGGTCCAGTCTGCATCGGCCTGAGGAATGACGTCCTGCAGACGAATAATGGCTTCGGCGATGTCGTCGATGTAAGTGAAATCGCGCTTCATCTTGCCATAGTTGTAAACGTCGATGCTTTTGCCTTCAATCATCGCTTTGGTGAACTTAAACAGCGCCATATCCGGACGGCCCCACGGGCCATACACGGTAAAGAAGCGCAGGCCAGTAGTCGGCAGGTTATACAGATGGGAGTAGGTATGCGACATCAGCTCATTGGCTTTTTTGGTCGCCGCGTACAGTGACACCGGGTGGTCTACGGAGTCGTCTGTAGAGAATGGCATCTTGCGGTTCAGACCGTAAACGGAGCTTGATGAGGCATACAGCAGGTGCTGTACCTTGTTATGACGACAACCTTCCAGCACGTTGAGGTGACCCACCAGGTTGGCGTCCGCATAGGCATGCGGGTTTTCAAGAGAGTAGCGAACCCCTGCCTGTGCCGCCAGATGGATTACACGATCAAAATTCTCGCTGGCAAACAGCGCCGCCATCCCTTCACGATCGGCTAACTCCAGCTTGTGGAAAGTGAAATTCCCGGATTTGAGCAAGTCCAGACGTGCCAGCTTGAGGTTCACATCATAGTAATCACTGAGATTATCAATCCCGACGACCTGGTGTCCGGCATCCAGCAAGCGTTTACTGATATGAGAACCGATAAATCCTGCCGCGCCCGTAACCAAAAATTTCATACCTTCCCTCATTACTTTTCTGTCTTGTCGATGCCTGAGGCATCAGAATTGCTATATGATAGCGCGTTGGCTGCGAGTTAGATAATCCATCTTTCCGATATAACTCATCGGATTCTGATAGAAAAATCGCTGGCAACAGATACACTATGTAAACATGATTATTTTTGCCCTTTTTCATCTGTTAGGGATTGTATGACGCAGAACAACAATACTCCGGTTAATAGAAGTAATGGTCCGGAGCAAATTGATTTACTTGATTTAGTGCTGCAGCTGTGGCGTGGAAAGTGGGTAATTGGCGCTTTTGTCGCTGTTTTTATTGTCCTGGCGGGTATTTATATCACCGTCGCAAAAGAGAAATGGACCTCTTCCGCGATCATTGCTCAGCCAGATGCGGCGCAAATTGCCACTTACGCCAACGCACTGAATATCCTTTACGGCGGCGCGGCGCCTTCGATGCTGGATATTCAAAACCGTGCGATTAGCCGTTTCAACTCCTCCTTTTCTGCTTTAGCTCAGGCGCTCGAAAACCAGGAAATACCTGAGAAGCTGACCATCGATGCTACCGTTAAGGGCCAGCCGCTGCCGTTAAGTGTCTCCTATACCGGTGAGTCTGCGGAAGCTGCGCAAAAACAGCTGGCACAGTACATCCAGCAGGTAGATGAGCAAACGGCGAAGGAGCTCGCTCTCGACCTTAAAGACAACATTAAACAACAGATCACCACGCTAAATGACTCTCTGGAAAACCAGGAGAAGGTTGCTCAGGAGCAGAAAGATCTGCGTATCAAGCAGATCACAGAAGCGCTTAAAAACGCTGATGCGGCGAAGATTACCACTCCGCAGATCCAGCAAACCCAGGACGTGACTCAGGAAACCATGTTCTTACTGGGAAGCGAAGCGCTGAAATCGATGATTGATAACGAGGCGTCTCGCCCGCTAGTCTTCTCAGGTGCTTACTATCAGACGAAACAAAACTTACTGGATATCGAGAAGTTGAGCGTGAAGCCGGATACCATACATGTTTATCGTTACGTCATGAAGCCGGATCTCCCTATCTATCGTGACAGCCCGAAAAAAGCTATCACCCTGATTCTTGCCGTACTGCTGGGCGGAATTATCGGCTCTGGTGTAGTACTGGGTCGCAACGCGCTGCGTAACTACAAGCCAAAAGCCTGATTAGCAGACAAAAAAAGACCGGGTTTCCCCGGTCTTTTTTTATTTATGCCGCTTACGCAAATTCTCTATCACCGCCGTCAAATTCAGCTCCTGATCCTGCAGCAGCACCAGCAGGTGATACATCAAATCAGACGCTTCATTGGTCAGCTCCTCGCGGTCATGCACCGTCGCGGCCAGCGCCGTCTCAACGCCTTCTTCACCCACCTTCTGCGCAATACGCTTGGTTCCGCTTGCATAAAGCTTCGCGGTATACGAACTTTCAGGGTCAGCCGTTTTACGTTCAGCCAGAAGCTGCTCAAGCTGGTACAGGAACAACCACTGGTGGCTCGCCTCACCAAAGCAGCTGCTGGTGCCCTTGTGGCAGGTCGGGCCGATGGGGTTTGCCAGTACCAGCAGGGTATCGTTATCGCAGTCTGGCGTAATGCTCACTACATTCAGGAAATGGCCCGAGGTTTCGCCTTTGGTCCACAGACGCTGTTTGATGCGCGAAAAAAACGTGACTTTGCCGCTGCCGAGCGTTTTTGCCAGCGCGTCCGGGTTCATATACCCCAGCATCAGCACTTCGCCAGAAACCGCATGCTGCACAACCACCGGCAGTAATCCGTCAGTTTTTTCCCAGTCCAGCTGCGCCTGTTGTTGCTCTGTTAACATACCCTGATCTCCACGCCCTGGCCGGCCAGGTACGTTTTTAACTCACCAATATTGATAATCTGTTTGTGGAACACGGAGGCGGCCAGTGCGCCGTCCACGTTCGCATCTCGGAAGGCTTCCAGGAAGTGTTCCATAGTGCCCGCGCCGCCGGAGGCAATCAGCGGCACGTGGCAGACCGCACGCACTTTTTTAAGCTGCTCCAGGTCGTAGCCGTTACGCACACCGTCCTGGTTCATCATGTTCAGGACAATCTCGCCCGCGCCGCGCTTCTGCACTTCCTGCACCCAGTCGAGCGTCTCCCATTGGGTGACGCGGGTGCGGCTTTCGTCGCCCGTGTACTGGTTAACGTGGTACTTGCCGGTGGTATCGTCAAACCAGGTGTCGATACCGACCACAATACACTGGACACCAAAGCGATCGGCGAGTCGGGTAATGAGCTCCGGGTCAGCCAGGGCAGGGGAGTTGATGGAAATTTTATCCGCGCCAAACGAGAGAATTTTGGCAGCGTCGTCAGCGGATTTGATTCCGCCTGCCACGCAGAACGGGATGTCGATCACTTCTGCCACGCGTGCGACCCAGCTTTTATCAACCACACGGCCGTCGCTGGAGGCGGTGATATCATAAAATACCAGCTCGTCTGCGCCTTCTTCGGCATAGCGTTTTGCCAGCGGGACGATGTCACCGATGATCTCGTGGTTGCGGAACTGCACGCCTTTCACAACCTGACCATCGCGTACGTCCAGGCAAGGGATTATCCGTTTTGCCAGCATTGAATCGCCTCCGTCACCGTAAATTTGCCTTCCAGTAAGGCCCGTCCCACAATCACACCCTGCACACCGGTAACGCGCAGCGCGGCCACGTCGCCAATATCACCGATACCGCCAGAAGACTGGAACGCCACCTGCGGATAACGCGCGCAGACCTCTTCGTACAGCGAAACGTTAGAGCCAGCCAGCGTGCCGTCGCGTGAGATATCCGTGCACAGCACGTGCTTCAGGCCGACGGGCAGATACATCTCGACCAGCGCTTCCAGCGTCATGCCGGAGTTTTCCTGCCAGCCGCTAACGGCAACCTGCTTGTTACCCTGTTCATCAATGCGAACGTCCAGCGCCAGCACCAGCGCGTCGGCGCCAAAGCGGCGGAACCAGCCTTTGACGGTCTCAGGGTCTTTCACCGCGGTTGAACCGACCACCACGCGCGCCACGCCCGCGTCCAGCAGCGCTGCCACGTCATCTTCAGTACGCACGCCTCCACCAACCTGGACGGGCACGTCAACGCCGGCAACCAGATATTTAAGCAGTGGGATCTGGCGTTTCGCCGGGTCCTTCGCGCCGGTCAAATCCACGAGATGCAGGACCTGAGCACCCTGCGCGGCATACTCCTGCAGGCGCGGTAGCGGGTCGTTCCCGTAGTCACGCTGCTGCCCGTAGTCACCCTGGTGGAGACGAACAACCGTGCCGTCAATTAAATCTAAAGCGGGAATAATCATCACATCTCCAGGAAGTTTTTCAGCAGCTGCGCGCCCGCGGCGCCAGAGCGCTCCGGGTGAAACTGCACGCCGAAGAAGTTGTCTTTCTGCACGGCCGCCGTAAACGCCTCGCCGTAATTGCACTGGGCGATCGTATTTGCGTTCACCGGCATGGCGTAGCTGTGCACGAAGTAGAAATACGCGCCGTCTTCAATGCCGCGAAACAGGCGGTCGCCCGCTTTGGCGTAAACGCGGTTCCAGCCCATGTGCGGCAGAGGCAGGCCGTGGTCGACCATTTTCGGCACGTCTTCGTCAATAATGCCCAGCAGGTCGACGCCGTTACTCTCTTCGCTCCGGCGGCCCAGGATCTGCATGCCCAGGCAAATGCCCAGCACCGGCTGGGTACAGGCTTTGATAAGCTCAACCAGCTCGCGCTCGTGGATCTGATCCATTGCCGCCTGCGCGGTGCCCACGCCCGGCAGGAATAGCTTGTCGGCGCGCAGCACCACGTCCGGGTCGCGGCTGACCACCGGTTCATAGCCGTGGCGCGCGATGGCCGACTTTACGGAGTTCAGGTTGGCGCACCCGGTATCCAGAATCACCACGTTCATTACAGCACTCCTTTCGATGAAGGCAGGGCGTCACCTTCCACGCGAATCGCCTGGCGAAGGGTACGGCCGAAGGCCTTGAAGAGACTCTCTACGCGGTGGTGGTCGTTCTTGCCCTTGGTCTTCAGGTGTAGCGTCAGGCCCATGGTGTAGGACAGTGAACGGAAGAAGTGCTCCACCATTTCGGTGCTCAGGTCGCCCACGCGCTGGTAGGTAAAATCGGCTTTATATTCCAGGTGCGGACGACCGGAGATGTCCATGGCGCAGCGCGCAAGGCACTCGTCCATTGGCAGAACGAAGCCAAAACGGTTAATACCGCGCTTATCGCCGAGCGCCAGCTTCAGCGCTTCACCCAGCGCCAGGCCGGTATCTTCCACGGTGTGGTGATCGTCAATGTACAGGTCACCTTTCACCGCGATCTCCATGCGGAAACCGCCGTGGGTGGCAATCTGGTCCAGCATATGGTCGAAGAAACCGACGCCGGTGTGGATCTTGCTGCCGCCTTCACGGTCCAGCCAGACCTTCACGTCAATCTGCGTCTCTTTGGTGTTGCGCTCAACGTGTGAGTAACGGTCGCGTTTGGTCAGCTGTTCGCCAATCTTCGCCCAGTTGAGATCGCTGCTGCTGTAACGCAGGCCCGCGATGCCCATGTTTTCGGCGAGGGTGATGTCGGTGGCGCGATCGCCAATCACATAGCTGTTGGCTTTATCGAGCGCTTCTTCCGCCAGATAACGTTCAACCAGCTTCACTTTCGGTTTACGGCAGTCGCACTCGTCGGCTGGCAGGTGAGGGCAAATCAGCACTTCATCAAACGCCACGCCCTGCGAGGTGAGGATCTGCATCATCAGGTTGTGCGGGCCGTCGAAGTCGGCCTGCGGGAAGCTGTCCGTACCCAGCCCGTCCTGATTGGTGATCATCACCAGCTTAAAGCCAGCCTTCTGCAGTTTGAGCAGAACCGGGATTACGTCGGGTTCAAAAGCCAGCTTGTCGAAACGATCGACCTGAAAATCGGAAGGTGGCTCCGAAATGAGGGTGCCGTCACGATCGATAAAGAGATACTTCTGACTCATACTTTCTCCGCTTTCAGGGCGTCAATTACGCGCTGGCTCTCTGCACGGGTGCCGACGGTAATACGCAGGCAGCCGCTTAAGGATGGTTGTTTATTTTGGTCTCGTAAGATAATGCCTTGATCCCATAAAGATTTAAATACGGAGCTTGAGGCAGTAAAGCGCACCAGAATGTAGTTGGTTTCAGAGTCAAACACCTGCTCTACGCAGGGGATCGCTTTCAGGGCCGTCACCAGGTACTGACGCTCTTCCAGAATTTGCGCCACGCGTTCACGCATTGCGTTAATACCCTGCGGCGCCAGCGCCTGTGCGGCAATGTCGGCAACCGGCGTGGAGAGCGGGTAAGGGGCAATAACTTTCAGCAGCAGGTCGATAACCTCTTTATTGGCCAGCGTAAAGCCGCAGCGCAGGCCCGCAAGGGCGAAAGCCTTCGACAGCGTACGCAGCACCACCAGGTGCGGGTACTCTTCAATCCAGCCTGCCAGCGTCGCCTGCGGGCAGAATTCGATATAGGCTTCATCCGCCACCACCAGCGCCTTGCCGCGGGTCATCTCCAGCAGGGTGCGGATATCCTGCGGGTTGATAATCTGCCCGGTCGGATTGTTCGGGCTGCAGACGAAGACGACTTTCACGCCGTCGAGATTGTCGGCGATGCCCTGCAGATCGAGCTGCCAGTCTTCCAGGGACAGCACATTACGGCACGCTACGCCGAAGGTCTCCGCGCTGACGCTGTACATGCCGTAGGTCGGCTGGCAGTACATCACCGCGTCTTTGCCCGGCTCGCAGAAGGCGCGGATCAGCAGCTCAATGCCTTCGTCTGCGCCGCGGCTGACCAGCACCTGCTCTGGCTTCACGCCCGCGTACTGCGCGTAGTTTTCGATAACCGCTTTCGGCTGACACTCCGGATAGCGGTTCAGCGTTTGCTGCGACAGTTCGAACTGCACCGCCGTCGGAAATTCGTTGGCGTTCAGCCAGACGTCACCGTTACCGCCCAGGCGACGGGCAGACTGGTAAGGCGTCAGGCGACGGACATTTTCGCGGGCTAACTCTTCAATGCTCATGCTTGCTCCTTCAGGGCTGCAACGCGCAGCGTAACGGCATTTTTGTGGGCGGTCAGGCGCTCGGCGGCAGCCAGCGTCTCGATGGTGGACGCCAGCGAGGCAAACCCTTCACGGGAGAGTTCCTGCACGGTCATGCGTTTCTGGAAATCCGCCAGCCCCAGGCTGGAACAGGTAGAAGTGTAGCCATACGTCGGCAGGACGTGGTTGGTGCCGGAGGCGTAATCGCCCGCGGACTCCGGTGACCAGTCGCCGAGGAACACCGAGCCCGCGCTGGTGATGCTGTCGACCAGATTGCGCGCGTTGCGGGTCTGAATAATCAGGTGCTCCGGGCCGTACTGGTTGGAAATGGCAATGCACTGCGCCAGATCGCGCGCCACAATCAGGCGGCTGGCCGATAACGCCTGACGGGCTGTTTCGGCGCGGGGCAGGTCCGCAAGCTGGCGCTCAACGGCTTCGCCTACGCGTTTCGCCATGTCGGCATCCGGCGTCAGCAGGATGACCTGCGAGTCCGGGCCGTGTTCCGCCTGAGATAACAGGTCGGAGGCCACGAAATCCGGCGTTGCGCCGCTGTCGGCAATGACCAGCACTTCAGACGGACCGGCTGGCATGTCAATTGCCGCGCCGTCCAGACGCTGGCTGACCTGGCGCTTGGCTTCGGTCACAAAGGCATTGCCCGGGCCAAAAATTTTGTCGACCTTAGGAATGGATTCGGTGCCAAACGCCAGGGCTGAAATCGCCTGCGCGCCACCCACCTTATAGACCGCCTGCACGCCGCACAGCTTCGCCGCATACAGAATCTCGTCGGCAATCGGTGGCGGTGAACAAAGCACCACTTTCTGGCAACCGGCAATACGCGCCGGGGTGGCCAGCATCAGGACGGTCGAGAAAAGCGGGGCAGAGCCGCCGGGAATATAGAGGCCGACGGACGCGACCGGACGGGTCACCTGCTGACAGCGCACGCCGGGCAGGGTCTCGACATCCACGGTCTGCAGCGTTTGTGCGGTGTGGAAGGTATCAATGTTTTTCACCGCGACGGCCATCGCCTGCTTGATGTCGTCACCCAGACGATTGCTGGCATCGATGATTTCTTGCTCGGTTACCCTCAATGCGCCGACGTCCGTCTTATCAAACTTTGCGCTGTACTCACGCAGCGCGTCATCGCCACGGGCTTTGACGTTATCAAGGATCTCTGCCACGGTGCGTGAAATGCTTTCGGAGGCGGAAATCGCCGGGCGCATCAGCAGCTCGCGCTGTTGCGCTTCGCTACACGTATTCCAGTCGATGATTGTGTTAAAACCCATGGCCGTTACTCCATCATCTTCTCAATTGGCAGCACCAGGATAGAGCTTGCCCCCAGCGCCTTCAGTTTTTCCATGGTTTCCCAGAACAGGGTTTCGCTGCTCACCATGTGCATCGCTACGCGCTGCTGATCGCCTGCCAGCGGCAGAATGGTTGGACGCTCAGCACCCGGCAGCAGGGCAATCACTTCATCCAGACGCTCGGTCGGCGCGTGCATCATAATGTATTTGGATTCACGCGCCTGAATCACGCCCTGAATACGGGTCAGCAGTTTGTCGATGAGCTGCTGCTTGGCATCGGCCATGTCGCCGTCGCGCTGAATCAGGCACGCTTTGGAGCGGTAGATAACCTCCACTTCGCGCAGACCGTTCGCTTCCAGCGTTGCGCCGGTCGAGACCAGGTCACAGATGGCATCCGCCAGACCCGCACGCGGTGCCACTTCAACAGAGCCGTTCAGCAGGCAGGATTTAAACTGCACGCCTTTCTGGTCCAGGTAACGCTTTAACAGGTGAGGGTAGGAGGTGGCGATACGTTTCCCGTTCAGCGCGGCCGGGCCGTCCCAGGCTTCATCAACCGGCGTTGCCAGCGACAGGCGGCAGCCGCCGAAGTCCAGGCGACGCAGGGTGAAGTAACGCGGGTCTTCACCCTGAGCGCGGCGGGTCAGCAGCTCTTCTTCCAGCACGTTTTCACCGATGATGCCGAGGTCAACGACGCCATCCATGACCAGGCCGGGAATATCGTCATCACGCACGCGCAGAATGTCGATGGGCATGTTTTCAGCCAGAGCAATCAGGCGCTGGGTGTGCAGGTTAATTTTAATCCCGCAACGGGCCAGCAGTTCGCGTGAATCGTCACTCAAACGGCCTGATTTTTGAATAGCTATGCGTAAGCGTGAGTTATCTAACATTCTTTATTCCTCGTTAACCTGTTTTAACCTGTCTGAATTTGGTCCAAAAAAAAGCCCCCGGAAGAAGATCTTCCGGGGGCTTTCTCATGCGTTCATGCACCACTGGAAGATCCAAACGTCTTCCAGCACACATCGCCTGAAAGACTAGTCAGGATGATGGTGATGATGGTGGTGTTTAAATTGAACGCGTGTCATATAAATTCTCGATGAATGCTTATTCATTTGATGTCTTTTAACCTAAACCAGTTGTACGACATATTGCAAGGGCTTTTTTTGATCATTAATTCATTTCATATTGATGCTATGAATTGTGTGTTCTGCCGGGCTGGCGTAGCCTTATAAAAGACGAGTAAGAGTCAGGAGAATTCGCATGAAAAAGGTCGCGATTGTCGGTTTAGGATGGCTGGGAATGCCGCTGGCGATGTCATTAGCCGCGAAAGGCTGGCAGGTGACCGGGAGCAAAACCACGGCGGATGGGGTAGAGGCAGCGCGCATGTGCGGTATTGACGGCGTGGAACTGCGCCTTGAGCCGCAGCTGGTGTGCGATGCTGACGATCTGGACACGCTGATGAACGTCGATGCGCTGGTGATAACCTTACCCGCCCGGCGCAGCGGGCCGGGCGAGTCATTTTACCTGCAGGCGATGCAGGAGATTGTCGACAGCGCGCTGGCGCATCATGTCCCTCGCATCATTTTTACCAGCTCGACCTCGGTCTATGGCGAGGTTGAAGGCGTTGTGAAAGAGACTTCTGAGCGCCGTCCCGTTACCGCGAGCGGGCAGGTCCTTAAAGAGCTGGAAGACTGGCTGCATAATCTTCCCGGCACGCAGGTCGATATCGTCCGTCTGGCGGGACTGGTCGGCCCGGGGCGTCATCCGGGGCGCTTTTTTGCCGGAAAGTCTGCGCCAGACGGCCAGCACGTCGTCAACCTGGTGCACCTTGGCGATGTTATTGGCGCGATCGAACTCCTCTTACAGGCTCCAAAAGGTGGACACATCTATAATATATGTGCACCGTCTCATCCGCCGCGCAGCACGTTTTACCCGCTGATGGCGCGCCAGCTGGGCCTGGCGCCACCGGTTTTTGGTGAGACAAAGGATGACAGAAAAGGCAAAATTGTTGATGGCAATCGCATTTGCCATGAGCTGGGGTTTGAGTATCAGTATCCCGATCCGCTGGTGATGCCCATGGAATAAGTCCCGCAGCGGAGACGATCGCGTACCGGAAGGGGGCGAATATGAAACCGCTGCTGGATGTTCTTATTATTCTGGATGCACTGGAAAAAGAGGGGAGCTTTGCGGCTGCGTCGGCAAAGCTCTTTAAAACCCCTTCGGCGCTGAGCTATACCGTTCAAAAGCTGGAAAGCGATCTCAATATCCAGATCCTCGATCGCTCCGGGCATCGCGCGCGGTTTACCCGAACCGGGCAAATGCTGCTGGAAAAAGGACGCGAAGTCCTCCACACCGTTCGCGAGCTGGAAAAACAGGCCGTCAAGCTTCACCAGGGGTGGGAAAACGAGCTGGTTATTGGTGTGGATGATACCTTTCCGTTTTCTCTCCTGACGCCGCTGATTGAAGCCTTCTATCAACACCACAGCGTGACCCGGCTTATCTTTATCAACGGCGTGCTGGGGGGCTCCTGGGACGCCTTAACTCAGGGCAGGGCGGATATTTTTGTCGGGGCACTCCATGAACCACCCCAGTTGAGCGAGTTTGGCTTTGCCCGTCTGGGCGTGCTGGAGCAGGTGTTCGCCGTGGCCCCCCATCACCCGCTGGCTCAGGAGCCAGAGCCCATAAACCGACGCGTGATTAAGAGTTATCGCGCGATAGTGGTCGGGGACAGTTCTCGTCCAGAGTGTGCGGTTTCCTCGCAGCTGCTTGACGAGCAGGAAGCCATTACGGTTTTTGACTTTAAAACCAAGCTGGAGCTGCAAATAAGCGGTCTGGGCTGCGGCTATTTACCCCGCTATCTGGCGCAGCGGTTCATTGACAGCGGTGCGCTTGTTGAAAAACAGGTACTTGCTCAAAGCAGTAATGAATCGGTGTGGGTCGGATGGAATGAACAAACTGCCGGGCTGGCCAGCGCCTGGTGGCGGGACGAAATTTTAGCAAATAGTGCTATCGCCGCCGTTTACTCTCAGCCCGACGTCCAGAAATCAGCCAGTTAGTAAAAAGAAAATTGTCCCGTGCTTTGCAAAGTATTGCCTTTTGTATCCGATGTGGGGCAAAATGCCGCCGCTGCAAACAAATGAATAATCGACGATATAAAAGGCGTCGGTTATTTTTTTTTGCATGTACGAAACGAAACTAAAAACCAAGAGGCCGGGCTTCGTACCGGATAGATATTTACTAAAATCCGACAGTTGTTGTCGCTGAGGAAGAAAGAAATGGGGCAATTTTTCGCTTACGTGGCGGTTATCACCGTAAAGGAGAATAACTATGTCGCATAACGCAACTCCAAACACCTCTCGCGTGGAATTACGTAAAACGCTTACGTTGATTCCGGTTGTTATGATGGGCCTGGCCTATATGCAACCAATGACGCTGTTCGATACATTCGGTATCGTATCAGGCCTTACTGACGGTCACGTTGCAACGGCGTACGCCTTTGCGCTGGTCGCCATTCTCTTTACAGCGCTGAGCTACGGAAAACTGGTTCGCCGTTTCCCGTCTGCAGGCTCTGCCTACACCTATGCTCAGAAATCCATTAGCCCGGCGGTTGGCTTTATGGTGGGCTGGTCATCTCTGCTGGACTACCTGTTCATGCCGATGATCAACATTCTGCTGGCAAAAATTTACTTTGAAGCGCTGGTACCTTCCGTACCGTCGTGGATCTTCGTGGTGGCGCTGGTGGCCTTTATGACCATCTCTAACCTGCGCAGCATCAAGACCGTGGCTAACTTCAACACCCTGATTGTTATTCTGCAGATGGGTATCGTTGCGGTTATCGTGGGGTTGATCATTTACGGCGTGTCCCATGGTGAAGGCGCAGGTACGCTGGCCAGCACCCGTCCGTTCTGGTCTGAAGGCGCGCACGTTGTGCCGATGATCACCGGTGCGACCATCCTTTGCTTCTCGTTCCTGGGCTTCGACGGTATCTCTTCTCTGTCTGAAGAGACCAAAGACGCCGAGCGCGTGATCCCGAGAGCGATTTTCCTGACCGCGCTGATTGGCGGAATGATCTTTATCGGCGCCTCTTACTTCCTGCAGCTGTACTTCCCGGACATCTCTCGCTTTAAAGAGCCGGACGCATCACAGCCTGAAATCATGCTGTATGTTGCAGGGAAAACCTTCCAGTGGGGCGTGCTGATCTTCTCCAGCGTAACCGTACTGGCATCCGGTATGGCGGCACACGCAGGTGTTTCTCGCCTGATGTACGTAATGGGGCGTGACGGTGTGTTCCCAACCCGTTTCTTCGGCTACGTCCATCCGAAATGGCGTACCCCGGCGTGGAACGTACTGCTGGTTGGCGCAATCGCACTGATGGCCATTAAGTTTGACCTGGTGACTGCAACCGCGCTGATTAACTTTGGTGCGCTGGTGGCGTTTACCTTTGTTAACCTCTCGGTAATCTCTCAGTTCTGGATCCGCGAGAAGCGTAATAAAACGCTGAAGGACCACTTCAACTATCTGGTGCTGCCAATGTGTGGCGCGATGACGGTGGGTGCGCTGTGGATTAACCTGGAAGAGAGTTCAATGGTTCTGGGTCTGATCTGGGGTGCTATCGGTCTGATCTATCTGGCTTGCGTAACCAAAAGCTTCCGTAACCCGGTACCTCAGTACGAAGACGTTGCGTAATATTGTGTCGGGTGGCAACTACGCCTTACCCGACCTACAAAACACCCAGTCCCGCGCCAGCGGGCAAAAAAAAGCCGGAGACATCGCCTCCGGCTTTTTTGTACCCGTCGCTCAGACTATCTCTTGTGCGTACTGGAACAGGGATTTCAACAGCGCTTGTTTCTCAGCATTCCCTTCATACTGGCCGTAAAGCATTTCCAGCTCTTGCGCATAGCTGTTGAGGAATTCCGGCGTAAACACGTTACGTCGATGCTGCAGCCAGCGTTCCTGCTCTGCTTCATCCAGCGTGCCGGGGTAGTTACGCGCGCGGTAATTAAACATCAGCTTTTCAATGCGCTTATCGGCGAAAGTGATATCCAGCGCCGGCAGATTACGCGGCTCGGTTTGCAGAACGATATTCATGGCAGCCCGATCGGCATCGCTGAAGAACCCGTTGTATAGCTGGGCATCCACGTTTTCCGACGGCACGAACGGCTCGGCTTCGGCAAAAATGGCCACCACTTTTTCGCGCACCTGTGGGTTTTCGCGCAGCACTTTCAGGTTATCAAGGCAGTGCTGACGGTTAATGCCCAGCCTGTCGGCATCTTCCGGACGCAGCGTATTCGCCTGTGCCAGTACCAGGCATTTATTGATATGCACCAGTTTGACCGGCACCGCAGGCAGATCGCCAAGTTCATTTTTCGGAGTGTAAAGCCGCTCGCGCAGGGTATCACTGTCGAGCTCCAGCAGCGGCGAAATGTCGCCGGCTAAATCCACCATGATGACCGCATTACGGTTGTCCGGATGCCACGCCAGCGGCGCGACCCAGCTGGTATTGCCGCGCCAGGCACCAAACATGCCGGAAATATGCACCAGCGGCTTCATTTGCGGCACGTCAATCAGCGTGGTTAATTTCTGCTTGCTGCGATGGCTCAGCAGATACTCAAACAGCCTTGGCTGCGCGCTTTTCACCAGCCTCGCCATAGCAATGGTGGCATAGACGTCGGCCATCGCGTCGTGGGCATTGCTGTGCTCGATACCGTTGGCGCGCGTCAGGTGCTCCAGCCGGAAGCTCGTCAGCCCTTCCTCATTTTCAGGCCAGTTAATGCCCTCGGGACGCAGGGCATAGCAGGCGCGCATGATGTCGAGTAAATCCCAGCGCGAATTGCGGTTCTGCCAGCTCCAGGCGTAGGGATCGTAGAAGTTGCGATAAAAGATGTTGCGCGTCACTTCGTCATCGAAACGGATGTTGTTGTAACCGACCACGCAGGTATGGGGGACGGTGAACAGATCGTGTATGCGGCGGGCGAACTCCGCCTCGCTAACGCCTTTTTCCCGCGCTTCCTGAGGGGTGATCCCGGTAACCATGACCGCGCCCGGCTGCGGCAGGTAGTCATCAGCAGGCTTGCAGTAGAAGACCTCAGGCTCGCCAATGATGTTGAATTCGTCGTCGGTGCGGATGGCGGCAAATTGCGCCGGTCGGTCCAGCGCCGGATGAGTGCCAAAGGTTTCGTAATCGTGGAACAAAAAAGTCGGGCGTGCGGCAGAGTCAGACACCAGTAATACCATCCTGTTAAAAAATGACGTCACTATGGTAAACGATCGCGCGGGTCAGACCGAATAAAAAGCACCGTTGTGACACAAATTTGCGCACCAGCTTCAGCGTAAAATCTGCGTCCTGTCACATTTTTTTGCAATTAAGCCAGGTAACGACATCAGAACTCCCGTAAAAAGGTCATCGATTTTTAATGACCTGAGGATATACCGTTGAAACGCCGTCTGTTTATTGCTGTTTCTTTACTCGCTTCGAGTATCTCATCTGCTTTTGCGGCCGAACCGCTGGATTTTTCGCCGCAGCCTCCGGCCATTCAGGCGGGCTCCTGGGTGCTGATGGATTACACGACTGGTCAGATCTTAACGGCGGGCAACGAACATCAACAACGTAATCCGGCGAGCCTGACCAAGCTGATGACGGGCTATGTGGTGGATCGGGCCATTGATAGCCATCGCATCACGCCGGACGACATAGTCACCGTAGGACGTGATGCCTGGGCAAAAGGGAACCCGGTTTTTGACGGTTCGTCGCTGATGTTCCTGAAAGAGGGCGATCGCGTCTCCGTGCGCGATCTGAGCCGCGGTCTGATTGTCGATTCCGGTAACGATGCCTGCGTGGCGCTGGCCGATCACGTGGCGGGCGGCCAGCCGCAGTTTGTGAAGATGATGAACGACTACGTGCAAAAGCTAAACCTGCGCGATACGCATTTTGAAACCGTCCACGGTCTGGACGCACCGGGCCAGCACAGCTCGGCCTATGACCTGGCCGTACTCTCCCGGGCCATCATTCACGGCGAGCCTGAGTTTTACCATATGTACAGCGAAAAGAGCCTCACCTGGAATGGGATCACCCAGCAAAACCGCAACGGCCTGCTGTGGGATAAAACCCTGAACGTGGACGGGCTTAAAACGGGACACACCTCGGGAGCAGGCTTTAACCTGATTGCGTCCGCCGTTGACGGCCAGCGTCGCTTGATCGCGGTGGTGATGGGGGCGGACAGCCCGAAAGGGCGTGAGGATCAGGCCCGGAAACTGCTGCACTGGGGGCAGCAGAATTTCGATACGGTGCAGATCCTGCACAACGGTAAAAAAGTGGGGACAGAGCGTATCTGGTACGGCGATAAGGAGCAGGTGAAGCTGGGCACCGACCAGGACTTCTGGCTGGCCCTGCCGAAAGCGGAAGTACCGAACATCAAAGCCAAATACGTGCTGGATAAAAAAGAGCTGGAAGCGCCAATTGCCGCGCATCAGCGGGTCGGTGAGATCCAGCTCTATGACCGCGACAAGGTGGTAGCCCACTGGCCGCTGGTGACGCTGGAAGCCGTTGATAAAGGCGGTCTGTTCTCCCGCATGAGCGATTATCTGCATCACACGCTTTAACTGCTGCTGAGCAGACTGGCAGGGTTGCGAGTCTGCTCACATAATAAACACTTCTCGTTTGCCGATCGGCCAGAATCCGCTTTATAGTGTATAAATATACAGTAATAAATGGAGGCAGCATGGACTACAGCATTAAGCAGCAACAGAAACGTAAGATTGCCGGTTTTCATTTGGTCGGACCGTGGGAACATACGGTAAAACAGGGCTTCGAACAGCTGGTGATGTGGGTAGACGGGCGTCACATTGAGCCGCTGGAGTGGGTTGCGGTCTACTACGATAACCCGGATGAGGTCCCGGCAGAAAAACTGCGCTGCGATACGGCCGTCACGGTACCGGATGATTTCGTTATCCCGGAAAACAGTGAAGGCGTCATGATGACGGAAATCGCGGCCGGTGATTA
Organism: Enterobacter sp. AC1; assembly: GCF_050434705.1. NCBI lineage: Bacteria > Pseudomonadati > Pseudomonadota > Gammaproteobacteria > Enterobacterales > Enterobacteriaceae > Enterobacter > Enterobacter sp. AC1. Next base: position 184,944 of record NZ_JBNDIZ010000003.1, on the reverse strand, counting down.
CGCCGTGGCGACGGCGCGCGTGGAAAACTACGACTTCGCCACGCCGTGGTACCAGTTTTTTAATTCCCTCCTGCAGGACAATAAATACCAGATGGCGCTTAAACCCTGCTTCGAGCGCTATCTCAATGACGGCAATGCGGACGGCTACTGGGATATCGAAATGTTTATCGCAGTAGAGCACAAAGCGGTTTAAGCCTGCTAAATGAAGGGTTTTTCAGCCGGAAGCGATCCGCCCGGCTGAAAACGCAGTACAATTGTGCTTTGCCGTGTAGCTGGAGAGCGGGTGTGCGTCCCGACAAATCATTAACCCCTTTTGAAATTCGCTTGTACAAACACTACCGCGTGGTGCATGGATGTCGCATCGCGCTGGCGTTCGTGTTGACGTTTGTCCTGGTCCGCTTGCTTGAAGTGCCAGAAGGGACGTGGCCGCTGATCACGCTGGTGGTGGTGATGGGGCCCATCTCGTTTTGGGGAAATGTTGTCCCGCGCGCCTTCGAGCGAATTGGTGGGACCGTTTTAGGCTCGGCACTTGGGCTTATCGCCCTGAAGCTGGAGCTTATCTCGTTTCCGGTCATGCTGGCATGGTGCGGTGCCGCCATGTTCCTGTGCGGCTGGCTGGCGTTGGGCAAAAGACCCTATCAGGCGCTGTTGATCGGAATTACTCTCGCGGTGGTGGTTGGTGCGCCCGCCGGGGATATGACCACTGCGCTGTGGCGAAGCGGGGATGTCATCCTGGGATCGCTCCTGGCCATGCTCTTTACCGGTATCTGGCCGCAGCGTGCTTTTCTGCACTGGCGCATTCAGATGGCCAACTACGTCACCGCGTTTAACCGCGTCTATCAGGCCGGTTTTTCCCCCAACCTGGTTGAGCGTCCCCGGCTGGAAAAGCATCTGCAAACGATCCTCAACGACGTGGTCAAAATGCGCGGCCTGATTACGCCCGCCAGCAAAGAAACCCATATTCAGAAAGCGATTTTCGAAGCCATCCAGACGGTAAGCCGCAACCTGGTCTGCATGCTTGAACTGCAGATCAACGCGCACTGGGCCTCGCGCCCAAGCCATCTGCTGATGCTTAACGCGCAGACCCTCAAAGAGACCCAGCAGATGACGCAGCAAACGTTGTTGACCATCGCCCATGCGCTCTATGAAGGCAACCCGCAGCCGATAATGGCGAACAGCGAGCGGCTGAATGAGATCGTTGCGGAGCTGAAGCAGTTAATCAATGAACGCCAGAGCGATAACGTGGCAGAAACGCCTATTCACGGCTATGTCTGGCTGAGTATGGAACTGGCGCGTCAGCTTGAGCTGTTATCGCACCTAATTTGCCGGGCGCTGCGCAAATAAAAGGCGTATGTGACGCCTGCTGCTTCGATTCAGCAGCAATTGGGGTTATGATAGTTTTAAACGATATACTCATTGTCATTCGCAGCCGCTGTCAGTAAGGTTATTGTTACAACGGTTGCCTTAACGAATCCGAATCTCACATTATCAGGGGTGTAAAAATGGAAACTACCAAGCCTTCGTTCCAGGATGTTCTGGAATTCGTCCGCCTGTTCCGCCGCAAAAACAAACTGCAGCGTGAAATCCAGGACGTTGAGAAGAAGATCCGTGACAACCAGAAGCGTGTTCTGCTGCTCGATAACCTGAGCGACTACATCAAGCCAGGAATGAGCGTTGAAGCTATTCAGGGCATCATCGCCAGCATGAAGAGCGACTATGAAGACCGCGTTGATGACTACATCATCAAAAACGCTGAGTTGTCCAAAGAGCGTCGTGACATCTCCAAGAAGCTAAAAGTGATGGGCGAAATCAAGAACGGCGAAGCAAAAAGCGAATAATCACAGCGAATAGTGAAAAAGGCTCTCTGGTGACAGAGAGCCTTTTTTTATGATTCAGAACGTGGCTGTAGCTGATAAATCCAGGCATTAACCTGTTTGCCTTCGAGAGTGGTCACCGTGACCTCAACCCGATCGTAGCCGTCTTCAAATTCATCGAGCATTTGCCAGTGTGCGGCAAGGTTATCAGAGATAAACAGATAGCCTTCAACGCGGGGTCCGTCAGGGTGGAGCACAATTCCCGGGAAGTCTGCCGCAGCGCCCCAGCCTCGTTCATAAAACGTGCCGGATACGAAGCCGGCCAGCCATTCGCCGCCAATGTTTTCAAGAATATGCGCATTAGAGTGGCCCGGACGCAGCGTGCCATAGACAAACAGAGCGTTCATTTTCCCTCACCCGCAAAGCAAAAAGCCCGCTTTAAAAGCAGGCTTTTTAAATTTGGCTCCTCTGACTGGACTCGAACCAGTGACATACGGATTAACAGTCCGCCGTTCTACCGACTGAACTACAGAGGAATCGTTGTGGAGGCTTATCTTAGCGGCGAAAAAAGTTTTGTCAAACCTGATCTTAGAGAAAATCGACCGATTGCTGATTCTGTCGTCAGTTTGTTGTAATTCCACACATCTTTTTCTGGAAAATACTTTGCAGGATGAGCATTTGTCCCCCATCATTTGAAATGGAGTTTCAACTTTTCTCGCTAAGGTCCATTTTGAACGTCACTGCCTCCTTACGCCAGGCGATAACGCGCACGCCATGGTATGCAAAACGTAAAAGCTATCGTGTTCTGTTCTGGCGTGAAATCACCCCTCTTGCTGTGCCTATCTTTCTGGAAAATACCTGCGTTCTGCTGATGGGGGTTCTGAGTACCTTCCTGGTGAGCTGGCTGGGGAAAGAGGCGATGGCTGGGGTCGGGCTGGCGGACAGCTTTAACATGGTGGTGATCTCGTTCTTTGCCGCCATAGACCTCGGAACGACGGTGGTGGTGGCCTTTAGCCTCGGCAAGCTTGACCCCAAACGCGCGCGCGAGGCGGCCCGTCAGTCGCTGATGATCATGACCATTTTTTCGATCGTTCTGGCGGCGGTGATCCACTATTTCGGTAAAGAGATTATCGACTTTGTTGCCGGGGAAGCCACGAATGAGGTTAAAGACCTGGCGCTAACCTACCTGGAAATGACCGTCTTAAGCTATCCGGCGGCGGCCATTGCGCTGATTGGCAGCGGTGCGCTCCGCGGGGCGGGCAACACCAAAATCCCGTTGCTGATCAACGGCGGGATGAATATCCTGAATATCATCATCAGCAGCGTGCTGATCTACGGCGTGTTCTCCTGGGAAGGGCTGGGGTTCGTTGGTGCCGGACTGGGGTTAACCATTTCACGCTATATCGGCGCGGTGGCGATTATCGGCGTGCTGATGGCGGGGATCACGCCTTCGCTGCGTCTTACGCTGAAAAGCTATTTCAGGCCGTTTAACTTTGCCATTATCTGGGAAGTGATGGGCATCGGTATTCCGGCCAGCATTGAATCGGTGCTGTTTAACGGCGGGAAGCTGCTCACGCAAATGTTTGTTGCCGGGATGGGGACCGACGTTATCGCCGGTAACTTCATCGCCTTTTCCATCGCCTCGCTGATTAACCTGCCGGGTAACGCGCTGGGTTCGGCTTCGACCATCATTACGGGTAAACGCCTCGGGAAAGGGCAGATAGGGCAGGCGGAGCGGCAGTTGCGTCACGTGTTCTGGCTATCAACCATTGGGCTGACCCTGATCGCCTGGGGCACCGCGCCGTTTGCCGGGCTGATGGCCTCGTTCTATACCCACGAAGATGATGTTAAAGAGGTCGTCAAGATCCTCATCTGGCTCAACGCGGCCTTTATGCCCATCTGGGCGGCCTCATGGGTTCTGCCCGCCGGGCTGAAAGGCGCACGCGATGCCCGCTTTGCGATGTGGGTATCGATGCTCGGCATGTGGGGTTGTCGCGTTGTCGCGGGGTATACGCTCGGGGTAATGCTCGGATGGGGCGTTATCGGGGTTTGGCTGGGGATGTTCCTTGACTGGGCCGTGCGGGGCGCGCTGTTCTACTGGCGTATGGTCAGCGGGCGCTGGCTGTGGAAATATCCGCGAAAACATGCCTGACAATTGCGCGAAATGGAGAATAATTCGGCAAACGATCGGAAATATGCATTCTGCCTTTGACATCATGGGGGAGCATCGATAATATGCGCCCCGTTCACACGATTCCTCTGTAGTTCAGTCGGTAGAACGGCGGACTGTTAATCCGTATGTCACTGGTTCGAGTCCAGTCAGAGGAGCCAAATTTAAAAAGCCTGCTTTTAAAGCAGGCTTTTTGCTTTTCTGCGCATGGTAAATGCAAAACGGCAACCCGGTTGCCGTTTTTAGTGTGTGCACCCTCTCCCGTGGGAGAGGGTTAGGGTGAGGGCACCAGGCCGCACGAAATTACATACAAATTGGTGCTGTCGCTTCCACCAGCCACGAACGCGCTTCGCTGTTCACCAGGGGTAACAGCGCCTCACGAACCTGCTGATGATATTCATCCAGCCACTGCTTTTCCTGTTCGCTTAACAGCTCCAGCTCGACCTGACTCAGGTCGATGGGGATCAGCGTCAGAGAAGCAAATTTGCAGAACCCCGGGCGGCTTTCAACGATTTCTACCTGGTTTTCAATGCGAATACCGTGGCTATCGCCCAGGTAATATCCCGGCTCGATAGTCATGATATTGCCCGCCACCAGCGGCCACGGGTTGACCTTTTTGGCAATACGATGCGGGTTTTCATGGATCAAAAGCTGGTGCCCTACGCCATGCCCCGTGCCGTGATCGTAATCCAGCCCCATCTCCCACAGCGGACGACGGGCGAAGGCATCCAGCTGATGTCCCTGAGTCCCTGAAGGGAACTGCAGGGTAATGAGCGACAGGAAGCCTCTCAGCACGGCGGTATAGTGCAGGCGCTGCTGCGGATCGACCTGACCCCATGCCAGCGTGCGCGTGGCGTCGGTGGTGCCATTAGCATACTGACCGCCGGAATCGTTCAGGTAAAAGTGGTCATGAACGATGGGCTTGTTGCTGGCCTCGCTGGAATGGTAATGGCACATCGCCGCATTGCTCGACGACGCGGAAATGGTCGCAAAACTCTGCTCAATAAAACCGGGCTGTTGCCTGCGGAACGCCAGCTGTTGTGCCTGTACCTCCAGTTCGGTCAACGGTTTCCCTGCCGCCTCGCGTCGTGGAACTTCCCGACTCAGCCAGGCAAGAAAATTAACCCACGCGGCACCGTCCTGATGATGGCATTCGCGATAGCCCGCCAGCTCCATCGGGTTTTTCGTGGCTTTCATCAGGGTGATGGGATCGGTCTGCCAGACGATCTCTCCCTGCGGCTCGATGGCAAAGCGCAATGCAACAGGCGCAGAATCTGCATCGACCAGCACCCGTTTGCCCGCAGCCTGCTGCTGGCAGCGTTCAATAAACGCCCTCTGCGGTGAGAGAGTGAAAGCATCACGCACGGGAGCCGGCAACGCGGTGAGCTTCGCATCGTCAACAAACCACTCCACGCTACCATCACGGCTGAGCAGGGCGAAGGAGAGAGGAACCGGGCTAAAGGGGATATCTGATCCACGCACGTTCAGCAGCCAGGCGATATTGTCCGGCAGCGTCACGGCGAGGAAATCAGCATTGTGTTCTGCCAGCACGGCGGCAACACGCTGACGTTTTTCTGCGCTGCTTTCACCGCTGACCTCAACGGGCATTTCGCGGATAAGCCCCGCTGGCGCCGCTGGGCGGTCAGTCCACAGCGTGTCAAACGGCGAGGCCTTCAGAGGCACCAGCTCGCACGGCGTGGCAGACAACAGCTCAAACTCTGAATTTGTCATCAGCAGCGCGTCAAAGCCGATGCGCGTGCCTGCCACCACGTTTTCCGCCAGCCACTCAGCCAGCGGCTCGTTATGCAGGTGGTGGATCTCAATCTCGTCCATATTGACCTGAACGCGGGCCTGAACCTGATAACGTCCATCGACGAAGAGTAGCGCTTTGTCTTTCAGCACCAGAGCCAGACCAGCCGAGCCGTCAAAGCCCGTCAGCCAGGCCAGCTTTTCGTCGTACGGGGCGCAGTATTCGCTCTGCCAGGCATCCGCACGCGGAACGATCATTCCGTCGAGATGACTGGCTTCAAGCCAGTGGCGCAGGGCAGAGAGCGGTGATGTGGTGTGCATGGTTTTTCCTTGTTATTAGCGGAACGGCGGCTCGTTGAAGGTACGCAGCTTGCGTGAATGCAGCTTGTCGCCCTCCGCGCGAAGTAAATCAATCGCACGAATACCGATCTGCAGATGCTCAGAGATAGCCCCTTCGTAAAAACGGTTGGCCTGCCCCGGCAGCTTAATTTCGCCGTGCAGCGGCTTATCGGAGACGCACAGCAGCGTGCCGTAAGGGACGCGGAAGCGATAGCCCTGCGCGGCAATGGTGGCGCTTTCCATATCAATCGCCACCGCGCGGCTCAGGTTGAACCGCAGCGCGGAGGCGGAGTAGCGCAGCTCCCAGTTGCGGTCATCCGTTGTGACGACCGTACCGGTGCGCAGGCGCTGTTTAACCTCTTCACCCGGCATGCCGCTGACCTCTTTGGTGGCGTCATACAGCGCGCGCTGCACTTCGGCGATGCTCGGGATGGGAATATCCGGCGGCAGCACCGCGTCAAGCACGTGGTCGTCACGCAGATAGGCGTGGGCGAGAACGTAATCGCCAATCAGCTGGCTTTCACGCAGGCCGCCGCAGTGGCCAATCATCAGCCACACGTCCGGGCGCAGTACCGCCAGATGGTCGCAGATGGTTTTCGCATTTGACGGGCCCACGCCAATGTTGATCAACGTAATGCCCTGACCGTCGGCGGTGATCAGGTGCCAGGCGGGCATCTGGTGTTTTTTCCACGCCAGGTCGGAAATGGCCTGCTCGGGGGCTTCCGTCTCTGCAGTGATCCAGATCCCGCCCGCACACGACAGCGCGATGTAAGGACTCTCCGGGTCGAGGATCTGGCTACAGCCCCAGCGGACAAACTCGTCGACGTAGCGGGTGTAGTTGGTAAAGAGCACGAAGGGCTGGAAATGTTCGGCTGGCGTACCGGTATAGTGGCGCAGGCGCGCCAGGGAAAAATCGACCCGGCGGGCATCAAAATGCGACAGGGGAGAAAATTCAGCCGGGTGATAAATGCCGTCAGCCGTCTCATCGCCAATCTGTGAAAGTTCAGTCGTCGGGAAGTGGCGGGTCAGTCCCGCGCTCATGGAGCGGTCAAGCGTTAACGCCGAGCCGTCAATCACGTAGGGATACGGGATTTCGTGCTGTGAGGGCTCAACGGCAATATGCGCACCGTAATCCTGGTAAAGCAGCGTGAGCTGTTCTTCAAGATAAGGGCGGAACAGTGCAGGGCGGGTGACGGTGGTGCTGTAGCAGCCGGAGTGGGTAAAACGCGCGTAGGCGCGGGTTTTCGGCGTGGTGCTGGCGCTGCCGTCCCAGGTTACAGAGAGCGATGGATAAACAAAAAGGCCCGCGGTTCTGGCCTTTTCGTCGGGGAGTTTCCCTGTTTCGATATACTCGCTAATGGCGCTGCGCAGCGCATTGACGGACTGTTCATACAGCGCGTCGAGTTTTTCCAGCGCCTGAGCCGGGGTCAGGCTGGAGCCCTTATTATTCATCTCTGTCTCCTTGTTCCACAGGTGTGCGACTCTACCCGATAGTATGTCACACGCCTGTGAAACAAAAGTGAGATCAGCGGTGGCTCGTCTCTTTCATCAATAGCGCCGTCGCCGCCGACAGCAGGCAGCCGGCCAGCAGATAAATGGCCACGCTGTGCCAGTTTCCGCCGGAGAAGGTCACCAGCGCAGCGGCAATAAACGGCGTAAACCCGCCGCCGACCACGCTTGCGACCTGGTAACCCACCCCTGCGCCGCTATAGCGGTAGCTGGCACCGAACAGTTCGGTAAACATCGGCTGCTGGACGCAGACCACCATATCGTGAGCGATGTTCGCGAGCATAATGGCGAAGAAGACAATCCAGAAGATCGACTGCGCCTCCAGCGCCATAAAGAACGGCCAGGCGCTGAGGGTTCCCACCAGCGCCCCGGTAATATAGACGCGACGGCGGCCAAACCGGTCCGCCAGCCAGGCGAAGCAGGGTATTGTCAGGCAGCTTATCCCCCCGACCACCAGGCCGATATTCAGGAACAATTCGCGCGGCAGACCGAGGTTTTGCGTCGAGTAGTTCAGCGCAAACGCGGTGACGATATACATCGTCAGCAGTTCGCACAGGCGCAGGGCGATTATTTTCAGAAAAGCGCCAGGGTGCTGAACCAGGGCTTCCATCACCGGCAGCCGTTTTTTGGCGGCCGGATTTTCCTCCCGCTGCTGTTCGAATTCAGCGGACTCTTCCATCCCGTTACGGATCCACAGCGCGGCAACGACCAGCACGATGCTGAAGATGAACGGAATGCGCCAGCCCCAGCTCAGGAACTGTTCGTCGGTGGTGAGCTGGCTGATTAAGGAGACCAGCCCGGTGGACAGGAGCAAACCCACGCCATAGCCCACCTGCACGCCGCTGCTGTAAAACGCTTTCTTATTTTTTGGCGCGCTCTCTACGGATAACAGCGCCGCACCGCCCCATTCGCCGCCCACGGCGAATCCCTGGATGGCGCGCAGCATGACCAGTAACACCGGCGCCCACCAGCCTATGGCGGAAAAAGAAGGGAGAATGCCAATCAGCGCGGTGGCGATCCCCATCATCCAGACGGTGAGCATCAGCATGCGCTTGCGGCCGAGGCGGTCGCCGAAGTGGCCGAAAATCACCCCGCCCAGCGGGCGAAACAGAAAGCCGACGCCGAAGGTGGCAAACGCGGCGAGCGTGCCCATCGCGGGGCTGACCTGCGGAAAGAATTCGCGGTTAAAGACCAGGGCGGCGGTAATGCCGTAGAGCAGAAAATCATACCAGTCGACGACGGCACCCGCGAAGCTGCCTAAGGCTGCGCGGCGGGCACGGTTGAGCGAAGGTGTCTCCTCGTTGGGACGTTCGGAGATGAGGGTGGAGTCCATAGTTGTCCTGTCTGTACTGATTTTTAATTATTGGTATAAGAAAAGGTCACTCACGTTGCGTCCGTCATATAAACGGAACCTATGAGACTACCGCGACAAAACGCCTGAGAAAACGTTTTTATCTTTCCGGTAGGCGCTGAATAAATAAATTTCATCTTCCCCTGCCTCGAGATAAATCAGTCTGTTTGGCTCCGGTTAGTGCTGAATGGATTACAGTAATAGATACCGCTGCGTGACTTAAGCTGAGGGAAAAACGATGCAACGCACCTTTTCGGCCATCTGGATTGTCCTGTTTTTATTCGCCGCACCGCTTCATGCCGAGCCGAAAGTCTATGGAGAACAGCGAATTAGCGGCTGGTGGAATGCGCTGACGGAGGATATCTCCCAGACCTGGGAAGAGCCTCAACGTTACGATTTGTACCTGCCGTTTCTGAGCTGGCACGCTCGCTTTATGTACGACAAAGAAAAAACGGACAATTACAACGAAATGCCGTGGGGCGGCGGGCTGGGCGTTTCCCGCTATAACGAAGAGGGCAACTGGAGCGCGCTCTTCGCGATGATGTTCAAGGACTCGCACAACGAATGGCAGCCCGCGATGGGCTATGGCTGGGAGAAGGGCTGGTATCTGGATAATGCCAAAGATTTCCGCCTTGGGCTCGGTGCCGCAGCGGGCATCACGGCGCGAGATGATTTTGCAAACTATGTCCCGCTGCCGTTCATATTCCCGCTGTTTTCAGCCGGGTATAAGCGCGTTACCGTCCAGTTCACCTATATTCCTGGAACCTATAACAACGGTAACGTGCTCTTTGCCTGGCTGCGCTTAGGCTTTTAAAGGGTGATCACCTTTTTTGCCACGGCGTTGGACAATACCAGCATGGAGAAGAGCACCGAGGTGACGAAAGTGAGCACAATCAGCGCCAGCTTCATACCGAGAGAGGTCACCGGGATCAGCGCCGTCAGCAGGTGAAACACCGAGTAGTGGACAATATACACGCCGGTCATTGTTTTGCTGATGGCGGCCAGCACTGACTCCTTAAACTCAGCATTGCGGCGAAAGCGCACCCCGTTCGCCGCAATCACCAGCGCAATAATCAGAATGTAGATTTGCGAGCCGGTAAGAATAAAGGCGTTTCTGTCGGCCTTGAACAGGGCAAAAAAGAAGTGGCGCTCGTAAAACCAGGTGAAGAGATAAATAAACGGGATGGCGATAACTGCTCCCCGTACCACCTTTTTGCGGCTTATCCACTCGGCGACTTTAGGGTCGCAGAAGAGTTGCCCCGTCAGATAAAACAGCAGCCATGTCCACAGGCGGTACTGTGGTGAAAGCGAAAGGACGTGCGTTTCAGGATAAAGCGCCGATAGCAGATCGTATCCGTAGGAAAAGAACAGCAGGGCAGCAATCGCGCCGCAGAACAGCGCTCTCCGCTGGCTAAGCCACTCCACCGCCGGGTGGAAGGTGTAAATCACGACAAAAGCGAACACGAACCAGGGCTGGATTAAATACCCGCGCTGATAGGGCTCCCACAGGTAGTAGATCGTTATCCAGAACAGAAAAACAATCACCAGGCTTTTAATTTTACCCAGCTGCCAGCGGGTGCCGTGTCGGGATTGTCCGTCGAGATAGCCCGCAACCACAAAAAAAAGCGGCGTGGCGATGGTCGAAATAAAGGTTAAAAACCCCAGAATCCAGTGATAGTCGTAATCATAATGATCCCAGGTGTTGTAGATGGTAAAGAAGGTGACCGCCGTCATACAGCCCAGCGTCTTGATAATGTTCAGCCCTGTCGCATTCATTGTTGTTTGGCTTCGTCCTTACGATGGAAACATGCATAGATCACGGGAAGTACCAGCAGCGTCAGGATTGTAGCAAACCCCAGTCCAAACATAATCACAACGGCCATGCTCTGGAAGAAAACATCCAGCAGCAGCGGTGCCAGGCCAAGTACGGTAGTGAACGCGGTGAGCAGGATGGGGCGCAGGCGCGAGGTGGCGGCATAAACGATCGCGCTGTGCTGATCCTTTTGCGTTTTCTGCTGTTCGATCTCTTCCACCAGCACGATGCCGTTGCGGATGAGCATTCCGCTCAGGCTCAGCAGGCCAATCAGCGCCATAAAGCCAAAGGGAATGCCGGTAATTAAAAATCCCGGCGTCACGCCAATCAGCGCCAGCGGTACGGTCAGCCAGATAGCGACGGCGTTTTTTACCGAGCTAAACATCAGAACCGTAATGACAAACATCACCAGATAACCGAGGGGTAGCGTAGTGAACAGCCCTTGCTGCGCTTCGCTGGAATTTTCCGCGTCGCCTCCCCACTCAATGCTGTAGCCGTGTGGCAGGGGAAGGGCATCTACCTGCGGCTTCACGCGAGCGAGGATATCGCCGGAGGTTTGCTGGCTTAGCGGGTCCGGGTCCGTCTGAACCGTCAGTACCCGCGAACGGTCGCGTCGAAGGATGAGCGGATCTTCCCACTCCAGCGAAAAGCGGCTGACGACGTTACTCAGCGGGATATACTGCTGCCGGGCCTGGCTCCAGACCAGCACGTTGTTCAGGTGATTGGCGTCCAGTCGTTCGCTTTCCGGCGGGCGTACCACGACCGGGAGCAGGTCGCTGCCTTCCCGATACAGCCCCGCACGACTGCCGGAGAAATTCATCTCCAGCGCGTTGTCGACGTCCTGCTTATCCACGCCAAGCTCGCGTCCCAACGCGGCGACATACTGCGGACGGATCACCTTGCTGCGGTTTTGCCAGTCGTTCCTGACGCTGCCTGTGGCAGGATCGCGCGTGAGAATATTGTCCACCTGGCTTGCTATCAGACGCAGCCTGTCAGGGTCGGGGCCTTGAATGCGCACCTCAATGGCGCTGTCGCCGGAGGGGCCAAACATCACGCGCTTGGTGCTGGCGTTGACCTGCGGATAGTTTCGCGCGATGTACTCATCCACGTGGCGCGTCAGGGCGGAGATGTTGCGCTGGTCATCCATGCGCACCATGATCTGCGCATAGTTACTGTACTGCCGCTGTCCGCTGTAGGTCAGAATAAACCGCATGCTGCCTTGACCGATGGTTGAAACGGTAGTTTCCACGCCCGGCTGACCGTTGATGGTTTTCTCTATATCGCCGGTCATCTTCTCGGTCCACTTGATATCGGTACCGTAGGGTAACCAGAGATCGACAAAGAAAATCGGCGTATTAGACGACGGGAAAAAATTTTGCCGTACGGCGCCAAAGCCCCAGACGGACGCAGCCAGCAGCGCAGCCATCACAATGAGCGTCGGTGTCTTATGGTGCAACAGCGTGTTAAGCAGGTCCTGGTAGAGGCGGTAGAGTCGTTTGTCGTAGGGATCTGACTCGTCACTTTTTTGCGGCGCGCTGTCGTTTTTAAACAACCACCATTTGATCAGCACCGGGGTGAGGGTGAGCGCCGAGAACCAGCTCAGCATCAGGGAAATCAGCAGCACCTGGAACAGGGATTTACAGTATTCCCCGGTGGAATCCTGCGACAGCCCGATAGGGGCAAACGCCAGGATGGCGATCACCGTCGCCCCCAGCAGCGGCAGGGCGGAGCGGCGGATGATATAGTTCACGGCGGCCAGCAGAGGCGAGCCCTGCTGTCGGGCAATCAACACCCCTTCGACAATTACGATGGCGTTATCCACCAGCATGCTGAGGGCGATAATCAGGGCCCCGAGCGAGATGCGCTGCAGCTCAATGCCCCACAGATACATAATCAGCAGCGTGCCCAGCACGTTCAGCGCGAGGGAAAACGCGATGATGATCCCGCTGCGGACGCCCATAAAGATCAGCAGCACGCCGATGACAATCGCCAGCGCCATCAGGAAGTTAATGATAAACCCGTTAACGGAGTGGCCCACTTCCGCGGCCTGATCGTAGAACAGGTCGATGTGTATCCCCGCCGGTTTTTCCGCCGACATCTGGTTGAGCTTCGCCTCCAGCGCGTGGCCGACGTCAATCACGTTCACGCCGGGAATAAACGAGACGCCCATGGTGACGGCTTTTTTACCGTTGGCATGATAGAGACTGGCGGGCGATTCGTTCAGCCCGCGCGACAGCGTGGCGATATCCCGCAGACGCGTCGCCGCCCCGGTGCCGGAAGGCGTGATGATGATATCCGCAAGCTCATCAAGATTTTCGAACTCGCCGGTCGGGTGAAGGCGAATAGATTCGGTGCCGGAGGTGATTTCTCCTGCGCTGGAAACGACGTTAAGTCTGCTGAGCAGGACGGAAAGCTGGTTCAGCGTAATGCCGCGCGCGGCCATTTTGGTCAGGGAGATATCGATGTTGACCTGTTGGCTAATGGCCCCGCCGATGGCAACCTTCGCGACGCCGGGGATCAGAATCAACGCGCGGCGCAGCTGCTCCGCATATCTCACCAGTTCAGGATTACTGAATTCATCTCCGGAAATGGCGAAGAAGAAGCCGAACACGTCGCCGAAATCGTCATTCACAAAGGGCGTGATGACGCCGGGCGGGAACTGACGCGAGGCATCGCCCACGCGGCGGCGCAGTTCGTCCCAAATCTGCGGCAGTTCGTTCGAGTGATAGCGTGAAGCGATGTTAACGGTGATTTGCGACAGACCGTTTGACGAGATGGAGCTCACGTTGTCCAGATAAGGCAGCTGCTGAAGGGCATTCTCCAGCGGCAGCGTAACCTCCTCTTCAACCTGCTGAGCGGAGGCGCCGGGGTAGTGGGTGACCACCACGGCGGTTTTGATGGTAAAGGCGGGATCTTCCAGCCTGCCGATATTTAACAGGGCGAAAATACCCCCGATGCCCAGCAGCAGAATCGTTAGCCAGACGCGAACAGGGTTATTAATAAATTGACGAGAGATATCCATTACAGTCCCCGTTCACGCGTCCAGATACGCACCGGCTGGTTAGCATGGAGTTCCCCAACGCCTGCGGCCACCACGCGCTCGCCTGCCTTAAGCCCGCTGGTGATTACCACGCCTTCGGTACTCACTTGCCCCACGCTGACCTTGCGGTCTTCAAGATGGAGCGCGTCGTCTTCTCCCGTTACGACCCAGACGTGCGGCTCATTGCGCGGGCTGTTGTCCGGGTTAAAGACTGCCTCAACGGGTACAACCAGCGTCTGAGCGCCTGCGCCAGCCGGGAGATTGGTTAAGTTGATGGTCACCGTACCGCTTACGCCACCGACGGCGGGAAAATCATCGGGCCGCGGCATGGTGAGTATCACCTGCCAGGTCAGGGTGTTGCTGTCGCTGCTGCCCGAATGCTCTTTGTAGACGGCGGTAAACTCCCGATCCGGGAAGGCGTTAATTTTCACCACGGGACGATACTGCGTATTACGGATGTCAAAGGTTTTGAACAGGTTCTCCGGAATACTGAACACCACGTCCAGCAGGTCGGTACGGGTTAACGTCGCGATGGGCTGACCGGCGGACACCACCTGATGGTTTCGTACGTGTACGCTGGCCGCCGTTCCGCTGAAGGGGGCGACGAGCGTCATCTGATTCAGCTCTTCACGGGCAATCTGCAGCGCCGCATTCGCCGAATCGCGGTTTGCACGCTGCACGTCCATTTCTGCTTTCGAAATCGCCTGGCGGCCCGCCAGCGTCTGGAAGCGATCGAACTGCCGCTGGGCCAGCGTCGCCGCCGTTTGTCTGTCATTTACCCGCTGCTGGGCTTCACGGGCATTCAGTCTGGCAAGCTGTTGCCCCTGCTTGATGGCAGCGCCCTGACGTACATCGAGCGCTTCAATTTGACCGGCGCGCTTGAAGGAAAGGTCTGTGGCATCGCCCGATTCAATGCGGGCGGGAAAAACGCGCTGCTGGGCGTGACCCGGAGCCGTCACCTCCGCCACTTTTACCATTCTGGGCAGGGGAGAGGCTTGCTTGGGTTTCGGATCGCATGCCGTGAGCGTTAACAAAACGAACGGTAAAAGAGAGAGGTAGCGGTTCACTGTATTCCCCTAATAAATAACTCTTTTATTTATTCCATGACCTGGACAGGGGTGACACTATTCTGCCAGAACAGTGACGACCATATAGGTAAATAAACCAATCGCCGTGCTGGCGATAATGGCGAGTGCAATAAACATACCCAGGCGGATCAGGCTTAAACCATACATACATTCCTCCATGAGCCGGAAGCGGTGTCTGACTATGAGCATAGTCGGCGAAAAGATAAATGTTAAATAACCATTATCAGGGGGGAAGCGCTAAACCTGATATTCCTGTGCTACGTTTAATATTATTCATCTCTTTTTATCGTAACTGGCATTAAGGGCAACCCCCTGCATTTAATGCGTTTTTTTGCTTCATTCACTCTCGTGTTGGTTATAAAAAGGATGCTCGATATGTATAAAAACATTCTCGTTCCGGTGGATGTCTACGAGACAAGCCTGGCGGATAAAGCGTTGCAGCATGCACGGTTTCTGGCGCAAAGCGCGTCGGGTGACATTCATTTGCTGCACGTCATGCCCAAATTTTCAGCCGAACTGACGCGTGGTTTTATTTCAGATGCGCGCAAAATGGATGAATATATGATTAATAATTCGAAAGAAAAACTGTCTGAGCTGCTCAAAAAATTGAATCTGCCAGAAGAGCGTGTTCATCTCCATGTCCGTAGCGGGAACGTTCGTGATGAGGTTATTAAGCTGGCGGATGAACTGGCTGCCGGCGCGATTATTGTCGGCTCTCGAAATCCAAATATACAAACCCATTTGTTAGGATCGGAGGCCGCAAGCATTGTTCGTTACGCACATGTTCCTGTTTTCGTTATTCGTTAATTACAGAGAAGCAAGGTGATTTCTGAATAGAACCTGAGGAAGGAACGATGAAAACAGGAAAACCTGAACGTCCGTATTATCAACAAACCGTTGACGAAACCCTGTCGAATATCCACTCCACCCTGGAAGGCCTTAGCGGCACTGAGGCATCAGCCCGACTTCAGCAGCACGGTGAGAATGCGTTACCGCAAAAAAAGGGCAAACCGGCCTGGCTGCGCTTCCTGGCGCATTTTAACGACGTATTGATTTACGTTCTGCTGGTGGCCGCGTTGCTTAAGCTCTTTATGGGCCACTGGGTAGACATGTTTGTGATCCTTGGGGTGGCCATCATTAACGCGCTGATTGGCCATATCCAGGAGAGCAATGCTGAAAAATCGTTGCAGAGCATTCGCAATATGCTCTCCAGCGAAGCCGTGGTGGTACGGCAGGGGAATCATGAAACGATCCCCACCACGGCGCTGGTCCCGGGTGACATCGTGGTGATCCGCGCCGGGGATCGTATCCCTGCGGATCTGCGCGTGATTGAAGCGCACAACCTGCGCGTGGAGGAGGCCATCCTGACCGGCGAATCCACCGTTGTTGAGAAAAACAGCGATGCGTTAAGCGGGGAACTGCCTTTAGGTGACCGGTATAATCTGCTCTACTCAGGCACCACCGTCAGCTCCGGCGGTGGTAAAGGCGTGGTGGTGGCGACCGGAGGCGAGACCGAGCTTGGCCATATCAACCAGATGATGTCCGACATTGAAAAGCACCGCACGCCGCTGATGGTGCAGATGGATAAGCTCGGTAAGACTATCTTTATCACTATCCTGGTGATGATGGTGGCGCTGTTTGTCTTTAGCCTCCTGTTCCGGGATATGCCGGTTTCTGAACTGGTGCTGTCGCTTATCAGCCTCGCCGTTGCCGCCGTGCCGGAAGGCCTGCCGGCCATCATATCTATTATCCTTTCGCTTGGCGTACAGGCCATGGCGCGCCGCAAGGCCATCATTCGTAAGTTGCCCACGGTGGAAACGCTGGGGGCGATGACGGTCATCTGCTCGGATAAAACCGGCACCCTGACGATGAATGAGATGACGGTCAAAGCGGTGATCACCGCTGACACGACCTATCGCGTGGAGGGCGACAGCTACGAACCGGTGGGGAATATTCACCCCGTAAATGACCCGACGCCCGTCAGCGTGACGCAGGGCTCCCTGCTGGAACGCTACCTGCGCACCATTGACCTCTGTAATGACAGCCAGCTGATCAAAGACGAGCAGGGGCTGTGGAAAATCACCGGGGGCCCAACCGAGGGCGCGCTGAAGGTGCTGGCGGCGAAAATCTCGCTCCCACCGCTCGATACCGAAATGCGCAGTAAAATCCCGTTTGATTCGCAGTATAAATACATGTCCACGCTGTACCGGCTGGGCGATGAAGAGGTGATTTTAATCACTGGCGCGCCAGACGTCCTGTTCCGCCTCTGCCAGTACCAGCAGACGAATGACGGGCTGCAGCCGTTCGATCAGCCGTACTGGGAAGGGAAGATTGAAGAGTATGCCCGGGAAGGGCTGCGCATGGTGGCGGCGGCCTGGAAACCTGCCCACGAGGGACAACGCGAGCTGGAGCACCCGGACCTGCAAGATGGCGTGATCCTGCTGAGTATTGCAGGAATGATGGATCCGCCGCGTCCGGAGGCCATCACCGCCATTGCCGACTGTCTGCAGGCCGGGATCCGCGTGAAAATGATCACCGGCGACCACCCGCAAACGGCAATGAGCATTGGGCAAATGCTGGGGATTGGTAACGCCGCAAGCGCTATCACCGGGCGTGAGCTGGAGGCAATGGACGATCGTCAGCTGAGCGACGCCGCCCAGCAGTACGATATTTTCGCCCGAACCAGCCCGGAGGATAAATTCCGCCTTGTGCAGGCTCTGCAAAGTAAACAGGAAGTCGTGGGCATGACCGGGGATGGCGTAAACGATGCCCCGGCGCTCAAGCGGGCGGATGTGGGTATCGCCATGGGGATTAAGGGGACGGAAGTCACCAAGGAAGCCGCCGACATGGTGTTAACAGATGACAACTTTGCCACCATTGCCCGCGCGGTGCATGAGGGACGTCGGGTTTACGATAACCTGAAAAAGACCATTCTGTTCGTCATCCCCAGCAACATCGCGCAGGCTCTGCTGATCATCATCGCGCTGCTGGCGGGGAACCTGATCCCGTTAACGCCGGTCCTGATCCTGTGGATGAACATGGCGACGTCGGCCACGCTGTCGTTTGGCCTGGCGTTTGAAGCGGGTGAGAAGGACATCATGAACCGGCCTCCGCGTAAGGCGAATCTCCATGTGATGGACGGCTATGCCATCTGGCGCGTGGTGTTTGTCGGTCTGATGATTGCCATCAGCGCCTTCGTGCTGGAAGCCTGGCTACAGCCGCGCGGCTATTCGGCGGAATTTATCCGCACCGTGCTGCTGCAAACCCTGGTCACTGCGCAGTGGTTCTACATGCTCAACTGTCGCGTGAATGACGGCTTCTCGCTGAGCAAAGGTCTGCTGGAGAACAAAGGGATTTGGATTGTGAGCGGCGTACTGCTGGCGCTACAGCTGCTTATTATTTACGCACCCTTCATGCAGATGCTGTTTGGCACCGAGGCGCTGCCGTTCCGCTACTGGGTCATCACCCTGCTGATTGGTTTTGCGATGTTCCTTATTGTCGAGGCGGAAAAAGTACTGACGCGCAGGTGGCGCAAAACCGAGGCGTGATAGCGTAAACTGAGAAAGCCTGCCTGAGCCCAGGCTTTCTCTTTTTTTGAGCACAGAAAACTATGATTCGACTTATCTGGTTCGTCCTTACGCTGTGCGCCGCTGTTCCCGGTGCGTTTGCCGTAACCTATCCGCTACCGCCGGCAGGCAGTCGTCTGGTGGGAACCCCGATTATCATCACCGTTCCCGAAGGCAACACGCTGCCTCTGGAAGGCTTTGCCGCGCGGTACGGGCAGGGGCTGAGCAACCTGCTGGAAGCAAACCCGGGCGTGGATCCTTTTCTGCCCAAATCCGGCACACGGCTGGTCATTCCCCAGCAGCTGATTTTGCCTGACACCGTCCGGGAAGGCATTATCGTGAATGCGGCGGAAATGCGCCTTTACTACTATCCGCCCGGCGGTAACACCGTTGAAGTGCTGCCCATCGGCATCGGCCAGGCCGGGCGCGAAACGCCGCGTAACTGGGTGACGGCGGTTGAGCGCAAGCAGGAGGGGCCCACCTGGTCTCCGACGCCGAATACGCGCCGCGCCTATGCGGCAGAGGGGAAAACGCTGCCGGCATTCGTGCCCGCCGGGCCGGATAACCCGATGGGGCTGTATGCGATTTACATCGGCAGGCTGTACGCCATTCACGGCACAAACTCGAATTTCGGCATCGGGCTGCGCGTGAGCCAGGGCTGTATTCGTCTGCGTAATAACGACATCAAATACCTTTTCGATAATGTCCCCGTAGGAACGCGCGTGCAGCTTATCGACAGGCCCGTTAAAAGCACCACCGAGCCGGACGGTAGCCGCTGGGTGGAGGTGCATGAGCCGTTGTCACGTAACCGCGCAGAATTTGAGTCAACACGGAAAGTGCCTCTGCCCATTTCAGCCGCGCAGCGGACGCAGCTGATAAACGACGGGGCGGGAGCCGAACTGGAGCGGCGGTCGGGGATGCCGGTAAAAATTGGCATGTGAGGTGATTGTGCGGGCTGGTGCCCTCACCCCAGCCCTCTCCCACGGGAGAGGGTGCACACACTAAAAACGGCAACTCGGTTGCCGTTTTGCATTTACCTTGCGCAGAAAAGCAAAAAGCCTGCTTTAAAAGCAGGCTTTTCAAATTTGGCTCCTCTGACTGGACTCGAACCAGTGACATACGGATTAACAGTCCGCCGTTCTACCGACTGAACTACAGAGGAATCGTGTGAACGGGGCGCATATTATCGACCTGCGTTCGCCTTGTCAAAGGGTGGATCAACGCCTTTTGATCGTTTGCTGACAAAATCGGCAAAGTGGTGTTTTTGCCAGCGGAATGCACCGCTTTGGTGCGCGTATACCCCTAATGGGGCAGATCATAAACTGCTGTTTCAGTAATAAAACCCACCTCCGTGATTAGGTTTCCTTATTTTCAGGCGCTTAGCGAACAATTTGGACCGACTGGTAAAAGTGGCATTCATATTGCAAACCTGTTCAACAACGACAGCCGGTTCCGGCACAGCATTTTCGAACAGGGGGCAAAATGAACTTAAGACGACTGAAATACTTCGTAAAAATCGTCGATATCGGCAGCCTGACTCAAGCGGCAGAAGTGCTGCATATCGCGCAGCCTGCGCTGAGCCAGCAGGTGGCTACTCTGGAAGGCGAAATGGATCAGCAGCTGTTGATTCGCACCAAACGCGGCGTCACGCCAACGGAAGCCGGTAAGATCCTGTATACCCACGCGCGCACTATCCTCCGCCAGTGTGAACAGGCGCAGCTGGCGGTGAACAACGTGGGCCAGACCCTGAGCGGGCACGTTTCTATCGGACTGGCGCCGGGAACGGCGGCATCGTCTATTACCATGCCGCTGCTGCAGGCCGTTCGCGCCGAGCTGCCTGAAGTGCTGGTATACCTGCACGAAAACAGCGGGTCCGTACTGAATGACAAACTGCTGAGCGGCCAGCTGGATATGGCGGTCCTTTACGATCGCTCCCCGGTCGCCGGGATCACCAGCCAGCCGCTGCTGAAAGAAGATCTTTACCTCGTGGGCACCCGCGACTGTCCGGGCCAGAGCGTAGACCTTACCGCCGTGGCAGAGATGAACCTCTATCTGCCGCGCGATTACAGCGCCGTGCGCGTGCGGGTGGATGAAGCATTTTCCCTGCGCCGCCTGACGGCAAAAATCATCGGCGAGATCGATTCTATCTCCACGCTGACCGCGGCCATTGCCAGCGGAATGGGGGTGACGGTTCTGCCGGAATCTGCCGCGCGCTCGCTGTGCAGTGCGGCAAATGGCTGGATGGCGCGTATCACCACGCCTTCAATGAGCCTGCCGCTGTCGCTGAACATGTCCGCGCGCGGATCGCTCTCGCCGCAGGCGCAGGCGGTAAAAGAGATTTTGATGTCGCTGGTCAGCAAGCCCTCGCTTGAGAACCGCGAGCTTCAGCTCGTGAGCTGATATTCCATAAAAGCATAAGATGCTGGTTTTTATTATTTGTTCTGCAGCTCAGCTGACTCTAACAATAGAGCTATCTCAGATGCGCCGGAGTGAATCGTGAATTTCCAGCAACTTAAAATTATCCGTGAGGCGGCCAGGCGGGACTACAACCTGACCGAGGTCGCCAACATGCTTTATACCTCTCAGTCCGGCGTCAGCCGCCATATCCGCGAGCTGGAAGAAGAGCTGGGGATAGAGATCTTTATCCGCCGCGGCAAGCGTCTGCTGGGCATGACCGAGCCCGGCAAGGCCTTGCTCACCATCGCAGAGCGGATCCTCAATGAGGCCAGCAACGTTAGACGCCTGGCGGATCTCTTTACCAATGACGCCTCTGGCGTGCTTACCATCGCCACCACCCACACCCAGGCCCGCTACAGCCTGCCGCCGGTGATAAAAGCCTTCCGCGAACTTTTCCCGGATGTCCGTCTGGAGCTCATCCAGGGCACGCCGCAGGAAATTGAAGTGCTGCTGCAAAACGGCGGGGCGGATATCGGCATCGCCAGCGAACGCCTGAGCAACGACCCGCTGCTGGTGGCCTTCCCGTGGTTCCGCTGGTACCACAGCTTATTACTCCCGGTCGATCATCCGCTGAATCAGGTCTCTCCCCTGACGCTGGAAGAGATTGCTAAGTGGCCGCTGATCACTTACCGCCAGGGCATTACCGGACGCTCGCGCATTGATGAAGCCTTCAACCGCAAAGGGCTCACGCCGGACATCGTGCTGAGCGCGCAGGATTCCGATGTCATTAAAACCTACGTCGAGCTGGGCCTGGGGATTGGGCTGGTGGCGGAACAGTCCGGCGGCGAGCGCGAGGCCGGGGATCTGGTGCGTCTTGATACACGCCATCTGTTTGACGCCAATACCGTCTGGCTCGGCCTGAAGCGCGGGCAGCTACAGCGCAACTATGTATGGCGCTTTATCGAGCTCTGCAACGCCGGGCTGTCCGTCGATGAGATTAAACGCCAGGTGATGGAGCCGGAAGAAGTGGCGATTGATTACCAGATTTAGCTGCTGGCTTGCCCGGTAGCGCTGCGCTGACCGGGCTCATTGACTCAATAAACGTCCCGATAACCGTACTGGTGACGGCAACCCGATCGGGAGCGTAGGTGGTCGGACGCGTCTTTAGCAGCGCATTCCATTCCCTGCAGGCCGCCAGCAGCTGGACTGTAATGCGATTGACCCAGGCACCGTGCTGCTTTTCTTCCGGGCGCAGGTTATGCTCATACACATTTTGTACCCCTTTCACTGCGCCGTATCCCTGGCCTTACTGACTGGTGACATCGCCGTTAACGGGGGCGAAGCCGGAGGTGGCTCTCTTTGTCGAGCGGCTGGATGAGGAAGTGGCGGCCTGGCGTCAGCTCACGGAGTTCTGAACTCTTTTTTACGGTACTGCTCGCAATGCGGTGAATGCCTGACGGGTGATTCATCGAAATACTCCTGCACGTCTTCAGCTTTCGCGTAACAGCACATGGATCATGCACATTCTCTCAGGATAATTGCTGCTATAGCTTTACTGCTATATAGCTTTTGATCTATATTTCACGGAGGAAGTGTGTGGGCAATTATCACGACGGACAGGTTTGATTGCTGGTTTCGTTCACTTGACGATACTGACCGGGCCTGCGTGCTGGCAGCACTGCTTGTTTTGCGAGAAAAGGGGCCGGCTTTGTCGAGACCCTATGCCGATACGCTTAAAGGCTCTCGTCACAGTAACATGAAAGAGCTGCGCATTCAGAGTAAGGGCGATCCGTTGCGGGCATTTTTCGCGTTTGACCCAAATCGAACCGGCATTGTGCTTTGTGCTGGCAACAAGGCCGGCAACGAAAGACGATTTTACGATGAGATGCTGCTGGTGGCTGACCGGGAATTCACTCACTGGTTGAATACATTAAAAGAGAGGGCGTTGCGCGATGGGCAGAAACCTTGAGCAGCTTATAGCGGATGAAAAACCGGATGTTGTTGCCAGCGCTCAGGCAATGGCGGCCGACATTTTGCTTAACATTCACCTGGCAGAGCTTCGTGAAAAGGTGCAAAAAACGCAGGTTGAAATGGCACAGGCGCTGGGCATCAGGCAGCCCACCGTCGCGGTTATGGAAAAGCCAGGGCGCGATCTGAAACTCTCTTCACTTAAGCGCTACGTTGAGGCAGCGGGTGGAAAGCTTAAGCTTGATGTTGAGCTGCCGGATGGCTCGCACTATGAGTTTGTGCTGTAGGGCAAAAAGCTGCGTCAAAAGCAGCTTTTTCAAATTTAGCTCCTCTGACCGGGAGCGTCTTTGCCAGTAACGGGCGAATAAATAAGCTAAATCTCATTTCCCTTTCTATTGGTGTTGGGGACATGCTGCTGCATCAATTCAACGATCCAGTCAATAAAAACGCGCAGCTTAGCGTTGACGTGGCGGTTCGGTGGGAACGCCAGGTGCAGGGGCATTGGACTGATACGCCATTGTGTAAACAACGGAATCAAAGCGCCGGCAGCCTGATGCGCTGCCGCCATATAGACTGGCAGCGCAATCACGCCCAACCCGGCTAACCCGGCTTCGAGGTAAGCATTGCCATCATCCACGGCAAGCACGTAGCTGCCCGTGATTTCAACATGTTCACTGTCACTGCGCAGTACCAGAGGATCAATCTTGCCGGTGCGTGAGGACAAGAATCCTACTCTGCGATGGTCGGTGTTTTCCAGCTCTCGCGGGTGCGCAGGGGCGCCAAGGCGTTCCACATAGCTGGGGGCGACGTAGACGCCGATTTGCAAATCTCCGACATGGCGAGCAATGAGGGACTGGTCGTTGATTTCGCCGCCGCGCAGGACGCAATCCACGCTGTCGCCGATCAGATCCACCACCCGGTCGCTCACGCCCATGTCGAACTGGATGTCAGGGTAGCGCGCGTGGAACGCCGGTAGCGCCGGTACAAGGATGAGGCGGGCCAGCGGACTGGGCACATCTACCCGTAGCCGTCCCCTGGGCGTCATCGCCGCGCTGGACAGGCAGTTTTCAGCATCTTCCATGTCTGCCAGCAGGCGGATGACGCGTTCGTAGTAGACCGCGCCGTCGGGAGTCACGCCGAGCCTGCGGGTGGTGCGATGGAGCAGTTTAACGCGAAGGCGCGCTTCCAGCTGCTGAACGAGCTGCGTCACCGTGGTTTTGCTCATATGAAGCGTTTGAGCAGCCTTTGTAAAGCTACCAGCCTCCACCACGCGAGCAAAGGCGCGCATCGCATCGAAACGATCCATTCCTTATCCTCTCTTTTCGCCTATTGTTTGGATATTACAAACAATGATGGACAAAGTCGCTTGTTTATCCGCCCGATCCTGCACCTGTAAAGTGTCTTTATGTTCACCGGGCTGATTTCGCCCCATTACAAAGGTAAAAACATGACGGCACGCGATGCAGTTTTTCCCACCGGTCGCCAGGCGCTCTATGAGCGCAATCGCTATTCACCGGCCATTAAATCCAACGGTTTCCTGTTCGTTTCGGGGCAGGTTGGCAGCCGCGAGGATGGTTCGCCAGAGCCCGATCTGAAAGCGCAGGTCAGGCTGGCCTTCGATAATCTTAATGCTGTTCTCGCGGCTGCGGGCTGCACGTTCAGTAACGTGGTTGACGTGACCCTCTTTGTCGTCGATCCCGAGTCAAACCTCGACGCTATCTGGAGTATCCTGCCAGAATATTGGGGGGAAGCGCCTTATCCTACGTTGACCGGAATCGGGGTGACGTGGCTTTACGGATTCCAGTTTGAAATTAAGGTGATTGCCAGGCTGCCCTGAGCGTTACGGGATTTTTCGCCAGTCGAAAGATAAGACAGAGGAAAATTTATGAAAGCAGCGGTTTATGACGTGGAAGGCGCCCCCGGCGTCCTGAAATATGTCGATATCCCGGATCCGGTCACTGGGCCCGACGATATCCTGATTGCGGTCGAGGCTATCTCGATTGAAGGGGGCGATCTGATCAACCGCCGTTCAACTCCGCCGCCTCTTCCTTCATGGGTCGTCGGCTACGCGGCAGCGGGCACTGTGGTTGCCGTCGGGTCGAAAGTCCGTAGCCGTGCGGTTGGGGACAGAGTCGCTGCTTTTCACATGCAGGGATCGCATGCGGAACGTTGGGCTGTGCCCGCGAAACGAACCTGGCTTATACCCGACGGGGTGGGTATGGCAGAAGCGGCGGCGGTACCGATTTCTTTCGGAACCGCGCATCATTGCCTCTTCACACGCGGTATGCTCCGGGGCGGAGAAACCGTCCTGATTCAGGCCGCTGCCGGTGGCGTAGGGCTTGCGGCCGTTCAGCTTGCCTCACAGGCAGGTGCAACGGTTATCGCCGCGGCTAGCGGAACGCAGCGAAGAAGCCGGTTGCTTGAACTTGGCGCCGATTATGTTGTGGATCGTACAGAGAATAACCTTGTGGACAGTGTCCGTGAGTACACCCATGGCACCGGCGTTGACCTCGTCATCGATCCGGTGGGGACCACGTTGTCTGCTTCACTTTCTGCACTCGCTCCGGAAGGACGTCTCATTTTCGTCGGTAATGCCGGCGGCGGCAGTCTGACCGTCGACCTGTGGCCGCCAATGCAGTCTAACCAGACGCTCATGGGGGTATTCATGGGACCCCTTTTTGAAAGACCCGAAGTTCGGACAAGCGTGGACGACATGCTGCAGGCTGTAGCGGCAGGGCGCATCAGGGTTGTCATTGATCGCATCTTCCCCCTGGCTAACGCCGCCGCGGCTCACGAATACGCTGAGACAGCGAAACCGCTTGGCCGCATCGTTATGAAGCCATGAGCGGAGTGAACTCAACCTGGCCCAAACTCTCCCAATGTGATGGAAAATGAAAACAAAAAAGCCTGCTTCAAAAGCAGGCTTTTCAAATTTGGCTCCTCTGACTGGGATCGCCTTAGCCATTAACTGGCTGATTAATAAGCTAAACCTAAATATTGTGGTTGTCAAGACCACCAGAATGACCACCTATTTTTTCTGGTTTTTTCTTTCTGTACACAAGTCGAGTACTATGGCTTGTACACCACCTTATCTATGCTTTCCTTCAAACCAGATAAAGCGCGAAAAAGCTGTGCGGTAGATCAGCTAAGGATTGCTACATAACACCAGGAGCCAGATAAATGATGGAAGGTAAACTAATTTTCTGCTCGGACTCAATACTACGCTTTCGTTCTGATTACGATGAAACAACAGCTCTTCCGTTACTCTCAATACAGAAAGCCATTTCAGATACCGATCCCTTTTTTCTTCTCAGGTTCTTTCGTCATACCGTGATGATTGAAGAAGGAACAACGCTGGCGAATATCTTTTTTGCAATTGAGCCGTGGAAGGAATTGCTAACCGCTTACTTGGATCGGGATGTTGGAGCCTATATTGACGAAGTAAGAAAACCATCTAAACCGACCACATGGGATCTTGAGTGGATTGGCATTGATCGCCGCAGCTCTGTTTACCGCGCATATCAGCATCAGGATATGGGAGACGGTGAGGATTTAACAGCCTGGTTCAACCGTGAGCGGATCCCCACTGACGAATTTGATATAGAAAGTAGCTGCGATGCTTCCGGTTTTATCAAAGGTGATAAAGAACGCTGGAGCCTTAGCGAAAATGTCCACGAAATTAAAAATCTGCCAGTGATCCTCTACAGCAAGCAAACGCTGATGACCTTACAGAAGGATGAGCTGCTAAGAGAAAGTGCCTCTGGGGTAAATAATGCCGATCGTAGCCATTTTGTTTATGGGGATACCTCTTTTTCCTTCTATGAAGTAATGGAAGCGATCTTCATTAGTGGTTTGTTCTTCCATACCCCAAGTATTGCGACAAACTGCTTTGACGGGTTAAAAAACAGTCTTGATGGTCTGGAAAACGAGGCGTCGAAGGAGACTGAATCTGATCTTACCGACAGTGAAGAAGAGAAACCGCTAAAAGTAGAAGTTGCCGAGGGGGCTTTTGATTCCCTGATTAACCATATGGAGTCTGAAACCGAAAACTGGCAGCTACTCAAGAAACAGTGCCAAAAAGAGGGTTCTTTGCCAGTCAGGATTGGACTTATTACACCGGCAAAGCCGCCAGAGTTGCGTTTGTGCGGAGAGATTTGCCGGGATAGCAGTGGCGTTTAAGTTGTTATCGATTTCTATAATGTTTTTGAGGCAGAGGTTGAATTTATGTCACTGTTTCAGCGAGAAAAAAGGATCTCCAGCTATTTATTTGATATAACAGCATGGAGACTGAACGAGAAAAGCCGAGGTGAGCTTTATCATGGACAATGTCGCACCTACACCGCAGCAGTTTACTAGCCCACTAAGCTGCATACTGTTAAAAATCAGTAAATACCAGCCGAACTTGCATCTTACCCCTAATGAGTTTAGCTATCTGGCGGCGATGGCGATGTGGGGTATCGAGGAGTCAGGTGTCGAATCAAATAGTGAGCATTACTTTGTACAATCCGGCTACGATGAGGCCACATGTCACAGCATCATCCGTTACGTTGATGAAAGAATAAATGAGGATCCTAATACCTCCGATGTTCGGGTTAATAACTTTCTGAAACGTGCGCTGGAACAAGGATTGTTGTCACTGGCCGGAATGTCTGTCGCAGATGTGGGTGGAACATATCGTCTGACTCAGTTGGCATATGATTTGTTAAAACCTTTCCAACAATCTGATGAATTAGAAGATAAAGAAACATTAAGTCAGCGTTATCTGAGAATTGATCAGGAACTGTCCAGTTTAAATGCTACCAGCAATGGAGAAAAAATTACTGATAGTGAATGGTTGGTGAAGGTAGAACATTTTTTACCGAGCCTGAAGGATCTGCTGACGGGTGTTTTTAAAAATCAGGAATTCCTTATTTCTAAATTCCATTCAATGCGCTCCGAGATACAAACTGAAATTGGTATTTCTTTGGAAATGGAAATTCAGCAACTTCTTGAAATAATACGTACGCTGGCTGGTCAAATCAACGATTTGAGAATGTTAGTAATGAACCGTGCCGATGCGGTATTAATGCAACTGGAAATTTTGCAAAATAAAGTCGTACAAAAAGGTGGGTCTCAGAGATTAAAAATTACATTATCCTCTTTGTTTGGTTCATTAATGGATGTTCGAGAATTCGCTAATCATTCCTTAAGGGATTTATCCGGATTCTTTAGCAGTGTACTGGACCGTATACGCATCCGTATCGCGTTAGATCCCAATGCTAATCTGGGATATTTAATCGATCGTACTATTGAGTTGTTTGGTAGGTCATCATGGTCGTTAGCATTACCTTCGACCGTTAAGCTAATGCAATTACGTGAATGGGACACACCTCCGCCTCCGGCGGACAATGCGTTGTTCCTCGATGATAATGATGATGAAGAACTGGTGCGGGAGATGCCTGCGTTTCAGTTAGAAAGTTTCGCAAGGGAATTTGTTGAAAAGGCATTAAGTGATAATAAACCGGTGAGTAACACTTCTGTTATCAGAAATATTTTAAGTAAATTCCCATTCAATGAAACGGATCGCTTTCGCTTGGCACAGTGCACAATAAAAGAACTGATGAAACAGAATGACAATATCCACGACGATATCTCCCCGGAATGGGTTTTAATGGATGAGTCAGCAAATTACGAAATCGAAGAACAATGGCTAATTTCACAAGGTGATCTCAATGACTGAGCTTGAATCCACACAGGACGATCAATTTAATACATTCCTTGATGTGATGAAATCACCTCTATTCCCCATGGTAGATTATAAATTACGTAAAGGGATTAATATATTACCTGCGGATTATATGTTGTATTCATTTGTTAATCAGGCATTTAATCCGCTTTGTGAATATTACGACTGCTTGTCTTTATCTTTATGCTTTTCCAATGAATCTGTTTATTACCTACTGCCTCAGCGCCGCGGAAAAATACCCGTTGAGCGATTTAATGAGTTGCAGATGGTCACTGGTTTGATTATTGTTGCAATGGAACTCGAAAAACAGCTTAGTCAAAAAGAGTGGTTCACCACGAACCAACTGCTGGAGCGAATGAGCAATCAATTATCCGAAACCAGACTGCTGGAATTATTTCGCCGTCGTCCAGGCCAACAGACCCAATACGATTTATCTAAAATCCAGGATGAAATAAGAAAGTCGCTCATAGTGTTCGATCGCTATGCTTTTATTCAACTCTCTAAGGATCGACAATCCTTCCAGACAACACCCGCTATCTATCGTTTTATTGAACCGTTGCGAGGATTACAGCAAGAGTCAGAAATTCCACAACGCTTGGCTGAACTGATTCAGGAAGGTTACCTGGTCAATATTGATGAGGCAGCGCGGGATAGTGTAGACGAAGATTTGGCAGAGAGCGATCGTTTCTCTGCCGAAGAAGACATGGATACAACGGGCGATTTATTTGCTTCCGGAACTCATGAAGGGGAACAATTGTGAACCACTACCCTCTGATACGTAGCCTTAGTATTGTCAACATTAATGGCATTATGGCCCGAACGTTAAATCTGGTGAATCCTCACGCACTGCGCACATCGCGACAGTATGGTGGTACGGTTTCATTGTTGGGCAATAATGGTGCGGGAAAAACGTCTTTGTTGGGCGCGTTTATGTTCAGCCAGATCCCTGATATTCGCTACATTAGTTTAGGGACTAAGGATGATTTCAAAGTTTCAACATCAATAAAAGACAGCGAAATGTTTCCACGCTTAGGGCAGCCCAGTATTGTTGCTCTGGAGATTGAGGCCCGGGGGACAGGCCACCGGCATCTGTACGTCGTCAGGGCTGAAAAAAAGACAGGAACAACATTAGATACCCAGCTATTTTGTTTGAAACTTCCCGATGGCGTTAACCCACTGGATTGTTTGCTTGATCGTAAAGGACAAGTAGCTCACCCGGTAACGACAGACCAGTTACGGGATAAAGCAGCACTATTAGGATGCGCTATTCAGACATTTAAAGACCCAAATGCCTACATGTTGGCACTGTTTCAGCATGGCATTTTACCCCGAGCCTGTCAGTCACCCGATGATAAATATCGTCTGGCCCAGATCCTTCATTCAGCAATGGCCGGGCGTCTGGATAAATCGATAGAAAAACATCTCAGCGCTTATTTAATGGCCCATACTCGCGGGAATATACATTCCGTAGTGAATATGGTGCATGAGTCCATGATCAAAGTCAGACTTACGCAGCAAGACCTGCAAAATTATCAAAAGGATTATCAATTTTTTAATTCATTACTTACGTTGAGCTTATCATTTTCAGCCAATACGTGGTCAGTCATTGAGAAAGCTCTGGCGATGAATGATGAAGAGCGCACGACTATTCAGAAAGAAAAATATCGGATTGAACGTGAGCTGGAAAAAATTGAGGAAACTCTGGGTTCACTAAGGCGCAAGGAAGACGCCATAAAAGCGGAACTGTCAATAACGCAACAACAGATAAGCGATATTGAACCCCGACAGCGATGTGCTAATGGCGGTAGGATTTATTTTGATCTAGAGCAAAAAGCAATTGGTGAACTGAATAAACTTGAACCGCAGTTAGAGAGTGCGGAAGAAACAAGCAAACTCCAGCAAGGCATTGTTGATGAGCTGGAAAGAAAAAAAAGTGAGAATGAAGAAAGCCAGCTACGCACAGCCAAACAGCTGTCTAATGTCGTGTCGCGTTATGACGTTGCTCAGAAAATGGCATCGCAATATAACCACGCAAAACAGCTTTATGATGAGATTAACCAATGGAATATGGCTTTTACGCTGTCTGAATTAACCACATTCATTGAACAGTTAGCGAATCAGGAAAAAGAGGCGGGGAATGCCCTCAACCATGCAGAGCGCCAATTACGATCTCATCAGGATATACTGAATGCTTATACTTTCGCCGTAAACAGCGCACGAAAATTGGGGGATAATATCTCTCCTCCAGACGCTCAACGCTGGTTTATGGAAAA
This sequence comes from Enterobacter sp. AC1, assembly GCF_050434705.1. Lineage (NCBI taxonomy): Bacteria > Pseudomonadati > Pseudomonadota > Gammaproteobacteria > Enterobacterales > Enterobacteriaceae > Enterobacter > Enterobacter sp. AC1. The sequence goes on along the minus strand of NZ_JBNDIZ010000003.1, from coordinate 154,142 downwards.
ATGCGGTCAACTGGAAAAATGGCGTATCGAAAACGCTCAATTAGGTGGGCGGCAACAGCATCAAAAAACGTTACAGAGCGATCATCAAAAACAGCGGCGTCTCCAGCAGCGGCTTCGCGATGCAGGCATGCTATCGTTACCATTGAGCGATGAGGACTTTGCACAGCAACTGGCAATGCAACAAGAGCAAGAATTGCACTTAAATGAACAAAAGGAACAATTAACGCAACGTCAGACTGAAGTACAGCAACAAATTAAGCAGCTTGATATCGATATTGCTCGCTATGAGCAACAGAGCCAGCAGTGGCACCAATATCAGCCATCGGTTAGCTTTTTACGCACTATTTTTCCTGATGATGATTTGACACCGCAACGCTGCGAACAACTAATTCTTGACCATGCGTTACACATTAAATCACTTCGGCAGGTAGTCATTGGCTACGAAACGGAAATCAAACAATGCCAGGGGCGTCGCGACAAACTGAGTGGAAGAGAAGCCGGAAGTCTTGAGTATTTACGGACTCTTGCCGCTGATGTATCGGGAATATCAGTTGCTGAATTGTACGCAGATATCGAAGTACAGGACGCCGGATATTTTGAGGCAGCATTAGGGCCGTTAATGTTTGCCATACTTGTCAATGGTGATGTCGATGATGCCGCCAGACAATTGCTTACACAATACGATGAGCAATGGCCGCTTCCCGATATTTTGTTGATCAGTGTAACCCAACCTATAGACGTTTTACGCAACGGGTCGTTCGAGTCGGAATTACTTTTTAAAGATATCACCGACGAATATAACACGGTGGAGAGTATCCTCCCGCCCTGGTGTGTTATAGATGAACCGCGATACCGCCGCATCAGCCAGATACGTTCAGAGCCTGTATTAGGTGATAAAGCCCGCGAGGCGCTTATCCTTCAATTGGACCAACAGATACAACTGGCAGAAAAAAAGAGCGAGACGCTGGAACGTGAGATTGAAGACGTTGAACGTAACAACGAACATCTTAAGGCCGTTAGCGCGGCCCCCTCATTTATTTGGGATGATGAACCGCCGCTGGAGGATACTCGCCGACAGCGAAGTCATCGTCATACCGCTCTGACGGATATTGAAGAAAAACACAGAAGCGTGTCCAGTCAGTGGAAAAAAAGCCGGAATCTTTTGCTTGCGCTACAGGAATGTGAACCAGACAGTAAAATCCTGTTTCGGGATTTTTCTCAGGAGCTGGCCGAGATTGCTGATCAGATAAATTGTGCTGAAGCTGCCGGGCGTGATATCAAACGCTATCAGCCGTTAATTAATCAGATAGAAAAAGAGTATCCATTACTACGGGAAGAATACCCAGAAAATATAGAGCAAGTACGTCAGCAGGTTGCGCAGAACGAGAAAACCTGGCAAACCTCTGCAATGCGGGTTCGACTGGTGAAAGAGTTAGACAGTGTGCGTGCTCATCTAAACCCGGAATATGTTAATGCTCAGAAAATACTGGAAGATGAAGCACAAGCGCAAATACTCTTGTCAGGCGATCAAAAACGGCTGGAAAAGGAAGGCGACTGGATTAAACAAGAACTCACAAATGCAAAAAAAGAATTAGCTGAAAAAGATAAGTTTTATTCAGATATGATATCCGCGATTACTCGCCACCGCCAGAATCGTGATGATGCAAAAAATGATCTGGATAATTTGCCATTTCCCTATACATTCGGCCTGGAAACTAAACTTGCCTCACAGCTCGCGCATTTACAGGGCCAACTTGAAAAACTGAATAAAAATTTAAGAGAGTGCAATACAAAAACGGCTGAGACGCATCAGCAACGCTCAAGCGAAGAGTTAAACCTGAAAAATCAGAATGATAAGCTCACTGTCCTGACAGAGAAAATTGAACAGATAACTCAGCAGCGCAACGGAATTATAAGCGCAATAAAAGCCGATGGCTCTTATAGTGAGCTGGAACCTGCAATGCGCGAAATGCTGGTAAATTGCAAGGCACCATTACCGGGAGCGCCTTTGCTGGTCGATCAATCATTACTGACTCAACTGACCAGGCTAACTATTGAATATTCTATTTCTTCAGCCGATCCCTTCATGCAGCAATTAGCGTCCTGCGGTCAGAATACATCTGACATCGCTGAAGTCTGTGCCACGCTTTATAGCCGCGCAGTGGCGCTGTTTCGCCGCCGTGCCCGTCAGGATATCCAACGCACCACGCAACCTCGGGAAATGCTGCTGGCATTGTCTCAGGCGGCGAAAGATGCGCAGATGATGCTGGCTGAAACCGAAGCCGCGTTTCAGATGCGCCGGGATGAACTGGCCGATGCGCTATCGCGCCGGATTAACGATGAAAAAAGAGCGATAAGTCGATTAAGCGCTGAACTTACCGGAATTGGCTTTGGGCAGGTTGCCAGCGTGCGTCTGGAAGCCAGAACGGTTAAACATTTCCAGGATACTCTGAACGCCCTGAAATCAGGCGGTTATGGCATGGACGATCTCTTTTCCACGGCAGGAACCGTTACCGAAGCACTGGCTGGCCTGTATAAAAAAATCAATCAACATGAAATTGATGGTTCACATTTACTGGATCACCGTAACTACCTGGACGTAAAAACGCTAATACAGCGTCGCGGTGCAGAGCAGTTTGAACCACTGAACGCTTCCAGCCTGTCAACCGGGGAACGAATCGGCTCTGGGCTGGCAGTGCTGATTGCCGTGCTCAGGCACTGGGGACGCAGCTCTCATGGCAATAAAGAGCCTTTCACTTTGCCGCTGGTGATGGATGAGGTTTCCCGTCTGGATGCCGCCTCTCAGGCGACAGTCCACGAGCTTGCGGTAAGAACCGGGTGCCAGATGTTGGTTGCGGCCCCGGAAACGTTAGGGAAAATTACCGGAACCGGCTACCAGTTGGTGCGCATAGTCAGGACAGAGAACTCGGGGCCCAACGGGCAAACTGTTACTCGCCATCAGGTGAAAATTACCGGTGTCCGCGACGCCCAGCAGTTGCCATTTGACGTTGATGGCTATCTGGCTACAGCTGAGAATGCTGAAAGTGACGAGGTGAAAACAATCTAATGCATAATGAATTGTTTCAGTTAGGTTTCCCGGCCAGTGAACTTGGCGATATTCTTCAGCAACTGAAAGAACGGCAAATGATGTTCGAAAATGCTAAGGAAAAGTTGCTGCGAAATTATCTGGCCGAACTGGGTATTATCATCCCTTCCACGCGCAATCGCTGGCGGCTGGTGGAAAGTGAACGCCTGGAAATTCTGCTCGCGCAGGTGCAGAAACAGATACAACAACAGATCATTGGCAGAAAAGAGCATCGTCCGGCTATCCCTCGCCGCCTGCAAAGGATCCATCATAAATCAGCGTCGGCATGGCGAGGTAACAGTAAAGCAGGTCTGAGCCAACCCTTAGTCAAAGGGCAGACCGTTACCTATGATGATGTCTTGCGACTTCGTAGCCAGGGTACGGCGCTGCGACTAACGTTTACCTGCAATAACAGTGAAAACGTTCTGTTTGCAGATAATGAGAGTGAATGGCGTTCGGAGTGTTGTTTGCCAGAACGGATGCTACTTGATTTACTCTCTGTGGACATGTCATCGGCGCAACTGATCATGACCGTTGAGAATTTAGGTGCTTATGTTGATATGCCGCTTGTCGACGGTTTGATACTGATCTTTGCCCCTGGCCTGAATTATCTCCCTGCCTGCCGATGGATTTCTCAATTCGGGCAGGATATACCCTGGGTACATTTTCCCGATCTCGATCCGAATGGTTTGACGATTGCCCGGCAACTATCCCACTCATTGGCCCGACCCTTCCGGATCTGGTTACCGGACTTTTGGCCATCAGCACACCAGGTTAATGACATGATTGGGGCAGGAAAACATGCCTGGGATACTGCGCCGGATTGCCCTCAACTCAGGCAATTAAAGCAGGAACAGCGTTGGATTGAACAGGAGGTGCTGGTTGTGGACTATCGTTTTAATGCAGCGATGCAGAGGTTGGTTAATCATTCTGGTGATGAGATAGTACTTATCGAATCGACGGAAAACTCAATTGAATAAGATGTGTAGAAAAAAGAAATTAGACTTGTAGAATTCATAAGGGATAATTTAATGATTGACAGATTAGAGCTTACAAAAAATGTCCAGTTCTATGACCTTAAAATTCCTCTCGATAATGAGGAAAGAAAAATTACAAATGACGAAATTCTGAGCATTCTGAATTCTGCCGATGATAATATTGAACCAGATTCTGATTATCTGATGAATGATTTCAGGGTGGAAAGGAATTTGATTGATGCTGATGTTAATTTTATTTATTCTCTGCGCATCTTCCCTACACTAAGGCCTGTCTATTTTATGGGGGAAGCTGAAGGTGCTGAGAATTTTTACGATACAATATATGCGTTCATATTGATTCTGGAATTTGATAACAGTATAGCCATAATAAAAAAGAGCTGCGCAAATATATCTGATAAGTTAGAGAAAGATTTTAATTTAATCACAAGTCACTCATTGGCGGGAACATTTAATGATTCTGATGTTTCATTTCAGAAAATATCCACGCGAAGCATGACAAATTCGGATAAAGCTATCAGGAGTCGTTCTTTTGAGTCATCAGATCTTAAGGGGGCTTTTTCTACACATGCTGCTGGCAGATCTATACCTTACTATTTGAAACTTCGACAAGGCCCAACAATTAAGACAATTTCAGGCAGTGGCAGATTAGTTGAAGCATCACAAAGAATTAGTTTCGATGATATTGCCTCATGGTCTTACCATCAATTATGCCTTGTCAGGCAAGGTGGCGGTGTCAAAGATTTTTTAAGTTACTTTGCACAACAGAAAGAATTAAATGAAGTTATGGCATTGACTCAGCCGAACGCACTCCTCATTGAGAGTACAGCTTTGTATGAAAAAATAGAGTCTGAGGGGCTAAGAATTAAATATAAACTTCCTGACGGTAAAGATTGCTATATATCCGAGAAAAAGCTCAATAAGCTTTTCCAAAAACTAGAAAAAGTTTATGAAATTAGAAATGACTTGACGCTTGATTCAGCTATTGGTAGTGCAAAAATAAAAAGGAATAATAAAACACTTACAATAGAGTCAACTATCCTTAGACGGTTAAAAATTGTATCGAATAGTAAAGAATCCACGCTTCAGAGTTTCATATTTAAAAATGGATTTTATAGTATAACATTCCAGGATCCTCGTTATATGTATTTTATGGGGAATTGCTTTGAAGATACGTCTGGAATTTCAGAAATAAATAGTATTCTGGACATTCTTATTCCTGTTGACAATATGGATAAGGTATTAAGTGAAAAAGGTACTTTTACAAAGCTAAGTACTAAATTCTCTACGGGATCAATGTTTGATTTAGTTGAAGAAATTCATAAAAATGATGACTATATATTTTGCGACGATCTGGGGAACGAATGGGCTGACCACATAACGTTTAATAAACAAGATTCCTGCATCAGTTTCATTCATTCAAAACATGGCTCGAAGACTACGTCAGCAAGTAAATTACATGATGTCGTCGGGCAGGCAATTAAAAATCTGGGGTATATGTATTTTAGTACACCAGATTTTTTGGACAAAGTTAAAAATAAATTAAAGAAAAACTATGTAAACAACAATACGGCTACAAAGATCAATAAAATAAGGATAGGTGATACTAGAAAACTTAAAAAATATCTTGATGATTTATCAAAAGATGTCAAGTTGCACAGGAAATGTATTTTGAGCTGTTCATTTATTTCAAAAAACGAAGTTAAGCGTGAGTTTGGTAAATTACGACGTAATCAGCCAGTAAAGCCACATGTGATACAACTTTTATGGATACTGTCTTCTTTTTCTCATGCGGTTAAAGAAGTTAATGCAGTGCCAGTGATATATTGTGAAAAATGATTTTGTTAGGTCATACTTACTATGACGATGCCCGGATTAAGCCGGGCACCTGAAATATATTATTTTTATACTTCCTGGTATTCTCCAATACTTTTCAACAAGTAATTGTACTGATCAGGGTCTGATTTGTGCATTTTATCCAGAACGAAATTAGCCACCCTAGAAATCTCAGGAACCTCAAGTGGTTTAAATCCACGGTCAGGTATTGATTCAAGATGCGAATATTCATTGTTGAGGCGGTTTATCAATGCAATGGCAGTCGCATCCTCTTCGCCAAAAAATTTCTTGATCTTCTCAAATGAATCATTTTTATCATCATGCCAAGGATATTTGAAGTACAGGAATGCTTCCAGAAATTTTCTGAGATTATTTCCGAAGCCATAAAATGGTTCGTAAGATTCATTTGCCATAGCCTGATCCCGGCATTTGTAAATCTGCTGAAAAAGATAATTAAATTCCGTAATATAATCATTCAAATACGCAGGCATAAGTATAATATTACTTCCTCTGCCGTTACGTTCCAGCATGAAGTTTTCTTTGTCTTCGATGCTTCTTGCCTTGCCTTCACCCACCGTGATTTTCTTTTTAGGAATAGATAATCTTTTGAGGTATTTTAAAAAATCCAGATTATGCGTGGAAATGAAAAGTTGCTTGTATCGATAGCTATTTGAATTATCTCGATTTTTAATTGGTTTAGCTATCAATCCTTCAATCAGGCTGAACATAAAAAATATATGATTCCCATCTAAACTGGAGATTGGGTCATCAATATAAATAATAAGCTCTTTACCTTTACTCTCTGGTTCTTCCAGTTTTGCGATAAAGTAGCAAAATGCGATTAAACTACATTCACCTTCGCTTAGATTGAAGGCCGATTTTCCTCCTCGCATAATTTCAAATTTAACTGATGTTTTAATCGAATCGTCTTTGGCTTCTAATTGTATACTATCGTGCCCAAAGAAATGGTTGAGCAGTGCATTTACTTTTTCTGCCCCTTTGCGTTCATCTTTCTGCTCTCCCTGTAGCTGTGTGATCTTTGTTTCTCGTTCGATGACTTGATTTCTGGCATCAAGAAAATCAGCAGAAGCTTTGTTGGCTTCAGTATTTAAATCTTCTATGCGAATTAGTTCATTATCATAGTTAATTGTCTGAATGAAAGATGCAACATCAGTAAGTCTTAGTGCATCGCGGGCTGCATTCTTATCTTTTTCAAGCGTCTTCGTTCGGGTATTGTTTTGACTCACTAGGTTATTGATATCGCGAGAATACTGCTGGATTTTCTCAAGGGAATAATGAACGTCGGGCATTTCTAACGGTTTAAAAAGATCATTTTTTCTTGAGGTTAATACCTTTTCTAAAATTTCCAGATCTTGTTTGTAGACGGTTAATTCTTCATCAAGGTCCATTTTACTTTGTTCAAATACAATACGCTCTTCAGGATAAAACATATTCCCTGTCAAAGTCATAAATGTGGGAATCTTAACAATTGCATTTGAGATAGATGCTAAGCAGCTATCAATGTCTGATTCCAGAACTGAGGACTCCTCGTTAAAATGAGAGTCCAGAACCTGCCAGATATCGTGCGGTAGATTCTGGCGACAGAAGGCGCACGTCTCTCTTTTTTCTTTATGAAGTGAGATCCCCTGTTTTACCCATGTTTGTAAAATACTATCGTTAAGTAGTTCCTGGAGAGGCTGGGTAGGTATAATACGTCTGGAGAGGAGTTCTTCTGCAGTTTTTCTGATTTCTACGATTTTAAGATCAATATTGATCAAGGTAGTAATATCAGGAAGTGCCTCCTGTTTCAGGAGTGAAAGTTTGTGCGCCTGCTCTTCCATACTAAGATATTTAAATCCGGCTTTCTTAGTAGTTGAGATATCCTGTTTTATATTTGTAATACTGTAAACTGATTTCCCATAATCACGATTCTTTTTTATCTTGTTATTAGCGTGAGCTCTCAGTTTTTCTTCTAAGGCATCTGAAGCTGTTTGGTGGTTGGCCTTAGCCTGATTCCATTTTTTGTTTTTTTCTTCCTGATTAAAGCGAAAACCTGATTTTGTTTCTATGCTGCCAAGTTCTGCTTCTATTACTGCAATGGCATCTCCGATTTCTTTATTTTTCTCACCAACGATAGCAAATGTTTTGATTTCACCACTATCCTGATTGACAAGAAAACTGAGATTTTCGTTCACAAAATCACGATTATAGACTCTGATATCGTAGTGGTGGTTATTGATGTCAGCAGGAGTAATATTACCCTTATCGCTGTAAATGGTGAAAGATGGAGTTGCAAAGTTAGGGGGGAGATGTTTTGTTTCTAAAGCGCGAAAGATCCGTGATAATGTAGTTTTCCCCGAGTAGTTACGTCCATACAAGATATTTAGTCGTTTAAAGCTCTGAACATTATTGCCACGATCTTTAACACTCTTTCGCCAGGTAAAATCACTAAAACTACCAAAGTTAGAAATGTCAATCTGATTGATCATTGATGTATCATCCTCATAGATATCCCCTTCATACGATAGACAATCAGTCCAACTGAATCCTACCGTTCATTCCACGACCAATATTGCTGCGAACAAAGTATTCAAATACCCATATGGGCACTTTCAATACTTAAACTGATCCAGTTTAATGAGAGAAAATTGTGCATAATTTGATATGGCTCTGAAATTTCGATTTTTTACGTGCTAAAGAAAAGTTATCTTGGGGCATTGTATTTCTGCTTCTGTTTTCCATCGATGCTTCTTGCTGTCCATCCCCAATCGCAGTATCCTTACCCGGCACCTGCAAAATCAGGTGCCGGGATTGGTCTCCTGAAGATATTCCTTACTGGCGACATATGACGCTCTTTGCGTCTTTTTTATGTCGTTCACCCAGCTACATCTCTATGGTGGGCCGGGCGGAGGCGCCGCAAGGCGCACCGGTGTCCAGTAAGGCCGGTAAGACCAACTCCGTCCGGTTCCACCACCCGCAAGATTGGTCTCTTAGGTGGTGGTTCAATTAATCACTTACTGGAGGCTGCCACTATGGCTATGATCCCCACTCAAACACATTCGTTACTTGCTGTTCCCTTTAATGCCGCCACGGATTTCACCGTACTTGCCGATCACTGCGAAACCTTTGCCGAAACCCTGATTGAAAGCAACGATCCCACGCTGAAAATGGCGCTCTGCGGCAGACTCAATGCCTGTCTTACACTGTTGCAGCCCACGTTGTTAGACCCCGTTCCTCCCCATCTTATTGAAAGCCTGACCGTTGACACCCTTCCTGCAAATTTCCCCCGTTTCGAGACTGAATGCACAGAGCTTTGCCGCTACTGTCTCGCCTTGACGCAGACGCTGGCAGGGCAAGGCTTTTACTCTGAAATGGAGAAACACCTTAGCGGCCTGCTGTATGAACTGATCAACTATTTCGCCGCGGAAATGAAAGCACCGCGCTGGTTGCGCACCGCCGATGGCGTGAAGTTTATCGACGAGGTGGCCGCATGATGCGACAGGACTGGCATTCGGCCGATATTATTGCCGGGCTGAAAAAACGTGGCACTTCGCTGTCAGCACTTTCGCGTCAGGCGGGGCTGGCATCCTCCACGCTGGCTAATGCGCTTACCCGCCGCTGGCCCAAAGGTGAAAGGTTAATTGCCGAAGCGTTAGATATCGCGCCTGAGCAAATCTGGCCTTCGCGCTACCGCTGATGTTCCTGCGGCGCAGCCCGGATACGGAAGCTGCGCCGCATTTTGTTTATCCGATCCGTCATAATCCTTTGAATCGCAAAAACAGTTTTCTATTATCAGCCTTCTTTGTTACGCACTAAGCTCCCGCCTGCACGAAATGCTTCATGACCTGAAAGAAGCGCCTGAGGTATCAGGACGGTCGCCGTTTTACCGGCAATGCCGCCTTTGAAAACTGCCGGATCTGTCCTTCGATAGATTAAGGCTTTCTTCACGCTTTTTTACGCTAAGGAAATCACAATGAATCTGATGAATAATTGTGCATCGCCTGCCGTAGATGTTATATTAAAATATAATATTCGGAGGTGCTCTATGTATACAACTCGCCTGAAAAAGGTCGGCGGATCCATCATGCTGGCGGTTCCTCCCGCCGTGTTGAAAACGCTGGAGCTGTCGACGGACAGCGAAGTGGGTATGACCATTGATAATGGCTGCCTGATTATTGAACCCCAGAAACGGCCCCGCTATTCGCTTGAGGAACTGCTGGCGCAGTGCGATCCGCACGCCGAAATGAGCGAAGAGGATCGGGAATGGATTGATGCGCCTGCGGTGGGCAAGGAGATTCTGTAAATGGACAGAGGGGAAATCTGGCTTGTTTCACTGGATCCGATTGCTGGCCACGAGCAAAGTGGAAAACGTCCGGTACTCATCGTATCGAAGGCATCGTTTAACAAGCTGACCCGGCTACCGGTAGTGGTTCCCGTCACCAGCGGCGGAAACTTTGCGCGTACAGCAGGTTTCACCGTTTCACTGGAAGGGGCGGGGACCAAAACAATCGGCGTTATTCGCTGCGACCAGCCCAGAACCATTGATATGGCTGCCCGGAACGGCATGCGGCTGGAACGCATACCTGACGCCGTTGTAAATGAAGTGCTTGCGAGGCTGGATGCGATTCTGAATTAAGATCAGAAACGCAGAAAAGCAAAAAGCCTGCTTCAAAAGCAGGCTTTTCAAATTTGGCTCCTCTGATTGGACTCGAACTTCATCTGTATCGCCTGTTATTACTGGATTTTTTAAATTTAACTGTATTTTTACCAACATCAGCACATGAGCGTTAGCTCATAGAGGATGGTAATTTTCAAAAAAGATGTTAGTGCAATAGAAAGGAACAAGTTTGGCTAAGGTGAACAGAGGTTTTGGGGGAAGAGTATGCTGAAAACTTTTATATTTAACATGAGTCAATTTTTATGTGTAAATGTCAAAGTAAAAACATTGAGATGAGTGTAATAAATTGGGTATTACCATCATAGATTCTGGTGCCGATGAGTAACTAATTACCGGATAGGTCTTAGATATACTCGTTGTCGAAATTTTTTGTGTGAGGAACCGCTAAAGTATTATCTCTGAATGCCGATACTGGTGGTGTAGATTCGCAATTTAAAAGGATACTGACATGGATATTACGTTTTCAGATGCTAAAGTTCTTAACAGTTTGATGGGGCACTCTAACTTAGTTCAGTTGACATATTCTGTTTCTGATTTATGGCTAACTTCTAATTCTGTAGTTCTATATTGCTCTTCTTTTCAAATCGTAATTCTCCGCAATGAAAATAATAATGTCATCAATATTATTAATTTAAGATCAATTGGTGATGTAAACAGAGAAACGATCTTAGTTCCACCAAAACTTCTTGTCACAACATGTCTTCAAAATGAACTATCAGCAAATAGACCATTTAATATGTCATGCTGTGAGTTTTTTGATGCAAGTAATCATAAAAACCCTCTGGGGGGGTATATTTCAATCCAGTAATCATGCTTGTATACATATCGTGTAGAGAATACCAATAATAAAATTAGCTACTATAATTGTAGATTAACTATCCCTCCTTCATATAGATAATGTGAAGAGAGGGGTTTATAGATCCTAAAAATAATTGCTATGTTCAGTTTTGTTGCTGGTAAGCCTGTATTCTCGTAAAATATTATTTTTAGGCGAAGGGTTTAAAGACGGGGGATATTTATGATAAATATATTTCTATTTGATAAAATGTATATTTTAAACTATTTCATATCTGTAAAAATATAGTTTTATCATATGTGATTGAAGATTGACAAAGGCCACTTTATTACAGCGTGGCCTTTTATTTTAAATTATTTTTAGTATGAATTCTCTAGTGTTCCATTTACTGAACTCATCACAAAGAATAGAAACAGTAAATTTAAATTCACCTTTTTTTAATGGGATTAATTTGAAATCATGTGGTATTGTCGAAATGCAATCCTGTCGAACACCCTTAATTCTTCCTGTGATTACTTTTGGATTATCGTCAGAAATATAAAAGTAATCTTCATCTACAAGTGACCTTCTTAAAGATGGGATCATCGAAAGTGAGCCGTGATTATATTGCATATTGCTTCTGTGTGATAAACCAAATAAATCACGTGAAGCAAAATCTCTTATATTCCTCTCTTTCCCTTCATCCTCTTTTCTTTTAATGGCTAAATCTATTGGTGAAGTAGGAAAGTATATTGAAGGTTTTTTAATGTCCTTAATGCTTTCTGTATCTAAAATTTCAACTGCGTCGGGAAATGTTATTTTAATTGAAAGGTTATTAGCTTTAATCTCGCCGGCATTTGAAATTTGAAGTAAAGTTGAAGTTGAATGTACTTGTTCAAAGTATTTCATTTTGCTGTTGTATTCATCAACCTCCTGTGCGGAAGGGTTTCTCTCATTATAATGTGTGATATCTTCATCATATATATATGGTGTAAGATCTTCTGGAACATCAGTTCTGTAAAAATTAGGTTTAATTGTTTCTAGTTTTAATTCTGGGAGGTCATCTGGCTCTAATATTTTTAAAACTAGATTATCATCACTTAGGTCGATGTCATTAATATGAAATGAAATAATTGGTGCTTTAATCTTATTGGATTCTTCCAGTTGTTGAATTTGCTTTTTTAATTGACTATTTTCCTCCATTGCATTAACTAGTTTAGTTAATACTTCAGGATCCCCCGAATCCCCTCGAATCCATCCAGTGCGTGGCTCGTCTGTAAAAATTTTATATAATGCTGCTGATACTTTGTGAATCAGATCATCTTCGGAATTCCATAAAGAACATAATTGATCACCTTTTATTTCTTCAATCAAAAAATTAAGTTTTTTTATTTTTTCAGGATCTGACTCTCTATTGGCTCGAGTGGTTTGATAGTTTTCATCAGGAATAAAACATAGAGTAGGCAATCCAATTTCACGAGCATATCGATATTCTTTTTCTGTGAAGCTTATACCATCAACTTCTGAAATGCTGCCATAACGTTCACCAATAATTAGTATATAATAGTCGCTATTATTAATAGACTTTTGAATAGTGTTCCATTGTTCTTTACCATTTGCAGAAAACATTTCCATTCCAGCAGGAATGTGATTCATGCTCAATATATGTTCTGATATTTTCTTGCGAGTCTCAATTAGATCGCTATATGTGGAGCTTATAAATATTTGATAACGTTTGGGGGCGTTCATGTAATACTCCTTGGCCTTCTATTAACCCATGGGAATAAATAATGTACATTAATTTTTATTCTCTGGGAAGTATAATGTAAGTCATTGTGAACATATATGGACGATTGAATTTCTATTATGATTTGATTCTATATCCCGGTGGTTTAAGTTTTGGGGAGGTTCTATCGTTCTGAAATGATGTTATGGCAGGAGTTAGATCTATACTTATGTCAATATGTACCTTTTTCTCCTTAAGACGGCTTGGAAAACGCCTGATCTCATCAGGTGTTGGACTCATGCCCACAAATGTCCTTCTTCGTGTCATAGCCCATATTACGCAAGGCTTTGTTGATGGTGTTATCACTTATCGGTTTGAAACTGTCATAGCTACCCGTAAAGATAAAACCGTAATCGTTGTCATCCTCATAAGTGAGCTGTTTAATTTCTTTCAGCAACACTATTGCCTGACGACAGAGAGGGATGAAATGCTTACGCTTCATCTTGGTGCCACGGCCTGAATACCTCACGCCGTTGATGACTTCCCGCTGTTCGGGGATGACCCACAACTTGCTATTGAAATCGATCTCAGACCATCTCGCGAAGCGCAGCTCGCTGGAACGAAAAATACCAGCAGGTTAAGTTGGATCGCCAGTTTGGTGAGTCTGCGGCCTTTATAGACACTTATACGTTCAAGCAGCAACGAAATCTCTTCAAGCTCCAGAGCAGGACGGTGTTCAGTTTCTGACTTCTGAATAGAGCTTTCCAGATCGTAAGCTGGGTTATTGCGTATGAGCTGCTGTTGGACGGCATAGCGTAGAATAGACGTTACGTATTGCTTAACTCGCGTAGCAACTTCGAGATAACCAAGGGCTTCTACTTTTTTATAGGGGCTAGAAGATCGCCAGTTGAAAGGTCGGTAACGTCTCTGTTGCCAATATCCGTAAAGATGTAGGTTTCAAGTCGAGTCAATACGGTATGACGATAATTTTCTGACCATTTCTTCTTTGTAGCAAACCACGCCTTGGCAACGACCCTGAAAGAGCGTGTGTTGTCGCGTTTGGCTTTCAGCTCTTTAACTTCGGCCTGTTTCTTTGCATTAGGGTCAATGCCCTGAGCAAGGAGCCTTCTGGCCTCATCGCGGCGTTGTCTTACATCAGCAAGTGAAACAACAGGGTAAACGCCTATAGAGAATATTTTTTGCTTCCTTTCGAAGCGGTAAGCCATTTGCCAGTATCTGGAACCCTTGGGGGTAACGCGAAGGAACATACCAAAGCCATCAGTCAGCTTGTATTCCTTATCGAGGGGCTTGGCGTTTTTTACTTTAGTATCAGTAAGTGGCATAACAACATCCCCGTTTGTTGGTAAAAGCGCAATCGAACTAACATTACCAACATTTTTACCTGCAAATGGGTATGGCTTCGAGTGGTTTTTAATGAACGAGGGTGAACTTGAAGAAGGAGATAACCAACTGATAGAAATGCAGAAAACAGACGTTAGTGAACGTCTGCTTCCCTTAAATTTGGCTCCTCTGACTGGACTCGAACCAGTGACATACGGATTAACAGTCCGCCGTTCTACCGACTGAACTACAGAGGAATCGTGTGAACGAGGCGCATAGTAGCGACCTCGGTTCGCCTTGTCAAAGGGGGAAAACACGCTTTTCGCTCGTTTGCTGACAATTTCAGCAAATCGCTGATTTTATAGCAAATTTGCGTTGAAATTACACAAGGAAAAGCGCCGCCCGCAGGCAGGCGGCGCGAAGGGTTAGAACAGTACGGAGTAGTTCAGGCCAAACGTGCGTCCACGGCCCTTATAGGTATACAGGCCCGGTGCGCCGTAGGTTGGGCTATACAGCCCCGGCGCGCGCTGGCCCCAGGCGGTGGTGTAGTCTTTGTCCAGCAGGTTTTCCACGCTGAAGCTGACTTTACCCACCGGCAGGGCGTAGCTGCCCAGGAAGTCGACCGTGTTATAGCCATCGATCTTCTTGCCGTCGGCGTCTGACACGTCAAAGGTCTGCGTGCTCTGCACGCGCAGGGTCCAGTCGCCCGGCGCCCAGTTGACCCATGCGCTGGCTTTCGACGGGCTGGCGCTGTCTACCGTCAGCTTCTCCCATTTGCCGTTCTCGCGGGTTTCGGACTTAATGGCGTTGAAGTTCGCGCCCGTGCTCCAGTCGCTGTTGGTGAAGAAATAGTCCACCTGACCTTCCACCCCATAGATACGACGCTTGTCGTCTTCGAGGTTAATGGTCATGTCCGTCTTGTTGATGGTGATGGTTTTATCGGAAAGCGAGTAGTACGCCGCGACCTGCGTGCGCAGGTTATCCCCGGTATAACGCCAGCCCAGTTCGTAGGCGTTGACCTTGATCCCGTCCAGAGTCGAGTCGTTCACGTTCACGCTGTTCAGCAGGCGATAGTGGCCGTCTACAAGCTGATAGGTGCCGGAGCCGTAATATTTCGCCAGGTCCGGAATTTCGAAGCCCTGGGAGAAGTTAAACCACAGCTGCTGTTGTTCGGTCAGGCGGCCAAGGATCCCGGCGTTAAACAGGAAGTTGTTGTAATCGGTTTTCCCGCCCGGTACCGCGTCGGCGGAGGTGGCTTTCCCGGTGGCGATGGCCTGCTGCTGGGCGTAACCAACAAAGTCGTCCACCTTGTTTTCTGTGTACTGGTAACGCACGCCGCCGCTCAGGGTGATGGCGTCAATGTCGTAACTTGCCTGCAGGAACGGGGCGAGGTTGGTGATGCTGTAGCCCGGGTAACGGCCCACGTTGTAGGCGTTGTCCAGCTCCATGCCGCCGCTCGCCGCGGCTTTGCTCAGGTCGAAGAACTGCTGGTTGGCATCGAAGGTTTCGTGGTCGGCATCCACGCCCCAGGTCAGCGTCAAATCGTCCACCGGCTTGCTGTTCAGCGTCAGCTTGCCGCCGTAGAAATCGGTTTTCTGCTGGGAGGCACCGATGCTGCTCACCACACCTTTGGTCAGGGTCGGGAACGGATAATAGGTCAGGCTCTCGTCGCGGTAGTAAATCTGCGCAACCAGGTCCTGGCCCCAGAAATCGGTATTCGAGTACTGCAGGTTAATCAGATGGCGCTCGGTCCCCGGGACGCGGTCAGAGTCCAGGTTGCCTTTGTTGTACGCGTTCGCATCCCCCGTTACCGCGGAGAAGTTCTTCCCGAGATAGAGCCCGTGCTTGCCGTCGGATTCGCTCTTGTAGTACTGCGTGGTTAACTGCAGCTGCTGGTGATCGTCAATGTTGATGGTGCCTGTCCCCATCACATCGATACGGTCGGAATACTGCAGGCCGGTCTGGGTGTTATCAATAATCACCTCGTCGCCGTTGCCGTCGTACCAGCCGCCGTAGCGCTGATACGACACCGACAGACGACCGGACGCGTTATCATTGCCGCCGCTGACCGCCGCCGACACGTTCTCATCGTGATCGTTGTGGCTGTTAAAGCCGCTTTTTGCCCCTGTCTGGAACTCAACCTCGGTCTCCGGCTGGCCTTTTTTGGTGACGATGTTCACCAGACCGCCGGTACTGCCGCCGCCGTAGAGCGAGGTGGCACCGGAGATCACTTCAATGCGATCGATATTGAACGGGTCGATAGAGTCCAGCTGACGGCTGTCGCTGCGGGACGAGTTCAGACGCACGCCGTCCACCATCACCATCATGGAACGGCCGCGCAGGTTCATACCATAGTTGGTACGCCCCTGGCTGCTGACGTCCATGCCCGGGATCAGCTGCGCCAGCACGTCTTTAATCTCTTTCCCGCCCTGAACCTGCTGCTCAATTTCAGCCCGCTCAATAACCCAGGTGGTCTGCGCCATCTCCGCCACGCTGCGATGCGCGCGGCTGGCGGAGACAACGATATTTTCTTCCTTTTGTTCTTCCGCCCACGCAGAGGTAGAAAGCATTGCAAGCAAGCAAGGATTTAAAACCCAAAGATGAGAACGTTTCATTGTTATGTTGATCCTGATTGTGTGTGTCAGTACTCGGTGGTTTTTGCTAATGATTTAAAAACCGGGTTGCTGTCCGGGCTGGCGGTGGTCCGCCAGTGGATAACGCCGGGTGTGGTGGCCAGCTCAAACGGCTCGTCCGCGTGCGCGCGATTCAAAATTCGCGCCGCGCGCCAGGCCATCAGGCTGAGCTGGGGTTCGGCAATGCCGAGACGGTGCATCCCGGCATTCACGGCAAACAGGCGGTTGCTCTGCGGGCCGTCCCATTCGAGGGTGAAATCGTTGTTGATGCAGAAGGCTTCGTCCGTATCCAGCTTCAGGCGGTGGGACAGCGGCGCGAGGAACGCCGGCTGCACGGCGCGGTAGCCGGTGGCAAAAATCACTACGTCGCTGTCCAGCTGCTCGCGGCCGCCGTCGAGGTGATGCTGAATGCTCAGACGGTGTCCATTTTCCTGACGCGTCAGTGTCGTCACCGAGCGGGACGGCATAAGATGGGCCCAGGGTTTTTCACGCAGCACTTCAAAGCGGTGGTACATGGCGCGGTAAATCGCCAGCAGGGACTCGGTGGTGATCCCGTCAGAGGTCATCTTCTGCTCGTGCAGCATCTGGCGACGGGCCTCTTCACCGAGCGTGGAGAAGCTGTCCACGTACTCCGGCGTGAAGTACTCGTTGGCAAACGCGGCCTCATCCAGCGCGTTGTAATTGTTGCGGCGCGATACCCAGTTCAGGCTCAGCGGCTGGCCCCATTCGCCGCGGAAGATGTTCAAAAACAGGTCCGCACCGCTCTGGCCGCCGCCGACAACGGTAACGCGCTTGCCCGCGAGATCCGGCGTGCGCAGCATCATCTCGCTGGCGTGGAAGCAGGTATCGTCCTGCACGGTAACGCAGTCGGGCAGATTGATCTGTTTGCCAATCCCCACGCAGACGTGGCGCGCCAGGAAGCGATCGCGCTGGGTCACCACCTCAAACAGGCCGCTTTTCTCATCAAAGCTGACCTGCTGCACCTGCTGGCTGAAGGCGAGGTTAGTGAGGTTTTCCGCCGCCCAGCACAGGTAGTCCGCAAACTCCTCGCGGGAGACGGTGCGCTGCTCGGTGGTCAGAAAGCGGTAGAACTTTTTGCGCTGCACCAGGTAGTTCAGGAAGCTGTGGCGGTTGGTTGGCTCCACGGCGCTGACCAGATCCTTCAGGAAGCTGGTCTGCATGTGGCAGTCCGGCACCATCATCCCCGGGTGCCAGGAAAAGTGCGGTTTACGCTCAAGAAACAGCGAGCTAAAACCGTCCAGTCCTTCTGCGAGGGCGGCGATGCTGAGGTTAAACGGGCCAATACCAATGCCGATGAAATCATAGGTTTTCATTGCGCTGACTCCCGTGAGGCCAGAAAAAGTGGGTTATCGAGATCGGTGACATAGTTCGGCAGCATGCGGCTGCCGCCGTCGTGTTCGGAGAAGGTGAGTTTTACCGGGTTGAGGATCACGCGAATAATCTGCGGCTTGAAGAGATCGAATTTGGCGAAGCGGTCCGCCAGATCCGGGTGCGCGGCCATATAACCCCGCAAAACCTGCGCCAGAATCTGGTAGAAGCGCGTTTCGCTGACGCCGCTTTGCAGGGTAAGACGCGAAATAAAGCGCAGCACCGTTACAAAGTTGCCGGTTTGCAGGTCGTGAATAATATAATCCGCGCTCAGGCGCGCCGTGACGGCCTTCACCTGCTCCGGCAGGCTCTGCGCCTGCGGGAAGTCCTCATCCACCAGGCGCATATCGCCCTGGAAATCCTTCAGCAGGATGCGCTGCGGGACGTAATCCTTCATCACCAGCGTCACGTTCTGCCCGTGGGCGATCAGCGCCACGCCGTAGCGGCACAGCAGGTGGTAGAACGGGATCACCGTGGCTTCAAACAGCTTTTCCAGCCACGCCTCGGCGCTTAACCCCGAGCGTTTGATCCACGCGTCGATCAGCGGACACCCGGCGTTATCGGTTTCCATCAGCGCCGCCATCAGCACCGCCTGTTCACCGTCCTTTAAATAACAGGACGGGTTTTCGCGCCAGATCACCCCCAGCATCTCCTGATAGCGGTAGGGCGCTTTCGGCAATGCGGCATAGCCCGGATGCGACAGATAACCGGCTGCGGGCTCGCCCAGTACCTGCGCACCGCAGCGGGCAAGCGTCGCGTCGCTGGCGAACTGCTGCTGTAGCCAGCGCGAGGCCAGCGGCCCGGCGGCAATGTATTTGCCCGGAATGCCGCGATAGCAGGAGGTGTTGTAGATGGTCAGCGGCAGCTTGATGTCATACGGCGCGCGACGGCTGGCGTTAGTGAGCGTGCGCAGGGACTGCTGCGCCAGATACTCATCGCCAAACTCGCCCAGCTCAACCATTTCACCGCGCGCCAGCTGCGGCAGGAAATGAATGGCGATCTTCTGCTGCCACTGCCACGGGTGCAGCGGCACCGGCAGCCAGCTATCGTTCAGACCTAGCGCCTGCCAGCGGGCGTCAAAGCGGGCGCGCTCGGCGTTGTCCATCGCGCTGGCCAGCAGAGCGTTGATGTCGCAATCGGCGTCGCTGCTCCAGACCAGATGCTCCCGCTGCACGGCGACCCAGTGCAGGCGAAAACGCCCGCGGTATTCCGGCGCGTACTGACGCAGGGCATCCAGGCCCCAGCCGCGGCGGCCCTTGTTAAAAATAAACTTCGGATGGCCGCTCATTAAGCATTGCAGTTCGTCCGGGTCGAGGTGGATAAGCGCGTCGGCATCCAGCGCTTCGCGCGCCTGTAAAAGCTGAATATCCCCCCGCAGCGTGGCGTAGAGATCTTCCATATGCTCCGCCGTTTGCGCGTCGCTCATCTCCAACACCGTTGCCAGCTGCAGCAGCGCGCTCCCGGCTTCCACTGCCGCGCCGCTGAGCGTCGTCAGGCTGTTCGGATCTATATGCAGCCAGCCCCAGATCCCGCGCATGGCGCTAAACTGCCATGTTTCGCTGCCCATGGCGATTTGCCAGCGGTCCGCGCCCAGGGTTTCGGCGCGCAGGGTGCGTTCGTATTCCAGCTCGGCGAGGATCTTCGCCACCATCTCACGGTTCACTTTTTGCCAGAGTGCGTTCACAGGCCCACCTCGCTGAAGAAGCGGTGACGCTGGCTCATGATGAGGCGCGAGCGCTTGTGCGGGAAATCGAACTCTTTCACCGTGTCAAAACCGGCAGAGGAAAGGTGGCGGAACAGGCGCTGGTTGTCGAAGCGCGGCTCGGCGACGATGCGCGCGGTGCGCGGCTCATCGAGATACAGATAGTGGCTCAGGCCGCGCAGCCAGCTGCGGATGTACTGCGCGCCGCGCCAGTTTTCTTCACCGACCAGCATGTGCAGCCCGCGGTCAAACGGCTGCCAGCGATAGTGGCGGCCAATGCGGTCTTCCGGCGCCCAGTAAAGCTCAAAATAGCCGAACGGCTGGTCGTCGAAGCAGCCGATAACCGGGTAGCAATACGTTGAGTCGAGCTGGCGGCGCAGGTAGTTTTCCTGCTCGTCCTGCGGACCGGCCATCTCCCAGAAGGCGTTCACGCGCGGGTTATTCATCCAGCGGGTGAATCGCTCACCGTCCAGCGCTACGTCAGCCACGCGGAAGCTGAGGGTGCGCTTAATTTGCGGATCGTAACGGCGATACACCTCGCCCTGCGGGCGGTGAGGGCGCAGCGGGAAGTACAGCTGACGGTTCTCGTCAAACTGCATCCCGCCGCTGGTCTGCGGCCGTTCACCCTTCAGCCAGAGCGGCAGCTGCCAGAAGGCGTCGCGCGCCAGATAATCCCCGTGGGCCAGGCTAAACAGCGCCTGCGCCTGGGGTTCATTCTGCCAGGCTGCCCACGGCAGCGTGATGCCGGTTAGCGCAGGCGCGGCGATGAACAGCTGATCCAGGGCTTCGACCAGCCAGCCGTCCGGGATGTCGTGCAGGCGCTCAAGCACCGCGCTGCCGTCGAGACCCAGCGCCAGCGGCAGCGCGCGATCCGTGACGGTGCAGCGAAAGCCGTATCCTGAATGGACGATATTCGCGATGGCCATCACGCCTTCTCCTTGTAAAACGGGTTGCTAAAGTCGAAATAGATCACCGCCGGATCGGCGATGGTGTTTTCATTGCGATCGTGCAGGTAGCAGAAGAAGTTGCCTTTGCAGTTCCAGGTTGGGCTGTCCAGCACGTAGTCGAGGCAGCGGGTCTGCTTCGCGGTCTGGCGCAGGCCCACAAGCGCGTCGCGCACCCGGGACATCAGGCTCTCCTCGCTGTCGAAACCCGCGGCGGCGAGGGCGGCGGTGACGGCAAGCGTGGAGTTCAGCAGCAGGTAGTAGGGGAAGTAGCGCAGCAGCTGGCTCTCACCAAAGCGGTTTTCCACCTCGCTTTCGCCCGCCTCCTGCAGCCACGCATCGGCCCCTTCGGTCCACGCGCTGCCCTGGCAGTCGCGGTAGATAAGCCCGACGGGGAAGTCCTGCTGCATCTCAACGAGGATATTTTGCTGGTGCGCCAGCAGGACCAGACCGTAGTCCGCCTCGGCGCTGAACAGCGGAAGTAACACGCGGTCGCAATAGGCGTCCAGCCAGCAGCGCGCGGCCTGAGCTAACGGTAAATCCAGACGCTGGCTCAGCCGGCGCACCGCCGCGGCCAGCAGGCTGTCACCGCCGTCCGGCGCGGCCTGGGTCAGGCTCACCAGCACGTTAGTCTGCGTAGCCGGCGTGTCAAACAGCAGGTTGACGCGCAGGGCCATCAGGCTCTCTTCCTGAACGGCACCGCTTTCGTCACGCAGCCCGGCCCAGCCGTCCTCCTGCATGACGCGCATGGTAGGGTAGCGCGCCTGGAGCTCTTGCCAGCGCGCCGTTTTTGCCAGACGCGCCAGGCGCATCCCGCGCTTAACCTCTTTCACCGACAGCGTGCGCACGGAGTTCGTCAGGCGCACGCTGAGGGAGAACTTAATCATGTCGCTATTGGTTTCGCTGTACAGCGAGCGCGAGGAGCTGGTGGGCAGCCACTGCGCGCCCGCTTCACCCAGGTCCAGCAGGGCCTCTTTTTCCACCAGACGCTGGCACCACTCCTGCTGCAGCAGATAGTCGGCCTGCCACGGGTGCATCGGCAGCAGCCAGCGGGTGTCGGTGAAGTGGCCGAGCAGCTCAGGCGCGCTCTGGGCGGCGAAGCGCAGCAGGCGTTCACGCAGGGAGACGTTCAGGCTGTCGCCGGCAATCAGCGTGCTCTCAACGGCAAACCAGCGCAGCGGGAAGCGGGAGGCGAAGTCGGGTAAATAGCGGCGCGCTTCGATTTCGTCAAACGGCTCGTGCGACTTCGGTGCCGGGTGAAACGCATGGCCGACCAGCAGCGCCTGTTCCGCGTCGGCAAACGTTAGCGGCTTATCGCGCAGGGTTGCCCAGCCGTGGCGTAAATCGATTGCCTGCCAGGTATGCACATGGCTTTCGAGGACGCGCTGCTTAAAACGCGACAGCGTAGCGGCATCGAGAGAGCCTTTTACGGACGGTTTTTCAAGAAGTAAATCAACCAGTTGGGGGAATGTGACGGTGTCACCGTCATCGCTGTCGCTCTGAATAAGGGTTGCCGGGAAACGGTACTGATGATGCTGGGTGGGAGAGAAATAGCGTACCGGAACCCGAATAGCCTGGGTTTGAGAAAGCGGGATATGAATCTGCGGTAGCGCACCCTCAGTGGCAGAGGGGAGATAGCGCCAGTCCTTCGTTTCGCGCAGCAGGGCGTTTAAAAAACACTGGGCTGCAACGTCTGTACCGGCCGCGCGGGGCAGAGCACGCATAGATGTACCTCATTCCATGATTGATAATAATTCTCGTTATGATATTCATTCTGTTTACAGTCGCAACCATTTTTGCAATATTTGTTTTCATAAACTTCATGATTTCCACACATTTATTGACACTATGTTCACATTCTTATGCGCGCTGACTCTGAAACATTGACCGAAAACGTCACCTCAAAAGCCAACTGGCCCCTGGCGCTATGTGCCGGTTTATTAGGTATTGGGCAAAACGGCCTGCTGGTGATGCTCCCGCAGCTGGTCACCCTGACAGGGCTTTCGCTCTCGGTCTGGGCCGGGCTGCTGATGTTCGGATCCATGCTCTTTTTACCAGCCTCGCCCTGGTGGGGACGCCAGAGCGAGCGGCGGGGGTGTAAGGCCGTGATGCTGGCCTCGCTGGGCGGCTATCTGGCCAGTTTCGTCGTCATGGCGCTGGTGGTCTGGGCGATGTCGGCCGGAAGGCTGGATAGCGTCTGGGGACTGGCGGGACTTATCCTCTCACGTTTGATCTACGGGCTGACGGTCTCGGGGCTGGTGCCTGCGGCCCAGACGTGGGCTATTCAGCGTGGGGGGCTGGAGAAAAGAATGGCCGCGCTGGCGACGATAAGCTCCGGCCTCAGCTGTGGGCGTTTGCTCGGTCCGCCGCTGGCGGCGCTGATGCTGAGCGTCAATCCGGTAGCGCCGCTCTGGCTGATGGCGGTCGCGCCGTTTATCGCTCTGCTGCTGGTGCTGCGCGAAGTCGCTGACCCGCCGCTGCCGCCGGTGGCGCACCAGGCAACCCGCCTGCAGGCCTCCATGCTGCCGTTCCTGCTGCTGGCGCTGCTGCTGGCGGCGCTGGTCAGCCTGATGCAGCTTGGCCTGTCACCGCATCTTAGCCCCCTGCTGGACGGCAACGCCCGGGATATTAGCCATCACGTTGCGCTCCTGCTGAGTCTGGCCGCGCTGGCCACGCTCGCCGCGCAGTTTCTGGTCGTCCGCCCGCAGCATTTCAGCCCGGTGACGTTGCTTTGCATGGCGGCGGCGTTGATGGTCGTGGGCCTTGGGCTGATGGCTGTCGCTGGCTTAGCGCTGTTCTACGTGGGGATTGTTATCACGTCGCTCGGTGCGGCGATGGCCACGCCGGGCTACCAGCTGCTGCTGAACGATCGGCTGACCACCGGCAAAGGGGCAGGGGTTATCGCCACCAGCCATACGCTGGGCTATGGCGTCAGCGCGCTGCTGGTGCCGGTCGTGACGCGCTTTTACGGGGAGCACTCTTTAACGCTGGCCGCGTGGGGAATGGCGCTGCTGTTTTTAGCGTTGAGCATAGGGGTATGGTCTACCGAGCGTACCCCTGCTGAAAAACCTTAATGGATCGACGATGCGCCGCCAGACGCCTCATTCTGCCGCAGGCGCTGCAGGGGATCCTGCTGATAAAACTGGCAAAAACGCTGCCAGAGCGCCGGGAAGCGTGGGGCAAATAGCTCCGGCGCGCTGAAGAAATACTCCGAGAGCACCGCGAAGCACTCTGCAGGGTCGGTGGCCGCATAGGCGTCAATGCTGGCTGCGCTTTCACCCACCAGATCGATTTCGTCCTGGATGTTATCCATCGCCGCGTGCAGATCGTGCTCCCAGCCCGCCACCTCGCGAAGCGGGATCAGCGGTACGCCGCTGGCGCGATCGCCGTTGCGGGTATCCAGCTTATGCGCCACTTCATGAATAATCAGATTAAAACCGGACGCGTCGAACGAGTCCTGAATGTCTAACCAGTTCAGGATTATCGGCCCCTGCTGCCAGCTTTGTCCGGACTGCACCACGCGCTGATTATGCACCAGGCCGATATCATCCTCCCACTCGTCATCCACCACGAACGGCGCCGGGTAGATCAGCACTTCGTGGAAGCCGTCCAGCCACTCAATGCCGAGCTCAAGCACCGGCAGACAGAATAGCAGGGCGATACGCGCGTTTTTCAGGGGATCGAGCTCGAAACCCTGCAGCGGGACAAGGCGTTTTTGCTGCAAAAAACGATCCGCCATATGAACCAGTTTCGATTGTTCATCCGGCTTAAGATTAGCCAGAACAGGGATCGCCAGCGCGTCATCCCACGGCAGCGCCATATCCCGGCCAGCCTCATTCGTTTTCCAGGGCCACTTAATCATCGCTTTGCAAACTCGTCATTTGAACTAAATGGAAAGGTCAGGTCTGTTAACATGCCAAACAACCCTGCATGATGGCAATAACAAAACGGAAAGATGTCGGAGCGGCTGAACGGATCGGTCTCGAAAACCAGAGTAGAGGCAACCCTGCCGGGGGGCAAATCCCCCTCTCTCCGTCAGTATTCAAGCATTTATACCGTTTCCTTTCAGTGACAAAAATCTCATTGATAAAATTCTCCTCAAATCCCGGCAGGAACAGGCTCGGCTCGAGAAGCGTAATTAGCAGACAAAACCGAACGGATGATTAGCGTGAATTGCTGTCAATAATTAACGCTTATTACCGGTTAGAGCCTATGGTGTGAAAAAGAAATAATTGCTACCGTTTAATTGTCAGCGCGGAAATAACTTGCTGATACTCTTATTTTTAAAAATAACCATTATATATAGCGTTCACATATTTATGGAGTGATTATGTTGTTAAATAAAGCCGCGTTTGCTGTTATTCCCCTGATGTTATCCTCTCTGGCCTTGGCTGATGCGGGATCCCAATGCTGTCCTTTCAGTGATGAAAGTCTGAAAGAAGATATTCGCCCGCTTGAAGGCTCTCTGGATAAAATTCTCAAGCTGGAAGGTGTCTCTTATACCTGGAAAGAGAATAAAAGCCAGGATATCGGCTTAATCGCGCAGAATGTGGAAAAGGTCTACCCGGAACTGGTCAAAATGGAAGGGGGGAAAAAGCAGGTCGACTATCAAAAGCTGGTGGCCCCGCTGATTGAAGCCGTGCGTGAGCAGCAGAATGAAATTAAGGCGTTAAAGGCTGATGTCGCAGAATGTGCATTGAAAAATAAGTAATGAATCCCTGAGCCCGTCGTCAACATGACGGGCTCAGGCAAACCGCTAGTGACGTTTAATCTTCCCGAGCGCGCCAATCAGCTGCGCCTTCTCCAGCTCGGTTATTTCCTTATCATCCAGCAGCTGAGCCAGCATGCGGTCCTGCTCTTCACCAAACCCGCCACCGGTCAGGATTTGACGGCTAATCAGATTCAGAATCGTATTATCCAGTTCGAGAATTTGCGCTCTCACCTGTGCAAGCGGGCGGGGCTGCCACTCTTTTTCAGGCTGTAAACGCCAGCGATCGAGATAGCGATACTGGATATTTTTACTGACAGCCATCTGCGTCTGGACAAACGCATCAACGCTCTGTGGATCCAGCATGGCGTCTCGGGCAGCGCTCTGTGCCTTCAGGAGAACATTTTTTTCTCGCGGGAGATCCTCAACGGGGAGGTGGTTCGCCGCCTTATAGCCGGCCACGTCCTTCATTACGTCGAATCGTGTGTTTAATGCCTCTGCCAGCTCAGGAAGAGTGGCAGCGTTCACGGACGTGGCCAGTGAAGAGCCACACATTAATATTGATGAAACCACGACGGCGAAATAGCGCACGGTTTTCCTCCCGCAAATAATTGTTGGAGAACTATTATGGCAGCCTGTTTTTTACAGGCAATCCTTTATAACGTTAATAAGCGATGACAATTGTAAGCATTTCGGGTAATAGAGGGGTAAATAATTTATTCTATTCACTAAAGTCGTTAATAGTGGAAAGGTCTTAAAGGTTATTGCCAGATAAACAGATTGAACTTCCTGATAGCATAATAAAGAGCAATTTATACCACACGCAATGTGCGCTATCACGCGCCACTCAATATGACTCTGGAAATAAAATGAAAACGAATATTATTATGCGCAGCCTGTTAATTGCAGGGTTTAGCGCGACAGTCCCTTTTGCCTCTGCTTCATATAACGGTTTTGATGCCCGCAGCACCGCCATGGGTGGCACCGGCGTGGCGTCGGCACACTTTGGCGTGGCGCCATTAGTGAATCCGGCACTGCTGGCGACGGCGCGTTCGCAGGAAAAATTCAGCCTGATTGCACCCTCCCTCGGCGCGCACGTCAGCGATCCGGCAAACCTGATTGATGGTTTTGACGACGTCAAATCGGCCTGGGACAGGCTGGAAAGCGCTATTGGTACCGGCAATGAGGCACAGGCCGCAGGCAAACTGGGCGATATTGTTTCAGGTCTCTCCGGGGAAAATGCTTATGCGAATGTCGGGCTGGCGATGGTGCTTGCCGTGCCGGATGATTCATTCCCTATCGCGCTATCCGTCAACAGCTGGGCGAAGGGCAATGCCCGCGCGCTGGTCAGTCAGAGCGACCTGGAGTATCTCGAAGGGGTTGCCAATGGATCTATTATTCCGGTGGATGAGAATCTGGATAACCTGACCTCTCGCGCTGAAGGGATGGCCGCGCTGGTCACCGAATACGGCGTGTCGATTGCCCATCCGTTTAACGTGGGGGATATCCCCGCAGGCGTTGGCATCACGCCGAAGATCCAGCGTATTGAAACATGGAACTACAACGTTGCCATCAACAACTATGACAGCTCCGATCTGCGTGATGGCAACTGGCAGCACCAGACCATGAGCGCCAACATCGACGCCGGTCTCTTTGCCTCGCCGACGCCGGGCTGGATGGTGGCACTTTCCGCGCAAAACCTGTTTGAAAACCGCGTAAAAACCCGAGAGGTGAACGGCTATCAGCCTGCTTTTGTGATCCGTCCACAGCTTACCGCCGGTACCGCCTGGCAAACCGGTCCTGTCACGCTGGGGGCCGATATTGACCTGACGCCGGTCAGCAATTTCCAGTATATCGACAAAAACCAGTACGCGGCCTTTGGCGCGGAATGGCGCACCGCCGATTGGGTGCAGTTGCGGGCGGGTTATCGTCTTGATATGCGCGGCAACGACCGCCGCGTGGTGACGGGCGGTGTCGGGCTTTCCGCCGGTGAGGCCATGCAGTTTGACTTAACCGCCACTGCCGGACGCGACCGCACGATTGGCGGTGTCGCGCAATTTACCTTCTACTTCTGACAGATGCAGGCCGGGTAAGCGCAGCGCCACCCGGCAATAAAGACGGCTGCGTTATTGATGTAGGGTCTGTGATACAGGAGACGCTATGGAGTGGCGGATTACAGGTGTTGTTGAGTTAGCGTCCACCCATCGCTACGCGCTTATTCTGTGTGCCGACCGGTTAAAGCTGTTGGCGGACATATCCTCCTTAGCACCGCTTGCTGTAGGCGATATTCTTTATCCCGTGCAGGATGCAAAATACCTGATTAATAAAGACGAGCAAAAAGTCGTTGCAATCATCAGCGCCGCTGCATTTACCCCTCTACGCTGGAAATTATTACAGGCGCATTCGGATTTGGACGTCGCAGTGTATTAAATTTCAGGTGATTGCCTTTTCACCGATGAATAAACAGAGAGGAACACCTCTCTGTTTATTCCTAATCAGAAAGGCAATTCATGAAACCGTTATTTTATTTTTCGCCGCTTCGCAGGGCGATTCTCTTCACACTACTTGGCGCCGCCGGTGCTTCCTCTGCCGCCACCCTCATCGAAAAAGACACCCTGATTGATGGTCGCTCCCCCAGTAATGAAGACTATCAGGTTCAACATGGCGCGACGCTAACCGCAAAGGATGCGGTTGCCGGTAAAGTGACCATCTCTGACGGCCATCTGATCATGGACGGTGGTCAGATTAATGATTACCTGATGCTGGACGCTGGTAGTACGGCAACCATTGATAATGCCAGCGTTAAGTTCGCCGCATTGATGGGGGACTCCCGGCTGCGTAATACGACGATTGAAACCCAGCTGGTTGTGTATGATGCTCAGTTAGCTGCGGCACAAGTCCGCATGCAGCAACTCGCGGCGCATAATGCCGAGGTCATCGTCGAGAATGGCGTGATTGCCAATAACAACGAAATGTACACCGGAGCCGTTGATTTTGACGATACCAACGGCACGTTTGTCGGTAGCACCATAAAGGGATATCAGTCCGGCATATCCCTCAACGGCAAGAACAAGGTTGGTCTGGATCATTCCAGCGTCTGGGCGGTAAACGGCCCTGCGTTTATGGCCCGCACCGGGACGCAGGATATTCTCCTGACAAATGGCAGCACCGCTGGCTCCGATACCGGTGAACTTCTGACCGCCAGAAAGGGCAGTGAGGTATCTCTGTCGCTCAACGCCAGCCAGGCGGCAGGCGCTATCCAGGCGGAAGAGGGGGCCGTTGTGGACGTCGCGCTCAGCAACGGCAGCCATCTCTCCGGCGCGATGACGAGCGTCAATTCCCTGTCGCTGGATAACACTTCCCTCTATGAAATGACGGCGGATTCCGATATCAAATCCCTGTCCATGGCGGGCGGGACGGTGAAATTTGCCGCAGGCGAGGAGTACCGCACCCTGACGCTCGGCACGCTCTCCGGCAGCGGCCATTTTGTGATGAATGCCGATCTCCTCACGGGCGAAGCCGATCTTCTGGATATTACCGACAGCG
The DNA here is from genome assembly GCF_050434705.1 of Enterobacter sp. AC1. NCBI lineage: Bacteria > Pseudomonadati > Pseudomonadota > Gammaproteobacteria > Enterobacterales > Enterobacteriaceae > Enterobacter > Enterobacter sp. AC1. The sequence continues at coordinate 124,784 of NZ_JBNDIZ010000003.1, read as the reverse complement.
CCTCCGGGAAACATACCCTGCGCGTGGCGGCCAGCGGTCGTGAGGCCGGTCGCGACGCGCTGACCCTGGTGCGCACCGGCGGCGGTGATGCTGAGTTTGCTCTGAATGGGGGGCGCCTCGACGTGGGAGCCTGGCAACATACGCTGGTGCGTAATGGCAACCAGTGGGAGCTGGTGCAGGCGGCAGGTTCAACCTCCGCGTCTACCGATGCGATGCTGTCAATGGCGTCCGCGCCGCAGTTTATCCACGAGTATGAAATGAACGTCCTGCGCTCGCGTCTTGACGACACCCGCATCAGGCCGCAGTCCGGCATGTGGGGTACTGTGCTGCACAGCCGCAGCGATGTCGACGGGGCCTGGGATTCCGCCTACCGCCTGGAACAGAACGGCATGATGCTGGGGGGCGATAAGGTGACTTCTCTGAATGCAGGAGATCTCACTACCGGGGCCTGGCTGAGCCAGTCAACCGGTCAGGTTAAGCATGCCCGCGGCGGCCAGAGCCGTGTCACCAGCTACGGTGGCGGTCTGTATGCCACGCTGAACTCGGCTAACGGCTGGTACACCAGCGGCTCCGCGCAGATTAGCCATTTTGCCAACAAGCTGAGCGCCCGCATGAGCGATGGCGCAACGGCGCGTGCCGACTGGAACAGCTGGGGATACGGACTGGGGCTGGAAGCGGGCCGTCACATCGCCCTGAGCGATGCCACGCGTCTGACGCCGTTTGCCGGGCTCGACGGCTGGATGACTCCGTCTGAGCACGTCAAACTGAACAACGGGATGACGACGGAAACCGGCGACGGACGTTCACTGCAGGCACAAGCGGGCTTGCGCCTGAGCACGCGTCTGGAGGCCGGTGAGGTGCAGGTAGCGCCTTATGCGACGGCGGCTCTGCGTCAGGGGCTGGTCAAAAACGGCAGTACGCGCATAAACGAAACCTATCGCTTCACCAACGACTTCACCGGAACGGGTGGCACGTTCACGGGCGGTATCAGCTTGAAAGTGACCCCGTCAACCGAAGTCTGGCTGGATGCGAGCTACGCGAAGAGTGAGCATGTTGAGTCGCCGGTGGTGGGGAGTGTCGGCCTGCGCGTCGATTTCTAGGTAGTACCGCAAGCATGACCGGTTCGCCGGTCATGCTTGGGCTTAACCCCGGTTGCGGTAACTCACCGTAACCTGATTACTCAGCACCGTTAACGGGGCGTCAAGACGCCCGCCCGCGACAGAATAATACTCGAAACGAAAAGGCCCGCCAGCGGGCATACCGACAGGCAGAGGCTGCTCGCCGGAAAAACCGGACAGCGGCATGCAGCGTGCCGCGCTGCACAGGCGAATGCGAAACCCTGACGGGGTCAATCCATGGGTCGTGATTTTCCAGTGTACGCGGGAGGCCACGGCCCCCGCGGGCAGGGGAGAGGGGCTTTGCACCGGTTTGCTCTTCAGCACCTGCTGGCCCCGCGTCAACGTGCCGCCAAAGCTGCTGCTGCTCCAGGAGCCGTCCGCCGCCATGACCAGCGGTGAGATCAGCAGCAGTCCAGGCACCCATCGCGTCATCCTTTACCCCCAATCAGATAGGTCATCCGCACGTTGCGCTGGGTATTAATCTCCTGGCTCGAAAGCACCGCCAGCTGCGGGAAGATGCGACGCAGGTAGCGCGACAGCATCAGGCGCAGGGCCGGGTTCACCAGCAGCACCGGTGGCGCGCCTAAGCCTTCCTGGTGCTGCAGCGCCTGTTCGGTCTGCTTCATCAGGTTTTCGGCAATGCCTGGCTCAATCGCGCTGCCGCTCTGGGTCGCCTGAACCAGCAGCTGCTCCAGGGAGAGATCCAGACCAATCAGCTGAATATCGTCCTCCCCCGGGAACCACTGCTGGGTGATCGCCCGGGAAAGACGCGCCCGCACGCGGGTGGTCAGCTCATCGGCATCGCTCTGGGCGGTGGCAAACTCCGCCAGCGTATCGATGATGGTGCGCATATCGCGGATCGGTACGCGCTCGGCCAGCAGGTTCTGCAGCACCTTGTGCAGCGTGGTCAGGCTGATGACCGCCGGAATGAGATCCTCCACCAGCTTCGGTGAGTGTTTGGTGATCTGGTCGAGCAGCTGCTGCGCCTCCTGTCGACCAAACAGCTCCTCGGTATGGGTGGAGATGAGATGGTTGAGGTGCGTTGCCACCACCGAACTCGGGTCAACCACCGTGTAGCCCAGCGTCTGCGCCAGTTCGCGATGCACTTCGTCAATCCACAGTGCCGGCAGGCCAAAGGTCGGCTCGGTGCACGGGGTACCGGGGACTTCGCCCTCCGCGCAGCCGGGGTTGATCGCCATCCAGCGATCCGGCTGCACGTCGCCTGAACCAATGGTGACCCCTTTAAGCAGGATGCGGTAGTGCGTCGGCGCCAGATCCAGGTTGTCACGAATATGCACGGCGGGGGGGAGGAAGCCCATCTGCTGGGCGAACTTCTTGCGAATGCCGCGCACGCGGGTCAGCAGCTGGCCCTGCTGCTCATGATCCACCATCGGGATCAGGCGATAGCCCACTTCCAGACCCAGGGTATCTTCCATTTGTACGTCAGACCAGGTGGCTTCGTGCACCTGCGCGACCTCGGCTTCCGCCGCGTCGGCGTCAGCCTGCGCGCCACCGGCGTTTTTCGCGTCGCCTTCACGGCCGCGCAGCCACCAGGCGACGCCCAGCAGTGTGGCGGTAAACAGCAGGAAGACGAAGTTCGGCATCCCGGGGATCAGCCCCAGCAGACCAATCACGCCCGCCGCCAGCACAATCACGCGCGGAGAGGTAAACAGCTGGCCCACCATCTGCTCGCCCACATCCTGATCGTTGGCCACGCGGGTCACGACCACACCGGCCGCGGTGGAGATCACCAGGCCCGGGATCTGCGCCACCAGACCATCACCGATGGTCAGCAGGGTGTAGGTTTCACCGGCCACGCCCGCAGACATGTCGTGCTGCATCACGCCGATGACCAGGCCACCGATAATGTTGATCGCCATAATCAGCAGCCCGGCGATGGCATCGCCGCGCACAAACTTGCTGGCACCGTCCATCGAGCCGTAGAAGTCCGCCTCCTGCGTCACCTCTTTACGGCGGCGTTTGGCTTCCTCTTCGCCGATCAGGCCAGCGTTCAGATCCGCGTCAATCGCCATCTGCTTGCCCGGCATCCCGTCGAGGGAGAAGCGTGCGCCCACTTCCGCAATACGTCCGGCACCTTTAGTGATGACCATAAAGTTAATAATGATCAGGATGATGAACACGATGATACCGATGGCGAAGTTGCCGCCCACCAGGAAGTGGCCGAATGCTTCCACCACCTGACCCGCCGCTTCCGAACCAGTATGGCCATTCATCAGGATCACGCGCGTGGACGCGACGTTAAGCGCCAGCCGCAGCAGGGTGGAGAACAGCAGTACCGTCGGGAACGCCGAAAACTCCAGCGTGTTCTGGGTAAACATGGCGACCAGCAGGATCATGATCGACAGCACGATGTTGAAGGTAAACAGCAGATCCAGCACAAGGGTTGGCAGCGGCAGGATCATCATCGCCAGGATGGTCATGATCAGTACCGGCCCGGCCAGCACCTGCCACTGGGTTTCCTTCATGTTGGGTAATCGTAATTTGGTGGCGATATTGGCCATCACTCTCTACTCTCTTGTGCAAAATCCATCCCCGCCGGAACGGGAAGATCTTTAGGTGTCAGCGGACGCAGGCCATAGCCCTTGCGCCAGCGCTTCAGGCCATAAACCCAGGCCAGCACTTCCGCCACCGCGCTATAGAGCTCGGCGGGAACCGGTGAGCCGGGGTTACAATGGCGATACAGGGCGCGCGCCAGCGGCGGTGCCTCAAGCATGGGAACCCGGTTCTCTTCGGCCAGCTCGCGGATGCGCAGGGCAATCAGCCCGCTACCGCTGGCCACCACCATCGGTGCGCCCATAGCGCCTTCCTGGTACTTCAGGGCCACCGAATAGTGGGTCGGGTTATTCACCACCACGTCGGCGGTGGGGACATCGGTCATCATTCGCTGCTGCGCCATATGACGCTGCAGCTGGCGAACCTTGCTTTTAATCAGCGGGTCGCCTTCCTGATTTTTGAATTCGTCTTTGATTTCCTTCAGGCTCATGCGCAGCTTTTTGAAGTTGCTCCAGAGCTGGTACACCACGTCGAACGCCACCATCGGGATCAGCGATAAGATAATGATCAGCATGCAGCCCATCAGCAGGGCGCTGATATCACCCAGCGCCAGGCGCAGTGGTTCATACATCAGGCTGATAAATTTCCCTTTGTTGAACCACAGGAACAGCCCACCACCGATGCCCGCCAGCGTCACCTTGAGAATGCTCTTGACCATTTCCGACACCATCTGCGCGGAAAACAGACGCTTGATGCCGCCGATCGGGTTGAGCTTTTTGACGTTGAACTTGAGGGCTTTGGCGCTCATATTCAGGCCGCCAATCAGCGACGGCGTGGCAACGGCGGTAAGAAACAGCCCGCCGACGAACGGCAGCAGGGCCAGAAACGCCATCCCCAGCAGCGATGCCGCGTGATGGAGCATCTGCTGCGGGTCGCTGACTAACAGCCGGTCAAACGTTAAGCCGTTATGCAGCAGTTGCTGCAGCTGTTTCGCCAGCCAGCCGCCCGCCACCAGCAGTAACCCCCAGCCTGCCAGCAGCATCAGGAGGCTCGTCAGCTCGCGCGACCGGGGAACCTGTCCCTCCTCGCGCGCCTTTTGCTTTCGGTGGGGTGTGGGGTCTTCGGTTTTTTCGCTGTCGTTTTGTTCTGACATGACATTCGCCCGGCGGGATTAGAAGCCGAGTGACTCCAGCAGATCGTCCACCTGCTCCTGAGACGCCACTATGCCCTCTGCGCGGGTATCGATCTGCGGACCGTTCTTCAGGTGCGCGTCACCGGCAGCGGCGCTGGCGTCGCGTTCGCTCATGTTTTCCACCAGCACGCTGATAAGCTCCTTCTCCACGGTCTCGATCACGTGCATCAGGCTTTGCAGCACCTGGCCGGTGAGATCCTGGAAGTCCTGCGCCATCATGATTTCCGTCAGCTGGCGGTTGGTCTGCTGGGTCTTTTCCGGCACGTCGTGCAGGAAGGCGCGGGTGGCTTTGACCAGCTCGCGGGCATCGTCCAGCGGCTGCGGATTGTCAAACCACGCATCCCAGCGGGCGCTCAGCGCGGTGGCGCTATCGCTCAGCCCTTCCTGCAGCGGGCGCGCCACCTCTACGCTGGTCAGCGCCCGGTCGGCGGCCTGGGAGGTCTTACCCACCACATAGTTCAGGCGGTCGCGGGTGTTCGGAAACGCGTCCGCGACTTCCATAATTGCCTGTTCCAGACCGAGGTTGGCCATGCTGTCGCGCAGCAGACGGGTCAACTGTCCGATGCGAACGAAAATCTCAGTGGCGTTATCCGCCTGCATGTTTAACGGGGAGTTCATAAGGGTTACCCGAGTTTTTCAAAGATTTTGCCGAGCTTCTCTTCCAGCGTGGCAGCAGTGAACGGTTTAACGATGTAACCATTGGCGCCCGCCTGAGCCGCGGCGATGATGTTCTCTTTCTTCGCTTCTGCGGTCACCATCAGGACCGGCAGTTTTGCCATCGCCGCATCGCTGCGGATGGTTTTCAGCAGCTCCAGTCCGTCGACATTCGGCATGTTCCAGTCGCTGACCACGAAATCGAAGTCGCTGGCGCGCAGCTTGTTGAGTGCGTCCTGGCCGTCTTCGGCCTCGTCAATGTGCTTGTAGCCCAGATCCTGCAGCAGGTTTCGTACGATGCGTCGCATGGTGGCGAAGTCATCCACCACCAGAAAACGCAAATTTTTATCCGACATGGGGGGTATCTCCTGAACGTCGTGAGTCGGTATGGGATGATTTATGTTTATGGAAACTGTCCAGTAAGCACTGGCTGATATCGTCGAGGTCGACGACCTTTTTCGCCGCGCCCAGCGCAATCGCCTCCCGCGGCATGCCGAACACCACGCAGGTGGCTTCGCTCTGCGCGAGGGTAAAGGCGCCGGTCTGGCGCAGGTGCAGCAGGCCGCGCGCGCCGTCCGCACCCATGCCGGTCAGCAGGGCGGCGCTGGCGTGTTTGCTGGCCTGACGCGCCACGGAGTCAAACAGCACATCCACTGACGGACGATGACGGTTTACCGGCGGGGCATCGCTGAGCCTGACCCGGTAGCCGTTCTCCTGGCAGATAACCTCCATATGGCGATCGCCCGGGGCAATCAGGGCGGTACCAGGCCGCACCGGCTCGCCATCCTGCGCTTCGCGCACGGCAATCTGGCACAGCGAGTCAAGCCGCTGGGCGAAAGAGTGGGTAAAACCGGCAGGCATGTGCTGGGCGATCACAATCCCCGGCGTGCTGACCGGCAGCGGCATCAGCACCCGGCGCAGCGCCTCCGTGCCGCCCGTGGAGGCACCAATGGCGATGAGGCTCTGCTGACGCACGGGAATACCGGCGAGCACCGGCCTGGCCTCGGGGGCGTGCTGGGCCAGCTTCGCGCGGGCCGCGACGCGGATCTTCTCCACCACCAGCTGGCCCCAGCTGTCGATATTCTCTGCACCGCGGTGCTCCGGCTTGGGCAGAAAATCCACCGCGCCGCGCTCAAGCGCGGTCAGGGTGGCTGCCGACCCACGGGTGGTCAGGGAGGAGACCATAATCACCGGCATCGGGCGCAGGCGCATCAGGCGGGAGAGAAACTCCAGCCCGTCCATCCGCGGCATGTCGATATCCAGCGTCAGCACGTCCGGGTTGAGCTGTTTGATCAGCTCGCGAGCGATAAACGCGTCCGGTGCCGTACCGACCATTTCCATATCCGGCTGCTGATTGACCACCGCGCTGAGCATGTTTCGCATCAGCGCAGAATCATCGACCGCCAGCACACGAATCGCCTTCACCGTGTGGCCTCCGTCAGTTCATACACCGACTGCCCCCGCAGACGCAGCGGAATATGTGCGTGGTTAAAGTGTTCCGAATGGCCGACAAACAGCAGGCCACCCGGCTTAAGCAGACGCGCAAAGCGCTGCAGCAGGCGCTGCTGCGTTGGCGCATCGAAATAGATCATCACGTTGCGGCAGAAAATGGCGTCGAACGGCCCGGGAACGGACCACTTTTCATCGAGTAAATTCAGCTGCTGATAGTGGATGGCCGACAGCAATTCCCGTCTGGCCTTCACCCATTCGCTGTTATCGCCTGCGCCCCGCAGAAAGTAGTGGCGCTTCTGCGCCAGCGTCAGGGCGTCCAGATCGCTCAGCCGGTACACGCCCGCCTCCGCTTTTGCCAGCACCTCGGTGTCGATATCCGACGCCCAGATGCGCGGCCCGGCCACCGACGCGCCAAGCTGCTCGTTCAGCGTCATGGCGATAGAGCAGGGCTCTTCCCCCGTTGAGGCAGCGGTACACCAGACGCGATAGCCATTCGCGCGCTGCCGGGCATGTTCCGCGAGGATCGGAAAGTGATAGGCCTCGCGGAAAAAGGAGGTCAGGTTGGTGGTCAGCGCGTTGATAAAGTTCTGCCATTCCGGGTGCTCTGCGTGCGACTCCAGAAGGGCGATATACTCGCTGAACGTGGCCAGTCCCAGCGTGCGCACGCGACGAGAGAGACGATTGAAAATCATCTCTCGCTTTTGCGCGTTGACGACAATGCCGGCGCGCTTATAGATTAATTTCCCGACACGCTGTAATTCGCTGTCAGTCAGAGAAAGCGTATTCAGGGATAAGCGTGCAGGCGTGCTGTTAATTTCACTCATAGAATGGGATCAGACCTTACACCGGGGTATTCATTATTTCCTGATACGCGCTGATCATCTTATTTCGCGCCTGCATACCGAAGCTGAATGAAATAGAGGATTTCTGCATCGCCAGCATCACGTCATTCAGGGCAATATCGCTACTGCCTGACATCCACTGCTCGGTTTTGCTCTTTGCCTCAACCTGCGTTTTATTTATTTCGTTAATGCTGTTAAATAAAACGTCAGAAAAAGAGGGCGCGTCGCCGCGCGAGGTCTGTAGCCGGTTAGACGGGCCGCTGACCTGCTGCGCCTGGGTCTGAATTTGATCGAGTACGCCACGCATTAATGTCGCTGACATTTTTCAGTTCCTGATAAATGGGATAAAAACCACTGCTTATTGCACATCTTTTAAACGTCGACAGCTTAACACGCGTTTAAAAACCTCAGAAAATCCAATAAGCCGACAGAACTTTGAGCTTATTTATCCTTAAAAAAAATGCCTTTCAGACGATAATGCCCGCCTGAAAAATTCTTATATTTTTGAAATCGTCGACATCACTCTCGCGAATTTCGTGAGCTGACGCGCATCGCTGATGCGTGCTATTTCATACAGGAATACGGCATGAGTGCCACACTAAATGAGTTAACCAACAATCCGGCAGAGCGAATTAAATCGATACTGTCCTCACTTCGCGGCAGCCCGAAGCTTTTGCTGGTGATTTGCGGCGCTGCGGCGCTTTCCGTCATCATCGCGTTAATGTTCTGGGCAAAAGAGCCGGACTACCGGGTGTTGTTCAGCAATATCAGTGATGAAGAGGGGGGCGCGATTGTCGCCCAGCTGTCACAGCTCAATGTGCCTTACCGGATCGATACGCCGGGAGGCGTCATCATGGTGCCGGCATCCCAGGTGCATGAGGTGCGCATGAAGCTCGCCCAGCAGGGGCTGCCGAAGGGCGGCTCGGTGGGCTTTGAGCTGCTCGATCAGGAGAAGTTTGGCGTCAGCCAGTTCACCGAGCAGGTGAACTACCAGCGCGCACTCGAAGGCGAGCTGGCGCGCACCATCGAAAATCTCGGCCCGATCCAGAGCGCGCGCGTGCATCTGGCCACGCCGAAACCGTCGATGTTTGTCCGCGAACAGAAAAAACCGACCGCCTCGGTCACCGTTAACCTGCTGCAGGGCCGGACCCTCGACGACAGCCAGGTGGTGGCGATCACCCATCTTATCTCCAGCGCGGTAACCGGGCTGGCCGCAGAGAGCGTGACCATCGTCGATCAGCGCGGCAATCTGCTGACCCAGAGCGGGCTGCGCGGCTTGCAGACGGCGCACCTGAAATACACCAATGAAATTGAGAGCGACTACCAGCAGCGCATTCAGCGCATTCTCGCCCCGCTGGTGGGGGATGAAAACATCCGCGCCCAGGTGACCGCGCAGATGGATTTCACCGAGCAGGAGCAGACCCTGGAGCAGTACCAGCCGAACAGCGACCCGGAAAAAATGGCGATCCGCAGCCGTCAGGCCAGCCTCTCGGAGCAGGGCAACCGCCGTGGCGCGAGCGGCGTACCCGGTGCGTTGAGCAACACCCCGCCGGCACCGGCTACCGCGCCGCTGACCCAGCCGCTTAACACGCCGGCGGACGACAAAAAAGAGAAAACCACCGGCAACAGCACAAGCCGTGAGACGGCACAGCCGTACAACAACCGCAGCGATGAGACCACCAACTTTGAGGTGGATCGCACCCTGACCCACACCAAATCGAATGCCGGACGTATTCAGCGTCTGTCGGTCGCGGTGGTGATTAACCACCTGCCGCAGGGGGAAGCGGGCAAGCCGGGGCCGATCGGCGAGGCCGAGCTGGCGCGCATTAACGCTCTGGTGAAAGAGGCCATCGGCTACAACGCCGCGCGCGGCGACAGCGTCAACATTCTGAACTCCGCCTTTAACGGCGTAGTGGAAACGCCGGTACCGCCGTTCTGGAAGCAGGATCGCTTCTACGCGCTGCTGATGGCTATCGCCCGCTATCTGGTCATTGCCATTATCGCCTGGATCATGTGGCGCAAGCTGGTGCAGCCGGCCTGGATCCGCCACCAGGAGACCACGATTCGTCGCCTGGAGATGGAAAAAGAGGCCCGGGAAGAAGAGCTTGCCGCGAAAAAACGTGCAGCGGAGAAAAACAACCGCGACCGCGCGCAGCAGCGGGTGGATACGGAACTCAATGGTCAACAGCTGCGTGAACTGGCAGAGCAGGAACCGCGCGTTATCGCCCTGGTGATCCGCCAGTGGATGAGTAAGGAGCCGAAATAATGAATGCCTCAGAAAAAAGCGCCATCGTCATGCTGACGCTGGGAGATGTCCTGGCGGCGGAGGTGTTCAAGCACCTTAACGCCCACGAGGTTAAGCAGATCAGTGCCTCGATGGTCAACATGGCGGGCTTTACTCACGACCAGATGGCCATGGTGCTGGAGGAGTTTAAGAAAGACTCCAGCGAATATGCGGCGCTCAGCCTCAACACCAACGATTATCTGCGCAGCGTGCTGGTCAAGGCGCTGGGCGAAGAGAGAGCCTCCTCGTTGCTGGAAGATCTGCTGGATACCCATCAGGGCACCAACGGTATCGAAACGCTTAACTTTATGGATCCGCAGGCGGTGTTCGACCTTATCCGCGAAGAGCACCCGCAGATCATCGCCACCATCCTGGTACACCTCAAGCGTAACCAGGCGGCGGACGTGCTGGGCAAATTCGACGAACGCGAACGTAACGACATTATGCTGCGTATCGCCACCTTTGGCGGCGTACAGCCTGCCGCGCTGCAGGAGCTGACGGAAGTGCTGAACAACCTGCTGCACGGTCAGAACCTCAAGCGCAGCAAGATGGGCGGCGTCCGTCCGGCGGCCGAGATCCTCAACCTGATGAAATCCCATCAGGAGGAGGCGGCCATCGAGGCGGTGCGCGACTTCGACGGTGAACTGGCGCAGAAGATCATCGACGAGATGTTCCTGTTCGAAAACCTGGTGGATGTGGAAGACAGAAGCATTCAGCGACTGCTGCAGGAGATCGAGAGTGAGACGCTGATCATCGCCCTGAAAGGGGCCGACGAGCCGCTGCGCATGAAGTTCTTCCGCAATATGTCACGCCGTCAGGCCGAGCTGATGACCGACGATCTGGCCTCCCGCGGCCCGGTGCGTCTGTCGCAGGTGGAAGCCGAACAGAAGACCATTCTCAACGTGGTGCGTCGCCTGGCCGAGTCTGGCGAGATCCTGATTGGAGGCAGCGACGATGCCTACGTTTGATGAACACAACGCCACCGGGTGGCGGGCCTGGCAGCCTGAAAACCTGCTCGGCGAGCCGCTGGACACCCCGCTGCCGACGATGGACAACGCTCAGTCTGAGGCGCAGCTGAAAGCCGAACTGGCGCGCCTGCGCAAGCAGGCGGAGCAGCAGGGATTTGCTCAGGGACAGCAGCAGGGCCAGGAAGAGGGGCGCAAGCAGGGCTACGAGGCCGGGCTGAAAGAGGGCCGCGACGCCGGGTTTGCCCAGGGCGTAGAGCAGGCGCGCGTGGAGCAGCAGGCGCTGCTGCGCGAGGCCGAAGTCTGGGTCAGCAACTTTAAGCTGGCGCTGGAAAACCTCGAAGGGCTGGTTCCCGCGCGTCTGGTGCAGCTGTCGCTCACCGCGGTCCAGCAGCTCTACGGCACCGCCCGCGTGACGGACAACCAGGCGCTGAACGCGCAGATCCGCAGCCTGATGCAGCAGGATGCCCTGCTGCACGGCACCCTCCAGCTGTATGTCAGCCCGGACGCGTTTGCGCCAGTGCAGGCGGCGCTGGGCGAAACGCTCACCGCGATGGGCTGGGAGCTGCACCGCGACGCCAGCCTGGCCGCCGGGGGCTGCCGGGTTGTCTCCCCGGACGTTGAGGTGGACGCCAGCATGGAAACCCGCTGGCAGGCGCTTTGCCAGCTGGCGCGCGAGGAGCTCTCGCAATGAGCCAGCAGCTAAAAAAGTGGCTCTCCGCCCTCGACCGGGTGGAGGAGAAGCTCATGCAGGTGCCCGATTTTCGCCAGTACGGCAAGCTGACGCGCGCCACCGGGCTGGTGATGGAGGCCGTGGGGCTGAAGCTGCCCATCGGTGCGCTGTGCATCGTTGAGCGCCAGACGGAGCAGGGAATACTCCCCGTCGAGAGCGAGGTGGTGGGCTTTAACGGCCAGACGCTGTTCCTGATGCCGCTGGAGCATGTCGACGGCATCCTGCCGGGGGCGCGCATTTACGCTCTGCAAAGCGACAGCCACGCCGGTAAACAGCTTCCCGTTGGCCCGCATCTGCTGGGCCGCGTGCTGGATGCCCAGGGCCGTCCGCTGGATGGCCGTCCCGCGCCGGGGAAACCGGCGGCCGGGCTCTTTACCCCGACGCTTAACCCGCTGCACCGCGACCCGATCAAAACCGTGCTCGACGTCGGCGTACGCGCCATCAACGGTCTGCTGACGGTGGGCCGCGGACAGCGTATGGGTCTGTTCGCCGGTTCCGGCGTTGGCAAAAGCGTGCTGCTCGGCATGATGGCCCGCTTTACCACCGCGGACGTCATCGTGGTGGGGCTGATTGGCGAGCGTGGCCGCGAGGTAAAAGATTTTATTGAGAATATCCTCGGCGAGGAGGGGCTGGCCCGTGCGGTGGTTGTTGCCGCCCCGGCCGACGTCTCGCCGATTTTACGTATGCAGGGTGCCGTCTACGCCACCCGCATCGCGGAGGATTTCCGCGAGCGCGGCCTCAACGTGCTGCTGATCATGGACTCCCTGACCCGCTACGCCATGGCGCAACGTGAGGTGGCGCTGGCGATTGGCGAACCGCCGGCAACCAAAGGCTATCCGCCGTCGGTCTTTGCCCGCCTGCCTGCCCTGGTTGAGCGCACCGGTAACGGCGTGAAAGGGGGCGGTTCGATCACCGCGTTTTATACGGTGCTGACCGAAGGGGACGACCAGCAGGATCCGATTGCCGACTCTGCGCGCGCGATCCTCGACGGCCATATCGTGCTGTCGCGTCGTCTGGCCGAGGCGGGGCACTATCCGGCTATCGATATCGAAGCCTCAATCAGCCGCGCCATGACCGAGCTGATCCCCCATGCCCAGTACCGCCGGGTGCAGCGTTTCAAACAGCTGCTCTCCGCGTACCAGCGCAACCGCGATCTGGTCAGCGTGGGGGCGTACGTCAAAGGGAGTGACGCGATGCTGGACCACGCCATCGACAAATACCCGTCGCTGGAGGCGTTCCTCCACCAGGCGATCCATGAGCGCAGCGGTTACGACGACGCCGTTTGCGCCCTGTCCGGGCTATTCCCGGACATAAAAGACTAATCCGGAGGGGCGATGAAGGTAAAAAATCCCATGACGCTGCTGCGCGATATGGCCGAAGAGACGCTGACGGAGACCACCCGCGCGCTGGGCGGCGCGCAGCAGCAGCTTCAGCAGGCGCTCACCCAGCACGAACAGCTGCAGCTCTATGAGCAGGAGTACCAGCAGTCCCTGCGCCAGGGAATGATGGGCGGCGGCATGTCGGTGGCGGATCTGGTGAACCATCAGTCGTTTATTTTATCGCTGAAGCAGGTTGTGAAGCAGCAGGAAGGCCACGTTAACGCCTGTGAACAGGCGGTCGACAAGGTGAAGCAGAACTGGGTGCAGAACAAGCAGCGCCTGAACGCCTTTGAAACCCTGATTGCCCGCCGGGAGACGGCCCAGGCGCTGGTTCAAAGCCGACATGAACAGAAGCTGATGGATGAATTTGCCCAGCGTGCCGGACAAAAGAGAGAAAGGCTATGAACATTGATATTGCCACCCTGCTGTTGGGCAGCGGGGCACCGGGCAAACCGAAGGCCGGGCTGCTCGCTGACGAGAACTTCAGCCTGGCGCTGGATGACAAGCTGGCCGAGCTGGCGCAGCTTTTCCCGGGCTTTGATCCGCAGATGCTGGCCGCGCTGCCGGAGGACGCATTACCCGCCGGGTTACTGCCGGGCAAGCTGGCTGAAGACGCACCTGTCATCGATGACGAGGGAAGGCCGCTGATGGCGATGCCCGCGCTGGCAGAGGCGTTGCAGGGCATCGCGCTGACCGACGGTGAAGGGGACGAGAGCCCCCAGTGGCAGTTGCAGCAGCTGGTGACCCGCAGCGTCACCGGGGAGGTGCCGGTGAAAGGCGTACCGGGCGAAAAAAACGCGGCGCCGGAGGGCAAAACCGCAGCACCGTTGATGATGAGCGGGGATAAAACCCCACTGGCCGCTGCCGCGCCGCTGACGGCGCAGCCCGCAACGGTCAGCAGCGAAGCGCCGGTCGCAACCGAGGTCTCCGCGACGCCATCGGTGAACGCCGTGGCACTGCCTGCCGCCGTACGCACCAGCGTCGCCCATGCCCCGCAGCAGGTGGTCACCGTTAACCATCCGCCGGAAACGCCGGAGTGGAAACAGTCGGTCAGCCAGCACATTGCGGTCTTTAGCCGCAACGGGCTGCACAGCGCGGAGATCCGTCTGCACCCGGAAGAGCTGGGGTCGCTGCAGATTTCCCTGCGCGTGCAGCAGGATCAGGCGCAGATCCATATCGTCAGCGAGCATGCGCATATTCGCCACGTCATGGAGCAGGCGATGCCGCAGCTGCGCGCCGCGATGGCGGAATCCGGCATTCAGCTGGGTCAGTCCAGCGTCAGCGCGGAAGGGCAGTCGTTTGCCGCTGGTGAGCAGGGCGAACACGCCGCAGGTGACGAGCATGCCGCGCAGGAGGGCGAGGCGCACGTGCCGGAGGAGGAGAGCGTACCTACGTTATTAACCACCACCCCCGGAAATATTTACGGAATTAATACCTTTGCCTGAAGTGGCGAATTAGCTTCAGGAATGAAATTTTATCGCCTGATTATCAGGATGATTAAATGGACTACAATGTCCGCCATATTGACACGAGGGTAGCACGCTGCCCTCTCTTATTTATCAGGTGTACGTTCAATGAGTAATAAAAATAAAAAGGTCGCCAGTGGCGGAGGGTCTCGCTCGCTTCTGATGATGTTCATGTTTTTGACTGCCGTTGCGGCGTGCGGAGTTTCCGGCTACCTGTTCTGGGAGATGAAGTTCGCCAAACCGGCACAAGAGGTCGCGGAAGGGGAAATCAAAACACCGCCCGCGCCCGTACAGGTCGAGCCGCTGTATGCGTCAATGAATACCTTTACCGTCAGCCTGAAGCCGACGGCGAACGAATCGGACAGGGTATTGTACCTGGGCTTGTCGATTCGCGTGGCGGAACAGAAATCGCTGGCGGTGCTGGAAAAATATTTACCGGAATATCGCAGCCGCTTATTTATGTTGCTCACTCACCAGACCTATGAAGATTTATCGACGGATGAAGGAAAGCGTCGCCTGATTACCAATATTCAGAGTGAGCTCGATAAACCGCTGGCATTTAACCAGTCCATTCGCGTCACTGACGTGCTTATTAACGAATTTATTCTGCGGTAATTATTATGGCTGACAGCTTTTTATCTCAGGATGAGATCGACCGTTTGCTCAATGCCGATGTGGAGAGCAACAGCGATCGTCAGAACAATGGGGCAGACCCGGGGATCAAACCCTACGATCCGCATACCCAGCGCCGGGTGATCCGCGAACGTCTGCATTCGCTGGAGATCATTAACGAACGTTTCGCTCGTCAGTTCCGCATGGGGCTGTTTAACCTGCTGCGCCGTAGCCCGGATATTACGGCGGGGAACATTAAGATCCAGCCGTATCACGAGTTTGCCCGCAACCTGCCGGTGCCGACAAACCTGAACCTGCTGCACCTTAACCCGCTGCGCGGCACCTCGCTGATGGCGTTCTCGCCGGGGCTGGTGTTTATGGCCGTGGATAACCTGTTCGGCGGCGACGGGCGTTTCCCGACCAAAGCCGACGGCCGCGAGTTCACGCCCACCGAGCAGCGCGTGATCCACCGCATGCTGTCGATGGCGCGCGAGGCATACGAGTTCGCCTGGAGTTCGATCTACAAAATCAAAACGGAGTACATCCGCTCCGAAATCCAGGTGAAGTTCACCAACATCACCTCGTCGCCGAACGACGTGGTGGTGACCACGCCGTTTTCGGTGGAGATCGGTTCGCACCGCGGGGAGTTCAACATCTGTATTCCCTTCAGCACCATCGAGCCGCTGCGCGAGCTGCTGAGTAACCCGCCAATGGACAACTCCCGTCATGAGGACTCCCACTGGCGCGGCCTGCTGGCAAGCCAGATGCGGGAAACCGAGCTGGAGCTCACGGCGCGTTTCGCCGATATCGGCACCCGTCTGTCCCGCGTGATGCAGATGAAAAAAGGCGACATCATCGCGCTGGATAAGCAGGAGTTTATCGAGGCCAGCGTCGGTGGCGTACCGGTCTTCACGGCCCGCTACGGTGCCGTTAATAATCAATATGCCCTGAAGGTCGAGCAGATGATTCAGCCTTCATTACTTTCATTAAACAAGGAGTAATTTCCCCATGAGCGATATGAACACCTCATCGGGTTCTGACGATCAGTCCATCGATAATCTTTGGGGTGAGGCAATGACCGAACAGCACGCGGCGGGAATGACCGACACCATGGCGGGTGCACAATTTTCTGACGAAATGAACCTGATCCTGGATATCCCGGTAAAAATGACCGTGGAGCTGGGACGCACCAAAATGACCATCAAGGAGCTGCTGCGCTTAAGCCAGGGCTCGGTGGTGTCGCTGGACGGTCTGGCAGGGGAGCCGCTGGATATCCTGATCAACGGTTATCTGATTGCGCAGGGGGAAGTGGTGGTGGTGTCCGATAAATTCGGTATCCGCATTACGGACATCATTACCCCGTCCGAGCGTATGCATCGTCTGAGCCGCTGATGAACGCCACTGATTCCCTCCCGGCTACCGGGTCCATACTGACGTCGGTCAGCGGCGCGCTGGTGCTGATCCTCCTGCTGCTGGTGGTGCTGGCCTGGGCCGCCCGCCGCAGCGGGCTGGCGCGTCGGCTCAACGACGCCCAGGGCAACATGACCCTGGTGGCGACCCACTCACTAGGGCCGCGCGAGCGCCTGGTGCTGGTTGACGTTGGCGACCAGCGTCTGGTGCTGGGGGTTACCGCTTCACAGATTACCTGCCTCGCCACTCAGCCGCGTCCGGAAAACGCCCCGCAGGCCAGTGCGCCCGCAGCGACGTTTCCGCTGATGCTGGAGAAGCTGCGCCAGAAATGCCGTCCGGGAGGTGAACAGTGAGTCGCCTGCTGCTGGCATTCGCCCTGATGCTGCCTGCCGCCGGTGCGCTGGCGGCCAATGGGGATATCACTCTCGGCCAGCCCTCCGGAGAAGGGGGCTGGACGCTGCCGGTGCAAACCCTGCTGCTGCTGAGCGGCTTTACCTTCATTCCCGCGGTCCTGCTGATGATGACCGGGTTTACCCGCATCATCATTGTGCTGGGGCTGCTGCGTAACGCGCTGGGTACGCCCACCGCGCCACCCAACCAGGTGCTGGTGGGGTTGTCGCTGTTTTTGACCTTCTTTGTGATGTCGCCGGTGTTCAGCCAGATCTACGAAAAAGCCTGGCTGCCGCTGCAGGAAAACAAAATCACCATGGAAGGTGCCCTGACGGAAGGGGTGAAGCCGCTGCGCGCGTTCATGCTCGACCAGACCCGCGAAAGCGATCTGGCGATGTTTGCCCGTATCGCGAAAACGCCGGACGTTGCCACGCCGCAGGATGTGCCGCTCAGCATTCTGATCCCGGCGTTTATCACCAGCGAGCTGAAAACCGCGTTCCAGATCGGCTTTACCATTTTTATCCCGTTCCTGATCATCGATCTGGTGGTGGCGAGCATTCTGATGGCGCTGGGGATGATGATGGTGCCGCCGACCACCATTGCCCTGCCGTTCAAGCTGATGCTGTTCGTGTTGGTGGATGGCTGGCAGCTGCTGGTGGGTTCGCTGGCCCAGAGCTTTTACAGTTAGGAGAGCACCATGACCCCCGAAAGCGTAATGGCGATCGGCATGCAGGCCATCAAGGTCGGGCTGATGATTTCTGCACCGCTGCTGGTGGCTGCCCTGGTCACCGGTCTGATTATCAGTATTTTGCAGGCCGCCACGCAGGTCAACGAAATGACCATGACCTTCATCCCGAAAATCCTGATGATTGTCGGCGTCGCGGTGGCGCTTGGCCCGTGGATGATGAAAATCTTTATTGAATATACCCGCGCGGTGTTCGCCAGCATCCCGTATGTGATCGGCTGATGGCCTTTGGACTTCCCCTCGATCAGCTCTACGGGCTGGTCAGCCACTACTTTTTCATTATGGTGCGCATTGCGGCGCTGCTGCACGTTGCGCCGGTGTTCAGCGAGAAGGCCGTCAGTGCCAGACTGCGCGCCGGTCTGGCGCTGCTGACGGCGATCCTCATCGGCGGGATGCTGCCCGACGCCGGGGTAGGGCTCTATTCCTGGAAAGGGAGTTGGGTGCTGGCTAAACAGGTAATTATCGGTGCGGCGATGGGGTTGACGCTGCAGCTGCTGTTCGCCGCCGTGCGCATGTCCGGTGAAATCATCGGCATGCAGATGGGGCTGTCGTTTGCCACCTTCTTTGACCCCGGCGCAGGCAACAGTCCTGTGATCTCACGTTTTCTCAACCTGCTGGTGATGCTGCTGTTTCTCGCCTTTAACGGCCATCTCTGGCTGCTGGCGCTGCTGGCTGACACCTTCCAGACCCTGCCGGTTGACGCCACGCCGCTGCATGCGGGCGGGTTTATCTATCTGGTCACCCACGCGGGGCTGATTTTCAGTCAGGGGCTGATGCTGGGGCTGCCGGTGATTGCCCTGCTGCTGTGCATCAACTTTATCCTCGGGCTGTTAAACCGTCTGACGCCGCAGCTCTCCATTTTCGTGATTGGCTTCCCGCTGACGCTGACCTTCGGCATGCTGGCGCTGTTCCTGATTGCCGAAACGCTGGCCCCGTTCTTTGAGCGCCTGATGGCCACCGGCTTTGACCTGCTGGCCGGGCTGATTCAGGCGCTGGTGTAGTTCCCTCAGTGCATGCACGCGATGCGGGCGACGGTTTCCGAGCCGGAGGCCAGCACCTTATCGTCCAGCAGGTAGACGGTGCTGGTCGCCACTTCGCCTGGCTTAATTTGCGGGAAGATATAGTCGGTCACATCTTCATCCGTGGTCTGGCCGCCCAGCTTGCGGTGCTGGCTGGTCACGGTCAGATGGATCCGTTTGCCCGACAGTTCCACATCGTAGCGCACTTCCCGGTTCACGGCCTTTGGCAGCCCGTCGCGCTTGCCGTCTTTAAAGTGGGTGATGCTGCCGATATAGGTGGTATGCCCGCTGAACAGGCCATCGCGGTAGGAGCGGTAGATGCCCCGCGCCAGCGTCGCATTGTTGTCGTCCTCAATCACGTAGTAGGAGGTGGGGGCGACACACTGCGACGCGAACGTCGCGTTCCGCAGCCCGTACAGCGCCATGCCGCCCAGCCCGACGACCATCCCGCCCACAAACAGCAGGCTGAGCGGGGATTTAATAATGGCGAAAATAGAACGATTCGCAGTCATTCCCTGAATCCTTAAAGGGTTGTTGGCAGGCAATAAGTCCCTGGAACTGGCTCATTTTTTCTGAGCCGGTGGTGACGTACAGCACCGCAGCCGGTTTCTCATTGGGGCGACGATCCAGCACGTGACGGGTATAGGTTTGCAGCGTGGACTCAATCAGGGCGCGCTGCGTCTGTTTATCCTGCTGCACCATCACCTGGGTGCCGGGCGGCACGCCGGGGCCATTCCAGCGCACAAAGTGGACCGGCTGGGGGCTAAAATCGACGATCCCGCGCAGCAGCAGGGCAATCACCAGCCCCACCAGCACGCCACTCAGGGTGACGCAGATTTTCTGCTTCAGGGTATAGCGGCGCGCAGGGGCGTGCGCCGCCACCGGCGGCACATCAGGCGCGGCCGGTTCTTCCTGGGCGGGCAGGGTCGCGGTCTGCGCCGGCGGTGGCAGTTCACCGCTGGCCTCGCGCACGAGCAGACGATAGCCGCTGCGCGTCACGGCGATCAGGGTGATGGCTTCCTGCAGATCCAACTGGGCGAACGCGCGACGCAGCTTGGTGATCATCACCCGGACGCTGTTGTCGGTCACTTCCACGCCTGCGCTGCGCCAGCCGATCTCCATCAGCTGTTCCTGAGAAAGCACCTCTCCCTGGGCCTCCACCAGTGCGGCAAGGCACAGACACGCGCTTTGGGGAAGGGTGACCGTTTCCTGCGTATCCGTCCGGGCAAGTACGCGGGTCTGTAAATCCAGCGTTACTGACGTTCCAATCGCGATAGGGTTTAGCATAGTTATTTGATTCTTCTGGTGTATTAGGTATCGCTTCTGGCTATTGTAATTAATAGTAAGGAATACATGTTATGGCGAGCCGAAGGCCAGAACGACATGCTTTTTATGTCTTACGTCATATTTTTGCAACCACTGCGTAATAACAGCCTTAACGGCATTAAGGTTATTAATCGAAGCGTTATTAACCGCATTAAACGTGGCGCTTAATAACGTTTTACTTTAATCATATTAAAACCAATCGGTTACCTTTTTGCTGCCGAAGGGGTCGTCTGTACGGCGTTGATAATGAGACGCTATCATCATTCAGAATTAATCTTTTTTAATCTGTATATTTTTATTAATTGTGTCGGGAAGGGGGCGGGAGCAGTTGCGAATGAGACCGGCGAATTTATACTGCGTAAACAGATGTTATTGAATTTATTACACAGTACTTATTTTCTTTACAAGGATGACCGATGTTCTCGCTTAAGCGTTTATTGCATACCACCGATATGCCAGCCATGTTTCCCGTCTTTCTCTGCCGTCTGGTAGTGGGGATATTTTTCTTTACCGCAGGGTTTAATAAATTATTCGTTCCCGAGAACCAGCTGCTGATGGTGGACACCATGCATGACGCGGGGATCCCTTTCCCGGACGTTATGGCCGTGGTGGTGGCGTTCCTCGAATGCAGCATGGGTTTGCTGTTAACTCTGGGATTATTCAGCCGCGTGAGCGCGCTGGTACTGATGACGATCAGCGCCGTGGCGCTGGTCACCATCGGTATCTACACCATTCCGCGTGGTCTGAACCTGATCGCCTGGCTCAGCTGGCTGTTTTATCTGCCCGAGACGCTGTATATGGTCCTTTGCCTGCTGCCGGTGACATGGGGGGGAACCTTCTGGAGCCTCGATGGCTGGCTGGTCAGACGCTGGGATAATGTCCGGCGGATTGTTTTTATTGAGCGATAACAGAAGTGCGCGGTTATCAACGGTTTGAAGAGCATATTTACTGCCCCCCGCATAATAAAATAGCCCTGTAGCGGCAGCATTGTGCTGCCAGAATAAACAACAGGCGCTGTCATGGTTTTTATTGTCATACTGGTCGTTATTTTTATTACCTTAATTATTCTGGTGCAGGCGGGCGTCATGCCGTGGTTTATCCGCACGGAGGGGCAGCGCCTGCGCTCGCAGGTGGATGCCCTGGCCATTCAGCTGCGTGAACAGCTTGACCGGGTGGAAGCGCAGCAGCGCTCGATGACCGAAAGCGTGGTCACCCTGAAAAGCTTTGCCCTCGACAAAGCGGCGCCGGGGGAGACCGATCTCCCGGAGGAGAGCGGCAACAGCCGTCAGTTTTTCAATGCCCTGGTGAAAGAGATGGGAGAGCGGCTGGGCGGCCGTGCCTGGATTGTGGAAAACACCGGGCGCATCATTGCCGATGCCGCCGGTGCGCCCACGGTGCAATCGCTTAACGATGCCGATCTCCCTATGGCGGTCCCGCTGCGCGCTCTGCTGGCCCAGTCCGGGGAAGGGCTGCGCCATACCCGTTTTCGCAGCGCCAGCGGCGAGCATACCCTGATGGTGGTTCCCCTCGCCGACACGCCGTGGCTGCTGGCTATTGATGTTCCCACCCGCCGCATGGGCGAGCGCCCAGGCATTCTGCTCCACAAGCCGTGGCCGCTGGCCGCACTGCTGCTGGTCTCGACCCTGACGCTGCTGCGCAGTCTGAATCTGCACCTTTCCCGACTCAATGAAGAGCTGCCGTCGCAGCTGCAAACCGGGCAGGGGGCGCATCTGCCGCCGCTGATGCATGAGATGGGCGAGCAGGTGAACGCCATCGCCCGGGAGAACGAACGGCTGCTGCAGGTCCCGGACGCCAGCGCCAACCTGCTGGCGACGCTCGGCGACAGCGCCACCGGCGTGATTATGGCCATGAAGGCCTTGCATGATGCAGCCCTGCAGATTGCCGACAGCAGCGGGGCGCTGGTTCAGCTGGCGAGCCGCGCCTACAGCTACTCCCTGCATAACGAAGAGGGGATTTTTGCCGTGGAGTCGCGCAACCTGGCGAGCCGCTGCGCCCGCTCCTCGAAGGAGCTTCGGGCGCTGATTGACGATGCGATGATGCGGGGGCAGAGCGGCGCGGCGTCGGTGACGCAGAATAACAGCGTGCTGATTGAAGAGGTCTGTACCGTGGCGAATGCCCTGCTGCAGCGCACCCAGTGACGGGTTGCGTAAGCGGGATCGCTTTGCTTCACTGGAAGCAGGCTTAATGGAAAGGATCTCCTGACATGAAATAGACTCTTGTGCTCTTCGCCGTCTCGACGCTGGCGGCCTGCCAGTCGCCCACGTCGCAGAGAACAGACCGCGTGACGCTTACCCGGTGTGGTAACTATGAGATAACCCTGCTGCCCGCCGCTGCCGCCGGTATCGGCGAGCTGCCGGGGCATGAAATCGCCATTCTTCAGGCGATGCTGGCTCAGGTGAAAGAGACGCCGCTGGAGCGAACCTGGCAGGCGCAACAGCTGGAAAGTGTGGTGAATCGGTTTAAAGTTTAATTTCACCCGTAAATATGCCTGCACGGACGGCTCCCTCTCCCTTTGGGAGAGGGTTGGGGTGAGGGGGAGCATACGGCTTTCGAGGTTATTCCGTTCACTTTATGTTCCTTGCTACTCTGTAACGGCATGACCTGTGAACGTGCCAGGGTGGCTCAGTCGCCACCACCCTGGCGACCCGGGCTCCCGGCGGTAAATCGCCGCTTCGCGGTACCCTCGGCTTATTCCTTCCGGCTTATCGGGGACGGGCGGAGGTAACGTTCCTGTAAAGCCCGCCCTCTCGGCGCATCCCTGCGCCTCGCCCCGGCCGGGAGGCAAACGCCTCAGCGATTTACAGCCGGACCTGGGTGTCGCTGTAAGCCATTAATTTTTCGGAAGCAACATTCATCGCTTCAGGTAATAATGACCGGGGTAAGGGAAAGGAGGAAAAGCAAACCTGTGCCCGAAATAAAGACCGCACCGAACGGTCCCCTCACCCCTTTGGGGAGAGGGCCAGGGTGAGGGGAAGCTACCCGGCACAAATCTGGAAGGCGCCTCGCAATCCCGCAAGTAACCTTATGTAATCTGTGGTTTACCCTGTTGTTAGTTTTCATCACATCGTAAAAAGTGCCTGCGTTGCGGCAACCACCGCAGCCGGGCGTGAGAACCTGAAGATACAAGATGATACCGGAGTGACCCGCTGGTTGGCTCCCTTGTGACGCATTTCTCATCTCCCTGGAGGCTTTCCGATGACCCTTCTGTCCACTCTCACTGACGCATCCCACCATAGCTTCACCGAACGGCTTATGGCCTTACCCCTCGACCTGTTTGAGGTGGCCGATCTCTGCGCCGCGTTTGCCAGCGCGCTGGTCGAAACACAAAGCGTAAGCGATCGCCATGCCCTCTGCGGACGATTACTGCATGCCCTGGAGGCGCTGGAACGTCTGTGTGACGACGATCTGCCGCCGCATCTGATTGAGCAACTGATAGCCGGTGACGTCGCCCCGTCATGCATGCCGCACTGCTGGCAAGAGACAATCACCCCGGTCACCTATGCCCGTGCGCTGGCGCTGGCGATTCTGGGGAATACGCTGCCGGGCATAAAACAAAAAAGCCCTCCGGGGAGGAGGGCAAACCGCGCGTGAGGCACGCGCGTAATGACAATGTAAGGTGGTTTTTGCAGATTAACGCAGCAGGGACAGCACGTTCTGCGGAACCTGGTTGGCCTGGGCCAGTACGGAAACACCTGCCTGCTGGAGGATGTTCGCACGGCTCATGGCGGACACTTCCACGGAGAAGTCGGCATCCTGAATACGGGAGCGCGCTTCGGTGGTGTTGATGATGTTGGTGTTCAGGTTGGCAATGATGGAGCTGAAGCGGTTCTGAACGGCACCCAGGTCGGCACGGAAGTCGGCGATTTGGGTGATCGCGTCGTCCAGTTTAGCCAGCAGGCCATCCGCCAGCGCACCGCCCGCTTCTTTTTTAATAAACTCAGCGTCAGCGGCACGTGCTGCTGGTGTAGTCAGACCGCCTGGTGTCGTACCGCCAGTAGCGAAGATAACCTCAGTAACGACTTTATCGCCTGCTGCGTTCTCACCATAAGCGAAGACTTTAGTTGTAGCGCCTTCGGTCACGGAGAAGAGCTGCATTCCCGCTGCCTCTGCATCCTGTCCAAAAGCCGAAGTGGCAATTGTATTCAGCTGAGTTTCATCCAGCGTCACATCTGTATTGTCTGCCGCTTTAATGGTGTCACCCAGTTTCAGTTTCACTGGGTTGGTCAACTGGCTCGGGCCGTTCAGCAGCATGTCAGTATCTTCTGCACCCATTTCTGTCAGGTTGCTAAAAGCCACTGTATCGATTTTGGATGCTCCAGCGCCATTATCATCCCATGTGACTGCTGCAAGGTCGATTTTATACAGCTTGCCATCATCTTTGTTTAAGACGAAAGCCTCATCGTCCTTAACATAAATCTCGGGATCATTTGTCAGCGCTGTACCGCCATTTGCCAGCGCAGTCTTGAGCGCAGCTATATCGTCAGCATGAACTTTCCATTTAGCAGTTGGATCGGCAGTACCACCGCCAGGTGCACCCGTCACAATACCCGTGTCTTGACCAGCAGCTTTTAGATCTGCTTTATCGTCATACTGACTGCTGGCAGTCCCCGCGCCATTCACAGTGATCCCGATATCCGCGAAATCATCCAAAAATTCATCCAGACCAAGGGTCTCCATATCCAGCTTGTTCAGGGTGATGTCGATGGTGTCGTCGTCTTTGTCACCAATCTGAATAGTGATTTTTTCTTTAGAACCGTCAAAGACTTTTACGCCGTTGAAGTTGGTGGTTTCTGCTACGCGGCTAATTTCTTCCAGACGGGTGCTAATCTCTTTCTTGATGGAGTCCAGGTCGCTGGCAGAGTTAGTGCCGTTTTTCGCCTGTACGGTCAGCTCGCGGATACGCTGCATGTTTTCGGTTACTTCTTCCAGCGCGCCTTCGGTGGTCTGCGCCAGGGAGATACCGTCGTTGGCGTTACGCGCCGCCTGGGTCATACCGCGGATAGAGGAGGTGAAGCGGTTGGAAATCGCCAGGCCTGCCGCATCGTCCTTCGCGCTGTTGATACGCATACCGGAAGAGAGACGCTGAATCGCGGTGCCCAGCTGAGTCTGGGATTTGTTCAGGTTATTCTGCGCCATCAGGCTCAGTGCGTTGGTATTAATGACCTGTGCCATTGTTATATCCTTCTAAGTAATAACGAAATGTGAGATATGCGTTAATTGCGTCGCATACTGAATTCATCGGGGGGAATGGAAAACACTAAATTATTTTTTTCAATTTTTTTGCCATTGGTAAAAATGGCTTCAGATATGAGGACAATTATCCGGATAGCAAAAAACAATTAACCAATAAACGCACATCTCTGTTATCCGCGCCCCTGCGCGTTGTTCACGCATATATGAAAAATTAAACTTCCTTCTTTATTCCCCGATAGAAACGTAACAGGTCATCCCTTTACAACAGGAAGCATTCATATGGTATCAACCAATTTTTTAGGCATGGGCTCGGGTCTGCCTTTTGACGAACTGCTGGCAAAGGAACGTTCGGCCAGCGCACTCAAGCTGAATCCCTATCTGCAGAAACAAAAAACCTATAACGGACAGATTTCCGCGTGGGGCTCTATATCCAGCTCGTTGAGCACCCTGAAGGATACTCTCGGCAAGCTCGAGGATGAGGGGTTTAACGGCGTCAGCGTCAGCGATAACAAAACCTTTAAGGCCACGGCAGGTAAAGGGGCGATCCCGAACAGCTACACCATGGCCGTGGCGCAGCTGGCGAAAGCGCATCAACTGGAGGTGGAAGGAACGTCACGAGATAAGGATCTTGGTAAGAGCGCCGCGACCGTCACCATCGATATGAAAGGCAGTGACAAACCGCTGGTCGTGGAGCTCAAGCCAGACGAAACGTCCCTCGATGATATTGCCAAAAAAATCAATGAGCAGAAGGGTGATGTTGTCGCTGAAGTGGTGACGGTGAAAGAAGGAGAGTACAAACTCGTCCTGACCTCGAAAAAAACCGGTAAAGACGGGGAGATGACGATAACGGTAACGGGGGACGCCGCGGTCAAGGATGCGCTTGAGAACAGCAAAGAGATGACCGAGGCCCAGAATGCCAAAGTCTGGCTCAACGGTAATGAGGTCGAGCGCAGTTCTAACACCATTAAAGATTTGATTACCGGCGTAACCCTTGAACTGCGTGAAGTGTCGGAGAAAGACCCTGATGCCGATCCTGGCGCAGAGCATCCCTTCAAAACCGAATCCCTCACCATCACCGAAGATACCTCAAAGGTGAAATCCCTCATCGAGGAGTTTGTTAAAAACTACAACAGCTACCTGAGCACCGTCGCCAGCGCTACCAAATACACGGCCCCCGATCGCGACAAGCTCGCGGAGGGCGAAATCCCGCTGCCCGACACCGGCAACGGCGCGCTGTTCAGCGACGGCAACCTGCGCCGCCTGACCAGCCAGCTGAAGGCTACCGTAGGCGGCGAGTACCGTGAGGCTGGGGATGTGATCACCTCCCTTGGCCGTCTCGGCATCACCGTCACCTTCGATGGCAAAACCGGCGATGACCGCTCCGGAGCGCTCGGCACTCTCACCATCGACAGCAAAAAGCTTGAGGCCGCCCTGAAGGACAACCCGAAGGAGGTCGAGGCACTGTTCCTCGGCAAAGGGGGCGAGGAGGGGATTAAAGACCGCATGGAGGGCATCTTTAATACCTACCTCGGCGATAAGGACGCCGTGGCGAAAAAGGACGGGGTGATTGAAACCGCGCTGGAGTCCCTGCGCGAGCAGGAAAAACGCGTTGGCAAGCAGATCACGGCGGTGCAAAAGCGCATCGACGAAGCCATGCTGCGCCGTGAAAAGGAATATATGCGCCTGGATAAGGCGATGAGTGAGATGAACAGCATGAGCACCCGGCTGCAGCAGTCGCTGGCGGGGTTAATTTAATTGATTACCAATCCGGGCAGGCCGCTGCCCGGCAGGATTTGACGATGTACACCAAAACGGGCAACAGTGCCTACACCGCTGTCTCACTCGACAGCCAGATTAGCGGCGCGACGCCGCACCAGCTGATCGTCCTGTTGTATGACGGGGCGATTAACGCCATGAAGCGGGCGGACATCTACTTCCAGTCCGGCAATATCGCCCGCCGCGGGGAGATGATCTCCCGCGCCATCAACATTATCGACAACGGCCTGCGCGCCGGTCTTGACCACGAGAAGGGCGGGAAAATCGCCGAAGAGCTGGAGAGCCTGTACGAATATATTTCGCGCACGCTGCTGGAGGCTAACCTCAACAAGTCCGGAGAAAAGCTGCCGCACCTCATCGCCCTGATGACGGGGATGCTGGAAACCTGGCAGGCCATCGCGCCACAGCAGAAGCAGGTGAAGCATGGATAACGATGTGATTGAGCTGATTGAACAGCTGCTGGTTAGCAACAAAAAGCTGCGCCAGCAGGCCGACGACGGCGAATGGGATGTGTTTCTTGACGAGTCTGTGGCCTATACCATGGGGATGAGAACGCTGTGTGAAATCGATTTAACCCCGCTGGCGCAGCACAACAAGCCACAGGTCAGCGCCCGGCTGGCGACCCTGCTGGAGCACGATGCCCTTCTCACGCGCGCCATTCAGGGGCGTCTCACCGCCATCAGCACCGAACTCTCCGGCATGCGTAAAAGCCGTACGATGGCGAAGGCCTACACCTCTGTTTAATTTCCTTCCTGATTGCCGGGTGGCGCTGCGCTTACCCGGCCTACCCGCCCCCTAGCCCTAACCCTCTCCCCTTTGGGGAGAGGGTTAGGGTGAGGGGGGGCAAAAAAAAGCCCACCAGAGGCGGGCAAAAGAGGACAACGCAGACAGGAACGGTCAGATGCTGATGTTGTATTTGCGACCGACAGGCATCTGGCTGGATTCACCCGCCGGGCCGTAAAGCGTACTGGCGTGCCCGACATGGTCGATTGCTTTCTGAATATGCTGGTTTTTCTTCATATGGCTTTGCAGCAGGGATTCCACCTGCTGATTCAGCGCTTTGGTGCTGCGCACCTTTTCATGCACCTGCTGCCAGCTGGCAAACAGCTTGCCGAGTCCCGGGTAGGGGGCTTCGGTGCCGGAGGTTTGCTCCTGCTGGCGGCGCATATCGTCGTAGTACTGCAGGGTGGTCAGCAGCTGGTTTTTGTTATCCGCCAGCACCTGCAGCGACACCGGGTTGATCTGGGTGCGGTTGAGCTGATTCACCTCTTCAATCATGATTGCCTCCAGCTCATCCAGAGAGGTCTTCATTTGCGTCAGTATCGGGAAAAGCTTGTCCATAAGGGGCCTGTAAACGGTTAAAACGAAAACATGTCCTGCACCATCGCCTGAGCAATCTTCTCCGGCTCAATGCGCAGGGTACCCGCCGACAGCGCGGCGCGCATTTCGGCGATGCGGGCGTAGTTCACGTCGCGGCTGTCGTCGGTCTGAATTTTTTTGGTTAGCTGGCTCAGGGTGACGTTGGTGTTATCGCGCTTTTCGCTGCGCGTGGCCGCCACCTCGCTCTCCTGTGGCTGCGTGCGGGTGCGCAGATCCTGCGTTGGGGCGATCTTCGCGATCGGCGCGGTGGTCTGGCTGCTGTTGATGCTCATGGTGGTCCTCGCAATAAAATTAAGTGCTCAATACTTCTTTCTTCGGTGATTCTCAGAAAAGCTAAAATTTATTATTGAGAAAAAATCATCACCTGACCGTCGGCCGCCACTTTCCCGCTGACGGTGCGCCCGCCAGCGGTTTTCACTTTCAGCACGTCGTCCACCGCGGCGTTGTTCAGCGCTTTACCCTGACTGCGTATCCGAAAGCCTGAACCGGCGGTCACCAGGTCCACCGTCTGCCCGGCACGTAGCCGCCACTGCTGGCGCAGCTGGTTTTCCAGCAGCGGTTTACCGGCGTCGATGGCGCGGGTGAGGCGCTGACCGATGATCTGGTCGGCGTTAAAAATCAAGCCACCGGGCTGGTTATCGAGGCTGCCGGTAACCGGTTCGATATCGCTGCGCTGCACAATGGCCCCGCCGGGCAGGCTCTGGCTGGCCACCCACCAGGTGCCCTGGGCGCTGATGCGTATCGGCAGGAAATGACGACGCGCGCCGCACTGGGCCAGCACGGTACGCTTGCCGGTGAGACGGCTGTCGCGCCCTACCAGGCTCAGCTCCGGGTTCTCACACACGGCGGCCAACTGGGCAGGCGTGGCGAGCAGGGCCACGGTGCGCACCACCTCGCCGTTGCTCTCCGGCTGCTGGATCAGGGCATCCAGCTTGAGCAGCAGGCGCTGCTTCGCCGTCTGGTCAGACGGAACGCTGGCACCAGCAGACGCAGAGCAGAGCAAGACGGCCATCGCCGCGCTGAATAATCGGAGCTTCATCTCATTGCCTTAATACGGTATTTAATTTATAAAACGTGGCGAAATTATATACGCAGTGGCGAGGCTTTTATTGTCTTAAATAATGACACTTCTGACGGCATTTACATTCTTCATTTTTTTATCGCTTCCCTCATTATTTCTATTTCCCTAAATAGGCTTATTTCTGTCGGGTCTTCGCAGTGTGATATTTCACCAGCGCTGTCTACACTATCGCAGTTTAAATAACGCGAGACAGGAGTCCTGTTGTCATGAATAAACTTGATGACGCCTTTCGCTTTCAACAGCAGGCGTTAGGTTTGCTGTCGCGCCGTCAGGATATTTTGGCTTCGAATATTGCGAATGCCGACACCCCTGGCTACCAGGCGCGGGATATCGATTTTCCTCAGCAGCTAAAAGCGGCCATGGAAAATAACACCGTGGCGAAATCACCCGTATCACTGGCATTAACGTCAAACCGACATATTGAAGGTAAAGCGCAGCCGTTTGACGACGCTCAGCTGCTTTATCGCATTCCCGATCAGCCGAGTGCCGATGGCAATACGGTGGATATGGATCGTGAGCGCGTCAATTTTGCGGATAACGCCGTGAAATATCAGTCGGGACTGACGTTCCTTGGCGCGGATATTAAGAAAATGATGACTGTGCTCAGTCAGGGGTAATTAACGATGTCGCTCTTTAGCGTATTTGATATTTCAGGTTCAGCGATGGCGGCCCAGTCCCGCCGTCTTAACGTCAGCGCCAGCAATATGGCCAACGCCGACAGCGTGGCGGGGCCGGACGGTCAGCCGTACCGGGCCCGTCAGGTGGTGTTCCAGGTCGATAACACGGCCGGTCAGGAAATTGGCGGCGTGCAGGTCAGCGACGTGGTGGAGAGCAGCGCCCCGGATCGCCTGGTCTACGAGCCGGGCAATCCTCTGGCGGATGAACAGGGCTACGTGCGCATGCCCAACGTCAACGTGATGAACGAGATGGTCAACACCATCTCCGCCTCCCGCAGCTACCAGGCCAACGTGGAAGTGATGAACTCCGCCAAAAGCCTGATGCTGAAAACATTAACTCTTGGTCAGTAAGGACGCATATGGCGGTCTCTTCGATTAACAACAACAGCGGCACTGGCGGCACGGGCACGGGCAACAGCGCGGCAGATCTGTCGAACCAGTTTATGACCCTGCTGGTGGCGCAGATGAAAAACCAGGATCCCACCAACCCGATGGATAACAACCAGCTCACCTCGCAGCTGGCGCAGTTCAACATGGCGGCGGGCGTCGAGAAGCTCAACACGTCTGTCGGTTACGTCTACGCCATGATGTCCCAGCTGGGCAGCATGAGCGCCTCCTCCTGGGTCGGGCGTACCGTGCTGATTGAAGGAGAGGCGAAGGTCTCCTTTGGCGATCGCTTTGGGATTCATCAGGAAGGCGTTGAGACGCCTGAAGGCTCGGACGATTTCCACTTCGCGCTGTCGGACGATGCCGAAACGGTCACCGTTACGCTGCATGACGGCGACAAGGCTTACGCTGCCGAGCTGAAGAACGTCAAGAAGGGGATGAATACCTTCAACCTCGACGACCTGGAAAACTTCAAGCCGGAGCCGGGGCCACCACGCGATCGCGAGTACACCCTCTCCTTTGAGGCCAGCAACGCCGAAGGGGAGAACCCGACGGTGTACGGCCTGATTCAGGAGCAGGTACAGGGCGTCACCATGGATCCAAATGGGCCGATTCTGCATCTGCTGAATCACGATCCGATCGGCATGGACAAAGTGTTCGTCATTCAAAAATAAACATTACTTCTGGAAAGAAATTATGGGTTTTTCACAAGGTCTTAGCGGTCTGAGCGCCGCGGCAAAAGCGCTGGACGTGGTGGGTAACAACATCGCCAACTCCCAGACGTTTGGGTTTAAAGCAGGCTCCGCCTCTTTTGCGGATATCTTCGCTGGTTCGCAGGGGATGGGCGTGCGGGTGGCAGGCGTTGATCAGAACTTTGGCGACGGCAACCTGGCGGCCGGCAGCTCCGCTCTTGATATGGGCATCTCAAAGCGCGGCTTTTTCCGCATGGTCGATGAGGCGGGCAGCGTGTTCTACGGGCGTAACGGCCAGTTTGAACAGGACGAAAACGGCTTTATCGTCAACAGGACCAACGGACTGTTTTTAACCGGCTATCAGGCGACGAACGGGGTGATTAACCCCGGCGCGCAGGTCGGGCCAATCCGCATTCCGAAAGACGATTTGCCGCCAGAAGCTTCGACCGCAGGGTCGTTGACGGGCAACCTGAAGTCTGATGCAGAGATCATCACCAAGGCTTTCAACAAGGATGATAGCGATACCTACAACTACGTCAGCGAAGTCACTGCCACCGACAGCCTGGGCAACAAGCATGCCATTAAGGTCTATTTCGTGCATACGGCCGAAGGGAAATGGACAGCCCATGCGGAAGACTCAACCTCACCTGCGGGCATGAAACCAATTAATCTGGAGTTTGATGACAAAGGCAACATTGTTGGCAACCCGAAACTGGACATTGATGGCGCTGCCTATAACGGCTCTGCGCCACTGGCATTGGAACTGGATTTTTCAAAACTGAGCCAGAACAGCGGCGATATGCAGATTATGCTGGGCGAAATTGACGGCCAGGCGCCGGGTAAATTCAATACGTATGAAGTCAGTGACAGTGGCGAAGTGATCGCCATCTACAGCAACGGCAAGCGCCAGACCGTGGCGCAGGTGGTGCTGGCGGACTTTGCCAACGTCGGCGGTCTGGCGCAGCAGGGTAACAATCTGTGGGCGGAGACCGGACAGTCCGGCCAGCCGTTCCTTGGCACCTCCGGCAGCGGCAGCTTCGGCACCATCAACGGCGGCATGCTGGAGACCTCCAACGTTGAGCTGGGTGAAGAGATGGTCAATATGATCGTCTATCAGCGTAACTACCAGTCCAACTCGCAAACCATCAAAACCCAGTCTGAAGTGCTGCAGACGCTGGTTAACCTGCGTTAAGGCTGAACGATGGATCGCGCTATCTATACCGCCATGAGTGCCGCCAACGCGGCGCTCAACCGCCAGGCGGTCACCTCAAACAATCTGGCGAACAGCTCCACCGCGGGCTTTCGCGCCCAGCTGGCGGCGTTCCGTTCGGTACCCATCGAAGGGGAAAGCCTGCGCACCCGTGCGCTGGTGGCAGAGTCGACGCCGTTTCACGACACCACCATGGGGCCGATCACCCATACCGGCCGCAGCCTCGACGTAGCGCTGCCGCAGAACGGCTGGCTGGCAGTGGCGCTGGACGACGGCAGCGAAGGCTATACCCGTAATGGCGCTATCGAGGTGAATCAGGACGGGGCGCTTCGCGTCAACGGCCGTCCGCTGATGGGCGACGGCGGGCCGCTGGAGGTACCGCCGCAGTCCCACGTCACCCTCGGCAGCGACGGCACCGTGTCGGCGCTCGGCATGGGCGATGACCCGACGGCGCTGGTGCTGGTGGGCCGCCTCAAGCTGGTCAATGCCGACATGAACGAGATGGTGCACGGCGACGACGGGCTGTTCCGCACCGCGGGCGGCAACCCGCTGGCGCAGGACGAAACCCTGCGTCTGACCCCGGAAGCCATCGAGGGCAGCAACGTCAGCCCGGTGCAGGCCATGACGCAGATGATCGCCAACTCGCGCGGTTTCGACATGAACATGAAGGTGATCCGCACCGCCGACGAAAACGCCCAGAAGGCCAACCAGCTATTAAGCGTGAGCTAAGGCCGCGCAAGGAGTCACTATGATTCGTTCCTTATGGATCGCAAAAACCGGGCTGGAAGCACAGCAGCTCAATATGGACGTCATTTCCAACAACCTGGCGAACGTTAATACCAACGGCTTCAAGCGTCAGCGCGCCGTGTTTCAGGACTTGCTCTACCAGAACATGCGCCAGCCCGGCGCCCAGGCGAGCGAGCAGAACACCCTGCCGAGCGGTCTGCAGCTGGGGACCGGGGTGCGTCCGGTTTCCACCCAGCGTGTTCACACCCAGGGAAATATGAACCCCACCGGCGACGAGTACGACGTGGCGATTGAAGGGGAAGGCTTCTTCCAGGTGCAGATGCCGGACGGCAGCACCGCCTACACCCGCGACGGGCACTTCTCGAAAAATCCGGACGGCCAGCTGGTGAATGCCGAAGGCTACCCGATCCAGCCGGGGATCGTCATCCCGCAGGATGCCATGAAGCTCAACATCGGCAGCGACGGGATCGTCAGCGTGAAGGTGCCGGGGCAGGCGGAAGAGCAGCAGATTGGCCAGCTGACGCTGACCACCTTCGTCAACAACGCCGGGCTCGAAAGCATTGGCGGCAATCTCTACAAAGAGACCCAGTCCTCCGGCGCGCCGAACGAGCTCAACCCGGGGATGGAGAGCGCGGGCACCCTGAAGCAGAGCTACGTGGAAATCTCCAACGTCAACGTGGCGGAAGAGCTGGTGACCATGATTCAGGTGCAGCGCGCCTACGAAATCAACAGTAAAGCGGTCTCGGCATCCGACCAGATGCTGCAGCGGCTTTCCCAGCTGTAATCCTCTCTCTGGCCGCTCGCGCGGCCAGACATTTTATCGACACTAAAATGAATACACTTTCTCAACACATCCCGGCGGCGGCGCTGCTGGCAGGCACGCTGCTGCTCGGCGGCTGTGCGCACATCATGCAAAAGCCTCTCGTCGAGGGGCCGACGACGGCAACACCATTACCGATGGCACCGGCGGCCACCGGCGGCTCACTGTTTCAGGCCGGGCAGGCCATGAACTACGGCTATCAGCCGATGTTCGAAGACCGTCGCCCACGTAACGTGGGTGACACGCTG
Organism: Enterobacter sp. AC1; assembly: GCF_050434705.1. Taxonomy (NCBI): domain Bacteria; kingdom Pseudomonadati; phylum Pseudomonadota; class Gammaproteobacteria; order Enterobacterales; family Enterobacteriaceae; genus Enterobacter; species Enterobacter sp. AC1. The sequence goes on along the minus strand of NZ_JBNDIZ010000003.1, from coordinate 90,451 downwards.
ACCATCCTGCTGCAGGAGAACGTGAGCGCCAGCAAGAGCTCCTCCGCCAGTGCCAACCGTAATGGATCGGCCGGTATGGAGCTCCTTGCCGTGCCGACCGCCGCCGGCAGCTGGCTTGGCGACGGCAAAGCGGATTTCAAAGCCGAAGGATCAAACGATTTTTCCGGCAAAGGCGGTGCCGCGGCGCGCAATACCTTTACCGGCACCATCACCGTGACCGTTAACGAGCTGTTGCCCAACGGCAACCTGCGGGTAGTGGGTGAAAAGCAGATCGCCATTAACCAGGGCACCGAATTCATCCGCTTCTCCGGCGTGGTGAACCCGCGCTTTATCAGCGGCAGCAATACGGTGCCTTCCACCCAGGTGGCGGACGCCCGCATCGAGTACGTCGGCAACGGCTACATCAATGAAGCGCAGAACATGGGCTGGCTGCAGCGCCTGTTCCTGAACCTTTCTCCTTTCTGATATGACCATGAAAAAAGAATCTATTCTGTTATTCCTCAGCCTCCTGCTCTACGGCATGACGCTGGCGGTACCCAAAGCGGTACACGCGGAACGCATTCGCGATCTGGCGACGGTACAGGGCGTGCGGTCCAACTCCCTGATGGGCTACGGCCTGATCGTCGGCCTTGACGGCACCGGCGACCAGACCATGCAGGCGCCGTTCACCGGCCAGAGCCTGAACAACATGCTCTCGCAGCTCGGGATCACCGTCCCGGCGGGCACCAATATGCAGCTGAAAAACATCGCCGCGGTGATGGTCACCGCCGAGCTGCCGCCATTTGCCCGTCCCGGCGACAAGCTGGACATTGTGGTCTCCTCGGTGGGGAACGCCAAAAGCCTGCGCGGCGGTACGCTGCTGATGACCCCGCTGAAAGGGGCGGATAACCAGATCTACGCTATCGCTCAGGGCAATATCCTGATTTCCGGCGCAGGGGCGCAGGCGGGCGGCAGCCGCGTGCAGGTGAACCAGCTTAACGGCGGGCGCATCAGCGGCGGGGCCACCGTGGAGCGCGAGGTGCCAAACGACTTCGCTACCCAGAACATCGTGCGCCTGCAGCTCAACGAGAGCGACTTCTCGCTGGCGCAGCAGATCAGCGACGCCATTAACCAGCGCTACAGCGGCGGGGCGGCGCTCCCGGAAGATGCCCGCACCGTGCGCCTCTTCGCGCCCCCGGACGGCCCGTCCCGCGTGCGCTTCCTCGCCAACATTCAGGACATCCCGCTGCGGGTCAACGTTCAGGACGCGAAGGTGATTGTCAACTCGCGTACGGGTTCAGTGGTGATGAACCGCCACGTGTCGCTGGACGCCTGCGCGGTGGCCCACGGCTCGCTGACGGTGGAGGTGATGCAGAACAACATCATCAGCCAGCCCGATACGCCGTTCGGCGGCGGCGAGACGGTGGTGGTGCCGCAAACCGATATCTCGGTGCGCGACAGCGGCGGCTCGCTGCAGCACGTGCGCAGCAGTACCGATCTGAACGCGGTGATCCGCGCCCTCAACAGCCTGGGCGCTACGCCAAACGAGCTGATGTCGGTTCTGCAGGCGATGAAAAACGCCGGCTGTCTGCGGGCGAAGCTGGAGGTGAACTGATGAACGCTTTCGACAAGCTTGATCAACCCGCCTTTGACGTCCGCTCGCTGGACACCCTGAAACGGGAGGCCGGGCGGCAGTCGCCCGGCGCGCTGAAGGCGGCCGCGAAGCAGATGGAAGGGATCTTCGTGCAGATGATGATGAAGAGCATGCGCGATGCCACCTTCAAGGATGACCTGCTTCACAGCCAGTCCGCCGAGATGTACACCGCCATGCACGATCAGCAGGTGGCGCAGAATATTGCCGGGAGTGGTCAGCTCGGCTTTGCCGATCTTATCGTCCGCCAACTGGGCGGGGAGAGTGATGAACCCGTCGTGAGCACGCCGGGGCGCGATCTCCTGCGGCCTGGGCTTTCCGCCACGCCCGCCACCGGCCCACTGCGCCTGCCTGCGCCGGTGTCGTTCGCCAAACCGGCGGACGGGGCGCATCCGTTTATCGCCCGTCTTCTGCGCCCGGCCCAGGCGGCCGCCCAGCAGAGCGGGCTGCACCCGCATCTGATCCTCGCCCAGGCGGCGCTGGAGTCCGGATGGGGCAAACGCGAAATTCCGGCCACCGACGGCAGCCCGAGCCATAACCTGTTCGGGATAAAAGCCACCGGCGACTGGCAGGGTAAAACCACCGAAATCACCACCACCGAATACATCAACGGCGTGAAGCAGAAGGTGAAAGCCGCCTTCCGCGTCTACGACTCCTATGAACATGCGCTGGCGGACTACGCGAAGCTGCTGACCCGCAACCCGCGCTATCGCGGCGTGGTGCAGTCCGGCTCGCCGGAACAGGGGGCGAAAGCGCTGCAGGCGGGCGGCTATGCCACCGATCCGGCCTACGCCAAAAAGCTCATCACCATTATTCAGAAGGTGAAAGGGGATATTCAGCAGGGGGTGAATGCCTATAAGCACGACCTCGATAAAATTTTTTAGAAAATTTTGTCATCACCGATGAAATAAGCAGAGCCATGAACATCTGGCCCGGAAATCAATGCCGGGCCCGCAATCAGGGAATATCCAGAGCGTATGAACAACCTTTTTAATTTAGCCAGAAACGGTATCAGCGTGGCGCAGGCCGCCATCCAGGTTACCGGTGATAACCTGGTCAATGGCATGTCCAACAACTACAGCCGCCGTAGTCTGCTGATTGGTGAGCTGGGCGGTAAGACGACCCCGCAGGGCTTTTACGGATTCGGGGCGCGGGTCGGCGGCGTGGAGCGTGCCTATGACGCCTTCGCCAATACTCAGCTGCGGGATTCACTCTCTCATTACTCGTCACTGACCGCACGGATGGAGCAGCTGGCAGATATCGACAACATGCTGGCCGACGAAGCGGATAACGTGGACGTCTCGCTGAACAAGCTGTTTAAGGATATGGCGACGCTGAGCGGCTCACCGGAAGATGGCCCAGCGCGTGCGGCGGTGTTCACCTCTCTCGACGTGCTGGCTAACCGCTATAACGCCAGCGCCAAACGTCTGACGGGGCTGGAAAAGAGCACCAATACCCAGATTGAGCGCAGCGCCAGCGAGATCAACACGTTCACCGAACAGCTGGCACAGCTGAATAAGCAGCTGGAGCGCGCGCAGGGCAGTGGCACTCCGCCTGCTGACCTGCTGGACCAGCGCGACGAACTGCTGGAGAAGTTGAGCGAGCAAATTGGCGTTACCGTGTCCGAAGATCAGATCTCTGGTCGCGTGACGGTGACGCTGTCAGACGGACGCCCGCTGGTCTCCGGCGAGACCGCCTACAAATTGCAGACCTCACCCTCGGATGCCGACCCGAATAAAACCATCGTCTCCTACGTGGATGCTAACGGTAAGGCGTCACCGCTGGATGAAAACAGCATCACCAAAGGTCGCCTCGCCGGTCTGTTCAAGTTCCGTAACGAAGACCTGACCGTTGCGCGTCAGGATCTGGATCAGATCGCCTTTATGATGGCGCACCGGATGAACGAGCAGAACCGCGCCGGGTTTACGCCAGACGGCGATCCGGGCGGGGACCTGTTTTCACTGCCGGATATCAAGGCCATTGCCAATGCGAAGAACGCAGGTACGGGTGCGCTGGATCCGATCGCGGTTGTGAATTTCAGAGAGGTGAAATCTGAGAATTACGATATTAGCTTCGATGGGACAGACTGGGTGGTTAAAGGTGCGGATGGTCGTACCGTCCCCGCGACCCTCGCTGGTGGCAAACTCAGCTTTGACGGTATCGAGATAACATTACCGCCAGCGGGGGATGCCGTTGCCGGAGATAAGTTCACCCTCAACCCGATGGCCGGTGCCGCGGAAGGTATCAGCCGTAAGATTACCAGCGCGCAGGAATTTGCTGCTTCCGACAGCGCGACGGGCGGCCCGGGGAATAACAAGAACCTCGAAGAGATGCTGAAGATCCAGAAAGAGGCGCTGATCGGCAATGACACCCTCAGTGCGGCTTATGCCAGCCTGGCAGGCAAAATTGGTGAAAGCGCCCGTGAGGTGAAATCTTACGCCAACAGTGCTTACACCGATCTGGAAACGAAATACAACACCAAACAGGCCCTCTCCGGCGTGAATATGGACGAGGAATACATCAACCTGGACATGTTCCGGCAGTACTACAACGGCAACGCGCAGCTGCTGAAAACCGCCACCGATATGTTTGATACCCTGCTGTCCATCCGCTAAGGAAAAAAGAATGCGAGTAAGCACGCTTTATATGTATAAGCAGAGCGCGGAGTCGATGACGAAGCGCATGAGTCAAAGTCACGAAGTCTATCTGCGGATGTCGGCGGGAAAAACCCTGTTAAAGGCCTCCGATAACCCGACTGCCGCAACCGACGCGATAAAGCATCAGGACGCGCTGGCGCAGCTGGAGATGTACAGCGGCGTGCGCTCCCGCGTGCGCAGTGCGCTGGAATATCAGGACAATATTCTCAATGGCGTCGGCAATCTGATGACCACCTCCCTTAAGGAAAAAATGGTGGCTGCGGGATCTGACGCCTACTTTGACGATGACCGTAGGGCGCTGGGCAAAGAGATTGAGGGCATACGCGCCAATCTGCTGGATTTAGCCAACAGCCGCGATTCTGCCGGTCGCTATATCTTCAGCGGTTTTAATACCGATACGCCAGCGTTTGATGAGAACGGCGATTATCAGGGTGGAAATGAAGCGCGTCAGCAGACGGTGGCAGACGGTACCACGATGCAAACCGGCCATCTGGGTGATGAAATCTTCGGTGATATCTTTGCCCTTCTCGACGATGCCGTGGCGGAGCTTACCAACGATCCGATCGACTACGACGCGATGCGTGCCGCCCTCGAAGCCGCCAGCAAAGGCATCGATGCGGGTATTGACAGTCTGGGTAAGGCGCAGGCCGAGCTCGGCACCAACCTGCAGCAGCTTGATTCCCTGGATTTGACCGGCAATGTGCTGATCAACGACACCATTGTGAAAGTGCAGGATGCCATCGGCGCCGACACCAGCGTGCTGGTATCGCTGGTATCGGAATCGCAGATGTCGGAACTGGCCTTTAATGCCTCGATGTTCGTTTACAAGAATATGCAGAAGATGAATTTGTTTAATCTGTAATTCGAACCGCCTTTTTAATCATTTCAGACGCTACCGCGTACGGCATGCCCGTGCGCGGAGGGTGGAAAACTATGTTAGCTAAACTCAAAATTTACAGCACCGTCACGCTGATTATCGGGCTGTTCGCGGTGATGCTTTTCGGCTTTACGGCCTATTCCGTGTTTAATGCCATCTCTAAAAACGAGAACTTCAAACGTATTGTCGTGGCCTCTGAGAATAACGACCAGATGCGCGATGCGGCCTACAACATTAGCGCGGTCATGGCCAACACCAATGGCATGATGCTGCAGGCGGCGCTGGGTAATCCGGTTTCGCAGAATGTCTCCAGCCATACGCTTAACGTGGTGAAAATCGCCCGCCGTAATATGGATGACTTTATGGCCTCACCGTTTAATACGGAGGAGGAGCGTCGCCTGGCGGCGGAGGTCAATGCGGCGTTTAACGAGGTCTATAAAGCGGCGGAAGTGAAGCTTGGCTATGTGCAAAACCCGGCGGGATATAGCGGCTCTCTGGAGCACGATATGGAGCTTCGCACCCAGCTGCGTAATAGGGTTGAGCAGTACACGGATGCCAGCGCGCGCATAAGCGAAGAGGTCATTCGGACGACAGAGCGCGACTACAAAATCATGCTGGGCGTGGGACTGGTGGTGGTGGTGCTGGCAGTGGCGCTGCTGTTTGTGATCCGCTTCTGGCTGCGCCAGACCCTGGTTCAGCGTATGGCGATGACCGTCGATGTGCTTAAGCGTATCGCCGATGGCGATCTGAGCAAGGAGATTGAAGCCGGCAGCGAGAATGAAATCGGCAATATGCTTCGTGAGCTGGAGCAGATGCGCACCTCGCTTGCCGCGACCGTCTCCGGCATTCGTGAAAGCGTTTCACGTATTCACAGCAACGCGCAGGAAATTGCCCACGGCAATAACGATCTCTCGTCCCGCACCGAAGAGCAGGCGGCGGCGCTGCAGGAGACGGCGGCCAGCATGGAGCAGATCAAAACCACCGTGCGCCAGAATGCCGACAACGCCCACGCGGCGCGTGAACTGGCGGAAAGCGCCAGCACCAATGCCCATAACGGCGGGGAAGTGATGCAGAACCTGGAGCAGATCATGGCCCAGATCACCACCAGCTCGCGTCAGATTGCCGATATCAACGGCGTGATCGACAGCATTGCCAACCAGACCAATATCCTCGCCCTGAACGCGGCGGTGGAAGCGGCGCGCGCCGGTGAGCAGGGACGCGGGTTTGCGGTGGTGGCCGAAGAGGTGCGTAACCTGGCCAAACGCAGCGCCGATGCGGCGAAAGAGATCAATCAGCTGATCAACACCAGCGTGAACAATATTGATATCGGTTCGCGTCAGGTAGGGCAGGCCAGCCACGTCATGCAGGAGATTGTGACCTCCGTCGGGCAGGTGACCCAGATCATGGGTGAAATCACCTCCGCCTCGGACGAGCAGAGCGCGGGCATCAACCAGATCTCGCAGGCGGTGAACGAGATGGATCTGGTCACCCAGCAGAACGCGGCGATGGTGGAAGAGGCGGCGCTGGCGGCAAGCGAACTGGAAGCGCAGTCTGACGCACTGGAGAAGCTGGTGGCGCAATTTCGTCTTAACCAGGAGAGCCGTCAGGTGAACGTCACGCCTGCGCCTGAAAAAATGCCACGGGCGAAGGAACCCGATCTGGCCCAGTGGGAAACCTTTTAATTCTGTGAATTAACGTCATTAATAACGATATATTTCCTCGATGCGTGCACATTCACGCGAAGTAACAGAATGCGCATTTTTATATAGGCTTATCGCACTATTTGAATGCGCCATTTCACCGGATAATTCTCGCAGAGAATAGTGGGTGGAATGTAATCGTGGATGGTATTTATACGGCCGAAGGCCTGGAAGATAAATCGGTAGTCTGGTCTAAATATCACTATCTGGTGCGGCAGGAAGCAATGCGTTTACATAAGCGGCTTCCTGCCAGCGTCGAGCTGGATGATTTAATTCAGGCAGGATCGATTGGCTTTTTAAGTGCGGTCGAAAGTTTCGACCCGAAAAAAGGGGTAACGCTCACGGCATGGATCACCCAGCGGGTGAAATGGGCGTTATTAGATGAGCTGAGAGAAAGCGACTGGGTTCCGCGACGGGTTCGCACCCATACGCGGGAAATTGTCGCGATTATTCAGCAAATCGAACAGGAAAAAGGCGGTGAAGCTACCGAGGCTGAAATTGCCGAGCGCATGGGCGTATCGCTGCAGGAATTTCAGCAGATGCTGGCGGATAATAACATCAGCCAAATGTACTCGGTTGATGAGTTGCAGGATAATTATGCCGACAGCTGGGAAGTGAGCGATAACGAGAATGAATCGCTTAATCCGCTGAATGACACGGTGCGCCAGAATCTTTTAGAGCGAATAACGGAACATATTCAGTTCATACCGGAAAGAGAGCAGGTGCTATTGCAGCTCTATTATCTCCAGGATTTGAACATGAAAGAGATTGGCCTGGTGTTGGGCATTACGGAAACACGCGTGAGCCAGCTCCACAGCCTGGCGGTTAAAAGGTTAAGAAGTCGTATGGAATCGGATTGCAGATAAATACAGGCTCTTAACATTTATACTGTTAACACCGGTGAAGCCGCAGGGTTAATCATTAAAATCAAGGTTTAATAACGTTTAACAATCCTTTATTGGCTTTTTAAATCAATACGTTAACATTGATTGGGGGATTTGGAGGAATTTCTGTCGCTTGTTCGGAAAATACTTAGTGTTTATGATTTTGCCAGTTTTGTGATGCAGCCTCCTTTGGCATTGAGAAGTACGAAAAACATTTACTGAGGAAGAATGACTTACCTTATTGAATATCAATACCAAAAGACTCTCTGCATCAGTTCGGAAACGTTATCTATCTAAACTGACATGCCAGCGATTGGCAGAATAACATTGGGAGTTTTCGCCTGTGTCTAATTTCGACGAGTACCTGCAAAATATTCATGATATCAACCTGTCCTATTTGCTGCTGGCCCAGCAGCTGATTCGTCAGGATAAATTCGCGGCGGGTTTTCGCCTGGGGTTATCCGAAGGAACCATTGATAACCTGAAAGAGCTTTCTCTGCCGCAATTAATGAAGCTGGCGACGACCAATCAGCTTATTTGTCGTCTGCGCGTGGATGATGAAGTGGTGATTGAAAATCTGACCAAGGATTCACGCATTGAAGCCCTGCAGCAGATCCATACCGGCATTATTTTGTCGACCCATCTTCTGAATGCCTTAAGTGAAGAAGATGCGGTTACGGCGGAGGAGGCATAATCATGTGTGGTGAAAAAAGTCTGCTGCAGGAAATTGATGAAGTAAATATCGCCATGGGATTAATTTCTCTCGGAGCGAGAATGCAGGTACTGGAATCAGAAACCTCCCTGAGCCGTCGCCGTCTGCTGCGTTTATATAAAGAATTACGCGGCTGTCCGCCGCCAAAAGGGATGCTGCCTTTTTCAGAAGACTGGTTTATGTCGTGGGAACAGAATATTCACTCGTCCATGTTCTACAACATTTACCTCTATTTGAAAAAGACCGAGCAGGGGCGCTCCATTGAAATGCTGATGAAGACCTATCGTCTTTATCTGGAGCAGTGCAGCACCTGTTCCGATGAAAAACCGGTGCTGGGTCTGACCCGTGCCTGGACATTATTACGCTTTATCGACTGCGGCATTATTTCGCGTAAAGCCTGCAGCGTGTGTGGCGGCGGTTTTATCGTCACCACCGAATTTATCAAAAACCCATTTACCTGCAGCTTGTGCAGCCCGCCGTCGCGTGCGCTTAAAAAATCCCAGGTGAGCAATCCCGGCCTGCTGGGGTCGTTCGCCGCGCCGGAAATCCTCACGGCGTAAATCCTGACGGGCGACTGTGCGCAAGATGGCGTTTACCTGATGCCGGTAAAACCGGCATCGGTCAAGTAAGGAAAAGGAGAGAGTGTGTTAGTTATTGTTGGCTATCTTGTTGTCATATTGACCGTTTTTGGTGGTTTTCTCTTATCCGGCGGTAACCTCATGGCGCTGTTTCAGCCGCTGGAGCTGTTGATCATCGGCGGGGCCGGGGTCGGGGCGTTTATCGTTGGCAATAACATCAAATCCCTGAAAGCGACGGGCAAAGCGCTGGTCAAAATCTTTATGGGCAAGCGCTACAACAAAGCGGTGTACATGGACCTGATGGCGCTGATGTTCCTGCTGCTCTCCCAGAGCCGCGTGCACGGGCTGATGTCGCTGGAAAAGGACATTGAAGACCCGCAGAACAGCGATATTTTTAGCGCCTATCCCCGCCTGATGAGCGACCCGATGCTCGCCAACTTTATCCTCGACTACTTCCGCCTGATGATCGGCGGCAGCATGAATTCCCATGAAATCGAAGCCCTGATGGATGAAGAGATCGAGACCTGCGAAGAGGAGCTGGAAGTGCCTGCGCACAGCCTCAACACGGTGGGCGATGCGTTCCCGGCGTTCGGCATTGTGGCGGCGGTGATGGGGGTGGTGAACGCCCTGGGGTCGGCGGATCGCCCGGCGGCGGAGCTGGGGATGCTGATTGGCCACGCGCTGGTAGGGACCTTCCTCGGGATCCTTATCGCCTATGGTTTCGTGCTGCCGCTGGCCACCCTGCTGCGCCAGAAGAGTTCCGATCAGGTCAAAATCCTGCAGTGTATCAAGGTGACACTGCTCTCCAGTCTCAATGGCTATGCCCCGCAAATTGCCGTGGAATTTGGCCGTAAAACCATCTTTACCAGCGAACGTCCGTCGTTCGAAGAGCTTGAAGAGCACGTCCGCGAAGTGAAGTCCAACGCCACGCTGAAAACCAAAACCTCGGACAGCGCCGCATGAAGAACGTCACGCCTGTCATCATTTCCCGTAAGCGTAAAAAGAAAAAGCATGCGCACCACGGCGGCACCTGGAAGATTGCCTATGCCGACTTCATGACCGCCATGATGGCCTTTTTCCTGGTGATGTGGCTGCTGTCGCAGTCCACGGACATGGAGAGGGAGCTGATAGCCGACTACTTCCGCATGCCGCTGAAGCCGTCGATGGCGAACGGCGATAAAACCAGCCTCAGCGACAGCGTCATCCCCGGCGGCGGGGATGACATCATCAAGCGGCAGGGCGAAGTGTTTAAAGGACAGCTTAACCAAATCGACAAGCACAAGCGCGTCGAGAGCCTGAAGCAGGCAAAAGAGAAGCTGCAGAAGATGATCGAAACCGATCCGCGGCTGAACAACTTCAAGTCCAACATTTTGCTGAATCTGACCAACGACGGTCTGCTGATCCAGATCACCGACTCCCAGGACCGCCCCATGTTCCGCGTGGGCAGCGAGCTGCCGGAATCCTACATGAACGGCATTCTGCAGGCGCTGGTGCCGCTGCTCCAGGAGCTGCCCAACGCGCTGAGCCTGACGGGCCATACCGACTCCCTGCCGTATGCCGGGGGCGAGGGCGGTTACAGCAACTGGGAGCTGTCCGCCGGTCGTGCCAACGCCGCGCGTCGGGTGCTGGTCAGGGCCGGGCTGAGTGATGAGCGTTTTCTGCGCGTGATCGGCACCGCCAGCCGGATGCCGCTGGAGAACACCCCGCCTGAGAGCGCGGTGAACCGCCGCATCAGCATTCTGGTCCTCAGCCGCTCGAAAGAGCAGGAGATCCGTCTGGAAGATACCCAGGCCCAGCGTGCAGAGAGCGTGCTGAACGACATTAATCTGCAAAACGTGCAGGGCTATACCGATGGACATGAATGATTTTTCGCAGATCTTTTTTACTGAGGCAGAAGAGCTGCTGGCCGACATGGAGCAGCATCTGCTGCAGCTTGACGTGGTGGCGCCGGACCAGGAGCAGCTGAATGCCATCTTTCGGGCGGCACACTCCCTGAAAGGGGGCGCAGCCACCTTCGGTTTTACCGCCTTACTGGAGACGACCCACCTGCTGGAGAACCTCCTCGACCAGGCGCGGGCAGGGGAGAGGACGCTCAGTCGCTCGATCATCAACCTTTTTCTGGAATGTAAGGACATTATGCACGCGCAGCTGGAAGCCTATCAGGCTTCGCAGGAGCCTGATGACGCTCAATTTCGCTATATCTGTGAAGCCCTCAGAGAGATAGCCCTTGAAGGAAAACCGCCCGCACCCGAGCCTGAGCCCGTGCCAGCCCGGGCGGCCGAAGAGAAGGAAGCCACGCTGGTCGTGACCCTGCGAAACGTTGACGCGCGCGAGCAGACGATGCTGCGAGACGAACTGAGCAATATGGGGACGATTTCAGACGCGCAGACGTCGTCTGACGGCATGACGGTGACGCTACAGACCACCGCCTCGGCGGACGATATCACCGCCGTGCTCTGCTTTGTGCTCGACAGCAAGCAGATTGAGGTCCGGCCCGCAGCGACACCAGCGCCCGCTGCGCCACCCGACGCCGTTGCCAAAAAAGCGCCACCGGCGCCGCGGGCGGCCAGTCAGGAGTCCGGCAGCATTCGCGTGGCCGTGAGTAAAGTGGACCAGATCATCAACCAGGTGGGCGAGCTTATCATCACTCAGGCGATGCTCTCCCAGCTTTCACGGACCCTCGATCCGGCCAGCTACGATCTGCTCTCCAACTGCGTGGCACAGATGGAGCGCAACACCCGCGAATTGCAGGAGTCGGTGATGTCCATTCGCATGATGCCGATGGACTATGTTTTTAGCCGTTTTCCGCGTCTGGTTCACGACCTTGGGGCGCGTCTCAACAAACAGGTTGAGCTGATCCTCAAAGGCGGTTCCGCGGAGCTCGATAAGAGCCTGATTGAACGCATTATCGACCCGCTCACGCACCTGGTGCGAAACAGCCTGGACCACGGCATTGAAGAGACAGAGATGCGCGTGGCGAAGGGAAAATCGCCCGTTGGGACCCTGACGCTTTCCGCCGAACACCACGGCGGCAATATCGTGATTGAAGTCAGCGACGACGGTGCGGGTCTGAACCGGGAGAAGATCCTCGCCAAAGCCCGTTCGCAGGGGATGACCATCAGCGACACCATGAGCGACGACGACGTGTGGATGCTGATCTTTGCCGCCGGTTTCTCCACCGCCGAGAGCGTGACGGACGTCTCCGGGCGCGGCGTGGGGATGGACGTGGTGCGACGCAACATTCTGGCGATGGGCGGCCACGTGGACGTGCTCTCCACGCCGGGTGCCGGGACAACCATTCGCATTATTCTGCCGCTCACGCTGGCGATCCTTGACGGCATGCTGGTGAAGGTGGGGGAAGAGATTTACGTCCTGCCACTGGGGGCGGTGATGGAATCGCTCCGGCCCACGGAGGCGATGCTGTGCCGCTTTGTAGGCGAAGAGCGTCTGCTGCAGGTACGCGGCGAATATCTGCCGCTGGTGCTGCTGCGTCAGCGCCTCTCGGTGCCGGGCGAAGCGCCCGCGGACGATGGCATTGTGGTTATCGTGCAAAGCGCGGGCTGCCGCTATGCGCTGTGGGTCGATCAGCTTATCGGCCAGCAGCAGGTGGTGGTCAAGAATCTTGAACATAACTACCGCAAAGTTCCTGGCGTCTCCGCAGCGACCATCCTCGGCGATGGCAGCGTGGCGCTGATCCTTGATGTGGTTGAGCTTTCGACGCTCAACGCTCCACAACCCCAGAGGGAGGGGGTAAACGCATGACTGTAGCAACCACCGTTAAACCTGCCGCAGCCGAGGCTATCGCTCAGGAGTACCTGGTATTCCGCCTGGGCAGCGAAGAGTACGGCATTGATATTCTCAAAGTGCAGGAGATCCGCGGCTGCGATCGCCTGACGCGCATTCCGAACGCGCCGAACTTTATCACCGGCGTGACCAACCTGCGCGGCGTCATTGTCCCGATTGTCGATCTGCGCGTGCGCTTCGATCTGCCCGACCCCTCGCAGGATGACAGTACGGTAGTGATTGTGCTCAATCTGAACGACCGCGTGGTGGGCATTGTGGTTGACGGCGTGGTGGATGTGCTGTCAATGGACGTGGATAAGATCAAACCGACTCCGGATGTGGCCTCGGTGCTTTCGGGGCGCTACCTGCTTGGGCTGGGCGTGCTCGACAGTCGAATGATTATTCTGGTGAATATTGAGACCCTGCTGAGCCGCGAGGAGCTGGCGCTGGTGGATGCGGTAACGGAGACATATAGCGATTCCCACTGAGGCAGGGCACATATCAGCGGCGGAGGTTGCCGCTGATTCATAAGTCGCTATTATGAATGTTCGAGTTTCCAGAAAGCGCTAAGGATTGCCAGAAAAAATGCCCGTCAATTTCGACCTCAACGATCTTTATGCTTTCCGAGCGTTAGTGGAATACGGTAACTTCCGCGTCGCCGCTGAATCTATCTGCCTGTCCCAGTCGGCGCTGAGCCGCAGGATTGAGAAGCTGGAGGCCGCGCTGGGAACAAAGCTCTTCGACCGCACCACCCGTCGCGTGGCCTTAACGTTATACGGGCAAAACTTTGCTGAACGCTCCGCGCAGCTGCTCGACAACGTTGAGTCAATGCTGGCGGATGTCGATAAGGTCAGCGAAGAGCGGACGGGGCTGATCACGGTCGCCACGGTACCCTCTGCGGCCTGCTATTTTATGCCTGACGTGATCCGTCGTTTTCAGTCCCGCTATCCACGCGTTCGCATTAAGCTCATCGACAGCAGCGCGGGGACTGTGATTGACGCCGTGGCCCAAAGCCAGGCGGATTTTGGCATCTGCTTTGCAGGAAACTTGCCGTCGGAAATCGAGTTTTTCCCGCTGGTGGAGGATGTTTACGTCGCGGTGTGCCGAAAGGATCACCCGCTGGCGCAGAAGAGCCACCTGACGTGGCAGGCGTTTTATCAGCAGGATTACATCTCTCTCGATAAAACGTCAGGTAACCGTAACCTGCTCGACCGGATGCTGGGGGATATTGTTCCCGAGCGCCCCAGCGTTTGCGAAACCCGTCACGTCACCACGATGCTGGGTATGGTAGAGGCGGGGATCGGCATTGCTGCCGTTCCCGCCATGTCGATGCCCACGTCAGAGCACACCGTGCTGACGCATCTGCCGCTGGTGGCGCCGGAGGTGAAACGCGCCGTGGGGCTTATCCGGCGCCGGGGGCGCATCCAGTCCTATATTGCGGCTGAGCTGGAAAAACACATCACCGAGCAGTATCGCCGGACGTAACGGGGATCATCCCCGTCTCCTGGATGACGGCCCGTGAGGGCGGCGAGGCGAGATAGGTCAGCAGCGCTTTTCCTTCGGCGGGATGCTCCGCGTGACGGGTCACCGCCCCGGCGAAGCGCGTAATGTATTGCAGATTATCAGGGATTTTACCGACAAAGGTGACGCCATCAACCGGCAGCAGCTCGCTGACCTGCTGGAAGCCCACGGCGTATTTACCTTTCGCCACTTCCGAGGCGACCGGAATACGCTCGACCTTTGTCGCTTTACCCGTCACCTCTTTCTCTATCCCCAGCTTTGTGAACAACGTCTGGCTGACATACCTGCCGCTGGCGCTGTCAGAGTAGGCGATGGAGCTGGCCTGCAGCAGCGTTTTACGCAGGTTTGCATCGTTACTGATATTGGGAACCTCGTCGCCTTTTTTGACCACCATGCCGATGGGGGAGTCCGCAAGCTCGGCTCGCGAACCGGGCTCGGTCAGGCTGGCTTTTTCGAGCTTCTCCAGCGCATCGCCCACCATAATCACCACGTCGGCTTTCTCGCCGCGCGCGAGTCGGTTGGGGATCGCCTGCGGCGTAGCGCCCATTGAGGGGCCGGGGATAATAACAATCTTATCCCCGGTCTGGCGTTCATATTCCGGCGCCAGCTTTTCAAGGGCGGCTTTGAAACCGCCTGAGATCATGACTTTGACGTCCTGAGCACAGGCGTTGGCGCTCAGGAATGCCAGCACCAGCGCGCTGGCGGCAAAGCGAGACGTACGTTTCATGCGGCCTCCTGTGACTTGACGGTGTTTTGCAACGATACCGCGCGACGGCGATAGAGGTAGAGCGTTGCCAGCAGCGCACACACCGCGGCGAAGCTCATCCAGTAGCCCGGTGAGGCTTTATCACCGGTGTATTCAATCAGCGCGGTGGACACCACCGGGGTAAAGCCACCGAATACCGCCGTTGCCAGGCTGTAAGCCAGCGAGAAGCCTGCCACGCGCACTTCCGCAGGCATAATTTCCGTCAGGGCCGGGATCATCGCGCCGTTATACAGGCCGTAAAGGAAGGAGAGCCACAGCAGGACGCTCAGCATCATGGAGAAGCTGGGTGCGTTAGCCAGCATCGTCAGGGCCGGGTAGCTGGTCGCCAGCGCCAGCAGGGTCATGGCAATCAGCACCGGCTTGCGTCCGAAGCGGTCCGACAGCGCGCCCCCCACCGGCAGCCAGATAAAGTTAGAGATAGCCACTAGCAGCGTCACCAGCAGGCTGTCTGAGGCGCTCAGCATCAGCACCTTTTTGCCAAAGGTGGGGGCGTAAACGGTGATCAGATAAAAAGCCGTTGTGGTCATCGCCACCATCAGCATGCCCGCGACCACTACCTGCCAGTTAGCCAGCAGCGTTTTAAAGACCTGGCGCATTTCCAGATGATGGCGGCGCGCGCTGAACTCTTCCGTCTCCTCCAGCTTACGGCGCAGGAAAAAGATAAACGGCACGATTAAACAGCCGAACAGGAACGGGATGCGCCAGCCCCATTCGCGAATGGCGCTCTCCTCCATCAGGGCGTTCAGGGCAAAGCCCATCGCCGCCGCCACCATAATGGCGACCTGCTGGCTGCCGGACTGCCAGCTGGTGTAAAAGCCCTTGCGGCCCGGCGTGGCGATTTCAGCCAGATAGACCGATACGCCCCCAAGCTCCGCCCCGGCGGAAAAGCCCTGCAGCAGGCGGCCCGTCAGGACCAGCAGAGGCGCCCACAGGCCAATGCTTTGATAAGACGGGATCAGCACAATCAGGAAGGTGCCCGCCGCCATGATGGAAAGCGTGACGATCAGCCCCTTTCTGCGCCCCACCTTGTCGATATATGCGCCAAGCACAATGGCCCCGATCGGACGCATCAAAAAGCCCGCGCCGAAGACGGCAAAGGTCATCATCAGCGACGCAAATTCACTGCTCGCCGGGAAGAACGTGTGGGCGATGTAGGTGGCATAGAAGCCGAAAAGAAAGAAATCGAACTGCTCAAGGAAATTGCCGGACGTCACGCGAAGTATCGCGCCCGCTTTCGACCTTACGGTTGCAGGTGAGGTTGAGGAAAACATGGTTATCTCCAGTTTATTATTGACGTTTTCGCGTCTGTTTCTGAAAACTGGATCAGGATGGGAAAATAGATAAGCGCAATTAACACATTGATTGATGCGCAGGGCGCATCAATGGCGATGCGGTAACAATGAGCGCTATAAGCAACAATAACTTAACAAACCATTGGCTTTTTATTCACCAATGTTCCGTAAGTCGCTGATATTGCAATTTTGTGAAGTCGCGCAGAGGCGGTGCTTCAGAAAGAGCCGGGTAACCGCTTCGTTACCCGGCGGATGCAGTTTAGCGCAGCGCCCTGGCAATGGCGCTAAACATCAGAGAGGCCTCCAGCGGCTGGGCGCTAAAGGACGGCTCCGCCTGCGGCCAGGTAGACCACTGGACGATGACCAGGTTTTCCTTCTGGTTCACTACGATCATTTGACCAAAAATGCCCAGCGCCCAGAGCGAGCCTTTCAGCGAACCCTGCGCTGCCGGCTCGACGCCGGTAGCGTTGGCGGGCACCGCGTTGTTCCACCACTGATAGCCGTACAGCCCGTCCGGATGGGCGTCTGATACCGAGCCTTTCGCCTTCGTCCAGTCTGACGACTGCTGGATCCAGCCGTCAGGCAGGAGCTTTTTACCGTCCGGCAGCGTGCCGTTGTTGCGGATAAACTCCCCGAAGCGACCCCAGTCCTCCAGCGTGGCGTTAAAGCCGTGCGCGCCGACGTCGTGCTGGCCTTTGCTGTAGGCATGCCATACGCCGTCGCTCGCCATGCCGTACGACTGCCAGATGCTTTTTTCCAGATACGCTGCCAGCGTCATTCCGGTGGCGCGCTCCAGCACGTCACCCAGCAGCCAGGCGCCGCCGGAGGAGTAAGACCAGTTCTCTCCGGCCGGGTGAGCCCTGCTTAACCCTTTCACCAGCTTGCGCACGCAGTCGTAGGTACCCGGCTTTGCCTCGCACTCGGTGAGCTGCGCGAAATCAGAGTTCGGATTGGTGTAGTCCTCGTTCCACGCCACGCCGGAGGTGTGGGTGATAAGCTGTTTGAGCGTCACGCCGTCCCACGCGGTGCCTTTCAGGTCGGGTTCATACCGCGTGACCAGGTCGTTGAGCGAGTGAATTTTTCCCTCTTTAAGGGCTACGCCCACCAGTGCCGATACTACCGATTTACCTACCGAACGCGAGGTCCAGAGCGTGGAGTCGGTATTGCCCTGGGAGAGATACTTCCAGGCGATTTTGCCGTCCTTCAGCACCAGCATGCCGCTGACGTTCTGGCGTTTAAGGTACTCCTGCAGGCCGTAGCGCCTGCCGTTGACCTCATAATGGGCGTCCGTGAGCGGCTTATCCGAGATTTCCAGCGGCACGGCGTTACCGTGGCGGAAAACATCCCCGGCGTAGTTGCGGTAGTCATTGCGAAAACCCACCACGCGATCGGCCTGACTCCAGGTGAGCATCTTATGGGTATCCGGCAGCGCGGCGTCAAAGGGGGCAGGGCAGGCGCTGAGGCCGGTGTCTTTGCAGGCGGCCATTGCCGCAGGGGAGAGCAGGCTGCTGAAGACAAGGCCCGCCAGCAGGGCATGGTTTACTTTTCTGTTTTTCATATCCGTCTCGTATAGGTTAAGAACGGCTTCAGTTTAAAAAGCCCGGCGCTATAATAAAAAACGCATAATGGGGGAAAATCCCCCTAAAAAACGGAGAAAACGTGGCGGGTCTACTCTATTCCTTTGCACAGCTTGAGGCATTCACCGCCGTGGCTGAGAACGGCAGCCTGAGTAAAGCGGCGGTGGCGCTGAAGAAAGACCGCACGACGCTTCGCGATCTGATTGATTTTCTTGAGGACGGGCTGGGTTACCCGCTGTTTATTCGCGAGGGACGCGCTCTGCGGCTCACGGCGGAAGGGGAACAGCTCCAGCGC
This sequence comes from Enterobacter sp. AC1, assembly GCF_050434705.1. Classification (NCBI taxonomy): domain Bacteria; kingdom Pseudomonadati; phylum Pseudomonadota; class Gammaproteobacteria; order Enterobacterales; family Enterobacteriaceae; genus Enterobacter; species Enterobacter sp. AC1. Next base: position 72,179 of record NZ_JBNDIZ010000003.1, on the reverse strand, counting down.
CAGGCGCACCTTCTGATGCGGCAGGTAAAAGCCTTTGAGGCCTTTGCCAGAGAGGTGCCTCACGGCGCCACGCAGGACCTGACGCTGGTCTACGATCCTTTTACGCCCAGAACCTTTCTGCACGGGGTCATCGCTGAAATGGCGGCGCGAAAAATCCGGCTGAGCCTCATCTGCGCCTCGCGCGATGAATCTGAACGCCTGCTGGCGAGCGGCCGCGCGGATCTGGCCATCTGCCAGGCGCGAAACCGCAGCGTGGGCAATGACATGGAGTGGCGGGCCCTGGGGGCAATCGATATGGATTTTTACGCCTCCGGCACGCTGTTTACGGATATTGCATCCCCCCTGTCGCTGCTTGACCTCTCCCTGGTTCCACAGGTCGTGATGCACCCCGCCTCGGACGAGCCTGTCGCGCGTCGCCTGCAGATTTCAGGGCACACCCTTTTTACTAACGAGCCGGAGATGCTGCGCGGCCTGCTGGAGCGCGGATGCGGCTGGGGATTCTTGCCGACCCATTTTGATGCAGTGCGGTGGCAAAACGTAAAAAGGCTGCGCACCGAAGTGGGCAGCCAGGGGATTAGTCAGACGATGGTCACCATCTGGAAGCCGGGGAGCGACAAGCGCGCCGTCATTGCTGTCGCGCTCGCGCTATTGCCGGACCTGTGGAAGCGCTCAGCGCTGTGAACAGCCTTTGCACTGCTGGTTCTGGATCTGCTGGAAGAAATCGTTGCCTTTGTCGTCCACCAGGATAAACGCCGGGAAGTTTTCCACTTCGATTTTCCAGATGGCTTCCATTCCCAGCTCCGGATACGCGACGCATTCCAGGCTCTTGATGCTGTTTTGCGCCAGCACCGCCGCCGGGCCACCAATGCTGCCCAGGTAGAAGCCGCCGTGCTTATGGCAGGCATCGGTCACCTGCTGGCTGCGGTTGCCTTTCGCCAGCATGATCATGCTCGCACCGTGGGACTGCAGTAAATCGACATACGAGTCCATACGTCCCGCCGTGGTCGGGCCGAGCGAGCCGGACGCGTAGCCTTCCGGCGTTTTGGCCGGGCCTGCGTAGTAGATCGGGTGATCTTTGACGTACTGCGGCAGTTCTTCGCCGTTGTCGAGCAGCTCTTTCAGCTTCGCGTGGGCGATGTCGCGCGCCACGATGATGGTGCCGTTCAGCGACAGGCGGGTAGAGACCGGGTGAGCGGAGAGCTGCGCCAGGATCTCATTCATCGGCTTGTTCAGGTTAATGCTGACCACGTCGCCTTCGCCCTGCTGGCGCAATGATTCAGGAATGTACTGGCCCGGGTTGTGTTCCAGCTTCTCAATCCAGATCCCGTCGCGGTTGATTTTCGCCTTGATGTTGCGGTCCGCGGAGCAGGAGACGCCCATGCCGATCGGGCAGGAGGCGCCGTGGCGCGGCAGGCGGATCACGCGGATGTCGTGGGCGAAGTATTTACCGCCGAACTGCGCGCCGAGGCCGAGGTTCTGCGCTTCCTGGAGCAGTTCCTGTTCGAGCTGAACGTCGCGGAACGCCTGGCCGTGTTCGTTACCTTCGGTAGGCAGCGCGTCGTAGTAGCGGGTGGAGGCCAGCTTCACGGTTTTCAGCGTGCTTTCCGCCGACGTGCCGCCAATCACAAACGCGATATGGTACGGCGGGCAGGCCGCGGTGCCCAGGGTACGCATCTTCTCAACCAGGTAGTTTTTCAGCTTCGCCGGGGTGATCAGCGCTTTGGTTTCCTGGTAGAGATAGGTTTTATTCGCGGAGCCGCCGCCCTTCGCCATGCACAGGAATTTGTACTCGTCGCCGTCGACGCTGTAGAGGTCAATCTGCGCAGGCAGGTTGGTGCCGGTGTTCACCTCTTTATACATATCCAGCGCCGCATTCTGGGAGTAGCGCAGGTTGTCTTCAATGTAGGTGTTATAGACGCCCTGGCTCAGGGCCGCTTCATCACCGCCGCCGGTCCAGACGCGCTGGCCTTTTTTGCCCATGACGATCGCCGTGCCGGTATCCTGACAGGTTGGCAGCACGCCTTTGGCGGCGATTTCAGAGTTACGCAGGAACTGCAGGGCAACGTATTTGTCGTTCTGGCTGGCTTCCGGGTCGTTGAGAATGGCGGCAACCTGCTTCTGGTGGGAAGGACGCAGCATAAACGCGGCATCGTGGAAGGCCTGCTGCGCCAGCAGGGTCAGCGCTTCCGGCTCCACCTTCAGCACTTCCTGGCCGTCGAATTCGGCGACGGAGACGTGCTCTTTGGTCAGCAGATAGTATTCGGTGTCGTCATGGGAAAGCGGGAAGGGGTTCTGATAAAAAAACGGTTTATTCGACATAGTATTGCTCCACAAAAATAAAACCGCCGGAGGAAACGTCCGGCGGTCAGGAATCAGAACATCATGGACATCCACGGATAACCAATCAGCAGCAGGGCCGCCAGGAAGATGGCACCGAAGATGGTGCCGAGGCGCCAGTAGTCTTTGGTTGGCAGGTAGCCGCTACCGTAGTAAATCGGGCTTGGGCCAGTACCGTACGGGGTGATGATCCCCATCACGCCCAGCGAGGTCACCATCAGCAGGACGAACACTTCCATATTCATGCCCGGAATGGTGGAGGCGATGGTCAGCATCGCCGGCAGCAGCGCCGTGGTGTGCGCGGTGGTGCTGGCAAACAGGTAGTGCAGCAGGTAGAACGCCAGCAGGAGGACGATGGTCGCCACGCCCGGAGAGATACCGCTCATCAGCAGGCCGCCTTCTTTACCTAACCAGCTGATAAAGCCGGTAGAGGAGAGGCCGTCCGCCAGCGCCACCAGGGTGGCGAACCAGACGAAAGTGTTCCACGCGGCTTTGTTACCGGTGATATCGTTCCACTCCAGCACGCCGGTCCACAGCATCAGACCTACGATGAGCAGGGCCGCCATCGCCGGTTCAATCCACGCGGCAGCGAAGATCCACATCAGCAGCGCGCAGCACACGAATACCAGCAGCAGAATTTCATTGCGGGACAGTTTGCCGAGTTTTTCCAGCTCGCGGGTTGCCCACAGCGGCACTTCGTTATTCACTTTGACTTCAGGTGGGTAGAACCAGTAGGCCAGCAGCGGCATGGTCAGAATCAGCAGGATACCCAGCGGCAGGAAGGCGAGGAACCAGGTCCCCCAGGAGATATCAATCCCAACCGTACTTTTCACCAGCGCCAGCGCCAGCAGGTTCGGCGCGAGGGCGGAGAGGAACATTGAGCTGGTGATACAGGCCGCGGTGATCGCCACCCACATCAGGTAGGAGCCAATCTTACGCGCGCTTGGGTCGTTCGGTTTTGAACCGTACAGCGGCGGCAGGTTAGCGATGATCGGGTAGATGGTCCCGCCGCTGCGCGCGGTGTTGGACGGGGTGAACGGCGCCAGCAGCAGGTCTGCGAAGGTAATGGCATAACCGAGCGTCAGGCTGCGACGGCCGAGATACTTCACCAGAATCAGCGCCAGACGGCGGCCGAAGCGGGTTTTGTCATAGCCTGCGGCGAACATAAAGGCCCCGAAAATCAGCCAGACGGTAGAGTTACCAAACCCGCTTACCGCCCATTTAAAGGAGGCGCCCGCCAGCTTGAATTTTGGGTCAGCTAACTGGTCAGGGCTGAACAGCACCCACTGGCTGCACAGGGCAATGGCGACGACGCCCGTCAGGCCGATGACTGCGCCCGGCAGCGGTTCGAAGATCAGGCCGACGATCACGCCGACAAAAATAGCGAAGTAGTGCCACGCGTAAGGCGGTAAACCTTCAGGGACGGGAACAAACAGCAGCAGTACGGCGACGATGACGGGCAATGCCATCATCAGCAGTCGTTTTGCTTTTCCGTTTGATGCCTGGTTCGCCACAGGGGGCGTTACAGCAGTTTTTGTATTCATAGTTTCACGTCTTAAGTTGTCAAGGATTCGGTTGTCCTGAAAACACAAAATCGCTTTCTTAAGTTTTTTTGCTTTCTTTAGTTATTTAAGGTGCTGTTTTGTATTTTCAGTAATAGCGATTTAACGCTTTTTTGTTTGCGCTAAACTAAAAATTGATGATGTTTTTATATTGCGCCTTTGGATGCCATAACTATTGATCGTGATCAAAAAAACAGAATTGCAGCGTTATTTTTATGCTTTTATTAATAACCACTCTGGCGTATGTGGGTATTACGTATTTTACGGATGTCTTTTTTCATTCTTGTAACATTTTTACTTTTTGTTGTTTATCATGTTGCTGATTTATATTGTTTTTTATGTGTTATGGTGAAATGGTTTTACCATTGATTTTTTAACGAATTTTAAATTATTGTGAATAGCTGAATTACAATCGCTAACACCAATGTGTTATTTGTGTTATCGCAGGGATTAAATAGTTTTTTAACTAACGTAATAACTTTAGAAACTAAAAAAATCATTATATTAATATCATGACATCGGCAAATAATGACGAAATAAAAAACCAATCCGATAACGAATTCTTAATTTTTAAAAGTTTGGAGTTTCTATTATGAGCACTAACGAACGCATTCTTAGCCCCTTCACATTACCGAATGGCACTGAACTGAAAAACCGTTTGTTAATGGCCCCTATGACAACCTGTACCGGCTATTATGACGGCACCGTCACCAGCGAGCTGGTGGAGTACTATCGGGCCCGTTCCGGCAGCATTGGTACCATCATCGTGGAATGTTGCTTCGTCGACGATCTCGGTCTCGCCTTCCCGGGTGCGATAGGTATTGATAATGACGAGAAAATCGCCGGGCTGGCGAAAATCGCGGAGGCGATTAAATCCAAAGGCTCTAAGGCGCTGCTGCAGATCTACCACGGCGGCCGCATGGTCGACCCGAAACTGATCGGTGGCCGTACGCCTGTTGGCCCAAGCGCTGTTGCCGCGCCGCGAGAGGGCGCAGCAACGCCGGTTGCGCTGACTGGCGAAGAAGTCGAAGGCATGATCGGCAAGTTTGGTGAAGCCGTACGTCGCGCTATTCAGGCCGGCTTCGACGGCGTGGAGATCCACGGCGCAAACACCTACCTGATTCAGCAGTTCTATTCGCCGAACTCTAACCAGCGCGACGACGAGTGGGGCGGCAGCCGCGATAACCGCGCGAAATTCCCGCTGGCGGTGCTGGATATCACCCATAAGATGGTGCGCCAGTACGCGGACGATGCGTTCATCGTTGGCTATCGCTTCTCACCTGAAGAGATGGAAGTCCCGGGCATTCGCTTTGACGACACCATGTACCTGCTGGAGAAACTGGCGGCGCGCGGCGTGGATTATCTGCACTTCTCCGTCGGCGCTACCCTGCGACCTTCCATCGTCGATACCCAGGACCCGACGCCGCTTATTGAAAAATACTGCGCCATGCGTTCAGAAACGCTGGCACAGGTTCCGGTCATGGGCGTGGGCGGCGTGGTGAATGCCGCGGACGTCAATGAGGCGCTGGATCATGGTTATGACCTGATTGCCGTGGGTCGCGCGACTATCGCTTACCCGGACTGGACCGACCGCATCGCGTCCGGCGAAAGCCTGGAGCTGTTTATGGACAGCACCAAACGCGAGGAGCTGAGCATTCCTGAACCGCTGTGGCGCTTCTCGCTGGTGGAGGCGATGATCCGCGACATGAGCATGGGCGAATCCAAATTCAAACCGGGCACCTTTGCGGAGAAAGTGCAGGATGACGCGAACGAACTGGTGATTAACGTCAGCCTGGAGACCGATCGCATTGCCGATATCGAGCTGGCGTCTGGCCCGAGCGAAGACGTTGAGTTCGTTACCAGCTTTGAAGAGATCCGCACCCGCATTCTGGACGCCAATACCCCGCATGTGGATGCCATCACGGGCGCAACCAGCCAGAGCGAAGCGGTGAAGAAAGCGGTCTCTAAAGCGATGCTGAAATCCAGCAAAGCGCTGGCGGCAGAAGAGGGCGTTGACCCGAACGAAACCCGCAGCGTGGACGTTGTGGTGGTCGGTAGCGGCGGTGCCGGTCTGGCCGCGGCCATTCAGGCCCACGACGAAGGCGCAAGCGTGCTGATTGTTGAGAAGATGCCAACCATCGGCGGTAACACCATTAAAGCCTCTGCCGGGATGAACGCCGCAGAGACGCGCTTCCAGCGGGTGAAAGGCATTCAGGACAGCAAAGAGCTGTTCTATCAGGAAAGCCTGAAAGGCGGCGGCAACAAGAACAACCCGGAACTGCTGCGCCGCTTTGTTGAGAACGCGCCGCAGGCGATTGAGTGGCTGGCAACGCGCGGCATTATGCTGAATGACATCACCACCACCGGCGGGATGAGCATCGACCGTACTCACCGTCCAAAAGACGGTTCTGCGGTAGGCGGCTATCTGATCAGCGGCCTGGTGCGTAACGTCAACAAACGCAACATTGAGGTCATGCTGGATACCTCCGTCAGCGACATCGTCTTCGAAAACGGTGAAGTAACCGGCGTGCGCCTGACCACCGAAGAGAACGAAACGCTCACCGTGGCAACCAAAAGCGTGATTGTCGCTACCGGCGGCTTCAGCGCCAACAGCCAGATGGTTGTTAAATACCGTCCGGATCTGGAAGGTTTTGTCACCACTAACCACAAAGGAGCGACCGGCGGCGGTATCGCGCTGCTGGAACGTATCGGCGCAGGTACGGTCGATATGGGCGAGATCCAGATCCACCCAACCGTTGAGCAGAAAACGTCGTATCTGATTTCCGAATCCATCCGCGGCGGTGGGGCGATTCTGGTGAACCAGCAGGGGAACCGCTTCTTTAACGAGATGTCGACCCGCGATAAAGTCTCGGCGTCAATCATCGCGCTGCCGGAGAAATACGCATACATCGTCTTTGACGAGCACGTTCGCGCCAAAAACAAAGCCGCGGATGAGTACATCGCCAAAGGCTTTGTGACCAGCGCCAGCTCGCCAAAAGCACTGGCCGAGGCGCTGGGGATGGATTACCACGCTTTCCTGGCGACCCTGGAGCGCTACAACGGTTTCGTTGAAAAACAGCACGATGACGATTTTGGCCGCACCACCGCGCTGCGTGCGCCAATCAACGAAGGGCCGTTCTACGCCATTCAGATTGCGCCGGGCGTGCACCACACTATGGGCGGCGTGACCATCAACACCGAAACCTGCGTGCTGGACAGCAACCACAACGTGCTGCCAGGGGCGTTTGCGGCGGGTGAAGTGGTCGGCGGGATCCACGGCGGTAACCGTATCGGCGGTAACGCGGTGGCAGATATCATTATTTTTGGTACGCTTGCCGGACATCAGGCGGCGATGCGCTCGAAAAGAACGTAAGGCACCTGTTATGTAGGCCGGATACGCGCAGCGCTATCCGGCAATTTCCCCGGCGGCGCGGTGCTTGCCGGGGCTACATCTGAGGAAACATGCCATGTCTGATAACAACCGCGTCTACAGTTACTCCGCCGTCCTGATGGGTTCACCCATCCTCCTGAAACTCTTCTCTCATGACGAAGCCCTCGCGTCCCGCACGTTTCGCCTGATCAAACAGTATGAAGATCTGCTCACCGTCAACCGCGCACGCTCGCAGGTGATGGATATCAACCATGCGGCCGGCCAGCATCCGGTTACCGTCAGCCGGCCGGTGTTTGAGCTGATCCGCTGTGCGAAAGCGGCCAGCCTGCTCAACGGCAGCGCCTTTAACCTGGCCATTGGCCCGCTGGTGAAGCGCTGGAAAATTGGCTTCCAGGGAGACCGCGTTCCGCCTGCCGATGACATTGCGTCGCTGCTTGCGATTACCCGTCCTGAGGACGTCATTCTTGATGAGGCCAGCAGCAGCGTGTTCCTGGCCAGAGCGGGCATGGAGATCGATCTGGGAGCCATCGCCAAAGGGTATATCGCCGACAGGGTACGTGATTACCTTCATAAAGAGGGCGCTGAGCTGGGGCTTATCAACCTCGGCGGGAATATCCAGACGCTGGGCTCGCCGGAAGGGGGCTGGAACGTGGGGCTTAAAAAACCGTTCGCCGGAGAGGCGCTCATCGGCACCATGACCGTTGAGAACCTGTCGGTCGTCACGTCGGGAACGTACGAGCGCTATTTTGAACAGGACGGCAGGCGTTACCACCACATTCTCGACCCGCGCACCGGGTATCCGCTGGATAACGAACTGGACAGCGTGACCATTATTTCTAAAAATTCCATCGACGGTGATATCTGGACCACGCTGATGTACGGCATGGGCATGGAAAAGGGCTGTGCCGCCCTGCGCGCGCGCCCCGATATTGACGCTATCTTTGTGACCAAAACAAAAGAAGTGGTGTTCTCTTCAGCACACCACTTCCGCTTTACCCTGCTGGATAACGACTACCGCGTTATTGACAGTATTGCTTGAGCAGGCCCGTCTGCTCTGGCTGGAGACGGTAGCGATACACCGGACGCCCGGTGGCGCCATAGTGAATGCTGGTGAAGAGAATATTGATTTGCGCTAGCCAGATCAGATACTTGCGGCAGGATACGCGGGAGATATTGACCGCGTTTGCCAGGTCATCGGTGGAAAACTCCGTCTCCGGGTGGGCGTCGATCCACTGGCAAATCGTGCGCAGCGTTTGCGGCGTTAACCCTTTCGGCAGCTTTTTACTGTCCGCCAGCTCCGGCGCCCCGCCGTGGATCAGTCGGTCGACGTCCGCCTGCTCATAATACTGGTGCGATCCCATCAGGCTGTGCTTTGCCTTCCAGCCGTTCAGCGCCTCTTCAAAGCGCGGGAACTGGAACGGCTTTATCAGATAATCCACCACGCCGTAATGGATGGAGGTCTGGATCGTGGCGGCGTCGGCAGCCGAGGAGATCATAATCACATCGATTGGACGGCCAGATGCGCGAATAACGGGCAGCAGATCCAGCCCGTTATCCTGCTGCATATAGACGTCCAGCAGCACCAGATCGACAGGCTGGCTGGGGTTATTAATGATGGCCTCGGCCTGGTTTAGCGTGGAGGCGACGCCGCAGCAGCTAAAGCCTTCAACACGGTTAACATACAGACGGTTGAGGTCGGCTACCATGGCGTCATCATCGACAATTAATACATTTATCACGCGATATTCCTCTCGCTATCCCAGGGGATGTGAACAAAAAATTGGGTAAATACGCCTGGCTCAGACTCGACGGTGATATCACCGCCGAGGTTCTGGATTTGCTGGCGAGCAAGGAACAGCCCAACGCCGCGGTTTTCACCTTTTGTTGAGAAGCCCTTTGTAAAAATAGCCTCCAGCTGCGTGGGATCAATGCCGGGGCCATCGTCGCTGACTTCACAGCTGAGCCAGCCGTTCTGATAGTGCAGCAGCAGGGTGATCTCACCTTCCGGCTGGCCTTCCATCGCGTCGAGCGCGTTTTCAATTAGGTTACCGAGCACGGTGACCAGCACCGCGACCTGCTCTTCGCTGGCGGTATCGGGGATCTGGCATTCGTCCGCCAGCGTCAGGGTGACGCCCGCTTCTTTCGCCCGGTTGATTTTACCCAGCAGGAACCCGGCAATCACCGGGGATTTTACCTTGCTCTGTATCGTACCGATATCCGTCTGGTAATGTTGTGCCGTCTGGATGATGTACTCTTCCAGCTTGTCGTAGCGCTTAATGTGCAGCAGGCCCAGGATCACGTGCAGCTTGTTCATAAACTCGTGCGTGTGGGCGCGCAGGGCGTCGACGTAGTTGACCATGCCATCGATACGCTGCATCAGCTGGCTGATTTCCGTTTTATCGCGGAAGGTGGTAATGGCGCCGATCACCCGATCCTGACTTTTAACGGGCACCATGTTGCACAGCAGCAGCCGGCCATTGCAGCTGATCTCCTGATCCTGGCGCGCAACGCCCGTCTTAGAGACTTCACGCAGGCCGGCCAGCAGGGGAGCGCTGGCGTTTTCGGTCTGCTTGCCGGAGGGCAGAAGCAATATTTCTCTGGCGGTGTGGTTAATCATCGTCACGCGCCCGTGAATATCGACGGCCAGAACCCCTTCACGCAGCGACTGCAGCATCGCCTGACGCTGTTCGAACAGGGCGGAAATTTCGTAGGGTTCGAGCCCGAACAGGATGCGCTTCAGGACCCGTACCAGGCCCCAAATCCCCATAGAGCTCATAAAAATACTGAACAAAATGGTCCAGACGGCGTTGAGCCGCCCGCGGGTGATTTGCTCTTCAACCTTATTGAGGGAGATACCCACCGCTACCACGCCGATCTGCTCGTGCTGACTATCGTAGACGGGCGTAAAAACGCGCAGCGCTTCGGCGAGCGCGCCCCGGTTAACCGACACGTTCTCTTTGCCTTCCAGCGCGGGAGTTAAATCGTCGCCGATAAAATGCAGCCCCAGCAGCGCCTCGTTCGGGTGAGAATAGCGGATCCCGCGCATATCGGTCACCACGGTGAACAGCAGATCGTTTCGTTTCGTCACCGCCTGGGCGATGGGCTGAATAATATTCTCCTGCGGAGCCTGCATCAGGCCGTGCTGAATCTCGGGGCTGTCGGCGAGGGTGCGGGCAATGCCGAGCGCGGTGTCTTTGACGTCATCGCGCGTTGCCCGGGTGATCTGCACCGAATAGAGCGCAAAGACCACCAGCAGCACTGAACCGATAATCGCGCACACCATCAGCGTGACCAGGGTGTTCAGCTTCATGGGGCGCTTGCGCGTCGGAAGGAAAGGCTGCAAATCGCTCATTAACACTCCGCGATGATTAAGAAAGGGGGTAATTATCGCTGATGACGCGCTTTTCTTAAAGCCGAGTAAAGCCGTGGATTTGGTCCTCTTTTCGTGACCCTCCTCGCAGGTCATCGATATAAAACACTTTATAGTGTGTGGGTACTCATAATAAGGAGGCTGTTTATGAGCATTATGCTTACCGGTTCGGTCAAGGAAAGACGGCACGCCAGCACGATGAATATTGATAGATTGTCCACGCTGGACATGCTGAAAGTCATTCACCAGGATGATGCACTCATTTCTGCTGCTATTACCCCCTGTTTACAAACTATCGCCCGCGTGGTGGATAACGCCGCCGCGACCCTCAGCCACGGGGGGCGGCTGGTGATTGTCGGCGCAGGGCCGTCAGGCTGCGTCGTACAGCAGGCTGCCGATGACTATGCGCCGGGCAAAACCCCGGTGATTGCCGTGACGCCACAGGAAGGGGAAGGGAGCTACGAGCGCGGCGTTGCCGACCTGCAGGCCATCAAATTTGGTGAACACGATATGATGCTGGCAGTAAGCGTCAGCGGAAAAACGCCTTGGGTCTGGGGCGCAATGCGGCATGCCTGGTCGCTGGGTTCGCCGGTCGCCATCATTACCGGTGATGCGCAAAGTGAAGCCGCGCAGCTGGCGAGCATGGTCATCGCTCCGGAACTGGGGGCTGACGTGGTCGCCGGCTATCTCAACACCAAAGCGGGGATTGCGCAAAAAATGATCCTCTCGATGATGACTACCGGGCTGGCCGTTCGAACCGGACGCGTTTACAGCAACCTGCGCGTGGACCTCGAGGCAAGCAATACCAAATGGGCCGAGCGGCAAATCGCCATTGTGGTGGAGGCGGGGGGATGCACCCGGGCGCAGGCAAAAGCCGCGCTGGAGAGCTGTAACCATAATTGTAAAACGGCAGTACTGATGGTGCTGACGGGGCTGGATGCGTGGAAAGCTCATGAGCTGCTGGCGCAGAACAACGGATTTATTCGCGTGGCGCTGCAGGAAGCGCCGTAAGATCTTCAGATAGTAAAAAGGCCGCGATTGCGGCCTTTGTTGTTTTGGGGATTAGAACTGGTAGGTCATGCCGATGCCAACGATGTCATCCGTTGAGATGCCATTGTCTTTATAGAAGCGATCGTCGTTGTCCAGCAGGTTGATTTTATAATCAACGTAGGTAGAGAAGTTTTTGTTAAAGCTGTAGGTCATGCCGAGATCGATATAGTTTACCAGATCCATATCACCATGCTGACCCTGAGGATTGCTTCGATTACCTGGATAAGTCATGTCTTTACCCTTGGAGTAAACCCATGCCAGGGAAGGACGCAGACCAAAGTCGAACTGATATTGCGCTACGGCTTCAAAGTTTTGTGTCTCATCCGCAATACCATAATTGCCGTATGGCGTCATGTTGCGGGTTTGGGCATACATCATCGCCAGATAGATGCTATTAGCGTCGTACTTAGCGCCAATAGTCCCTACATCTGCTTTTTTACCGCCAGCGATAAGAGCACTATTATGACCTAATCCTTCTTGTTCATTGGTACGGTCAGAAGAAGAGTACGCAGCGCCAAGGCTCAGGCCGAAGTCAAAGTCATAAGAGGTAGAGATACCAAAGCCATCACCGTTCTGGAAGCGCACGTCATTGTGACCGTTTTTGGTGCCTTCCTGATCTTCATCAGCGTTAGAGCCTTCGTTAGCACCCTGATACTGCAGCGCGAAATTCAGACCTTCAACCAGGCCGAAGAAATCTGTATTACGATAGGTTGCCAGACCGTTAGCACGGCCGTTCATGAAGTTATCGGTCCAGGTGTAAGAATCACCGCCAAATACAGGCAGCATATCGGTCCATGCTTCAACGTCGTACACGACGCCGTAATTACGACCATAATCAAATGAACCGTATTCGCCATATTTCAGGCCAGCGTATGCCAGACGGTTAAACGATTTGTCACCCGCGCCTTCGGTATCGTTAGCGTAGGTTTTATATTCCCACTGGCCGTAACCGATCAGATCGCTGGTGATTTGTGTTTCGCCTTTGAAACCAATCTGCACGTAGGTTTCGTCGCCATCGTCGCCAGGGTTGTCAGAGAAGGTATGACGCGCATCAACCTTACCGTACAGGTCAACCTTGTTGCCGTTTTTGTTGTACATCTCAGCCGCATTTGCTGCGCCTGCCATTAATAAGGCGGGTACAAGAATAGCCAGAACTTTTCTTTTCATTATATATTCCCTTGAAAGATAATTTATATGAATATATGTAATCACTCTCCATAATTACAGGGTCGATATTATTCCAGGATTTGTTATTTAGTTTCAAAAATAAATGTAATTAAATTCGTTCAAATATTGCAAAATATTTCTATTAATCTCTTTATTTTTCATGTGAATTAATTGATTGAATTAATATGACGTAATTATTATTAAGTATTTCGCAATTCTATTATTAAATTGATTTAATTCGATTGTGTTATAATTCATTCTCTTTTTAACAACAGGACATGACGATGGAACTTGCCCGGTGGCAGCACGGCTTTGAGCGCTGGCTCGAGGAAAACCACACGACCGACGATACCGCACATGATATTTCGCACTTTCGTCGCGTCTGGATGACGGCGCAAAAAATCATGGCGCACCAGACGGCAAATCCGCTGGTGGTTCTGTGCGCGTGTTATTTTCACGATATCGTCAGCCTGCCGAAAAACCATCCTGAGCGCAGTCGGTCATCGCAGCTGGCAGCGCGCAAGACGGGTGACATTCTGCGCCGCGACTTCCCTGACTTCCCGTCTGAATGCTATGCCGCCGTGGAGCATGCTGTTGAGGCGCACAGCTTCAGCGCCGGGATTACGCCGCAGAGCATCGAAGCCAAAATTGTGCAGGATGCTGACCGGCTGGAGGCGCTGGGAGCTATTGGCCTGGCGCGCGTCTTTGCCGTCTCGGGCGCGCTGGGCGTACCGCTTTTTGACGCGGACGATCCCTTTGCCGATGCGCGCCCCCTCGACGATCGCGCGTTTGCCCTCGACCATTTTCAGACCAAGCTGCTGCGCCTGCCTGATACAATGCAAACGGAAATGGGCCGCGAGCTGGCACGCCACAACGCCGATTTCCTGATCCAGTTTATGGCGAAACTGAGCGCTGAACTGCACGGCGACTGTATTGGGCTGGATAGCCAGGTGCTGAGCCGCTTCCGTCGCAGTTTGCGTGAATGAACTGTGGTAATCTGTTCCCAGTCTTTCTTCTCCGGTTAAAAGAATGCAGGAAAATCTATCAGTGACAGAGCCCGCGCCTGAGCAGGCTGAGAAATCAACGGCAACGGTGCAGGCGTTACTGCGCCAGCTGTTGGATAGCTATGATGCTAAAACGCTGGCAAATCTGCTGGTGGCACACGGTGAGAGCCACTGGAGCCCGGCCATTCTTAAACGTCTGCTGACCAGCGAACGAGCAGGGCGTCGCCTGAGTGAAGGCGAGTTTCGTTATCTGCAAAACCTGCTTCCGCGTCCTCCTGCTGCGCACCCGAACTATGCCTTCCGCTTTATCGATCTGTTTGCCGGTATCGGCGGCATCCGACACGGTTTCGAAGCTATCGGTGGCCAGTGCGTGTTTACCAGCGAGTGGAACAAACATGCCGTGCGTACCTACAAGGCTAACTGGTACTGCGATCCGCACGAGCATCATTTCAATGCGGATATCCGCGATGTCACCCTGAGCCATAAAAGCGGCGTGAGTGATGAACAGGCCGCTGAACATATTCGTCAGACCATCCCGGCGCATGACGTGCTGCTGGCGGGCTTCCCGTGTCAGCCTTTCTCGCTGGCCGGCGTATCAAAAAAGAATGCCCTCGGACGCGCCCACGGTTTCGCCTGCGATACGCAGGGAACGCTGTTTTTTGACGTGGCCCGTATCATTGACGCCCGTCGTCCGGCCATTTTTGTGCTGGAAAACGTCAAGAACTTAAAAAGCCACGACGGCGGGAAAACCTTCCGCATTATCATGCAAACGCTGGATGAGCTGGGCTATGACGTGGCCGATTCCCAGGACATGGGCGCGGACGATCCAAAAATTATTGATGGGAAACATTTCCTGCCCCAGCATCGCGAACGTATCGTGCTGGTAGGTTTCCGCCGCGACCTTAATCTCAAGGGCGATTTCACCCTGCGGGATATCCCGTCTCTCTATCCGGAGCGACGTCCCACCGTTGCCGACCTGCTGGAACCTGTCGTTGACGCCAAATTTATCCTCACCCCCGTGTTGTGGAAATATCTCTACCGCTATGCCAAAAAACATCAGGCGAAAGGCAACGGCTTCGGCTTTGGGATGGTCAACCCGAACGATCCGCACAGCGTAACCCGCACGTTGTCCGCTCGCTACTACAAAGACGGCGCGGAAATTCTTATCGACAGGGGCTGGGACAAGGCGCTGGGTGAAAAAGATTTCGACGATCCGGACAACCAGCGTCACCGTCCGCGACGCTTAACGCCGCGGGAGTGCGCCCGGCTGATGGGCTTTGAAACCCCGCAGGGTTACCGCTTCCGCATTCCGGTTTCGGACACACAGGCGTACCGCCAGTTTGGCAATTCGGTGGTGGTTCCCGCGTTCGCGGCCGTGGCAAAACTGCTGGCCTCGCGCATCAGACAGGCGGTGGCGCTCCGTCAGGGTGAGGCCGTCAATGACGGATGTTCACGATAAGGCGACGCGCAGTAAAAACATGCGCGCCATCGGCACGCGTGACACCGCCATCGAAAAGCGGCTGGCAGGGCTGTTGACGCAGGCGGGATTTGATTTCCGCGTGCAGGATCCCGCCCTGGCGGGTCGCCCCGATTTCGTCATCGACGCATGGCAGTGCATCATCTTTACCCACGGTTGCTTCTGGCACCACCACGACTGCTACCTGTTTAAAGTCCCCGCAACGCGCACCGATTTCTGGCTGGAGAAGATTGGCAAGAACGTCGAACGCGACAGGCGGGATCTCACCGCGCTGATTGCGCAGGGCTGGCGGGTGCTTATCGTCTGGGAGTGTGCCCTGAGAGGCAGATTAAAATTGAACGACGTCGACCTGTCGGAACGGCTGGAAGAGTGGATCTGCGGCGGCGGCCAGAACGCGCAGATCGACACGCAGGGTATTCACCTGCTTAAGGTTTCTCCACCTCGCAAGGGGTAACCACCGGTTTTGCTGGCAGCAAATATTTGCCTAAGGTGACCAGCACGACGGCAAAAACAATCACCCCTAAAGCAATCCATTCAACGGAAGAGAGCGTCTCCCCGCCTAATCCCGTGCCGAGCAGCACGGCCACCACCGGGTTGACGTAGGCATAGCTGGTGGCAACCGCCGGGGAGACGTTGCGGATCAGGAACATATAGGCATTAATGGCGATGAGCGATCCAAACAGCGCCAGATACCCTACCGCGAGAAAGCCCGACAGACCCGGTAGGGTAGTCAGCGTTTCTCCCGTGAGCGCGGAGGCGAGCAGCAGCACAATCCCCGCGGCGAGCATTTCAATCGCGCCGGCCATCATGCCGCTGGGCAGTTCGATGCGTGAACCGTATACGGAACCAAAGGCCCAGCTCATTGAGCCAATCAGGATAATCACTGCGCCCCACGGATTCCCGCTCAGGTTACCGCCGCTATTGAGCAGAATAATGCCGGCGAGGCCAATACCAATCCCCAGCCATTCCAGCTTGCGGGTGCGGATGCCGAAAAGGCGGCTAAAGCAGAGGGTAAAGAGCGGAACGGTGGCAACGACCACGGCGGCGATCCCGGACGGTACGTTCTGGTGCTCGGCAATCGTTACAAACCCATTACCCACCGCCAGCAGCAGCAGGCCGATCAGGGCGGCGTTCAGCATCGGGCGCAGAGGGGGAAGCTTATGTCCGCGCAGCAGCAGAAACGCGAGCAGCAAGACGCCAGCCGACAGGAAACGGATGCCCGCCATCATCAGCGGCGGCCAGCTTTCCACGCCGATGCGAATGACAAAGTAGGTTGAACCCCAGATGATGTACAGCGAAAAGAGTGCCCCGATGAGCGGTAGCAATTGCCGGAAACGCATAATCCCTCACGACGTAATAAAAAGGTCGCTGATAGTAAACGCGAAAACTATCGTGCTGGCGAGTCCTTTAATTGTGCAGTTGATGTTAATTTTTTGTTGACGTGAGGTGCCTGTTTCCGGGTTTGCGCTTTTGCTCCATACTATTCACCTAATTACCAAAAAATGAAGGATTAAGATTTTGGCAGGAAGTAGCTTATTAACATTGCTGGATGATATTGCCACCTTACTGGATGACATTTCAGTGATGGGTAAACTGGCGGCGAAGAAAACCGCAGGCGTGCTGGGCGATGATTTATCGCTTAACGCTCAACAGGTGAGTGGGGTGAGGGCCAACCGCGAACTGCCGGTGGTGTGGGGCGTGGCGAAAGGCTCCTTCCTGAATAAGGTGATTCTGGTGCCGCTGGCGCTGCTGATCAGCGCCTTTATTCCCTGGGCGATCACGCCGCTGCTGATGATCGGCGGGGCATTTCTCTGCTTTGAAGGCGTGGAGAAAGTGCTGCACTCCTTTAGCGCGCGCAAGGAGAGCGATACTCCGGAAATGCGCCAGCAGCGTCTTGAAGCGCTGGCCGCACAGGATCCGAAAACCTTCGAGCGCGATAAGGTCAAAGGCGCCATTCGGACCGACTTTATCCTGTCCGCAGAAATTGTCGCCATTACGCTGGGCATTGTGTCTGACGCACCGCTCCTGAATCAGGTCCTGATCCTCTCCGGCATCGCGATTCTGGTCACGGTAGGCGTGTACGGTCTGGTAGGATTGATCGTTAAGCTGGATGATATTGGCTACTGGCTTGAGGAGAAATCGAGCGCGGTGGCAAGAGGCATCGGTAAGAGCTTACTGGTGCTGGCCCCCTGGCTGATGAAAAGTTTGTCCGTGGTGGGCACGCTGGCAATGTTCCTCGTGGGCGGCGGTATTGTGGTTCACGGCATTGCTCCGCTGCACCATGCTATCGAACATTTCTCCTCGGAGCAGGGTGCTGTTGTCGCGGCGATACTGCCCACGCTGCTGAATCTGGTGCTCGGCTTTATCATTGGCGCTATCGTGGTCGCGGCGGTGAAGCTGGTTGAGAAATTACGCGGCACGGCGCACTAATTGTTACCCGCTGTGGGATGCAAAAAGACCGTTCCTCGTCTAAATTGAAACAGTTTCACCCTGATACAGGAGGCAGGTATGGTCTTTTTGGTCAGTGATGAAGTTAAGCCTAAGAAGGGCGGCCCACGTATGATTGTGACCGGGTATTCCAGCGGAATGGTGGAATGTCGGTGGCACGATGGCTATAGCATCAAGCGGGAAGCATTTCGTGAAGATGAGCTTCAGCCGGGTGACGGGCAGCACAAGCGGGATAAGGCTTAATCTCATAACGCCCGGCTTTGCCGGGCGTTTTTATCTCAAGTACCAGGCGTAAGGCAGTCATCAGGGAGTGTGTGTGCAGCGCGATACCTTTGTTGTAAAACAATCTTTTCTACAATGGCTGCATAAGCGTAGCAATCCTGGGTTGATTGTTAATCTCTGTTTTTTGACCGTTCTGGTGTTTTCCACGCTTCTGACCTGGCGTGAGGTGGTAGTGCTGGAAGAAGCGTATATCTCCAGCCAGCGTAACCATCTGGATACGGTGGCCAGTTCCCTGGACCGGCAGCTACAGAACAGCGTGGACAGGATGCTGTTGTTCCGCCAGGGCATGCGCGATGCGATCCAGACGCCGCTGGCGTTTGATGTCCTACAGAATGCGGTGTCACGCTTTAACACGGTCCGCATGCTCCCCACCTGGCAGCTTGCCGTTGAGAAAAAACGCACCCTCCCCATAAACGGCGTATCAGATGCCTTTGTTGAAAAAACCACGCTTCTGGATCGTGACGCTGAGCGCATCAGTCATGAAATTTCTGCCGCGCTCGAAGTGGGGTATCTGCTCAGGCTGGCCTCGTCGAGAGCGCAAACGGAATCGCGGGTCATCTACGTCTCCCGCGCCGGTTTTTTTCTTTCCACCGACACGCCGGATCGGGCGGGCGATATCACCGCCCGCTACTACCACCTGGTTACGCAAGCCTGGTTTACCCAGCAGTCGGAACGTAACAACCGCGCGCGCGCGGTGCGCTGGTTTATCTCCACGCCTTCATCCTGGACCAATGACGAACGCACGATCACCGCCAGCGTCCCCATCTATTTCGATCATTACTGGTATGGCGTCGTGGCGATGGATTTTACGTTGAACACGATGCAGAGCCTGCTGGCCGACGCAACGGAAGACCGAACGGAGGGGGAGTATCAGCTGTACGACACCCGGCTCAACCTGATTGCCACCTCTGCCCAGGCGGGAAACCCGATTAACCACTTCGACGAACGCGAGACGGCGCAGATTGCTCAGGCGATTGAGTACGATACCGGGGGCGGCATACGCCTCGGAAGCCGTTTTGTTAGCTGGGAGCGGCTCGATCACTTCGACGGCGTCGTCCTGCGGATCCACACCCTGCATGAAGGGGTGCAGGACGACTTCGGCAGCATCAGCATCGTGCTGGCGCTGCTGTGGGCGCTCTTTACCGCCATGCTATTGATCTCGTGGCTGGTTATCCGCCGGATGGTGAGTAACATGTACACGCTTCAGCATTCGCTACAGTGGCAGGCCTGGCATGATCCGCTTACCCGGCTGAACAATCGCGGCGCGCTGTTCGATCGCGCAAAAATGCTGGCGGAAACCTGTCGCCAGAAATCCCTGCCTTTTTCGGTGATTCAGATCGATCTCGACCATTTTAAAAACATCAACGACCGTTTCGGCCATCAGGCCGGGGATAAAGTGCTATCCCACACGGCGGGGCTGATTGCCAGCGCGTTACGCAAGAATGATGTGGCAGGACGCGTCGGCGGAGAAGAGTTTTGTGTCGTCCTGCCGGGGATCGATCTGGAGGAGGCGAGAGGCGTCGCGGACCGTATTCGCTGCCGAATCAACAGTAAGGAGATCCTGGTGAAGAAGAGTACCACGCTGCGCATCAGCGCGTCGTTGGGCGTCAGCGGTGCGGATGAGGCGGGGAACTACGATTTCGAGCAGCTGCAGTCCGTGGCGGACGCCCGGTTATATCAGGCTAAACAGGCCGGGCGTAACCGGGTCGTCTGGCGGGATCAGGACAGGAAGTGATCCAGCCCCTCGCGCCAGCCCGCAGGCCCGGGCTGCTGGGTGTGATACACCCGCTCGGGGTTGTCATCCCGTAGCGCGATGCCCTGGCGGTTAATGCCCTTAATCACCACCGCGTAGTCAACGCTGTCCAGCAGCGGCGCATCGTTAGGACCGTCGCCGAGCCCCAGGGTAGTGGGTTCGATCTCTTCCTGCTCATGGTACTGCTCAATTAGCCAGTTAACCGCCACGTCCTTGCCGCAGCGGACGTCCAGAATATGCCAGAAGCGCGCGCCCTGCAGGCATTGCAGGCCGCTCTGCGCCAGCGCCTCTTCAAACTGGAGCAGGTTCTCATCGGTGTCACGCCAGATGAGCGTAACGGAGGCTTCATGCCTGCGGGCAAGCGCCGAACGATAACGCGTCAGTCCCGTCCACTCGCTGATGACACGATCGTCCACGTCGTCAAAGGTGGTGAATTTATAGCCCATCTGCAGCCGGATTTGTTCGATTCGCGGGCGAATGTCCCGGTGCGTCATCCCTCTTATCTGACGCGGTACTTTTTCCCAACGCACGTCAGGCTGAATAACCGCGCCGTTCTCGGCAATAAAAGGTAAGCCTTCCAGCCCCAGATCCTGCTGGATATCCAGCATCTCAGCCGCCGTTTTGCTGCTGCAGAGAATGACCGGCACCTGGTTATCCAGCAGCCTGTCCAGCCAGGGCATTGCGGGTTGCCACGCATAGGTATGAATATCCAGCAGCGAGCCGTCCAGGTCAGAAAAAATCAGCAGTGAATCCCGCAGTGAAGGCATAGTGGCTCCTGGTAACGGCTGCGCTATGGGCTAAGAAAATTCCTAAAAAAATGCCGAGGTGGAAACCGGGAAAAGTGTACTGTCCCTGGCAAACCCGCATTCGGCGTATGTTATTGCTCATAACTAAAAGCATTACGTTAAAAATATTATATTCATCATGAGAATATATGCTTGTCAGACAATTTCGTTGGGGATAGTGTGGCATGTACATCAGATTTCCTGGTGTAACGAATTTTCAAGTGCTTCTTGCATAAGCAAGTTTTGATCCCGGCCATCCCCATGACCGGGATTTTTTTCGCCCTACCGATTGGCTTCCGACACGCTAAAGTCGTGAATATCCAGCTCGAAGGCCTCCGCCAGTTCACGATAGGTGTGATAATCCCTTCCGTTGACGATGACGTGGTCCGAATTGTCGTCCGACCGGCGGACTTCTGACTCACTGATCTCATTGATGGCGGCAAGCAGGGCATCGACGTCCACCTCGACTTCGCGCTTGATGGTGTCGCTGTACTCTTTATCGGTCTTCATTACGGGGTCCTCATTCAACCGTGTCCAGTGGTAAGTATAGACTGTGCATAAAAACGCCATTCACGCCGGGCAGCGATGTGCGTTTTTGCGTTTTGTTCTACACTGGCACAAAACCAGAGGAGGAATGTATGAAGGTCAACGATCGGGTAACCGTTAAAACGGACGGTGGGCCGCGCCGCCCGGGTGTGGTGCTGGCAATTGAAGAGTTTAGTGAGGGCACAATGTACCTGGTATCACTGGAAGACTACCCGCTCGGCATTTGGTTTTTTAACGAACTGGGGCATCCTGACGGCATTTTTGTTGAGAAAGCAGAGTAGTGAGGCGTCGGGTAGCGCATCGCATGCCCGACAACGTCCGCATAAGCAAAAATCTCTGGCCAGGCCAGAGATCAAAGGTAGGGTGCACAGGGTCTTTTCTTAAGCGACTAACGCATGTTGACGAAAATCCCGTTCGTCACATTATCGGTCAGGCGTACCACGTGGTAGATCACTTGCTTATTATGCGTTTTAATTTTCCTTTTAATATTTCCTTTGTGTGACGAAACGGTTTTAGCTTTAATATTCATCTGGTCGGAGATCTGAATAGTGCCCTGGCCCGCCATCCACATTCTCAGCATACTTGATTCAGTCCTGCTTAATGATAGGGTGGGTAAGTTAACCGCTCCTACATTTTTAACTTCTTTATTCAAATAATCACCCAGAATGTCATCCAGCGACTCTGGTTTAATCGATTTAGAACTGATCAATAAATTTTTACGGACCAACAAATACTCATCGAAATGGATATTTGCGATCGCCATAAAAACAATAAACAGGGTTTTTGGATGCTGATTAATGATTTGCTTAATGTGCTGACTGTTGGCTGGATCGTGAATGAAACAGTCCTCATTAATAAACACCACGCCTGGTTTTAGTTCGTCACAAGCGGCTGCGAGTTCGTCAACGGTGTGCGCATCGTTGATGTCTCTCTTTCTTACCCCTCTGCTTGCCAGGTACCCGGTTAACCCTAGCCGGGTGTAGCTGCATAAATCCATAATGATCGTTGACATGGCATACCCTCACTCAATGCGTAACGATAATTCACCATCTGCCTGAGAGCTCAAAACAGCCATACGGGATGGAAAAAATAATAAACCTGTGAGCATGACAAAGACTTTCAGGCGGACTCACTATCCCGTAAAGTTACGTATAATTTGCCAGGAATCTTCTTAAAGTAAAGTAAATATTAAGTATTGTGAGGTGGTTAGAAACAATTAAACCGCGTCAGATATATCCTGGAAGATGTTTTTCAGATTTTATTTTAGGAATATCCTCAGAAAGACAATACCAACAGTGAGGTTTATTATTTGCGAGGCAGTTCGCTGACAATATCCGCTAACAGGTTGAATATCTCGCCGAATAAATGTTCACAGAAGGGAGCGATAAGTGGCATCAGTAATGACATTAATAAAATTCCGACCGTCAGCGTCAGCGGAAAGCCAATCACAAACACCGACAGCTGCGGTGCCATTCGGTTCAGTAAACCTAATGCCAGGTTGACGGTCAGCAGCAGGGTGATGATCGGCAGTGCCAGCATCAGCCCGTTCAGGAATATCAGCCCCGCAGCGCGGGTGAGCGCCAGGAAGGCATTGCTGTTCACCGGATTTTCCCCAATCGGCAGCGTATGGAACGTATCCACCAGCATCGAGATAAGCCACAGATGGCCGTTGAACGACAGGAACAGCAGCATGGCGAGCAAATCGATAATGCGCGCCAGCACGGGCATGTTGAGATGACTGCCGGGATCAACAAACGTGGCGAACGATAACCCCATCTGCAGGCCAATCAGCTCCCCTGCGGTACGCACCGCGGCAAAGGCGAGCTGCATGGTAAAGCCTACGGCGACGCCAATCATGACCTGCTGCAAGGCCACCCATACCGCATTCGCCGAGAAAATCGGAATATCCACGGGGGGGAGGGACGGGGCGACGATAATGGAGATGATGATGCCCAGCCCCACCTTGACGCGTTTGGGGATCGATTTCTCGCTGAGAATCGGGGCGGTTGATATCAGCGCCATGATGCGCAGCATCGGCCAGAAATAGACGCCGAGCCACTGAACCCACTGGTCGCTGGTGAAGTGCAGCATCGTCAGGTCAGCCGATGATGTACGGCAGGTTGGTAAACAGGTTGCGCATATAGTCCAGCAGCAGGTTCAGCATCCACGGCCCGGCCACGATAATCGCCACGAACACGGCGATGATTTTCGGGATGAACGACAGCGTCATTTCGTTAATCTGGGTGGCGGCCTGAAGGATACTGATAATCAGACCGGTCACCAGCGCGACAAGCAGCAGTGGAGCGGCAACGGCAATGGCGATTTTCATCGCTTCCGTGCCCATCATCATGACCGATTCGGGTGTCATTGCCGTTCCTTAACTGTAGAAACTCTGCGCCAGCGAACTGACCAGCAGCTGCCAGCCATCGACCAGCACAAAGAGCATGATCTTAAAGGGCAGGGCAATGGTGGCGGGCGGAACCATCATCATCCCGAGCGCCATCAGGACGCTGGCGATCACCAGATCGATAATCAGGAACGGAATAAAGATGGTAAAGCCAATCTGGAACGCGGTCTTCAGCTCGCTGGTAACGTAGGCAGGTAGAAGAATGCGCATGGGCACCGCTTCCGGACCCTGCAGCTCGCCGGTGTTGGACAGGCGGGCAAAGAGGGCGAGGTCCGCTTCGCGCGTCTGGCGCAGCATAAATTCCCGCAGCGGCTGCGCGCCTTTATCCAGCGCCTCCTGCATGGAGATTTTATCTTCGCTGAACGGCTGGTAGGCGTCGGTGTAAATCTTATCGATCACCGGCGACATAATGAAAAAGGTCAAAAACAGCGCCAGCCCCAGCATAACCTGGTTTGGCGGAGCGGAAGGGGTTCCCAGCGCGTTTCGCAGCAAACCAAAAACGATGATGATGCGGGTGAAGCTGGTCATCATCAGCAGAATGGCCGGAATAAACGTCAGCGAGGTGATGAATACCAGCGTCTGCACCGGAAGCGACCAGCTTTGACCGCCGCCTGCGAGAGGGGTTGAAACCAGACCGGGCAGCTGCGCATAGACCGCGGGTGCAAACAGGCCAACGCCCGCAAGCGTCAGGGATAACAAACGGCGCATCAGGATCTCCCGGAACGCTTAAGCAAACTCTTCATGACGGACTGAAAATCCGCAGGGGCGTCTGCGCGCTCGTCCACCACAACAGGGGCGGGCGGCAGCTTATGTAATACGCTGATGTTTGAGGCCGTGACGCCCAGGACCAGGCGCGCGTCGTCCACTTCAACGATGACCACGCGTTCGCGAGGCCCCAGCGTGGTGCTGGCGCTGACCTTCAGGCCGCGGGTGCCGGCGGTTTTACCGGCCAGTCCAAAGCGCTTCGCCAGCCATGCGGCGATAAGAATAAAGGCAATAATACCGAGCAACGCCCCGCTCACCTGGAGCAGAGGTGAGCCGGGAACGGCAGAAGGTTGTGATATTGTTGCCTGGGTTTTCATGCTTAACGGCTCAGACGACGCATACGTTCAGACGGGGTAATGATGTCAGTGATACGTACGCCGTATTTATCAGCAACCACCACCACTTCACCCTGAGCAATCAGATAGCCGTTGATCAGGATATCCAGCGGCTCGCCGGCCAGGCCGTCAAGCGCTACCACGGAACCCTGCGTCAGGCGCAGCAGCTCTTTAATGGTCATGCGTGTGCGTCCCAGCTCAACGGTCAGCTTAACCGGGATGTCCATAATCAGGTCGATGTCCTGCAGCGTGCCGCTGACGTCACCGCCGCCGAGCTGCTGGAAGACGGCATCTGCAGCACTTTTAGCCGGTGTCGTTTTTTGCTCGTTTAACGCGTCAGCCCACAGATCGTCCAGTGCTCCGCTGTTTTCATCGGACGGATTGTTCATGTCACTCATTTGGGCTGTTCCTCATTCAGCGAATTCAAAATCGGGTTGATCAAGTGCTCAACGCGTAACGCATACTGACCGTTAATCGTGCCGTACTGGCTTGTCAGCACGGGGACACCATCCACGTGGGCAATAATGCGGTCGGGTTTTTCTATCGGCAAAACATCACCGGGTTGTAATTTCAGGATCTGAGATAACCGCAGCGGGATATCGGCGAAGCTCGCCACCAGCTCAAGCTGCGAATGCTGAACCTGGCGGACCAGGTTTTCACGCCAGTTCTGGTCTTCGTTGCGGGAGTTCTCCAGCGGTGGGTTCACCAGCAGCTCGCGCAGCGGTTCGATCATGCTGAACGGCAGGCAGATGTTGAACTCGCCGGTCAGGTTACCGATCTCTACGTGGAACGGCGTGTTCACGACGATATCGTTCGGGGAGGTGGTGATATTGGTAAATTTCACCTGCATCTCAGAACGAACGTACTCCACTTCCAGCGGGTTAATGGCTTTCCACGCGTCACTGTAAGACTCCAGCGCCAGCTTCAGCATGCGGTTAATGACGCGCTGTTCGGTGTGAGTGAATTCACGACCTTCTACTTTGGTCGGGAAACGCCCGTCGCCGCCGAACAGGTTATCCACCGCAATGAACACCAGGCTTGGTGAAAACACCACCAGACCGGTGCCGCGCAGCGGCTTCAGATGAATCAGGTTAAGGTTGGTTGGCACCGGCAGGTTGCGGGCAAACTCGTGATACGGCTGAATGCGGATCGCACCGACCGTAATGTCCGGGCTACGACGCAGCAGGTTAAACAGCCCCATACGGAACTGACGTGCAAAACGTTCGTTAATGATCTCCAGCGCCTGCAGACGTTCACGTACCACGCGACGCTGGGTATTCGGATCATAGGGACGAATATCGCTATCGCCGCCAATACCCGGTTGCGGATCGTCATTTTTATCGCTGTCGCCGTTAAGCAGCGCATCGATTTCTGCCTGAGAAAGAATACTGTCGCCCATGTCGTTACCGCAGAATGAAGGCTGTATACAGAACGTCAGTGACTTCCTGCTTGGGTTGGCCGTTTACCAGCGGGGTCGCCAGCGTTTGTTTAATGGCGTCGACCAGCTTTTGCTTACCCACATCGGTGGCCAGCGCCGAAGCGTCCTGACGAGAGAACAGCAGCAGAAGGCGGCTGCGCACCTCCGGGAGATAATCATTCAGCCGCGCGCGCGTGGCTTCATCCTTCAGGCGCAGCGTAATACCGACATACAGCACACGATCCGCATCACCGAGATTCACGGTGAAGGTGTCCAGAGGGAAAAATACCGGCGCCGGCGGTGGTGCAGGTTCGGCTTTGGCCGCAGCGGTCGAAGGTTCCTGCTGCATACGCCAGTAACTATAGCCCGCGGTAGCGCAGGCGGCGAGCGTGATCAACACCAGCAGCGGGATCCAGATGGAACGCTTACTTTTTTTGGTGATAGCGGAGTCAGTCATCTGATACGAGCTTCCTGTTTCGGTACAGCTTAATAAGGTGATTATCCCGTGTCCTGCTGTCGTCAAAGCGTGGAAAAGACGGGGATAATCACGCTACCTCTGGCGTTTAGGCGAAGATATCTACGGCACTGTTACCGCGCGCCGCGGATTGCAGGGCGGCTGGGACAGGCAGTAGCTCATCGCTCTCTTCATTAAAGCCGCCGGTATTGCCGGAACGCGAAGCCTGGTGCTGCTGCTGGGAGGAGGACTGCTGCTGCCCGGCAAAGCTCTCGCTGCTGACGCTGCTTTGCGTAAGCTGAATGCCGTTCTCCGCAAGCGAGGTCCGCAGGACCGGCAGCGCCGCTTCCAGTGCCGCACGGACATGGCCGTGCGCAGAGACCATCTGCAGCTGCGCCTGGTTATCATCCAGCTTAAGCGAGATTTGCACCTGACCCAGATCTTCCGGGTGCAGACGCAGCTCCGCTGTCTGCTGACCCTGCTTAGTGAACAGCGTGATGTGCTGGCTCAGGGATTGCTGCCATTCGTGGGTGCCCAGAGGCTGACTTAACACCGGCGCGGTGGCTACGGTGGCGGCTGGCTGGCTGGTCGCATGGCTGGAGATAATCGGTGCCAGTGTGGCCGTTGGCGACGTTGAGGAGGACGCGCTGGCGAATTCCTGCTTCTCTGCCGCAGCGGCCACGACCGGCGCAGCAGGCGCGTTGCCCGATAGCGCCGGTTCGCTGTTTTTCGCCAGGCCTTGGCTCAGGTTCTGGTAAGGCGCAGCCGTCTGCCCTTTATCATGGCTTCCCGGCAGGGCGTTCAGGGAGGGCTGGCCCGCACCCGCTTGTGCAGGCGTGGCGGAACCGAGCGCCGACCGTGCGGCAATACCATCGCTGGCTGCCGCGTGAGAGGTGCTGGTCTGCTGGTGCGGCAGCATGGCCATCAGCGCGCTTAATCCGGCCAGCTCTTCTTCGCTCAGGTCGCTTTTGCCGTTATCTTTGTCGCTGGCTGCGGTAAGCGTTTTCAGGGCATCGCCCTTTGATACCGGCACCAGCCCGGAAACCAGCGTTTCAGACAAGGCGGCAGGCGTGGTTTCATCGCCACGCAGCGCAGGCTGACGCGCGAGCAGGTCGGCAATTTTGGCCTGCAGGGTGGTATCGCCTTTGGCGTCCTGCGCGACGTTGGACAGCTTACTGCCGGCGGCTTTCAGGTCGGCCAGGGTCAGCGGCGCATCTTTGCCCTTGCCCGTTGCGTCCGTCAGGGCGACCGCCAGCAGAGAGAGAAAGTCTTGTGCACCGTCGGTACTTTTCCCCGTCTGCGTGCCGCCGGACAGGTCGCTGTCGCTCATCAGCAGTTGTTGCAGTGTGATCATTCCGGTTTCCTCATTGATGCGCGCTGGGCAAACTCATCCATTTTCTTCTGATCCAGGCGGTTTTCCGCCAGGGTCGTTGCCGCGATTTGTCGGTCCTGTAAGGTCTGCCAGGCCTGCAGTCGCTGCTTCTTCTCGCGCCAGAAATTCAGCGCGGTATCGACTTTTTGGGTCCACTGGTTAAGCTGCTGGCGATGCTGTTCTATCGCCTTCTCCAGCGTCTGGATAAACTGCTGATAGTTAATCCACCGCTGGCTGCCAATGCCCTGTGTCATATCGGTATTGAGGTTGGTGCGATATTCATGCTGATAGTCGATTAACATCTTCAACTGTTCTTCAGCCTGCTGGCACCCGCGTCGCATTGCGCCAAGCTGCAATGCGGCATCATCAACTTCTTTTTCTGCCAGATCTTTCAGCGTTGATAACGCGCTGTTTTGCGCCATGACCTTCGCCCTCCACCTGTGTTACGCCTGTGGGAAAATCAGCTCCAGTGCCTGAATTGAATCTTCCCAGTCGGCGCGTTCAAAAATGCCCTGTTGCAAAAATGCCTCCAGCTGCGGCCACAGGCTAATCGCTTTGTCGAGCATTGGGTCGCTGCCTTTGGCATACGCCCCGACGCTGACCAGATCGCGGTTGCGCTGGAAGCTGGAGAGGAGTTGTTTGAAGTTACGCACGCGGGCGTAGTGCTTCTCGGTTATCAGCGCCGTCATTGCGCGGCTGATAGAGGCTTCAATATCAATGGCCGGATAGTGCCCGGCTTCCGCCAGACGGCGCGACAGCACAATATGACCGTCAAGGATCGCGCGCGCGGAGTCGGCAATCGGGTCCTGCTGGTCATCACCTTCCGTCAGTACCGTATAGAACGCGGTGATAGAACCGCCGCCGCTGATGCCGTTCCCGGCACGCTCAACCAGGGCAGGGAGCTTGGCAAAGACCGAAGGCGGATAGCCTTTGGTCGCAGGCGGCTCACCGATGGCCAGCGCGATTTCACGCTGCGCCATTGCGTAGCGGGTCAGGGAGTCCATGATCAGCAGCACGTGCTTGCCGCGGTCACGAAAATCTTCGGCGATACGGGTGGCATATGCGGCACCCTGCATGCGCAGCAGCGGCGAAACGTCAGCCGGTGCGGCGATGACCACCGAGCGGGCGCGGCCTTCCGCACCCAGAATGTTTTCAATAAAGTCTTTTACTTCACGACCACGTTCGCCGATCAGCCCCACGACGATCACATCGGCCTGCGTGTAGCGCGCCATCATGCCGAGCAGGACGGATTTACCCACGCCTGACCCGGCGAACAGGCCCATACGTTGTCCGCGACCGACGGTCAGCAGGGCGTTAATCGGGCGTACGCCGGTATCCAGCACGTGCTCGATAGGGGTACGCTGCAGGGGGTTAAACGGTTGGGTGATCAGCGCGCCGGTTTCGGTGGTGTCCGGGGAAGGCAGACCGTCGAGCGGTTTCCCGCTGCCGTCCAGCACGCGGCCCAGCAGGGCAGGGCCAAGCGGCAGCTGTTTCCCACTTTGCAGCCCGTCGCCAGCGATGTTTTTGGCATACACGCGCGCGCCGGGCAGAATGCCTTCCACCTCTTCAAGCGGCATCAGAAACAGGCGTTGGCCGTTAAATCCGACCACTTCGCTTTCCACTTCCCGCGTATCCTGTCCATCCTGACGCTCAATCACGCAGGTCGCGCCCAGCGGCAGCTGCAGACCGGTGGCTTCAAGCACCAGGCCGGTGGCGCGCGTCAGTCGGCCATAACGACGCACGGATGGCAGCTGCGCCATCTTCGTCTCAAAGTTGTCGAGGGTGTTAAGCCAGCGGGTGAGGCGTGCGGTCATCAGACGACTCCCGGTGCCGCCAGGCGACACAGTTCCTGCCAGCGGGTGGCGACGCTGGCATCCAGGTCACCCTCGTCGGCAGAGACTTTACATCCGCCGTGATGTAACGACGGGTCACCGCGCAGGCGCCAGCCATGCAGGCTCAGCGTTGCCCCCAGGCTCTCTTCCACGCGCTGCAGGTCGTCCGGATGAACGCGCAGCTGCGGCTTGCCGCTGAACAGCGGCTCCTGCTGCAGCAGACCCTGAATTTGTTTGATCAGCGCCGTGTTATCCACCACGGGCGTCTGGCCGATAACCTGACGCGCGGCTTCCAGCGCCATCTGCATCAGCCGCGAGGCAATCACGCTGTCCAGCGCGTCCAGCGTATGCTGAAACTCGCTGACTAACTGCTGCATGCGGGCATGGATCGGTGCCTGCTGCTGGCGCGCCTGATCGATGCCGTGCTCTAGCCCTTTCGCCAGGCCCTCCTGATACCCCTGCTCGTGACCTTTCTGCCGGCCTTCGTTCACGCCGGCGTTATAGCCCTGCTCGTGCGCCTGCATTTGCAGCTGAGCCAGCATCTGTGCCTGCTGTTCTTCTTCGCTCAGCTCGGGCTGCTCGACGTCCGGGTCACTCTCCTCGGTCGCTATCACGGCTGGTGTGAACTCGGAGAGGGGAGGTGCCAGATCGTCCGGCGTCCAGCGCTTCCACGGCAGCTCATTAGACATAGGTGTCGTCTCCGCTGCCAATCACCATCTCGCCGGTTTCTGCCAGACGACGAACGATAAGCAGGATGGCTTTCTGTTCGTTTTCCACCTGAGACAGACGAACCGGGCCGCGGTTGGCAAGGTCGTCGCGCAGGATATCCGCCGCACGCTGCGACATGTTGCGCAGGAACTTCTCGCGCAGCGGCTGCTCGGCACCTTTGAGGGCGATAAGCAGAGACTCGGAATCCACTTCCTGGAGCAGGCGCTGGATGCTGCGGTCGTCCACTTCGACCAGGTTTTCGAACAGGAACATCTCGTCGATAATTTTCTGCGCCAGCTCGCCGTCGAATTCGCGAACCGCCGTAATGACCGCCTCTTCCTGCTGCGTTTTCATCAGGTTGATGATTTCCGCCGCCGTTCTCACGCCGCCCATTTTGCTGCGCTTGAGGTTCTGACCGTCGAGCAGGTTGTTCAGCACTTCGGTCAGCTCCGCCAGCGCGGCAGGCTGGACGCCACCGAAGGTCGCGATACGCAGCATCACATCGTGACGCAGACGCTCTTCGAACAGCGCCAGAATGTCGGCCGCCTGACCACGTTTGAGGTGGACAAGGATGGTGGCGATAATCTGCGGGTGCTCGTCGCGGATAAGGTCGGCGGCACTTTGCGGCTCCATAAAGTTAAGCGTTTCGATACCGCTGGCGGTATCGCGCGTTTCCAGAATGTCTTCCAGCAGGCTGGCGGCACGCTCTTCGCCCAGTGCCTTGACCAGCACGGAACGCAGGTAGTCATTGGCGTTGACGTTGAGCGCGGCAAACTGCTCGGCTTCCTGCTCAAACTCCGCCAGCACTTCGGTCAGCTGTTTGTTGGAGATCTGACGCACGTTGGCCATGGCCGCACTCAGAATTTGCACTTCCCGCTGGGAGAGGTGTTTAAACACCTCTGCCGCGCGATCTTCGCCAATGGTCATCAGCAGGATGACGCTTTTATCGGTGCCCGTAAGCGTATTACTCATGTTCGTTACCCATCCACTGGCGGATGACCAGCGCCACGACGCGCGGATCGTTATCTGACATTTCGCGAATGCGCTGGCTCATGACCTCAGCGCCCATGCGCTGGTTAGCACGACGCTGCTGCATCTGTTCATCTTTGCTGAGGCGGACTTCAACCGCTTCTTCCGTCTCCTGACGCGTGTTCATCTGCTCGCGAGCCGCTTTTTCGGCTTCAGCACGACGCTGGAGCTGTGGACGAACGCCCTTACGCCACAGCAGCCACGCGACAATCAGCACCAGCAGCCAGCGTCCTGCGGACAGCAGCTGGTCGATAAACGCCTGCTGTTGCCAGAACGGCAGTTCACCACCGGTCTCTTCAACCGAGTTGAACGGCGAGTTCACCACGTTGAGGCTATCGCCGCGCTTCTCGGAGTAACCCATCGCTTCACGGGTGAGGTCTTCGATCTGCTTCATCTGCTCGGCGGTCAGCGGCAGCGGTTTGCCATTCGGCAGCGTTTTGTAGTTCACGACCACGGCGACGGACAGACGCTGAATATCGCCCACGTTCAGTTTGGTGTGGCGAATCGTCCGGTCCACTTCGTAGTTTGTGGTTTCGTTACGGCTGCTGGTACGCGGACCGGCGCTAGTGGCCGTCGAGGTGGTTTGCTGATTTTGCTGACCGTTCTGCTGATTGGCCGGCGGCGTAGAGATTGGCGCCGCGTTAGCCGGGGCTGGCTGGTTAGACAGCGCGCCCGGCACGCCGCCCGGGTATGCACCACCGACCTGTTCATTTGAGTTGATCTGGCGCGAACGCATGACCGCCTGAGATGCATCGCCGTTCGGGCTGTACTGCTCTTCGGTTTGTTCTTTATTGGCGAAGTCAATCTGCGCGGTAACCTGCGCATGCACGTTGCTGTTGCCTACGACCGGACCGAGGATGGCTTCGATGCGACGCTGAAGACGGCTTTCGACATCGGCGGCATATTTCAGCTGCGCGTCGTTCAGATCGCGACCGGCGGTATTGGATTGCGTCAGCAGGTGGCCACTCTGGTCGACCAGCGTCACGTTACCCGGCGGCAGACCGGCCACGGCGCTGGAGACGAGGTGCGTCACCGCGCTGATTTGCCCTTCGTCCAGCGCGCGGCCAGGCTCGAGGTTCACGGTTACCGAAGCCGAAGGCGATTTCTGTTCGCGGACAAATAAGGAAGGTTTAGGCATTGCCAGGTGCACGCGGGCGCTCTTCACCGGGCCTAATGTTTCAATGGTGCGGGCCAGTTCACCTTCCAGCGCACGCTGGTAGTTCACCTGTTCGCTGAACTGGCTGATACCGAATTTTTCCTGATCCAGCAGTTCAAAGCCAACCGCGCCGCCCTTTGGCAGCCCCTGCTGTGCCAGACGCAGACGGAGTTCGTGCACCTTATCCGCAGGAACCTCAAGCGCGCCCCCGTTATCGGCAAAGCGATAAGGGATGTTCATCTGGGTCAACTGGGTGACGATGGCGCCGCCATCCTGATCGGAAAGGTTACTGTAGAGCGTCCGGTAGTCAGGGCTTTTCGCCCAAAGGACCATCGCTACAAGGATCGCAATTGCGGCAGCGCCTGCCACGATCAACGGGATTTTAGGATTCGCGCGAAGGCGGTTCATCCACTCGAGTGATTTATTCTGCGGCGCTGTCGATGCTGTTGCACTCATTGCGCACCTCTTAAATCCTGGTGGTTTACGTTATTCGTGTAGAGAAACAAAACTGACTCCCGGGTCGGCAAACACGACAAAAGTTCCATATTGATGGCCCTGCCATTATTTGATGATTCGTGATTTTCTATGCGTCAAATAACCTGGTTTTTTAACGCTATTTACCGCCATTATCTTATTGACAAGCTGTTAGTCTTGACCGCGTAAAAAACCATCCAGGGGAGAGTCATGGCTATTCAGGGTATTGAAGGGGTAATCAGTCAGCTGCAGGCGACGGCGATGACGGCCCGTAATCAGAATGTGGCAGATCAACAACCGAGCATCAGCTTTGCAGGGCAACTGCATGCCGCGCTTGACCGTATCAGTGATACCCAAACCGCCGCGCGCACCCAGGCAGAGAAGTTCACCCTCGGCGAGCCGGGCGTGGCGCTGAATGACGTCATGACCGATTTGCAAAAAGCCTCGGTTTCCCTGCAGATGGGGATCCAGGTGCGTAACAAGCTGGTGTCGGCCTATCAGGAAGTGATGGGGATGCAGGTTTAACGCCTGTCGATCTTCGCTGGCAGCCTTAGCGCTTTAATGCCACAATATTTTTTTCTTCGAATGCAGGAAAGATGATGAAAAAAATAGCAATTGCTGGCGCGCTGCTGGCACTGACCGGATGCGTTCAGGTGGATAACTATCAGGATGTGATCAAGCATCCTGTCCCGGCGCATCTGGCGGGATACTGGCAGTCGAAAGGGCCGCAGAGCAAAATGGTCAGCCCGGAGGCGATTGCCACGCTGGTGGTGACGGAGGAGGGCGATACGCTGGACTGCCGTCAGTGGCAGCGCGTAATTGCCGTGCCGGGTAAAATCATGCTGCGTTCAGACAGCTATTACAACGTGACCCGCAAGCTGGATATCTATCCGCTGGAGCGCGATGGCTCTGTGCTGGAGTACGACGGAATGGAGCTGCAGAAGGTCGACCGTCCAACGGTTGAGTGCGCCGATTACCTGAGCAAGAATCCGCTGGAGAGTAAACTTCCGTAGCCGTTTTTGCTGTTTGCGCCCTCTCCCTGTGGGCTGAGGGATCCCCACAAAATAATACCTGCACAGACGCCCCCTCTCCCTTGAGGGAGAGGGCTGGGGTGAGGGGGACATACGGCTGTGGAGGTTATTCCGTTCACTTTATGTTCCTTGCTACTCTGTAACGACAATACCTGTGAACGTGCCAGGGTGGCTCACTCGCCACCACCCTGGCGACCCGGGCTCCCGGCGGTAAATCGCCGCTTCGCGGTGCCCTCAGCTTATTCCTTCAGGCTATCGGGTCGGGCATGAGCCTGCATCCC
The DNA here is from genome assembly GCF_050434705.1 of Enterobacter sp. AC1. Classification (NCBI taxonomy): domain Bacteria; kingdom Pseudomonadati; phylum Pseudomonadota; class Gammaproteobacteria; order Enterobacterales; family Enterobacteriaceae; genus Enterobacter; species Enterobacter sp. AC1. Next base: position 37,746 of record NZ_JBNDIZ010000003.1, on the reverse strand, counting down.
TGCAGGCCATGCCCTCTCGGCGCATCCCTGCGCCTCGCCCCGGCCTTACGGAAACGCTTCGGCGATTTACAGCCGGACCAGGGCATCGCTGTAAGCCATTCATTTTCCTGAAGCAACATTCATCGCTTTCGGTTGAGAAATTACAGGGGATCCCTCAGCCATAGGGAGAGGGACGGGGTGAGGGCATCAGCCCACACTTTTCCAGTACTACAACGCATCCTCAATGACCCACACGCTCACGCTTCCCCCTTTGCAGGTAAAGGTGCCTTCGCCATCCGCTGCCGTGGTGACCGTTTCTTCGCGATTGCCGAGAAAATCACGCCACGTTTTGTTGCCGTAGTTTTCCCCAAGACAAATCACCTTCTCGCCGTCGTCTCCGTTCGACATCACCACCACGCAGCCGGGATCGTCATCGGTGCCGCTTCGGCTGAAGGCGATGCAGTTAGGATGGTCAAAAAACAGCGTCTGCACGCCGTGGGCAAAACGCTGACGAGCGAGGATCAGCTCGTGAAGCTGCTCAATGACCGGCATGTCAATATGGTACGTTTCACCGTCTCCTCCCGCGTCGTCATAGCTGGCGCCGAAGAGATCGGGATAAAAGACGCTCGGTACGCCATTTTCCCGCAGCAGGATCAGCGCGTAGGCCAGCGGTTTAAACCAGGCTTCGACCGGTGCTTCCAGCGCCTGCAGAGGTTGGGTGTCGTGGTTCGCGACGAGGGTGACCGCATGAAACGGATCGGCTTCCACCAGCGTACCGGTAAAGATTTGGCTCATGTCGTAATCCCGCCCCTGGCGTGACGCCTCGTGGAATTTCATCTGCAGGGGGGCGTCAAAGAGCATGGTTTTGCCCTCGACCTGGTCAATATAGGCCTGAAGTTTATCCACCTCGTGAGACCAGTATTCCGCCACGATAAACAGCGGCTGGTCGGCGACCTCCTGAACGTGTTCAATCCACTCTTTGTAAAACCAGGCGGGAATGTGTTTCACCGCGTCCAGGCGAAAACCGTCGCATCCCGTCTGTTCCATCACCCAACGGGCCCAGTATTTGATCTCTTCGGTCACGGCGTGATTGCGAAAATCGATATTCTCGCCCATCAGATAATCGAAGTTACCCATCTCATCATCAACCTGGTCGTTCCAGCCTTCGCCGGTGTAGTCATTGACGATTTTAAAGATGCCGTCTTCATCGGGGTTTTCTATATGGTCGACGCCGCTGAAGCATTTGTAATCCCAGATGAACTGCGAATATTGCCCGGCGCGGACAGGGAAGGTGTAGCGGGTCCAGGCTTCACACTCGATGACTTCATCGTCGATTTGCGTGCGGTCCTGCTCGTTGACGCGCTGAACGCGCACAGATTCCTTCTGATCGGCGCCCATTTTGTGATTGACCACCACGTCCAGCAGAACGGCAATGTCGTTGCTTTTGAGGGCGGCGATGGCCTCCAGCAGCTGTGCTTTATCGCCGTATTTGGTGGCAACGCTGCCTTTCTGGTCAAACTCGCCGAGATCGAACAGGTCGTACGAATCATAGCCAACAGAATACCCGCCGGATGCACCCTTATAGGCGGGGGGCAGCCAGATCATGTTGATGCCGATTTCGTTAAGATTGGGGGCTAACGCCGTGACCTCTGGCCACAACTCACCGCCAGCGGGGTAATACCAGTGAAAACATTGTAACAGGGTGGGGTTTTTCATCATCCTTGCTCCAGAAGCCGTATGGCTGACTTCTGGAGTATGGATGAAGAAATCATAATTGTGTGTCGCGGGTCAAACTTTCTGGATAAAGAATATTCCCCGACAGCTTTCCATAGGTAGAAGTGATGGATTGCTGTTTACCGGTTTGATCAATCAGGCTGCGCAGTTCATCCATGCGCGCGGCAAGAAGCGTTTTTAGCTCGGTCTCATTTTGCAGGGCCTTTTCGAGTAAAAAGCGTGCTTGCTCAATTTGCGAGGGATGAGCCTCTGAAATCGGGTTTTTGGAAATGTTCTCTACCAGCTGAACATAGGTAATCTCAAGCGTAATGAGCTCGTCCCAGAGACCGGAACGAGCATGTTTTAGCATGGTGAGGCTGAGGTTATAGAGGGCCTGCCAGTTATCGAGTGCGGTCGCTGGATTATTCATCAAAAGATTTCCTGAGAAGAAGAACCATTGGGACCAATGTGTTTCCACGCATCCGCAATGTTATTGAGCAGCGCTTCTACCTCGACAATCGCCTCCACGTCATTACGCAGATTCGCATGCAACAAGCGTCTGACCATGTAGTCGTACAGGGCGGCAAGATTGCCCGGCAGTTCACTGTCGATTTCCATATTCAGACCGGCTTTTAAACCATTATCGATGATATTAATTGCCTTCGATAAGGCTTCACCCTTCTCGGTGATTTTACCTTCGTCCAGGAAAAGACGCGCGCGGACAAGGGCACTAAGTGCCCCGTCGAACAGCATAACGACAAGTTGATGCGGACTGGCACTTAGCACCGCGCTTTCCAGCCCGACCTGCTGATAAGCTCGGGCGCCATTTTGTGCATACATATACGTTCCTTACGACTAAGAACTGAATTGCTGTTTCAGGTAGGTGGCCGTGTTGTTCAGTTTACTCATCATGGTATCAAGACTGTTGAACTGGGATTTATAACGGGCCATTGTGGCTTCGATGCTCGCTTCCATTGCGTCGTAACGCTTATCTAACGTTTTCAACGTGGAGTTGATACCGTCAGTGGCGCTTTTGATAATCCCTTCTTTACCGGTGGTCGTACTGAGCATGGTGGTCAGCGTTGCGCCCATCTGCGTGGCCAGACCGGTTGTTTTACCATCACCTACAAAGTAGGCCTGGACGGCTTCCGGGCTGTCGGTCAACGCTTTCGTCAGCTTGGTATCGTCGATTTTCAGGTTACCCATTGAGCCGTCGGCACCGACGGTTGGATCCTGAGTGATACCGAGCTGGGCCATGATCGAGTAGGAGCCAGACTGGACGACGGTTAACATATCGCGCAGCTGCGACTGAACAGAACGCACCGTGTTATCACCCAGCAGCGCACCGTTGCTGCCAGACTGATCGGCCCCGGCTTCCACCTTCACATATTTAGTGATGCTGGCGATGGTCGACTGCAGGGAGTTATAGGCGGTGACCCAGTCCGTAACGGCTTTTTTAGTGGCATCGGTTGAACGGGTAACGTCCAGATTCTCGCTCTTGGTGCTTTCTGACTTCAGCGTCAGAGTAACGCCCGGCAGCGCGTCATTAATCGTGTTAGTCGAACGTTCAATGTCGATGTCATTAATGGTTACCACGGCATTTTTTGATGCGGTTTGCTGATTCATCGCACCGGTATTCGTCGATGAGTCGTAGCTAATAATGCCTTTTAACGTGTCGTCACCGGTCACCGTAACCGTCATGTCGTTTGCCGTGCCGGTAGTTTTGGAGGACAACATTAAGGTGTACTGGTTGTCTTTCGACTTCACTACGGTTGCCGTGACGTTGCCGTTGGCCTTGTTAATCGCGTTAGCAATCCCGTTCAGGCTGGTGTCGCCGTCGGCAAGATCGACACTCAGCGGCTTGGTGGTGCCTGGCTGAGTAATAGTAATATTGCGCGTTGTGCCGGTTGTCGCACCCAGCTGCGCGGTGGCGCTGGTCTGTACGTCAGAGGTTAAAACCTGGGCTTTTGCCAGCGATTTTACCTGCACGCTATAGGAGCCTACCGCGGCACCGGCCGTGGTGGTGGCGCTAAAGGCGGTGTTGGTCGAGCCAATCGAAGCTGCGTTCCAGGTATCCGTTTTACCCAAGGCAGCAGTGGCGGTATTCAGTGACGTCATGGCGCTTTGCAGCTTACTGAACGCGCTCAGCTGGGCATTATAAGAGGTCTGCTGTTTGGTAATGGTGTTCAGCTTGGTTTTTTCAGCCGTTTCGAGGTTGTTATACAGTGTTGCCAGATCCAGACCTGAACCGACGCCCAGACTCGTAATTGTTGCGCCTGAAGAGAGAGTGATTGAGCTACTCGCCATTTTTTTATTTCCTTTAGCCAATGGTAGTTTCAGGTAGTTATCGGCGACTTATGCGGATAGTTTACGTTTCAGGTAAAAAAATTATCGACTGAATAGCGCTTAACCTTACGGTCATATAGCAGTATTGACGCGTGAGAGGCATATATAAAAGAAAAATGCGTGAAGGATAAAACCCTCAATCATTTTCTAAAAAAGGGGCCGCGAAGGGAGGCTTTAACGGGTTTTAATAATTAAAAATTCATCAATATCAAATGGTTAATATTTTTTTGACGAAAATTCTAAAGTCTTATTCAGACCCGTCGATAACTTTCATGACGGTGAGAGACGCCGTGAGTGTTAAGGCACCGACCCTAGAAACCATTTTTGAAGGAATTAAATTATGGCAGTTATCAATACTAACCTGTTGTCCCTGACCACTCAGAACAACCTGAACAAATCTCAGTCTTCTCTGGGCACTGCTATCGAGCGTCTGTCCTCTGGTCTGCGTATCAACAGCGCGAAAGATGACGCTGCTGGCCAGGCGATTGCTAACCGCATGACCTCCCAGGTTAAAGGTATGACCCAGGCGGCGCGTAACGCTAACGACGGTATCTCCCTGGTTCAGACTGCTGAAGGTAACCTGAACGAAATCAACACCAACTTACAGCGTATTCGTGAGCTGTCTGTTCAGGCTGCTACCGACACCAACGGTTCTTCTGACCTGACTTCTGTAAACACTGAAATCACTCAGCGTCTGGCTGAAATCGACCGTATCGCGGGCTCAGCTAACTTCAACGGTAAGAAACTGCTGGACGGTTCCGTATCTACCGCGCTGAAAATTCAGGTTGGTGCTGGTACTTCTGCTAACGATACCATCTCTATCGACAGCAACGCGCTGATCAACGCAACCTCTGGTACTCTGAGCGCTGGCCTGAGCACTGCAATCTCCGATAACGCCTCTGCACAGGCTGTTATCTCTGCTGCTGATGCTGCAATCGCGAAAATTGATACCGCGCGTTCTAACATGGGTGCGATTCAGAACCGTTTCGAATCTACCATCAACAACCTGAACAACTCTATCAACAACCTGTCTGCTGCTCAGTCCCGTATCCAGGACGCTGACTACGCTACCGAAGTTTCCAACATGTCTCGCGCGCAGATCCTGCAGCAGGCTGGTACTTCCGTACTGTCTCAGGCAAACCAGGTGCCACAGGCTATGCTGTCCCTGCTGCGTTAATCGCCGCGCCTGTTTCACAAAAGGTTGCTGGAAACAGCAACCTTTTTTTTACCCGCCAGACAATCTCCGAAATAAGCCCTTATTCCCGGGGGTGTTCCTTCCATTATCCCGAATATTCCCTTGTACGATGGGTGAGAATCGCAATCTGACTAAGAGAATCGGGATGAACAAGTTCGAGCGTACACGATCGCTGCATCAGTTTTACCGTGACGAATTTTCGCGGCTAATTTTTTTGCCAGAAACGGATGCATTGCCTGCGCACATCGTGACCGAAATCCTGCACTATAAAAATTCTGATATTTCCACGCTCGAACCCCAGATCATGGATGCAACGACCGATCTGGATGCGCATAAAGAACTCGCCGTTAAGCGCATGCTGTGCGCGATTGCTGCCGCAAACGCCGCGTTTGATTTTAAAAATCAAGGTAAGCCAACGCCATTTTCGAAAGAGCTGAGCGACACCATTACCGGCTGGGTCGTCGAGGCAATCCAGCACGACGACAGCATTAATCTTCTGGTGGCGGGTATTCAGGTCTTCTTTCGCATTAACGAAATTGAGGCCGCGCTATTCCTGATTTCAAATTACTACGCGGTGGTCAACCCATCCCCGGCCGTGATGAAAATATTGCTGCTAGTGTGTCTGATGGAAGATGACTTTAATCAGATGCAGACCCTTATTCAGCAGCTGACCGCCAATCCTGAACATATTGGTGAAGATGCGTTCACCATGATGATGATCGTCATGGGAATTCATAAGCTGGGTGGCTGCCCTGAATCGTTCATCGATTTTTCCGCATTGAAAATGACTGATTACGAGCCTGATTTTTCGCACTACGAATGGCTTATCCCTGCCCAGGAAAATGGAAAAACCACGGTTCTTGTTGCCTGTGACAAGCGCTATTATTTCGATCACGCCCTGACGCTGTTAGGGTCGATCTACCACACCAACGGCGACCAGCTTAACGTCCATCTGCATCTTTATAACCCTGATGATGAGACATTAGCGCACGTTCATTCGCTGCAACAGCGTTTTCCCGGCATGGTGATTTCCGCGACGTCTGAAAAGATTGCACCCGTTTTTGGTATCAACGTCTGGTACGCCTCAAGGCGTTTTGTTTTCCTCAGCTATGCGCTGAGCGTATTCACCGCGCCGGTTATGGTACTTGATGCGGATTGTCTGGTTCGTAAGAACTGGGCCGATATAAAGCAACATTTCCCGCAGAGTGAGATTGTCCTCTCGTACAGCAACGGCGCACCGCCGTGGGAGCAGGTTCCCGCAGGCTTTGTCTATACGTCGCCGGGCGCGCTTTCACGTAAATATCTGTCGCTTGTTGCGACCTTCATTGACTGGAATTTACGCCGCGGCAACGCGGAATGGTTCCTCGACCAGGTCGCACTGTCAGTTTCTCTTGATGCGCTGCCTGCGGTTGAGCAGATGGCCGTTCATCGCGAGCCGCTGGAGAAACTGATCGACATTCGCTACACCGACGACACGTTCAGCTGGACAGTGACCACGCAAAAATCAGGCGGCGAAGCGTATCAAAACTATAAAGCCGCGATGCAACAAACCTATTTTTGTTAACCCTGAAATCACGGAACTCTCTCTGAATGTTGTATCCAGATAATCGATTCACGCTATCGGGTTTACAGGCCGCAGCTGCCCTGTATCAGTTCCATGCCGGGGCGCCGGCGAGTGCGCGCGTCCTTGATTTAGGCTGTGGGCAAGGTGATGCGTTGTTATCCGCCGCTCTGGCCTGGCCAGGCTGTGTCGGGATTGGTATCGATCTCAGCGAAAACGCTATTGCCGAGGGGCAACGACAGGCGCAGCGTCTGGGTATCACCCAGATCGAACTGGTTGCGGCAGGGCTTAACGACGTGCTGAGCGTGTCACCGGGAGAGTTCGATTACATTCTGATTCGCGGGAACTTTACTCCTGCTGACATGGCAGAGCGAGACGCGTTGCTACAGTGGTGTCGTCGGCACCTTTCAGCGCAGGGCATCATTGCCTTCCATCAGGTCTTTACCCCCCCAGAATCTGCGGCTGAATATGTTCAGGATGCGTTGGCTTTCCATGCGCGTCTTGCGGATCGGCCTGAAGAGAAGGTTGCGTTCGCTCGGGGCATGCTCAGCTATCTGGCATTGACCCAGCCGGAAGGCGAAATCAAACAGCATGTGCTTGCGATGGAACGCGCTGAAGACGCCGTCCTTATCGACGTTATGGCACGCGCCACGCTGACTTCCGCTCATTTCAATCAATTTATCGAGAGCCTCACCTCATACGGGTTGCGCTATGTGGGGGACGCCGTTCCTCAGTACGAAAGCGGGGAGAGCGTTAGCGAGCACATTCACCAGCTGCATACGCTGGTGTCATCGGGGCAGGCGTCGACCGCTGCTCAGCAATACCTTGATTTTGCCGTCAACCGTCGCGAACGCGTCAGCCTCCTTTCCCGTGATGATGTCGTTAACGCGACAGCACTGGATTTTACCCGGTTAAATACGCTGCACTGGGCGGGTGATTTCAGACGCTGCCAAAACGATCGCGGCGAGGTCGTTAATGCTCATACCAACGCGGAAGGGAAGTTTTTCTCGACGCAAAATCCCACAACGCTGCACATTCTCGATCTGCTTGGTGGCGCATGGCCGCTGAGCCTCTCGTTTGAACAACTGGTATTCAACGCTCGTCTTCCCGAAAAAGAGGAGGATGTCGCCCAGCACGTGCTGGAGTCTCTGAAAGATCTCTTTCTCAATCAAATTCCGGGACTGCACTGGGCGGGTTCACCGGGGCCATACAATGCTCAGACTGAAAACGAGCTCACGCTAATTGCTCCCCTTCCGGTAGGAGAAAACGCTGAGGTCACGCTTAATCTCTGGGGGGAGCATGTAACCCTCAGTGAGGGCGAGCGAGAGTTCGTGACCGCGGGCATGGATGTGAATCGGTCCAGTAGCAGCGAGTATTTTTCTGCGCTGAAAGCGAAAGGCTTGTTAAAAGGCAGTCCTCAAGCGTGGCGCAAAGCGCAGCAGCATTTTCTGCGGCTGGGGGATGTTGATAACCTCAAACGCAGCATTGAGACGCTTTTACTGCTCAACGTCGGGCCGCAACAGGGCGGTTTACTGGCGGACGGACAGAACATGGCAGGGGAGAAGGATGAACAGGATCCCGCCATCGACCTGATCTACCAAAAGGTAAATGCTCTGATTGCTGCAGGTCTGGCGAAAGACGCGCGTGACTACATTGCGGGACTGATTGAAAAAGACCCCGATAATCTGCATATGCTTCGCTGCGCCTCTCGCGCCTGCCTGCTGATAGGCGACTGGGATGAAGCGCTGTCGGCACTCTGTCAGCTCATGAGCCGCTACGCTGCCGGTCAGGATATCTGGTTTGATCTGGCAACCGTGCTGCAGAAAAAGGGCGAGCTGCATTATGCCGCCCGGATCCTGCAGGCGCTGCTGCGGCTGAATAAACATAACGCGTCATTCTGGAACACGCTGGCGGTGGTTTATCACGCGCGTCGAAATATGGCCATGGCTGAACGCTGTGCAAGGGAGTCTTTGCGCTATAACGCCACGAACCCACTGCACCTTGCGATGATGGGCATCATTTTGAGTGACAATCAGAAACTGACGGAAGCACGCTATTTCCTCGAGAAATCGCTTGAGTTTGCGCCGGGTGATTTTGACTGTTTCACCAGCCTGCTGTTTGTTCTTACTCACGACTTTTCCATCTCCCCGGACGTGCTCTTCGAACGCCATCTTGCCTATGGCGAGCTGGTTGCCGCGTGGGCGAAAAAATTCGACCTGTCGCTGCCGTGGCAGGGTAGCAAGGATCCTGAGCGGCCGCTGCGCGTAGGCTTTGTGTCCGGAGATTTTCGTAACCATCCCGTAAGCCGCTTTCTACGCCCGTTCTGGGACGGCATGGATCGGAAGCGGTTCTCCCTCTACGGATATAGCACGCTGGACAAAGATGATGTTGTTACGGATCACTTCCGTAACACCTCCGCGAAGTGGTTATCCGTTACCCATCTCAATAACGTTGAGCTGGCAAAACAGATCCACAGCGACGGGATCGATATTCTTTTTGACCTTTCGGGCCACACCACCGGCACGCGTTTACCCGCATTTGCCTTTAAGCCTGCGCCGGTGCAAATCACCTGGCTCGGCTATCCGGGCACGACCGGGATGCAGCAGATGGATTACCGCATTATCAGCACCGGATTCGTCAGGAATGCTGCGATAGATGCTCAGTTCACCGAAAAGCTGATCGCAATCCCACTCGATAATTTCTTCGAGCCGGATGCCTCCAGCCCTGAGGTCAATGCGCTGCCAGCCCTGAAGAACGGATGGTTTACCTACGGTAGCTTCAACCGCCCTAAGAAATTGAATGATCAGGTCTTTGCGCTATGGGCGCGCATTCTGTTGCATAACGCTACGTCGCGCTTGCTGATTGGTTTTATGGATGACGATGCGATGATCGCCCGCTACCGCAAAAAGCTTCATGCGCTGGGCGTGTCGGATGAGCAGCTTATTTTCCGTAAAACCACGGGGCTGGAGGCCTATCTTCATATGCACCATGAGGTAGACATGCTGCTTGATTCCTTCCCATACAACGGGGGCACAACCACCAGTCATGGCATATGGATGGGCGTTCCGACGCTGACCCTGGCAGGGGCAACGTATCCCGCGCGGCAGGGGCTGGAGATCATGCATATCTACGGGCTGGATGAATTTGTGGCGGAAAGTCAGCAGGACTATTTCAACAAAGCCGTTAGCTGGCAAACCCGCCTGGAAACCCTCAATGCCTTGCGCCAGAACATGCGGAGCACAATCCCACCGCAGGGCCAGAGCAACGTAGCGATTCCTTTCCAGCAGGCCCTTCGTGAGGCCTGGCGAAAATGGTGTGCTGATGAGGCACCTTGCAGTTTCCGGGTATCAGGTACTGAGGATTAACTTATGAAAAATGTCTACGTTACCAGTCCACTTCTTCCGCCACTTGAGGAGTTCATCCCTTACCTGGAGACCTTGTGGGAAAGTAAAATTTTGACTAACAGCGGGCAATTCCATCAGCAGCTGGAAGAGGCGCTGGCCGCGTATCTGGGCGTGAAGCATGTCTGCCTGTTCTCCAACGGCACGCTTGCCCTGCTGACGGCGCTTCAGACATTACGTATTACCGGCGAAGTGATCACTACGCCGTACTCCTTTGTTGCCACCTCTCATAGCCTGCTTTGGAATGATTTAACGCCAGTCTTTGCCGATATCGACCCTGTTACCTTTAATATCGATCCGGACCGCATTGAAGAGCTGATTACGCCTAAAACAACGGCCATCATGCCGGTCCACTGCTATGGCATTCCCTGCGACATGGAGCGCATCCAGAAAATAGCCGATACCTATGGCCTGAAGGTGATTTACGATGCGGCCCACTGTTTTGGTGTCAAACAGGATAACGCCAGCATCCTCAATTACGGTGATTTGTCCGTGCTGAGCTTCCACGCCACGAAGGTATTTAATACCTTCGAAGGGGGAGCCATTATTTGCCATGATGCCAAAACCAAGCAGCGTATCGATTACCTTAAAAATTTTGGTTTTGCCGATGAAACCATTGTGATGGCGCCGGGTATTAACGCCAAAATGAATGAAGTCCAGGCGGCGATGGGGCTGCTGCAGCTGAACTATATTGATAGCGCGTTAGAGGAACGTGCCATCATCTATCAACGCTACGTTGAACTGCTTGATTCCACGCTCCCTGCGCTGGAATACATTAAGCCTGCCGACAATATTGAATGGAATTACTCCTATTTTCCGGTGCTTATTCGCGCAGATTCCGCGGTAAGCCGGGATGCCATCTATGCGGAGCTGCGCAAGCATAATATTTATGCCCGGCGCTATTTCTATCCGCTGATCAGCGCATTCCCAATGTATCGCCACTTCCCGACGGCGAATGCGCAACATCTCCCGGTGGCTGATGAAATTTCACATGCGGTGCTCTGTCTGCCAATTTATCCAGGCCTGCCAGTGGCAGATCAGCGTCGCATTATTGAGATTATCCAGGACTTGTTTATTGATGCGGCCCGTGCGGCAGAACCAGCGCTGGTCGTTAATGGATAGGAAGGGAAACCGATGAAGTTGGCGATTATGCAGCCCTATTTTTTCCCGTACTGCGGCTATTTCCAGCTGATGGCGGCAGTGGATGCGTTCGTGGTGTATGACAACATCAAGTACACGAAAAAAGGGTGGATTAACCGTAACCGCATCCAGGCTCGCGGCGCGGAGTCGTTAATCTCGCTGCCGTTAAAAAAAGACTCCGACTTTCTGGATATCCGGGCGCGGCAGCTCTCGGCTGCGTTTGACCGCAACAAGCTGTGCAACCAGATTGCGGGTGCGTACCGCCACGCGCCCTGGTATTCCGCGGTTATGCCGGTAGTTGAGGACATTATTCAGAACCCGAGCGATAACCTTTTTGAGTATTTGTGGCAGGGGCTGATCGGGTTGAGGGATTATTTCGGCTTATCCTGCGAGCTGATTGTTTCGTCTTCGTTACCGGCGAATCACGCCTTAAAGTCCCAGGATCGCGTCATTGATATTTGTCAGGTGATGAACGCCCGTACGTATATTAATCCCCCGGGTGGTATGGCGCTCTATTCCCGGCAGGACTTCGTCGATCGCGGGCTGAAACTGCAATTTATACAGCCGCAGCCATGGGACTATCCGCATTCTGACGCGGCGTTTATCCCCTGGCTGTCGATTATTGACGTCATGATGTTTAATCCTCGCGATGAGGTGGTTCGTCGCCTGCAACATGGTTATGAGTTAATTTAATATGTTTACATGGAAAAAATTGGGGAAGGTCTTTACCCCGCAGGAAGTCACCCATCTCCCATGGCTTAAAGAGTTTGCGCAGGCCCCCGCGACGCTGATCTTTGATGATTTCGTGCGCGTCTACTTCTCGTGCCGCCCGCCTGCCGATGACCAGGGGAAATATGTCAGCTATTCCGCCTGGGTGGATTTGGCTCGGGACGATCTCTTCCGGGTGTTGCGTTTCGCCCGAGAACCGATTCTCCCGCTGGGGGGATACGGAGAATTTGACGAGTTTGGTACCTATCCCGTCTCCGTGATACGCGATAACGATGTGGTAAAAGCCTGGTATGCAGGCTGGACGCGGTGTGAATCCGTGCCGTTCAACGTAGCAATTGGCATGTCGGTAAGCCATGACGACGGGGAGAGCTTCGTTAAAGCGGGGCCGGGGCCGGCAATCGGCTATTCGCCGGATGAGCCGTTCGTGATGAGTGGGCCTAAAATTCGCCGCTTCAATAACCAGTGGCAGCTTTTTTATATTGCCGGGCGCAAATGGAAGTGGGTGGATGGCCGCGCTGAGCCGGTCTACAAGATTCGCATGGCGACATCGGAGGATGGCATCACCTGGACGAAGCTGAATAAAGATCTGATCCCCAGCCGTATAGAAGAGGACGAGGCGCAGGCCAGTCCGGATGTGTTTTACGCCAACGGCAAATACCACATGTTTTTTTGCTACCGCTACAGCGCGCATTATCGCGGAAAACAGAACGGTTACCGCATCGGATACGCGTGGAGCACGGATATGATCGCGTGGCACCGTGATGATAGCAAAGCCGGTATTGACGTTTCTGCCTCCGGATGGGATGCAGAGATGATCAGCTATCCGCACGTCTTCGAACTGGATGGCAAGATTTATATGGCTTATCTGGGGGATCAGGTAGGGCGCTACGGTTTTGGACTGGCACAACTTGAGGGCAAATTATGTTAACCCTGAACTGGCGTAAGCATGGGCTTATCTATTCGCCGTCACAGTTTCCTCCGCTGGCGAATGGGGTTGGTTTTGCCCAGTCTCCGCAGGCGCTGGTGTTTGATGATTTTATCCGTATCTACTTCTCCACGCGTGAGCGGGAGGAAGATACCGCAAAATTTATTAGCCGCGTCTGCTATGTGGATATGGATAAGTCTTTGCGGGAGGTGCTTCGCGTCAGTTCCGAGCCGGTGATTGCACCTGCTGAGCTGGGCACATTCGACGAGCACGGTATTTTCCCCTGCAACGTCCTGCGTCACGAAGACAAAATTATGGCCTGGACAACGGGTTGGAATCGCCGCGTTTCGGTCTCAGTTGATACGGCAATTGGGCTTGCTGTCAGCACCGATAACGGCGAACATTTCACCCGTATCGGCACCGGCCCCGTAATGGGCCCCTCGCTGCACGAGCCGCACCTGGTGGGGGACGCCTTTGTTATCCACACCCGTGAACGTTTCCATATGTGGTACATCTTTGGCACGGGCTGGAAAAAGCGCACACCGGATTCGGTCCCGGATCGCATCTATAAAATTGCCCATGCGGAATCAAATGATGGCATTCACTGGCAGCGTGACGGCAGGCAAATCATCCCTTCTGTTCTGGGCGATGACGAATGCCAGGCGCTACCGACGGTGATTGAAATCAACGGCCGGTATCATATGGTCTTTTGCTTCCGGGAGTGTTTCGATTTCCGTACCGGTCAGGGGCGCGGTTACCGTCTGGGCTACGCCTGGTCTGATGATTTACACCACTGGCATCGCGATGACAGCCAGATGGCCTCGCTGGCGTCCGTGGATGACTGGGACAGCGATATGCAGTGTTATCCGCATCTTTTCCGCTGCGATGACAAAGTCTATTTGCTTTATAACGGTAATGCTTTTGGCAAAGCCGGGTTTGGCCTCGCGGAACTGGTGATATGAATCGCTGGGCGTTCTGCCAGAACCGCGCCACGCCGGAGGAGATCGTCGTCCATTTTAATCGATGTGACCCGCTTTTTATTGCCTCAATCACAGGTGTAATAGCGTTACACGACTATGCCCAAAAAATAGTGGACCGGGCATGGCGACACGAAGCCTGGCATAACAATACGCTCACAGGGCTGGTTGCTGCCTATTATACCGCGGAGCGTCAGCAGGGATTTATTACCAATGTTTCCGTTTTGCCTGACGCTCAGCAATGCGGCCTGGGCAGCCAGCTCTTAATTCAATGCATTGAACATTTACAGCGCCTGGGCGTGGCTGAAATTAATCTTGAAGTCGATGAGAATAATGCATCGGCGCAACGTTTATATCTAAAACATGGATTTACCTTCGGCGTTTCAAGCGGCTCAAAGATAACCATGACTTGCAGAGTGAGATAACAACATGACTCTTCGTGATTACAATCAGGAAATCAAAGATACAGCCGATCACCAGTATGCCTATAATTTTGATTTTGATGTGATGCATCCTTTTATGATTCGTGCATTTACGCCTTTCTTTAGGCCGGGTAATTTACTTGAGCTGGGGAGTTTTAAAGGTGATTTTACGGCACGCCTTGCTGAAAAATTCAACGCCATCACCTGCGTTGAAGCCTCGGCAGAGGCGATGGCTATCGCTAGCGAGCGTCTGAGTGAAAATGTATCGTTTGTCCATTCCCGCTTTGAGGATGTTGAACTGCCGGAACGCTATGACAATATTATTCTCACGCATGTGCTGGAACACATCGATGATCCCGTTAAGATCTTAAAACGCATTAATAATGAGTGGCTATCGGATGACGGATACCTTTTTTTGGTCTGCCCTAACGCACATGCCGCCTCCCGACAGATTGCCGTTAAAATGGGGCTAATCTCGCATAATAGTGCGGTGACGGAGGCTGAATTTCATCACGGTCACCGTTGCACTTATTCTCTGGATACGCTTGAGAGAGATGCCCGTCTTGCAGGCCTTAACGTTGTTTATCGGACGGGTATTTTCTTCAAGGCGCTTGCTAATTTCCAGTGGGACAAACTTTTACAGACAGATATCATCTCTAAGCAATACCTTGAGGGGTGCTACGAGTTAGGCCATCAATACCCGGATTTATGTTCGAGCATATTCTTGCTGTGCAAAAAAGGCTGATTATATTGGTAATGCAGGATGCATGTTTTAAGGACATGCATCCGTAACCCTCAAATAACCCCTCATTTTACCCACTATTCATCCAATTGAACGCCCTGCAGAATCGGATAATCATGCCGATAACTCAACTAACGCAGGGCTGTTTATCGTGAATTCACTCTATACCGCTGAAGGTGTAATGGATAAACACTCGCTGTGGCAGCGTTATGTCCCACTGGTGCGTCACGAAGCATTGCGCCTCCAGGTGCGTTTGCCGGCGAGCGTGGAACTCGACGATCTGCTACAGGCGGGCGGTATCGGGTTATTAAATGCAGTTGACCGATACGACGCTCTGCAAGGAACGGCATTTACGACTTACGCAGTTCAGCGTATTCGTGGTGCGATGCTGGACGAACTGCGCAGCCGCGACTGGGTGCCGCGCAGTGTTCGCCGCAACGCGCGCGAAGTGGCGCATGCGATGGGGCAGCTGGAACAGGAACTGGGACGTAACGCAACGGAAACTGAAGTGGCGGAACGTCTTGGCATTGCTGTTGAAGAGTATCGTCAGATGTTGCTCGATACCAATAATAGCCAACTCTTCTCCTATGACGAGTGGCGCGAAGAGCATGGCGATAGCATCGAGCTGGTGACGGATGAGCACCAGCAGGAAAACCCGTTACACCATTTAATGGAAGGGAATTTACGCCATCGCGTGATGGAGGCTATTGAAGCGCTGCCTGAACGCGAACAGCTGGTGTTAACCCTTTATTACCAGGAAGAGCTGAACCTCAAAGAGATTGGCGCTGTTCTGGAGGTGGGAGAGTCGCGGGTAAGCCAGCTGCACAGCCAGGCCATTAAACGCTTACGAACCAAGCTGGGTAAGTTATAGGTGATTAATTCACCCGAAAAATGCCGCACAACGTATTGACAACCAGGAGTTATCATGACGGTGCAGCAATCTAAAAGACGGCCTTTAAGCCGCTACCTGAAAGACTTTAAACACAGCCAGACGCATTGCGCCCACTGTAACAAGCTACTCGACCGTATCACGCTGGTTCGCCGTGGCGAAATCGTCAATAAGATCGCGATTTCGCGCCTCGACACGCTGATGGACGAAGCCGCATGGCTCGAAGAGCAAAAAGAGTGGGTGGCGCTTTGCCGTTTCTGTGGCGATCTCCACTGCAAAGAGCAAAGCGACTTCTTCGATATTATTGGCTTCAAACAATTCCTGTTTGAACAAACGGAGATGAGCCACGGAACCGTTCGCGAATATGTGGTTCGCCTGCGTCGCCTCGGCCAACATCTGACCGTGAACAATATTTCCCGCGATCTGCTCAAGACCGGTTATCTGGATGAGAATCTGGAGCCGTGGCTGCCTGCGACCAGCACCAACAACTACCGTATTGCCCTGCGCAAGTATGCGCAATACAAGGTACAAATGCCGGGTGCCGTGAAGCAGAAAGCCCACGCCGGAACAACTTCTGATATATATTAAAAAAGAATAAGATGTAGCGCAGTCGCCTTTGACGTTGCAGGCGATTTCTCTACACTACGTAAAAATTCCACTATATCGGGGTATTTATGAAATTTGCACTTCTGGGTCGTCAGGCGCTGATGGGTGTTATGGCCGTTGCGCTGGTTGCGGGCATGAGCGTGAAAACGTTCGCTGCAGAAAACCTGCTGAATAAAGTGAAAGAGCGCGGTACGCTGCTGGTCGGGCTGGAGGGAACCTATCCTCCGTTCAGCTTCCAGGGCGATGACGGTAAGCTGACCGGTTTTGAAGTGGAATTTGCTGAAGAGCTGGCGAAGCACCTTGGCGTGAAAGCATCCCTGAAACCGACCAAATGGGACGGTATGCTGGCGTCGCTGGATTCCAAACGTATTGATGTGGTCATTAACCAGGTGACCATCTCTGACGAACGTAAGAAGAAATATGACTTCTCCACCCCGTACACCGTATCCGGTATTCAGGCGCTGGTGAAAAAAGGCAACGAAGGCACCATCAAAACGGCTGCGGACCTGAAAGGTAAGAAAGTCGGCGTGGGTCTGGGAACCAACTACGAAGAGTGGCTGCGCCAGAACGTTCAGGGCGTGGATATCCGCACCTATGATGATGACCCGACGAAATACCAGGATCTGCGCGTGGGTCGTACCGACGCCATTCTGGTTGACCGCCTGGCGGCGCTGGATCTGGTGAAGAAAACCAACAATACCCTGGCGGTAGCGGGCGATGCGTTCTCTCGTCAGGAATCCGGCGTGGCTATTCGTAAAGGCAACGAAGACCTGGTAAAAGCGATTGATTCCGCGATTGCTGACATGCAAAAAGACGGCAGCCTGAAGGCGCTCTCCGAGAAGTGGTTCGGGGCAGACGTTACCAAATAAGTCTTTGACGTAAAAAAAGGCGCTTTTAAAAGCGCCTTTTTTATTTCTTACGCGTCTGCGTGCATAATGAAAAAATATCACATTTGTCTGAGTTACCGGAGAACCCATGCCACTACAGAATTTAACGCGCTTTCCTCGCCTGGAGTTTATCGGCGCGCCAACGCCGCTGGAGTATCTGCCGCGATTTTCTGATTATTTAGGCCGCGATATTTTTATTAAGCGTGACGACGTGACGCCGATGGCCATGGGAGGCAACAAGCTGCGCAAGCTGGAGTTTCTGGCGGCGGATGCCCTGCGCGAGGGCGCTGATACGCTCATCACTGCCGGGGCCATTCAGTCCAACCACGTTCGTCAGACGGCGGCAGTGGCGGCAAAACTCGGGCTCCACTGCGTGGCGTTGCTGGAAAACCCGATTGGCACGCGGGCAGAAAACTATCTGACCAACGGTAACCGCCTGCTGCTGGACCTGTTTAACGTGCAGGTTGAGATGGTCGACGCGTTGACCGACCCGACCGCCCAGCTTGACGAGCTGGCGACGCGTCTGGAAGCGCAGGGTTTTCGTCCCTACGTTATTCCCGTCGGCGGTTCGAATGCGCTGGGCGCGCTGGGATATGTGGAAAGCGCGCTGGAAATCGCGCAGCAGTGCGAGGGCGCGGTAAGCCTCTCCTCCGTGGTGGTCGCGTCTGGCAGTGCGGGCACGCACGCCGGGCTGGCGGTGGGTCTGGAGCAGCTGCTGCCGGACGTCGAGCTGATTGGCGTGACGGTATCCCGCAGCGTGGCAGACCAGAAGCCAAAAGTGGTGACCTTACAGCAGGCGGTAGCCGGGCAGCTGGAGCTGAAGGCAAAGGCCGATATTCTGCTCTGGGATGACTACTTTGCGCCGGGTTACGGCACGCCTAACGAAGAGGGAATGGAAGCGGTTAAGCTGCTGGCGCGCCTCGAGGGTATTTTGCTCGACCCGGTTTATACGGGTAAAGCGATGGCCGGATTGATTGATGGCATTGCGCAGAAACGCTTTAAGGATGAAGGGCCAATTTTATTTGTCCATACCGGCGGCGCGCCTGCGCTGTTTGCCTACCATCCTCATGTCTAAAAATCAGGTCGAAAAATAATAATGCAAGAAAGTATTCAACTGGTTATTGATTCGCTGCCGTATCTGCTGAAAGGCGCGGTATTTACATTACAGCTCAGTATTGGTGG
This sequence comes from Enterobacter sp. AC1, assembly GCF_050434705.1. NCBI lineage: Bacteria > Pseudomonadati > Pseudomonadota > Gammaproteobacteria > Enterobacterales > Enterobacteriaceae > Enterobacter > Enterobacter sp. AC1. The sequence continues at coordinate 19,052 of NZ_JBNDIZ010000003.1, read as the reverse complement.
GATGTTTTTCGGGCTGGTGCTGGGCTTTGTGCTGGCCTTAATGCGCCTGTCACCCATCCTGCCGGTACGCTGGCTGGCGCGTTTTTATATCTCCGTGTTTCGCGGTACGCCGCTCATCGCCCAGCTCTTTATGATCTACTATGGCTTACCGCAGTTTGGTATCGAGCTGGATCCGATCCCCGCAGCGATGATTGGCCTGTCGCTCAATACCGCGGCGTACACCTCTGAAACCCTGCGCGCGGCCATCTCCTCCATTGACAAAGGGCAGTGGGAGGCGGCGGCCAGTATCGGTATGACCCCCTGGCAGACGCTGCGCCGCGCCATCCTGCCGCAGGCGGCCAGAGTGGCGCTTCCACCACTCAGCAACAGCTTCATTAGCCTGGTGAAAGATACCTCCCTGGCGGCAACGATTCAGGTACCAGAGCTGTTCCGTCAGGCGCAGCTGATTACCTCCCGCACGCTTGAAGTCTTTACCATGTATCTGGCCGCCTCGCTGATTTACTGGGTGATGGCGACGGTGCTGTCTGCTCTGCAAAACTATTTCGAAAACCAGCTTAACCGCCAGGAGCGTGATCCAAAATGAGTGCTATCGATGTCAAAAACCTGGTGAAAAAATTCCACGGTCAAACGGTGCTCCACGGGATCGATCTTGAAGTTGAGCAGGGTGAAGTGGTGGCGATTATTGGGCCGAGCGGGTCGGGAAAGACAACGCTGCTGCGCAGCATAAACCTGCTTGAACAGCCGGAGGGCGGCACTATTCGGGTCGGGGAGATAACGATTGATACCGCGAAATCCATTAGCCAGCAGAAAGGTTTGATCCGCCGCCTGCGCCAGCACGTCGGATTTGTTTTCCAGAACTTCAACCTTTTTCCACACCGTACGGTGCTGGAGAACATTATTGAAGGGCCGGTCATCGTAAAGGGTGAATCGAAAGAGGAGGCGACGGCGCGCGCGCGTGAACTGCTCGCCAAAGTTGGGCTGGCGGGTAAAGAGACCAGCTATCCGCGCCGCCTGTCGGGGGGCCAACAGCAGCGCGTGGCGATAGCGCGCGCGCTGGCGATGCGCCCGGACGTGATCCTTTTTGATGAACCAACTTCTGCGCTCGATCCCGAGCTGGTGGGGGAGGTGCTTAACACCATTCGCCAGCTGGCACAGGAAAAACGGACGATGGTGATCGTGACCCATGAGATGAGCTTTGCACGCGACGTAGCTGACAGAGCCATTTTTATGGACCAGGGACGGATCGTGGAGCAGGGACCGGCGAAGCGCTTATTCGCTGACCCTCAACAGCCGCGAACCCGTCAGTTCCTTGAAAAATTCCTCATGCAGTAGCATTTTTGCACTAATTTGCTCCAGAAATTTACTCTGGGGCAAATTATTCTCCCTCTTCGCGCTGTGCCATGTTTTTTTATTCCGCCCTGCTCGGATAAACCTTATCAATAGTAAAGTTAATTGTGCTATTGCCGATATTTTGTAGTTAGAAATAAGTTTTCTGTGTTAGGTTATATTCACCATAATAATGATTATCTTTTCAGAGGCTTCATTTAGTAAGTATGAAGGATTCAGACTTTTTCACCTGGCGACGGGATTGCTCCCTCCGGTTTCAGGAATTGACCTGTACCGACGAGGTATATCAGGAACTACAGAGACAAACTCAGGCGCTGGAATTTGATTATTACGCGCTCTGCGTGCGCCATCCCGTGCCATTTACGCGGCCTAAGATCTCCGTGCAGACCACTTACCCAAAGCAGTGGATGGCGCAATATCAATCCGCGAACTATTTCGCTATTGATCCGGTTTTAAAACCGGAGAATTTCATTCAGGGCCATCTTCCCTGGACAGACGCATTATTCGCTGATGCACAGGAATTATGGCACGGCGCGCAGGATCACGGACTACGCACGGGAATAACGCAGTGCCTGATGCTGCCTAATCATGCGCTCGGCTTCCTGTCGGTTTCCCGTACTAGTGTCCTGGAAGGACCGTTTGCCAGTGAAGAAATAGAATTGCGGTTGCAAATGCTGGTGCAAATGGCCTTAACCTCCCTGATGCGTTTTGAAGATGGGATGGTCATGCCACCCGAAATGAAATTCAGCAAACGCGAGCGGGAAATTTTGAAATGGACTGCGGAAGGGAAGACCTCAGCGGAAATAGCGATCATTCTCTCAATCTCTGAGAATACCGTTAACTTCCATCAAAAAAATATGCAGAAGAAATTCAATGCGCCAAACAAAACGCAGATTGCGTGCTACGCGGCGGCTACGGGAGTGATTTGAGTAGATAAGACGTTCTGCGTGACAGACGAGATAACGGCTGAATGCCCTGCATTCAGCCGTTTTTTGTTACTGGCGGTAGGCTTGTTTGATCTGCTTAACGGTGTTCGCAAATACCGCAGATTCAGCCTGGTCTTCCATCTCCGCGATTTGTTTTTCCATTTTAATGATCACACGACCGGCGTCAGCCTGGCCCATCGCCTGCAGCATCAGCGTCAGCAGCGCTTTCAGGCAGTTTACTTCCTGTGCCAGTTCCTGGTTATTCTCCGCAGTGGCAAATTCAGGTGTGCTCATTTATTTTCCTCATTATTTAACGGCGCTAAAACGCGACGACGAAAGTCAAGGCGGCGGAGTATACCACAAGCTGACGCAAAAAATGCAGCGGTTGTTTTTCGTACTTTTACGCGGATGTTTAATTGCGTAAACAGAGCGAGCCGGTAAACTGAGCCGCTGTATATGGCAATTAATTGTTTATGTCCGGTTCGCTTGTCGTTAATTATTGTTACAAAAATTTGAGAGCTGTTTTTTTGCAGCTCAAGCGTGCAGGGTTTTTGTAACTTTTTGAATACAGATGCTTAAAAAAAGCCGCAACAGCCCTGTATGTACGGACTCTCTTTCCAGGGACTGTACAGGCTAATTTCCAAAAACGAGAGCGAAATCGAATAGCCGGTTTTTTAACGTTTTAATCTTGTGAGGAAAACCGTTAATATAAACCAAATTATCACTCAGTAGCGTTATCCCTATTCTGGAGACATTTCCTTTGATCAACGTCCTTCTTGTTGATGACCACGAACTGGTGCGCGCAGGGATACGACGCATTCTTGAAGATATTAAAGGTATTAAAGTTGCCGGTGAGGCGTGCTGTGGCGAAGATGCCGTAAAATGGTGCCGCACAAACTCCGCCGACGTGGTACTGATGGATATGAACATGCCCGGTATCGGTGGTCTTGAAGCAACGCGCAAAATCGCGCGTACCTTTGTTGATACGAAAGTCATCATGCTGACCGTGCATACCGAGAATCCACTGCCTGCGAAAGTGATGCAGGCGGGCGCCGCGGGTTACCTGAGTAAAGGTGCTGCACCCCAGGAAGTGGTTAATGCTATCCGTTCCGTGTTTGCCGGGCAGCGCTACATTGCTTCCGACATTGCTCAGCAGATGGCGCTGAGCCAGATCGAGCCCGAGAAAACCGAATCGCCGTTTGCCAGTTTGTCCGAGCGTGAATTGCAGATTATGCTGATGATCACCAAAGGTCAGAAGGTGAATGAGATCTCGGAACAGCTGAATCTCAGCCCGAAAACGGTGAACAGCTATCGTTACCGAATGTTCAGTAAACTGAACATTCATGGTGATGTTGAACTGACGCATCTGGCCATCCGACATGGTTTATGTAATGCGGAGACGTTGTTAAGTCAGTGAGTGATGTGTTCGATTCAAAAGCATTTCTAAAAACCGTAACCAGCCAGCCTGGCGTCTATCGCATGTATGACGCTGGCGGTACGGTTATCTACGTGGGGAAGGCCAAAGATCTAAAAAAACGCCTCTCCAGCTACTTTCGCAGCAACCTTGCTTCCCGTAAGACCGAAGCGCTGGTCTCACTCATTCAGAATATCGATGTTACCGTCACGCACACGGAGACAGAAGCGCTGCTGCTTGAGCACAACTATATAAAGCTCTACCAGCCGCGCTATAACGTCCTGTTGCGTGATGATAAATCCTATCCGTTTATCTTTCTCAGCGGCGACACCCATCCGCGCCTTGCCATGCACCGCGGTGCTAAACATGCGAAGGGTGAATATTTTGGGCCGTTTCCTAACGGCTACGCCGTGCGCGAAACGCTGGCGCTGCTGCAAAAAATCTTCCCGATCCGCCAGTGTGAAAACAGCGTCTACCGTAACCGCTCCCGCCCGTGCCTGCAGTATCAGATTGGGCGCTGCCTGGGGCCCTGCGTTGCCGGGCTGGTAAGTGAAGAAGAGTATGCGCAGCAGGTGGAGTATGTGCGCCTGTTTTTAGCCGGAAAAGACGATCAGGTGTTAACGCAGCTGATCGAACGGATGGAAAAAGCCAGCGCCGCCCTTGAGTTCGAAGAGGCCGCGCGAATCCGCGACCAGATCCAGGCGGTGCGCAGAGTCACTGAGAAACAGTTTGTCTCAAATACCGGTGACGATCTCGACGTCATCGGGGTGTCCTTCGACGCCGGGATGGCCTGCGTGCACGTTCTCTTTATTCGCCAGGGCAAAGTGCTCGGCAGCCGCAGCTATTTCCCGAAAGTGCCTGGCGGCACCGAGCTGGGTGAAGTGGTGGAAACCTTTGTCGGCCAGTTCTATCTGCAGGGAAGTCAGATGCGCACGCTGCCTTCTGAGATCCTGCTTGATTTCAATCTCGACGATAAAACCCTGCTGGCCGATTCGCTTTCCGAACTTGCCGGCCGTCGGGTCAATGTACAAACCAAGCCGCGCGGCGACAGGGCGCGTTACCTGAAGCTGGCGCGGACCAACGCGGCGACGGCGCTCACGACGAAACTGTCTCAGCAATCGACGGTGAACCAGCGCTTAACGGCCCTGGCGACGCTGCTGAAGCTGCCGGAAGTGAGGCGTATGGAGTGTTTCGACATCAGCCATACGATGGGTGAACAGACGGTTGCGTCCTGCGTGGTGTTTGATGCCAATGGTCCGCTGCGCGCCGAGTACCGTCGCTACAACATCACCGGCATCACGCCGGGCGATGACTATGCGGCGATGAATCAGGTGCTGCGTCGTCGCTATGGTAAAGCCATTGAAGAGAGCAAGATCCCGGATGTGATCCTGATTGACGGTGGGAAAGGGCAGCTTGGCCAGGCGAAAGCGGTATTTGAATCGCTTGACGTCAGCTGGGATAAAAACCATCCGCTGCTGCTGGGTGTCGCTAAAGGGGCCGATCGTAAGGCCGGCCTGGAGACACTGTTTTTTGAGCCGGAAGGTGAGGGCTTTAGCCTGCCGCCAGACTCCCCGGCGCTGCACGTCATCCAGCATATTCGCGATGAGTCGCACGACCATGCCATCAGCGGCCACCGTAAAAAACGGGCGAAGGTGAAAAATACCAGTACCCTGGAAACGATTGAAGGCGTGGGGCCGAAGCGTCGGCAGATGCTGCTGAAGTATATGGGCGGATTGCAAGGATTACTCAACGCCAGCATGGAGGAAATTGCAAAAGTGCCGGGTATTTCGCAAGGGCTGGCAGAAAAGATCTACTACTCGTTGAAACATTGAGGGCTCTGTAGCAACATAGAGCTAAATTTTACTGACAACAAATAGTTACCGTTACTATGCAATATAATATCCCTACGTTGCTCACCCTCTTTCGTGTTGTACTCATCCCGTTCTTTGTACTGGCGTTTTACCTGCCGGTCGTCTGGGCACCTTTTGCCTGCGCACTGATCTTCCTGATTGCAGCGGTCACCGACTGGTTCGATGGCTATCTGGCCCGCCGCTGGAACCAAAGCACCCGTTTCGGTGCCTTCCTCGATCCGGTAGCGGATAAAGTCATGGTCGCTATCGCGATGGTGCTGGTGGCCGAGCACTATCATACCTGGTGGGTAACGCTGCCGGCAGCAACCATGATCGGCCGTGAGATCATCATCTCCGCGCTGCGCGAGTGGATGGCTGAACTGGGCAAACGCAGCAGCGTGGCGGTCTCCTGGATTGGTAAAGTGAAAACGACCGCGCAGATGGCGGCGCTGGTCTGGATGCTCTGGCGTCCGAACGCCTGGGTTGAATGGGCGGGAATTGGTCTGCTGTGGGTGGCGGCAGTGCTGACGCTGTGGTCAATGCTGCAGTATTTGAACGCTGCGCGCGGGGATTTGCTTGATCAGTGATCGTTTCGCCGTAATTTTCAGCAAACGATCCGGGGATGCAAAAAATAACGTTGACTCATAACGTCATATCAGTAGAATGCAACGCATCGAACGGCGGCACAGCAAGCCGGACGATAATGAAATCAAGTGTTTAGAAGTTAACTTGATGACATGCGGGAATAGCTCAGTTGGTAGAGCACGACCTTGCCAAGGTCGGGGTCGCGAGTTCGAGTCTCGTTTCCCGCTCCAGATTAAAGACATGCGCAGTAGCGGGTGTCAGTTTGAAAGATTTAACGGCGCGTTAGCAAAGCGGTTATGTAGCGGATTGCAAATCCGTCTAGTCCGGTTCGACTCCGGAACGCGCCTCCACTTTCTTCCCTGGCCGGATGGTGGAATCGGTAGACACAAGGGATTTAAAATCCCTCGGCGTTCGCGCTGTGTGGGTTCAAGTCCCACTCCGGCTACCATGGGAAAACTAGAATAAAATCAATGATAAGCAGTGTCGTATAAACCACCGAAAGGTGGTTTTTTATTTCATTTGCGTTACTTCAGCATTTTCACTGTGCCATTTTCCGTTTCCGAGTCAAAAAAGCCTTCGAGGCTCTACGCCTGAAGGCTCATAAATCACATTCGTTTTACTACTTTCCTTACTAACAAACCAGTAAGAATCGCCGGAAGCAATCCAATCAAAGAGGCGATATCTACTAACGTATCCTCCAATTCTTCTATCCCGTGTGTGCCGAAATGATCCATCACTGTATAAGCCCATTCGGCAGGTATCAAAATAAAAAGCCATCGCGTATATAAAACAAAGCTGATAAGGCCGATTGCGAGGCTAAAAAGGATTTCTATAAAAGTCCTCATGTTACAGTTATTGTCCCGTAAGCTTTAAAGCTCGTGCAAGGTACCGGCATCATGGTTGTTTTCATGAGGGCGTCACGGAGATAGTCAAAGTCACTCAGATGGAGCAGGGTTATACATCCTTCGCTTAACCCCCTCGGGCCAATAGGATGAAGTCGAAAATGCCCGCGCCTCACTCCTTCAACAAACACTTGATCATCTATTTGCCAGTCATCTTTATATAGGGCAAACCAGGTTGAGCGATCGGTGCCATAAACATTTTTAAGGGCAAAATCATTTAAGCTTCCTAACCTGCCCCCACTCTGTCGGTTCACAATGAAGTACCGTCCGGGCGGTATCGGACCGATTTCTGGCTTGCTTACCATCGTCGGATTGTTTCTGCCGTAGAGTTGACCAGAGAATGCCGGAAAGTTTCCTACACCTGGAACTGTAAGGATAGATGACGGTAAGCCATTCAATGCGTAGCGGGCAATAATCATGCTGTAACCCGAATATTCCAGCCGTCTGTAAACTGGATATTCCCGTCGCAGTGCTTCCAGGTGATTTTCTCGTAACGCAGCTCTATCGCCTCAAGATGGTTGTGTTTTCCCTTGAGGGATTTTTTACGTTATGCATAACAGGCGTTATCCCTACGATTTTCACATTTTCTAAAAGCATGTTGAAATACTCAACTTCCTGCCCTGCATCGTTGACACGGTACCATTTGATTTCAGCTGATTTTAGGGTCTGGCCAGTTGCTACAGCCCGGTAAAGGTAAGGAGAGGATGAATCAAACTCTTTTTCGATTGTTAGTGGGGAGTGGATGCGGGTGCCGGTTAGTTTCCCCGTATTGCCATCGGTTGGAATGTGCAAACCATGACCGAACGATAAAACCTCAATACTACCTTCACGGTATTGAACATCGACAGACCCTTTGATGTTTGCGCCACCGTCATCTTTAAGCCAAAGGTATGCGGGTATAGCCATTCTGAACGCTCCTTTTCAGTGAGTTTAACGTGATTGTCAGAGACTAATAAATCAACAAACTCAGACCTTCTCAAGGCATTGCGTGCTATACTTTTAGTGAATATCTCATTGTTATTTATATGAAAATATTTTTAACGGTTCCTTTCGTATCAAATCATACCCCGCCCAAATAAGCCTTCCTGACCTCCTGATTGCCCAGCAATTCCTCACCGCTGCCGCTTAGCCGGATCTGTCCATTGACCATCACGTAACCGCGGTCAGACAGCTTCAACGCGTGATGCGCATTCTGCTCCACCAGAAAAATGGTCATCCCGCTACGGGCCAGCTCGCGCAGCGTCTGGAAGATCTGTTTCACCACTATTGGGGCTAAGCCCAGGCTCGGTTCATCCAGCAGCAGCAGCTTCGGACGGCTCATCAGCGCCCGGGCGATCGCCAGCATCTGCTGTTCACCGCCGGACATCGTCATTGCGCGCTGCTTTCGACGCTCTTTCAGGCGAGGGAAGAGGTCAAACATGGTTTGCATATCGTCAGCGGCAAACTGGCTGCCGATGGGGATGGTGCCCATCAGCAGGTTCTCTTCAACGGTCATATCGGGAAAGATACGTCGTCCCTCAGGTGCCTGCGCAATGCCGCCGGAGGCGACGTAGTGGGTGGATTTATGGCTGATATCCTCACCACTGAAAAGGATCTGCCCGTTGCGGATACGGGGCTGGCCAAAGATGGACATCAGCAGCGTCGATTTCCCGGCTCCGTTTGCGCCAATCAGCGCCACGGTTTCACCTTTATTGACCTCGAGAGATACCTGTTTCAGCGCCTGAATGACGCCGTAGAACACATCCACTTCGCGAAATGCCAGCAGCGGTTCGCTCATAGGGTGACCTCGCTTTCGTCAGTGCCCAGGTAGGCGGCAATCACCTTTTCATCATGCTGGATCTGCTCGGGTTTTCCTCTGGCAATCACATCGCCGTGGTCGAGTACGATAATGTCGTCTGAAATCTCCATCACCATCCCCATATCGTGTTCAATCAGTAATACCGTGATGTCATGGCGATCCCGCAGAAAGCGAATAATGCTGCTCAGCTTGTGCGTTTCAACCGGGTTAAGCCCGGCAGCGGGTTCATCCAAGCAGATCATTTCCGGCCCGGTGCACATTGCTCGCGCAATTTCCAGACGCCGCTGCTGGCCGTACGACATCTCTCCCGCCAGGCGATTGGCGCACTCCACCAGATCCACCACTTCCAGCCAGTAGAAGGCCCGGTCCAGGGCATCGCTTTCCGCCCGACGGTATGAAGGCGTATTTAAGATCCCGGCGAGCAGATTGCGGTTTACGCGCATATGCTGTGCGACCAGCAGGTTTTCCACCACCGACATCTCGCGAAAAAGGCGGATATTTTGAAACGTGCGGGCCAGCCCTGCGCGGTTGACCAGGTGCGTTCCGCCAAACATTTTGTAGAAAAGACGCTGCCCTAACTGGGCGGGATGGATCCAGTCGCCGGGCTGGAATTTTTGTCCGAGTACCTGAATGACGTTGGTCGTTTTATTGCGGGTATTAAATAAAATGTTGCCGCCCGAGGCTCGGTAGAAGCCCGTCAGGCAGTTAAACACGGTAGTTTTTCCCGCTCCGTTGGGCCCAATAAGGGTGGTAATTGACCCGCGCTGAACGTCGAGATTGACGTCGTTTAGCGCTTTAATCCCGCCGAAGTGCATCATCAGGTGTTCAACGCGCAATATCGTTTCGTTCATGGCGCGACGCCCTTACGCACGGCAAACCCGCTGCGGTTAATGCGGATCAAACCGCGTGGACGCCAGATCATCATCACCACCATGAGCATGCCAAACAGCAGGACGCGGTACTCTGCAAAACTGCGCAGCAGTTCTGGCGTGACCGTGAGCGCAAAGGCAGCCAGCACCACGCCCAGCGTCGAGCCCATGCCGCCCAGCACGACGATGGCGAGGATCAGCGCGGATTCAAAAAACGTGAATGAGGTTGGGTTTACGAACCCCTGGTAGGTCGCGAAGAACACCCCGGCAATGCCCGCGGTCGACGCGCCCAGCGTAAACGCCGACAGCTTGACCAGAACATGATTCAGCCCCATTGAGCGACAGGCAATTTCGTCTTCACGCAGGGCTTCCCACGCCCGGCCAATCGGCATTCGCGTCAGGCGGTGCTTGATATAGAGCACCAGCATCACCACCAGAAACAGCACCGCGTAGATAAAGATAAATTTCATGTTCGGGTTGTAGGTCAGGTGGAAGAACTCGTGAAACGGCACCCCACCTTCTTTCGCGCGCCGACCAAATTCCAGACCGAAGAAGGTGGGGGGAGGGGCCGACACGCCGTTAGGCCCGCCGGTTAAGGTCAGCCAGTTGTTCAGGATCAGGCGAATAATCTCCCCGAACCCAAGAGTGACGATGGCCAGATAGTCACCGTGCATGCGCAGCACCGGGAAGCCGAGCAGGGCACCCGCGGCGGCGGCCATGATTGCCGCCAGCGGCAGCATGCTCCAGAAGCCCAAGCCGAGATACTGGTACCCCAGCGCCAGGCCGTAAGCGCCAATCGCGTAGAAAGCGACGTATCCCAGGTCCAGCAGGCCGGCCAGACCCACGACGATGTTCAGCCCGAGACCCAGAAGCACGTAGATCAGCCCGAGGATGGCGACGGTCAGCACATATTTGGTGGCGACAAACGGGAAGCAAACCGCAAGGGTAATCACCAGAGGAATAATCCAGCGCATGCGGCTTTTGTATTCCGGTGGACGGACATACACGCCTGCGCTGTTGGCTTCGAAGCGCGCCTGGAAACGGGCGCCGGCAGGGGTACCTAAAAAAGCGCTCAACAGAAAACGGCCCAGCATTACAATGCCGACCATCCAGGCCAGGCGCTGGCCGGCGAAGTGAAAGCTGTACCCGTCCAGCACCACGCCCGCAATGGGGCCGAAGATAATCAGCGCAATCAGCCCGGAAAAAATCGCGTCCAGAATGCAGCGTTTAAGCGAAAAAGCGTGCGATACCATGTCGTTCTCCCTCACACTTTGGCCACAATCGGGCGCCCAAGCAGCCCCTGGGGACGGAAAATCAGGATCATGACCAGCAGCCCAAACGAGAAGACATCCTTATAGTCGGAGTTCACCATGCCCGAGAACTGCGCTTCCGCCACGCCGAGGATAAGGCCGCCGAGCATCGCGCCGGGCAGAGAACCGATGCCGCCCAGTACCGCCGCCGTAAAGGCTTTTATGCCGATCACAAACCCGACGTAGAAATCAAAGGTGCCGTAATTCATGGTGATCAGCACGCCCGCCAGGCCGGCCATCGCCGCGCCGATGACAAAGACCAGCGAAATGATCCGGTCGGTGTTAATGCCCAGAATGGAGGCCATTTTTCGATCCTGCTGCACCGCGCGGCACATCCGCCCCAGCCGGGTATGGTTGATTATCCAGGTGAGCACCAGCATGCCGGCAAACGAGGCGAGCAGAATAAATACTTTGGTGTAGGTTATCTGAACAAACCCGTCGCCCAGATGCAGTCGAATAACGCCGTCCAGCATGGTTGGCACCCCCTGCTGGCGCGGGCCCTGGCTCAGCTGCGCGTAGTTTTGCAGGATAAGCGACATTCCGATGGCGGAGATAAGCGGCGCCAGGCGCGTGGAGTTTCGCAGCGGCTTGTAGGCGATACGCTCGATAGTCCAGCCGTACACGCCGGTTACCACAATGGTGAACACCAGCGTCCCGAGGATCAGCAGCGGGAACGACTGCAGGCCGAAGAAGGAGAGCAGCGCCAGGCCAATGGCGCAGAGATAGGCGGAAATCATATACACTTCGCCGTGGGCGAAATTAATCATGCCGATAATGCCGTACACCATGGTGTAGCCGATGGCGATCAGGCCGTAGACGGAGCCCAGCGTTAAGCCATTGATTAACTGTTGCAGGAAGAATGTACTCATTTTAGCGCGCTCGTTTTATAGGCTGCGCGAGCCGCGCAGCCTGATGTTTATTACGCGCCGGCAGGCAGGCCCGCCGACGTTGAGCGTGACTCCGTCCCGTTACTGCACTTCCTTATATTTTCCTTTGTCGTCCCACTGGTAAACCACATAGTCAGAGACCTTCAGGTCGCCTTTGCTGTCCCAGGCTTTTTTGCCCATCACCGTGTCGACGGAGTTGGCTTTCAGCCACTCGCTGGCTTTGGCTGAGTCCTTGCCGCCGGTGGCCTTGAAGGCCGCAGCAATCGCCTGTACGGAAGCATAGGAGTAGAGGGTGTAACCTTCCGGCTCAAATTTACCGGCGCGGAATTTCTCGATAACCGCTTTACCATCCGGGATCAGGCGCGGATCTTTACCGAAGGTCATGTAAATGCCGTTGGTGTACTGCGGGCCGCCCGCGGCGGTGACCATCTCTTCGTTGACGATACAGTCGCCTGAGAAGAATTTCGCCTGCACGCCCTGTTCACGCATCTGGCGAACCAGCGGGCCGGCTTCCGGATGACATCCGCCGAAGAACACCACGTCCGGTTTTTGTGCGCCAATTTTGGTGACCAGCGCGTTGAAGTCTTTTTCACCGCGCGAGAGACCCTCGTACATCACATCCTGAACACCGCGTTTTGCCAGCGCCGCTTTGGTAGCATCAGCCAGACCTTGCCCATAGGTGTCTTTATCGTGAATGATGACCACGCGTTTGGCTTTAAGCTTGTCGATGATGAAGTCGCTGGCAACCTGACCCTGCTGGTCATCTCGACCGCACATGCGGAACATGTCGCTCATGCCGCGTTCGGTAATCAGCGGGTTGGTCGAGCCGGGGGTGATGGCGATGATCCCCGCATCGCTGTATACCTCGGAGGCGGGCATCGTGGAAGAGGAGCAGAAATGGCCGACCACGGCGCTGACTTTATCCTGGTCAACTAAACGGTTGGCGACGGCCACGGCCTGCTTAGGCTCGCAGGCGTCATCGCCCTGAACCAGTTTGATCTTCTCACCGTTAATGCCGCCGGCGGCGTTTATGTCTTCAGCGGCCTGCGTTGCGCCGTGCCAGTACTGATCGCCATAGGTGGCATTAGGACCCGTGAACGGACCGGCCACGCCAATCACAATATCGGCCCTGGCGGAAAACGCCGTCACCAGGCAGCCGGCCAACACGAGAGAAAGAGGAGTTCTGATAAATTTCAGCGACATTATTATGTTCCTTAGCAAAGAGGTTTTTGCACCACGGCGTAAACCCGAACGCCCGACGGCGCAGCCAATCCAAAACACGAACAAGAACAAAATGCACTAAACGAACAAGATACAGACGGCATCCTGCATATTACGGCGAGGTTTCCCTGCGCAGCATCGCGCGAAGAACAGCAAGCAAAAACGTTGCCAGAATGGTTAACCCATTGACGAGCCTATGACCTGTTTGAGTATAGAGCGCCGCGTTATGCCGCCCTGCGGGAGGAGAAGAAATTACAGCGGAGATCACATATCGTTAACAATAAAGCCCATAAGTTGTGCAATGCTCACGATTTGCACGTTTTTGCAGCAATAAAGACCTAAACTTCCGCCCGGAGAGGCGTGAGATATGTGTTAGGATCGTTTCCTTTTTATCAGGAGTGTCAGCGATGACTGAAGGCCCATTAAATGAAAGCGAAATGGCGTGGCTTGAAGAGACGTTAATGTCTTACGGTCATGATGATGCGTCCGTCATTGACGTATCCGAGCTGGACGGCATGCTCACCGCAGTGCTTTCCGGCCCTGTTGTCGTTGAGCCAGATGCCTGGCTGGTGGCGGTGTGGGGTGGCGAGAAATACATTCCGCGCTGGAAAAACGATCGTGAGATGAACCGTTTTATCGATCTCTGCTTTAAGCACATGAACGATATTGCCGAGCGCCTGAGCGAATATCCGGATCAGTTTGAACCGATGTTTGGGTATAACGACGTAGACGGTGAAAGCTATACCGTTGTGGAAGAGTGGTGCTACGGCTACATGCGCGGCGTGGCGCTGACGGACTGGTCAGCCTTGCCGGAAGCGCTGAAGGCCGATCTTGATGTGATTGCGCTGCACGGTACGGAAGAGAACAGCGAAAAGCTGGATGCGCTGACCGAAGAAGACTATATGGCCAGCATTGAGCATATTCAGCCTGCGGCGCTGCGCTTGTATAACTACTGGGTCAACAACCCGCAGCAGCCGGAAGTGAAGAAGCCGACGGTGAACGGCACCAAGGTTGGGCGTAACGATCCGTGTCCCTGCGGCAGCGGGAAGAAGTTTAAGAGCTGCTGTTTGCACTGATAAAAAAAGGGGCTGATGATAGCCCCTTTTTTATTTAACCCACTTCCGGCAGCATTCCCGCTGCAATCAACACCTGCACCAGAATAATCACCACTCCACAGGCAAACACAACGCACAGCAGCGGTTTGCCCCCCGCCACGCGGTATCCCTGCTGCGGATGCTGCAGGCGGCTCTTCCATGCCAGCAGGGAAGGGAGGAGCAGAGCAAGAACCGACAGCGCCACCCCTGCGTATCCCAGAGCCATCACAAACCCGCGCGGATAAAATAGCGCGAATGCCAGCGGCGGCAGGAAGGTAATTGCCCCGGTCTGTAAGCGCCCGGCGGCGGTATTGCGACGCTGGAACAGATCGGCCAGGTAATCAAACAGGCCAAGCGCCACGCCCAGGAACGAGGTCGCCAGCGCCAGGTCGGCAAACAGGTGTACCGCCAGCTCAACGTGCGGGGAGGTGACGACCTCGCGCAGTGCCAGCAGAAAACCGTTCAGGCCCGCGTGCTGGGCCATCAGCCCAATAAAGGTTGAAGAGTCAATGCTGCCCAGCGTGACCAGCTGCCAGAAAATATAGGCGATCAGCGGGATCGCGCTGCCGATGACAAAGACGCGGCGCAGCTTGCGAATATCGCCGTTCATATAGCTGACGATGCTCGGCACGCTGCCGTGGAAGCCAAACGAGGTGAAGATGACCGGGATGGCGGAAAGCGCCAGCCCTTTTTCCAGCGGCAGCGTCAGCAGGTTGACCTTATGTACATGCGGCGCCAGCAGGACCAGCATGACAATCAGGAACAGAATTTTGGCGCTGAACAGAAAACGGTTAAACAGATCGACCAGCGATGTCCCCACGCAGACCACGCCGCCGCCGATGAGCGCAAAGAAGATAGCCCCCGTCGCAGGGGTAATGTCAGAGCCGAACCAGTCATTAACGCTGGAGGCGATCAACTCCCCGGCGCCGCTGATGTAGGCGGCGGTCAGGGCATACATCAGGAACATCATGCTAAAGCCGGTGATCCACTGGCCGTAACGTCCCAGGTAGCGTGCCGCAAGTGAACCCAGGCCGGTGTCGGCGGGCACGTGCTGGTAAACCTCAAGCAGCAGCAGGGCGGTGTAACACATCAAGGCCCAGAGCGTACCCAGCAGCAGCAGGGTCATGCCAAATCCCACGCCTGCGGCCGCCAGGGGCATTGCCAGCATTCCTGCGCCAATTGTCGTTCCGGCGACGATAAAAATACTTCCCAGGGTTCTGTTTTTCACGCTTTCCTCTACAACGACGCTTAACCGCAACAAAATCTGCGGCGCAGAGTAAGGCAAAAGCAGTAATTCGTCAAACCACCGTTACAAGGGGTGTAATGCAAGGTTTACGCATTGCGCTGCCGCCAGTCCGACGTGGGGCAAGGGTCAGGCGTGACGTAAACAAGGCGTACAGGAAATAAAAGGGAGGTGATGAGGGGGAAGGGTAAATTAACGCGGTGCCGGAAAGCAGCACCGCATTGATATTAATTCTGCGTATCCAGAGTGGAAAGTTCTTTATCAATAAAGTAAAGACCTTCGCCTGATTTACCCACCAGAGATAATTTATCCAGAACGGATTTAAACAGCTTCTCTTCTTCGTGCTGTTCTGCGACGTACCACTGCAGGAAATTAAAGGTGGGATAATCCTGGCTGGTCATAGCGGCATGAACCAGTTCGTTGATTTTCTGCGTGATCAGCTGCTCGTGCTCGTAGGTGGCGCGGAACAGTTCGTCGAGAGAATTATATTCAGCAAAAGGGGATGTCACGGTTTCAATGCGCGGCAGGCTGCCCGTATCTGTCAGATAATCAAACAGACGCTGCATATGGGTCATCTCTTCCTGAGCGTGACGACGCAGAAACGCAGCTGCGCCTTCGAAGCTGTGGTAGCTACACCAGGCGCTCATCTGCTGGTAGAGGAGAGACGAAAAAAGCTCAAGGTTCATTTGTGCGTTGAGCTTGTCGATCATTTCAGTTTTCAGCATGGTGGCGCTCCGGGTTATTATTTCTGGTTCACAATGAGCGACACTATAATTTGTTATTTAATTATTTGCAAAACGTAAAATAATTATTTCTTTATTTAAAATACGAATGGGAATAAAACGCATTGGCGATATTTATATTTATTAATGAGAATTGTTTTTGTTCGTAATAAAATAAACCGCCAGCAAACGCTGGCAGCCTTGATCAATACCACGGATTATTTGACTTAGGGTTAACGGCATACCCCATACATTTGTACTGGATGGTCACGCTCTCGTTCAGACACAACGCGCCGCTGGTCAGGGTGCAGGTTTTGATGGGCTGACCATACGCTGAAGCAGTGGCATACCCCATGCTCTGACACGCTTTTGCCGCCGTGCCGTTATTCACATACTCATCGGAATACGCATTTTGCAGCACTGCCTGGCCGTAGTTGAGGCGGACGATGCCGTTCGGCGCGTCGAGGCTGCTGACTTCAGCCTGGCGGTTAATACTGCACCCTGCGAGCAGCAGGAGCGTGCCGGCTACAATGACTCTTTTCATGGTTCGCTCTGAGTGGATGGAAATACGTTATCGTACCCGCAGATGCCCGCAGCAATGCCTGGAATAGCCGGACAATCTGCCCTCACTCTTCGCAACGGGTCAGAGATGAACACTATCAGGCCACATGCCGGAAAAATTGTGATGGGCATCACAAAAATATTGATTTTTGTGACGATGGTCATATTATAGGCACGTTGATAATAAAGTTGTATAACAAGTTAATGGAGCCTCATCGTGAAACTGCGCAAAATCCTGAAAAGCATGTGGGCCAATTACTGCCGCACGTTCAAAGACGTGCCGCCGGGCGCCATGTTCTGATAAAAAAACCTGCTTCGGCAGGTTTTTTTGTCTTTGCAGACGACGAAGGGGAGATGAAAGGGGCTGCGTTTTGCTACTATGGCGGCCTTTAAATAAGGAGAACGCCCCCATGTCACAAAACCTGAGCGCCGATCAGGAGCTGGTGTCTGACGTTGTTGCATGCCAGCTGGTTATCAAACAAATCCTTGATGTTCTGGACGTGATTGCGCCGGTTGAAGTGCGCGAGAAGATGTCTACACAGCTGAAAAACATCGATTTCGCCAGCCATCCTGCTGCCGCTGACCCGGTTACGCTTCGTGCGATCCAGAAGGCTATTGCGCTGATTGAACTGCGATTCACGCCGCAGGGTGAGTCCCACTAAAGCGGGCAGATGGGCGACAGTCTGTGTCGCCCGTTGATGCCGCTAAAAGAATGTCTGGACCAGCAGGTAGCTCGCCGCGCACGCGCAGCTTACCCCAATCAGCCCCGGCAAAATAAAGCTGTGGTTGATGATAAATTTGCCGATGCGGGTGGTGCCGGAACGGTCAAAGCCGATGCAGGCCAAATCGCTCGGATAGGTCGGCAGGACAAAATAGCCGTATGAGGCCGGGAAAAAGGCGATCAGCATTTTCGGATCGATGCCCAACATCAGACCCATCGGCGCAACGGCCGTCAGCGCAGCCGCCTGGCTGTTCACCAGTTTTGACACCAGAAACAGGACAATCGCATACGTCCACGGGTGGCTTTTCACCACGCCTTCCAGCGCCAGCTTTAGCTCGTCGAGATGCGCCTGGAAAAAGGTATCGCTCATCCACGCCACGCCGAACACCGAGAAGATCGCGACCATTCCTGCCTTGAACACCGCGCCGTTTGAAATCGCGGACGCATTGACCTTGCAGGCCATCAGCATCACGGCGCCCGCAATCAGCATCATCATCTGGATGACAAGGTTCATCGACAGCGCCGTCATTTTGCCCTTCAGTTCAAAGGCGGGGCGCAGTTCAGGAAATGCTCCCAGCAGAACGACCACGGCAATACCGGCAAAGAAAATCCACGTGGACCAGTAGGCCTGTTTTGGGAAACGTTGATCCATTAACGTCTCCGTTCCGCCATAGATAAACTCGCGCTGCTTTGGATCTTTCAGCTTTTCCTGAAACTCTGCGTCGTCAGCCAGATCTTTTCCGCGGCGCAAGCTCCACAGGGCCGCAATGGCCACGCCGAAAAGGGAAGCGGGAACCGACACGGCGAGTATTTCAAGTATCCCCCACGCGTGACCGATCCCATGCTGGGCCGCCAGGATGGAGACCAGCGACACGACGGCAACGGAAACGGGGGAGGCCGTAATCGCCATCTGCGATGCCACCGATGCCACGGCCATTGGGCGCTCCGGGCGGATCCCTTTTTTCAGCGCGATATCCGCAATGATGGGAAACATGGTGTACACCACGTGCCCGGTTCCGCACAGGAAGGTGAGCATCCAGGTGGTAAACGGGGCGAGCAGGGTGATGTGCTGCGGGTGTTTGCGCAGCAGACGTTCGGCAAACTGCATCATGACGTTGAGGCCGCCCGCCGTTTGCAGGGTAGCCGCGCAGCCAATCACCGCGAGAATAGTCAGCATAACGTCGACCGGCGGCTTGCCCGGCTGCAGGCCAAAGACAAAACATAAAATAAATAGACCAATACCGCTTATTAACCCAAGCCCCATCCCGCCGAAACGTGTACCCGTCAGCAGGCAGAGGAGAATGACAACAAACTCAATGGTGATCATGATGCTCCCTCGTCAATGATTATGTAATTAAATAAATCATTACACGTTGTAGGGTTAATCATTGGGAGCAAGATCTGATTTGTTAAATTTCAGCAAAAGCAGGAGGTTGGAGACAGGGAAGGGAGTCCAGCCTCCGGTGGGCTGAGGGATCCCCATAAAATGATGCCTGCTCAGACGGCCCCCTCTCCCTTGAGGGTGTACGGTCCGGGGACATAGTGAACACTTGTTCGGGGACATGGTAGACACTTACAACTAAGGCATAAGAACCCGTTTAT
>NZ_JBNDIZ010000002.1:0-1010559 GCF_050434705.1 Enterobacter sp. AC1 | reverse complement strand
GACCTGAAGAAAAAGTCGATCACCATGGGTAAAGGATGTTAAAAAGTGTTCACCATGTCCCCGAACACCTGTCTACCATGTCCCCGGACCGTACATGGGGAGAGGGTTAGGGTGAGGGGAAATTTCTCACAGATCCCTGAACGTCCCCAACCGATACCCGCGCTCGGCAATCGCGTATTTCAGCGAAGCCGACGTCAGCACGTCCAGCTCTGCCAGACGCGGCCAGCAGTAGGCGCTCTTACGCACGGTGTTATCAACAAACGCCGGGTGCGCCATCACTTCCACCGACGTTTCACCGCGGGCAGCGGAATCATCCAGCACCTTCAGGAACAGCGCTTCGTCGATCTCCTCGCCATAAAACGCGCTGCTGAACCCCTGCGTTGTGGCAACAGTGACCTCCGGCAAGCCGCGCACCTCGCGATCCACGCGCATTGCGACGCCTTTGCGCTGTGCAAACGCTGCGACAATCGGGAAAATCGCCGGGATCATATGCACGTGGTGATGGCTGTCGATGTGCGTCGGCGCCTGACCAAACACGTCAACAAAGCGGTTGAACTGACACTCCAGCTCGCGGGCAATCTCTTCAAGCGGCAGCGCGCCCTGCTCCGCCAGTTCCCAAATCCATTTGCCCAGCTGTCCGTCGCGCGTCAGGCCTGGCATCGGCGAAAGCGGCATCCCGAGCGTCAGTACAAAATGCATGCCGACGCCCAGCGCTGGCACTTCGCGGCTCAGCTGCGCCGCGTGCTCCACCGCTTCACCATTGACCATCGCCGTTGTCGAGGTCACCACGCCCCGGCGGCAGGCTTCAATAATGCCGTAGTTCTGACCTTTCGAGAGGCCAAAATCATCCGCATTAACGATCAGCAGGTTTTCCATAGTGCATCCTCTTATGGCTGTTTGAACTTCAGCTTCTCGATCGTGGCGGCAAAGTTCGGCAACCATTTCTCATGCGCCAGAATCATCTCGCTGGCCAGCCGCTCCGCATCGCGGTCGGAATGCACCAGCGGGCTGAGGTTCAGCGCCAGCAGCACGTCATTGAGTTCGCCGCTTAGCGCCGCGTTGCTGGCAGCCACTTCAAAGCCTTTAATGGTGTGGATCAGACCCATGACCTTATCATCAAAATGGGTGATGTGCGGATGAGGTTTTGCGCCGTCGCGCCCCAGGATGCAGGTCATCTCAACGGCCCAGTCAGCCGGAATGTTGTCGATATGGCCGTGATGCGGCACGTTAACGTAGTGCTCCGCCTGCTTGTCATTGTAAATGGCGTTAATGACTTCACATGCGGCATCGGAATAGTAGGCCCCGCCGCGCTGCTCCAGCTCTTTCGGTTTGACGTTCAGGTTCGGATCTTTGTACAAATCGAACAGCTGCTTCTCAACTTTCTGCACGACCTGAGCGCGCGCGCCGCCCTTATAGTACTCGCCCATTTCGATGGCCAGCATCTCTTTCTGCTTGAAGTAGTACAGCAGATAGGAGCACGGCAACAGATTCAGCGAACGGATCAGCCCTTCGCTGAACGGCAGATCGAAGATGTTTTTCACCGACGCCGCCGTCAGGCGACCGGAGGCCACGCCGTCGAGCAGTTCGGCAAAGCGCGATTTTCCATTCACGATGACATCTTTAATAAACACCATGTGGTTCAGGCCGAACAGATCGATGGAGAGATCGTCGCTGTCGCTCAGCGCCAGCACGTCACGGATAAACATCTTCATGCCAATTGGAATATTGCAGACGCCGATAAAGCGTTTGAAGCCGGTATGACGATACACCGCCTCGGTGACCATCCCGGCCGGGTTGGTGAAGTTAATCACCCACGCGTTCGGGCAAATCTCTTCCACGTCTTTGATAATGTCGAAAATCACGGGAATGGTACGCAGACCTTTGAACAGGCCGCCCGCGCCGTTGGTCTCCTGCCCGAGGTAGCCGTGGCTCAACGGGATCCGCTCGTCCAGCTCGCGCGCTTTAAGCTGGCCCACGCGCAGCTGGGTGGTGACAAAGTCTGCATCCTTCAGCGCCAGACGACGATCGAGGGTTTTGTGCACGGTCAGCGGCACGCCGGCTTTCTCAACCATACGCTGACACAGGTCAAAAATGATATTCAGTTTTTCCTGACCTTCCTCAACGTCAACCAGCCATAATTCGCTGACCGGCAGTTCGTGATAACGTTTCAGGAAACCTTCCAGTAATTCCGGGGTATAGCTGCTGCCGCCACCAATGGTTACGACTTTTAATTTCTTCTGCATAATATCTCCCTTAGCGTATCAGGTTAATCGCCTGCAAGGTATAGCGTACTCTTCCCGCTATTTGGGCAAGCCATTAAAGCAATATTTTTTGGCGGATAACCCGCCGAAAGTTAATTAATTACCGTTAAATTCTTCCGGTAACTGTTCGGTGTAAATGACGTAAATTTCTTAAAGGTTTTAATAAACAGGCTGGGACTGCTGTATCCTGACTCATAGGCAATATCGGTGACAGAATAGTTGGTAATTTCCAGCTGTTTTTTGGCAAAGTTAATGCGGATTTCATTAATAATCTGCACGGGCGTTTTACGATAATAACGCTGCGTCGCGCGGGTCAGATATTCCTGAGATTTACCCGAGAGGGAGACCATATTGTCCAGCGCATTTTCGCTGAACTGGCCCTTATCGTGCATCAGCTCAACGGTGCTGCGCAGCCACTGCGGAATATCATCCGTCACCTGCTGCTCTTCACGATGATGGCGCAGTCGGTTCATCACATAGAAGGTTACCGTTTCAATAAACTCATCAAATTCATTGTCGCGGAAGTTAAGCGAGGCGATAACCGTTTCAATCCAGGTCATAAACTCGTTTTTGACCCGATAGACCTGTGATGCCACAAAGCAGAACGGCACCAGCGGCAGGTAGTGCTTCTCAAAGAAGCGTCTGCTGACACCCACGTTCAGAATGC
The DNA here is from genome assembly GCF_050434705.1 of Enterobacter sp. AC1. Lineage (NCBI taxonomy): Bacteria > Pseudomonadati > Pseudomonadota > Gammaproteobacteria > Enterobacterales > Enterobacteriaceae > Enterobacter > Enterobacter sp. AC1. Next base: position 1,007,631 of record NZ_JBNDIZ010000002.1, on the reverse strand, counting down.
GGGTCGCACCAAATTCGTAAAAGCTCTGGTGATGGGAGCCCATCGGCAGGAAGACAAAATCCCCTCGCTCGAGCAGAACGCGCTTGCCGTTGATCTCCTGGTAGTAGCGACCGGTCAGAACAATCGTGAACTCGTAGTAGTCATGCTGGTGCAGACCGCTGGCGCTCTCCGTTTTGTTGTAGATAACCACGTGAAAATTCTTGCCATTAAACAGCTGCTGCTCAAGTGCGGTTTTAATTTCCATCGTGCTGACCTCCTGCTACTCAGTCTGACTTACTGCATCTTCTCGTGAAGCTCGATTAGCTCCGCCACCAGCTCACGCGCAAGCATAGACGTCATCAGGTGATCCTGCGCGTGGACCAGCACCAGACTGACCTTCATTTTCCCTTCTCCCTGGTCACCTTCAATCAGCTTTGTCTGCACCAGGTGCGCTTCATTCAGCGCCGTACGGGACTGGTCCATCATGGTTTTCGCGGCGGCGAAATCCCCCTGCTTGGCCTGCTTGAGTGCGGCATATGCCAGGCTGCGGGCCTGCCCGGAGTTGATGATAAGACCCATCACCACTTCTTCGAGATCGTTCTCTGCAGTTTCTTCTGCAACAATACTGTCCAAATCTAACATTTTTAAGCTCCTTGTGGCTGGCGCGGGTTGCCCCGCGCCGGTCAATCTTAGAATTTCAGTGAGAGGGCAATATCCTCTTCGCTCTCTTCTTCATCGATGATGGTGGCGGCTTTGTTCGCAATCGCCACAAACGGCATGTAGAGCAGGGTTGCAATCCCGAGGTTGAATATCGCCAGCAGGAAGGCTGCAACGCTACCGTTGGTGTTGAAGAAGGCGCCCAGACCCGCCGGCATGGTCCACGGCGCAATGTTGGTGACCGGTGGAATGATGCCCATGTAATACGCCGTCAGGGTAATAGCGGCCAGCAGCGGCTGAACCAGGATGAACGGGATGAACATCACCGGGTTCATGATGATTGGCAGACCGAACAGAATCGGTTCGTTAATCTGGAAGATGCCTGACGGCAGCGCCAGTTTAGCCACCTGACGGTAGTCAGCGCGACGAGAGACAATAAAGACCGCGATGATCAGACCCAAGGTCGCCCCGGTACCACCCAGGAAGATATAGGAGTCAAGCATCGGCTTCGCCCACACATGGAAGGTTTTACCCGCTGCCAGCGCCGCGTCAACGGAGCCGTACTGCTGGTAAAGCGCAACGTTTTCCAGTGCCCATGGGGTCATAATCCCGCTGTCCAGCGCGGCCAGTGCCAGTGAACCATGCACGCCGAAGAACCACAGCAGAGAGGTGAAAATCACATACGCCCAACCGACCACGCCACCCATCGCCGCCAGCGGCGTAGAGATAGAGTCCATGATGATCTGGTGGAAGTTCGTGCCCCAGTGAGAAAGCGCCCAGGCAATAATCCCCATAATGGAGAGAATAATGAAGCCTGGAATCAACGCGGAAAATGAACGAGATACGGAAGCGGGTACGCTGTCCGGCAGGCGGATAACCCAGTTTCGACGGATAATAAAGGTGAACATCTCCGCCACCACCAGACCGATAACAATACCGGAGATGATGTTAGCCCCACCCAGCCAGTTGGCGCCCACGGCATAGGCTTCACCGACGCTGTAAGGGGTTACGGTCATAAAGGCAGCAACGGATAATAACCCGGCGGCCAGCGGATCCACTTTCCGCTCTTCTGCCAGCGCCATCCCAATAAAGAAAGGCGCCATCAGCGACATAATACCCAACGTACCGTTATAGACGTTGCCGCCGATGGCTTTTAAACCGTTAAGGGTTTCAATAGTGGACGCGTCTAACCGAATTCCTAATGAATAAAAGAAGGAACCTTCACCAAAGCTCAGAAAAACGTTGTTAATTAAAACGAACATGGCCCCGGCCAGCGTCAACGGCATTAATTTAATAAAGCCGTTTTTGATGGCATTAACGTGAGGCTGCTTTCCTATTTTAACAGCAAAAGGAAGGAGTACCTTTTCAAGTGAAGCGATGACTTTACTCATAGGAAAATACCCTTAAATGCCGCAACAGAGGTTACGGCGTAATTGTGTGTGAAATAACTCTTTGACGGGAAAAATAAAAATTAATTAGCAGCTTTTTTAATGGCTGCCACAGCAGCTTTCAGTACACCTAAACCATCAATCTTGCCGTACAGCCCCGAGTCGATCACCTCGACCGGTTTATTGGGTAACAGTCGTTGAATTTCGGGCAACATATAGGCAATTTGCGGCCCCAGTAAAACAACGTCGGCGGTCTGGCCTTTTTCGCCCGCCAGCGTCTCTGGAAACGCTTCAATCACCACAGGAACTTCATACTTTTCAGCCTGCGCACGCATCTTTGACACCAGAAGCGAGGTTGACATGCCCGCTGAGCAGAACAGGTAGATATGTTTCTTTTCCATCGTAATTTCCCTCTTGTATGACTACCTGCCATCGCGCTATCACTCGACTCGCTGTCCCGGCAGACAGGTAGCTTGCGTACTGTTGTTTATCGTTGGAGTGAGTATACGCAATGGTACAGACAGGGGATAATTCTGGATAGACTTAAATTGTCTCTCATTGACCTGGCTTGTTGACTACCTTCACATTTCGGGCAAATAATTCGCGCAAAGAAATAAGATTTACGTATGCATAAAAAAACCGGCCTATGGGCCGGTTTGTTAACATACTCAGGTAAGCAGCGTTACTGCGCCTTAGGTGCCTGCGGATCGGTATCGTATTCAGCACAGGTCTGATAGCCGGAGTTAATCACATGACCGGTATCATCCAGGGCGACAAAGTAGGTTTCTGCCTTACCATCACGTTGACCCAGGATATAGGTCTGGCAGGTCCCTTTCGCATGAATCATCGTCACTTCGGAAGAAGGTTTACCGGCAATCGCCGCCACCTGTGAACGGGTCATCCCTTTTTTGACGTCTTTCACTACGGGCTGCGTAAACTGATCCTTGGTACGATCGTAAGCCGTACACCCTGCCAGCATAGTCAGTACCGCCGCTGCGCTAAGAATTCCTGCTACGTTCTTGTTCATATTCCGTCCTCTTGTTTATCAGCGTGTTATCTAAGCATGGGATAAAAAGTACTATTGTTCAACTTTGTGATTTGCGCCAGACGAATTTCGGAAAATTCTAATAAAACAACGATAACCTGCTAAAACGGCGCAAATTAGCGCACTCGAAACTGTGATCCTTGTCGTTTCTCGCCCAAAGGGTTAGTTTTAACAGTTAACACATTCCGTTTATGTACTGCATATGGAGGGCGTGATGGCTCTGCAACAAGAGATTATTCAGGCACTGGGCGCGAAGCCCACGGTAGATGCAAACGAAGAGATCCGCCGCAGCGTGGATTTTTTAAAATCGTACTTAAAAAAGAACGCTTTCCTGAAGTCCCTGGTGCTGGGCATCAGCGGGGGTCAGGACTCTACCCTGACCGGTAAACTCTGCCAGATGGCAATTTCAGAGCTGCGCGACGAGACGGGCGATGAGGCGCTGCAGTTTATCGCGGTACGTCTTCCTTATGGCGTACAGGCAGACGAGCAGGATTGCCAGGACGCCATTGCCTTCATCCAGCCTGACCGCGTGCTTACCGTCAATATTAAAGGTTCGGTGCTGGCAAGCGAGCAGGCGCTGCGCGAAGCGGGCATTGAGCTGAGCGATTTTGTTCGCGGCAACGAGAAAGCCCGCGAGCGCATGAAAGCGCAGTACAGCATCGCCGGAATGACCAAAGGCGTCGTCGTCGGCACCGACCATGCGGCGGAAGCGATCACCGGTTTCTTTACCAAATACGGCGACGGCGGCACCGACATCAACCCGATCTTCCGCCTCAACAAGCGCCAGGGCAAGCAGCTGCTTGCCGCGCTGGGCTGCCCCGAGCATCTTTATAAGAAAGCACCGACGGCGGATCTGGAGGACGATCGTCCTTCCCTGCCGGATGAAGCGGCCCTTGGCGTCACCTATGATAACATTGATGATTACCTGGAAGGCAAAAAGCTGGATGACGGTACCGCGAAGATTATCGAAGGCTGGTATCTGAAAACCGAGCACAAGCGCCATACGCCGATTACGGTGTTTGACGACTTCTGGAAGAAATAAAAGCAAAACGGTAACCCTGGTTACCGTTTTTTGTGTTTGCCCCTCTCTCCCTTGGGAGAGGGTTGGGGTGAGGGCATCAGGCCATCCGGCTCTTTTTTAACCACCACACACCTGCTACACTGTATACCTGAACAGTATATGGAGCAGTATGTGAGCAGGCGTCAATCCGCCCCGCGTCTTGAGTTTGAAGCGGCGGCTATCTACGAATATCCCGAGCACCTTCGCCCCTGGCTTGAGGCCTTACCTAAACAGCCGGGCGTGTATATCTTTCACGGCGAAAGCGACACTCTGCCGCTCTATATTGGCAAAAGCGTTAATATTCGCAGCCGGGTGTTATCCCATCTGCGTACGCCGGACGAGGCCGCCATGCTGCGGCAGTCGCGACGCATCACCTGGTTCCAGACGGCGGGAGAAATGGGCGCGTTATTGCTGGAAGCGCGTTTGATCAAAGAACAACAACCGCTGTTCAACAAGCGCCTGCGCCGCAATCGTCAGCTCTGCTCCCTGCAGATAACCGCCGGCAAACCGCAGGTTGTCTACGCGCGCGAGGTCGATTTTTCGCATGCCCCAAATCTCTATGGGCTGTTCGCGAATAAGCGCGCGGCACTTCAGGCGCTGCAAACCCTGGCAGACGATCTACAGCTTTGCTACAGCCTTTTAGGCCTGGAGGCGACCACCCGCGGGCGCGCCTGTTTCCGCTCCGCGCTGAAGCGCTGCGCGGGCGCCTGCTGCGGGAAAGAGAGCGTTGAGGCGCATCACGCCCGGCTCCTCGCAGGTCTGGCGACCATCAGCGTGAACTGCTGGCCCTGGGAAGGCGCCGTTGCGCTAAAAGAAGTGGGTGAAGCGATGACCCAGTACCACATCGTCAACAACTGGTTCTGGCTGGGCGCCGTCGACAATATCAACGACGCGGCAACCCTGTTGCGCACCCCCGCCGGATTTGACCACGATGGCTACAAAATTCTCTGTAAACCTGTTTTAGCCGGTAAGTTTGAGGTCATTGAGCTGAATGGCCTGGCAGCCACGTGATTTCGCTGAACAACAGGGTGCCCTGGGACTCCAGCAGACGCAAAGTATGGCTCCCCTCCTCCCAGCAGGCACCCTGATCGGCTGTCAGCAATTTATCGCCCAGCTGCCACGCACCGCTTAACACGAAAACCACGCCCCCGCGTGAGCCAAAGGTGGTAAAGGTACGGTCGGCAACGCGCACCTTCGCCTGACAGCAGTCGCGGCGGGTCATGATGTTGAAGTCCATCGCCATCTTTCCATCCGAAAGCAGCGCCTTTACCGGCAGGTCGCCGGCAAAGCTGTAGGGCTGATGGTGCTTCAGGGTATGAAAGAACGCCTGACCGGCATCGAGCGTCACCTCCCCTCCTTCCAGCAAGGTAATCACCCGATCGACGCCGGGAAAAGAGGAAAATTCGCCGTTGCTGGCGATAGTCGCGATACTGGCACGCCAGTGAAAATCGCGCGTTGCGGGAGGGAAACAACAAATTTCGCGCGTTTCGCCAGCACCGTTGCGCCAGAGGCTGACCGGCATCTTACGGATATCAAAGAACTCCATCACCACTCCTGAATGGCACAACCCGTGCCAGGGCAAGGATATCGCTATCGTTGCTGTCTTGTTTGTTATCGTTGGGTATTCACAGACACAGTATCGGCAGCAGAGCGGACAGGCCTTAGCAGAACGTTAAAAAAAATTCTAACGCCATGACTCTACAAACATTCTCTGACGCGACCACAGGAGAATACCGCGCTGGCGGCGGCAGACAAGAGGGCTGGAAAGAAAAACCGCCGGTCCTGTCCACAGCGGTTGCGCTTTTGTGGACAGGATCCCGGCGGTCTTAAGAGAGTGAACCGATTATTCGGTTGGTGCTGGCATTTTACCTTCCATCGCCGGACGTTCTGTCAGACGCTTCTCAAAATTCGCATTAAATTGCTTTTTCTGTTCCGGAGTCAGAATGTTGTAGATCTTGTTCTGGGTTTCCATGTGCGCCAGCATGCGGGCTTTGTGCTGCTCGGCCATTTTGTCGATCTGCGCTTCGGCTTTTGCCTTATCGAAGCTGTCGCTGGCGATGATGTCATGCATCGCACGACGTTCTTCAAGCGGAGGACGTTTCATCTCGTCGCGCTCGCCTTTCCTGATGTCGCGGATCTGCTGCTTCTGCGCATCCGTCAGGTTGAGATCCTTAAACATCATCATCTCGTTGTGCATACCCGGCTTGCCTTTATGATGCATCATCATTTTGCCTTCAGCAGGCGCGGCAGCGGTGGTCGCGGTATCTGCGGCGAACGCCATGCTGGTAGCGCCCAGAGCCAGGGTAGAAGCAACAAACAGTGCAGTAAACTTACGCATAATTTATTTCCTTTCTTTCAGTTATTCTTCGGCGCTGTGCCGTGTTGACGAGATTAACTTTACGGGGTTTATCGTCAATTAGTCAGAGCAACGGTAAAACAATGAAAGTGTAAAAAACAAATTTTCGCCAAATGTGGAGGAAATAAGGATAAAGCGTGGAGAGTTGCAACAAAAAATATTCAAGGCGATGATTTTAAAGAAATTTAGCAGAAGTATAGCGAAGTGAAGATTAATAATAAAGCAATTCACCAGGAATATTCCGCAAAAGAAGGGTGAGCGCTTCAATCGTTAAGAAAAAAGGTTGTATTTCCCCTCCCGGATGACGAGAGGGGAAACGTTCAGGTTATTTTTTCCAGCATCAATCCGGCCCGCAGGCCAAACGCCACGGTGGGGTTAGGGAATAAAACATACTCGGTTGTTTTGTGCACCTCGTAACGCTCTTCGCCATCTTCCGCCAGCAGCGCCCCTTTGCGGAACGGCGTGAAGTTCAGGGTGTGCGCGGCCATATGAAGCAGGAAGGCGTCGCTGCGGCGCGTGATCTGCTGTACGACCCGATACCGCTCAACGTGCTGTTGCGCGTGCTCGGGAGTCGTTCCGGCCAGCAGCGCCCGAAGGGCAAGGTGCGTTGGCGCAAAGCGGGACAGATCGTTCTGGCCGAACGGCAGCGCTTTTCCCAGCTCCAGCGTGCAGGCCAGCGCGCCGAAATTTTCACAGGTAAAGTGGGTAAACGTCCCGCCCGGCGACTGATGAAATACCAGCGCCTCCAGCCCGGCGTCACCCAGCCAGCTCAGGAACGCTTCATCCCACGGCTGATTGCGCTGCGGCAGGACGCCAAAGCGGACATGGTAAGAGGCGCGGATCGCCGTATGCAGATCGAGATGCCAGCGCGCGGGCCCCGCCTCGGCAAAAAACGCGGTCACAACGTTCTCCAGCCACTGTGCCCGCGCCGTTTCGTCACTCTGCGGAAACTGCGACCAGCGCCCGCCGAACATGCGGTTAATGTCGCTCACCAGATACCGCTTGTTTTGCGCCAGCGCAGGCGGGTTTCCGAGCACCACCAGCACGCGGTACTTGAGCGCAATCTCACCTCGATACAGCGCGCGCAGCAGCAGGTTAACAATCTCAACGGGCGCCGTTTCATTCCCGTGAATGCCCGTTGAAAGCAGCAGCGACAGCGCGCTTTTTGCGTCCGGCGTCAGCTCAAGCACCCCGCGTCCCAGCCAGCGCCAGCGAAATGAGGGGCCCTCCCCCTCGCGCTGTTCCGGCGTTTCGTCGGCCAGGGTCAGCGCCAGTAAATTTTCCATACCCACTCCTTAGCGCTGGAACGGATAAACCGATCCCAGCTGCAGGATTGATGTTAACGCGTCCAGCGCCTCGCGCCCTTCGCGCAGCAGCTGCGGGTCGACCAGGTCGGCCTGCGTTAGCCGGTCGCGATAGTAGCGTTCGACCCAGTCATTCAGCCGCGTAAAGAGCGTATCGTTCATCATGACCGCCGGGTTCACCGCCTGCATTTCGTCCTGGGTTAACACCACGCGCAGACGTAAACAGGCCGGACCGCCGCCGTTAGCCATGCTTTCACGCAGGTCAAACACGCGCAGCTCGTCAATCGGGTTATCGGCTTTCACCAGCTCCGTCAGGTATCGCCACACTCCTTTATGATCCTGCGACTCCTGCGGCAGGACCAGCATCATGCTGCCGTCGTCGCGGCTCAGCAGCTGGCTATTGAACAGATACGTTTCGACCGCATCCTGCACGCTGACCGCCCGCGTTGGCACCTGAATCGGCATAAAGCCGGGCACGCGTTCACGCAGCGTGGCGAGCAGCTTCTCCTGATGGGCAAACGCCTGCTCGTGGCAGAACAGCACCTGCCGGTTAGAGACGGCAATCACGTCGTTATGGAACACGCCCTGGTCGATCACCTGCGGGTTTTGCTGGGCAAAAATCACCTGTGAAGGATTGACCTGGTTCAGGCGGGCGACCGCCTGGCTGGCCGCCAGCGTCTGGCGGGCGGGATAGCGAACAGGGGCGGAATGACCGCCCTCCTCGCGCCCGTAGATAAACAGCTGCACGCCGGGATCGCCGTAATCGCTCCCCAGACGGTTATGGTTGGCTGCGCCTTCGTCGCCAAACATCGCCACCTGCGGCAGGGCCTGATGCACCTCAAAATGGGCGTCATGATTAAAAATGGCGCGCAGCACGCGCTCGGTGGTTTCCGCTTCGGTGGCGCGGTGGAATTTATTGTTCAGGTTCGCCACCGTCAGATGGACTTTGCCATCCAGCGTATCGGCTGACGGCGCGACGGTCGCGGCGTTTGCTACCCACATCGAGGAGGCGGAGCTTGCCGCAGAGAGCAGGTGCGGCGTCTGCGTGCCTGCTTTTTCGACCACCTGCTCATCGCTGCCGGTGAAGCCGAGCTGGCGTAACACCGCCACGTTCGGGCGCTCCTGCGGCGGAATAACCGCCTGCGGGAAGCCGGCATCCGCCAGCGCCTTCATTTTCAGCAGCCCCTGCTTCGCCGCCAGCTTCGGGTTGGAGACCTGAAAGCGGTGCTTCGTCGAGGCTTCATTACCAAAGGAGAGACCGGCATAGTGGTGCGTCAGCCCCACCAGCCCGTCAAAGTTGACCTCACGCGCTTTCATGACGATCCCCTCCGGTAAAGTCCAGTCCCGGGTTGAGCGTTTCCGGCAGCGTCAGCGCCGGGGTTTCCAGGCTCGCCATTGGCCATGCGCAGTAGTCCGCGGCATACCACGCGCTGGCGCGATGGTTGCCCGACGCGCCCACGCCGCCGAATGGCGCGGTGCTCGCCGCCCCGGTAAGCGGCTTGTTCCAGTTAACAATCCCGGCGCGCGCTTCCAGCAGCAGCTGTTCAAACTTCTCGCGATGCGGCGAAATCAGCCCGCTCGACAGGCCGTAGCGGGTGTTATTGGCCATTGCAATCGCCGCATCAAAATCGTCATAGCGCCAGACGCACAGCAGCGGGCCAAAGACCTCTTCATCCGGCACGTTGCTCGCCCCGCTCATCTCAACGATGCCCGGCGTCAGCAGCGAGGTACCCGGCTGAGCCTGCTTCGGCTCGAGTAAGGTTTTCCCGCCCCGCGCGACGTGGTCCTGCCAGGCCTTGAGCACGTTCAGCGCGGCCTGCTCGGAAATCAGCCCACCGATAAACGGCTGCGGGTCGGCGTCCCACGCGGCTGGCACCAGACGCGCGCTCACCTCGACCAGGCGTTTCAGGAAAGCATCCCCCTGCGCGCCTCTTTTCACCAGCAGACGGCGGGCACAGGTGCAACGCTGTCCGGCGGTAATAAAGGCGGACTGAATCGTCAGGTGCACCGCGGCGTCGATATCGTCAGGGTCTTCCACAATCAGCGGGTTGTTGCCGCCCATCTCCAGCGCCAGAATTTTCTCCGGCTGCCCCGCCAGCTGGCGATGCAGCTGATAGCCCGTACCGGCGCTGCCGGTAAACAGCAGGCCGTCGATATCGCTCAGCGCGCTCAGCGCCTGACCGGTTTCGCGCCCGCCCTGCACCAGATTCAGCACGCCCGGCGGCAGGCCAGCCTGTTCCCACAGCTTCACCACCGCCTCGCCGGTAAGCGGCGTTAGCTCACTCGGTTTGAAGATAACGGTATTGCCCGCCAGCAGCGCGGGCACAATGTGGCCATTCGGCAGATGTCCCGGGAAGTTGTACGGACCAAACACCGCGAGCACGCCGTGCGGACGGTGGCGCAGCGTGGCCGCACCGTCCGGCATGTCGGTGTGCTGTTCGCCGGTGCGGGTGTGGTACGCCTTCACCGAAATGGCGATTTTATTGATCATCGCCGTCACTTCCGTTGCCGCTTCCCAGCGCGGCTTGCTGGTTTCTGAGGCGATGACGCGCGTCAGTTCGGCTTTGTTCGCCTCCAGCAGCCCGGCAAATTTTTCTACCATCGCCAGGCGCACGGCGAAGGGCTGTTTTGCCCACGCCGGAAACGCGCGGCGAGCGGCATGGCAGGCCTGTTCAACCTGCGCGGCGCTGGCGTCATGCCCCTTCCAGAGCACCTCTTTTCCAACCGGATTGGTCTTTACGCGCTGCTCGCCTTCGCCCGTGACCCAGTCACCGTTAATCCATAATGTCATGCTGTTTTCTCCTCAGGGCAGAGACGCACCAGGCGAACCGTATCGCCGGCGTTACATTTCAGGGCATCCAGTTCTGCAGCCGTCAGCACCAGACGTTCACATTTCGGGTTGGTACGCACCAGCATGGCGCGAAAGTTGGCGTAATTTTCGTTCGACACCAGGCACGCCGGCCAGTCACCCGGCGCGGGCTGACCTTCAGCAACCTCAACCAGCCGGCTTTTACGGATTGCGCGTACGCGGTCGATATCGCATTCAAGCGTTGGCCCACCGTCAAAGATGTCCACGTAGTTACGGTAGCGGAAGCCCTCTTTCTCCAGCACCGCGCGGGCAGGCGCGGTTTGCGGATGCACTTCGCCGATCACCGCCTGCGCTTCCGGCGTTAAGAAATGGGTATAGATAGGATGCTTCGGCATCAGCTCCGCGATAAACGCTTTCTGACCGGTGCCGCAGAGATAGTCCGCCCGGCTGAACTCCATCGAGAAGAAGCGCTCGCCCAGGCTCTCCCAGAACGGCGAGTAGCCTGTATCGTCGATCACGCCGCGCATCTCAGCGACCACTTTTTCGTTAAAGCGATCGCGGAAGGCGGCCATAAACATAAAGCGCGATTTGGAGAGCAGATAGCCGTTGCCCTCTTTGCGCCACGCCGGGTCAAGGAACAGCGTGCAGAGCTCGCTGGCGCCCGTGTGGTCATTGCAGAGAAACAGCGTGGGCAGCGCGTTATAGACGTTCAGCTCTTTCGAGGCGTGAACCATGGTGCCGACGCGGTAGTTGTACCACGGGTCGTTAAGCCCGACGGCCACTTCGATGGCGCAGATCCCGGCCACGGTCCCCGTGTCGGTGTCTTCCAGCACGAACACATACCCCTGTTCGCTTTTTGGCAACGTCCCCTGCCAGGTTTGCAGGGCGCGCTCGATGCGCGCCGACAGCGTTTTTTCATCGGCAGGAAGCGAGGTCAGCCCGCCTCCCGTCTTACCGGCAAGCTGCATGAGCCCGGCAATATCGCCGCGCTCAACGGGACGGATGACCATCATGATGACACCCCGGACTTCACCTGTTCACACGCCAGCGCAAAACGATCCAGACCGGTTTGCACCTCTTCCTCACTGACAATCAGCGCAGGGGCAAAACGCACCACGTTGGCACCGGCAATCAGCACCATCACGCCCATTTTTGCCGCTTCCTGTGAAATAAGTTTAGCTTTCCCGGCAAACTCAGGGGTGAGCTCGCAGCCAATTAACAGCCCCAGCCCGCGAATTTCTTTAAACATTCCCGTTTTGCCGTTGATGGCATTCAGGCGTTCAACAAACCAGTCGTGACGCTGCTTAACGCCCTTCAACACTTCAGGGGTGTTAATGATGTCGAGAACCTGTCCGGCAACGGCGGTTGCCAGCGGGTTGCCGCCGTAGGTGGTGCCATGGGTGCCCACGGTCATCACGCTGGCGAATTTATCGGTAGTCAGCATCGCCCCTATCGGGAAGCCGCCGCCCAGCGCCTTGGCGGTAGACAGGACGTCCGGCGTGACGCCGTAGTGCATATAGGCATACAGCTCGCCGGTGCGGCCCACGCCGGTCTGCACTTCATCGAAAATCAGCACCGCATTGTGGCGATCGCACAGCTCGCGCAGCCCCTGCAGGAACGCTTTTTGCGCCGGAAGGACGCCGCCCTCGCCCTGCATCGGCTCAACAATCACCGCGCAGGTGGTGTCGTTAATCAGCTCGCTGGCGGACTGCAGATCGTTAAAGACGCCGTGATGAATATCCGGCGGGAGCGGTGCGAAATCCTGCGAGTAGGAAGGCTGACCGCCTGCGCTCACGGTAAACAGCGTGCGTCCGTGAAATGCATTTTTAAACGCCACAATCCCGCTCTTGTGCGTGCCAAACTTGTCGTGCGCGTATTTGCGCGCCAGCTTCAGCGCCGCTTCGTTGGCTTCCGCCCCCGAGTTACAGAAGAAGACTTTTTCGGCAAACGTCGCGTCGATCAGCTTTTTCGCCAGGCGCAGCGCGGGCTCGTTGGTAAAGCCGTTCCCTGTATGCCAGAACTTCGCGGCCTGGTCGTTCAGCGCCTGACGCAGCGCCGGGTGCGCATGACCCAGCGCGTTCACCGCAATCCCACCTGCAAAGTCGATATACTCTTTACCCTGCTGGTCCCACAGGCGCGAGCCTTCCCCACGAACCGGAATAAAAGCCGCCGGCGCGTAAACCGGCATCATCCATTCATCGAAATTTTCACGCGTAATTGACAGAGACATAGCGACCTCATCCGGTAAATAAAAAGTTATTTGAATGTTAAATAATTGAGTGTTTGCATTGTGAATGTAGATTGCAGCCTTCGTGCCAGCCAGCGATAAAAATGCATAAACGACTTGGGGTAACAGAATATCAATGAGTTACAACATGGTGTTATTCACTATTAATGCATAAAAAGTGAATATTTTTACGACAAGCGGCGCTTTGCCGCATGAAAATCAGAAAGAGTATGCACAGGCCAAATATAATTCTGGAATTGTGATCGCTCGCGAAATTTATCGGTCATTTACGCCCTGTTTGAGGGCGAAGCGCGTCAAAATGGTGCAAATATTGCACCACCGGCATTATCTGTCGCAGTTATTGGTCGATCCCCGTAACAGTTGACGCAAATTCTGCTACCATCCTTGCACTATTCACCTTGCACTGGCAGCGACTATGAAATTTGTCTCTTTTAATATCAACGGCCTGCGTGCCCGCCCTCATCAGCTTGAAGCTATCGTTGAGCAACATCAGCCAGATGTGATCGGCCTGCAGGAGACCAAGGTTCACGACGATATGTTCCCCCTCGAAGAGGTGGCAAAACTCGGTTACAACGTCTTTTATCACGGTCAGAAAGGGCATTATGGCGTCGCGCTGCTCACCAAAGCGCCGCCGGTTTCCGTGCGTCGCGGCTTCCCGGGCGACGGTGAAGAGGCGCAGCGCCGCATCATCATGGCGGAAGTACCCTCTGCGCTCGGGAATATCACGGTCATTAACGGCTATTTCCCGCAGGGTGAGAGCCGTGATCACGAGACCAAATTCCCGGCCAAGGCGAAGTTTTATCAGGATTTGCAGGACTTCCTGACAACCGAACTCAAAAAAGAGAATCCGGTCCTGATCATGGGCGATATGAATATTAGCCCGACGGATCTGGATATCGGTATTGGTGAAGAGAACCGCAAACGCTGGTTGCGTACCGGTAAATGCTCCTTCCTGCCGGAAGAGCGCGAATGGATGGAGCGCCTGCTGGGCTGGGGCCTGGTGGATACCTTCCGCAATGCCAACCCGGAAACGCAGGACCGCTTCTCGTGGTTTGACTACCGTTCAAAAGGCTTCGACGACAACCGCGGCCTGCGTATCGATCTCCTGCTGGCCAGCTCGCCGCTGGCGGAGCGCTGCATTGAAACCGGGATCGACTACGATATCCGCAGCATGGAAAAACCGTCCGATCACGCGCCGGTGTGGGCTAAATTCAAGCTGTAATGACGCGTGAACGGTCGAAAAATCGTTTTCCTGTGCGCCCTTGTGGGCGCATTTATTCTGACGTTTGTCCTGCTTCCCCCGGGCACCCTCTCTCTGGAAGGGATTAAAACTCACCAGCAGGCATTACTCTCCCACGTCGACCGCGCGCCATTACAAAGCGCGCTGATCTTTTTTGCGCTTTATGTGCTGGTCTCCGCCCTGTCGATACCCGGCGCGGCGATCCTGACCCTGCTGGGCGGTGCGCTGTTTAGCCTGTGGGAAGCCACCCTGCTGGTCTCGTTTGCCTCGACGCTCGGGGCCACGCTTGCGATGCTGGCCAGCCGTTATCTGCTGCGGGATTGGGTGCAGCGCCGGTTTGCCCGGCAGATGATAACGGTCAACGCCGGCATGGCGCATGACGGTGCGCGCTATCTTTTTGCCCTGCGCCTGATGCCGCTGTTTCCTTTTTTCCTGGTGAATTTGCTGATGGGGCTGACCCGCATTGGAGTCTGCCGCTACTGGTGGGTCAGCCAGGTCGCCATGCTGCCCGCCACGGTTATCTTTCTGAACGCCGGGCGCGAGCTGGGAAAAGTGTCCTCGCTCCGCGATATTTTGTCGCCGGGCATGATATTCGCCTTTACACTACTGGGGTTATTACCGCTGGTCACTCGCCGGCTGTTTTCCCGTAACCCCTCTTCCTTCAAAAAGTGAGGCATTATGCGCCGTGTGCGTTTTTGCGCGTTTCTGACCGGCCTGCTGCTGGCAGCCCCCCTCTGTGCCGCCGACGGATGGCACGCAATCCAACAACAGGCCAAAGGCCAGACCGTCTGGTTTAACGCCTGGGGCGGCGATCCGGCGGTCAACCGCTATCTGGAGTGGGTCAGCGGTGAGATGCAAACGCACTACGCCATTACCCTCAAAATCGTCCCGCTGGCGGACGCTGCCGATGCGGTAAAACGGATCCAGGCGGAAGCCGCCGCAGGGCGTAAAACCAACGGCTCAGTCGACCTGCTGTGGGTCAACGGGGAAAACTTCCGCACGTTAAAAGAGGCTAACCTGCTGCAGACCGGATGGGCACAGATGCTGCCAAACTGGCGCTATGTCGATACCCGCAAACCCGTAACGGAAGATTTTGCCCTTCCCACCGACGGGGCGGAGTCGCCGTGGGGCGGCGCGCAGCTAACCTTTATCGCCCGCAAAGCCAGCATGCCGACGCCGCCGGAGGATCCTCAGGCGCTGCTGTCTTACGCGCAGCAGCACCCGGGCAAGATCAGCTATCCTCGCCCACCTGATTTTACCGGCACGGCATTTCTCGAGCAGCTGCTTCTGACGCTCACCGCTCGCCCACAGGCGCTGCAAAAGGCACCCGATAGCACCTTTGTCGAGGTGACGGCACCGCTCTGGGATTATCTGGACAAACTCCACCCGCTGCTGTGGCGAGAAGGAAAAGACTTTCCCCCCTCACCTGCGCGCATGGATGCCCTGCTTGCCAGCGGCAGTCTGAACCTGTCGCTGACCTTTAACCCGGCGCATGCGCAGCAAAAAGTCGCTCGCGGCGAACTGCCCGCCGACAGCTACAGCTTTGGTTTCCACGGCGGAACGATTGGCAACGTCCATTTTGTGGCGATTCCGGCGAATGCCAGCGCGAGCGCAGGCGCAAAGGTGGTCGCCAATTTCCTGCTTTCACCCCAGGCGCAGATCCGCAAAGCCGACCCGGCCGTCTGGGGAGACCCGAGCGTGCTGGATGCCAGCACCTTGCCAGAAGATGAAGCAAAACAGCTGATGGCCCACACGCCAAAGGGCCTGCCTAAGATGCTTGCAGAGCCGCAGTCCGCCTGGGTAAACGCGCTGGAGCAGGAATGGCTGCGTCGTTACGGCACCCGCTAAGCGGGCTTGTCTGGCTGGCGATGGCGGTAATCTATCTGCCAATCCTGCCCGCCGGCGCCATGCTGCTGGCGCCGGCATTTTCCGTGAGAAGCTGGCAGCTGCTGCTCAACGACCCGCAGCTGCCTCAGGCAACCGTCGCCACGCTGGTATCCACGCTCATCGCCACGCTGGGTGCCTTGCTGATTGCCCTACTTCTCGTCAGCCTTTTCTGGCCCGGCAAGCGCTGGCGACGCCTCACCACGCGCCTGCCGTGGCTGCTGGCAATCCCCCACGTGGCGTTCGCCACCAGCGCGTTACTGCTGTTTGCCGAGGGCGGTCTGTTTTATCAGATTTGTACCGTCTGTACGGCTCCGTTTGACCGCTATGGCACCGGGCTGGGCGTGACGCTTGCCGTCAAAGAGAGCGCGTTTGTGCTGTGGGCGATTTACGCCGTGCTGCCGGAAAAACGGCTTGCACAGCAGAAGGTCGTCCTGCAGACCTTCGGTTACGGACGCTTTCAGGTACTTAACTGGCTGATCCTTCCGGCGATCGCCCCCGTCCTCGGGGCGGTGATGCTGGCGGTACTGGCGTGGTCGCTGTCGGTCGTGGATGTGGCGATCGTTCTCGGTCCAGGAAACCCGCCTACCCTGGCCGTGCTGGCCTGGCAGTGGCTGAGCCAGGGCGACGCCCAGCAGCAGGCAAAAGGGACGCTGCTGTGCCTGCTTATCCTTTTGCTGCTCGCCGCGCTGGCCGCCCTGGGGTACGGCCTGTGGAAGGCATGGCGCCGAACGGTTCCGGACCTCAGCGGGACGCGCCGCAGGTCTCAGCGCGTTCTGCCTGAACGTGCACTCAGCGGCTTTCTGCCCGCGTGCGGCGCAGCGTGCGCCGCGGTGCTGTTCATGCTGGCGCAGCGGGACGACGTGGGCCCCGTGGGGACCAGCCTTTCCTTCGGCCTGCTTTCAAGCCTGATCGCCCTGGTCGTCTGCGTTCTCTGGCTGGAGTGGGGGCCGCAGCGCGGCGCGGCGTGGGTGTGGCTGCCGCTCGCCCTTCCGGCACTGCCGCTCGTCACCGGCCAGTACGCGATGGCGTTGCGTCTGGGACTCGACGGGCACTACGCCGCCGTGCTCTGGAGCCATCTCCTGTGGGTGCTACCGTGGATGCTGCTGGTACTGCAGCCCGCCTGGCGCCGGATCGATCCCCGGCTTATCCTTACCGCCAGAACGCTCGGCTGGCGGCGGGCAAAAATCTTCTGCCTGCTGAAATGCCCGCTGCTGCTGCGCCCTGCGCTGCTGGCCTTTGCCACCGGTTTTTCCGTCAGCATGGCGCAATACATGCCGACGCTGTGGCTGGGCGCGGGGCGTTTCGCCACGCTGACCACCGAGACCGTCGCGCTCAGCAGCGGGGGCAGCATCCCGGTTCTGGCGAACCGGGCGCTGGGGTTACTGCTGGTCACGGGCGCGGTGTTTGGCCTTGCCGCACTGCTATCACGGCTCGCGAGCCGCTACCGACAAGGATTACGTTAATGCTGAAGGTAAACCATCTCACCATCGAACCGCTTTTCCGCGAGGTCAATTTTTGCGTTCCTCGCGGGGAGATTGTCACCCTGATGGGCCCCTCCGGCAGCGGGAAATCAACCCTTTTTGCCTGGATGGTCGGCGCACTGTCGGACGATTTTCAGGCACGGGGCGAACTGTGGCTCGACGCGCGCCGCTGCGACGGTCTTCCCGTGGAGTCTCGCGGGCTGGGCATTCTCTTTCAGGACGCGCTGCTCTTTGACCCTTTCAGCGTCGGGCAAAATTTGCTGCTGGCGTTGCCTGAGCGGATCGTCGGGCGCGCCCGTCGGGAAGCGGTCGAGCAGGCGCTGGATTCCGCCGGGCTTGGCGACCGTTACGCCAGCGATCCGGCGACCCTCTCCGGCGGGGAACGCGCCCGGGTCAGCCTGCTGCGCGCCCTGCTCGCTGAGCCGCAGGCGCTGCTGCTGGATGAACCGTTCAGCCGCCTCGATAAAGCGTTACGGGCGTCATTCCGGGCATGGGTATTTGACGCCGTCCGCGCGCGCGATATTCCGGTGGTGCTGGTCACGCACGATGAGGACGATATTCCGCCGGGCGGCGAGCTGATTGAGATTTCTCGCTGGCAATAATGTGCTAACGCAATGTTTTCCGTTTCGGGAGAGACGACAATGCCCCCCTCTTTAATTGACGTCAGGTTATTCGATGAAACGTGTTTCTCAACTGACCGCGCTGGCCGTGCTCTGTGGCCTCGCTTCTTTTTCCTCTCTGGCGGCTGATATGCCCAACGCGATGACGCTGTCTCAGCTTCAGGCACAGCACGGCACGCCTGTTGATACCCGGCCCAGCGCCTTCTATAACGGCTGGCCACAGACTTTCCGCGCGCCTTCCGGGCATGAACCCGCCGCACTCAACCTTTCTGCCACCTGGCTTGACAGCATGAGCGACGAGCAGCTTGCGCTATGGGCAAAACAGCATCAGTTGACCCCTGCAACGGCCATCGCCCTGTACGGTAACGACAGGGATAACCAGGCGGTGAAAGCCCGTCTGGAAAAAGCCGGATACCGCCACGTTTCGCTGCTCAGCGATGCTTTGCAGACTCCCGGCCGTCTTCAGCGTCTGCCGCACTTTGAACAGCTGGTTTACCCGGAGTGGCTCCATCGCCTGCAGCAAGGGGAACGTATTACCGCCGCACCATCAGCCGACTGGAAGATTATAGAAGCCGGCTGGGGGGCGCCTAAATTTTATCTGCTGGGCCATATTCCCGGGGCGGGCTACATCGACACCAACGAGGTGGAAAGCGAACCGCTGTGGAATAAAGTCTCTGACGACAAGCTGAAAGCGATGCTGGAGAAACACGGGATCCGCCATGACACCACCGTTATTCTGTATGGTCGCGACGTTTACGCCGCCGCGCGTGTGGCCCAGATAATGCTATACGCCGGCGTGAAAGATGTACGTCTTCTGGACGGCGGCTGGAAGGCATGGTCTGATTCGGGACTGCTGGTGCAGGGCGGTGTGCCCGGCCCCGTCAAACCCGCCCCCGATTTTGGCGCGCCGATCCCCGGCCAGCCGCAGCTGATGGTGGATATGGAACAGGCGCGCAAGATGCTGCACCGCCAGGATGCCTCCCTGGTCAGCATTCGCTCGTGGCCGGAGTTCATCGGTGAAACCAGCGGCTACAGCTACATCAAGCCAAAAGGTGAAATTGCCGGGGCCCGCTGGGGCCACGCAGGCAGCGATGCCACCCACATGGAGGACTTCCATAACCCGGATGGCACCATGCGCAGCGCTGACGATATTGCCGCCATGTGGAAGCGCTGGAATATTCTGCCGGAGCAGCACGTCGCGTTTTACTGCGGCACCGGCTGGCGGGCGTCAGAAACCTTTATGTACGCCCGGGCGATGGGCTGGAAGAACGTCGCCGTTTATGACGGCGGCTGGTACGAATGGAGCAGCCACCCGCAGAACCCGGTGACTACCGGTGAGCGCGGGCCCGAAAGCGCCCTTTAAGCGTGACGTGACTTAAGCGTCACATAGCCGCTCCAGATGCGCGTTGTGGTGGTCAGCCAGCACAGCGCGCCAAAGACCCACGCAAACAGCGCAAAGTGCGCCGGAAACAGGCAGCACAGCACAAACAGCGCGATGGTCTCCGTCCCCTCCGTTAACCCGCCGATGTAATAAAACGACTTGTGCGCATAGCCGGGGTTGTCGATGTCGTGCTTCGCGGCCAGCGCCGCAAACGCCAGAAAGCTGCTGCCGGTGCCGATAAACGCAAACAGCAGCCAGGCGGCAGGCAGCGCATTCTCCGCGGGCGCAGCCAGCGCAAAGCCAAACGGCACCAGGGCGTAGAACAGAAAATCGAGCGCGATATCGAGAAATCCCCCCGCATCCGTCAGCCCTCTCCGGCGCGCCAGCGCGCCGTCCAGACCATCCAGCAGGCGGTTAAGCACGATGGCGACAAGCGCAGCCGGGTACCAGCCGAGGGCCAGAAACGGCAGCGTCAGGACGCCGACGGCAAACCCGGTCAGGGTTAATCCGTCGGGCGTGATGCCCGGCCTGTCCAGCACGGACACCAGACCATTCAGAACCGGTTTTATCCGCGGGTGCAGGTGGCGATCAAGCATGGGGAGTCTCGTTAAGCGTGGCGCACAGGCCCTGAGCGGGAATGTCCAGGGCGGCGTTAAAGCGGGCGGAGAGATTCTGAAACGCAATGAGCGCCGTCATCTCGGTAATGGCATCATCCGTGAAGTGGCGTTTCAGCGCCGTTCTGATTGCCTCATCCGCCCGGGGCGGCGTGGCGGTCACCGCCTCGGCGTAGGCCAGCGCAGCGCGCTCTTGCTCGGTGAATAAGGCCGAATCATGCCAGTTCCCCACGGCCTGAACTTTATCCAGCGCACCGCAGCGCTCGGCCAGCCGCAGGCTGTTGGCATCAATACAAAACGCGCAGTGACAGAGTTGCGACACCCGCGTCATGAGGAGTGAACGCAGCACGGGCGTCAGGCGCGCGCGGCGACGCTCCAGATACCCGACAAACAGCGCCACCAGCCAGAAAAGACGCGGCATGCGCCCCCACCAGCGGGTGGGGTTAAGCACGGCGCCAAAGTGTTTTTTCTGCATGGCGGCAATCGGTTTTAAACTCGCCGGAAGGGCTGGGATGGGCTCGACCCAGGTGGACGTCTCTTTCACCGGATTCTCCTGATGGCTGGACTCTGACAAAGGGCACGATAATATGGTGCTTTACGTTATCAAGTATTGACGCCCATGCTAAAAACAATCGATGTCGTTGCGGCCATCATCGAAAAAGACGACAAAATTTTACTGGCGCAGCGCCCTGCCCACGCTGACCAACCCGGAATGTGGGAATTTGCAGGCGGAAAAGTAGAAGCCGGAGAGACGCAGCCCGAGGCGCTTGTTCGCGAACTGTGGGAAGAACTCGGCATTAGGGCGCAGCCGGGGCAGTACGTGGCAAGCCACCAGCGGGAAGTCTCGCAGCGGATAATCAACCTGCATGCCTGGCACGTGCCCGCTTTTAGCGGCGAGCTCGCGGCGCACTACCACAGCGCGCTGGTGTGGTGTACGCCTGACGACGCGCTCGGCTACGCCTTAGCCCCCGCGGATATTCCGCTGCTGGAAACGTTTATGGTTTTACGCGGCGCCAGACCAGCGGGTTCGTGCTGATGGCGCGCTCGTCGCGCTGGCACTGCAGCAGAATGCCGTCCGCTTTCACAACGGCCCCTTCCGAGTAGTTCTGATTCTGATAGATGCAGCACTGATTGCAGGGCTGCACCGTTTGGTTCTGGCCGCTGGAGCTAAAAACTTCCGGCGGCACGTTCACTTCTACATCCGGGCGAATGCGGTCAGCCTGCGCGCCTGCGGTAAAGAACAAGCATAACGCGGTAAGTACATAACGGTTCATAGACACATTTTCCTGTTGTTCCTTGATAATGACTATAACGGTAAACGCGAGCGGAACCTTTAATTTATCTCGTCATCGCTTTTAGTTATGACCCGGCCCGGGTCATTAATTTCCCTTTCGGCATACATTTCTGCTTGCTTCACAAAGCGGTACGGGTGGTATAGTCAAAAAAACAACACAAATCGCATAAGTCATATACAAACATTATTATAAGAGGTTCTTATATCTATGGATCAGACACGCTCTCTGGAAAGTTTCCTTGCCCATGTTCAGCAGCGCGACCCGCACCAAAGCGAGTTTGCCCAGGCCGTTCGTGAAGTGATGACCACCCTGTGGCCCTTCCTTGAAGAAAACCCGCGCTATCGTCAGATGTCTGTGCTTGAACGCCTGGTCGAGCCAGAGCGCGTGATCCAGTTCCGCGTGGCCTGGGTGGACGATCGTAATCAGGTTCAGGTTAACCGCGCGTGGCGCGTGCAGTTTAACTCCGCCATCGGCCCGTTTAAGGGTGGAATGCGCTTCCACCCTTCCGTGAACCTGTCGATTTTAAAATTCCTCGGCTTCGAACAGACGTTTAAAAACGCGCTGACCACCCTGCCGATGGGCGGCGGTAAAGGCGGAAGTGATTTCGATCCCAAAGGCAAAAGCGAAGGCGAAGTCATGCGTTTCTGCCAGGCGCTGATGACCGAACTCTATCGCCATCTGGGCCCGGATACCGACGTACCGGCGGGAGATATCGGCGTGGGTGCCCGCGAAGTGGGCTTTATGGCCGGGATGATGAAAAAGCTCTCCAACAACAGCGCCTGCGTCTTCACCGGCAAAGGGTTGTCCTTTGGCGGCAGCCTGATCCGCCCTGAAGCCACGGGCTACGGCCTGGTCTATTTCACCGAGGCCATGCTCAAGCGCCACGGTTTAGGCTTCGAAGGCATGCGCGTGGCGGTGTCCGGCTCCGGTAACGTGGCGCAGTACGCTATCGAAAAAGCAATGCAGTTCGGCGCTCGCGTGGTAACAGCGTCAGACTCCAGAGGCACGGTGGTGGATGAAGCCGGCTTTACGGCGGAGAAGCTGGCGCGCCTGTGCGACATTAAAGCCAGCCGCGATGGCCGTCTTTCAGACTATGCCGCGGAGTTGGGTCTGACGTATCTGGAAGGCAAACAGCCGTGGGGCGTGCCGGTGGATATCGCCCTGCCGTGCGCCACGCAGAACGAACTGGACGTGGACGCCGCGCGTACACTGATTAGCAACGGCGTGAAGGCGGTGGCGGAAGGGGCAAATATGCCGACCACCATCGAAGCGACCAATCTGTTCCTGGACGCGGGCGTGCTGTTTGCGCCGGGCAAGGCCGCCAACGCGGGCGGCGTGGCGACCTCCGGCCTGGAGATGGCGCAAAACGCCGCGCGTCTCGGCTGGAAGGCGGAGAAAGTGGATGCACGCCTGCACCATATCATGCTGGATATCCACCACGCCTGCGTGGAGTACGGCGGTGAAGCGTCGCAAACCAACTACGTGCGCGGTGCGAATATCGCCGGGTTCGTGAAGGTGGCGGATGCGATGATTGGGCAGGGTGTGATTTAAGTTTTCGCTGCGTCCTCGCCCTGTAGGCCCGGTAAGGCGTCGCCGCCACCGGGCTTTTTTTAGGCCGCAGAGCTGCCTTTCGCCGGGTGGCGGCCAGGCCTTACCCGGCCGACGGTTAAGAGGCTGCCGCGCTCTTTTTCTTTTTAAACGGTTTCTTCGCACCACCTGGTGCAACCATACCTCTGAACCGCTTCACAGGCGTGCTGCGCGCCTGATCGATCAGCTGGTAAAGCGTCCCCACCAGCGGCTGCATAAAGTCCTGATAGCGGCACTGCTTTTCGCTTATCTGCGTCAGCACCGATTCCCAGTGCGCCGTCATGTCCGGCCTGGCGGCCAGCTCCGGCAGCGAATGAATCAGCGCGCGTCCCGGCTCTGTCGAATGGATATAGCGTCCTTTTTTCTCGAGAAAACCGCGCTTAAAGAGCAGCTCGATGATCCCCGCGCGGGTTGCTTCCGTACCGAGACCGTCGGTGGCGCGCAGGATCTTCTTCAGATCTTTATCCTGCACGAACCGGGCGATCCCGGTCATGGCCGACAGCAGCGTCGCATCCGTGAAATGGCGCGGCGGCTGGGTCTGACGCTCCACCACTTCCCCTTTCTCGCACAGCAGCTCATCGTCTTTGGCAACGACCGGCAGCGGCGTACCGTCGTTCTCTTCGTCACGCTCTTTGTTGCCCAGCAGCGTGCGCCAGCCTGCTTCCGCGAGGAAGCGCGCTTTGGCAATAAACTTCCCTTTCGCGATTTCCAGCTCGATCACGCACTTGCGGAACACCGCGTCCGGGCAGAACTGCATCAGATACTGGCGGGCAACCAGGTTATAGACCTTCGCTTCATTCTCGGTCAGGTTGACGCTGCTGGCGCGGGCCGTGGGAATAATCGCGTGGTGGGCATCCACCTTTTTGTCATCCCAGCAGCGGTTATGGGTGTCCGGGTTTACCGCCGGTTGCGGGAGCAGATCCGGCGCGTGCACGCTAATGGCGTTCATCACCGAATGGCGTCCGGCAAAGTGCTCTTCCGGCAGATAGCGGCTGTCGGAACGCGGGTAGGTGATAAGCTTATGCGTTTCGTAGAGCTTCTGGCAGATATCCAGCACGTTCTGCGCGCTCAATCCAAACTTTTTGGCCGCCTCAATCTGAAGTGCAGACAGCGAAAACGGCAGCGGCGCGGGTTCTGATTCCCGTTTATCGTTATAGCTGGTGACGATAGCGGGCTGACCGGTAATGCGGTTAACCACGTGCTCCGCCAGCGGACGGTGCAGCAGGCGCCCCTCTTCATCCTGATACGATTCACAGGCGTCGCTCGGCTGCCAGACCGCGGTAAAGCGTTCGTCTTTCGGCGTGACGATATGCGCTTTCACTTCAAAGAAATCTTTGGCGACGAAGTTCTCAATCTCTTCGTCGCGACGCACCACCAGCCCCAGCACCGGCGTCTGCACGCGGCCCACGGAGAGCACGCCCTGATAGCCTGCGTTACGACCAAGAATAGTGTAGGCGCGGGTCATGTTGATACCGTACAGCCAGTCCGCGCGCGCGCGCGCCAGCGCGGAGACGCACAGCGGGATAAATTCGCTGTTGGCGCGAAGGCGCGAGATCGCACGTTCAACGGCCTGCGGGTTGAGGTCGTTGATCAGGCAGCGCTGAACCTGCTGGCGCTTTTCCGGCGCCAGCTCGAGATAGTCCAGCACTTCATCCACCAACAGCTGTCCTTCCCTGTCCGGGTCACCCGCGTGAACGATTTCAGCGGCTTCATGCAGGAAGCGCTTGATCACGTTCAGCTGTTTGGTGACCGAAGGCCGGGGCTGCAGGCGCCATTTTTCAGGCACGATGGGCAGATCGTTCAAGTTCCAGCGGGCGTAGCGGCTGTCGTAGACATCCGGCTGCGCCTGCTCAAGCAGGTGACCAATACACCAGGTGACCACCTGCCCGTTACCGCACTCGATAAAGCCGTCGCCCTTGCGATGCGGTTTCGGCAGCACGTCGGCGATGGCGCGGGCCAGGCTCGGCTTTTCGGCAATAAACAACCGCATCGAATTAACGGATCTCAATCATCGGTCGGCCACCGCGGGCGGTGACCAGCTCGCCGATCGCCGTCAGGGTAATGCCAAACTCGGCGGCCGTCGCCTGCACCTCGGCTTCGGACTCCGGCGTGACCGCCAGCAGCAGGCCGCCGGAGGTTTGCGGATCGCACAGCAGGTTGCGCCATTCTTCCGGCATTTCGCCCATCAGATGGCCATAGCTGGCGAAGTTGCGCTGGGTACCGCCCGGGACCGCGCCCTGCGCAATGTACTCTTCCACGCCCGGCAGCTTCGGCACGTCCTGATACCAGAGCTGCGCCTGCACGCCCGCCCCCTGACACACTTCGGAGAGGTGTCCCAGCAGACCAAAACCGGTCACGTCGGTCATCGCCTTCACGCCGTCGATATTGGCGAAAGCGGCACCCGCGAGGTTCATCTGGCACATGACTTCTGTCGCCAGACCTTTGTGTTCCGGTTTCAGCAGGGATTTTTTCTCAGCGGTGGTCAGCACGCCAATGCCCAGCGGCTTGGTGAGGAATAGCTTGCAGCCCGCCTGCGCGGTGCTGTTGCGCTTGACGCGTTCGGTCGGCACCACGCCGGTGACGGCCAGGCCGAAGATAGGCTCCGGCGCATCGATAGAGTGACCACCGGCCAGCGCAATCCCCGCCTGCTGGCAGGCAAAACGCCCGCCATCAATCACCTCACGGGCAATTTCCGGTGCGAGAGTGTTGACTGGCCAGCCCAGAATAGCGATGGCCATAATCGGCTTTCCGCCCATGGCGAAGATGTCGCTGATGGCGTTGGTGGCCGCAATACGCCCGAAATCGAACGGGTTGTCGACAATCGGCATAAAGAAGTCGGTGGTACTGATAATGCTGGTGCCGTTACCTAAGTCATAAACTGCAGCATCGTCGCGCGTTTCGTTGCCGACAAGCAGGTTCGGGTCGACAAACTTCGCCTGTTCACTGTGCAGGATGGTCTCCAGCACTTTCGGGGAAATTTTACAACCGCAACCGGCTCCGTGGCTGTATTGCGTTAAACGAATGGTTTGCTCGCTCATGGACGTCTCCTGTCATCTCAATCGCGCTATGGTAGCGCTCATTCCATAAAGAGGTAAGTATGACTGTCTGAATTCTGCGGCAGATGCTCAGAATCCAGACAGTTTAGCGCGGGTTATCAGAAACGGCTGACGAAAGGCGTGGTGTCCGGCACGCTGATGGTGCTGGAGGCTTTAAGCTGCGGGGTACCGAGATAGAGGAAACCGACAATTTTGTCATGCTCGCCGCAGCCAAAACCGTCACGGACCACCGGGCTTTCGGTCAGCGGACCGGTGCGCCAGATACCGTTAAACCCTTGTGCAACGGCGGCCATTTGCATCGCCATCACGGCACAGCCTGCGGACATTTCCTGTTCCCAGACCGGCACCTTATGGTCAGCCTGGCATTTTGCCACGACGGTGACGATCATTGGGGCGCGGAACGGGGCATTGCGCGCCTTGTCGATCCCTTTCTCATCCTGCCCCGCGGCCACCGCGCCCTGCTCCAGCAGCTGACTGAAACGATCGCGCCCTTCGCCTTCAATCACAAAGAAGTGCCACGGCTGCAGCGTGCCGTGATCGGGGGCACGCATACCGGCACGCAGAATGTTCTCCATCTGCTCGCCTGCCGGGGCAGGTTCGGCCAGGCGGGAAGCGCTACGGCGGTTAACAAGCAGTTCAAGTGCGTCCATTGGTTAACTCCTTTCTTGAGATTTACTCACAAAATTAACACGACGGCAGATTTTGTTACAGCCTGGCAGGCGATTCCTGCTGACAAGTGGCGGTTGGGTCATTACGATAACCCAACATTACCGTCCTGTGGCGACGGAAACAGTCATTTTCTGGTTAGGGAGAATACATGCGAACCCTTTGGCGAATCATTGCCGGTTTCTTTAAATGGACGTGGAGACTGCTCAACTTCGTCCGCAACCTGGTGATGAATATCTTCTTCATCTTCCTGGTGCTGGTTTGCGCGGGCATCTGGATGCACATCAGCAGTGCAAATCAGGCGCAGCATTCAACGCGCGGCGCGCTATTACTCGATATCACCGGCGTGATTGTTGATAAGCCGTCCACCAGCAGTCGCCTGAGCGTGATTGGTCGCCAGCTGTTTGGCGCAACCTCAGACCGCCTGCAGGAAAACTCCCTGTTCGATATCGTCGATACCATCCGCCAGGCCAAAGACGACCGGAACATCACCGGGATCGTGCTGGATCTGAAAGATTTTGCCGGAGGCGATCAGCCTTCAATGCAGTACATCGGTAAAGCGCTGCGCGAATTCCGCGACAGCGGCAAGCCGGTGATTGCCGTGGGCGACAGCTACAGCCAGGGGCAATATTACCTGGCGAGCTTTGCCAACAAAATCTGGCTCTCCCCGCAGGGTACGGTCGATCTGCACGGCTTTGCCACCAACGGCCTGTACTACAAGTCTCTGCTCGACAAGCTGAAGGTCACCACCCACGTCTTCCGCGTCGGGACCTATAAATCTGCGGTTGAGCCGTTTATCCGCGACGATATGTCCCCTGCCGCCCGTGAAGCGGACAGCCGCTGGATTGGCGAACTGTGGCAGAACTATCTGGGCACCGTTGCCGCTAACCGTCAGATTACGCCTGAGCAGGTGTTCCCGGGCGCGCAGGGCGTGCTGGAGGGCCTGCGCAAGGTTGACGGTGATACCGCGAAATATGCGCTCGATAACAAACTGGTTGATGCCCTGGGCACCAGCGCCGAGATTGAAAAATCCCTGAGCAAACAGTTTGGCTGGAGCAAAGAGGACAAAAATTACAGCGCCATCAGCATGTATGATTACTCGACGAAAAAACCGGATGAGAACGGTGACAGCGTTGCGGTCGTCTTTGCGAACGGTGCCATCATGGACGGTCAGGAGACCCCGGGGAACGTGGGCGGCGATACTACCGCGTCGCAAATCCGCGATGCTCGCCTCGATCCGAAAGTGAAAGCGATTGTCCTGCGGGTGAACAGCCCTGGCGGCAGCGTCAGCGCCTCTGAGGTGATCCGCGCTGAACTGGCTGCGGCGCGTGCCGCCGGCAAGCCGGTAGTCGTATCCATGGGCGGAATGGCCGCCTCCGGGGGGTACTGGATCTCAACGCCAGCCAACTACATCGTGGCCAACCCAAGCACGCTGACCGGCTCGATTGGCATCTTCGGGGTCATCAACACCGTAGAAAACAGCCTGGATTCTCTGGGCGTGCATACCGATGGCGTTGCGACCTCCCCGCTGGCGGATGTGTCGGTGACAAAATCCCTGCCGCCGGAAGTCTCTGAGATGATGCAGCTCAGCATTGAGAATGGCTATAAACGCTTTATCACCCTCGTGGCGGATTCGCGTAAAAAGACGCCTGAGCAGATCGATCAGATTGCACAGGGCCACGTCTGGACCGGCCAGGATGCGAAGAGCAACGGTCTGGTTGACAGCCTGGGCGACTTCGATGACGCGGTGAAGAAAGCCGCCGAGTTGGCGAAGCTCAAGCAGTGGCATATCGAGTATTACCAGGACGAGCCGTCGTTCTTCGATATGGTCATGGACAGCATGTCCGGCTCGGTACGCGCCATGCTGCCGGAGGCGATGCAGGCTTACCTGCCTGCGCCGGTTGCCACGGCGGCGAAAGCGATGAAGGCGGAAAGCGATAAGCTCGCGGCCTTTAACGATCCGCAGAGTCGTTACGCGTTTTGCCTGACCTGCGCGAACGTCCGTTAAAACCGTCCCCTCTTCCCGCGAAGAGGGGATTTTTTTCTTTTGAAGAACAAGAACTCACACCCATGCAGAAGAAATCGATTTATGTAGCCTACACTGGCGGTACCATCGGTATGCAGCGCTCTGAAAACGGCTATATCCCTGTCTCCGGCCATCTTCAACGTCAGCTTGCGCTGATGCCAGAATTCCACCGTCCGGAAATGCCTGACTTTACTATCCACGAGTACGAGCCGCTGATGGACTCCTCCGACATGACGCCGGAAGACTGGCAGCACATCGCGGATGACATTAAAGCCCATTACGATAAGTACGATGGCTTCGTGATCCTGCACGGTACAGACACCATGGCCTTTACCGCCTCGGCGCTCTCCTTCATGCTGGAGAACCTGAGCAAGCCGGTTATCGTGACGGGCTCGCAAATTCCGCTGGCGGAGCTGCGCTCGGACGGTCAGATCAACCTGCTTAACTCCCTGTACGTTGCGGCGAACTACCCGATTAACGAAGTATCGCTGTTCTTTAACAACCGCCTCTATCGCGGGAACCGCACCACCAAAGCCCATGCCGATGGTTTTGACGCCTTCGCCTCGCCGAACCTACAGCCTCTGCTGGAAGCGGGTATTCATATCCGTCGTCTGGGAACGCCGCCTGCGCCAAACACCGCCGGCGAGCTGATTGTGCATCCGATCACGCCACAACCGATTGGCGTGGTGACCATCTACCCGGGTATCTCGGCGGACGTGGTGCGTAACTTCCTGCGACAGCCGGTGAAAGCGCTGATTTTGCGCTCCTATGGCGTGGGCAATGCGCCGCAGAACGGCGAATTCCTGAAAGAGCTTCAGGAAGCCAGCGAGCGCGGAATTGTGGTGGTGAATCTAACGCAGTGTATGTCCGGTAAAGTCAACATGGGCGGCTATGCCACCGGCAACGCGCTGGCGCATGCGGGAGTGATCAGCGGCTTCGATATGACCGTTGAGGCAACGCTGACTAAACTTCACTATTTACTGAGTCAGGATCTGGATATTCAGTCCATTCGCCGCGCGATGATGCAAAACCTGCGCGGCGAACTGACGCCTGACGAATAAGGAGGTCTCATGAAGCAACGCGCCCTGCTCCTGGTCGATTTGCAAAATGATTTCTGCGCGGGCGGTGCGCTGGCCGTCGCCGAAGGTGACAGCACCGTTGACGTGGCAAACACGCTGATTGACTGGTGCAAATCCCGCGGTGAAGCGGTTGTCGCAAGCCAGGACTGGCACCCGGCTAACCACGGCAGCTTTGCCAGCCAGCACAGCGTTGAGCCTTTCACTCTGGGTGAACTCGACGGATTGCCGCAAACCTTCTGGCCGGATCACTGCGTACAGCAGACGGAAGGCGCTGAGCTGCATCCGCTCCTGAACCATAAAGCCATCGACGCGGTGTTCCATAAAGGTGAAAACCCGGCTATCGACAGCTATAGCGCGTTTTTTGATAACGGGCATCGCCAGAAAACGGCGCTGGACGCGTGGTTACGTCACCATGAAATCACGGAGCTGATTGTGCTGGGTCTGGCAACGGATTACTGCGTGAAGTTTACCGTGCTGGACGCGCTCCAGCTAGGCTATACCGTCAGCGTTATCACCGACGGCTGCCGCGGGGTGAACATTCAGCCGCATGACAGCGCCCAGGCGTTTATGGATATGGCAGCGGAAGGCGCAACGCTGTATACGCTCGAAGACTGGTTCGAAACGCAGGCATAAGCCTTTCTAGCCGGGTGGCGCTGCGCTTACCCGGCCTACAAAACCCGCAGAAAGTAGGCCGGGTAAGGCGAAGCCGCCACCCGGCATTTCTTCCCCAATCCCCATAAAGTGAACTCCCTCGCATCCTCAGCGCAGCGGCAATGCTATTCTCGTCAGGCTGTTTTTTCGCCACGCCTTTTCCGTGGCGTGGTTAATTTTATTATGTCAAAGAGGAACTTGTATGAAACGTATGCCTTTGCTGGCAGCATTGCCCCTGCTGTGCGCTTCCGTTGCTTCTGCCAGTACCCTGATGTCCGTGGGCTACTTTAACGGCGGAGGTGACGTCACCGCCGGACCGGGTGGCGATATCAATAAGCTGGACGTCCGTCAGATTACCCACCTGAACTACTCGTTTGGTCTGGTCTATAACGATGAAAAAGACGAAACCAACGCCGCGCTGAAAGATCCGGCGAAGCTGCATCAGATCTGGCTGTCACCCAAAGTCGCCTCCGACCTCGCGTTAATCCCGATCCTGCGTAAGCAAAATCCACATCTCAAAGTCCTGCTCTCCGTTGGCGGCTGGGGCGCCCGTGGCTTCTCCGGCGCGGCGGCCACCAAAGAGAGTCGCGCGGTGTTTATCCGCTCCGCGCAGGAGATTGTCGACAAATACGGCCTGGACGGAATCGATCTCGACTGGGAGTACCCGGTGAACGGTGCCTGGGGGCTGGTTGCAAGCCAGCCCGCCGATCGGGATAACTTCACCGCCCTGCTGAAAGAGTTGCGCGCCGCCTTCGGGCACAAAAAGCTGGTGACCATAGCGGTGGGCGCCAATGCGGAAAGTCCGAAAAGCTGGGTGGATGTCAAAGCCATCGCTCCCCTGCTCGACTACATCAACCTGATGACCTACGACATGGCGTACGGTACGCAGTACTTCAACGCCAACCTTTATGACTCCAGCGCCTGGCCGACGGTGGCCGCCGCGGACAAATACAGCGTGGATTTTGTGGTGAACAACTATCTGGCCGCTGGGCTGAAGCCGCAGCAGATGAACCTCGGAATCGGTTTCTATGGCCGCGTGCCAAAACGCGCGGTGGAACCGGGCATTGACTGGACGAAACCCGACGCGCAAAAAAATCCGGTCACGCAGCCCTACTTCGGTTCCCATGAGATTGAGTTGTTCAGATCGCTCGGCTATGACCTGACCAAAGATACCTACGTGAAGTACAACGATATCGTGAAGAAGCTGCTGAACGATCCGCAACAGCGCTTTACCGAGCACTGGGACGACCAGGCAAAAGTCCCATGGCTGTCGGTGAAAGATGCCGACGGCAACGCGCTGTTTGCGATTTCGTATGAGAATCCGCGTTCCGTTGCGATCAAAGCGGACTACATCAAAGAGAAAGGTCTTGCCGGGGCAATGTTCTGGGAGTACGGCGCGGATGACGAAAACCGGCTAGCGAAGCAGCTGGCGGAGTCGCTCGGGATCCCGCACAAGTAGTGAAGTAATCAAACCCTCTCCCTGTGGGCTGAGGGTTCCCCACAAAATAATGCCTGCACGGACAACCCCCTCTCCCTTGAGGGAGAGGGCTGGGGTGAGGGGGAACATACGGCTCTGGTGGTCATTACGTTCACTTCATGTTCCTTGCCACTCTGTAACGACATGACCTGTGGGAGAGGGCTGAGTGCACCGTTATTGCATTTTCATCGTCGCAATCGGCTTCGGCGTGATGCCGAAGTCCTCTTTCAGCTCACGCTTGCTCTTCATCACCATCTGACCCTGGGTGTCGATCGTCATGTGCTGCGCGTCGGTGTTATTGCGCGCCTGCCACAGCATCACCAGCTGCAGGCTGTTCTCTTTTTGCTCCGGCGTCAGCGCAACGCCGTCGGGCCATTTTCCCAGCTCCACGGCGGTCACCAGACGCTGATAAATCTCCGGCGTCATGCCGCTAATCATGTCATCAATATTCACAATCGCGCCCTTTCAAAGGAATAATTTGCTGAATCGTTTTTTCAACCCTTAACCTGGTCGCCGTTTTCGTCGTCAGTGAAGCTCATTGAGGCCGAATTCACGCAAAAACGCTCGCCCGTTGGCTGAGGGCCATCCGGGAAGACGTGCCCAAGGTGCGCATCGCAGTTACCGCAGCGAATTTCCGTGCGCACCATGCCGTGCGACGAGTCGGTCAGGTAGCGGATTGCCTCATCGCTCACCGGCTCGTAAAAGCTCGGCCAGCCGCAGCCAGAATCAAATTTCGTTTGTGAATTGAACAGAGGAGCATCACAGACCAGGCAGTGGTAGACGCCGTCTCGCTTGTTGTGCAGTAAACGCCCGGTAAACGGCGGCTCCGTTCCGTGATTCTGCGTCACGTAAAACTGCATTTCTGTGAGGTTTTTTTTCAAATCATCAGGGTTACGTTGGTTCGACATATGCTTACATCTCGCTGTAGAAACAGACATCTTTAACCCGGATTCTAACAAAACATTAACACCCTTGCGTGCACTTTTGTTCTAAACTTATGTGTCGCGAAAAGGCGGTCAGGCAATTGTGATCGTGTTCACATTTTTATCCTGCGAGGACTTTAAAATTCCGGGCGCAGCCCCCATGTGGTTGCAAGCTCAAAGGGAAAGTGAGGCGAGTCAGTCGCACAAACGTTAGTCACAGGATTGATTTGTCGCAATGATTGACACGATTCCGCTTGAC
Source organism: Enterobacter sp. AC1 (assembly GCF_050434705.1). Classification (NCBI taxonomy): domain Bacteria; kingdom Pseudomonadati; phylum Pseudomonadota; class Gammaproteobacteria; order Enterobacterales; family Enterobacteriaceae; genus Enterobacter; species Enterobacter sp. AC1. The sequence continues at coordinate 974,543 of NZ_JBNDIZ010000002.1, read as the reverse complement.
GCTGCGTAAGGTTTTTGTAATTTTACAGGCAACCTTTTATTCACTAACAAATAGCTGGTGGAATATATGACTATCAAAGTAGGTATCAACGGTTTTGGCCGTATCGGCCGTATTGTTTTCCGTGCTGCTCAGAAACGTTCTGACATCGAAATCGTTGGTATCAACGATCTCCTGGACGCTGAATACATGGCGTACATGCTGAAGTACGACTCAACTCACGGTCGTTTCGACGGCACCGTTGAAGTGAAAGACGGCCACCTGGTTGTTAACGGTAAAACCATCCGCGTTACTGCTGAGAAAGACCCAGCTAACCTGAAATGGAACGAAATCGGTGTTGACGTTGTTGCTGAAGCTACCGGTATCTTCCTGACCGACGAAACCGCGCGTAAACACATCACCGCGGGTGCGAAAAAAGTTGTTCTGACTGGTCCTTCCAAAGACAACACCCCTATGTTCGTTCGCGGTGCAAACTTCGAAACTTACGCTGGCCAGGACATCGTTTCCAACGCATCCTGCACCACCAACTGCCTGGCTCCGCTGGCTAAAGTTATCAACGACAACTTCGGCATCGTTGAAGGTCTGATGACTACCGTTCACGCGACCACCGCTACTCAGAAAACCGTTGACGGCCCGTCTCACAAAGACTGGCGTGGCGGCCGTGGCGCGGCTCAGAACATCATCCCATCCTCTACCGGTGCTGCTAAAGCAGTAGGTAAAGTACTGCCAGAACTGAATGGCAAACTGACAGGTATGGCGTTCCGCGTTCCAACTCCTAACGTATCCGTTGTTGACCTGACCGTTCGTCTGGAAAAAGCTGCTTCTTATGAAGAAATTAAGAAAGCAATCAAAGCTGCTTCCGAAGGCGCAATGAAAGGCGTTCTGGGCTACACCGAAGACGACGTTGTATCTACCGATTTCAACGGCGAAGTGTGCACTTCCGTGTTCGATGCTAAAGCAGGTATCGCACTGAACGACAACTTCGTTAAACTGGTATCCTGGTACGACAACGAAACCGGCTACTCTAACAAAGTACTGGACCTGATCGCTCACATCTCCAAATAAGTTGAGATGAGTGTTTGATCCAAAAAGGCGACTTCGGTCGCCTTTTTTATTGTTTTTAGACAGAGGATTGCTTAATGATTAATAAAATTTTTGCACTTCCGGTAGTCGAACAACTTACCCCTGTGCTCTCCCGCCGTCTGATTGACGGTGCCGATGTTATCGTCGTTGACCATCCACGCGTGAAAGCCTCCGTGGCGCTGAACGGCGCTCACCTGCTCTCCTGGAAACCGGAAGGTGAAGCCGAGGGTTTGTGGCTGAGCGATGCGACCTCTTTCAAAAAAGGGGCGGCGATCCGCGGTGGCGTACCGATCTGCTGGCCGTGGTTCGGCCCTTCCGCACAGCAGGGTTTGCCTTCTCACGGGTTTGCCCGTAACCAGCAGTGGGCCCTGAAAGCGCATAATGAAGATGAAAACGGCGCAGTGCTGACCTTTGAACTGCAGGCAAATGATGAAACCCGCGCCCTCTGGCCGCACGATTTCACCCTGTACGCCCGCTTTAAGCTGAGCAAAACCTGCGAAATCGAACTGGAAGCCCACGGTGAGTTCGAAACCACCGCTGCCCTGCACACCTACTTCAACGTGGGTGATATCAGCGCAGTGAAGGTGAGCGGCCTTGGCGATACCTTTATCGACAAAGTGGATAACGCTAAAGAAGGGAAGCTGAGCGACGGGGTACAAACGTTCCCTGACCGTACCGATCGCGTCTATCTGCACCCGGAAGCCTGCAGTGTGATCCACGACGGTGCCCTGAACCGTGGAATTGAAGTGGTTCATCATCATCACAGCGACGTGGTGGGCTGGAACCCGGGTCCGGCACTTTCTGTCAGCATGGCCGACATGACGGATGAGGGTTATAAAACGTTTGTCTGCGTGGAAACCGCCTGCGTGAGCACCCCGCAAAAAGCGAGCGACGAAAAACCGTCTCGTTTAGGGCAGACGATTAAAATCGTGAAGCGCTAAGGCATTTCGCCTCCCCTGCTTCACTGCACCATACCAAAGCAAACGGGGCGCAAGCGCCCCGTTTTGATGCACTGAGTGCATGATTTCAGTGCGCAATCAGAACTTGTAGGTCACACCGACAGAGAAAATGCCTGCCCAGGATTTATCGACCATCGGGCTGTCTTTCACTTCATCGCTCAGGCGCTCATAGCGACCGGTTCCGTATACGCTCCAGTCACCGAGGAAGTTATAGCTCGCGGTCAGCTCCAGGTAGGGATCCCAGCCGTCATCAGCGCTATAGCTTTTCAGACCACTGCGGCGAGACTCGTTTTTAGACACGCCGTAATAGTAGTCGTTGTAGTTCTCGCTGTTGTACTGCACGCCGATACCTGGCGTCAGGGTCAACGCACCGTTGGTGTAGCGATATAACCACGCCAGATCCCAGATAAAGCCGTTGCTGTTATCCAGCGTATCACCCGCAAGGGCCGTACGCAGGAAGCCATACTGGGTGTTATGCACATATGAGAGACCGGCCATCATGGTGCTTTTACGCTTGTCGAGCTGGCGAAGCGCGTGGCTGTCGCTGTCTCCCGGCTTGAAGTGCGTTGGGTCGTAGTAGGCCATGATGGAGAGCTTATCGGCCGTATCGTTCCAGAGATAGTAGCCGCCGCCTAAGCCGCGGAACCAGAAGTTATCGCCTTCATAGGTGACAACCGGAACGGGATAAACATCACGGTCATACTGCTTGTACGGGCTGTTAATCACACCAGCGCCCGCGCCAACCGTCCACTGACTTTCCGCCTGTGCGGTGCTCACTGCGGTCGCGGCAAGGATGCCCAATGCCAGAAGTTTGAGTTTGGTCACAATCCATTCTTTCCTGTAGTCAAATAATCAGCGAGTGAAGTGTAACCGCCATTCCCGTACATCCCAAAATTTTTTGCCTGCTAATCAGTCTGATTAACCTCTTATCTTTAACTTTTCAGATGACAGCCCGCTTTCATTTATATGACCACCGCATGAAAAAGGGGCTTTTGCCTTAGAACCACAGTGGAAATTTTTGGATGAGTTATTGATATGTCATTGAAAGTAGATTTTATCGGCATGCAAGTTTTGCAAATGCCATCTACGCTTTAATTTAAGAAGAGTTTTCCTGAACACCCTGCGGTTCTTAGCGTCTGACCTGGCACACAGGTTGCTGCTCTGGCAGTGAGGTGCGAGAGATTCTCTTCCGGGAGCCTCCACTACTCATACGAACGGCTCTTATCCTGTGCTAAAAAACGAAAGGACGGCATGCCATGAATATATTCGATCACTATCGCCAGCGCTATGAAGCTGCCAAGGACGAAGAGTTCACCCTGCAGGAGTTTCTTACCATCTGTCGGCAAGATCGCAGTGCCTATGCCAATGCGGCAGAACGGCTATTGATGGCTATTGGTGAGCCAAACATGGTTGATACTGCCCTGGAACCCCGGCTTTCCCGTCTCTTTTCGAATCGGGTCGTCGCCCGATACCCGGCGTTTGAAGAGTTCTATGGTATGGAAGATGCCATTGAACAGATAGTCTCCTATCTGAAGCATGCCGCTCAGGGTCTGGAAGAGAAGAAACAGATCCTCTATTTACTCGGCCCGGTGGGTGGCGGTAAATCGTCTCTGGCTGAACGCCTGAAGTCGCTGATGCAGCGCGTCCCTATCTATGTGCTGAGCGCTAACGGCGAGCGCAGCCCGGTGAACGACCATCCGCTGTGCCTGTTTAATCCGCAGGAAGATGCGCAAATTCTGGATAAAGAGTATGGCATCCCGCGTCGCTATCTCGGCACCATCATGTCGCCGTGGGCGGCTAAACGCCTGCACGAGTTTGGTGGCGACATCACCAAGTTCCGCGTGGTGAAAGTCTGGCCATCCATTCTCGAACAGATCGCCATCGCCAAAACCGAACCCGGTGATGAGAACAACCAGGACATCTCGGCTCTGGTGGGTAAAGTCGACATCCGTAAGCTGGAAAACTTCGCGCAGAATGACCCGGATGCCTACGGTTACTCCGGCGCGCTGTGCCGCGCTAACCAGGGGATTATGGAATTCGTCGAGATGTTTAAAGCGCCGATCAAAGTGCTGCATCCTCTGCTGACGGCGACCCAGGAAGGAAACTACAACGGGACGGAAGGTATCTCCGCCCTGCCGTTTAACGGAATTATTCTCGCTCACTCGAATGAATCCGAATGGGTGACCTTCCGTAATAACAAAAACAATGAGGCCTTCCTTGACCGTGTTTACATCGTCAAAGTGCCTTATTGCCTGCGAATCTCCGAAGAGATCAAAATTTACGAGAAACTGCTTAACCACAGTGAGCTGGTGCATGCTCCGTGCGCGCCGGGCACCCTGGAAACGCTGTCTCGCTTCTCCATCCTTTCGCGCCTCAAAGAGCCGGAAAACTCCAGCATCTACTCGAAAATGCGCGTCTATGACGGTGAGAGCCTGAAGGACACCGACCCGAAAGCGAAGTCGTATCAGGAATACCGCGACTACGCAGGGGTCGATGAAGGGATGAACGGCCTGTCCACGCGTTTCGCGTTTAAGATCCTCTCCCGCGTCTTTAACTTCGACCACGCGGAAGTGGCGGCCAACCCGGTTCACCTGTTCTACGTCCTGGAGCAGCAGATAGAACGCGAGCAGTTCCCGCAGGAGCAGGCTGAACGCTACCTTGAGTTCCTGAAAGGTTACCTGATCCCGAAATACGCCGAGTTCATTGGCAAAGAGATCCAGACGGCCTACCTGGAATCCTATTCAGAATACGGGCAGAACATTTTCGACCGTTATGTCACCTATGCTGACTTCTGGATCCAGGATCAGGAGTACCGCGACCCGGATACCGGCCAGCTGTTTGACCGAGAATCCCTGAACGCCGAGCTGGAGAAAATCGAGAAGCCTGCCGGGATCAGCAACCCGAAAGACTTCCGTAACGAGATTGTGAACTTCGTCCTGCGCGCCAGAGCGCACAACAACGGGCGCAATCCAAACTGGACCAGCTACGAGAAGCTGCGCACGGTCATTGAGAAGAAAATGTTCTCCAATACCGAAGAGCTGTTGCCGGTGATTTCGTTTAACACCAAAACCTCAACCGATGAACAGAAAAAGCACGACGATTTTGTCGACCGTATGATGGAAAAAGGCTACACCCGCAAGCAGGTTCGCCTGCTCTGCGAATGGTATCTGCGCGTGCGTAAATCGTCCTAAAACAAGTGCCCGGCAGCGTTTAGCACCTGCCGGGCCTACAAAATGCAAGTTGGCAAATGCAGTACGGGGGGTATATGACCTGGTTTATTGACCGGCGTCTTAACGGCAAAAACAAGAGCACGGTGAACCGCCAGCGCTTCTTGCGTCGTTATAAAGCGCAAATTAAACAGTCTATCTCCGAGGCCATCAACAAACGCTCGGTGACCGACGTCGACAGCGGCGAATCTGTCTCCATCCCCACCGATGACATCAGCGAACCGATGTTTCATCAGGGGCGAGGCGGCCTGCGCCATCGCGTACATCCAGGTAATGACCACTTCGTTCAGAACGACAGAATTGAGCGTCCTCAGGGCGGTGGCGGTGGTTCAGGAAGCGGTCAGGGACAGGCCAGCCAGGACGGTGAAGGCCAGGACGAATTTGTCTTCCAGATCTCGAAAGATGAATATCTCGACCTGCTGTTTGAAGACCTGGCGCTGCCGAATCTGAAAAAGAATCAGCATCGCCAGCTTAATGAATATAAAACCCACCGCGCGGGCTATACCGCCAACGGCGTGCCCGCCAATATCAGCGTCGTGCGTTCGTTGCAGAATTCACTGGCGCGGCGCACGGCCATGACGGCAGGGAAACGTCGTGAACTGCGCGAGCTGGAGAGCAATCTGAAGGTGGTGGAAAACACCGAGCCGGCGCAACTGCTGGAAGAGGAGCGCCTGCGTAAGGAGATCGCGGAGCTGCGGGCGAAGATCGAACGGGTCCCGTTTATCGACACCTTCGACCTGCGCTACAAGAACTACGAAAAACGTCCGGAACCCTCCAGCCAGGCGGTGATGTTCTGCCTGATGGACGTCTCCGGCTCAATGGACCAGGCCACCAAAGACATGGCGAAGCGTTTTTATATTCTGCTCTATCTGTTCCTGAGCAGAACCTATAAGAACGTCGAGGTGGTCTATATTCGCCACCATACGCAGGCTAAAGAGGTGGATGAACACGAGTTCTTCTACTCGCAGGAGACAGGGGGCACCATCGTCTCCAGCGCGCTGAAGCTGATGGATGAGGTGGTGAAAGAGCGTTATGACCCGGCACAGTGGAACATTTATGCTGCGCAGGCGTCGGATGGCGACAACTGGGCTGATGACTCACCGCTGTGTCACGACATTCTGGCGAAGAAAATTCTGCCGGTAGTGCGCTACTACAGCTATATCGAAATCACCCGCCGCGCGCACCAGACCCTGTGGCGGGAGTATGAACATCTGCAGTCGATGTTCGATAACTTTGCCATGCAGCATATCCGTGACCAGGATGATATTTACCCCGTGTTCAGGGAGCTATTCCACAAGCAGTCTGCGACCAGCAACGCATAATCCAACAGCCAGCGAACTCGCTGGCTGTTCTCTTTCGACCCCGTTCATCCCGTGCTAATGTAGAACGCTGCATACTGGATTATCACCGGGAAAATCGTTATGACTGATGACGTTATTGGAACAGAAACCCACCAGCAACTGATCGCCTTACTCACCGAGCAGGGCGCGCGTTTTCGCGTCATGGAGCACGAGGCGGTCGGGAAATGTGAAGCGGTAAGCGAAATTCGCGGAACCGATCTGCGGCAAGGCGCAAAAGCCCTGGTCTGCAAGGTGAAGGGAAACGGTGTGAAAAAACACGTTCTGGCGATCCTGGCCGCCGATCTGCAGGCTGACCTGAGCCAGCTTGCCAGCCATTTTGGCGGGCTGAAGGCCTCCCTCGCCAGTCCGGCCGAAGTCGATGCCCTGACCGCCTGCGTTTTCGGCGCTATCCCGCCCTTTAGCTTCCATCCTGATTTGGCACTGGTTGCCGACCCGCTGCTGTTCGAGCGTTTTGACGAAATCGCGTTTAATGCCGGCCTGCTGGAAAAATCGGTGATTATGGATACCCAGGACTACCTGCGTATTGCGCGTCCTGAACTGGTGACGTTCCGTAAAGGATAGTCATAACGGCTGGCAAAACGGTCAGCCATTTTTTTCCAGAAAAAGCACCGACGCGATAAGAATAACGGCTATCGTCAAAAATGATGAAGAGATAATCAGCGTTTCAATAAACATTTGATCGTTCATGATGCGATCCCATTTGCCCCGTTTAGCCTTTTTTACCCCCTTAGAATGACAATAAAATGACAGCCACCGGTCTGAAGGGTGAATTTGTAGAGGCTGAAACGATTCGTTTAAAATAAATATCACCTCTGCAAAAATCGCTTTCATTCTCACCATTATGTTACCGGTATCACGAAAAGGTGTTTCCGTAACGTCATTGCCAAATCTCGCAATTGTTAACGACCGTAGCGTGGTTAAACATGCTAATCAGCACGTCTCATAAATAAGCCTTACACGAGCCAGGTGATTAACATGACCGATAAGATTACCCGCAAAGAAAAAATCAGCTATGGGCTGGGAGATATGGCCAGCCATATTGGGCTGGATAACGTCATTATATTTTTAACGTTTTATTATACGGACGTTGTGGGATTACCGGCAGCGTTTGTGGGGACGATGTTCCTGCTGGCCCGAACCGCGGACGCAATTATCGACCCGGCGATGGGCTATATTGCCGACCGCACCCGCACGCGCTGGGGAAAATTCCGACCGTGGATGCTGTGGCTGGCGCTGCCGTTTGGCGCAAGCTGCCTGCTCACCTACGCCGTGCCGGTGTCTCTCGATCTGCACGGTAAGATGATCTTCGCCACCGTCAGCTACACGTTGATGATGATCATGTACACCGCAATCAATATTCCCTACTGCTCAATGGGCGCGGTAATAACCCCTGATAACGACGCGCGTATTTCCCTGCAGTCATATCGTTTTTTCCTGGCGACGCTCGGCGGCGCACTCTCAACGTTCTTTATGATGCCGCTGGCAGAGTTTTTAGGAGGGGACGATAAATTACTGGGCTACCGCTGGGCAATGGCAATTATGGCTACGGTCGCCGTGATTATGTTCTGGATCTGTTTTGCCAATACCCGGGAGCGAATTAAAGCCCCCGCTACGCATAATAATTATCTGGCGGAGCTACGGGATTTATTACGGAACGACCAGTGGCGCGTTGTCGCGGTGCTGGTATTAACCAATATTGGTTTTGGGGTTATTCGACTCGGCGCAATGATGTATTTCGTCACCTATTATCTCGGCAGCGCCAGCTATTTTATGTGGATGCTGGGTGCGCATATTCTGGGGAAAGCCGCCGGCAGCGCGCTGGCAAAACGTCTTACGCACAGCTACAGCAAAGTGCAAATGTTTGGCTACTGCTCCGTCCTGGCGGGCGTGCTCAGCATTGCGCTGTTCTTCGTGCCGAAATCTGTCTTCCTTCTGGTTCCTCTGACCTTCATCGTCTCCACGCTCTATCAGGCCACCACCACGCTAATGTGGGTGATGATGGCGGACGTCGCCGACTACGGCGAATGGAAGCAGGGTAAACGCATGGACGGCGTGATCTTCTCGACGTTCCTGGCCGTGCTCAAGCTGGGCATGGCGATCAGCGGAGCCATTGTTGGCTGGACGCTAGGATCCAGCGGCTATGTGCCAAACGCCCCGGAGCAAACGGCGACCGCGATGTACTGCATTATCGCCCTCTTTACCATCGTTCCTGGCGCGCTGTCGCTCTGCGCGTTCACCACGCTGCGCTGGTACAAACTCGATGACAGCACGATGAAATCCATCCATCTTGCCAAACACAGTGTTTAAAAGGACGCCCTATCCATGAGTGAGCTGATTCAACATTCCAACAGTATTGAATGGCGTTTTGAACGCCAGATCCTGCGCATCGAACCCTGGGGACAAAACAGCCTGCGCGTCCGGGCGACCTGCTCTCCGGCGTTAAGTGACGCACAGCACGCGCTGCTGTCTGCGGCTCCCTGCTCTGCCGACATTACTGCTGAAGCCGAAAGCCTGACGCTTCGCAACGGCAACATCACCGCGACGCTGAACCTCAAGGGGCAACTTGCATTCTACAACCAGCGCGGCGAACTGCTGCTGGAGGAGATGTGGCGGCAGCGGTCAACGGTAGGCATCGGTGCCAGTGAAAAGAGTCAGGATAAGTACGTCAGCGCCCTGAAGCTGGATGGGCGAGAATTCAAGCCGCTGGCGGGCGGGAAATATCAACTCACGGTGCGTTTTGAATCACGCCCCGACGAACGCCTCTACGGCATGGGTCAGTATCAACAGCCGTGGCTGGATCTGAAAGGCTGCACGCTGGAGCTGGCGCAGCGTAACTCTCAGGCCAGCGTGCCCTTTGTGCAGTCCAGCCTTGGCTACGGCCTGCTGTGGAACAACCCGGCGATCGGCGAGGCCAGCTTTGCCAAAAACCAGACCGAATGGCGCGCCCGCGTCACGGGTGAGATGGATTACTGGATCACCGCAGCCGACACGATTGCCGATATTACCCGTCAGTACGTTAAGGCGACGGGGACCCCACCACAGGCTCCGGCCTTTATCAGCGGACTGTGGCAGTGCAAATTGCGCTACCGCACGCAGCAGGAAGTGCTGGAGGTGGCCCGGGAGTATCGCCGCCGCAGCCTGCCGCTTTCGGTAATGGTCATTGACTTCTTCCACTGGCCAAATCAGGGCACATGGTGCTTTGATCCTGTCGACTGGCCCAATCCTAAGGGCATGGTCGACGAGCTACGCGAGCTGGGTATTGCGCTGATGGTATCCGTCTGGCCTACGGTTGAGGCGCGCAGCCCACTCTATCCGGTGATGAAGGCCAAAGGGTGGCTGGTCAGCAGCGAGCGCGGGGTGCAGGTCAATCTGGACTTCATGGGCAATACCACCTTCTTTGACGCCACGCATCCCGAGGCCCGGCAGTTTGTCTGGGATACGGTGAAGAAAAATTACTACGACCTGGAGATCAAACTGTTCTGGCTGGACGAGGCGGAGCCCGAATACCGCGCCTACGACTTTGATAATTATCGCTACTACGCTGGCCCGGTCCTGGAAGTGGGAAACCGCTACCCGCGCGATTTTGCCCAAGGGTTTTATGATGGGCTGCAGGCCAGCGGCGAAACCGAAATCGTGAACCTGGTTCGCTGCGCCTGGGCAGGCAGCCAGCGCTACGGCGTATTGGCCTGGTCGGGGGACATCCACTCCTCCTTCCACGCGTTTCGCAACCAGCTCGCCGCCGGGCTAAACATGGGGCTGGCGGGGATCCCCTGGTGGACCACCGATATCGGCGGTTTCCAGGGCGGGAACGTCAACGACCCGGCGTTCCACGAGCTGCTGATCCGCTGGTTCCAGTGGGCGGTGTTTACCCCCGTGCTGCGCATGCACGGCTATCGTGAACCGCAGATCCAGCCGCCGGAGCGCTATCGCGACGGTATACCGCAGTGTAACAGCGGTTCACCGAATGAACTGTGGAGCTATGGAGAAGCCAACTTCGCTATCATGCAGCGCTGGCTCTCCGTACGCGAGAAGCTGCGTCCCTATATTGATGCGTTATACGAGAATGCCCACCGGCAGGGCGACCCGCTTATGCGCCCCCTGTTCTGGCATTACCCACAGGAAACACAAAGCTGGGAAACGGAGGATCAGTATCTGTTTGGCGAAGATTTGCTGGTTGCGCCGGTGATGCATGCCGGCCAGCGCGAGCGCGAGGTCTGGCTCCCGGCAGGGAACGGCTGGCTGGCGCTTAACGGCGAGCGCTACGCGGGGGGCGAGCGCATTACGGTACCGGCAGCGCTGGAAACCATTCCGGTCTTTATTCGCGAAGGCAGTCCGCTGGTGCAAACGCTGCTGAGCTGACGATGGGCAAGTGCCCAAAAAAAGAGGTTTTTTTTGACAAAGGCCTGTTTGCTCACGCATTTGCGCGTACAGTAAGCAGGCTTACTTTTTTTGGCAAGGACCTCTGCATGTTTGACCCTACTCTGCTCATTCTCCTGGCGCTCGCCGCGCTCGGCTTTGTTAGCCATAACACCACCGTGGCCATTTCTATTCTGGTGCTGATTATCGTGCGCGTGACCCCGTTAAATACCTTTTTCCCGTGGATAGAAAAACAGGGCCTGACCATTGGGATAATCATTTTAACCATTGGGGTGATGGCGCCCATCGCCAGCGGTACGCTTCCCGCCTCAACGCTGCTGCACTCGTTTGTAAACTGGAAATCGCTGGTGGCGATCGCGGTGGGGATTTTCGTCTCGTGGCTGGGCGGACGCGGCGTCACGCTGATGAGTAGCCAGCCCTCGCTGGTGGCGGGTCTGCTGGTGGGCACCGTGCTGGGTGTGGCGCTCTTTCGCGGCGTTCCGGTGGGCCCGCTGATTGCAGCAGGCCTGGTCTCGCTGTTTATTGGGAAGTCGTAGTCAGGCTGGCCATGTAACGCGCAGGCGTCTGACCCAATCCCTTCTTGAACATGGTGATAAACGCGGTGGTCGAGTCATAGCCCAGTGACTGTGCCACCTGCTGTACCGATTTCCCACCAATCAAATGCTGTAACGCCACAATCAGCTGCAGCTGGTGACGCCAGCGGCGAAAGCTTAAGCCGGTCTCTTTCACCACCAGCCGCGCCAGGTTGCGTTCACTCATGGCAAAGTGGCTCGCCCACTGCGCCAGCGTCTGCCAGGCCGCGGGCTCTTCCGCCATCTTCTCGCTCATCAGCCGGATTTTTGGATGGGGCGAAACGGGCAGCTGCAGATGCTCCTGACGCTGGAGCGGCAGCTCGTCAAACAGGACGTCCACCAGGCGCGAGGTGGCCGCAAGCTGCAGCTGTTCACGCGATTTTTCCGCGAGCGACAAAATTAGCTCCCGCACCAGCGGGGAGATTTTCAGGGTGCAGCAGCGCTCCGGCAAGCTGGCAGCCCCCGGTTCAATGAACAAAAAGCAGAGCTGCGCTCCCGGCGTGGCCCTGTTGCTGTGCGGCATCTGGCCGGGGATCCAGACGGCGTACTGGGGCGGCACCATCAGCATGGCATTTTCCACTTCGCAGGTGATCGCGCCGCCGAGGGCCAGAATCATCTGTCCCTTACGGTGATGATGAAGCGGAATATATTGTTCCTCCGCCACCACGCGAATGCGAAATGCGACGGCCGCATCGTGCTGGCTATCGGGATCGTAGCCGTCCAGTCCCAGGCCAATCATCAGGTTGTCCGATATGAGCGATAAACTGTCATTTTAGCCTGATTTCAACCGCTGAGAAAATCGGTATTGTGTGCGCTCGCTTGAACGTATGAGAACATAATGACTACTGCTATTCGCACTTCAGGAAAACATGGCGCGCTGCTGATCGCAGGTATCCTGATGATTGCCACCACGCTTCGCGTCACCTTCACCGGGGCAGCCCCGCTGCTCGATACTATTCGTCTTGATTATGGCTTAACCACGGCGCAAACCGGTTTGCTGACTACCCTGCCGCTGCTGGCCTTCGCCCTTGTCTCGCCGCTTGCAGCCGGCGTGGCCCGGCGTATCGGCATGGAGCGCAGCCTGTTTATTGCCCTGCTGCTGATTTGCGCCGGAATTGCCCTGCGCTCCCTGCCTTCCGCCGCCCTGCTTTTCATCGGAACGGCGGTCATCGGCTGCGGGATAGCGCTGGGGAATGTGCTGTTACCCGGATTAATTAAGCGTGACTTTCCAGGCCAGGTGGCGAAACTCACCGGAGCCTATTCCCTGACGATGGGTGTCTCGGCGGCGCTCGGCTCGGCGCTGATTGTTCCCCTGGCGCAGGGGGCGGCAGGCTGGCATGGCGCACTGCTGATGCTAATGGTGTTTCCGCTTGTGGCACTGCTGCTCTGGCTGCCGCAGTGGCGACAGAAGCATGTCGCGACGGTAACCGGCGCTGGCGCGCTGCATAACCGCGCGATCTGGCGCTCAGCCCTCGCGTGGCAGGTGACGCTCTTTTTGGGAATCAACTCGCTGATTTACTACGTCATCATCGGCTGGCTGCCGGCAATATTGCTCAGCCACGGCTACAGCGAAGCGCAGGCCGGCTCGGTGCATGGTCTTTTACAGCTGGCTACGGCCGTGCCTGGACTTGCCGTTCCGCTGATCCTCCTGCGTCTGAAAGATCAGCGGGGGATCGCCGGCGCGGTGGCGTTGATGTGCGCAGTAAGCGCGGCGGGGCTGTGGTTTATGCCTGACATGGCGGTGATGTGGACGCTGGTGTTTGGCTTTGGCTCCGGGGCAACGATGATCCTCGGCCTGACGTTCATCGGCCTGCGCGCCAGCTCTGCACACCAGGCTGCGGCGCTGTCCGGAATGGCACAGTCGATTGGCTACCTGCTCGCCGCCTGCGGTCCCCCGCTGATGGGGAAAATTCACGATACCGCAGGAGACTGGCAAATCCCACTTCTGGTCTGCGCGCTGGCCGCCGTGATAATGGCCATCTGCGGCGTGTTAGCCGGGCGAGACCGGGAGATCGCGCCCCGTTAAATCCAGAGGCAGACCATCGGGTCTGCTTTTTTTACCCGCGCGCCGCGCGCAGCATCGCCTGCACCAGCACGACCGGACGCCCTTCCAGCGCGGCACGCTCATGCTGGAATAAGGTGATCACGAAGAACGGGTGCGTAACCAGTTCTGCGGCACGAATCTCTCCCTGCTCATCCCAACCCGTAACATGCATATCGCCGCTTTCCAGCGCCTGTGCAAACGCCGGCGACACGCCATAGTTACAGTGATACCCCTCTACAATTTCCGGCCTGCCGTAGGCTTTCGCGATCAGCGTATTATTACGCAGCTCAATGGCATCGGTTTTCTCCACCAGCGAGCAGGTCAGCGGCGCAATCACCATGGTGCCTTCGGTATCCGTCTCGGCATGTGCCGCATCCGCCCAGCCCAATACATTTCGGGCATACTCAATCAGCGCGTGCTGGAACCCACCACAGGTGCCAAGGAACGGAATGCTGTTTTCACGGGCGTAGCGCGCGGCGATAAAAGCGGCTTCCGTGTTTTTATAGGGGCTTGCAGGAACCAGCCATATAGCATCGTAGCCCACCAGATCCTCAGGGCTCGTCAGCTCCGTGGTGGCAAGCCAGTCGTAATCGGCGGTGAGGTCAAGCACTGCGGCGGCGTCGTCAATGGCCAGTGGGATCGCCTGATGCGCAATAACATCGGGATTGTAATCGCCTACCAGCGCAATGCGCAGCGTCGTTTTAACCGGGAGGTGTTCCATGAAAGGTTCCTTATGCCAGAGAATTATCAGATAACATAAGGAACCTCAGACTACCGATCTTCTGCAATTATCACAATACCTTAAATTGGGAGGGTGGAATTATGATTCAGTGCAAACGCGTATACGAACAGGCAGGTCCGGACGACGGTTATCGGGTTCTGGTGGACAAACTGTGGCCGCGCGGCGTTAAAAAAACGGACCTCGCCTATGATGAGTGGTGTAAAGTACTCACGCCATCGAATGAACTACGCAAGGCCTTTCACAGCGAAACTATTGATTTCGCCGCCTTCAGTCAGGCGTATCGGGAAGAGCTGGCGCAGCATACGGACGAGGGAGTGCGCCTGGCGGCGCGGGCAAAAAAACAGACCGTCACCCTGCTCTTTGCCGCCAAAAACACGGAGCAAAATCACGCCCTGGTATTAGCCGACTGGCTGCGCCATCTGTAATCAGCCGATGGTCAGCGCATCCACAATTTGCGGTGCTTCATCCGGGGTGAGCGGCATCAGATGTTCGGGGCGAACAAACGCAAACCCGTGCTGATTGTCAAACGCGTAAACATCACCCGTCACCAGCCAAAGCGCGCGATCTGCGGTAGCGGGTAATTGCGTCATGACGCCGTTGACCGGGTTAACGAAACGCATTCCGGGCTGGCAAAGGCCAAACAATTCAACAGATTTACCAATATTGCGACGACCAGACGCCGTGCGGGCACCCACGATCATCGCCATGCTGCCCGGTTTAAGCTGAAACATACTTCTCTCACGATAACGGTAGCCAGGAACTGGCTAAGAATAATCCTAAAGAGAAGTGTATCGCAGGTAATATGACTTTGTCATCTGGTGGGTTGCGGACGATCGCGACGATAGAGCGTCCATTCATCGATCACTTCGCCGCCCGGTAATTTGCACTCGGTACGGACGCCCTGCGGGCTCTGAACCGGGATCTGTTCCCCGCCTTTCTCCAGGCAGTACACGGAGGCCGGGTTCGCCATACCGATAGCGTGTGGTGGTTTCGGCGCATCAGGCGGCGTTGTTTTTGTGGTACAGGCGACTAAGGGCAAGGCCAGCGCCAGAAGCAGAAATCTCATCACTTTGATCCTTTTGACATCATTACAGGTTAAGGGTAACGGGTCAGCGCCGCTTTCTCCATGATTTCTCCATTTTAACTGCACTTTTCAACACTATAGTGTGGCATGTTCTCGATATGACCAGAGAACATCATTCCGTAATCAAGATGTCTTTGCCCCGGTCTCAACAACGGGGCCTTTTTTCTCGCCCGCTGCCCTCCCGCTGCATATATTAAATTTTCTGTATTCATGTTTTACTATGCCCGAAGTCTAAAAAGTCAGCATAACATGCAGATGCAGACGTCTTCTGCCTGGGAGTCACTCTACGTCATGTCGGATATTATCCTTGCCCGTGTTTCAGAAACCCTCGCCACTGAACAATCCCTTGAAAGTCTCGTTCGTCAGCTGCTGGAGATGCTGGAGATAGTGACCGACATGGAGTCGACTTATCTCACTAAGGTCGATATCAAAGCCCGGCTGCAGCATATTCTCTATGCCCGCAACAGCAAGCAGATGGAGATCCCCGAGGGGTTGAGCGTTCCCTGGGATGAAACGCTCTGCAAGCGCGCGCTGGATAGCGACACGCTGTTCAGCAACGACGTGCCCGAACGTTGGCCCGAGTGTGAAGCCGCAAAAGCGCTTGGCATTACCACCTACATGAGCATCCCCGTTCATCTTGCCGATGGTTCTCTGTACGGAACGCTCTGCGCCACCAGCACGGCCAGGAAACCGCTCAGCGAGCGCGGTGAGCAAGTGCTGAGATTATTCGCCGGTTTAATTGGCCAGTACATCCAGAAAGAATCGCTGGTCACCCAGCTTCGCGAAGCCAATGCAGCCCTCATTGCGCACTCTTATACCGATGCCCTGACCGGGTTGCCCAACCGTCGCGCGCTGTTTGAAGATCTGACGACCCTGTTTTCTCTGGCGCGGCACCTTAAGCGTAACGCCATCATCGCGTTTATCGATCTGGATGATTTCAAACTGATAAACGATCGTTACGGGCACGAAGCGGGCGACCAGTTCCTGATTGAAGTGGGCAAGCGGTTGACGGAAGAGAAGCAGCAGGACGATATCATTGGCCGGCTGGGCGGTGATGAGTTTCTGGTGGCTTCGCTGAGCCAGTCCCACGATAAGGGAGATAACGCGCAGGTCACCCTGCTCAGAACGCGCCTCAGCGCCTGCATTGCCGGTGAATACTGGCTGGGCAGCGTTAATCTCATCTATCCCGGTGCCAGCCTTGGCGTTATCGAAGTGGACCCAGGCGTAACCGATCCGGACACGGCGCTACGCGACGCGGATGCCGCGATGTATCAGGATAAGAAAGGAAAAAGCAAAACACGCTTTCTCGGTATGGATTAACCCCGTACACTCTACGGCGTGATTGAAACCGAAACAGGTGATGATATGAGAATAGGGATCCTCTTCCCGGTCGTTATTTTTATAACGGCGGTGGTTTTTTTAGCATGGTTTTTTGTCGGTGGTTACGCGGCGCCAGGGGCATAAATGAGAAAAACGACCCTCATTATGCTGATCGTTGCCATTGCGGCATTTGCCGGCACGCAGCTTGGCTGGTGGTAAACCCCAATACGTAAAAAGGCCGCCATCTGGCAGCCTTTTTCAACGCTTTTAAGCCTTAGCTTTTGATTTTTCGGTAGATAAACAGAACAACCAGTGCACCGATCACCGCGACGGCGAAGCTGCCGAAGTTAAAGCCATCAACCTTGCCAAAACCGAACAGCGTACTGATCCAGCCGCCAACTACCGCGCCGACAACACCCAGTATTACGGTAACGATAAACCCACCGCCATCTTTGCCCGGCATGATCCACTTCGCCAGAATACCCGCAATAAGCCCAAAGATAATCCAGGATAAAATTCCCATAACTTTCCTCTCTGTATGGTTTTTGTCATTAAATCAACGACACAAAAAAGAATAGCACAGGATTTGAGAAAGGAAATTTGTGATAAGCATCACACCGAGAGAGTGCGTAATTATTCATCAACGAAATGAACGTTCCACATAAACTGTGGGGTTGCATCTTTTATTGAGAAAGATTATCTTTCTCAACACTGAATGGTTGAGTGAAACGCTCAGGTATTCAGTACGACATTGCTCACATTGCTTCCAGTATTTCTTGCCCACTCCTGAGTGGGCTTTTTTTTCGTTCATACCCCAACAAATGCGTACCGGTTACGCCCGGCGCGTTTTGCCTGGTAGAGCGCCCGATCCGCGGCAATAATAATGTCCTGCTGGTTGCCTGCGATATCGACAGCACGTGCTGTTGAAATCCCAACGCTTACCGTCACCCGTCCGAATGGGCTGAAAGCATGGGCAATGTGCAGCGAGAACACATTGCGAATAATCGTCTGCGCCAGGCGAAGCGCCTCCTGAATATCCGTATCAGGTAAAATCAGCGCAAACTCCTCTCCGCCATATCGCGCCACAATCTGATTATCGCGGGTGAGGCTCTCCCTGAGGCTGTTTCCGAGCAATGCCAGACACCGGTCCCCTTCCGGATGACCGTAGTTATCGTTGTATTTTTTGAAGTAGTCTACATCCACGATCAACATCGAAATTGGCGCATCATGTGCGGCACAGAGCGCGATTTCCGAGAGGATTTTTTCATCAAAAATGCGACGGTTGTACAGCCCGGTCAGCGCATCCTCAGAGGCGATAATCTTCAGCGCTTTGTTATCCCGTGTTTTTCGGGATAAGTCGGAATACAGGAAGTAAGACGCGAAGATGAGTATCGCGGTGAAGACGAAAATGAGCACCGCCAGCTGAATCGCCTGCTTGCGCCAGGGTGCGAGGGCTTCATCAATACTGACGGCCACGGTGGTGACCAGCCCGTAGCGTTTATTTTTCTCATAGGCATAAATGCGCTCGATTTTATCAAACCGGGAAATGGAGCTGGCTATCCCTGTATTTTGTACCTTGAGATATTTCCTGAAGAGAGGTGAATCAGAAACAATCGTGCCAATATAGGTATTTTTAAAGGGATAACGGACCAGCAGCACGCCTGCCTGCGTCGTTAAGCCAATAACGCCCGAGTGACCGATATTAATCTGCCCGTAGAGCGCGAGAAAATTTTCGATACCCAGCGTCACCACCACGACACCGTTAAATGCCCCAGTGTCGGTTTCAAGGCGCCGGCTAATGGTGATAACCCATTTACCATTGGTTCTGCTTACCACGGGCTCACCAATAAAAATCTGCTGACTTTTATTTTCCTGGTGAAAGATAAAAAACTCTCTGTCCGAGCCTTTACGGGGCCCGGTAAAACTTTCATGCAATGCGGTAAAGATATCGCCCTGCGCATCGTAAACAACCACATTATTAATCTGGGTAAGAAGATTATCCTGATTATTTATCATCCGCTGAATATGGGTCGCCTGCTGCGGGGTCATACCATAAATTTCGATTATGTCGGAGACGGTAGCAATTAACATTTCACTCTGGCGCATGATCCCCTCAGTATAGACATCAAGGGTATGGCTCAGGTTAGCGACGCTGGTATTAATTTGCTGGATTGACTGCTGTCTGGACGTGGCAATTTGGACGGCAAGCGACAGCGAGATGATCAATGAGACAATGATGACGGTAATGGTTGTTGTGTAAAAAGTATTTTTCACATGCACGAGCTATTCCACCTTATCACGCCTGACATCCCTGGCTGACAACTCTTGTCACTGTAACAAAGCTCCGGATAAGAGGAAAATGAATTGCACTTAAGCATACAACAGAAGCTCGTCTTAATTTTGTTTTACAAACTTACCGTCTCCCGAGGCTTAGATAAAATGACTTTAATAAAGTCTATATAGGAGACGGGTTTACCAAAATAATAACCCTGCAACAGGGTAATCTCATTACGGTTGAGATACTCCAGCTGCTCCTTCGTTTCGACGCCTTCAGCTACAATGCGCAACGAAAGTTTTTTCGCGAGGTCTATGACGCAGTCCAGCAGGATCGTTGAATCCTTCTCCTCTGAAACCCGGTTCACAAAGCTCTTATCGATTTTAATATAGTCAATGGCAAGCGCATTAAGGCACGACAGCCCGGAATAGCCCGTACCAAAGTCATCCAGCGCGATGACAAAACCTGAGTTATGAAGCGTGTTGAGGCTTTTCACCAGATGAGGATTATCGATCAACGGTTCACGCTCGGTTACCTCAAGAACCAGCTTAACTTCTTTACCCTGAAACCCTTTCCCGAAGACGCGGCAGTCACCAATAAACGAAGGGGCATTGATGTGTCTGGCGCTGATGTTTACCCCGATATGAAACCCATCCGGTAGCTTAGGCAAAAGCGGCTTAAGCTGAGTAACCACTTTCGCCATTAACCCTTTGGTCAGAGGGATAATTAAACCGCTACGTTCGGCAATCGGAATAAAGACGTCCGGCGGAATAAAGCCTGATTTTGGATGCTTCCATCTTGCGAGCACTTCAACGCCATACAACCCGCCGGTATCACCGTTCACGATCGGTTGATAATAAGGAACGATTTCACCGTGCAAAATGGCTCTCCGCAAATCATCTTCAAATGAGGTGCTTTTCCCCTTGTAACGCTGGATTAAAATGCCCACCGCTACGGATAACGCGAGAATAAGCAGTATCAGGCTCCATCCCTGGTGCAGCAGTCGCGTCAGGCTAAAAAAGGCAGGAGGTTGCCAGGCCAGGCTAAAGGGGAATAGCGTTGATGCCGTTAGCGCCCCTGCCCACGAGGCCGCTTTCCAGGCGGTGACATCACCGTTGCGCGCAAGCATTCTTTCACCGACAACGAGCCCCAGGTCAACGCTGTTGGACGCATTTGCAATAACGTCCTGCAAATGTGCCTCACTGACGCTGACAATGACGCGCCCGCCCGCAATGGGCATCTGGAACAGGAGCACCGGAACACCGTTCACCCGTCGATTGCCGGGTAACAGCATTAATTTTTCGTCAGGTAGCATCTCCGGGTGAGTTATCAATACGCCATTTCCGGGAAGGGAAGTACAGATGATTTTACCCTGCTGCTGGATCATGATGGCGCGCAAATGCGGTTTAAGCGCCGCTTCTGTCCCCAACGCCAGCTGTCCGCTACTGGTACACCCTTGAGCCGCAACCCGCTTCGCCGTGGTGGCCGCACTGGTGGCTTCAGCAAGAATGTTTTCTATTTTTTGGGTGCTTACGGTGGCGGTGTGAATATTATTAAGTTTCGCCATCTGCCATAGCTGCCAGTTAACGATCAGTATGCCGCTCAAAAAGAGAAACAGGGCACTAAGAATGGGAATAGTCACGTTGCGCACGATGTTTTCCTTAAGAGAAAAAACAAGCATGGATGTTCTGGAAGAAGAGCCTGAGGCTAACCCGGCGTTGCTATAACAATGAAAAAAGCTTAGCTGAGATTTGTCTTAAAAAACTGATGATTTCGTATGAGTTCATCCTGCTGAATGTACTCACCTGCCGTGGCTATCAGGCTTGTACCTTGCCCAGGCTGTGTTAAGATTTGTGAAATCAGGGAGCGGACAGGATAACTGGAAAATGAAAAAACTCATTGCCGTTGCTATCGTTTCAACGCTTCTGGTCCTCCTGTCTCTTTATGCGGTCAATGCGGTTATTGTGGGTCAGCAAAAGAGCAAACAGCTTGAGATATCGCGCACCCTTTTACATTATTCAGAAGATTTGTCCCAAAGCGTGGCGCTGGCCCTTAAAAGTATTACAACGCAGGGGTGTGATAAAAGCAGCCTTGATAGCTACAGACAAATAAAGCTTAATAGCCTCTATTTCGGCGATATCGGTTTTATTGAGAAGGGGAAAATAGCCTGTACCGCCTTTTGGGGTAAACTCGCGACGCCCGTTGCACTTCCTGCAGAGCTGCATAAAACGCCGAGGGGCTTTCTGCTGGCGCAGTTTTCCAGAAAAGATTTTTTCACAGGCAATGCGGCAATTTATAATAATATTATTATCTTCACCTCCCGCTATGCTTACGATAAGTTCACCCCGGTTACGGCAAGCTATTCACTGAGTACCACCACCAAAGACTTCGGCAGAACCTTTTTTTCGACCACTCCTCAGTTAAAGCAGCAGAGCTGGCTGCATTCGAGGTTGTTTACCCTGACCCTGACGCAGTGCAGCCCCATCTGGGACCTGTGTGTCATTGTGAAGCATCACGACGCAGGGCTGGCCTCGTTACCCCCGTTTATCTTTACGCTGCTCGCGGTCATTCTCTATTGTATCTGGGCTGCGATAACGCTATTTATCTTCCGTATCTATGAAGACCGTTTTTCGCTGGAGCGCACGCTGATCAAGGCCGTCATTACGAATACCATCTGCGTTAACTACCAGCCTATTATTCGCATTCACGATCAAAAAATAGTCGGCGTAGAAGTTCTGTCGAGATGGCGCGATCAAAAGCACGGTGACGTTTCTCCGGAGCTTTTCATTCCGTTAATTAAGAAGATCGGTCTGTATAAAAAATATTATAATAACATTATTGAAAAATCCCTTTCTGAAATTGCCCCGCTTGCGATTAAGCATCAGCTGATTGTCTCAATCAACGTCGGGCGAAAGGAAATTGAAGATGGACAATTCATTAACGTTTTGCGCCGGGTCTGTTTAGCCCATCACCTTCCCCTTTCCCTGATAAAGGTTGAGCTTTCTGAGAAGGCCATTTCCGCTGCGGATATCCTCGAGGGATTCTGTCAGGAGCTGAAATCTCTTGGCGTAAAAATATCAATCGATGATTTTGGCGTGCAAAATTCAAACCTCGCCAGGCTGTCACTGCTTGAATATGATGAAATCAAAATCGATAAGTCGCTGGTGGATGGCATCAGTGAGCATTATAAGCAAAACATATTTGTAATCTTTAGCGATGCCCTTGCAAGATTGAATAAGACCCTGGTTTTTGAGGGAGTGGAGAATGAAATACAGTATCGCTTTATTGCTGACAGATATCCCGATGCGCTGATTCAGGGCTGGTATTTTTCTAAGTCACTCACCCGGAGCGAGCTGGCGAAGCGGCTCACCGGGGTCGCGCCGTAACCCGAAGCCCGGCGCGCCCGTATTTTTTCTGCCCGGGCGTTTCTATTTTATTCGCAAAAACATATAGTCGTCACAATCAGACGGTAGATTACCCTGAAGCACACTCTTATTTGGTTAAAAACGTGAAATTATCCTTACTTTTCCCAGTGGTACTCTTTTTTCTGATCGTTATTTTCGCGCTGTTTATCGACACTCCCGCTTCGCATATTCTGCGAAAAAAATGCATGTGGTCCGATAGCGTGATGCTGAGCTGTCTGGCAAAGCATCAGCATAATGGTTTTTAAGGCAGGTTATTCATTGCCCCATTGATTGAGGAAGTTCGCAATATCATCAATGCGGGCAGCGCGGATCCCGGCCTCCGCGGCCATCTCCTGCTGGGCTTCCTCGCTAATTTCCTCATTATTCGCTAAACGGGTGAGCAGCAGCTGGAAATAATGTGCCAGCGCGTCGCGCTCTGACTCACCGACCTGCTCTGCGGCTTCCGTCGCGTACTCATCGGCAATGTCATAATATTTCAGTGGGATATCGTTGTTCATCGCAGTCTCTTCTCAACCTGTATGGGTCAAGTCATGAGTATATCGGACGCCCTGGCTCAACCAAAGCATTGCTTCAGATGAGCAACGCAAGCAGCGCTGCGAACGCGGGCAAAGCCTGCACATACAAAATTTTTCGGCTGGCGGTCACTGCACCAAATACACCGGCAATTAACACGCAGGTCAGGAAGAAGATGGCCACCTGAATGCCCTTTTCGCCGAGCCAGAGGCTCCAGAGCAGACCTGCCGCCAGAAAACCGTTATACAGCCCCTGATTCGCGGCCAGCACGCGGGTATCGCGCGCAAAGTCGGGACGCAGATTAAAGGCCTTGTGCCCGGTTTTGGTGTTCCACAGGAACATTTCCAGCACAAGGATATAGAGATGAATTAACGCAACAACCGTGATAAGAACCGTGGCTAACATCGTGCTGTCTCCCGCAGGCAGAGGCAAAAAAAAACGGGAACCCTCAGGCTCCCGTTCCGGTATAACCCAGAAACTGGATTACATGTTCGCGATAATCGCGTCGCCAAACTCTGAACATTTCAGCAGCTTAGCGCCTTCCATCAGACGTTCGAAGTCATAAGTTACGGTTTTCGCGTTGATCGCGCCTTCCATACCTTTAACGATCAGGTCTGCGGCTTCGAACCATTCCATATGACGCAGCAGTATTTCATGAAATCAATCATGACGCATTGATTTTTAAGTAAAAAAATCAGAAATAATGCTCTCGTCACATATTTTTAGCAATAGGCTAACCAGTTGATTGTATTTAATTATTTCTGGGTTTTGATAACCACTTTTCGGTTGAAGACATTATCCTCCTCTTGAATATGCTAAATCGAAAAGGTTTTTTAAACCCCTTATGTGATTCTTTAAAATCCGTTGGTTAGATTTTTTTCCTAACATATCCATCTGTTTCACTTCTGATTTAACGGTGATGGCTAGTGTTTATGTTAGGAAAGAAATTGATTACTAAACGCCCATAGTCCGCTCTTGAAGTCATATTGAAAACTATGCGTAGCTCCTTTCCTGTTTCGCCACTCATCGCTTCACGCCTTTCTATCTGATCTGCATAATCGCCACGAATCCGTTTGTAAGACTTAACCAGCGCGCTGATTTTTCTCCCTGCCCTATACTTTCAGTCTGACATCCGACTGGAGGTTTCTATGTGTGGACGTTTTGCACAAGCCCAAACCCGTGAAGAATATCTGTCGTACTTGGCCGATGAAGCCGATCGCGACATTGCCTATGACCCTGAGCCTATTGGCCGATACAACGTCGCGCCCGGCACCAAAGTCCTGCTGCTGAGCGAACGAGACGAGCAGCTGCATCTCGATCCGGTTCTGTGGTCCTACGCGCCAGGGTGGTGGGATAAAGCGCCACTGATTAACGCGCGCGTCGAAACCGCGGCCACCAGCCGTATGTTCAAACCTCTCTGGCAGCATGGCCGGGCGATCTGTTTTGCGGATGGTTGGTTCGAATGGAAAAAGGAAGGCGACAAGAAACAGCCCTACTTCATCCACCGTGCTGACGGCCAGCCCATTTTCATGGCGGCAATCGGCAGCACACCGTTTGAGCGCGGCGATGAAGCGGAAGGATTTCTGATAGTGACGTCTGCAGCTGACAAAGGCCTGGTCGATATTCACGACCGCCGGCCGCTTGTTCTGTCACCTGAAGCTGCGCGCGAATGGATGCTTCAGGATGTAGTGGGGAAAGAAGCTGAAGAGATAGCGGCCGACGGTGCAGTGCCTGCCGACAAGTTTGTCTGGCACGCCGTGACGCGTGCCGTGGGAAATGTGAAGAATCAGGGTCCAGAGTTAATCGAGGCTGTCCCCTGAACCTTATTAGGAGTAATCATTTTACTATGACCGAATAACGAGCACATGACGAGACATGCATTAAAGATAACATTTTTATTAAGCCTTGGGATTATTTTTTTTACTTTTTTCCTTGGCAAAAGTGAAATAGCTGCTGTTAAGATATTCATACCATTCTTCAAAAGTTTGATTTTTTCCTTGCTTAGAATAGGGAATGCCATTCTTAAATACTTGGCCGTTAATTAGATAATGAGAGACTCTAATTTTGAGTTCGCCATCAAAAGAATAAAAATTATTTAAAACTGAAGATTTTTTATTTTCACCAATAAAATAAAAAAGAACATAGTGATTTGTTTTTGAAAGTTCTAATAGTTTTTCAAATGTGTCTCTTTCAGGAGAGTGCGTACGAATAACTTCGATAATTATGTTAGGGCATACAGCAGTAGGGAAAAATTTGTTTACATCCCTTCCACCGATATCAGGTTGAATATAGGTTCCATCATGGAATGCGTTACGGGCATTCGCTTCCTTAAACCATTTGTATTGACTACCATTTGGCGAGATAAAAAAAACTTGTTCCTCAGGTTTGTTATCACTCCCGAAAACATACGTAGAGATCGTTATTTTATTTATCTCGCCAGAATTTAAATTCTCATGCAATGCATTTACGCAATTGTTGTGTGTTGGATTGTTCTCTGCCTTACCTAACTGCACACCGAAAGATTGCCCCCCCATTTTTCTAAAATGCGGAGACTCTGCATTTCTAACAGGAATGACAATACAATCATTGGCATCAACAAGAGGCTCCCCCTTCATCTTCGGATATACATGAGAGTCAAGGATGTCTTTATCTGAATAATCTACACCTGAAATTAGTCCTCTTGGCATTTGCTCTCCTTAGGCTTAACTAGAACGAACTCACTCTGACTTCAAGAGGATATTACTAAAAGCCTCATAATAATCAACAGAAATGTTCTTAGTTTTATTCAATTGTGCTTATATCACTTTAAACAGACATTAGAAAAACTCATTTTTGGGCATAATATGAAACTATTTATCTTACTTTAAGAAGATCTGAATATCTTGTAGTGTATCGTGGAGAAAGCATTTCTCGCTTCATCTGCCACTGCTGCTGTATGCCCTGGCCTGCAAAGTAGAGTGTGCCTTTTCCATCTTTAGCGTTCAGGTGATCGAGAACTTCCATCAACTTATGGCTTCCGGCCCGCGGCGCGTTCTCATCGAACAGGTTGAGCTGGGCCACCCCCTGACTGAAGAAGTCACCCAGCATGATGCCGGCTTTCTGGTACCGGTGGCCATCCTTCCAGATTTTGTCCAGACAATTTACCGCGGCGTTGATAATGTCGCGGGAATCTTGAGTGGGGGTAAGAAGTTTCATGGAGGCACAGTTACCGTAATACGGCTCGTTAAGCGCAAAGGGAGAGGTTTTCACGAACGCAGAGATAAAGCGGCAATACTGATGCTCGCCGCGAAGCTTTTCGGCGCCACGCGCTGCATAACTGCAGATAGCCTGGCGCATCTGTTCGTACTCGGTGACGCGTTCGCCGAATGACCGACTGCAGACGATTTCCTGCTTTGCTGGCGCAAACTCCTCCAGATCAAGACAACGCTCGCCGCGCAGCTCCCGGACCGTTCGCTCGAGTACCACGTTAAAGTGTTTACGGATAATCCATGTGCTTTGTTCTGAGAGGTCCAGAGCCGTTTTGATGCCCATGGCGTTCAACTTCTTACTAATGCGCCTGCCGACGCCCCAGACGTCCTCCACCGGAACCAGAGCAAGCAGTCGGCGCTGACGATCGAGATTGGATAGGTCCACTACCCCGCCCGTTTGCCGCTGCCATTTTTTGGCGGCATGGTTTGCGAGCTTAGCGAGGGTTTTGGTCTGCGCGATGCCGACCCCAACTGTCAGGTGCGTACGCTTGAGAACCGTAGAACGGATTTCTTTGCCGAAGTCAGTCAGGTCCCGGCAGTTGCGAACGCCAGTCAGGTCGCAAAAAGCTTCATCGATACTGTAAATTTCGACGCG
The DNA here is from genome assembly GCF_050434705.1 of Enterobacter sp. AC1. NCBI lineage: Bacteria > Pseudomonadati > Pseudomonadota > Gammaproteobacteria > Enterobacterales > Enterobacteriaceae > Enterobacter > Enterobacter sp. AC1. Next base: position 947,721 of record NZ_JBNDIZ010000002.1, on the reverse strand, counting down.
GGGGCTCATTTCCTCAAGCGTCGTCATTACCCGGTTCGACATGTCTGCGTACAGCTCGTAGTTACTGCTGAAGCAAACAACGCCAGCACGCCGGAAAAGCTCCTTTTGTTTGAAGAAAGGCTCACCCATGGTGATTCCGGCGGCTTTGGCCTCGGCGCTGCGCGCAATTACGCAGCCATCATTATTCGAGAGAACGACAACCGGGCGCCCCCTCAAATCAGGCCGAAACACCGTCTCGCATGATGCGTAGAACGAATTCACATCACAGAGCGCGAACATGTTCAGCTCGCCGATTTAACGATGAAAGTCACGACGCCGAAAACGTCCAGCGTATCTTCACTGCCTACAACAATCGGACTGTAGGCGCTATTCATTGGAATGAGTTGGACTGTCGGGCGTAGCTGCAGGCGTTTAACAGTAAATTCCCCTTCCACCGCGGCGATGACAATGTCACCGTGCTCAGCTGTGCGCGAGCTGTCCACCACCAGCAGATCACCATCGCTGATCCCAGCTTCTATCATTGAGTCGCCGGCCGCCTTAACGAAATATGTTGAGCTAGGGTGGGAAACCAGTAACTCATTGAGATCGATACGCTGTTCAACGTAATCTGCCGCAGGGCTTGGGAAGCCACACTGCACTAAGTCACTGAAAAGCGGGACAGCAATAATTTCTCGCAGTTCTGTTGGCCTGATGAATTCCATTGCACACCTCAAATACTGTTTTTATATACAGTAGTTTTATTTGTAAGTGTCCGCAAGATGCAGGCCCTACCGTCACTGCTTAAAGCTTCGCCGTTTCGTTTCTAAGTTTCTCTCTCGTTTCGAATTATGGCTTTTGTAAATTTTGTGGCAGTAATTCTATGTGAGTAAATTTAAGCCGATTTTGAAACGGGGAATTTTTTATAAAGCGTGCATACGGCCACGTCATAAATAATCGCGACCTGCTTCCTTTCAACCCCATTAGCAATAAGCCTCCCGGCCTGCGCCCATTGTTCGGCTGTTAACTTCGGACGCCTGCCGCCAATCCGCCCCTTTTCCCTCGCAACCGCCAAACCTGCCCGGGTGCGCTCCACAATCAACTCCCTCTCCATTTCCGCCAGGGCTGACATGATATGAAAGATGAAGCGGCCCATCGGGCTTGATGTGTCGATGCTGTCAGTGAGGCTCTTAAAGTGAATGCCTCGCTGCCGGAGTTCGTCCACCAGCAGCACCAGATTCCGCATGCTGCGCCCAAGGCGGTCCAGCTTCCAAACTACCAGCGTATCACCCTCATTCAATGCCCTAAGAAGCTTTTTGAGTGCTGGCCGGTTTGCCACTGTTCCGCTCATTTTTTCTTCGAAAATCTGTTCACATCCTACGCGTTCGAGTGCTTGCCGCTGAAGATCAGTATTTTGGTCATTTGTTGACACCCTTACATAGCCAATTTGCATATTTTTCACCCAATAAATTCTGCAAAAAAATCAGGTGAAGTTATCGGCCTGGCCGCTCAAGAGCAATCTATAAAACGTCGGTTTAGGAAGTAGCGCGACAAAGGACGCAGGAACCGCTGCCGGGAATGTTATGCAAGTGGGAGCATTTGGGCTCGGTATGCAAACCCCAACCTACTTAGACGCCACGGGTAATCCTGTGTCCGGTTTTTTTTCTGTTCAGGCTGGCGTTTCGCATAATCCGGCAGGCAATATACCCAGCAAAGACAGATAATTAGTAAGAAGAAGAACGGAAAAGGCAAAATCCTGAAAATTTTCATAAATAGCGAGAACCTGCGAGGTCGCCGCCCCGTAACATCTTAGATAGTCGGAAAGGACCCATATAGCCTCAGACGCCTTGGGGGGACAGTCATATCCTCGGGTGGGGATATCGTAGTTACTATCCGCCACAGGGGATAATATAAGGTAATTCCTAAAACTTGCCGCTTACGCTTGTTAAATCAGCCATGGCGTCCATCCTTAAGATTCTCTGAACTGGCTCCTACCAATACCAGAGAAAGCAACTCCTTAGAGTAAGAAGCACTATAGAAATATTTGCCGGCCCTCACCCTGAGGGCTTTTTTTTCGAAAAAAAAGCCAGTTCGGACAGAACTGGCTGGGTCTAGCAGTAAGTAGGTAGCACATCACACTTAGCTCGATTTTTAGGCTATTCCATTAGTCTCTCATTCAGTTGCCGGGTGCCTCCCGGTGAATTTGCCACAGTCTGCAAATCCGCAAACGTTAGGTGCAACAGTGACTGCTTGCCCCACCGCATAGGGGGATTCAGCCGAATGATAAAGATATCGATTCACTTGTGTATATTGAAATTAGTACACAACTTCATTTTTGGTAGGCGTATCAGATAAAAAAAGCAAATGGTTACAAGCGCAATCATAACTCATGAAATTAGTAATGACTTATAAATCACAATATAAAGCATTTTAACTTATAACTGAGATTTCTCTTAGGCTTTGCTTTAAAGTCCGAGCCTCCTTGAAACGAAGACCGCTTTGGTCTCCCTTCCGAAATGTTGGATTTCAGTTCGGAAGGGAAATTTTTTCGAACCATGACATATTCTGAAGAACGCCTTAGGGTTCACTTTCTAAGTCTCTCTAGGAGGTCTATTTCGAAAGCACCTGTGCTTTTGCATTCTACTGGCTTGACTTTATCATTTCCGTCCGCAGTTACGAGTCCAGCAGACCCTGTGACTGACACTGCGACATTCGATCCTTCTCCTGCACTCCATACCTGCGTGACTACACGATAACGCTCCTGAATGTTTTGAGTCTGCTTAACCTCTGTGCAATCGAGAATCAAGGAAGCAAGTTCGACATTTTCCCCGACTGCTGCAACGATCCCAATGGTTTGGTCATTCACAACAGGGGTCATCCCTCTTTGTTGATAGTAAAGTTGAACTGCGTTAATCAGCTCATCAGGCTTTCGGTTGCCAATTTTTATTTCGGGTGCAGAAGTCGACGTTTCTGACGCATCAACACTCTGCGCAGGATTACTTGACTGCCCTCCTGCTTTCACAGGGCCATAAACATTTATGCAGCCAGTAAGGAAAAAAGGAATGAGGTAATGCGCAACCTTCAACATAACATTCACCGATAATAAAGAGTGGTGCACGCAGAAAGCTGGGAGCATAAAATTACCAGCATAAAAATTTTATATTTCATCACAGAGCTCCATATTGAATGTAATGCTTATACAGGACTATTTATGGTGTAAAGAAAACCGCTTTGAACGTCGTTAACGATTTCGCTCAATCTGCCTAATACCAGCGAAATTGTTATTGCCTTTTTCAATTACAGCCAGCAACGGCTTAATCCAGAGCACAGCCTGGCAGTACGTTATTGAGCCGGCGGCAGCGGTACTACCATCGGCTGTGTCAGGTTCGTCGGTATCGGGGTGCATTGCGCTGGAACGTAGACGGTACGCGTATTCGAGCAACCCACCAGCAATATCAGCAGGAACAGGCAGATCACAGGTTTTTTCACGACGGAGAATCTCCCGGTACTTGATGGTGGTTTCTTCGGTGCTGGTGTCGATCAGAGAATTAAGTCTGCTGGCATGTTCTGCAACCTGATTGAACCGGCTAAAGTTGAATGCCTGGATGGCGATCACCTGCCCCTGCAAAGAGTTGTCACTTCGCAGAACGTCGTTATCGCTCTGAAGGCTACTGGCGATTGAGCAACTCTTAACGAGAGCGACCGAAAGGCCAGCAATCACGACAACGCCGATAAGACCCGGATTTATTTTCATTGGTCCAGCCCCCAGCACGTCAGCGCACTTTCCTGATCGCGCCGCTCGACCTGCCCATAACAGCCATTCTTCTGGCCTCTAGTCAGGCGGCAATCTCGTCCACCGTCCTTAATCCACCAGCGAATTGCCTCGCATGCACCTATGTGGTCCCCTGCATTGATGCGCCGATAGAATGTCGAAGGGAAGCATTTACCGGGACCAATGTTGTACGGGCAGAAGGATGCGATACCCACCTTCTGCGGCTCTGTAAGAGTTGCTTCGATATTGCGGTCAACCCAGGCTAATGCCTTATCGCGTTCAATAGCGTTAATCTTTCGACACTGTTCCTCACTGGCCGTCATACCTTTAACAACACGCCTGCCATCGATGACGGTTACGCCGTGACATAAAGACCAGACCCCACCCGGATCAACAACGGCCACCAGCGCATTGCCTTCTTTCTCGCTGATGAACTGATCGAAAATGAGTGGAGCACATGCACCTGACGCGATTAGCGCCAGCACTGCTGCGCTGAGTTTGGCTTTGTTCGACATTATTCACCCCGCGCAGCTTTGCGGCGATCCGCTTTGATTTGGAAGTACAGGCTCGTCAACCACGTCAGCAAACCAAACATGAGGCTACCGAGCACACCAATGGCCGCCCATTGTGATGGGGAGACTTTATCGAGGAGCTGAAGTAACCAGTATCCGGTCCCCCCTCCAGATGCGCCGTATGCAATACCCGTTGTAATTTTTTCCATTCGATACATGCTCTCACCTCGCGAGCTTGCGGGTGTTGAATTTAGGGAATAAAAAAGGCCGCCTTAAGGCAGCCTGTAATGTTTGAATAGGATTCAGAGAGGTGGTGGTATTGGACCTTTTAGAACGACGGCTTCACCGTTATGGCAAAGATCGAAGCCATGTGTCAGGTGCCAAACTCCACTGACGATCTTACCAGTCAGCATGTCTTCGGTTTGACCATGCGAAAAGTAAGCAATCTGGACACAGTCATTGTGTCTTATCCAATAATATCCTTCTTTCATAATTCACCTCTTAAATTGTTTCATTAAGAAGTGTATATGGCGATTTGGGACGAAGTGGACGCGAAAGTGTGTTTTTTTGAGAGTGTGATGCCGAGTGCCTCCCGGTGACTTATCTCTGGTTATCGAAGTCGCACGCATACCTGCAGATAGCAGTTAACCAGGCGCCCCACCGCTTAGGGGAATTCATCACATGCATAACTTAATCAAGATGTATTCATCCGGTCAATGAGTGATTTACGTTGTAAAAAAAAGCCTGCTCGGACAAGCAGGCGTAAGGAGCTAAGTTGGCAATAACTCAGGGTGTGGTGCCGGGTGCCTCCCGGTGGAAATGTTTACAGCATTCATTTCCGCGCGCTGGTTGGACACTCTGGAGAAATGTCCTGCTGAATCGCCCCTCCGCTTAGGGGGATCCACCACAAAATCGCTTTCAGAAACATCCATTCCGCAGGATGCTTAAGAAGCATATGCATGAGTTGGAAAATTCACAACGCAATCAGACAAATATATTCATTAAGGGCTACAGGAAGTGGGCCTTTAATGTTTTCGGCCTCTACGTTATGACACTGTCATCGCCTTGCGTTAGAAATATTGAAAATCGATTGAAGAGCGACGATATGACAGGGGTACTGATGCTATGCACCTCGCGAATACCCCTGTCGTATCGCCGTAAAGCAAAAGCCCCGACTGGCGGGGCTTTCGATATATTCAAATTGTCGCTTAAGTTCGCTGCCATCGCGGCGCAGCTCTGCCAAGCATGAATGAATTATCTAAATTCCTGGCTCGTTATCAATACATAAATTGAAATTGAGCACGAAAAGCCAAAAAACTAATAACTTATCTCTGTTCAGCCAGGAGTTTCCGCGTAGATAAAAAGACCTTCGCCCTGAATATTTCCAGGCACCAGCGTACACGTTTTCTCGCCTCCCAGTCCGTTAACCACGGCGCGACCGACTGTAATTCCCGCGTAATATCTGAGATTTTTTTGCGTGTGGTGTAGTACTGCAGGCCGACGATATAAACAGGATCATTTACATCAAGCGCCTGCAGAACTGACTGCTCGACAAAATCAACGTCATCATCGTGAATGGCTTCATCAATGATGCTGGTGGCTGGCTGTGGCCACAAAATGGCGTGAGCGCGATTTAGCGCCTGCGGCCCTCTAAATCCTTCTGCTCGAGCCTGTTCCAGTGCAGCTGTAAAGCGAGACAAAGCCTTATCCGACCATCGCCCGCCCTTAAGAACATCCCAGCATGCATGAGCGCGAGGCAAGCGAGGTGCTGTTCCACCGCTTACCCCGTCTCCCCATGTTGTCAGCAATGATTTAATCCAGGCCGACTGGATACTTGTAAGAAGCATGCTTTTACCCAGCCAGCTTTTACGCGGCGCACTCGCTGCTCTACCCAGCGCTTCAATATGGTTACGGCGTTGACGTGGTGTCATCCTGTTCTCTCCTTACGCCAGAACGCCGAGCGCATAGGCCCGGTCCAGCACTCTAATGATCATTTCCAGCTGCGAGCCATATTTGCGCTCGAATGCCAGGCGGTCGTTATGCAGTTCGGTATGATGTTTGCGGCAAAGTGGAATGGAGAATATGTCGTGCGCTTTAGTTGCCATGCCACCCTGCCCCCACCCGATTAAGTGATGCGGGTCGTCTGATTGCTGCTGGCAGCATTCGCAGGGCAGTGTTTTCACCCAATTCAGATAATTGCGACTTTCCCAGCGCAGACGCTTTGGTCGACGCATGAAAGACTGAGGCGGCGCTGGATCCACCATCACGCCCACCAGCGGTTCTGTCAGCGCATCAGGTAGGTCGACCGCTGAAACTAATTCCCCAAGGATGCTGGTGGCCGCTACTTCGGGAATTATGTCACTTTCTCGTCCAATACGACTTTCTTCACGCATACAAAGAGCTTCACGAACGCATGATTCTGAAAGTGCATCCGTAACTTCTTTACGAACTGCCCACCAGCAGAGCTCTGCAAGTGAGATCTCCCGGCTTTTGTCCAGGCAGAGATGAATGCGGACAGAATCCAAAACAAAGGCAATTACATTTCTGCGTGCCAGCTCTGCCAATGCTTCGGTACGCTGCTCTCGCAAGTGATTATCGCAATAGCCACAAAGCAGGATGGATCCTGGCTCATGGTGCATGATGGTTAGTTCGTGGTAGTGGTAATCGCTATGAGCGTATTGGCAATCGCCGCCGTCGTACTTCAGCAACCAGTAATCAAGCCCGCTTATACCACCAGCAGCAGCCAGAACCTGTTCATTCAAAAAGAAGCTTCGCAGCTGCTCGTTTTCAGCCAGTGGCTGCCGCGCATCCGAAACGCGACCAGTTTGATACCCGGCCATACTTTCTGGCTGGCGCTCGATTAACACTCTTCCTGCGGTGAACAACTCCATCAGCTCTCTTCCTGGCTTCAAAAGTACGACACCCAGCTCCCTAGCAATCACAGGTCGAAGAAGCGCACGCATCACTCGCTCTCCCTAATAATGATCTGCCCGTTCTCGCCCCAGAGCTTTGTTATCCTTGAATCCCAGATATGCGTGTCGTCCTCGAAGAGCGCATCCATCAGAGACTTCATCAGGTTATCAAGATCGGGTTTACCCTGATGGGGCTGCCCGTTCATCTCTGCTCGCTTCTTTTTGCTCCAGCTATTCGGCATCGGAAGAACGAAGGTAACGTGTGAATTTGACTCTGGCATGTAAATGCCCAGCAGCCGGACGTGATCGCAAAAGGCCCGGTAACGCATAACTTCAGGGCGCTTTTTCCATTTGTCTGCACGCGTCATGCGTGGCTTACCAATCGGAAGGATGTTGTAGACGGTCACGATCACCCCCATGCCCGGGAACGCATACTTTGCGCCGTCTTAGCTGAGGATTTTTGCTGAGGTAGTAATGCGCTGACTATCCAAAGACGAGGGTCAATATCGAGACTTTTCTCGACGGGGACGCCTTTAGACTTATAGCGAGCCACCAGCTCATTGGCTTCTTCGGTTGTCAGCCCGGTGTGAGTGAACCAACTTTTCTTCATGCCGCCTCCTGCAGGAGTGACATCAAAAGAAAATTGCTGGCCCTTTGAAGGGTCAGTAATGATTTATTCTTGTTTGGTTTTTGCGCCATGGTTTCTCTCCATTGGCGCAGCAGGCATAGGGTGTTCAGCCCTATAAAATGATACTATCAAAATTATAAATCGAGGATCAAGGTCGAAAGTTGACATTAGCAATAATAGTAGATAAATGAATCAAAGGATACGTGAGATCGCTCCTCCATGTGCACGTTCGTATACGTCAGACAATTCCATTAGAATTGTTTTGATTTCAATAGAATTAAGTTCTTCCGAGTTTTTATAAGACATTCCAATATGCGGATACGTCGCGTCAAAAAAATAAGTTCTATCTTCTGTACTAACATTAACTTCTTGCACATCAATACAAAGATATAATGCCGGCTTTGTTTTTGAAAGCTTTATTAATTTATGAACATGTGCTACCTTGCTTTCCTTGCCATCTTTATTAGAATGATAAAATGAAAGATAAAAATCATCCTTTTCTAATATTTCAAAACACTCTAAATCGATTACTCCGTCGCCTGAATAACCACCTTCCATGATATATCGCCAAACGCTCTTGTCACTGCACGCAATCACTTCTGGAATTAATGAAAAATCGACACCATTGATAGCATGACAACTCATAAATTACTCCATTAATCTGAAAAGAGATAGGATTTGATCAGAATTCTCATGGTGCTTACCAAATTTAGCAATACCTGTTATTGTAATTACACCTTTTCTTTTTCTTGCATAAGAAAAATCTATCTCAAAATTGTCTTTTACAAGAATATTTAAAGTTCCTGCATTATGAATTGATTTCTTATAGATAATCCCAAAATACCCTGTCTTATCATCAATGTAGACTTTAATGTTACGTTTAACAGAAAATGCAGGTACATACCGTAAAAACTCCATAAAAGACTTAGCTGCTGTATAAAGATGCTCATGGCTAAGCTCACGACGCCTTTCTGTTACCTTTTCTTTGTGTCGAGTTATTGCATTTTTAATATATTCTAAAAAAACCCCAGAATCTTTAAAATCTACAGATAAATTATGAGTGATATTACAAAGATTATCGAAGCGCTGAGTGCAATTTTCGAAAAAAACTAGACTAGAATTACATTCATTAGACTCATATGCAAATTCTTGATGAGACAAGTCATCAAGAAGTTTAATATTTTCTAATGCACTTGCCCATTCATGCCATTTAGAATCATTAATGTATGATTCGCACATAAAATACGAAGATTGGGTATCATAGAATTCCTTGACCTCCATTCGAGTAATGTCAGATTGCAAAAATAATGACAAATCTTCATTACGATGCTCAATTACTTCTATAGGCACAGTATAAGAAATATCAATAAATTCATCACATATCTTTTCTTTCATGACACACCTTAACTTTCAATAAATTTAGTTAGGTTTTTTACTATCTGTTGGGCATGACCTTTAGTTAACGCTATAGAATAAAAGCAGTATTTCCCACTCCCATCATTATGATGATCCAGTAAATCCATGAAACAAATATCTGATGCAATCCCAAATCTCATGCCTAAAGGCATAACAGGAGGATTGTTTCTAGGAGCTTCATTATTTTCATTTACATTTGTATTTGTATTTGCATTTATGTTTACGTTTGTATCAGACATTTATGCACTCCGTTGTATAATCTAAGGGCTTACTCTTCTAAGTGAGTATATCACTTTACTGGGTAATGCAATACACGTTAAGGTGCTTATTAGGTTTTTTGTTCCACGACGGGGGGTATCCGATATCCTAAATTTTTGAGAATCTGCGTAAAGAGTGTCGGTGTTCCCACTATCTCATCATCCTGTAACGGCATGAATGACACCTCATCCCCGCGTCTGTACATGAGTGCACGACCACTATCAGGAAATGAGTGCAGTCGCGCAACGATAACCCCATCGTTGCACCTGATGACCGCATAGCCCTTGTTTGGTAATTCTTCTTTTTGTTCCACCAATCTCCCCTCCAAACTGGAAAATTTCTGCATGCTGTATCAATAAAACCAGTCGTCTGCACTTTCCCAGGTCTGCTGGAGGATTTCCTCAATCTTCTTCTTAACCTCCTTCTTGCCACCGTAAACACTTAAGCCATCCGAGCCTGCACGACGTATGACCAGACTGCACACATCAAAGTGATTCTGGAGTCGTTTTAATAATTCTGTTTCCAGCACCGGGAGAGCGCCCTTAGGAAGTTCTTTAGTATGATCAATGGTTACTTCAACTTTCATAAATTCCTCCGCCCCTGCAGCTGTATATCCATACAGTACACCGCTATATGTGTTTGATCAACGCTTTAACCGCACGAAATGCGAATACAAAGCTCAACTGTTGAAAAAAAGACTCTATAAGCGACCTTTGAAAAATCCGATAACTTATTGATTTTAGCAAACTCAGTATTGAGAGCGAGCAACAAGTTCAGCGCTTAGCAACTTGAAAATTAGAACGGTCGCATCAGTTGTAGGTCCACTTTTCGCCAATTACATCTGTGCTAATAACAGTTTGCGTGGCTCAACGTAGAGCAGATCAACGCTGTTCTTCATACCTAACACTCGTACGGCGATTTATTTATAATGTGTTTATAAAACCAAAGCATGGGAACAAAAATGCACAATTTATTAAGTATGCTGCGCTATAAGAGCGAGGGAACTGATATTGACTTCAAATCTGCCCAGTACCGCTTTACCAATGGCTCTGAGAACGATAAATCAGAACTACTTAAAGATATTCTCGCTATAGCTAACTCCTGGCGTGATGGCACTGGATATATCCTGTTGGGGTTCAAAGATCAGCGTCCCAATCCTGCGGAGGTAGTTGGAATCCATGAAACTATTGATGACTCTCGAATCCAGCAGTTCGTGAACAGCAAGGTGAAGCCGAAGCTTACATTCAGCTATGAGGAACATCTGTATGAAGGCAAGACCATCGGCATCATTTCAATCCCAAAACAGAAACGCCCATTTTATCTCACGAGTCCTTACGGAAAACTCAAAAGCAATGTTGTTTATGTCCGAAGAGGAAGCAGCACTGATGAAGCCGAACCTGTCGAAACCATCGCGATGGGGCATGAAGACAATGGTCGTGCAGAGATGAAAATCGAGCTATCCCTGCGGACACCTGATAATGACACTCTTCCCCTCAACTTTACCCACACTTACCTTCATTTCACTGAGGAATTTCCAGACTACGAAAGGCCCTCAAAATCATTAGGGCCTTTTGACATGCCCGATATTTCAAGCATTTACATGGACAACAGGGATTTCTTCCGCGAATACGCAGAGTACATGCGAATAAATAAAGCGCTTACTGTGCTTAGACTAGTACTTCTCAATCGGTCTGGCGTGCAGTTGTCCAACGCCAAAATTGAACTAACTATTGAGACAACAGATTCCCATGTGCAGGTAATCCCAGAAAGTGATTTGCCTGAAAAGCCAAACCCTACCAGGAACATACTAAACAGCGGGACCTTTAAAGGCGGTCCATTGTTTAACAGAGATAACAGTCTAGAGATAATTGAAGGTGCCCAGATTCCTGAATGCCACATTCGCTTAGGATCTCTATTACCTGGGGAGCAAGCTAGTTCGGAGTTAATTGCAATTTTGCCGGAAGGTCCCGGGCGTATTCGCATTTGCTTGCGTGTTTTAGGCGGTGAATTAGCCACGCCGATTGAGCAGGAGTTTGCAATTGAGACAACAGGTGAGCATCTCTCCTTGGACTTTAAGGGTTTTAAGGATTACATCATCTCTGAAAAAGCGAAGTGATTGTTAGTGAATGGCCTGAACCAAGTTGATTGACACGCGGCATTGCTAGCAAGTTCCATTGCGACTCAATTATGACCGTATGCTCATCGCTAAAAAGTGCCTGTCAAGGAGGGTAAATCCCTCCTCACAACTCAGCCATACAAAAAACCTTAACGTACAATGCTTCCATTTCTCAAACAGAGTTCTTTTGCACCCTGTTACCACGGTACAGAAGAGTTCCCCATCTGCGGAATCTTTGAAAAACCACCTTAGGGGGTGGTTTTTATGTTTTGAGACAAAGATATGCTGCAACTGAAAAACAAGTCAATAAAACCATATCATGTTGTGATTACTATATTTTATCAGCAGACAGCCAGCTGCTTAGAGGTTTCACTATCAACCTAGCATTGTTATATGCCATCTCTAACGTCAGGCAAGTTCTAGACGTATAAAACTGTTGCCCCTCAGACTTGTACACAACAAGAGCCAGATCTGGATTTGCACCTGAGTATGTTAGATGTAATGGGATGAGTAACTGGATATTTCCACCATAGTATTGTGGAACCGCAATGGTGTAATTTGTTTTAAGTCTGTTTACAGTGGTTTTTATCGCACCATCTAAAATAGTTCTCACTTGCATTTCAGGCATGGATTTAAAGTTAGCAGGAAACCTATCTATATTGTCGGATATTATGTGGGCTATGTCAGCCTTTATCTCGATGTGCGGATTGAATATGAAGTTCTCAGGATTTTTAAAGTAATCAGCGACTTGGGGTGTATTATTAAACTTGTCAGTTATGTTTCTATGACTTATCTTGAAAAAACCCTTAAAGAAGTAGGGTTGTTTTGATTTAGGGTTTTTATTTTTCTCAAAGAAAGCGACTATCTCCTCCCAGTTGCTTGTAACAAGGCCGGTGTTAAAACATGCATGAACGTTTCCAGCTGAGAAGACGATCTTCTTCTCATCATTAATTTTACTAAAGGTATGAAATATATAGTTCTTTAAAATGGAGTTCTTACCACTTCCAGTCGAGAAGTCCCAGTTCTCTTTATCGGCAAGATTTTCTGCTAGATCTTTTATACTGTCTTCAAATTTAGGGAAATAAGCAAATTTAAAAAGCTCAATGTCCATTGTGTTCTCCAAAAAAAATGCCACCGGTTAACCGATGGCATTCTATATGATAAAGAATATTTTTGCTTGATTACCAAGCGATCTTGGATAGACCCAAGCGTCTTTGTAAACTCCATACAGTGTAATGCATAGCAAATGATGCTGTCAAAGGGGTTTTGGAATCAACAAAACACCACTAGGCGATAAAGAAATTTATAGATGTAAATCAATGCATTAGGCATTAAATGCATTCCTCATTGTGGCATAAGTTCGGTTGGTAGCGCACGAACACTACTACTTGTAGTGTTTGGGTTAATTGTTTGGTCATTGGTCAATACTCGATTAGTTGGTTAAACCTGCCGCTTTACGGCGCTTGTATTCTTCCATCAGCAGCTGTGCCGGAGTTGATCCTGCCGGATGCTGCGGTGCAGCAAGCTGGCGACGAATTTGTGGAACCGACAGCCCGTTGCTTACGTGCTTCGTCCATTTGGTTAATAACTTCTCAGCAAGTTTTTTAAGTTCCTCCTCAGTCATCTGACGCTCTACGCCAGTTCTGCGCATTTCGATGCAGATGTGGTACAGCACCGGCTGTGGCCACGGATATTTGTCGCTGCCCGAATAAAGGTAAGACTCGTTGCGCCAGCGGCGATATTCAGTCATCACGCGGTCAGATGTAAGACCGAACGGATTAGCTCCAATTTCTGAAACCAGCGAAACAAACTCAGCAAGATCCGGAGGCCAGGTATTTCCAACTGCGCAACGGTCCATGCATCGCTGACAGACCAGTTTTATCTGTGCTTCAGTCATCGAACCTATCTGAGCTATCCAGAGGCCCGTAGGTTCTGCCCCATTCTTCTGCGTCCAGCGGTTCGAGAAGATTTCCCCCATCACCTGCCATAACCGCCACGCTGTCTCCGTCGCCATCAAGTCCGTTCCGGCGTCGCCACTCTGCGTGTGCTGACTGTATTTGCTGGACAGCTCGGGATGCTGCTGGCTGTGGTCGAACTGATGCATTCTCGGTACCTCCCGTTTGTGGTGCTTTCAGAACCTTTGCTCGATCCAGGTGGCGAGCGAACTTCTGCTCCCACTGAATTTGATGAAACACTTTCCCTTCGGCTTGCCAGTAAGCGATGAAGATGCTCAGCTCGGCTTCGATATTTATGCCCGCCTTGATCGGCATGCCCCACAGATTTGCCTGTCGAGCAAAGTCGGCTGTTGGATTCCAGTTTTTAAACATCCGGAATTTGCCGAATGGCTGCTGTTGCCCATTTCCGATACCTGGCTGATCCGGATAATTAGGAATGACAGGTTCGACCAGTTCTCTATGTGAGGGGTTTAGATCTTTATGGTTCCTTGGTAGATTCCGTGTCCCGTTTTTGGGACTGTTTAAAGGGAAAAACGGTACTCTTTGGTTAAAATCCGAACTGTTAACAATCCCGTTTTTGGTACCCTTATTACCTGAAACAGTCCCGTTAATGGCACTGTTTGTATTAACAGTTCCGTTTTCGGTACGGTTCAAATCAACCGTCCCGTTTTTGGGTTCCTTTAAAGAGTTCCGGTTTTGGGTCTGTTCGACATCGGGGATGCTTTCCTCAATACCGACCAGCTTGTACACAGGAATTTGCTTTGTCCTGCCGCGCCGTTCACCTGTGTCAACAACCAGGCCGATTTCCTGCAGGTGCTGTAAGCCTGCAAGCACTGTCTTTCTGTCCATCTCAGTAGCCTCTGCAAGCGCAGCGACAGATGGATAAGCGCACAAGTCAGCGCCGCACATATCAGCCAGCCAGGTCAGGATCGCCTTACTGGAGGATTTTCCGGTCTTAACTTTCTTGGCCCACCGCATTGCATCAATGCTCATGAAGCCTCCGGGTTGAATTCATTGGTCAAAACTCGATTAAAAAAATTGCGGCGCTACGGCGCTGATGCTCGCCAGTAGTGGTCCCGCCGCGTCAGCAGGTAACATATTGAATAAAGCTATTGCCGCTTCGCGGATCTCCTTCTCAAGCTTTTGCAGCGGAGCGCCTAGCAACTTCGCCTGATGCGCCTCACTGCATTCTTTGATAGCGCTCGCCACCAGCTCAGCTTCCGTACTGGCATTACTGAGGCCATGCTTTCTGGCGATCTCAATGGGCATAGCGGCGACGATTGCCCCCGACAGTTGCATGACGTAAGCGGTGTATTTTTCCGAGCCACCTTCGTTTTTCAGATACCGGAATAAATTCTGCTTGTTGACCGCAATACCGCGGCCCCCTTCCATCGCCCACTGCTCTGCCACCAACTGAGAGATTTTTTCCTGCGCCTGGCCGGGCAAAGTAGATTCCCACTCCCGGACTGCTTCAAATATTCGTCGGCAGCTAATTTGCCCCCTGCGTTTCATATGGAAATGATTTTCGGATTTCAAAGAAGCATTGGTCATGTTGATATGATGTTCATACGTTATGTATTGCATTCTTCACTCCTTAGGGAGGATTGGTGGAAATACACTATCGAGAGTGCATTGAGACCCGAGTTCATTAAATTTTTCTACAATACGTCGGCAATCATTCAGGTTTGGCTTGCGAGTCCCATTTTCATAATTAGAGATACGTGATTGACGCCACCCGAACATCAGAGCTAGCTGTTCCTGTGTTAAACCGAGAGATAGTCTCTCGCTCGCTATTTTGTTCATATTGGACCTCTTGGTTTTAGATAGATTGGATTAAACACGTATCGTGTTTCATTGTCAACACGATTTGTTTTTGAGCAATAACACGCTTCGTGGTAAAACGATTTTATGAATACAAATGAACGTATTGCTGCGCGGCTAAAGCAGACCAGAGAGCAAAAAGGCTTATCTCAAAAGACACTCGCAGAATTGTGTGGGTGGGCTCAATCACGTATAGGCAACTATGAATCTGCAAGCAGAGCTATTGGTATTGATGATGCTATAGCGTTGGCCAAAGCATTGAGGATCCCTCCGGCAGAACTTGTCTTTGGACCCGAATCTACTCAAGAGTGGCTTTCTCCTCAACATAGGAGACTGCTCGACTTGTTTGATCAGTTGCCAGAAGCCGAGCAAGAACGAATGATCGATTTGTTCCAAGTTCGTTTGAAAGAAATTGATGAATATGTTGAAAAGTATCTTCGAGGTCGCTTCAAATCTACAGAAGATTAGATTGCCATAGAGTCTACTGAACCAGCCTGCAGGCTGGTTTTTTTGTGCCCATAAATTCCCTTTCCTGAAAATCCCACCTGGCAAAACACATCATGTGTTGACATTAAATCACATTATGAGTTTAACTATAAACACAGCAACGTCATCAAGGCAGGACGCCCACGAAGTAGCTGCCGGCGGCATACGAAACACCGGATGAGATGGCAAGACAATCGCGCAGCAGGTTTACCGTTCCGCCAGCCTGGCGTTAAAGGCACACAGGAGTTAACCATGATCGATTTCGCACGCAAAAAAGCTGGCTGCCAAGCCGTACGCTTAAATCTGTTTGAAGTTCTGGTTCGTAAGCTTTGCTACTTACTGGCCCAAAAAGGCAATCCAGAGCTAAAAGTATGAGCTCGTTATTTGCTCTGATCGTTACCGTCTGTGCCCTCACCGGGGAATGCTCAGACATCATGCTCGGTGTATATCAAACCGAATCTGGCTGTGATGCAGCTGCCAAAGAGCAGCACATTAAAGGAGAGTGTTACCCATATAAACCGGCTGGAGACCAACAGCCTGCTTTCAAATTTTAATCGAGTTATGACCAATGGCTGTTACCAGCCCCCTAAAAGCACAAAACCCGCGCAAGGCGGGTTAAGTACCCGGTCAGCCGACCAAAGCTTTCCGGAATCGAGTTTTGACCAATGACCACTACCCAAGGCGGCAATCACTAGCTGCGGGTATCTTACAACCAAAATTAAGGACCCGATATGGAATTCTTTCATTTAATCAAGGCAACGCAGAAATCCGGCAAAGAAGATGCCGTTATCTGGTTCACGGCTAAATCAGAAGTGCGAGCCAATTTGCAGTTGGATGTAGAGCTGGAAGATGCTGGCATTGAAACCGGCCGGGGCAAGGATTATAGCAAGCCTGTCCGTACCGATTTCCCTGTTTACAACGACCTGCCGGAAGAAAGCACAGTGGATTACACCTGGTGCAAACGCTACGTACTCCAGGACGATGGACGCACCTGGCTGCCAAAGGCTGGTGCTGAGTCTACTGGAGCCGTGGACAACAACACTGCTGCTCCGGAAGCGACCACTACAGTTGAAAAGAGTGTCCCGCTTGAAAACCGCACTCCAGCAGTACGTTTTGCCGTTCACCTGACCAGCGACAAGTATCAATCACACATCACAAAAGAGCAGCAGCTGGCTGCCAGCGAAATGTCACTGGATGAAGGTAACACCTATCTTCAGAACCTGCTGCTGGCGAAGAGCGACATCCCTGAAGTTGCCGAACTCAGCCTGAACGCTGAGTGGAAACTCGTTCAGGCGATTAAGCAGGTATTCGCGCCAGATGAAACGCACGAAACTGAAGATATCGCTGCATTCATGGCTGACTGGGCTAAAGCAGATGCCAGCGATCGCAACCAATTAGTGGAAGCCTGGCGCAGCGGCAAATTTACCCATGTGAAATCTGAAAGCACCAGCGACACTGGCGTTATAGCAGATCAGGGTCTTGAACCTGATAACGGTATCCAGATTGACGAGAATGATGACGAGACCACACGTTATCCAGTCGTTCGCATGCCCTTTCGCAAGCATCTACTCGCCCAGTTCACCTCCGACGAACTGCGCCACCACATTACACGCGATGAATACGAAGGTATCAGCGCGCTGGAGATGGACACTGACAATAGCTATGTCCAGAACCTGCTGCTGGCGGCAGAAAACTGCGAACAGGTTAAGGGTTACGACACCAAAGACCTGTGGCGCTATACCGACGCCATTCGCAAAGTGTTCAGCCACGAAAAGCGTCACGAACTCGCTTTGGTTCTCCGATTCACCAGAATCTGGGCGGCGACTGATTACATAGACCGCGGCCTGCTGGTACAAGAATGGGCCAAAGGCAATCGCATTGCAGAAATACAGCGTACTGAAAGCGGTACGAATGCTGGCGGAGGCAACAAGACCGACAGAAACCCTGACCTTAAACATGATCTCGACACTCTCGATTTAGAGATTGCGCTGGCTACGTTACCAATGGATTTCAACATTTATGATATCCCAGGTGGTGTTTTCCGTCGGGCAAAAGAGATCGTTAGTAAAAAAGAAAGTCCATTCAAAGAATGGTCTCGAGCTCTTCGCGCAACTCCGGGGGTTTTGGATTACTCCCGTGCAGCTATCTTTGCACTTATCCGCAGCGCTCACCCAGAGCATTACCTGTATCCGGCACGTCTCAGCGGATTCATTAACGCGAACCTGACTGAAAGCGATCATTCTGCTCCATCAGACGAAACTCTTGCGGCTGCGCGCCATAACCCTGAGGTGAGCTGGGCAAACGAGATAGTGACTGATTCTGCTTTTGAAACTGGCGGTCAGAATGAAGATGCACAAGTCGACGGCGGCACACTGCCGGTTCTCGAAAAAGTTGGTAATGGTCTTTTTTCTATTGAAGGGCTGGCCACCAGCAACGCTGTAATCGACCAACAAAATACCGCGGCGGAGTACGTTGATAATGTGCAGATGGAAGAAACTGGCAATGATGAAACCACGGACGGTACTGCGTTATCAGAAGGCACGGAAAAAACTATCTCAAGCGCAAGCGCTACTGAAACTTATAGCAGCACAACTGCCATAAATAATGATTCCGGTCATCATAATTATACCGAGCCTGAAATCCTCTATACACACCTTATGATCGATATTGAAGCTTTTGGTAAAAAAGCTGATTCACCAGTCGTATCTATCGGGGCCGTGTTCTTTGATCCATCTACAGCTAATACCGGATCGGAATTTTACAAAGTGATTAGCCTAGAATCTTCCATGGCCAGCGGCGGGGTTCCGGATGCATCTACCATAATATTCTGGCTTAAAGCTTCGCCTGAGGCTCGTTCTGAGTTAGTGATGGATGATGCTATTCCGCTCGATGATGCCTTACTGCAGCTAAATGAGTTTATAGCCGAGAATGCGCCTGACGGCCCTGATTCTGTACAGGTATGGGGGAATGGTGCCACTTATGACAACGTCCTGCTTGAAGCATCTTATGACCGGGCGGGGATCCCCTGCCCGTGGAAGTTCTGGAATAACCGGGATGTAAGAACCATTGTCGAGTTGGGTAAAGCCGTTGGCTGCAAGCCTCGCTATGAGATCCCATTTGAGGGAGAACCTCACAAGGCTATTTCGGATGCGCTTCATCAGGTCAAATACGTGTCAGCAATCTGGCAGCGTCTGACAGAACACTGATTTTTTAATTTCAGAATATGGCCCGAATATGGGCCATTATGAGGTAAATCGCATGCTTCAAATGCTGACTTTAGAAGAATGGGCTGCGGAAAAATACCGGAGTAATCCTCCAAGTCTGAATACTTTACGCCGATACGCTAAAGAGAGCATGTTCACTCCCCCGGCCACCAAAGAAGGGAGATATTGGCGGGTAAGAGAAGATGCCGAGATTACAGGTAATTTAACCCAGCCCGTAATTAAAAAATCTGATTCGCCTATGCTTCAAAGGATACTGTCTGATGGCTGCCCGACCACGTAAAAACAACGTCAAGATACCTAATCTTTATCCGCTCTACAGTCGTAAGGTAAAAAAAATCTACTGGCGCTATAAGCATCCTGTTACTGGTAAATTTCATAGCCTCGGAACTAACGAGGCTGAAGCAACAGCAATAGCAATAGAAGCTAATGCGCGACTAGCTGAACAGCGTACCAGGCAGGTTTTGGCAATAAGTGACAAGATCGCCACCAGCAAAGGAAAAGCGATATCAACGAATACATGGTTGGATCGTTATTGGAAAATTCAGGATGAAAGACTGGAGAATGGTGATATCAAGCCGAACACTCATAAGCAAAAGGCTAAACCAGTAGCCCTACTTCGTGAGAGCGTAGGAATGAAATTGATTTCATCCGTCGATGTTCGGGATGTTGCCCAGATACTGGAGTCCTATGTTGCAGAAGGTCAACCGAGAATGGCCCAGGTAATCCGCTCTGTTTTAATCGATGTTTTCAAGGAAGCCCAACATTATGGCGAAGTACCGCCGGGTTATAACCCGGCTCTTGCTACAAAGCAACCACGCCGGCGGATTACCCGACAGCGTCTTAGCCTCGACGAATGGCAAAAGATTTTCGAGATAGCTGATGCCCACCATCAGTATATGGGCAATGCAATGCTATTGGCGCTAGTTACGGGTCAGCGGCTCGGGGATATTTCCAACATGAAGTTTAGCGATATTTGGGATGACCATCTGCATGTCGTACAGGAGAAGACGGGAAGCAAGCTAGCGATCCCTCTATCCCTCAGACTTAATGCGATTGACTGGAGTTTGAGGGATGTAGTTGCGCGTTGCCGTGACTATGCCGTTAGTCCATACCTTATCCATTTCTTCCGGGCGACCTCAATGGCAGAACGAGGTGCACAGGTGAAGTCGAACACAATAACAATGAATTTTAGTAAGGCCCGTGATAAAGCAGGGATAAATTGGGGAGATGGCACTCCAGCAACGTTTCACGAACAACGATCTTTAGCAGAGCGACTTTACGAAGCTCAGGGTATAGATACCCAAAAACTTCTAGGTCATAAATCACCTGCGCAAACTCAAAGATATCATGATGATAGGGGGAAGGATTGGCAGGAGATTAAATTAATTTAATAGAAATTTTTCACATTTGTAAAATCTGTGATGTAGGAATCCAGACCTTTTCGTTTAAAAAAACCATAATTTTCGAAGTCTTTAGTTATTTTCCAATCACCGAATACATAACTTAGACATACTAAATGCAGGAATTTTATAGGCATGGTATAGTTTGCGATCTCATAATATCTCTCTTTATATTTTTCAGGGCATGATTCATTAGTGAATTTAAACAGAATATAAAAACTACGGACAGCAGAGAATATAGCCATGGAAGAATCAGTATCAAATCTAGAAAACATCTCTTTTAATTCTTCTGCATTATTCGATTTACATGCATTTATCAAGTATTTTTCTAAATAAACCACCGCATTTGCGTCCGTATATTTTTTCTTATTTTTACCATTTATTTGGAGTGCATCAAACTCTCTTCTCGAAACTGCAGCTAAGCTATAAAATGACGATTCAAAAGAGCGTAGATCATCCATCTCTTTTTGTCTCTCTGAGTCCTCGTGCATATGTTTGTTCTGTTTTATTATGCTTTCATTTGCCTCTTTTTGAAGATTAATTGATTTGATCAACATAATCATCGTAAAAAAAGTTAAAATTGGGTTGGTAACACCGCCAACAAAATCTCCAAATGTCCCCCACTCTGACTTATCTATCGGAAAACCATTGAATGGATCAAATTTTGAGAAATAAATTAACCAAGTAACCAGTATTACTAAAAATGCGATATATCTGATCATGTTAATCCAATACTACCCTATGAAGACTATATTTTTTGATATCACCAAGAAAGTTTCTGATAGCTGTAACCTCTAAGCGTAAACGAGTAAAGTTCGCATTATCAGTGTTGACATCTAAATTTCTTGAAAGTTTGCGTCTTTGCTCCAAAGGAAATTCTCTCCAAAGCGAAAAAGGTTCAAAACTAACAGATTCGGAATCTTCTTCAAGAATAAGTCTTCCCGTTCCAGTTAAACGGTTAAATCTAGTAATCGAGGCCTCAATAAAAATTCGTTCGGGATCAGCACGCTCAATAGTTAAATTCTCAAGAGTAGAATTGTCATAACTGACTAGATTCGTTCTTCTCCGTTTCAATTCTACTTTATAATTTTGTTCCTCAATCGGCTTATGGAGTTTAAGTAAGGGTCCATAAAGTCTTTTCATTAACGATCTATAATCCGGTTCAAGTTCTTCAACAATTCTTGAGGCTCTCTTATAACTGAAATTATACGGTGTCAAAAGAGGTCTTGTAAGATAATAGGACATGACATCGAGAAATGCTCCCTCTCCAATTGCCTCATAATTTCTTTTTTGCTCGTCCCCAGTGATCTTGAGCATGAACCGTTGCCTGAAAGATCCTTCATAACTTGTACGAAATGATGCTGTAATACCCTCTATGGAAGGGATTTTTGTAACCACTTCTCGGTTAAGGATAGTATTAGTGAGAACGGTAACAATTTCAGAGGTACCTTCAAGCGCTTTGGAACCATAGTAAAAATCCAACTCAGTGAATCGCTCTTCACCATCGCTTACAACTACTTCCATGGGAACATGAATTTCCATTTTCTAATTCCATATATTAACCATGTAATGAATATGTCTTAACTTGATTAGTTTTGACAACTTATTTTGATAAAATTTTGATAACCGTTCGAAAACTAATAATAAAAACGGGAACCAGTCGGCTCCCGCTTTTGTTTAACCCAGAGTCTGGATTACATATTCGCGATAATCGCGTCACCAAACTCTGAACATTTCAGCAACTTAGCGCCTTCCATCAGACGTTCGAAGTCGTAAGTTACGGTTTTTGCGTTAATCGCACCTTCCATACCTTTGACGATCAGGTCTGCGGCTTCGAACCATTCCATATGACGCAGCATCATCTCTGCGGACAGGATGATAGAGCCTGGGTTCACTTTGTCCTGGCCTGCGTATTTTGGCGCAGTACCGTGGGTCGCTTCGAACAGCGCGCACTCGTCACCGATGTTCGCGCCAGGGGCGATACCGATACCGCCAACCTGCGCTGCCAGGGCGTCAGAGATGTAGTCACCGTTCAGGTTCATACAGGCAATGACGTCGTATTCCGCAGGACGCAGCAGAATCTGCTGCAGGAACGCATCGGCGATCACATCTTTAATGATGATCTCTTTGCCGGTGTTCGGGTTCTTAATTTTCTGCCATGGGCCGCCGTCGATCAGCTCGCCGCCGAACTCTTCGGTCGCCAACTGGTAGCCCCAGTCTTTGAACGCGCCTTCGGTGAACTTCATGATGTTGCCTTTGTGAACCAGGGTCACAGAGTCGCGGTCGTTGGTGATCGCATATTCGATCGCCGCACGCACCAGACGCTTGGTCCCTTCTTCGGAGCACGGCTTAATGCCGATACCGCAATGTTCAGGGAAGCGAATTTTCTTCACGCCCATCTCTTCGCGCAGGAATTTAATCACTTTTTCTGCATCAGCAGAGTCAGCTTTCCATTCGATACCCGCGTAGATGTCTTCTGAGTTTTCGCGGAAGATAACCATATCGGTCAGTTCAGGATGCTTAACCGGGCTTGGGGTGCCCTGATAGTAACGAACCGGACGCAGACACACGTACAGGTCCAGCTCCTGACGCAGTGCCACGTTCAGGGAACGGATACCGCCGCCAACTGGCGTCGTCAGTGGGCCTTTAATAGCAACGCGGTAGTCGCGGATCAGGTCCAGCGTTTCTGCTGGCAGCCAGACGTCCTGGCCATAAACTTGAGTAGATTTCTCACCGGTGTAAATTTCCATCCAGGAAATTTTACGCTCGCCTTTGTAGGCTTTCTCAACAGCGGCATCAACCACTTTCAGCATTGCCGGGGTAACGTCTACACCGATACCGTCACCTTCGATGAACGGGATAATCGGATTGTGAGGAACGTTAATCTTGCCGTTTTGCAGGGTGATCTTTTTACCTTCCGCCGGAACAACTACTTTGCTTTCCATTAACCTCTCCTTCGAGCGCTTCTGGTTGTTACTGATCTTATGTTAATAAATTGTAATGAGCCCTTCGATAGTACCTGATTGTCCTGCGCCATGAAAGGTCTTCGTTATTAGGCTATAATGCGGCAATTGATAACGCCTGAAAATACCATGAAGAAAACTTCTTTTACAAAACACCGGGTTGAGCGATTCAGCTCGCGACAAGCCACCAGAAGACCGAAAGAAACCCAGCCGACGCGGGTGATTCTGTTTAATAAACCCTACGATGTATTGCCGCAGTTCACCGATGAAGCCGGGCGCAGCACGCTGAAAGATTATATCCCCGTTCAGGGCGTTTATGCGGCCGGGCGACTGGACCGCGACAGCGAGGGACTGTTGGTCTTAACCAACGACGGTGCTTTGCAGGCGAAGCTCACGCAGCCGGGCAAACGTACCGGCAAAATATACTTTGTACAGGTTGAAGGCGAGCCGGATGACGAGACGCTGGCTAAGCTGCGCAACGGCGTGACCTTAAACGACGGTCCAACCCTGCCGGCAGGTATTGAACGCGTGAATGAACCGGAGTGGCTGTGGCCGCGTAACCCGCCCATCCGTGAGCGCAAATCGATTCCGACAAGCTGGCTCAAAATCACCCTTTATGAAGGCCGCAACCGTCAGGTTCGGCGCATGACCGCACACGTCGGCTTCCCTACCCTGCGTCTGATTCGCTATGCCATGGGCAATTACACCCTGGAAACGCTGGCAAACGGCGAGTGGCGGGACGTTACCTCTTAAGGAGTTACTATGTTTAAACCTCATGTCACGGTAGCCTGCGTGGTCCACGCCCAGGGTAAATTCCTTGTGGTTGAAGAGAGCATTAATGGCAAAGCGCTGTGGAATCAGCCTGCCGGGCACCTTGAAGCCAATGAAACCTTGCTGCAGGCAGCGAAACGCGAACTGTGGGAAGAGACCGGGATTCACGCTGAGCCCCAGCACTTCATCCGTATGCACCAGTGGATTGCACCCGACAGCACCCCGTTCCTGCGCTTTTTATTTGCCGTTGAGCTTAGCGAAACGTGCGCCACAGCGCCGCATGATGACGATATCGACCGCTGTCTGTGGGTCACCGCTGACGAGATCCTGAACGCGCCAAACCTGCGCTCGCCGCTGGTTGCGGAAAGCATTCGCTGCTGGCAATCTGCCGGGCGCTTACCGCTCGATGTCATCGGCGCTTTTAACTGGCCGTTTACAGAGGGTGTCAACGGTGGGGGGGCGTGATAGAATACGCCGCCTTGAAGTTCAATGTCGTGAGTATTCCATGTCAGATAACAGCCAGAAAAAAGTAATCGTCGGCATGTCCGGCGGTGTCGATTCCTCCGTTTCCGCCTACCTGTTACAGCAACAGGGCTATAAGGTGGAGGGCCTGTTCATGAAGAACTGGGAGGAAGATGATGGCGAGGAATATTGCACTGCCGCAGCGGATCTTGCCGACGCGCAGGCCGTGTGCGATAAGCTCGGCATTGAACTGCACACCGTTAACTTTGCCGCAGAATACTGGGACAACGTTTTTGAACTGTTCCTTGAAGAGTACAAAGCCGGCCGCACGCCAAACCCGGATATTCTGTGCAACAAAGAGATCAAATTTAAAGCCTTCCTGGAATTCGCCGCGGAAGATCTGGGCGCAGACTTTATTGCGACCGGCCACTACGTGCGTCGTGCAGATGTGAATGGCAAAAGCCAGCTGCTGCGCGGCCTGGACGGCAACAAAGATCAAAGCTACTTCCTCTATACGCTGAGCCACGAGCAAATCGCCCAGAGCCTGTTCCCGGTCGGCGAGCTGGAAAAACCAGAAGTGCGTAAAATTGCTGAAGAGCTTGATCTCATCACCGCAAAGAAAAAAGATTCCACCGGCATCTGTTTTATTGGCGAGCGCAAATTCCGCGATTTCCTGGGTCGTTACCTGCCTGCACAGCCGGGTAAAATTGTTACCGTCGACGGCGAAGAGATTGGCCAGCATCAGGGGCTGATGTACCACACCCTGGGTCAGCGTAAAGGTCTGGGTATCGGCGGGACCAAAGAAGGTAGCGAAGATCCGTGGTACGTTGTCGACAAAGATGTCGAAAACAATGTTCTGATTGTTGCTCAGGGTCACGACCATCCGCGTCTGATGTCCGTTGGCCTTATCGCGCAACAGCTGCACTGGGTCGATCGTGAGCCGCTAAAAGGCACGCTGCGCTGCACGGTGAAAACGCGCTACCGTCAGACCGACATTCCTTGCACCGTTACCGCGCTCGATGACGATCGCATTGACGTGCGTTTCGACGAGCCGGTCGCCGCCGTCACCCCGGGTCAGTCTGCTGTCTTCTACAGCGGTGAAATCTGCCTGGGCGGCGGGATCATTGAACAGCGCCTGCCGCTGCCCGCTGTTTAACACGATTGCACACATAAAGGAGACCGTGTGGCGAAGAACTACTATGACATCACCCTGGCACTGGCAGGAATTTGCCAGTCAGCCCGTCTGGTGCAACAGCTGGCACATCAGGGTCACTGCGACGCTGATGCCCTGCACGTTTCACTCAACAGCGTTATCGACCTCAACCCCGGCTCAACCCTGGGTGTGTTCGGCGGCAGTGAAACCAATCTTCGTCTCGGTCTTGAAACCCTGCTTGGCGTGCTCAACGCCAGCAGCCGTCAGGGGTTAAACGCAGAGCTGACCCGCTACACGCTAAGCCTGATGGTGCTGGAACGTAAGCTGAGCGCGGCGAAAGGCGCGCTCAACACCCTGGGCGATCGCATAGCCGGGCTGCAGCGTCAGCTCGACCATTTTGACCTGCAGTCCGAAACGCTGCTGAGCGCCATGGCCGGCATTTATGTTGACGTCATCAGCCCGCTGGGCCCGCGTATTCAGGTTACCGGCTCCCCTGCTGTGCTGCAAAGCCCACAGGTACAGGCAAAGGTACGCGCTTCTCTGCTGGCAGGGATCCGCGCCGCCGTGCTGTGGCATCAGGTTGGCGGTGGCCGCCTGCAGTTAATGTTTTCTCGTAATCGCCTGACTACTCAGGCAAAACAAATTCTTGCTCATTGTTAACCTCCCGGAGTTGCGAATTATGGAATTATCCTCACTGACCGCCGTATCCCCTGTCGATGGACGCTACGGCGATAAAGTCAGCGCGCTGCGCGGGATCTTCAGCGAATATGGTTTGCTGAAGTTCCGTGTTCAGGTTGAAGTACGCTGGCTGCAAAAGCTGGCCGCCCAGGCAGCAATCAAGGAAGTTCCTGCTTTTGACGCCCAGGCAAACGATTACCTCGATAAAATCGTTGCCGACTTCAACGAAGAAGATGCTGCGCGCATTAAAACCATTGAGCGCACCACCAACCATGACGTAAAAGCGGTTGAGTATTTCCTGAAAGAGAAAGTGGAAAGCGTTCCTGCGCTGCACGCCGTGTCTGAATTCATTCACTTTGCCTGTACCTCTGAAGACATCAATAACCTGTCTCACGCGCTGATGCTCTCCACCGCGCGCAAAGAAGTCGTGCTGCCATACTGGCGTAAAATCATCGACGCGGTGAAAGCGCTGTCCGTGGAATACCGCGATATCCCGCTGCTTTCCCGTACCCACGGTCAGCCAGCCACCCCATCCACGATGGGTAAAGAGATGGCGAACGTGGCGTACCGTATGGAGCGTCAGTACCGTCAGCTGGAGCAGGTTGAGATCCTCGGCAAAATCAACGGTGCGGTCGGTAACTATAACGCCCACATCGCCGCGTACCCGGAAGTGGACTGGCACCAGTTCAGCGAAGAGTTCGTGACCTCGCTGGGCATTCAGTGGAACCCGTACACCACCCAGATTGAGCCGCATGACTATATTGCGGAGCTGTTTGACTGCATCGCGCGCTTCAACACTATTCTGATCGACTTCGATCGTGACGTGTGGGGCTACGTCGCGCTGAACCACTTCAAACAGAAAACCATCGCCGGTGAGATCGGCTCGTCAACCATGCCGCACAAAGTGAACCCAATCGACTTCGAAAACTCCGAAGGCAACCTGGGTCTGGCAAATGCCGTGCTGCAGCATATGGCAAGCAAACTGCCGGTATCCCGCTGGCAGCGCGACCTGACCGACTCCACCGTGCTGCGTAACCTGGGCGTGGGCATTGGCTACTCGCTGATCGCTTACCAGTCCACCCTGAAAGGCGTGAGCAAACTGGAAGTGAACCGCGATCGTCTGCTGGACGAACTGGATCACAACTGGGAAGTTCTGGCAGAGCCGATTCAG
The DNA here is from genome assembly GCF_050434705.1 of Enterobacter sp. AC1. Classification (NCBI taxonomy): domain Bacteria; kingdom Pseudomonadati; phylum Pseudomonadota; class Gammaproteobacteria; order Enterobacterales; family Enterobacteriaceae; genus Enterobacter; species Enterobacter sp. AC1. The sequence goes on along the minus strand of NZ_JBNDIZ010000002.1, from coordinate 920,047 downwards.
ACCGTGATGCGTCGTTACGGTATCGAAAAACCGTATGAAAAACTGAAAGAGCTGACCCGCGGCAAGCGCGTTGACGCCGAAGGGATGAAGCAGTTTATTGACGGTCTGGCCCTGCCAGAAGAAGAGAAAACGCGCCTGAAAGCGATGACCCCGGCGAACTACATTGGCCGCGCCATTACCATGGTCGACGAGCTGAAGTAACGTCCCCTCCCCCCTTTCCGCCCGGAAAGGGGGTTGCTTTTCCCCGGTTTACTCAATGTTTATCCCCACAGCAACATAATCAGCGTTAAACTATTCATACTATTAATTCTGGGAGAAAAGATGATGCGCGTACTGGTTGTTGAGGATAACGCATTGCTACGCCATCACCTGAAGGTTCAGCTTCAGGAGATGGGACATCAGGTGGACGATGCTGAAGATGCAAAAGAAGCCGATTATTATCTCAATGAACACCTGCCGGATATCGCCATCGTCGATTTAGGGTTGCCTGATGAAGACGGCCTGTCGTTAATTCGTCGCTGGCGCAGCCATGATGTTTCCCTGCCGGTTCTGGTTCTGACCGCCCGTGAAGGCTGGCAGGATAAGGTCGAAGTGCTCAGTGCGGGTGCAGACGATTACGTCACCAAGCCGTTTCATATTGAAGAGGTGGCGGCGCGCATGCAGGCGCTGTTACGCCGCAACAGCGGGCTGGCTTCACAGGTTATTTCCATCCCGCCTTTCCAGGTCGATCTCTCCCGCCGGGAATTATCAATCAACGACGAAGTGATCAAGCTAACCGCCTTCGAATACACCATCATGGAAACGCTGATCCGTAACAGCGGCAAGGTGGTGAGCAAAGATTCGTTAATGCTCCAGCTTTATCCTGACGCCGAACTGCGCGAGAGTCATACCATCGATGTGCTGATGGGACGACTGCGTAAGAAAATTCAGGCGCAGTACCCACAGGATGTGATTACCACCGTCCGTGGCCAGGGCTACCTGTTCGAATTACGCTAAATGAGACGGATTTTGCGCCATATCTTGCCCCTCTCGCTGCGGGTACGTTTTTTACTGGCAACGGCCGCCGTTGTGCTGGTACTGTCGCTTTCGTACGGCATGGTCGCCCTGGTGGGCTACAGCGTCAGCTTTGATAAAACGACCTTTCGCCTGTTGCGTGGTGAAAGCAATTTGTTTTATACCCTGGCGAAGTGGGAAAACAACAAAATCACCGTCGAAATGCCGGAAAACCTCAACCAGCAGAGTCCTACCCTGGCCCTGATTTATGACGAAAAGGGCAAGTTGCTCTGGGCACAGCGGGATATTCCCTGGCTGGTCAAAAGCATTCGTCCGGAGTGGCTTAAAACTAACGGATTTCACGAAATTGAAGCCGATCTCAACACCACCAGCTCGCTGATCCGTGAAGATCGCTCCCTGCAGCAAAAGCTGAACGAGATCCGCGCGGATGATGCCGAAACGGAAATGACGCACTCCGTTGCGATTAACCTCTATCCGGCGACGCTGAACATGCCGCAGCTGACCATCGTGGTGATCGATACCATTCCGGTCGAGCTGAAGCATTCTTATATGGTCTGGAGCTGGTTCATTTACGTTCTGGCTGCGAATCTGCTGCTGGTGATCCCGCTGCTGTGGGTCGCGGCGTGGTGGAGCCTGCGGCCCATTGAATCGCTGGCGAAAGAGGTTCGCGAGCTGGAGGAACATCATCGCGAGAAGCTTAATCCGGAAACCACCCGCGAGCTCACCAGCCTGGTGCGTAACCTCAACCGTCTGCTGAAAAGCGAACGTGAGCGCTATGATAAATACCGTACCACCCTTACCGACCTTACCCACAGCCTGAAAACGCCGCTGGCCGTCATGCAGAGTACCCTGCGGTCAATGCGCAGCTCAAAGCTGAGCGTCGATGATGCCGAGCCGGTGATGCTGGAACAGATCAGCCGTATTTCACAACAAATTGGCTATTATCTGCACCGCGCCAGTATGCGTTCAGGCAGCGCGCTGCTGAGCCGCGAGCTGCACCCGGTGGCACCGCTTCTGGATAACCTCACCTCCGCCCTCAACAAGGTGTATCAGCGTAAAGGGGTAAACATCAGCCTCGATATCTCGCCTGAGATAAGCTTCGTCGGTGAGAAAAATGATTTCATGGAAGTGATGGGTAACCTGCTGGATAACGCCTGCAAATACTGCCTTGAGTTCGTGGAAGTGTCGGCTCGTCAGACGGATAACGAACTGCATATCATCGTGGAGGATGATGGCCCGGGGATCCCGCGCAATAAACGTGATGTGGTGTTCGACCGCGGTCAACGCGCCGATACGTTGCGTCCCGGCCAGGGCGTTGGGCTTGCCGTCGCCCGTGAAATTGTCGACCAGTACGACGGAAAAATCGAAACCAGCGAAAGTTTGCTGGGCGGGGCCAGAATGGAGGTCATTTTTGCTCGCCAGCAGCCCACATCGAACGATAGTTAACCCGTTATGTGAAAAATGCGAGGATCTCGCAGCCGGGGGGCCGAGCTTCCGTTATAATCCGAGTCAGTAAGAGCCTGCGGAATAAAAAAATATGGATTATCACTTAACACTTAACTGGCCCGAGTTTATTGAACGTTACTGGCAAAAGCGCCCGGTGGTTCTTAAACGCGGGTTCAGCAATTTTGTCGACCCCATCTCGCCTGACGAACTGGCCGGTCTGGCCATGGAAAACGAAGTCGACAGCCGTCTGGTCAGCCACCAGGACGGGAAATGGCAGGTTAGCCACGGTCCTTTCGAAAGCTACGATCACCTCGGTGAAAACAACTGGTCGCTGCTGGTGCAGGCGGTCAACCACTGGCATGAGCCCACCGCCGCATTAATGCGCCCGTTCCGTGCCCTGCCCGACTGGCGAATGGACGATCTGATGATCTCCTTCTCCGTGCCGGGCGGCGGCGTAGGTCCACATCTGGACCAGTACGACGTGTTTATCATCCAGGGGACGGGCCGCCGCCGCTGGCGCGTGGGCGAAAAAGTGCCCATGAAACAACACTGCCCGCATCCGGACCTGCTTCAGGTTGATCCTTTCGAAGGGATCATCGACGAAGAGCTGGAGCCGGGCGATATTCTCTACATTCCGCCGGGATTCCCTCACGAAGGTTACTCGCTGGAAAACTCGCTCAACTACTCCGTCGGCTTCCGTGCGCCAAGCGGCCGCGAGATGATCAGCGGGTTTGCCGATTACGTTCTGCAACGTGAGCTGGGCAGCTACCGTTACAGCGATCCGGATGTGCCTGCGCGCGAGCATCCGGCAGATATCCTGCCCGACGAGCTGGATAAGCTGCGCGGCATGATGCTGGATCTGATCAACGAGCCGGAACATTTCAGACAGTGGTTTGGGGAGTTTATCAGCCAGTCTCGTCATGAGCTTGACGTTGCGCCGCCAGAGCCGCCGTATCAGGCCGACGAGATTTATGATGCCCTTCAGCAGGGCGATAAGCTGGTGCGTCTTGGCGGGTTGCGCGTGCTGCGCATTGGTGAAGAGGTCTTCGTTAACGGCGAGAAGCTGGATTCCCCGCACCGTCCGGCGCTGGAAGCGATTGCCAGCCATCTGGTGTTGACTGCCGAGACCTTTGGCGATGCGCTGGAAGACCCGTCCTTCCTCGCGATGCTGGCCGCACTGGTCAACAGCGGGTACTGGTTCTTTGAGGACTGAGTCACCTTAACGCCCGGTGGCGCTTCGCTTACCGGGCCTACAATTTGAACGTAGGCCGGGTCAGGCGCAGCCGCAACCCGGCTTAAAACGGCTACCGCTTCGCAGTTAACTCCGCTATTCGCACAATCACCTTCACCGCCTTTTCCATGCCTTCGAGGGTGACGAATTCATGCTTACCATGGTAGTTATATCCCCCGGTAAACAGGTTCGGGCACGGTAATCCCATGAATGAAAGCTGCGAACCGTCGGTTCCGCCGCGAATCGGTTTTAATAACGGTTCAATGTCGCAGTCGCGCATGGCCTGCTGGGCGATATCAAGAATATGCGGATGGGCCATCACCTTCTCACGCATATTGTAATAGCTGTCTTCAATGATCAGCTCGATATAGCAGTCAGGGTGTAACCCTTTGCCCACCTTCTTCGCAATTTCCATCATCTTGCGCTTGCGCGCCTCAAAGGCTTTGCGATCGAAATCGCGAATGATGTAGTGCATCTGCGCACTGTCCACGGTGCCTTTGATGCTGGTCAGGTGATAGAAACCTTCATACCCTTCCGTCTGTTCAGGGCTCTCTTCCGCCGGGACCTCCGCATGAATTCGCGACGCCAGCGACAAAGCGTTCACCATCACGCCTTTCGCCGAACCGGGGTGAACGTTGTTGCCGACAATTTTGATCGTGACGGACGCGGCATTGAAGTTTTCATACTCCAGCTCACCGACACCGCCGCCGTCAACGGTATACGCCCACTGCGCGTTGAAAGCTTCCACGTCGAAATGTTTCGCGCCTTTACCGACCTCTTCGTCCGGCGTAAAGGCCACGCGTATATCCCCGTGCGGGATATTTTTCTCTTTCAGCACGGCCAGCGCCGTCATGATTTCGGCTATACCGGCTTTGTCATCGGCACCCAGCAGCGTTTTTCCGTCGGTGGTGATCAGCGTCTGGCCCAGCAGCTGGTGCAGCACCGGGAACATCACGGGAGAGAGCACTTCGTCACCAATGCCCAGCGCAATGTCGCCGCCGCGGTAGTTTTCAACAATCTGCGGGTTCACATGCTTACCGCTAAAATCCGGAGAGGTGTCGACATGGGAGATAAAGCCAATCGCGGGAATGTCGCCCGGGACATTCGCCGGCAGCGTTGCCATCACAGTGCCTTTCTCGCTTAAGGTGACGTTGACCAACCCCATGGCGTCAAGCTGCTCTTTAAGCAGGTTTAATAGCTTCCACTGGCCTTCGGTGCTCGGCACCTGGCGAACACCCGGTTTAGATTGGGTATCCAGCGAAACGTACTGTAAAAAACGCTCAAGTAATTTATCCATGCAGTCACCCTCACTTTTTGTGACAACATTATCAATAAGCATCAAAACGCAAATATTGCGTCAGGTCACTTTTATCCCGCAAACGAGAATATTTTCCGTTTATATCGTTATACGTAAATAAATGTAGCTTATGAATCAGTGACAAGGATTGGCGATCGCGGGGGATTGCCGTAGAATGTCCGCCCTCATTACGAGTCACCAAGGTGGTTACACACAAACCCCGCTTCAGTCTGCTGCCTGAGGCGTCTATATGGGACAGCGCAAAAATTGAATACACAATCCCGTTCACGTTCGCCGCTGGTGAAACTGGAACGAATTCGTAAAAGTTTTGATGGTAAAGACGTCATTTCCGACCTCAATCTCACCATCAATGACGGTGAGTTTCTTACGCTGCTTGGCCCCTCTGGCTGCGGCAAAACAACCGTACTGCGCCTTATCGCCGGGCTGGAAAGCGTCGATAACGGCCATATCTATCTTGAAAACCAGGACATCACGCGGGTTCCCGCAGAAGATCGCCACGTCAATACCGTCTTTCAGAGCTATGCCCTGTTCCCGCACATGACCGTGTTTGAGAACGTGGCGTTTGGCCTGCGGATGCAAAAAACTCCGGCGAATGAGATCGAACCACGCGTCACCGAAGCCCTGCGTATGGTGCAGCTTGAAACGTTTGCACAGCGTAAACCCCATCAGCTTTCCGGCGGTCAGCAGCAGCGTGTGGCCATCGCCCGCGCCGTGGTCAACAAGCCTCGCCTGCTCTTGCTGGATGAATCCCTCTCCGCGCTGGATTACAAGCTGCGCAAGCAGATGCAGAACGAACTCAAGGCCCTGCAGCGCAAGCTCGGCATTACCTTTGTCTTCGTCACCCACGACCAGGAAGAGGCCCTGACCATGTCCGACCGCATCGTGGTGATGCGTGACGGCAAAATCGAGCAGGACGGCACGCCGCGTGAAATCTACGAAGAGCCGAAAAACCTGTTTGTGGCCAGCTTCATTGGTGAAATCAACCTCTTCAACGCTACGGTGATTGAACGCCTGGACGACCAGCGCGTGCGGGCCAACGTTGAAGGTCGCGAGTGCAATATCACGGTGAATTTCCCGGTCGAAAAGGGACAAAAGCTTAACGTCCTGCTGCGTCCGGAAGATCTGCGCGTCGAGGAAATTCATGGCAATACCGAGGCCGAAGGGTTAATCGGCTATATCCGCGAGCGCAACTACAAAGGGATGACGCTGGAGTCCGTTGTTGAGCTGGAAAACGGCAAGATGGTGATGGTCAGCGAGTTCTTTAACGAGGATGACCCTGACTTCGACCACTCTCTCGACCAGAAAATGGTTATCAACTGGGTAGAAAGCTGGGAGGTTGTGCTGGCTGATGAAGAACACAAGTAAATTCCAGAATGTGGTGATCGCCACGATCGTCGGTTGGCTTGTGCTGTTTGTCTTTTTACCCAACCTGATGATCGTCGCCACCAGCTTCCTGACCCGCGACGATACAAACTTCGTTAAGCTGGTCTTTACGCTGGACAACTACGCGCGCCTGCTCGATCCGCTCTATTTTGACGTGCTGCTGCACTCGCTCAATATGGCGCTGATTGCCACCGTTGCCTGCCTGGTACTGGGCTATCCTTTCGCGTGGTTTCTGGCGAAACTACCGCAGAAGGTTCGCCCGCTGCTGCTGTTTTTACTGATTGTGCCGTTCTGGACCAACTCGCTAATTCGCATCTACGGGCTGAAAATTTTCCTTAGCACCAAAGGCTATCTCAACGCCTTTCTGCTGTGGCTGGGGGTGATTGATACCCCAATACGCATCATGTTTACCCCGAGCGCGGTGATTGTGGGTCTGGTCTATATCCTGCTGCCGTTTATGGTGATGCCGCTCTACTCCAGTATTGAGAAACTGGATAGACCGCTGCTGGAAGCGGCAAAAGATCTGGGTGCCAGCAAGCTTCAGACGTTTATCCGCATTATCATCCCGCTGACCATGCCCGGCATTATCGCGGGGTGTCTGCTGGTGATGCTCCCGGCGATGGGCCTGTTCTACGTGTCTGACCTGATGGGCGGCGCGAAAAACCTGCTGATTGGGAATGTGATTAAAAGTCAGTTCCTCAACATTCGCGACTGGCCGTTCGGATCCGCAACCAGCATTACGCTGACGGTGGTGATGGGTTTGATGCTGCTGGTCTACTGGCGCGCGTCACGGCTGCTGAACAAGAAGGTGGAACTCGAATGATCGGTCGACTGCTTCGCGGCGGTTTTATGACCGCCATTTACGCTTACCTTTATATCCCGATTATCATTTTGATCGTGAACTCGTTTAACAGCTCGCGCTTCGGCATCAGCTGGCAGGGCTTTACCACCAGCTGGTACAGCCTGCTGATGAACAATGACAGCCTCCTTCAGGCGGCGCAGCACTCGCTGACGATGGCGATTTTCTCCGCCACCTTCGCCACGCTGATTGGCTCACTGACCGCCGTGGCGCTGTATCGCTACCGCTTTCGCGGTAAACCGTTCGTCAGCGGCATGCTGTTTGTGGTGATGATGTCACCGGACATCGTGATGGCCATTTCGCTGCTGGTGCTGTTTATGCTGCTGGGCGTGCAGCTTGGCTTCTGGTCGCTGCTGTTCTCGCATATCACCTTCTGCCTGCCGTTTGTAGTGGTAACGGTCTTTGCGCGCCTGAAAGGATTCGACGTGCGCATGCTGGAGGCGGCGAAAGATTTGGGTGCCAGCGAGATGACCATCCTGCGCAAAATCATCCTGCCGCTGGCAATGCCCGCCGTCGCGGCGGGATGGCTACTCAGCTTCACGCTGTCGATGGATGACGTGGTGGTCTCCTCCTTCGTGACGGGCCCGAGCTACGAAATTCTGCCACTGAAAATTTACTCGATGGTAAAAGTCGGCGTCTCGCCTGAGGTGAACGCGCTGGCGACCATTCTGCTGGTGTTCTCGCTGGTGCTGGTCATTGCCAGCCAGCTTATTGCTCGTGATAAAACAAAATCTCAGGGGACAATGAAATGAAAAAAATGCTCGCCGCTGCGGCACTGGTACTTGGCATGGGTGTCGCACACGCCGATGACGGCAAAACGCTCTACTTCTACAACTGGACCGAGTATGTGCCGCCGGGCCTGCTGGAACAGTTCACGAAGGAGACGGGTATCAAGGTTATCTACTCGACCTACGAGTCGAATGAAACCATGTACGCCAAGCTGAAAACGTACAAAGACGGCGCGTACGATCTGGTCGTTCCTTCCACCTATTTTGTCGACAAAATGCGCAAAGAGGGGATGATTCAGAAGATCGATAAAACGAAGCTAAACAATTTTTCAAATCTCGATCCAGAGATGCTTAATAAACCGTTCGATCCCAATAACGACTACTCCATCCCGTATATCTGGGGCGCGACCGCGATTGGCGTCAACGGCGATGCCCTCGATCCGAAAACGGTCACCAGTTGGGCCGACCTGTGGAAACCGGAATACAAAGGGAGCCTGCTGTTAACCGACGATGCGCGTGAAGTGTTCCAGGTCGCGCTGCGCAAACTGGGCTACTCGGGCAACACGACGGATCCAAAAGAGATTGAAGCGGCGTATAACGAGCTGAAAAAGCTGATGCCTAACGTGGCGGCGTTCAACTCAGATAACCCGGCAAACCCGTATATGGAAGGCGAAGTGAATCTGGGGATGGTGTGGAACGGCTCCGCGTACGTGGCCCGCCAGGCCGGCACGCCGCTTGAGGTGGTCTGGCCGAAGGAAGGTGGGATCTTCTGGATGGATAGCCTCGCCATTCCTGCCAATGCGAAAAACGTAGATGGTGCGATGAAGCTGATTAACTTCCTGCTGCGCCCGGACGTGGCGAAACAGGTTGCCGAGACGATTGGCTACCCGACGCCAAACCTGGCCGCGCGCAAGCTGCTGAAGCCGGAAGTGGCGAACGATAAATCACTTTATCCGGATGCCCAGACCATCAGTAAAGGTGAATGGCAGAATGACGTCGGCGACGCCAGCCGCCTCTACGAAGAGTATTACCAGAAGTTAAAAGCAGGCCGATAAACGGTATCGCGCTCTTCCTCACGCCGCCTGTACGGCGTGAGGAAGGATTAACTGGCCGCATTCTCCCCAGCCCAGATCGTTGCCCTTCTCATAGCCTCCACCACATCCTCATCGGACAGACCCAGCGCCTGACGGATTCGGGTCGCCTCGTCCCACTGCTGCTGTTCATAGTAACGGCAAAGGCTAATCATATCGGCTAACCGTCCCTCCTGATGGCAAAGCGCGTTGCTCACGCTCTGCGGCACCGCAATTTGCTTCATCAGCTCTGCCATCGGCAGCTCAAGCAGGGTATCGAGCAGTGAAAACAGGCCGCACATGAATGCATTTTCAGCCAGCGTCGGTTCGTTGATGGTCTCTGCAATCAGCTCGCAGAACTTACCGCGCATCATGCTCAACGGGTAAAGCTCGCTGACGGTATCATTGCCCGCGCTTGCCAGGACCACGACGGCAACAAACCGCCTCAGCTGGTTTTCTCCGAGGTATCTGAGCACCTCACTCAGGGTTAACTTGCTGAAATTACAGGCACCGATATGCTTAAATGCGGTGTGCTTCATGTAGCGCATGATTTTCCAGGACAGCGTCAGATCGGTTTTTATCAACGACTCGATAATCCGAAAATCAGGTTTATTGCGCCCAACTTCCATTTGCAGGCGGAAAATCGCCAGCTGGTTTTGCGATAGCCGTTTATATTTAATAACCTCCGGACGGCAGAAAAAATAGCCCTGAAAAAGAGAAAAGCCTTCTTTTCTGTATTGTTCGAATTCCTCTTTAGTCTCAATTTTTTCAGCGAGATATTTAATATGCCCGGTCAGATTATTACGTTCTTTCAGATACGTTTTAATTTGCGCTAAGGAATAATTTCTGACATCGAATTTCAGTATCGAAATATAGGGTAAAAAAGCATCCCATTCCGGCGCAAGGGTGAAATCATCAAGGGCAAACTGATAGCCGTGCGCATTCATCTCCTTGACGGCCTGCAGCAGCTCAGCCCCCGGCACCGCATCTTCAAGGATCTCAATGACCACGCTGTCCTTATCGAGCGCTTCACCGCTGCGGTCGATGACCATTCTTGACGGGAAATTAATAAACGACGTATGTGCCCCGGCGATGCGCTGGGACGGCACGCATAAAAACTGGTCCGATATCATTCTGGATGTGGCATATTCCGCCGATACATCTGGAAAACGGTTTGTCATCCCATCTCTGAAAAGCAGCTCATAGGCCACCGTCTTCATCTCAGGGTTAAAAATGGGTTGTCGCGCGATAAATCCGTACATATCCCATCCTCCTCTACAACTTTATATTTATTAGCATCCTCTTTCTACACTACGATAACGAGCATTATCGAGCGCTATTTTGATTGAATGCACAAAATAAAAGCATCCACACTAATTAACGGGATTTAATATTATGGAATTTAAATTAAATATATCCGGCACTCTACAGAAAGAGGACGAAATATCCGATAAGTACTGAGTGCCTGCCCGACATGCACGCCATTACGGGAGATGAGAATGAAAGACGCCATGGTCCGAAAGCAAAAAATAAGAGTCAAGACGTTGATGCTATTGTCCATTTTCCTCACCGTGACGGTGGGCTTTACGGCAACCATCGGGTTTATGATGTGGCAGTGGATGGCGCAGCAGGAGGTTCTGGCCAAAAAGCATATTCGCCAAATTGCCGAGGTGCAATCGTTGCAGGTCAGCAAACAGCTGGATTCTGCCCTGGCTGCCGCCCGGGATATGGGCAACAGCGCCCTGTCGCTGCGGGAGGCGGGCGTGACCGATCGTCAGAGCCTCAATCAGTTACTCATCCACTATCTCTCGGCTCACCCACAGTTTCTCTCCATGTCGATGGCCTTTGAGCCCAACGCGTTCGACGATAAAGATGCCACCCTGGCCGGTCAAAGCGGTGAAGATCCTGCCGGGCGTTACGCCCGCTACGTTGACCGCGACGCCTCCGGCAAACCGGCATTACACCTGCTGACGGACATCGAAACGCCCGGCAGTGGAGATTACTATCTGCTGCCGAAACAACGGCATAAAGACGTGATCATCGAGCCCTATATTTACCCCTACAACGGCGTAGACGTGATGCTCACCTCGATTGCTGCCCCCATCATGCGTGACGGCCAGTTCCTGGGGTCGGTCACCTCTGACTTCTCTCTGGCTACGCTGCAATCCACGATCGGGGCGATTAAACCGTGGAACGGCACAGGCTACGCTCTGCTCCTTTCAGCCGGTAACAACGTGGTGTCCAGCCCGGACAAACGAGCAGCAGGCAAGCCTTACGCAGATAAAATTGCGGGTCATGAGGTCATCCGGGCACACGATCCGTTGCTGAAGGAAGAGGTGTTTATCACCTGGCAGGAGATCGCCGTCGGTAATAGCCAGACGCCGTGGAAACTCGCCATTGTCACGCCGGTCAGCGAAGTGATGGCCGAAGCGCGCGCATTTTTACTGAAAGCGATTGTCCTGATGGTGTTAAGCATCGTTGCGGTGAGCCTGGTGATGGCCCAGATCTTTACCCGCAAAGTTGACCGTCCGGTTGGAGGGGAACCTTCGGAGGCCGCCGGGATCGCCCTGGCCGTTGCCCGGGGCGATCTGAACAACACCATCCCGGTTCGCTCCGGGGACACCCACAGCATTTTTTATGCCCTGCACACCATGCAGACGCAGCTCAAGCGCATCGTCGACAACATCAGCGAAGCCAGCCATTCCGTGCACGGCGGTACCAGTGAAATTTCGGCGGGCAACCTAGACCTCGCCTCACGTACCGAAGAACAGGCGGCGGCGATTGTTGAAACGGCAGCCAGCATGGAGGAGATTTCGGTCACGGTGAAGAATAACGCCGACAACGCGCACAAGGCCACCACGCTGACCGATCGCGCCGCGAGCCTCGCCGGGCATGGCGAAACGCTGGTGAACGACGTAGTCGTTGTGATCGGAGAGATTGATGAGAGCGCGCGTAAGATCGGTGAGATTAACAGCATCGTCGACGGTATCGCCTTCCAGACCAATATTCTGGCGCTGAATGCTGCCGTTGAAGCGGCGCGCGCGGGCGAACAGGGGCGCGGTTTTGCGGTGGTGGCAGGCGAAGTCCGCAATCTTGCCCAGCGAAGCGCCAACGCGGCAAAAGAGATCTCTCAGCTGATTGCTGAGTCCTCAGGCCGCGTCAGCAAAGGCGTTGAGCTGGTCAATGAAACCGGCGTGATGATGAAGCAGGTGATTGAGGCGGTGTCGCATGTGCATCTGGTCATCAACGATATCGTTCAGGCGCTGGACGAGCAGAATCGGGGGATTAGCCAGGTCAGCACCGCCGTGAATCAGATGGACAGCACCACCCAGCAGAACGCCTCGCTGGTTCAGCAGATCTCTGCGGCAGCGCTCTCACTGGATGAGCAGGCTAAATCGCTGGAGAAAACGCTGGCGTTCTTTCATTCATAAATAATAAGGCACCCGCAGGACGGGTGCCTTTTTACGTGATTGCCGTTACAGCCCTTTCAGCAGCTTGTCGACAAACTCCGGAACGACCGCGCTTGCCAGGCCATAGTGCTTCTCTTCAAACTCGCTGCCCACCTGGCTGGGCTCCAGATTAAGTTCTACCGTATGCGCCCCGTGCAGGCGCGCTTCGTGAACAAACCCCGCAGCCGGGTATACGTGGCCAGATGTGCCAATGGCGATGAATACGTCGGCCATGGCCAGCGCGCTGTAGATCTCATCCATGCCCAGCGGCATTTCGCCAAACCAGACCACGTGCGGTCGCAGGCGCGACGGGAACTGGCAGCAGTGGCATTTATCCTCTGGCAGCACGTCCTCTTTCCAGTCCAGCACCTGACCGCTCCAGGCGCAGCGAACTTTGAGCAGCTCGCCGTGCATATGGATGATGTTTTTGTTGCCGGCACGCTCGTGCAGGTTGTCGATATTCTGCGTCACCAGCAGAAAACGATCGCCCAGCGCCTCTTCCAGCTTCGCCAGCGCCAGATGCGCGGCATTCGGGGCAATCTCTGGCTGGAGAAGCTGGCGACGGCGGGCATTGTAGAATGCCTGCACGAGATCCGGATCGCGGGCAAAGCCTTCCGGCGTGGCGACATCCTCCACGCGGTGCTCTTCCCACAACCCGTCCGCCGCGCGGAAGGTTCGAATTCCTGACTCGGCGGAGATCCCCGCCCCGGTCAGCACCACCACTCTGGGTTTATCCATCGCTTCTGGCATCATTCTGTCTCTGAAAAAGATCCGCTGGCGCAAGCGCTCACGTAAGCGGCGTTTATTTTTGCGAAAACGGCTGAGTCGACCCTGGCGACGCGACAGCATAGAAACCTCGTAAACTAATCGGTGAGATGAAGGAATGCGGCTCCGCGCATGCCTCCTGCGTCCCCGTGTCGCGCGCGTTCAATACGCGGCACGCGGGCAACCGGCAATAAATGTCGGGGCAACCGCCCGGACAACCGTTCCGTAATCGCGGTAAAGTTTGAAAGCCCTCCCCCTATCACGAGCAGATCCGGGTCGACGATGGTGAGAATATTTCCCAGACATACCGCCAGCAGATCCAGATAGCGCTCGACGTGCTCACGCGCCTGCGCATCACCTTGCTCCCACAGGGTAATGATTTGAGGGGCCTCAAGTTTCTGATGATAGAAGTGTTCGTAAAGCCATGCAAACCCGCGGCCTGAAAGATAGTTTTCAATACAGCCGTGCTGGCCGCAGCCGCAGCGGGTCAACGGAAAATCACGCCCGACGACGTCCAGCGCGTCCACCGGCAGGCGGATATGGCCAAACTCCCCGGTGATGTAGCTGCGCCCGGTGATGGGCTTCCCCTTGATCACAATCCCCCCGCCGACGCCGGTGCCGAGGATCAGCCCCATCACCAGCGGATAACGACGGAATTCATCATCCCAGGCTTCAGAAAGCGTAAAGCAGTTGGCATCGTTGTCTAAACGCACGTCGCGTTCAAGGAGGGCAGAGAGATCGGCGCGCAGCGGTTTGCCGCTGGCAGCAGGCACGTTGGCGGCATACAGCGTGCCGTCGTCGGTTTCGGGCATCCCCGGAATGCCAATGCCGACGCTGCCTTTAACGCCAAAGCGTTCATCAGCCTGCGCCACCAGCGCGGCAATGGCGGTTAAAAACGCGTCGTAGCTTTCGCGCGGCGTGGGAACGCGGGTTTCCCACTGCAGTTTGAGGTCTTTATCAAACACGCCGAGCGCAATCTTGGTGCCGCCAATATCAAATCCGTAATACATAACGCATTCCTCTTTTAACCTGGCGGCCCGAAAGCCGCTAGATCATGACGTAATTACTGGCCACTTAATACCCTCGCCGGATCAATTCGGCTTGCGCGACGCGCCGGATACCAGCTTGCCAGCAGACTCAGTAAAAGTGCTGTCACCAGCACATAAAAAACGTCCAGCCAGTGCAGTTCAGACGGCAGGAAGTCAATAAAATAGATATCACCCGACAGGAACTGGTGGCCGATAAGCTTTTCAATCCCGTTGATGATTGGGGTCAGCTGCAGGGAAACCACCACGCCAATCACCACGCCGCACAGGCTGCCGAACAGGCCCGCCAGCAAACCGTACCAGACGAAAATGGCGCGAATAAGGCCGTCTTTTGCCCCAAGAGTACGCAGCACGGCGATGTCACCGCTCTTGTCTTTGACCGCCATCACCAGCGTCGAGACGATATTAAAGCACGCGACGCCGATCACCAGCACCATCGCAAGATACATAATGGCGCGGATCATCTGGATATCACGGTACATATAGCCGTAAGTGCCGATCCAGCTCTTGATGTAGACGTAGTTATTGGTCACGCTGCCCGCGTCACGTACCAGTTTGTTGGCGTTAAAGACGTCGTTCACCTTGATGGCAATGCCCGTCACGCTGTCGGCCATGTCGAGATACTGGCGCGCATCCTCCATCGGCACCATCGCAAAGCTATGGTCAAGCTGACCGCTCAGCTGAAGAATACCGGTGACGTGCAGGCGCACGCGTTTAGGCTGCTGCAGTTTGTGATCGGCGCTGGCGTTCGGGATCATGATTGACACCCAGTCGCCCTGCTTCACCTTCAGCGCATCCGCGACGCCTTTACCCATGATGATTTGCTGCTCGCCAGCCTTAAAGTTCGCCCACGCGCCGTTCTGCACATATTTCGGCAGCGCGCTCAGGCGTTCTTCCTGGACGGGATTCACCCCTTTCACCTGAATGGCACGCAGGTTTACCCCGCTCTCCACCAGCCCGGTAAAATTAATGTAGGGCGCAGCAGCGGCGATGCCCGGGACCTTTTCCACTTTGGTCAGGGCGTCGCTCCAGTTGCTCCAGGGCTGGTTAACCGGCTCGATTTCACCGTGCGGCACCACCGCCAGAATGCGGTTATTCAGCTCGCGCTCGAAGCCGTTCATGGCGCTCAGGCCCACAATCAGCACTGCCACACCCAGCGCGATACCGATGGTCGAAATGACGGAGATCAGCGACACCATGCCGCCGCGACGGCGACCGCGGCTAAAGCGTAGCCCGATGAGTAACGATAACGGTGAAGCCATTACTCCGCTCCCATCAGAGTCAGTTCTGCATTCAGATGGCCGTCGCGCATCTCAAGCTGGCGCCCCATGCGTTTTGCCAGCTGCAGATCGTGGGTTACGACCAGAAACGCGGTGCCCTGGGAGGCGTTCAGCTCGCCCAGAAGCTGGAAAATACTGTCCGCATTGCGCGCATCCAGGTTACCGGTAGGCTCATCCGCCAGCACCAGACGCGGGTTGTTCACCAGCGCACGGGCAATCGCCACGCGCTGACGCTCGCCGCCGGAAAGCTCCGACGGACGGTGGTTACCGCGATGGCCCAGCCCTACCGCTTTCAGCATGTCGCTGGCGCGGGCGTTAATTTCTGCCGGCTTCTTTTTGCCAATCAGCAGCGGCATCGCCACGTTTTCCAGCGCCGTGAAATCCGGCAGCAGGTGATGGAACTGGTAGATAAAGCCCAGCTCGCGGTTACGCAGCTCGGCCTTCGCCGCGGAGGACATTTTGCTCATCGGCTGGCCGGAGAAAATCACGTCGCCGTTGGTTGGGGTATCCAGCCCGCCCAGCAGGTGTAATAAGGTACTTTTGCCGGAGCCGGAGCTACCGACAATCGCCATCATCTCGCCTTCGCCCACGCTGAAGCTCACATTGTGCAGCACGTCGGTCTGCACAGAGCCTTCCTGATAGCGTTTGGACAGGTTGTCGCATTGCAACAGGATCTTATTCATAACGTAAAGCCTCAGCGGGTTGAGTGGCGGCAGCGCGCCAGGAAGGATAAAGCGTAGAAAGCAGCGCAATGGCCATCGCGGCCAGCGCAATACCGACCACCTGCAGCGGCTCGATAGCCACCGGCAGCGCCGCGCCATCGAGCAGCGCGCCAATGATCGGCATTAAGTTATTAAGCTGGCTGGCAAGCAGCGCGCCCAGCGCCGCCCCGAGCAACGCCCCGATAATCCCGGCGCTCGCGCCCTGCACCATAAAGACCGCCATGATCTGGCGCGGCGTGAGCCCCTGGGTTTGCAGAATGGCGACTTCGCCCTGTTTTTCCATGACCATCAGGCCCAGCGAGGTGATGATGTTAAAGGCAGCTACGGCCACGATCAGGCTCAGCAGCAGCCCCATCATGTTTTTTTCCATACGTACGGCCTGGAACAATTCGCCTTTACGCTCGCGCCAGTCCTGCCATTTCGTGCCGTCCGGCAGCTTTTGCTGGCTGAGCGTATCGACCTTCAGCGGCGCGTCGAGCCACAGGCGCCAGCCGGTGATATTCCCCGCCGGATAACGCATCAGGCGTGATGCGTCCTGGATGTTAACCAGCATCTGGTAACCATCGACTTCGCTGTTGGCAGCAAAGGTACCAATTACGGTGAACAGACGCTGGCTTGGCAGGCGCCCCATCGGCGTAAACTGGCTGGCTGAAGGCACCATCACGCGCAGCTGATCGCCACGGTTGACGCCAAGCTGGCCGGCAAGCTGTTCACCCAGAATAACGTTGTATTTTCCGGCTTCGAGATCGGTCTGCTTCACGTTAACCAGGTATGGCGTCAGCGGATCGTTTTGCGCCGGGTCGATACCCAGCATCACGCCGACCGCCACGCTGCGGGCACTTTGCAGCACCACGTCGCCGGTCGTCAACGGCGCAACGCGCGTGACGCCCTGTAACTTCGCCGCGCTTTCCGGCAGCTGCTGCGGGTTAACCGAACCGTTGGTAGATGAGAGTACGGCCTGCGGCATCAGCCCCAGGATGTTGTTTTGCAGCTCGCGCTCAAAGCCATTCATGACGGAAAGCACCGTCACCAGTGCCATCACGCCAAGCGTGATGCCAATAGTCGAAAGCCAGGAGACAAAGCGACCGAAGCGGTCCGCGGCGCGCCCACGCATGTAGCGTAAGCCTATAAAGAGTGCGACAGGTTGATACATGAAATCCGTCTGTTTGCTGATAGCAGACCCACGAGTATATAAGCGAATCCGTTAAGCGTAAATGACTGAAACCGTAAGCTTTGGTAATCATTTTTCCGAAAAATTCAGATAAATCAGGGTGCTAATAGCTGAAAGTGCACCTCGCAACCTCCACCTTTTCCGAAAAACCTCCTGATACAGACTGTTACCCATTACATCCTGGTTTCGTTTTAGAACAATTGCTCGTTCGTTTATGGCAATAAGGTAGTTGCGAACAATGAAGCAAAAAGCATTATGGATTAACCAGATAAAAGGGCTGTGCATCTGCCTGGTGGTTATCTATCATTCGGTCATCACGTTTTATCCGCATCTGATCGGGCTACAACATCCGCTCTCCGGCCTTCTCGCCAAATGCTGGGTCTACTTTAACCTCTACCTCGCACCGTTCCGTATGCCGGTCTTCTTCTTTATTTCTGGCTACTTGATCCGTCGCTATATTGACGAGGTGGGCTGGCGCACCAGTCTCGACAAACGCGTCTGGAGCATTGTCTGGGTCCTGGCGCTGTGGGGCGTCCTGCAGTGGCAGGCGCTGAGCCATCTGAACGCCTGGCTGGCACCGGAGCGTGAGCTTGCTACCTCGTCGAACGCGGCCTATGCCGACTCGTTCTCAGGATTTGTGCGCGGGATGCTCACCGCCAGCACCAGCCTGTGGTATCTGTATGCCCTGGTGGTCTACTTCACGCTGTGTAAACTGCTGAGCCGCTGGAAGCTGCCGGTACTGGGACTGCTGGCGCTGGCAAGCATCGCGATCAACTTCCTGCCGCTGCCGTGGTGGGGAATGAACAGCGTGGTACGCAACATGATCTACTACAGCCTTGGGGCGTGGTATGGCGCAGAGCTGATGGCATGGATGAAAAGCGTCAACCTGCGCCGCATCTGGCTGGCGACAGCCGCTTTCGCTGCCGTCTCGGTGGTGCTGTGGTTTGCTAACGTTCCGCTGCTGCTCTCCTTGTTGTCGATTGTGCTGATCATGAAGCTGTTCTACAGCCTCGAGCAGCGCTATGCCGTTCATCCGCACAACCTGCTTAACGTGATTGGCTCAAACACCATTGCGATCTATACCACCCACCGCATCTTAATCGAGGCCTTTAGCCTGTTCCTGATTGGCGAGGTGAATGCCGCCTACTGGCCGGTCTGGGCTGAGCTGTCTTTAATTCTGGTCTACCCGTTTGCCAGCCTGCTTATCTGTACCCTTGCCGGGCTTGGGGTGCGTAAACTCTCCACCGCGCTGTTTGGGGACATTTTCTTCTCTCCTCCCTCAACGCTAAGTCTGTCACCGACCACCCGTTAATGCCCTCTCCGCCCCCGCTTCGGGGGCGGATTGCCCCGCCGTGCGGTTCCGATTTGCTTATGCAAAACGATCGAGGATAATAAAGACATTGCGTATCAGTGATATGCCCCAATACTGTTGGTATATCCATAAGAGACTCTGACATAGCCATGCCTGAACACTATCGTTATTCCTTGCCTGCCAAAGCGGGCGACCAGCGCCAGCTGGGTGAACTCACGGGCGCGGCATGCGCCACGCTGGTGGCGGAAATCGCCGAACGCCATCCTGGCCCGGTGATACTGGTTGCCCCGGATATGCAAAACGCTCTGCGCCTGCACGACGAAATTCGCCAGTTCACCGATAGCCTGGTGTTCAGCCTGGCCGACTGGGAAACGCTGCCGTATGACAGCTTCTCTCCACATCAGGAGATCATCTCCTCGCGCCTGTCGACGCTCTATCAGCTGCCGACCATGCAGCGCGGCGTGCTGATTGTACCGGTGAACACCCTGATGCAGCGCGTCTGTCCGCACAGCTACCTGCATGGCCACGCGCTGGTGATGAAAAAAGGCCAGCGCCTGTCCCGTGATGCCCTGCGCGCGCAGCTTGACGGTGCCGGCTATCGCCACGTCGATCAGGTGATGGAGCACGGGGAATACGCGACCCGCGGCGCGTTGCTTGACCTTTACCCAATGGGCAGCGACCAGCCGTATCGTCTGGACTTTTTCGATGATGAAATCGATAGCCTGCGCGTATTCGACGCCGATACGCAGCGCACGCTGGAAGAAGTGGAGTCCATCAATTTACTGCCCGCGCACGAGTTCCCGACGGACAAAACCGCTATCGAACTGTTCCGCAGCCAGTGGCGCGACAGGTTCGAGGTGAAGCGCGACGCCGAGCATATTTACCAGCAGGTCAGCAAAGGCACGCTTCCTGCCGGGATCGAATACTGGCAGCCGCTGTTCTTCAACGAGCCGCTGCCGGCTCTTTTCAGCTACTTCCCGGCGAATACGCTGATTGTTAACACCGGCGATATCGACGCCAGCGCCAGCCGCTTTGAAGGCGAAACCCGCGCCCGCTTTGAAAACCGGGGCGTTGACCCGATGCGTCCGTTGCTGCCGCCGGAAGCGCTGTGGCTGCGTACCGACGAGCTCAACGCCGAGCTGAAGCGCTGGCCGCGTATGCAGCTTAAAACCGATTCGCTTGCCGATAAGGCCGCCAACACCAACCTCGCCTTCCGGACGCTGCCGGACCTCGCCGTTCAGGCACAGCAGAAATCACCGCTGGATAATTTGCGCAAGTTCCTGGAATCCTTTACCGGCCCGGTAGTGTTCTCCGTTGAGAGTGAAGGCCGTCGTGAAGCGCTCGGTGAACTGCTGGGGCGTATTAAGGTTGCGCCGAAACGCATCCTGCGTCTCAGCGAGGCGACCGGAAACGGTTGTTACCTGATGATTGGCGCCGCCGAGCACGGGTTTATTGATACGCTCAACAACCTGGCGCTGATTTGCGAAAGCGACCTGCTGGGCGAGCGCGTCGCGCGTCGCCGTCAGGACAGCCGTCGAACCATCAATCCGGACACGCTGATCCGTAACCTGGCCGAGCTGCACCCGGGCCAGCCGATTGTTCACCTGGAGCACGGCGTTGGCCGCTATCAGGGGATGACCACGCTGGAGGCGGGCGGCATCAAAGGTGAATACCTGATGCTGACCTACGCCAACGATGCCAAACTGTACGTTCCGGTCTCCTCCCTGCATCTCATCAGCCGCTATGCGGGCGGTGCCGAAGACAATGCGCCGCTGCACAAGCTGGGCGGCGACGCCTGGGCGCGCGCGCGCCAGAAAGCCGCGGAAAAAGTGCGCGACGTGGCGGCCGAGCTGCTGGATATCTACGCCCAGCGCGCGGCTAAAGAGGGCTTTGCCTTTAAGCATGATAAAGAACAGTACCAGCTGTTCTGCGACAGTTTCCCGTTTGAAACCACGCCGGATCAGGCCCAGGCCATTAACGCCGTGCTGAGCGATATGTGCCAGCCGCTGGCAATGGACCGCTTAGTCTGCGGCGACGTCGGCTTCGGTAAAACCGAAGTGGCGATGCGCGCCGCCTTCCTTGCGGTTGAAAACAACAAGCAGGTGGCGGTGCTGGTGCCGACCACCCTGCTCGCTCAGCAGCACTTTGACAACTTCCGCGACCGCTTTGCCAACTGGCCGGTACGCATCGAGATGCTGTCGCGTTTTCGCAGTACCAAAGAGCAGACCCAAATTCTGGAGCAGGCAAGCGAGGGTAAAATCGACATTCTGATCGGCACCCATAAGCTGCTGCAAAGCGACGTGAAGTGGAAAGATCTGGGGCTGCTGATCGTCGATGAAGAGCACCGCTTCGGGGTGCGTCACAAAGAGCGCATCAAAGCGATGCGCGCCGACGTCGACATTCTGACCCTGACCGCAACGCCTATCCCGCGTACGCTGAACATGGCGATGAGCGGCATGCGCGATCTGTCGATTATCGCCACGCCACCGGCGCGCCGCCTGGCGGTAAAAACCTTTGTCCGCGAATACGATAATCTGGTGGTCCGTGAGGCCATCTTGCGTGAGGTACTTCGTGGGGGTCAGGTCTATTACCTGTACAACGATGTGGAAAATATCCAGAAAGCGGCAGACCGTCTGGCAGAGCTGGTACCGGAAGCGCGCATTGCTATCGGTCACGGGCAGATGCGCGAGCGCGAGCTGGAACGGGTGATGAACGACTTCCACCACCAGCGCTTCAACGTGCTGGTGTGCACCACCATCATTGAAACCGGTATTGATATCCCGACGGCGAATACCATTATCATCGAACGTGCGGATCACTTCGGTCTGGCGCAGCTCCATCAGCTGCGCGGCCGCGTCGGGCGTTCGCATCATCAAGCCTACGCCTGGCTGCTGACGCCGCATCCGAAAGCGATGACTACCGACGCGCAAAAGCGTCTGGAAGCCATCGCCTCGCTGGAAGACCTCGGCGCAGGCTTTGCGCTGGCGACACACGATCTCGAGATCCGCGGTGCCGGCGAACTGCTGGGTGAGGACCAGAGCGGCTCGATGGAGACCATCGGCTTCTCGCTCTATATGGAGCTGCTGGAAAATGCGGTCGATGCCCTGAAGGCCGGACGCGAGCCGTCGCTGGAAGATCTCACCAGCCAGCAGACCGAGGTCGAGCTGCGTATGCCTTCCCTGCTGCCGGATGATTTCATTCCGGACGTGAATACCCGACTGTCGTTCTACAAGCGCATCGCCAGTGCGAAGAGGGAAAACGAGCTGGAAGAGATTAAGGTGGAGCTGATCGACCGCTTTGGCCTGCTGCCCGATGCGGCGAGAAATCTGCTGGATATCGCGCGCCTGCGCCAGCAGGCACAGAAGCTGGGCATTCGTAAGCTTGAAGGCAACGAAAAAGGCGGCGTGATCGAATTCGCCGAGAAGAACCACGTTAACCCGATGTGGCTGATTGGTCTGCTGCAAAAACAGCCGCAGCATTTCCGTCTCGATGGGCCGACGCGTCTGAAATTTACCCAGGAGCTGACGGAGCGCAAAACCCGCATGGACTGGGTGCGTAACTTTATGCGCCAGCTCGAAGAAAATTCGATCGCGTAGCCCGCCCTTCCCCCGTTAGCGCCGCGCTACCGGGGGACAATTTACAAACTCTTTGCACTTCACCCGATCTTCCCGACACACCTATTCGCCATAATTATAATTAACTGCTTATAAAACAATAACCTTATCATTTGCATGGATTGTGGTAATGATGACCTCTTCGCGTTTTACCCGCTGGATGACCTTGTTTGCGCTGGCAGCCACCTTCGCGGTTGCGCTTCCGGCCCGGGCAAATACCTGGCCCCTTCCCCCTCCTGGCAGCAGGGTGGTGGGGGAAAATCGTTTTCATGTGGTTGAAAACAACGGCGGTTCCCTGGAAGCGATTGCCAAAAAATATAACGTCGGTTTTCTGGCTCTGCTGCAGGCCAACCCTGGCGTCGACCCCTACGTCCCGCGCGCGGGAACCGTATTGACCATCCCGTTACAGACTATTCTGCCGGACGCCCCGCGCGAGGGGATCGTCATTAATCTTGCGGAGTTACGTCTCTATTATTACCCGCCGGGCAAAAATGAAGTCACCGTGTACCCCATCGGGATTGGCCAGCTGGGCGGCGACACCCTGACGCCGACGATGGTCACCACCGTCTCGGATAAACGTGCGAATCCAACCTGGACCCCGACGGCTAATATTCGTGCCCGTTATAAAGCGCAGGGCATTGACCTTCCCGCCGTAGTGCCGGCAGGCCCGGATAACCCGATGGGACATCACGCGATCCGCCTGGCGGCTTACGGCGGGGTCTATCTGCTGCATGGAACGAATGCAGATTTTGGCATCGGCATGCGCGTCAGCTCCGGCTGTATTCGTCTGCGCGATGACGATATCAAAACGCTGTTTAACGTGGTTACGCCGGGTACTAAAGTAAATATTATCAATACGCCGATTAAAGTTTCTGAGGAGCCAGGCGGCGTGCGGATGGTTGAAATTCACCAGCCGCTATCGAAAAACATCGGTGACGATCCGCAAACATTGCCCATCAACCTGAATGCGGCAATGGTGAGCTTCAAAACGAATGTGAATACCGATGGCGCAGTCATGGAGCGCGCAATGGAGGCTCGGTCGGGAATGCCGACAGATGTCACCCGGCACCGTGATGTCGCCCAGCAGTCGCTGTAATACGGAAAGAAAAACGCCCTGCTTAGCAGGGCGTTTTTTATTGCAGTGGCATAAATGAGGGTTTATACGCGACTTATTTGTAGATTACAGCTGTGCCGTGCAGCGTGTTAGGGCCGGTCACAGAGGTAATGCGGAAAGATTTCGCACCCATTTCTTCCGCTTTTTGCGCCAGCTGATCTTCCAGAGAGCCCAGGTTAGTCCCTGCAGAAGCGGAGATAGTCCCGACTTTATGCTGGTCAGCAGGTGTGGATTGCACTTCAACAGCAGCAAAGCTTGCGAAAGAGAGTGAGCTCAGAACGGCGGCAGCGATGAGAGTTTTTACGTTTTTCATGATCTTTACCTTTAGCAGATGAATTTGGAGGTCGTTATCTATTTAGTTAACGATCGATAGGTAAATCATAAATGTGATCCAGGTCACGCGTCAACATAATTTTATAACGAACGTTAACTTAATTTTAAAGTCGTTATTTTTCATACTCATATGATTAATTTATTTTTAAGCATTCAGCGCTGGTGGTGACTTGCGTTTATTTTTATAATGGTTATTCAACAAACCAACAGAGGACCAACGGCAAATGACAACCGATGTCACGAGTTGTGCGAAGAAAAGCCGTGGCCGACCAAAAGTGTTTGACAGGGATGCAGCGCTTGATAAGGCCATGACTCTCTTCTGGCAACATGGGTATGAAGCAACCTCGCTTTCCGATCTGGTAGAAGCCACCGGAGCCAAAGCGCCGACGCTGTATGCTGAATTTACCAATAAAGAGGGGCTGTTCAGGGCGGTGCTGGACAGGTACATTTCGCGCTTTGCGGCGAAACACGAAGCCCAGCTATTTTGTGAAGAAAAAAGCGTTGAGCAGGCACTGCGAGATTATTTCACCGCCGTCGCCACCTGCTTTACCAGTAAAGACACGCCTGCGGGCTGCTTTATGATTAACACCTCTGCCACCCTTGCGGCGTCGTCTAAAGAGATCGCCAATACGGTGAAATCGCGTCACGCCATGCAGGAGGAGACGCTGAGCGCGTTTCTGGCTCAACGCCAGCAGCGCGGTGAAATCCCCGCGCACTGTAACCCTCAGGTGCTGGCGCAATACCTGAGCTGTATTTTGCAGGGGATGTCGATCAGCGCCCGTGAAGGGGCAACGCTTGAAAAACTGCAGAATATAAGCGACACCACGCTGCGGCTGTGGCCCGAGCTACTCAAAATCTGACGCAAAAAAAAGCTCCTCAGCCTGAGCGCATGAGGAGCTAAGTTCAGAGAACATCTTTTTTACACTTTGTTATTCAGAACCAGCTGGCCATTACCGTCCAGAGGAATTTGCGTGCCTGGATCTTTATCCATGCGGATTTTGCCCTGCTGATCGCCAATTTTGTACGTCACGTCATAGCCCAGCATTTTCTCCGACTTGTCATAGACGGTTTTACAGCGCTGCTGCGTTGTGGTGTAGGTATCATTATCCTGCATTGCGCCCTGCACCTGGTTACCGGCATAGCCACCGCCCAGCGCGCCGACCACGGTCGCCACATCTTTACCACGGCCACCGCCAAACTGGTGGCCAATGACCCCACCGGCTACCGCACCCAGAACAGATCCAGCAATACGGTTTTCATCCTGAACCGGACGGCGGTGAGTCACGGAGACGTTGCGGCACTCCTGACGAGGGGTCTTGACGGTTTCTTTAATCGGAGTAGCAGAAACCACCTGTGCATACTGCGGGCCGCGATCTAATACGTTCAGACTGGCAACGGCAGCCACACCTAACGCAGCCGCGACGCCAATCCCTATACCCGCCAACATTGATTTATTCACGGGACTTCCTCCTTTGTTGCTATTGGTAACAATTTTGCAATGGAGGCACGGGTTCGCCAATCAGATAAAGGATCAAAAAAGAGACGTTGAGGGGAGATATATTCTATTTAGGAGAACTCTTAAGCATACGTTCTGTGATCTGCAGCACGATATGCTAAAAACTCCCTCCGGAAGGCCCGGAGGGAGTGAAAGATTAGTGCAGCTTCAGACGCGGACGGATCACACGGTTGATTCTGCCCACCAGCATCATCAGCCCGGTTTTGAAGTAGCCGTGCAGCGCAATCTGGTGCATGCGGTACAGGGAGATATACACGAAGCGTGCAATGCGCCCTTCTACCATCATCGAGCCACGCATCAGGTTGCCCATCAGGCTGCCGACGGTTGAGAAGTTAGACAGCGATACCAGAGAACCGTGGTCTTTGTAGACATAGGCTTTCATTGGCTTACCTTTGGTCTGCGCCAGAATGTTGTGCAGTACCAGGCTCGCCATCTGATGCGCCGCCTGGGCGCGCGGCGGTACGAAGCCGCCTTCAGGACGCGCGCAGGAAGCGCAGTCGCCGATAGCAAAGATGTCAGGGTCGCGGGTAGTTTGCAGCGTCGGCTCCGTCACCAGCTGGTTGATGCGGTTGGTTTCCAGGCCGCCGATCTCTTTCATAAAATCAGGCGCTTTGATACCTGCCGCCCAGACCATCAGATCCGCTTTGATGTACTCGCCGTCTTTCGTGTGCAGGCCACCTTCGTCGGCGCTGGTCACCATGGTCTGCGTCAGCACCCGCACGCCCAGTTTGGTGAGTTCATTGTGCGCCGCACCGGAAATCCGCGGCGGCAGCGCAGGCAGAATACGTTCACCGGCTTCGACCAGCGTCACGTTCAGCGCTTCGTTGGTTAACCCTTTGTAGCCGTAGCTGTGCAGCTGCTTCACCGCATTGTGCAGCTCAGCGGAGAGCTCAACGCCCGTCGCACCGCCACCAACAATGGCGATATTCACCTTACCGTTCGCACCCATATTGCTGGTGTACTTCAGGAACAGGTTCAGCATTTCCTGATGGAAACGACGCGCCTGATGCGGGTTATCGAGGAAGATACAGTGCTCTTTCACGCCAGGCGTGTTGAAGTCATTGGAGGTACTGCCCAGCGCCATGACCAGCGTGTCATACGCCAGTTTGCGTTCAGGGACCAGAAGCTCCCCTTTTTCATCACGCAGCTCTGCCAGGGTAATGGTTTTGCTTTCACGATTGATGTCCACCACCGAGCCCAGCTGGAACTGGAAATGGTGGTTGCGCGCGTGCGCCAGATAGCTGAGCGCGTCCACGCCCTCGTCCAGAGAACCGGTCGCCACTTCGTGCAGCAGCGGTTTCCACAGGTGACTGTGGTTACGATCCACCAGCGTAATTTTGGCTTTTTTACCGCGGCCCAGCTTCTTGCCCAACTGTGTCGCCAGCTCCAGCCCGCCTGCTCCACCGCCTACAATCACTATCTTTTTCAATGGCGTAGTCAACGTGACCCCCTCAAATTATTAACCAATTGTTAATTAAAAGTTATAAAAATAACCCTTAATTAACAACAGGTTACAGCACTGAAACCATTCAGGTGCATTGAGAATAACACGTCAGGCGCATTGGTCATACCAAAAT
The DNA here is from genome assembly GCF_050434705.1 of Enterobacter sp. AC1. NCBI lineage: Bacteria > Pseudomonadati > Pseudomonadota > Gammaproteobacteria > Enterobacterales > Enterobacteriaceae > Enterobacter > Enterobacter sp. AC1. The sequence goes on along the minus strand of NZ_JBNDIZ010000002.1, from coordinate 893,099 downwards.
TGATATGCATCAAGTTTTGATGGCTTAAAAGTAGACAATTCTGGTCAAAAAGAAAGCCCGGCACGCTTTCGCGTCCGGGCTTCTGGACCTGCTTCAGGGGCTTAACCCAGCGTTTTAAAGGCCTTGATACGCTGCAGATGCGGAGAGATGTTCTTGAACTTGTGGGTCTGTTCTTCGTCCCAGACGATCTCATAGTAATGATGCAGCAGTTCTGCAGCCCGATGGCTGTTGAGCGCCTCATCGTTACGCGACAGGATCACCAGGCAGCGGTCGCGGTTTTTCTCCCGAAAATTGCTGACGCACTTGGTCGCAATATCGACATACTCTTCCGGGCGGTCAATTTTGCCTTCCATGTTCTCGTTCGGGAACAGGTTAGGATTGAACACGACCTGACGGATGTCGCACAGGAAGCCAATCCGTTCCGCCCAGTAGCCGCCCAGCCCCACGCCGCAAATCAACGGACGATCGTCGACGTTCAGCTGCAGCATCTTGTCCACTTCTTTGAGCAGATGCTGCATATCATGCTTCGGATGGCGCGTGCTGTAGCTGATCAACCGCACATCCGGATCGATAAACTGCAGCTGCAGCACCTTCTCATGATTACCAGGACTGTTAGAGTCAAAACCGTGTAAATAGATGATCATCGTCTTCTCACCACGCTACGCCTTCCGGGAGGGTTTACAGGCTGGCTTTGTGTGTCTGCCAGCGCTCATTCAGGTCTTCAAGCCGGGCGTTGATCGTCTTCCAGCGCGCCGAATCCATCAGCTCCTGACGGCTAAATGAACCTTTATGATACAATTGTGTAACACGCTCTGCATTGATCGGCGACAGGTTATCCAGCACGCTAACGGCACCTTTACGATTATTGCAGACCAGGATCATATCGCAACCAGCGTCCAGCGACGCCTGACCGCGTTCTGCGTAGCTGCCCATAATCGCCGCCCCTTCCATCGATAAATCGTCGGAGAAAATCACGCCATTGAAGCCCAGCTCCTGGCGCAGAACGGTTTTTAGCCAGTGCGGAGAGCCGCTGGCAGGACGCGGGTCAACGTCGCTGTAAATCACGTGCGCAGGCATAATGGCATCCAGCTTGTTATCGGTGATAAGCGACTGGAAAACCGACATATCTTTGGCGCGAATTTCCGCTTCCGGGCGCGGATCGCGCGGCGTCTCTTTGTGGGAATCCGCCGTCACCGCCCCGTGGCCCGGGAAGTGTTTGCCGGTGGTCTTCATCCCGGCATCGTGCATGCCGTCAATAAACCGGGTCGCCATTGCCAGCGCAATACGCGGATCTTCATGGTATGAACGCTCGCCAATGGCGGCGCTGATATGCCCCACGTCCAGAACCGGGGCAAAACTGATGTCGATATCCATGGCGATCATTTCGCTGGCCATCAGCCAGCCGGCGTCCTGCGCCAGTTTTCCACCCTCTTCCGTGCCCAACAGCGCGGCAAAAGACTGGGCTGCCGGCAGGCGGGTAAACCCTTCGCGAAAACGCTGCACGCGTCCGCCTTCCTGATCGACGGCCACCACCAGATGATTGCGCGACGCGGCGCGGATCTGACGCACCAGCTCACGCAGCTGCGCCGGATCGTGATAGTTGCGGGTAAACAGGATCAGGCCACCCACCAGCGGATGCGCCAGAATTTCACGCTCCTCCGCATCCAGCTCAAACCCTTCTACATCCAACATGACTGGACCCACATCCACCTCTCTTATCCTTTAGTTTGTAACTGACGCCAGGCATCGTCTGCCAGCGCAATAAATTGTTTGTCTCTGGACTGCTGGTAGCGCATTTCAAACCAGCCGGCCATTAACATGATGACCCAGGGACGCCAGCGCCTGACCTGCCGCGTCAGCGCGTCGACGTCAATTTTTGCCGCGTGGGCATAGTCGCTGATGAGCGCCCGCCGCGCGGCGTCACTCTCCGTCCAGACCGCCGCCAGCTCCAGCGCCACATCGCCGTCTCCGGCATATTCCCAGTCGATAAGCCGGATACCCGCTGACGTATGCACAATATTTCCGGCATGAACATCCATGTGCAACGGCGAGAGCCGGATCGGCTGTGGCTCACCCGCTTTACGCAACCGTTTGAGATGTGCCAGCCACGTTGGGGTGCGTCTGTCAGGCAGGGCTTGCTGCCAGTAGTGTTCAAGCAACGGGAATAGCGTGATTCGCCATCCCAGACGTGGCTGCCGGTGCAAATGATACAGCATCGCCGCAAGCGCTGAAGTGTCCGGCAGCGCGCTTTTAACTTCCCCTTCCAGATACTCGACGGCCATCCAGCCCTGTCTGAAAAATCGGGGTTCAGGCACGAGATCTGACGCAAGACGTCTCAGGGCTCGAAACTGACGACGGAAATGGAAAGCAGGCGCGAAGGGATCGTGATTCTGCCGCAAGACCAGACGATGCTCGCCCTGCGCTATAATGCAACTCGCGCCGCCAAGCCCGGAGTGGGCCTGCGGCGCGATAAGGCGATATTGAGGAAAATAGCGTGTCAGAATCTCTTCACGCGTGCTGTCATTGTTGCGTAACCGCACCTTTACCTGACCAGATAATTTCGCCTGTCTGAACCAGCATCAGCTGCATCTGCAGGGCTGGCGTATTCACGTTACCGGTGGCGTTTGAGTACAGCACATACTGTGCGCCAACGTTTCGGGCAATACCGATCGCCTTGCTGCGTGAGCCGAGGCTATCCTGCGGCGACAGGCCCAGCTGCTGTTTCGCGACCGCGAGCTGTTGAGCCGAAACCAGCGTAAACTTACCGTTGTTTGCCAGGGCATTGCGCAGGGTTTCCGTCGCTTCGCCCGCGTTCAGCGAACCGTTGGTACGGTTGTTCACGCTATCGACCAGCAATACGCTGCCTGCCGTCACGCCCTGTGCCTGCAGCATTTTACCGACCATCGGCTGCATTGCGCCGTTCCAGTCGTAATGGCGCACGCGCGGCGTGGGCTGCGACGTTTGGTCCGGATGCTCAATTGGACCCGGCTGTTCCGGAATAGACGGCACAGATGGCACGGTTGGCTGCGGCTGCGCGGGCTGCGTCGGCTGTTCAGTACCCGGTTTAGCCTCTTCCACAGGCGCTGGCTGTTCAGTACGCGTCACACACCCTGCCAGAAACAGAGCGAAAGCTGTCACGAGCGCATAGCGGCTCAAATTTTTAATCAAGATTCACCCCTTAGAGATAAAGATAAAGTCTCACCTTATGCGCACCCAGATAGTTGGCGCTGCCATAGAGCGTTACCGACGATCTTGCCGGAATGGTGACGCTTCGCGGCGCTTCCAGCGGATGCATTTCAAGACCTCTTACGTCATACCAGAAAAAGCGGTAGTGGACCGTCACTGGTTCATGTCTTTCATTGAAGAGCGTAGAGGAGGCAGACGAATTGATTTCACTGATGGTCAACGCGGGTTGCTGCGCCGTGATGCCTGCGGCAAGTACGGAGGATTCCATCACCAGCGTCTGTTCATCATTCACGGGGATCGCCGGGCGCGAACTGCACCCTGCGATCATCATCGTCACTACCAGCGCTGCAATACGCCCTTTAAGCATGTTAAAGACCTTTGTGTGCCAGCATCGGCCCCAGAGGACGCCCGCCCAGCAGATGCATGTGAATGTGATAAACTTCCTGCCCGCCATGACGGTTGCAGTTCATGATCAGACGGTAGCCGTCTTCCGCAATGCCTTCCTGCTCAGCAATTTTCGCGGCCACCGTCAGCATACGACCTAACGCCACTTCGTGCTCGGTTTTTACGTCGTTTACGGTAGGAATCAGAATATTAGGAATGATCAGGATGTGCGTCGGGGCCTGAGGGGAAATGTCCCGGAAAGCCGTCACCAGTTCATCCTGATAGACGATATCCGAAGGGATTTCGCGACGGATAATTTTACTGAAAATCGTTTCTTCAGCCATGACCTTTTCCTTTTTTGTTTAGACTGGTGCGATGCGTCCGCTGTTGACACACTCTCTGGATGAGTGCGTGACACAATTCAAGAGTATGAGCGAGTTTCTCCTGTCCTTTCAACCTCCTCCCCCGATTTCTTTCCTGAATGTTTATCAGCTGGATGAAGAGTGACCGCTCCTGCGTTCTGGTGATGCTTTTTAAGACATAAAACCGCACCAATAAAAAAGGCAGCCATTCGGCTGCCTTAGTCTCCCCAGGTCACAACTTAGTTGCTGCGGATGTACTCATCCATTTCGGTTTTCAGGTTATCGGATTTAGTACCGAAGATTGCCTGTACACCCGAACCTGCAACAACAACACCGGCTGCGCCCAGTTTTTTCAGACCCGGCTGGTCTACTTTCGCTACATCGGCAACGCTCACACGCAGACGAGTGATGCACGCGTCCAGGTTAGTGATGTTCTCTTTACCACCGAACGCTGCGACCAGTGCCGGCGCCATTTCGCTGGTTGCGCCTGCTTTGCTGTCTTCTGTCGCATCTTCACGACCTGGGGTTTTCAGGTCCAGTGCTTTAATCAGCACGCGGAAGATGGTGTAGTACACAACCGCATAGCACGCACCAACGATTGGGAACAGCCACAGCTTGCTGCTGTTACCGGACAGAACGATGAAGTCGATCAGACCGTGAGAGAAGGACGTACCGTCACGCATACCCAGCAGGATACAGATAGGGAACGCCAGGCCCGCCAGAACCGCGTGAATAATGTACAGGATCGGCGCAACGAACATGAAGGAGAACTCGATCGGCTCGGTGATACCGGTCAGGAACGAGGTCAACGCTGCGGAGATCATGATACCGCCCACTTTTGCACGGTTCTCTGGCTTAGCAGAGTGCCAGATAGCAATCGCCGCGGCTGGCAGACCGTACATTTTGAACAGGAAGCCACCAGACAGTTTACCTGCAGTTGGGTCGCCTGCCATGTAACGTGGGATATCACCGTGGAACACCTGACCTGCTGCGTTGGTGAATTCACCAATCTGCATCTGGAATGGAACGTTCCAGATGTGGTGCAGACCAAATGGTACCAGGCAACGCTCAATGAAGCCGTAGATACCAAACGCCACAACCGGGTTCTGGTAAGCAGCCCACTGGGAGAAAGTCTGGATAGCGGAACCGATCGGTGGCCAGATGAAGGACAGGATCACGCCAGTGAAAATCGCTGCCAGACCAGAGATGATCGGAACGAAACGCTTGCCCGCAAAGAAGCCCAGATACTCAGGCAGCTTGATGCGATAGAAGCGGTTAAACATGTACGCTGCAATCGCACCGGAGATGATACCGCCCAGCACGCCGGTGTCCGCCAGGTGTTTCGCAGCGATCTCTTCTGCAGGTAAATGCAGAACCAGCGGCGCAACCACAGCCATGGTTTTCACCATGATGCCGTAAGCAACCACTGCAGCCAGCGCAGAAACGCCGTCGTTGTTAGTGAAGCCCAGAGCCACACCGATCGCGAAGATCAGTGGCATGTTAGCAAAGACTGAACCGCCTGCTTCGGCCATCACGTGTGAAACTACGGCTGGCAGCCAGCTGAAGTTAGCAGAACCGACACCCAGCAGGATACCTGCGATAGGCAGTACGGATACTGGCAGCATCAGCGATTTACCGACCTTTTGCAGGTTAGCAAATGCATTCTTAAACATAATTGAGAGTGCTCCTGAGTATTTGTGCTTTTTTTACGCTTTCACGCATTGGCCCGGGGGGAGTACCGTGCCGTGGACAGGACATCTAAGCGCCCTTTATTTATTACACAGAGTAAAATAATTCCCTCTGAGTTTGTTTGACGGCTATCACGTTTCAGCTTAAGGCGGTCGAAAAACTTTCAGTTATTTTCAAAAAGCATGTCTGGATGTGTCTAAAAACACCCTCACCGCCCCAAATGAGGCGGTGAACTTTACTCGTTTTACTTATTAATTACGAGCCTAAAAAAAACAGGTGTATCAAACAGATTGCAGGCGGGCGGGGTCGATATGGAACAGCGTAGAGAAGTTTTCCGTCGTGACGCGGGCCAGTTCTTCGATACTGACACCTTTAAGCACGGCCATGTACTCCGCAACGTCTCTCGTCATGGCCGGCTGGTTCTCTTTACCGCGATGGGGTACCGGTGCCAGATAAGGAGAGTCTGTTTCCACCAGGATGCGATCGAGCGGAACATAGCGCGCAGCGTCGCGAAGCTGCTCTGCGTTACGGAACGTCACGATCCCAGAAAACGAAATATAAAACCCTAAATCAAGCAGTTTACCCGCCGTTTCTCTGTCTTCTGTGAAACAGTGTAGTACGCCACCGCAATCCGTCACATTTTCTTCCCGCAGGATTGCCAGCGTATCGGCACGTGCATCGCGGGTATGAACAATGACCGGCTTGTTAAGTTCGCGGCCAATGCGGATATGATGGCGGAAGGAGGCCTGCTGGCGCGGTTTGGTTTCCGGCGTGTAAAAATAGTCAAGCCCAGTCTCCCCCATCGCCACCACGCCCTCTTCCGCTGCCAGTCGGCGCAGCTCCTCGACATCGTACGCCTCGTCCTGATTCAACGGGTGCACGCCGCAGGAGAACACCACGTTATCGCGAACGCCCACCAGCTCGCGCATGGTGCGATAGCCCGGCAGCGTCGTCGCCACCGCAAGGCAGAATTTCACATCGCGGGCAGCGGCTTTCGCCAGCACGTCATCCACGTTTTTATGCAGAGATTGATAATCCAGGCCATCAAGATGGCAGTGTGAGTCGACTAAAAACATAATGTCTCTCTCAGAGATGGGAAACAGGCGGCGTAACGCCTGGTTGCAGGTAGTGTTCAATACGCAGTAACTGGTCGGTCAGTAAAAGCTCGCGATTAAGACCCGTCACGGTTAAAAGCTGTTCACGACTCTGGCAAACGTCATGAAGCATCGCGTGAAGAATCACGCCTGAGAGGCGGTTCGCCAGCGTATTTACCAGTGGCCATACGTCCGGGTTAGTCAGCAGCGTTGCTCCTTGCTGGAGTTTGAGCGCATCCAACAGTAAGGAGGCCAGCCAGTGCAGACGCTCATCGGCCCGATCGCCGTTCAGTGCAGGCAGTAAACTTAGCCAGTCCTGGCTATTGAGTGAAGATTCGACGGCCCGGCAGAGCGTTTCTCGCTGTGACCAGACGTCAGGTTGCAGTAATGCCAGTGCCGCCGCGGGTGCACCGCTGCTCAGACGCAATGCGGACAACGCACTTTCAGGTGACGTCGTCACTTCTCGTTCAAGCCAGCTCAGCGCCCACGATTCCTGAGGCACCGCAAGGTGATGAAGACGACAGCGGCTACGCAACGTTGCCAGTAATCGTCCCGGATCGCGGCAGGAGAGGAAAAACCACGTTCTTTCCGGCGGCTCTTCCAGAGTCTTAAGCAGAGCGTTAGCCGCCGCCTCGGTAAGCAGCGTGGCGTCTTTGAGCCAGACCACTTTAGCGCCGCCCAGGCGCGCGTGTTCGTACAATTTTTCACTGACTTCACGAACGGCATCAATACCGAGCGCGCTTTTACCCTTCTCAGGCTCAAGCGTGTAGTAGTCAGGATGTGTGCCCGCCTGCATCAGCTGGCAGCCGCGGCATTTGCCGCAGCTTTTGTGCCCTTCGGGCTGCTGACACATCAGAAAACGGGTGATGGCATAAATCAACGCATCCTCACCCATCCCTGGCAATGCCTGAATCAGTAACGCATGATGCACCCGCCCCGCCTGATAGCTGCCGATCAGCTGTTCAAAGTGCGGACGCAGCCATGGATACCATTTCATGCCTGTTGCTCCTGTACCCACTGCGTAACGGTCTGCTGAATGTCGCGCGTGACGTCGTCCAGAGATTTCGTCGCATCGATGGTGCGAATAGAGCTGTCCTGTGCGGCCAGTTCAAGATAGCGCGCACGGGTGCGGTTAAAGAAATCAAAGGACTCTTGTTCAATGCGGTCCAGTTCGCCGCGCGCGCGGGCACGTCTGAGCCCCACTTCCGGGGTAACATCCAGATAGAGGGTCAAATCGGGGCGAAAATCACCTAATACGGCATTGCGCAGCGTTGCCAGCATCGTCTGGTCAATGCCGCGTCCCCCGCCCTGATACGCCTGAGTAGACAGATCGTGACGGTCGCCGATAACCCATTTGCCGTCGGCCAGAGCGGGCTTGATCACCGTCTCTACAAGCTGTACGCGCGCCGCATAGAACATCAGCACTTCGGCTTTGTCAGTGATAACTTCGTCGCCAACGGATTTAATATCCAGCACCAGGCTACGCAGCTTTTCGGCCAGCTGTGTGCCGCCCGGCTCGCGGGTAAATACCATATCCGCCACGCCAAGCGCGTTGAGCGTATCCACCACCACGTTGCGGGCGGTGGTTTTACCCGCCCCTTCGAGTCCCTCAATGACAATGTATTTACTGCGCATTTTTTTCCTTAAGTGCCTTCAGATAGTCCTGAACAGAGCGATTATGGCTGGCAAGGTTGGTGTTAAAGGTGTGTCCCCCTTTTCCATCAGCCACAAAATAGAGATACGGTGTTTTAGCCGGATGCGCGGCGGCTTTGAGCGAAGCCTCGCTCGGCGTGGCAATTGGGCCAGGCGGTAAACCGCTAATCACGTAGGTATTATACGCCGTTGGCGTCTCCAGATCTTTCCTTGAGATCTTACCGACATAGCTCTCGCCCATACCGTAGATGACGGTAGGGTCGGTTTGCAGGCGCATGCCGATGCGCAGTCGGTTGATAAATACCGACGCCACGCGATCGCGCTCAGCAGCGACGGCCGTCTCTTTCTCAATGATTGAGGCCATCGTCACAAACTGGTTCCGATCGCTGTAAGGCAGTCCTTCCATTCGCCCTTCCCAGGCGGAATCCACTGCGGCGACCATTTTTTTGTGCGCCCGCTTCAGAATCGCCACATCGGTTGTCCCTGCCGTGTACATCCAGGTATCTGGCCAGAACCAGCCTTCTACCCAGTCCGGATGTTCAAGCTTCAGCACCTCGGCCACCGTCTGATAGCGATCGTCTTTTAACGTGTGTTTGATATACGGCGCGTCACGCAGCTGTTTGAGGTAATCGCTCAGGCGCATCCCTTCCACAAACCGCAGAGGGAACTGCGCTTCTTTGCCGCTTTCCAGCAACTGCAGCATCTCTCTGACGGTCATTCCCGGCGTAAAGCGATAGGTCCCGGCTTTGAAATGGGACAGTTCAGGTTCCACGCGCAATAGCCACTGGAATACCCGGGGACGATTGATAATCTTATCGCCATAGAGCTGTTCCCCAAGCGCCTGGCGGCCGGTTCCCGCTTTCAGGGTAAAAATCGTCTCGTCTTTAATCAGGATCTTACTGTTCGCCAGCTGGCGAACTTTCCATACGCCAGCTCCGCCAGCGACACCCAGCGCAACGATGAGGATAAGGACAAAGCGCAACATTTTTTTCATGACTATCTGGTTTGCTCACATATCGGGGCTAAAAACTGAAACAGCTCGCGCGAAGACCAGTGTTGTTGGCCATACGCACGCACGGGTACAACAGGCATCAGCGCGTTACAGATGACGACTTCATCTGCGGTCTGTAACGCCGCTTCGCCTGCGCTTACTTCGACAACGCGAAAGCCAGAGCGTGCCAGCTGCTCCAGACAAAACTGACGCATTATCCCGTTAACGCCAGCCTTTTCCAGCGACGGAGTGAACACCTCTCTCCCCTGCCGCCAGAGTAAATTAGCCGCACAGCATTCCGTAATGAACCCTTCGCTGTCAAGAACCAGCGCCTCATCGGCGTCCGTCTGTTCAAGATGAGTACGAATGAGCACCTGCTCCAGGCGATTGAGATGCTTAATGCCGGCCAGCATGGGGTTTCGTCCCAGACGCATCGGGCTCAGCGTCAGCGTGATACCCTCTTCTCGCCAGCGAGAGTAGTGCGCAGGATAGGCAGACACGGAGAGAATACGCGTTGGGCTAAGACACGATGCGGCGCTGTAACCCCGCCCGCCGCTGCCGCGGCTGATGATGACTTTGAGTACGCCGCTCTGCTTCCCGGATGCCAGCCTGCACATTTCCTGACGCAATGTATCCCAGTGCGTAAATGGGATCATTAGCGTTTCACAGCCATGCTGCAGGCGTCGAATATGCGCCTCCAGCAGGCAGACGTTGCCGTCCAGAATGCGCGCGGTCGTAAAGCACCCATCGCCGAACTGTATCGCCCTGTCGCTGGCAGGCAGCGCGTCCTGCTCAAGGCCATTGATTAAAAACATGGTGGCTCCTATGCGTAGGCGTTTGGTCTGGCAGGATGTCCTGCAGCCAACAAGAAGAGTAGACGTAATAAAAAAGGTCCGGCAAGCGGACCTTTCTTAAGTGCTATCGGGACTTCAGGATCAGATCTTTTTGAAGATCAGAGAACCATTCGTGCCGCCGAAGCCAAAGGAGTTACACAGGGTGTACTCCATACCGCTAACCTGGCGCGCTTCGTGAGGAACGAAGTCCAGATCGCAACCTTCATCCGGGTTATCCAGGTTGATGGTTGGCGGAACAGCCTGATCGCGCAGCGCAAGGATAGAGTAGATAGACTCTACTGCACCCGCCGCACCCAGCAGGTGACCGGTCATGGATTTCGTGGAGCTTACCATTACGCGGCTGGCAGACTCGCCGAAGATAGACTTAACCGCCTGAGCTTCTGCTTTATCGCCAGCTGGTGTAGAAGTACCGTGCGCGTTAACGTAGCCAATCTGAGCTGGGGTAATACCCGCATCACGGATTGCGTTTGCCATCGCCAGTGCAGCACCCGCGCCGTTCTCCGGAGGAGACGTCATGTGGTAAGCATCGCTGCTCATACCAAAGCCAACGACTTCAGCATAAATTTTCGCACCACGTTTTTTCGCGTGTTCGTACTCTTCCAGCACAATCATACCCGCACCGTCGCCCAGCACGAAGCCATCACGGTCTTTATCCCACGGACGGCTTGCCGCCTGAGGATTATCGTTGCGGGTAGAAAGCGCACGCGCCGCGCCGAAACCACCGACACCCAGAGGGGTACTGGCTTTTTCTGCACCGCCCGCCACCATAGCATCTGCATCGCCGTACGCAATAATGCGCGCGGCCTGGCCGATGTTATGCACGCCAGACGTACAAGCGGTCGCGATAGAAATGCTTGGCCCACGCAGGCCGAACATGATGGTCAGGTGACCTGCCACCATATTAACAATCGTGGACGGAACGAAGAACGGGCTGATCTTACGCGGGCCGCCATTCATCAGTGATGTATGGTTTTCCTCGATCAGGCCAAGACCGCCAATCCCGGAGCCGATAGCGGCGCCGATACGGGTTGCGTTCTCTTCCGTAATCTCAAGGCCAGAATCCTGCATGGCCTGAACGCCAGCGACAATTCCATATTGAATGAAGGCATCCATCTTGCGCTGCTCTTTGCGCGAGATGATCTCTTCACAGTTAAAATCCTTTACTAAGCCAGCAAATTTCGTTGCATAGGCGCTAGTATCGAAATGGTCGATTAGGCTGATGCCGCTCTGACCGGCAAGGAGAGCTTTCCAGGTGGACTCTACGGTATTGCCGACAGGAGACAACATGCCAAGTCCGGTCACAACTACACGACGCTTAGACACGTTTGTCCTCCAGGGAGGGATAAAAAAAGAGATTCGTGGGACTAAAAAAGATAAAACTCAGGCGGTCGAATGACCGCCTGGAGATGTTCACTTACGCCTGGTGACCGTTGATGTAATCAATGGCAGCCTGAACGGTGGTGATCTTCTCAGCTTCTTCGTCCGGAATCTCAGTATCAAACTCTTCTTCCAGAGCCATTACCAGCTCAACGGTGTCAAGAGAATCTGCGCCCAGGTCTTCAACGAAGGAAGCGGAGTTCACAACTTCTTCCTGCTTAACGCCCAGCTGTTCGCCGATAATTTTCTTAACGCGTTCTTCGATAGTGCTCATACTCTTAAATTTCCTATCAAAACTCGCTTTCGCGATGGTTTTCGTAGTGTATAAAATGTTGAAAAATTTGCAACTAAATCCCGGCAGTTCGTACCACGATTTTACGTTATTTTGAGGCCATTCGCCCTAATAACGCAAATATTTTTCATCGTGGTTAAACCATATACATCCCGCCGTTGACGTGGAGGGTCTCACCAGTGATGTAACCCGCTTCGTCAGAGGCTAAAAATGCAACCGCACTGGCAATTTCTTTCGGGTCGCCTAAGCGGCCCGCAGGAACAGCTGCCAGCGTACCCGCACGCTGATCATCAGTCAGCGCACGCGTCATGTCCGTTTCAATAAAGCCCGGAGCAACAACGTTTACAGTAATACCGCGGGACGCGACTTCACGCGCCAGCGACTTACTGAAACCAATCAGACCTGCTTTCGCCGCAGCGTAGTTAGCCTGACCAGCATTTCCCATGGTACCAACCACAGAACCGACAGTGATAATACGACCATGACGCTTTTTCATCATAGCGCGCATTACCGCTTTTGACAGACGGAATACAGATGACAGGTTGGTTTCGATGATATCGTTCCACTCGTCGTCTTTCATTCGCATTAACAGGTTATCGCGAGTGATCCCGGCATTGTTTACCAGAATATCCACTTCACCAAACTCTGCGCGAATATTTTCCAGAACAGATTCGATAGATGCAGGTTCGGTCACATTCAGTACCAGACCTTTACCGTTTGCACCCAGATATTCGCTGATGGCCTGAGCGCCATTCTCGCTGGTTGCTGTACCAATCACCTTCGCGCCGCGCGCAACCAGTGTTTCAGCAATTGCACGCCCGATACCGCGGCTTGCGCCAGTCACCAGGGCAATTTTTCCTTCAAAACTCATGGTATTCCTCTTTTATTGCGAGAGTGCCGCTGACATCGCTTCCGGCTCGTTAATCGCCGAGGCTGTCAGGGTGTCAACAATACGTTTTGTCAGACCGGTGAGGACTTTCCCTGGGCCGACTTCATACAGATGCTCAACGCCCTGCGCTGCCATAAACTCAACGGTTTTGGTCCACTGTACCGGGCTGTAGAGTTGGCGGACCAGCGCCTCGCGGATAGCTTCCGGCGTGGTTTCGCATTTCACATCGACATTGTTCACAACGGAAATCGTCGGTGCGTTAAACGTAATTTTTTCCAGCTCAACCGCCAGTTTCTCGGCAGCAGGCTTCATCAGCGCACAGTGAGACGGCACGCTAACAGGCAGTGGCAACGCACGTTTAGCACCCGCCGCTTTACAGGCAGCACCGGCACGTTCAACCGCTTCTTTATGCCCGGCGATAACCACCTGGCCCGGCGAGTTAAAGTTCACCGGAGAAACAACCTGACCTTCAGCGGATTCTTCACACGCTTTTGCAATCGCGGCATCATCCAGACCGATGATCGCAGACATGCCGCCCGTTCCTTCCGGCACCGCTTCCTGCATGAATTTGCCGCGCAGTTCGACCAGACGTACCGCGTCAGCAAACGCGATGACACCGGCACAGACCAGCGCAGAATATTCACCCAGGCTATGGCCCGCGAGCAGCGCTGGGGCTTTACCACCCTGCTGCTGCCAGACACGCCAGAGCGCAACAGATGCGGTCAGCAGCGCTGGCTGGGTTTGCCAGGTTTTGTTCAGTTCTTCGGCCGGCCCCTGCTGGGTCAACGCCCACAGATCATAACCCAGTGCATCAGAAGCTTCACGGAAAGTCTCTTCAATGACCGGATAGTGGGCTGCCATTTCAGACAACATCCCAACGGTTTGAGAGCCCTGCCCCGGGAACACAAAAGCAAATTGCGTCATTTTTTATTCCTTATCCTAGAAACGAACCAGCGCGGAACCCCAGGTGAACCCGCCACCGAAGGCTTCAAGCAAGACCAGCTGGCCCCGTTTGATTCGCCCGTCGCGTACCGCTTCATCAAATGCGCACGGTACTGACGCCGCAGAGGTGTTGCCGTGGCGATCCAACGTCACCACAACGTTATCCATCGACATGCCCAGCTTTTTAGCGGTCGCGCTGATGATACGCAGGTTCGCCTGATGCGGCACCAGCCAGTCGAGTGCGGTGCGTTCAAGGTTATTGGCTTCCAGCGTCTCATCGACAATGTGCGCAAGCTCAGTCACCGCCACCTTGAACACCTCATTACCTGCCATGGTCAGGTAAATGGAATTATCAGGGTTAACGCGATCGGCGTTAGGCAGCGTCAGCAGCTCACCGTAGCTTCCATCGGCATGCAGATGCGTAGAGATGATACCCGGCTCTTCAGACTGCCCCAGCAGCACTGCACCCGCACCATCACCAAAAATAATGATCGTTCCGCGATCGGTCGGATCGCAGGTACGCGCCAGCACGTCAGCACCGATCACCAGCGCATATTTGACGGCACCGGACTTAACATACTGATCGGCAACGCTCAGTGCATAGGTGAAACCTGCACACGCGGCAGCGACGTCAAACGCCGGACAGCCCTTAATGCCGAGCATGTTTTGCACCTGGCACGCCGCGCTGGGGAAAGCGTGCGTGGCAGAGGTCGTGGCGACCACGATCAAACCAATCTGTTCTTTATCAATGCCCGCCATGTCGATAGCACGGAGTGCGGCTTCGTAACCCATGGTCGACACGGTTTCGTCTGGCGCGGCAATACGACGTTCACGGATACCTGTGCGCGTGACAATCCACTCGTCAGACGTATCTACCATTTTTTCCAGATCGGCGTTGGTACGCACTTGTTTTGGCAGGTAGCTGCCGGTACCTATAATCTTCGTATACATGTACGCTCAGTCACTTTTAGCTAATACAGATTCCAGGCGAGCGGCAATCCGCTGAGGGACTTGTCGCTGCACCGCCTGCACTGCCTGTTCAATCGCGACAGCAAATGCTCGCTGATTGGCAGCACCATGACTCTTAATCACGATGCCGCGCAATCCTAACAGACAGGCGCCATTATACTGGTCGGGGTTGAGGTGACTGAATCGCCGCGTCAGGCTTTTTTGTAACCAACGCTTTAATAAAATCAGCCACCAGGCGCTTTTTTTGCCTTCTCCCTGCGATTTCAGCAGAGAAAGAAACATGCGCACCACCCCTTCCATGGTCTTCAACGTTACGTTTCCGGTGAAGCCATCGCACACCAGAACATCCGTTTTACCCGTCAACAACTCATTGGCTTCGAGATAACCAATATAGTTGATGGAGGGAACCTGTTTGAGCAATTCAGCGGCTTCGCGAATGCTGTCCAGGCCTTTGGTCTCTTCTTCACCAATGTTGAGTAACGCAACACGGGGATTGTTGATCCCGACCACTTCTTCCGCCAGCACCGATCCCATCACGGCAAACTGAGCCAGCATTGTACTATCACAGTCGACGTTAGCGCCCAAATCGAGCACCACCGTCTTACCCTTTTGTTGGTGCGGTAACACCGTCACCAGCGCCGGGCGCTCAATACCGTCAATCGGCTTGAGCAACAATTTCGACAGCCCCATCAGCGCGCCGGTATTTCCCGCACTGACGCAGGCCTGAGCACGCCCTTCTTTCACCAACTCCAGCGCTATTCGCATAGAACTGCCGCGGCTATTACGAATAGCCTGCGAGGGTCGGGCATCACTGGCAATAACTGACTGCGCAGGAATAATCTGCAGACGTGAACGTTGTTCAAAGTCAGCTTTTGCAAGTAATGGCGTGATTGTGTCGGGATTGCCGACTAATAGAAGAGTGAGTTGCGAATTAGAATTCAGTGCCTGCAATGCTGCAGGCACTGTCACGGAAGGGCCAAAATCTCCCCCCATGACATCTAACGCCAGGGTTAGACGTGTCAAGGTATCGTCGCAGCCTGGTTCGGTAAATTCCCCGTTTGCACGGGGAAATCCTCACTAAGCCTAATCACGCTGACGCGTGATTACTTAGTGATAACCTTGCGGCCGCGGTAGAAACCGTCAGCGGTGATGTGGTGACGCAGGTGTTTCTCACCAGAAGTCTTGTCTACAGACAGGCTGGTAACTGCAGTCAGCGCGTCATGGGAACGACGCATGCCACGTTTGGAACGGGTTGGTTTATTCTGTTGTACGGCCATGGACCTTACTCCTCAATTACTTACGCTTTAAGCTGGCTAATACGGCAAATGGGTTTGGTTTTTGCGCTTCATCAGGCAGTTCCCCAAAGACCATGTCCGCCTCGGACACTTCACAGTGTTCAGAATCATGCACCGGAACGACTGGCAAGGTGAGGATGATTTCATCTTCAACCAGAGCCAGAAGATCGATTTCACCGAATTCGTTAACCTCAATCGGCTCATACGCTTCCGGGAGTGCTTCAGCCTGTTCGTCAGAACGAACCGGACTAAAACAATACGTTGTGTGAACATGCTGTACAAACGGTTTCCCGCAACGCTGACACTCGAGCGTTACCGTCACCTTTGCATCACCGGTTAAAACGGCGAGACGCTGGTTGTCGATAGCGAACGACATGGAGCATTCTACATCACTGTCCACACTGACTACGGATTCGGCAATACGCTCAGCCTGATCGGAAGTATAGATACCTTCGTAATCGAGGCGTTTTTGAGCCGTACGAACCGGATCAAGAGTCAGGGGTAATTTTACCTTTTGCATAGGGCGCGCATATTAACTTTGTAACGTCATAGAGTCAAAGAAAAAGGCAACCTGAGCTGCCTTTTGCCAATTATTCGCACACATTGCGGCCTGTAGTTTAAAATGGCTGGCATCGATACGCTATATCTGGTGATAAAAATATGCCAAATCTCGTTCTCGCCTCCACGTCACCCTACCGCCGAATGCTGCTGGAAAAGCTCGGGATCCCGTTTGAATGTGCCGCGCCAGAGGTTGATGAGACGCCACAACCGGGCGAGTCACCGCGTCATCTGGTGACGCGTCTTGCTAAAGAGAAAGCTCAATCGCTGGCCGCACGCTACCCTTCGCATTTGATTATAGGCTCCGATCAGGTTTGTGTACTGGATGGAGAAATCACCGGCAAACCCCATACGGAAGAGAATGCCTGCCAGCAGCTTTTGCGTGCCCGAGGCAGTATCGTCACCTTTTATACGGGTCTGGCGCTCTATAACTCCGCTTCTGGCCACCTGCAAACGGAATGCGAGCCCTTCGACGTCCACTTCCGCCATCTTAATGAGCAAGAGATTGTGGATTACGTGCGCCGTGAGCGTCCGCTGAACTGCGCGGGGAGCTTTAAAAGTGAAGGATTGGGGATCGCGCTGTTTGACAAGCTGGACGGGCGAGACCCGAACACGCTGGTGGGACTGCCGCTGATTGCGCTGTGCCAGATGTTAAGGCGAGAAGCGTGTAATCCGTTGACGATGTGACTTGACCGTTGCGGCCTGATGCCCTCACCCACCGGGAGAGGGTGCAAACATTAAAAACGGCAACTTCGTTGCCGTTTTACTTTTCCCTTAGCCGCGCAGAACTTTAAGACACCGTTTCAACTGCTCGTCGAGCGGCGCTTCAATACGGATGATTTCACCCGTATTAGGATGGGTGAACTTCAGCGCTGCCGCATGCAGGAAGAGACGCGACAGCCCGGTGCCCGCCAGCTGCTTATCGAATTCCCTGTCGCCATATCGGTCATCAAACGCGATAGGATGCCCTGCAAACTGCGTATGCACGCGGATCTGGTGGGTACGGCCGGTGACAGGACTACAGCGCACCAGCGTGGCAAATTCATACCGCTCTTCAACTTTGAAGCGCGTTTCGGACGGTTTCCCTTCCTGATTGACGCGCACAATGCGCTCGCCGCTCTGCAGAATATTTTTCAACAGCGGCGCCTGCACCACCTTGACGTGAGACTGCCACTGGCCGCGAACCAGCGCCAGATAATCCTTCTGCATCCCTTTTTCGCGAAGCTGCTCGTGCAAAGAACGCAGTGCAGAACGCTTTTTCGCCACCAGCAGCACGCCAGAGGTGTCACGGTCCAGACGGTGCACCAGCTCCAGGAAGCGGGCTTCCGGGCGCAGCGCGCGCAGCCCTTCAATCACGCCAAAGCTCAGACCGCTGCCGCCGTGTACGGCTGTACCTGACGGCTTATTCAGAACAAGGATATAGTCATCCTCATAAAGGATGACGTCACTCAGCGCGGCCACTTTTTGCAGCTTAGGGGAAACCACTTCTTCTTCACGTTCAGCCACCCGCACCGGCGGAATACGTACTTCGTCACCGGCTTCGAGTTTGTACTCAGGCTTGACGCGTTTTTTGTTCACCCGCACCTCGCCCTTACGCAAGATCCGGTAAATCATGCTCTTTGGCACACCCTTCAGTTGGGTGCGCAAGAAGTTATCGATGCGTTGCCCCGCGTAGTCATCCGCGATAGCAACCATTTTTACGGCTGGAGTCTCTGTTTTCATGGTTGGCGATTCTAAATATCGTCAGCCATTAGCGCCACTCATTTTTCTATGCTTATATTTACTTTTATCCGGCCTGTCCCCCGTTTCGCGCAATCGATTTGGTGGTTATTAAACCAATCACCACCTTGAAGTGAAGAAACTGTGAGTAACCGGGTGATAATTGGTAAAAGTCATCTTGCTATAACCCGGCGAGCAGTGGAATAATGAGGCTGTTTTCCGTGTTAAATCCAGGTTAAGTAAGGATGTCGACGGAATGACCAATTTTGTCTGACCGATCATCCACGCAGCAATGGCGTAAGACGTATTGATCTTTCAGGCAGTTAGCGGGCTGCGGGTTGCAGTACTTCCCGGTATAAGGATTGTTTTCTGGAGAGTTCTACCCAGGCAATTCCCCTGATAATTGCGCTGTGTTTCCGTATGAAATACAGGCAACCGACACTCTGCGCCTCTTAAGCGAGCGACAACCGTGAGGTTGGCGACGTGAACAGACACGAGGCCATCGGTTCATACCCCGGAAAGCGTCACCTTGCCCGCAGCTTTGTCGTCAATGTAAGAATAACGAGTAAGTTACGATGAAAAGAATGTTAATCAACGCAACTCAGCAAGAAGAGTTGCGTGTCGCCCTTGTGGATGGGCAGCGCCTGTACGATCTGGATATCGAAAGTCCTGGACACGAACAGAAAAAAGCGAACATTTACAAAGGTAAAATCACCCGCATTGAACCAAGCCTTGAAGCTGCATTTGTCGATTACGGTGCTGAGCGTCATGGTTTCCTCCCTCTGAAAGAAATCGCCCGCGAATATTTCCCTGCAAACTACAACGCCCATGGCCGCCCAAACATCAAAGATGTTCTGCGTGAAGGTCAGGAAGTTATCGTTCAGATTGATAAAGAAGAGCGTGGCAATAAAGGCGCCGCACTGACCACCTTTATCAGTCTGGCGGGGAGCTATCTGGTTCTGATGCCTAACAACCCGCGCGCGGGTGGTATCTCTCGCCGTATCGAAGGCGATGACCGTACCGAGCTGAAAGAAGCGCTGGCGAGCCTCGAACTGCCTGATGGCATGGGGCTTATCGTGCGTACCGCAGGCGTGGGCAAATCAGCCGAAGCGCTGCAGTGGGACCTGAGCTTCCGTCTGAAGCACTGGGAAGCTATCCAGAAAGCGGCGGAAAGCCGCCCTGCTCCGTTCCTGATCCACCAGGAAAGCAACGTTATCGTACGTGCCTTCCGTGATTATCTGCGTCAGGACATCGGTGAGATTCTGATCGATAACCCGAAAGTGCTTGAGCTGGCGCGCCAGCACATCGCCGCGCTGGGCCGTCCGGACTTCACCAGCAAAATTAAGCTGTACACCGGTGAAATCCCGCTGTTCAGCCACTATCAGATCGAATCCCAGATTGAGTCCGCCTTCCAGCGTGAAGTGCGTCTGCCGTCCGGCGGTTCTATCGTAATTGATACCACCGAAGCGCTGACCGCTATCGACATCAACTCCGCGCGTGCAACGCGCGGTGGCGATATCGAAGAGACCGCCTACAACACTAACCTCGAAGCCGCTGATGAAATCGCCCGCCAGCTCCGCCTGCGCGACCTGGGTGGTCTGATTGTTATCGACTTCATCGATATGACCCCTGTACGCCACCAGCGTGCGGTTGAAAACCGTCTGCGCGAAGCGGTGCGTCAGGACAGGGCGCGTATCCAGATTAGCCATATCTCACGCTTCGGCCTCCTGGAGATGTCCCGTCAGCGTCTGAGCCCGTCGCTCGGTGAGTCCAGCCATCACGTTTGTCCGCGTTGCTCCGGCACCGGTACCGTGCGTGATAACGAATCTCTGTCCCTCTCTATCCTGCGTCTGATTGAAGAAGAAGCGCTGAAAGAGAACACCAAAGAGGTTCACGCCATTGTGCCGGTGCCCGTTGCCTCTTACCTGCTTAACGAAAAACGTGCGGCGGTCAGTGCGATTGAAGCGCGTCAGGGTGGCGTTCGCTGCATCATCGTGCCAAACGACCAGATGCAGACCCCGCACTATCACGTGCTGCGCGTGCGTAAGGGCGAAGAGACGACCACCCTCAGCTACCTGCTGCCGAAGCTGCATGAAGAAGAGATGGCTCTGCCATCCGATGAAGAGCCTGCCGAGCGCAAACTGCCAGAGCAGCCTGCATTAGCGACCTTCATCATGCCAGAAGCACCGCCGGAAGCAGCTCTGGAAAAACCTGCTGCAAAACCTATGGCACAGAAACCAGAAGCCAGGGTGGCGAAAGCCGAGCCAGAGCAACCGGGTCTGCTGAGCCGCTTCTTTGGCGCGCTGAAGAAAATGTTTGCCGGCGAGGAAGTTCAGCCAGAGCAACCGAAAGAAGAGCCAAAAGCGGCCAAACCTGAGCGTCAACAGGACCGCCGTAAGCGTCAGAACAACCGTCGCGATCGTAATGACCGCAGCGACCGTAATGACCGTAATGACCGCAGCGAGCGTCGCGACAACCGTGACAACCGTGACAACCGCTCTGAGAATAACGAAGGCCGTGAGCAACGCGAAGACAACCGTCGCAACCGTCGCGAGAAACAACAGCAGAACGTTAATGTTGAAGATCGTGAAATTCGCCAGCAGGCGGGCGATGAGTCTGAGAAGAGCAAACAGCGTGACGACCAGCAGCCGCGCCGCGAACGTAGCCGTCGTCGTAACGACGAGAAGCGTCAGGCGCAGCAGGAAGTCAAAAACCTGAACCGCGAAGAGCCTGCTGAACAGCAGGACGGCGAGCAGGAAGAACGTACTCAGGTTATGCCGCGTCGTAAGCAGCGTCAGCTTGCTCAGAAAGTACGCTTCGCCTCCGAAGCAACCGAAGAGTCAACCCTTGTCGCCGCTGAAACAAACGAGAGCGCAACCGGTACACAGCTGGCAAAAGTCGACCTGCCAGCGGTCGTTGAAAACAGCGCTGAACAGGATGAAAACGGTGAGAACCGTGATAACGCCGGCATGCCGCGCCGTTCACGTCGTTCTCCACGTCATCTGCGCGTCAGCGGCCAGCGCCGTCGTCGCTATCGTGACGAGCGTTACCCGGCTCAGTCGCCAATGCCGCTGACCATTGCCTGTGCTTCGCCAGAAATGGCCTCCGGCAAAGTCTGGATCCGCTACCCGGTTGCTCGCCCGGAGCAGGTAGTTGAAGAACAGCCGGTGGCCGAAGAGGTGATTACACCTGCTGCTGTCGCTGAAGAGGTCGTGACTGAAGCGGCTACCGTGGTTGAACCGCAGGCCGTTGAGGTTGAAGAAACCCCACACGCGGTAGAAGTGGAAACTACGCACCCTGAAGTGATTGCCGCGCCGGTTGATGCCGCACCGCAGCTTATTGCTGAAGAAGATACCGTAGTGGCTGAGGAAGTTGCTGAAGAGGCAGAACCTGTAGCTGCAGTGGAAGACACAGCTGAAGTCATCGTTGAAACGACGACTGAAGAAGTTGTTCAGGACGTTGAGATTGCCGTCGAACCTGTTCGTGAAGCCGAAGAAGCGAAAGCGCCTGAAGTGAAGCCAGCACCGGTTGTTTCTGCACCAGCCGCAGCCCACGTGGCGACCGCACCTATGACGCGCGCTCCGGCGCCGGAGTACGTGCCAGAAGCCCCGCGTCACAGCGACTGGGTACGCCCGGAGTTCAACTTCGAAGGTAAAGGCGCTGCAGGCGGCCACAGTGCAACGCATCAGGCGACTGCACCGGCGACGCGTCCGCAGTCTGTCGAATAACGACACAGAAAGTAAAAAGCCGACCTCCGGGTCGGCTTTTTTTATGGCTGCTGCACAGGCTTTCTCATCCCGGTGACCTCCGGCATTATCTGCCGCATCAGCTCCAGAAAACGCCGCAAGCGCGCCGGATAATAACGGGACCAGGGGTAAACCAGATGCACCGGTAACGCCGCTGGCTGCCACTCTGGCAGTAAATGCACCAGCCGCCCTTGCTGAAGATCATCCTGTACCGTCCAGCTGGATACAACCGCCACGCCAAGCCCGGTGAGCGCCGTATTGCGTGCAACGTACAGGCTGTCGGTGCTAAGGCGTGGGGTAATAGCCACTCGCGCGGGAGCAGGTGCTGCATCGTGAAAAAGCTCCACATGGCGCTGGTAGAACGAGCTGATGGCTATCCAGGGGAGCTGTTGCAAATCCTCCGGGGCGTTAACCGTCGGGAAACGGGCCAGCAAATCAGGAGAAGCCACCACCGAGCGCGGCACTTCCGCCAGCAGCACGGATACGGTCGCCGGATCGACTTCCACGCCCACCCGAATCGCACAGTCAAGGTTGTCGCCCAGGAAATCCGCCGAGCGATCGTTAAGCATCCACTCAATCGAAAGCTGCGGGTAGCGCTGCAAAAATTCGGTTAACGGTTTCAGAAGCTGGTCCTGACCAAACGCGTGCGGCGCCCGCACCCGCAATACGCCCACAGGCTCATCTTCCGTCTGCCCCACCTCGTCTTCCAGCGCCAGCCAGCTGTCGATCACCCGACGGGCGTGCTGATAGCAACGCTCGCCGTCATCCGTTAGCCGCGTCGTGTGGGTGGTGCGCAACATCAGACGCACACCCAGCATTGTTTCAAGCGACTGTAACCGTCGGCTCACCGTGGCCTGGGTTGTTGCCAGCTGCCGTGCCGCCGCGGAGAGTGAACCCGCCTCAACAATCCGGACAAACGTCCGCATGAGCTCTACCCTGTCTATACGCTCAGCTCTTTTCATCGCATTTTCACTTATACGTCCAACGTATAAGCGTTTTACCACCGGGCCCGCTACCGTCGCAAGGCATACTGATAAAAAATAACCTCACACGACGAATGAGGAATAACGTATGAACACAACAACCACTCCCCACGCTGCAAGCCGCTGGGTGATTTTTATGCTGGCCCTGGGGGCTGGTTTCAGCGTGGCATCAATCTACTACGCGCAGCCCCTTCTGCCGCTGATGGGTGCCGATCTTCATCTGAGCATTGAAGGCATGGGGCTGGTGCCCACCTTGACTCAGGCAGGCTACGCGCTCGGCATCCTGTTCCTGCTACCGCTCGGCGATCGCCACGACCGCAGGACGTTAATCCTGATTAAAAGTGCTGCGCTGGCGCTGTTTCTTCTCGGCTGTAGCCTGACCGGGCAGCTCCATTCTCTGCTGCTGGCAAGCCTGCTCATCGGCATGGCCGCCACCATGGCACAGGATATCGTCCCCGCCGCGGCAATCCTTGCCCCGGAAGGCAAGCAGGGGAAAACCGTGGGCACGGTAATGACCGGGCTGCTGCTGGGTATTTTATTATCAAGAACCGTGAGCGGCGTGGTGGGCGAGGCGTTTGGCTGGCGCGTCATGTACCAGCTGGCAGCGGCGAGCATTGCGTTCATCGGGGTGATGATGTGGTTTGTGCTTCCCCGTTTTGCCATTCACTCCACGCTGAGCTATCCCGCGCTGATGCGCTCAATGGAACACCTGTGGCGTCGTTACCCGGCCCTGCGCCGCGCGGCGCTGGCTCAGGGTTTTCTGTCGATTGCCTTCAGCGCCTTCTGGTCAACGCTTGCGGTCATGCTGCTGGAACGCTATCACCTTGGTAGTGCCGTCGCGGGGGGGTTTGGTATTGCAGGTGCCGCCGGTGCGCTAGCTGCTCCGCTGGCGGGGGGGCTGGCGGACAAACTGGGTGCGGGAAAAGTCACGCAGCTTGGTGCAGTCCTGGTAACCGCCTCCTTCGCCCTGATGTTCCTGATGCCCGCGCTGGGGGTCCAAGGACAGCTGATTCTGATCGCCCTCTCCGCCGTCGGGTTCGATCTGGGCCTGCAGTCCAGCCTGGTCGCCCATCAGAATCTGGTATACAGCCTTGAGCCGCAGGCGCGGGGTCGCCTGAATGCCCTTCTCTTTACGGTGGTGTTTATCGGGATGGCGCTGGGTTCAGCGTTAGGCAGCAATATCTACTCGCTGGCTGGCTGGACGGGCGTGGTCGCGCTGGCGACGTCCTGTGGCGTCATTGCACTGGCAATTCGTCTGATTGAAAGCGCACGCGTTGCCTCCGCACCGGCAGAAGCCGCATAAAAAAATGCCCAATCCTGATGGATTGGGCAGTAAAACATGCCCAGTTTCAAGACATGTTCCAAGAGGTTAAGATGTTATTTGTTCAGCTGGAACAGGGACATACCCTGCATATCGCTAAACGCTTTATAGGAGGCCTGCAGGGCCGCCTGCTGCATGATGTAAGACGAAATCGCGCTGTTCCAGTCAACATCGATCAGGTCGCTCATCTGCTGGGTCTGCCCCAACGCGCGGTCGTCACCCAGGTTATCGAGTTTTTCCAGTTCATTCATCTTGGTACCCACATCCGCCACAACGGTAAGGACGTTATTCTGGGTATTGGTAATGCCGACCTGCGCATCAGAAATAGCTTTATTCTGTACTTCAGCCGCGGCGGGGTCGTTATCAACTGGAACCTTGAGGGCGGAAATTGCCGTGTCGAGGATCTTGAACATATTCGTCTCACCATAACCGCCGCCAGGAAGTTCTTTAGCATTACTGGTAATACTTTCAAAGATCTGCTGACCGGTATGGCTAATGACCATATTACGGGCGGTATCAACCTGCTGAGAAATGGCCTGCGTACCCCCATTATAATCACCGGTAGCGGCATCAAAGGGCGGTGCTTCGGTCTTATAGCCAGCAAAAATATAACGGCCATTACCATCCGCCGAGTTTGCCAGGTTCATGAGCTGGTCGCGAATACCCTGCAAGTCACTCGCCAGAGACAGACGGTCGTCATCGCTTAGCGTTCCATTTCCCGCATTGACGAGCTTCTCTTTCGCACTGGTTATCGCAGCGTTAACCTGACTCAGCACGTTATCTTCCAGTGAAACTTTTTGCGAGGCGAACGTTCTCGCCAACGCAAACTGGCTATTCTGGGATTGCGATTGTGACAGAACTACAGCCTGCGATGCCGCGATAGGATCGTCAGACGGGCGATTGACGCGCTTTCCGGTAGACATTTGTTCACCGTAGCTCAGCCACTTGCCCTGAGAATCGGTGATACCCCGCATGTTCTGATCGTACATCATCTGGGTGCTAATACGCATTCTTCACCTCAGCCTTAGCGGATATTGATAATTGCATCGAAGAGTGCACTGGCCGTTTGTAATACCTGCGCATTGGCAAGGTAATACTGCTGATAGCGCTGCAAATTGCCATACTCTTCGTCGAGGTTGACCCCGGAAATGGACTGCTGCTGTTTGGTTAACTGCGTCGCCACATTCGCTTTTGTTTCGCTACTGGTTTTCAGTGCTGCCGTTGAGCTCCCGACCGTGCTGACAAGAGAAGCATACGCATCGTTGAACGTTTTATTTCCGCCAACCACCTTGCTGTTTTGCAGATCCAACAGCTTTTGACCGTTGCGGTTATCGCTTTCGCCGCCGTTGCTTGCCGAAGCCATTGCCAGCTTGGATTCATCCTTGAACTTAAGTTCCATATTGACGATGACGTCAGAAACAGGCTTCAGGATGAAACTGTCTTTTGTGTTCGCAGTACCGCTCACGTTGACATTCAGGCCATCAAAGGACAGATTGCCGCTTGCGTCCGGAGCCATGGTGAAGCTGGTTTTGTCCGAACGCGTAATGGTCCAGTCCGTTCCGTTAAACTGCAGTTTGTAATCGGTCGCCTGCACCTTCGTGCTGTCTGCTACGGAGGCCGTCATTGCTGCCGTACCGGTATTGCGGCTGTTGGTCACAACGGATGGCGAGCCAAAGTCGAACAGCTTACCGCCGGCATCGCCATTGGCATCAAATCCGGCTTCGTGCTGCTTATTCATCGCATCCGCAAAGGCCAGCGCCAGCTGATTCAGGTTGTTACGCGCTTTATCCAGATCTTCGGAGCGGAACGTTAATAACCCTCCCAGAGAGCCGGTGGTGACCATTTTCTCGGGAATTTCGATATTGCCGGACACCTCATCGCTGAAGGCAATCGTCGTCCGGCTCGGATCGGCACTCGATTTCACCGCCGCCAGCTGGTTCGCTTTGCTGCCCTGCACCAGGCTGTAACCGTTGCCAAAGGAGACGTTATAGGTGCCGCCATCCTGGACTGCAACTTCAACCCCCACGATTTTGTTCAGTTCACTAACCAGCTGATCGCGCTGATCGAGCAGGTCGTTTGGTGATGAACCCGCCCCCACGCCGGTCAAACGGGAGATCTGATCGTTCAGATTCGCAATCTGTTTTGCGTAGTTGTTAATTTGCTCAACGCTTGACGCTATTGCGGTATTGACCTGAGAATCCTGGTCGCGAAGATACTGGTCGTTCGTTTTGAACTGATTGACCAGACCATCCGCTTTACCGAGCACCGTCTGACGCGCAGCCGGATCTTCAGCGTTGCTGACCAGCGTTTGCATACTTTTGAAGAAATCCTGCAGCGTGGTCGACAGTGAATTGGTGGAGTCAGAGAGCACATCGTCGATTTTTGACATCTGCTGATAGCGCGTCGTCAGGCCGCTGCTCTGCGTCTGCGCGGCGCGCAGCTGGTTGGTAATGAAAGCGTCATACTCACGCTGTACACCGGAGACATACACCCCGTTACCCACCCAGCCGCCGCCGGTCAGCGTGCTGTTAGAGGCACCCAGCACGGTGGTCTGGCGGGTGTAACCTGCCACGTTGTAGCTTGAAATATTATTACTGACGGTATTGAGTGCCGACTGCGCAGCACTGAGGCCACTCATGGCGCTGTTAATCAAACTGGACATGGGGGTTCCTTTTATACGTTCAGACACGAGTCCTGATGAAGGTTATCGGCAACCTCCACCGGGACTTGAGAACTTTCAGAACAGATTTTCAATATCTGTGCTATAGGCTTTGCTGACCTTCTCGCCCATGGATTTCAGCTGCTGGATCATGCTGGTGAGCTTGCGCGCATAGTTCGGGTCGGTCGCGTAGCCCGCATTTTGCAGAGCCTGCGCCCCCTGCTCCGCCGTCGCCGCCTGCGTAACGGCGGTATAGCGCGGATTGCGGCTCAGCAGGCCCACATAATCGGACAACGCTTCCAGATAAGAGCTGTAGACGCGGAATTTTGCTTTGACCTTCACCGCCGCACCGTTCTCGTACTCGGTGGTGGTGATCTCCGTCGTCGGCCCTTTCCAGCTGGAAGTGGCTTTCACGCCGAAGATGTTGAAGCTCGGCTCACCGTTTTCCTTGCGGATCTGGCGCTGACCCCAGCCCGACTCCAGCGCGGCCTGCGCCAGAATCAGGTGATGCGGCACGCCGCTCTGCTGGCTGGCAAGGCGCGCAGGCAGAGAAAGCTGCGCCAGGAAGTCTTTGCTGTCACCCGAGAGCGGCTCATCGCCACTGTCCGTCGCTTTAGGTATGGCTTTACGCACCATTTGCGTCAGGGCCTGGTTCTGATAACTGGTCACCGTTTCCAGGTCGAACTTCATCGGCAC
Source organism: Enterobacter sp. AC1 (assembly GCF_050434705.1). Taxonomy (NCBI): domain Bacteria; kingdom Pseudomonadati; phylum Pseudomonadota; class Gammaproteobacteria; order Enterobacterales; family Enterobacteriaceae; genus Enterobacter; species Enterobacter sp. AC1. The sequence goes on along the minus strand of NZ_JBNDIZ010000002.1, from coordinate 865,440 downwards.
CTGCTCCGGCCGATCCTGAGGCTGAATACCCTGCGCGGCTTCGGTCTGTTTCACAATCATGTCAGCCAGACCGAGGCCTTTTCCGGCGGTCATCTGCTGCGCAATCTGCTGGTCATACATGCTGGTGTAGAGACGCGTTGAATCACTGCTGAACATCCCGTCTTTCGGCAGGGTTTCACGCATGCTCTTCAGCATCATCTGTACAAACATCCCCTCCACCTGGCGGGCGACCGGGCGGATATTCGCCGCCGGGTCTTTGCCTGCTTTGGTTTTCAGTTCGTTGAGCGACTGGGCATCCCATGCGGCACTGGTCAACAGTTTGCTATCGGTCAGCATTAGATGATTTCCAGTTTGGCGCGCAGGCAGCCCGCGCTTTGCATGGATTGCAGAATAGACATCAGGTCCATCGGCGTTGCCCCCAGGGCGTTCAGGGCGCGCACCACGCTGTTCAGGTTGGCGCTGGAGCGAACGCTCTGCAGTGACCCGCCGCTCTGGCGCATATCAATCTGCGTTTGCGGTGTCACCACGGTCTGACCACCACCAAATGGCGTGTTCGGCTGGCTCACGTTCGCGGAGCGGTTTACCGTCACGGAGAGGTTACCCTGCGCGACGGCACAGCTGTCCAGCGACACTTCCCGGTTCATTACGACTGAGCCGGTACGGGAGTTGATGATCACCTTGGCATCCTGTACCGGAACGTTCACTTCCATATTCTGGATATCTGCCAGCATGCGCACCTGGTTGCTGCTGCCCGTGGAGGTACGGATCTGCACGGTACGCGCATCCAGCGCCGTTGCATTACCGTAGCCGCGGCTGCGGTTGATGGTATCGGCAATTTGCTGCGCCATCGTGAAGTCTTCATTATTGAGCTGCAGGTTAATGGTATTGCCCGCGCCAAACTGGGTAGGCAGTTCACGCTCAATGATCGCACCGTTGGTGATACGTCCACCGTTAAGCTGGTTCACCTGCACGCTGCTTCCGCCTGCGGATGCACCCGCACCGCCGACCAGAATGTTACCCTGCGCCAGCGCATACACCTGGCTGTCGACGCCCTTCAGCGGGGTCATTAGCAGCGTACCGCCGCGCAGGCTTTTGGCGTTACCCATTGAGGAAACCACCACGTCAATGGTCTGCCCCTGACGCGCGAACGCCGGGTAGGACGCGGTGACCATCACCGCAGCCACGTTTTTCAGCTGCATGTTGGTTCCCGCCGGCACGGTAATGCCGAGCTGGGAGAGCATGTTGTTCAGGCTTTGGGTCGTGAAGGGCGTCTGGGTCGTCTGGTCACCGGTACCATCCAGCCCCACCACCAGGCCATAACCAATCAGCGAGTTCTCACGCACGCCCTGGACGCTGGTGAGATCGCGAATACGGTCAGCCTGGGCAAAGGTTGCCACCAGCGCGAGCGCCACGGCGAAGATCGATTTAAACATGGGTCACCTCGCTTACATCGGCGATAAATTAAGGAAGAAGCGCTGCAGCCAACCCATATTTTGCGCTTCATTGATATAGCCGTTACCGACGTACTCAATGCGCGCATCCGCCACCTGGGTGGACGGAACGGTGTTGGTGCCGCTGATGGTGCGAGGGTTAACCACGCCCGAGAAACGAATGAATTCAGTGCCCTGGTTGATGGCGATCTGTTTTTCACCCACAACGTGTAAGTTGCCGTTAACCAGCACCTGGTCAACCGTGACCGTCAGCGTGCCGCTGAAGGTATTGCTGGCGTTCGCGCCGCCTTTACCGTTAAAGGTGTTGCCGCCAGAGGCATCGACATCAGCACGCGCATTGCCAAACAGGCCCTGCAGATAGCGCGGTACGGTATCGAAGCCAAAATTCGTTTTGCCATCGCGGCTGGCATTCGCCGACGAGCTTTTGCTCGCGCTGACGTTTTCCTGCAGCACAATGGTCAATGTATCGCCGACATTACGCGGGCGGCGATCTTCAAACAGCGGCTGATAACCGTAATTAATCGGCTGCGCGGTCTGGAAAATGGAGCCGTTTACCACTGGCGCTGGGCCAGGAACGGGTTGGGCAGTCGTCGCACCCTGGACCAATGGTTTAGACGGGATCAAAGCACACCCGCTGAGGGTGACAGCCAGAACAGTCAGTATCGGATAACGAAACGCCGCGTTTTTTTGCATTGCCTTCATCTTCGAAAACAGGGAGCCGGTGCGGCGTTTACCGCACCGGACTACACCTTAGAGTTGCGTCAGTTTCTGCAGCATCTGATCGGTCGTCGACACTGCTTTACTGTTAATTTCATACGCGCGCTGGACCTGGATCATATTCACCAGCTCTTCCGCGACGTTCACGTTGGAGGTTTCAACATAGCCCTGATACAGCAGGCCCGCGCCGTTCAGGCCCGGGGTGCTCTCATTTGGCGTACCGGAGGATTGCGTTTCGGTGTAGAGGTTCTCACCAATGCTTTCCAGACCGGTGTCGTTCATGAAGGTGGTCAGGTTAAGCTGTCCAACCTGAACCGGCGCGGCCTGTCCCTGCTGGGTTACGCTGACCACGCCGTCACGTCCGATGGTGATGCTCAGGGCATTCGCCGGAATGGTGATCGCAGGTTGAACCTGGAAGCCGCCCGCCGTTACCAGCTGGCCGTTCTGATCGACCTGGAACGAGCCGTCGCGGGTATAGGCAGAAGTCCCGTCAGGCAGCTGCACCTGGAAGAAGCCCTGACCTTTGATCGCCACGTCTTTGCTGTTGTTGGTCTGAGACAGGTTGCCCTGGCTGTGCAGACGCTCGGTGGCGACCGGACGAACGCCGGTACCGATCTGCAGGCCTGACGGCAGCGTCGTCTGTTCAGAAGACTGCGCACCCGGCTGGCGGATGGTTTGATAAAGCAAATCTTCGAAAACGGCGCGCTGACGCTTGAAACCATTGGTGCTCACGTTTGCCAGGTTGTTGGCAATCACGTCCATATTGGTTTGCTGGGCGTCCAGGCCAGTTTTCGCGATCCATAAAGAACTGATCATAAGGAGTCCTGTTAACTCATAGCCAGAAGTTGGTTAGCCTTGCCCGCGTTTTCATCCACGCTGCTGATGATCTTCATCTGCATTTCAAAACGGCGGGCGCTGGCGATCATGTCGCTCATGGCGGCTACCGGCTTAACGTTGCTGCCTTCCAGTACGCCCGACATCACGCGAATGCTCGGATCGGCCTGTAACGTGGCACCGCGCGTCGCCTGAGCCGCCTGGGTCAGACGAAACATGCCGTCGTCGCCACGCTGTACGTCTTTACCTTCCGCTTTAACCAGCTTCAGACGTCCGACGGGCGCAACGGTATTGGCCGGATCGCCCGGGTTCAGCGCCGAAATGGTGCCGTCCGCGGCGATAGTCAGCTCCGAGCCTTCCGGCACGGTCAGCGGACCCGCTTCACCCATTACCGGGTGACCCTGAATCGTCAACTGGCCCGTCGCGCTCACCTGGATATTCCCGTTACGGGTATAACCTTCGCTGCCGTCCGCCGTTTGCACCGCCAGCCAGCCGTCCTGCTGCAGAGCAACGTCCAGCGGGCGTGAGGTGTAATCCATCTGCCCTGGCGTCATATCTGCGCCAGGGGTCGATGCGGTGACCAATGTACGGGTGGGCAGGGAGAGCCCTTCCACCGGGACCGCGCGCAGCGCATTAAGCTGCGCGCGAAAGCCCGGCGTAGAGGCGTTTGCCAGGTTGCTGGCGGTAACGGCCTGCTGATTGAGCGTCTGGCTTGCCGCGCCCATCGCGGTATATATTGCGTGATCCATTGCGCTTTCCTGTTAGCCGCTTAACGCAGGTTAACCAGCGTGTTGAGGATCTGGTCCTGGGTTTTGATGGTCTGCGCGTTCGACTGATAGTTACGCTGCGCGACGATCATGTTCACCAGTTCTTTACTCAGATCGACGTTTGAGGCTTCCAGCGCTCCGTTGGTCAGCGTGCCGAAGTTACCGCTTCCGGCAGTACCCAACAGCGCCACGCCGGAGGACTGCGTGGCAGACCAGACGTTGTCACCTTCAGATTTCAGACCTTCGTTGTTGGCGAAGTTTGCCAGCACGATCTGGCCCAGAACCTGGGTCTGTTCGTTGGAGTAGTTACCGACCACAGTGCCGTCGTCATTGATTTGGTAGCTCACCAGGTCGCCTGGTTTAAAACCATTCTGGCTGGTCGCGACGATATTGTTCGCACCGGTGTTCTGCTGCATGGAGTTAGCAAAACTCATGGCGAAGGTCGCTGGCGTCGCACCTGGGATGGTCGCGGTAGTGATGTTGATATTTCCACCGCCGGTCAGCGTACCGTTATTATCGAAGGTCAGCGTGGTGGCCAGTGCCGCCGTGCTGCCTGCGACGCTACCGTCCTGGGCATACACTTTCCAGGAGTTAGCAGGGGTCGCATCTTTGACGTAAAACAGGTTCATGTTATGCGCATTACCCTGGCTATCAAAGACGGTCACCGTACCTTTTTTGTTGTACGTGTCCGGGTTAGCCGGATCAAAGGCGGTGGTCGGTGCGGTATCGGTGGAGTTCAGGTTAATCTGCTGAGAAGCCGTGGTGGTGGACTTCGCGGCCATCAACGTGGTCGGGATATTAATGGCTTGTGGGTTCGCCCCGGTCTGAACCGTTGATGGCGTCCCGGCAACCGGATAACCGGTTAACTGCATCCCCTGCATGTTCACCAGGTTACGGTTTTCGTCCAGCTTGAACTGGCCGTTACGGCTGTAGAACACCGAGCCGTTTGCATCGACCATACGGAAGAAACCGTTCTGGCTAATGGCAACGTCCAGACCGCGACCGGTATTGGTAGTAGTACCGTCGGTAAAGTCCTGAGTGATGCCTGCGACCTTCACGCCGAGGCCGACTTTGGAACCGGCAAACATGTCTGCAAAGGAAGCAGAACCGGATTTAAAACCATAGGTCGCGGAGTTGGCGATGTTGTTGCCAATGACGTCCAGGTTGGTGGCCGCAGCATTCAGGCCGCTGACCGCTTGAGAAAAGGCCATGACTTACTCCTGATAAGTGTTAAGGCTTAGATAATCTGCCGAACTTCGTCGAGTGTGGTGGTACCAGAGGTACCCAAATCCAGTTTGTTGCCGTCGCTACCTTTAATTACGCCCTGGACCAGTGCGAACTGCAGCGGCTGTGCCACCAGTTGGGTGGTCCCTTTACTGGCGCTGATTGCCACTTTGTAGGAACCGTTCGGCGCTTTGGTGCCGTCGGTCAGTGTGCCATCCCAGGTAAAGGTGTGAACGCCCGCCTTCAGTTCACCAATTTCGATGGTGCGAACCACCGCGCCGGTTGAGTCGGTGATCGTCGCGGTCACTTTGTCAGCCGGCTGCTGCAGTTCAACGCCAAACGGCGTGGTGGTCGTGGTGGCATTGCCATCGGTGGTGCTGGTGCCCGCCAGGATCGTGGTACCCGGGATCATCACCCCGTGACCAATCAGGCTTGCCGCCTGCAGAGACTGGGCGCTGTTAATCTGCCCTGAGACGGAACCGAGGGTGGTGTTCAGTTTCTCAATGCCGCTCACGGTACTGATCTGCGCAAGCTGCGTGGTCAGTTCGTTGTTCTGCATTGGGTTAGTCGGGTCCTGGTTCTTAAGCTGAGCCACCAGCAGCGTCAGAAAGCTGCCCTGAAGATCGGCGGCGTTACTCCCCGTCAGGGAGTTAGAACCTGTCGAACTGTTCGTGTTGCTGACGCCCGAGTTCGTAGGATCATTCACATTTACGGCGATGGACATGCATGTCTCCTTTACTGGCCGAGAGTGAGTGTTTTGAGCATCATGCTCTTCACGGTATTAAGCACTTCGACGTTGGCCTGGTAGCTACGGGAAGCCGACATGGAGTTCACCATCTCACCCACCACATCCACGTTCGGCATTTTCACGTATCCGCTGGCATCCGCGAGCGGGTTACCTGGCTCATACACCAGCCTGTCCGGCGCCTGGCTCTCTACCACTTCCGAAACCTTCACGCCGCCCGTCGCCGCGCCTGGCGCAGCATCGACCTGAAAGACAACCTGTTTGGCACGGTAAGGCTGCCCGTCAGGTCCGGTCACGCTGTCGGCGTTCGCCAGGTTACTGGCGGCCACGTTCAGACGTTTGGACTGAGCGGTTAACGCCGAACCGGCAATATCAAAAATATTCAGCAAGGCCATCTATCAGTTGCCCCCCTGCAGGACGTTCATCATGCCTTTGATTTGTCCGCCGAGTACGGTCAGGCCCGTCTGGTATTTCAGGCTGTTGTCGGCAAACTGTGTACGCTCCCGGTCCATATCCACGGTGTTACCGTCGAGTGAGGGCTGATCGGGAATGCGATAAAGTAAATCGGTCGCTGGCGCGGTCATCGCCTGAGCAGGAATATGGCGAGAGGATGTCATGGCGAGTGCAACACCCGTTCCTTCGGCACGTCCACGCTCCATCACCTTTTTGAGCTCACTGGAAAAATCAATATCGCGCGCCTGATACCCCGGCGTATCGGCGTTCGCGATGTTGGCGGCTAAAATCTCCTGCCGCTGGGCGCGTAAATTGAGCGCTTCCTGCTGAAAACGTAACGCGGCGTCGAGTTTATCGAGCATGTCTCCTCCGCTGATGGCAAAATTTCAGTTCACAGCTTAAATCTCACCCGGTCTCCCCTATCGACGGAATAAGCGCAAAATGCGTCGCTATTTATTCCGTTGATGCAAAACCACTGCAGGTAGAATTCACTCAACTCTGGAAACGGTGGAACTTGCGATGCAAACGTTAAAACGTGGCCTGGTGGCGACTTTCTTGCTGTTTAGCCCTCTGGTGCAGGCTGAGGGTTTACAGGAGCAGTTAACGACCTTTTTTGCTGAAAAACTGGCAGGCTTTAGCGATGACGTTAACGTTAGCGTGCGCACGCCACCGAATCTGTACCCGACGTGTGACCAGCCGTCATTCAGCGTGGTGGGGTTCACCAGGCTGTGGGGAAATGTGAACGTGCTGGCACGCTGCGCCAATGAAAAACGCTATTTACAGGTTGCAGTTCAGGCGACGGGCAATTATGTTGTCGCCGCCGTGCCCATTGCGCGCGGCAGCCTGCTGCAGGCAAACAGCGTGACGCTGAAACGCGGGCGTCTGGATCAGTTGCCTCCACGAACCATGCTGGAAATAAATCAGGCACAGGATGCCGTCAGCCTGCGCGATGTCGCACCCGGCCAGCCGATACAGCTCTCGATGCTGCGTCAGGCCTGGCGGGTAAAAGCAGGCCAGCAGGTGATGGTCGTGGCCAACGGAGAGGGCTTTAGCATCAACAGTGAAGGGAAAGCATTAAACAATGCCGCGGTGGCGCAAAACGCCCGCGTCAGAATGTCTTCAGGCCAGGTGGTGAGCGGAACCGTCGATGCTGATGGGAATATTCTGATTAACCTATAATCTTTTTAAAGATTTCGCGGCGCTTGCCGATAAATATTCAACTAATGATGATGTCAGGCGCAAACGCCGCGAACCCTCGATGAGGACAACACTATGAGCATTGATCGTACATCAGCCCTGAAGCCGGTAAGCGCTGTACAGCCTCGCGAAACGAATGACGCTGCTCCGCAAAAAGCGCGTCTGGAGAAGCCGTCAACGGCCAACAGCACCAGCGTGACCCTGAGCGACGCTCAGGCAAAACTGATGCAGCCAGGCAGCAACGATATCAACATGGAACGTGTTGAGGCGCTGAAAACGGCTATTCGTAACGGTGAACTGAAAATGGATACCAGCAAGATCGCTGATGCCCTGATTCAGGAAGCACAGAGTTTCTTACAGAGTAACTAAGCGTATGAGTCGACTGTCAGAAATACTGGATCAAATGACGGTTGTCCTGAACGACCTGAAAACGGTAATGGACGCTGAACAGCAGCATCTCTCTTCCGGTCACATCAACGGCAGCGCGCTGCAGCGTATTACTGAAGACAAAAGTTCGCTTCTGGCGACGCTGGATTATCTGGAGCAGCAGCGCCGCGCTGAGCAAGATCCTAAGCGCAGCGCCAATGACGATATTATTGAGCGCTGGCAGACCATTACTGAAAAAACCCAGCACCTGCGCGATCTTAACCAGCACAACGGCTGGCTACTGGAAGGTCAGATTGAGCGTAATCAGCAGGCGCTTGAGGTGTTGAAACCGCATAAAGAAACCGGACTGTACGGTGCGGATGGTCAGACAGCGACTGCGCGCATTGCGGGTGTTAAAAAGATTTCGATTTGATGCATAAGCGACAAATCATGCAGCGGGGAGCACCATAAGGTGAACTCCCCTTTTGGCGTTTATGCCGTACGGCGGGCAAACTCTTTCACTTTGAATCCCAACACGGCGAGCGTGGCAAAGTAAGCCACTACCCCAACGCCCACCACGGCCATCAGCCGCATCAGACGGTAGGGCATGGTACCCAGGGACCACTCCGGCATCACGTACAGCATGCCCAGTAACGCGGCAGACATCACCAGTACCGCAACGATCAGACGCACGAGGAAGCTTCCCCAGCCCGGCTGCGGCGTGAAAATATCCTGCTTACGCAGCTGCCAGTACAGCAGCCCGGCATTCAGACAGGCCGCCAGACCAATCGATAATGACAGACCTGCATGCTTCAGCGGGCCAATAAACGCGAGGTTCATCAGCTGCGTCATAATCAGCGTTACAATAGCAATTTTCACCGGCGTTTTGATGTCCTGACGCGAGTAGAAGCCCGGCGCCAGCACCTTGACGACGATCAGCCCCATCAATCCGACCGAGTAGGCAATTAGCGCGCGCTGCGTCATGGCGGCATCAAAGGCGGTGAATTTCCCGTACTGGAAGAGCGACACCGTCAGCGGTTTGGCCAGAATTCCCAGCGCCACTGCGCTTGGCAGGGCCAGCAGGAAGCAGAGACGTAAACCCCAGTCCATCAGGCGGCAATACTCATCGTGATTGCCGCTGGCAAAGCTTTTCGACAGCGACGGCAGCAGGATGGTCCCCAGCGCCACGCCCAGCACCCCGGACGGAAACTCCATCAGACGGTCTGCGTAGTACATCCAGGAAACCGAGCCGGACACGAGGAAAGAGGCAAAAATGGTGTTGATGATAAGCGAGATCTGGCTGACGGAGACGCCAAGAATGGCGGGCCCCATCTGCTTAATGACGCGCATCGCCCCGGCATCTTTGAGATTAATGCGCGGCAGCACCAGCATGCCAATTTTTTTCAGATGCGGCAGCTGATAGGCCAGCTGCAGCACCCCGCCCACGGTGACCGCCCAGGCCAGCGCCAGCACCGGCGGGTTGAAGTGCGGCGCGGCGAACAGAGCAAAACCGATCATGCTGACGTTAAGAAACGTCGGCGCAAACGCCGGGACAGAGAAGCGGTTCCAGGTGTTCAGGATCGCTCCCACCAGCGAGGCCAGCGAGATCAGCAAAATATAGGGGAAGGTAATACGCAGCAGCTGCGAGGTCAGGGCAAATTTATCTGCCGTATCGGCAAAACCGGGCGCGGTCACCATTATTACCCAGGGCGCTGCCAGCATCCCGATGACGGTTACCACAGCCAGGGCCAGCGTCAGCAACCCGGAGACATACGAAACAAATACGCGCGTCGCGTCTTCACCCTGCTTGCTTTTATATTCCGCAAGGATAGGAACGAACGCCTGGGAAAATGCCCCTTCAGCAAAAATACGGCGCAGGAGGTTCGGCAATTTAAACGCGACGAAAAAGGCGTCCGTTGCCATCCCTGCACCAAAGACCCTTGCCACAATGGCATCACGCGCAAAACCAAGCACGCGGGAGAACATGGTCATCGAGCTGACGGCTGCCAGCGATTTTAATAAGTTCATTAACGTGAATTTCCAGAACCATACGGATTTGTAGACCGGGTAAGCGTAAGCGCCACCCGGCAAAGCCAACAAGCGGCGCTTAGTCTAACCCGATTTCAACGAATTACTATCCGCAGATGTTACAGCGAGTTATTCACTCATGGCGTCGCGCCAGAGCCTTTCCACAATGCGCTGCGCCATAATGGCCTGCTCGCCGGACGTTTCAGGAACCGTCTGATTTTGCACACAGGTAATAAAGTGACGGGCGCATCCTGCAAAACCGCGCTGCTCCAGCGTACTCTGCCAGCCGGGTACCGGGAGCGCCACCACGCCGCTCCCCTTCTCCTCGCGCCACTCACGCATGTCCGTAATGTCGACCAGCGCGCCGTCGGTCACCGCCTGCACGGATTCACGCTGGCTACCGGCCCGACGGTGCATGCTGGTGGTCACCTGAAGATGCTCAACGGAAAAGTGGTGTTCCGCATAGACCATCTGCCCCTGATCGTTTGTCAGCAGAGTGCCGCTTTTCAGCTGTGCATTGCCGTCCGTCAGCCATAACGCCGTATCCACAACGTGAAGATAATCATCCAGCAGGGTAAAGCGCAAATCGTTCGGCCCGACGCTGTCGGTGCGGTGCTTATCCATCCGCAGCGAGGCAAGCGTGCCGGACTGCGCCTTAAGCTGCTGATAAAGCGGCGCGAAGCGGCGGTTGAAGCCCACCATCAGCGTCAGCTTTTTGCGCGCGGCAAGCTCAATCAGCCGTTCCGCGTCCTGAACATTTTCAGCCAGCGGTTTATCCACGCAGACGTGGACATCCGCGTTGAGCAGCTCGCTCACCACCTGATAGTGAGTTGCCGTTGAGGTATGGACAAAGACCGCATCGCACTCGCGGGCCAAATCCGGCAGGGAAGCGGCATACGGAATACGCCAGGTTTCGCAGATACGCTCTGCCTTTTCTCGGGTGGGTGACCATGCCCCTTGCAGGGTCCAGTCCGTCGCCGCACCTAAAACCGGTAGCCAGGCTTTTTGCGCGATACCGCCCAGCCCCACTACGCCTACGCGTAATTTTTTCACCGTTAATCTCCCAGATGTGCCAGCAATGCATCCAGACGCTGTTTCAGTCCGGCGACCTCTTCTTCCAGCGCCTCCACGCGGGCAGCCAAATCGTCATTTCCATCAGGAACATCGGTGATAATGGAATTAACTGAAATATCAATTTCACCGCTGAAGAGATGCATATAGCGGCTTTCACGCTTGCCCGGCTCGCGCGCCAGACGCACCACGTAAGGGCCGTCGTCACGTGAGGCCAGCCCTTCCAGGACCTGTTCAACTTCCTGCATATCCGCGAACTCGTGCATGCGGGAGGCTCGCGTGCGCAGCTCGCCCGGCGTTTGCGCCCCACGCAGCAACAGCGTGGTGATGACCGCCACTTCCGCACTGCTCAGCTTCAGGTCACCAAATTCGGAATTACAAAACCGCTGTTCGTATTTGGTGACGCGGTTGCCGAAGCCGCTGACGGTGCGCAGATAGTGGCGTTTTACCAGTGCATCCAGCACGTCCTGAACGTCATGCTCGCTCAGGTTCATGACCGGCTCGCGGTTGGTCTTCTGATTGCAGGCCATGGTCACGGCGTTGACGGAGAGCGGATACTGCTCCGGCGTGGTGACCTGTTTTTCGAGTAAGCACCCAATCACGCGCGCTTCTGTACCGTTTAGCTGATACTTCATCTTTTCTCCTTAACGACCTGCAGTCCAGTCCCGGGTGGTTAATGCCGTCAGAACGTGGTCGCGCCACTCTCCGTCTATCAGCAGATAGTCTTTGGCATAACCCTCTTTCTCGAACCCTAAACGCGCCAGCAAATTCCCGCTGCGCTGATTATGCGGCATATAGTTCGCCATAATGCGATGGATATGTTGCGTGCGTTGCATGTAGCGGATCGCCACCGTCAGCGCCTCATACATTAGCCCCTGCCCCTGCCATTTCTGGCCAATGGAGTAGCCCAGGTAACAGGCGTGAAACGATCCGCGCACCACGTTTGAAAAATTGGCGATCCCGATAATTTCTTTCTCTTCAGGATCCAGCAGCGCGAAATAAAACGCGCTGCCCTGCTTATGAAATTCCGTAATCATGCTGAGGCGCGCCTGCCAGCCGGAAGGGTAACAATGGCTCTCATCCCGAACGGGTTCCCAGGGTTTTAAAAACTGGCGATTCTCGGCGTAATAATCCGCCAGACGCCAGGCATCACGCTCATGCACCAGACGAACGACCAGCCTGTCCGTTGTCAGACGCACTTTTGGCACATTACTGCGATAGCCAAACATCGATACCACTCCTTCCCGTCACTTCTGCTGACCCATTAGCTTTACTATACCTGCGCCGGTGCCGTCTGTGAAAACAGTGACATACCATTTTGCCCGCTTTTCACATTTTTCGATGAGAACTCTCTATCAAAGCGCGCTTTTGATAAAAAAATATTGTCACGTGCAGGGGTGGGAAAAAACGCAGCGACACCGCAGAATGTTAGCGTGCTCACCATCCTATTTTCCCTGGAGGGAAAATGTCCCGCGTATCACAGGCCAGGAGCCTGGGTAAATATTTCCTGCTGGTCGATAACATGCTGGTCGTGCTCGGCTTTTTCGTCGTTTTCCCCCTCATCTCGATTCGCTTCGTCGATCAAATGGGCTGGGCGGCGCTGATGGTCGGTATCGCGCTGGGGTTACGTCAGTTTGTTCAGCAAGGCCTGGGCGTATTTGGCGGTGCCATCGCCGACCGCTTTGGTGCTAAACCGATGATCGTCACCGGCATGTTGCTCCGCGCGGCAGGCTTTGCCACGATGGCGATTGCCCAGGAGCCCTGGCTGCTCTGGTTCTCCTGCTTCCTCTCCGGTATCGGCGGTACCCTGTTCGATCCACCGCGCACCGCGCTGGTGGTGAAGTTGATTCGCCCGCAGCATCGCGGCCGTTTCTTCTCGATTCTGATGATGCAGGACAGTGCCGGAGCGGTTATCGGTGCGCTACTGGGAAGCTGGCTGCTGCAGTATGACTTCCGTCTGGTCTGTGCGGCTGGCGCGGTGCTCTTTATCCTGTGCGCGCTGTTTAATGGCCTGTTCCTGCCGGCGTGGAAGCTGTCGACGGTTAAAGCACCTGTCCGGGAAGGACTTGGCCGCGTCCTGCGCGACAAGCGTTTTGTCACCTATGTACTGACCCTGACGGGGTATTACATGCTTGCGGTGCAGGTCATGCTGATGCTGCCGATCATGGTTAACGACATTGCGGGTACCCCTGCTGCCGTTAAGTGGATGTACGCCATTGAAGCCGCACTTTCCCTGACGCTGCTCTATCCGATTGCCCGCTGGAGCGAACGGCGTTTTCGTCTGGAACATCGCCTGATGGCCGGCCTGTTTCTGATGACGCTGAGCATGATGCCGATCGGCCTGGTGAACTCTCTCCAGCAGCTGTTTATGCTGATTTGCACGTTCTATATCGGCTCTATCATCGCCGAACCTGCCCGTGAAACGCTGAGCGCCTCACTCGCGGATGCGCGCGCCCGCGGCAGCTATATGGGATTCAGCCGGCTGGGGCTGGCCCTTGGCGGCGCATTAGGTTACGCCGGTGGCGGCTGGTTGTTTGATGCCGGTAAAGCGTTACATCAACCCGAGCTCCCCTGGATGATGCTCGGCGCGGTAGGTTTTATGACGCTCCTTGCCCTGTGGTGGCAGTTCAGCCCGAAACGCAGCGCGAGCGGCATGCTCGAACCCGGCGCATAGCCGTTCCCTCGGGCGGGAACCTGTCTCGCCCCACTTCTCAGTTTTTTCTGCTGGTTTCTGCCATTTCACACTGACATACTGGCGTAACAGGACAGAAGCGCCGATTTTTCGTTGAGGAACACTATGAAGAAAATTGTTTTTGCTGCTGCATTAATTGTCAGCGGTCTGCTGGTTGGCTGTAACCAGCTCACGCAATATACCGTCAGTGAACAGGAAATTAATCAGGCGCTGGAAAAACATAACAATTTTTCTAAAGACATTGGCGTGCCGGGGCTTGCGGACGCGCATATCGTGCTCACGAATCTGACCAGCCAGATTGGGCGGGAAGAGCCAAACAAAGTCACCCTGGCCGGTGATGCGGACCTTGATATGTCATCCCTCTTTGGTAATCAGAAAGCCAACATCAAGCTCAAGCTGAAGGCCCTGCCCGTTTTCAACAAAGAGAAAGGGGCGATTTTCCTGCAGGAAATGGAAGTCGTCGATGCGCAGGTTTCGCCGGACAAGATGGCGCCGGTTCTGCAAACCCTGATGCCCTATCTGAACCAGTCGCTGCGTAACTACTTCAACCAGCAGCCCGCATACGTCTTAAGTGAAGACAAAAGTAAGGGTGAAGCCCTGGCGAAAAAATACGCAAAAGGCATAGAGGTGAAACCGGGAGAAATTATCATTCCTTTCACCGATTAACCTGAAGGGCGCTGCGGCGCCCTTTTTTTTACGGAAAAGTGTGCAAACGAAAACGTTTCCGCTTATGATTTGTGTCCGGCAAAAACAGCCATCCTTATGACTGATTCCTGACAAGCCGGAGCTTCCATGACTGCACAACCCCAGGTTCTTAAAATCCGCCGCCCTGACGACTGGCATATCCATCTGCGTGATGGCGATATGCTGAAAACCGTCGTGCCTTATACCAGCGAAATTTATGGCCGCGCGATTGTTATGCCTAACCTGGTTCCGCCAGTCACCACCGTCGATGCCGCGATTGCCTACCGCCAGCGCATTCTTGATGCCGTACCCGCGGGTCATGATTTTACCCCGCTGATGACCTGCTATCTGACCGATTCACTGGATCCGAACGAAGTGGAGCGCGGTTTTAACGAAGGCGTATTCACGGCGGCGAAACTCTACCCGGCGAATGCCACCACCAACTCCAGCCACGGCGTCACCAGCATTGATGCCATCATGCCGGTTCTGGAACGCATGCAGAAACTAGGCATGCCGCTGCTGGTCCATGGAGAAGTGACGCATGCCGAGATTGATATCTTCGACCGTGAAGCGCGTTTTATCGAAACCGTGATGGAGCCTCTGCGCCAGCGTCTTCCCGCACTTAAGGTGGTCTTTGAGCATATCACCACCAAAGACGCAGCAGAGTATGTGCGTGACGGCAACGAACTTATCGCCGCCACCATTACGCCACAGCACCTGATGTTTAACCGTAACCACATGCTGGTGGGCGGGGTGCGCCCTCACCTGTACTGTCTGCCTATCCTCAAGCGCAACATCCACCAGCAGGCGCTGCGCGAGCTGGTTGCCAGCGGGTTCTCCCGCGCGTTCCTTGGCACCGATTCCGCGCCTCACGCCCGCCATCGTAAAGAGGCGAGCTGCGGCTGTGCAGGCTGTTTCAACGCTCCAACGGCACTTGCCAGCTACGCGACCGTATTTGAAGAGATGAACGCCCTGGAACATTTCGAAGCGTTCTGCTCCCTCAACGGCCCGCGCTTCTACGGCCTGCCGGTCAATGACTCCTTCATTGAACTGGAGCGTAAAGCGAGCCACGTTGAGGAGTTCATTGCGCTGACGGATGACACGCTGATCCCATTCCTGGCCGGTGAAACCGTAAACTGGACGGTAAAACGTTAAAAAACCGAAGCCCCTTGTTGTCAAACCCATAATATACCTGTATAAATAAACAGTATATTACACAGGGGGCATTTATGCGTATTGAAGTCACCATAGCCAAAACTACCGTTCTGCCTGCCGGCGCGCTTGATGCCCTGGCAGGCGAACTATCCCGTCGTATTAACAACACTTTTCCCGACAACGCGGGTGCCGTAACGGTGCGTTACGCCGCGGCAAACAACCTGTCCGTCATTGGCGCTGCGAAAGAAGATAAAGATCGCATCAGCGAGATCCTGCAGGAAACGTGGGAAAGCGCAGACGACTGGTTCATCACTGATTAACACTGCTCCCTCATTGTGTTTTTTGCCGGGTCGCCCCGGCTTTTTTTCGTCTGAACATTCTGGAAGTTCAAATTAATTCGGTATCTTCTTTAAGAATCGTGAACAAGATGGTGTTTTATTGTTCGAACAATCCTAAAAAGCAGAAAAATGTGTTGCCAGCTGTTTATTTTTCCCTTCGGAACCCTTATTACTTGATATACTGAAGATGCTTTCAGAAAAACATGCATTGAACCTCAGAGCCGTTGTCTTCTAACACGCATTAAGGGGGTTATAATGGAAAAGAATAGTGAAGTGATCCAGACCCATCCACTTGTTGGCTGGGATATCAGTACCGTAGATAGCTACGATGCGCTGATGCTGCGTTTGCACTACCAGACCCCGAATCAACTCAACCGTGAAGAAGCGGAAGTTGGACAGACGCTGTGGCTAACAACAGACGTCGCCCGTCAGTTTATTTCTATTTTAGAAGCAGGTATTGCAAAAATAGAATCTGGCGACTATCAGGAAAATGAGTATAAGCGGCACTAACCGTATGCCCACTTTTCACTCAACAGGCACCCTCGCGGTGCCTTATTTATTTCTCCCTTGTCTAACCCCGCGTTGTTAATTACTCTGCTAATAAAACGTAAGTTTACGAGACGCATATGAGATACGACTTAATCATTATTGGTAGCGGCTCCGTGGGTTCCGCCGCCGGCTATTACGCAACGCAGGCAGGTCTGAACGTCCTGATGATTGACGCCCATCGTCCTCCCCATGCGGAGGGGAGCCATCATGGCGACACCCGCCTCATACGTCATGCGTATGGTGAAGGCGAGCGCTATGTGCCGCTGGTGCTTCGCGCCCAGACGCTGTGGGACGAGCTGGCGAAACAGACCGAAGAGCGTATTTTCGAGCGTACCGGGGTTATTAATCTTGGCCCGGCTCATTCGGAATTTCTCGCCGGCGTCGAACGCAGCGCGAAAGCCTTTAATCTTGAGGTTGAAAAGCTGGACGCGGCGGGCATTACGGCGCGCTGGCCTGAAATTACCGTCCCGGACGATTATACTGGCCTCTTTGAAGCCAACTCCGGCGTGCTGCATTGTGAAACGGCGATCAAAACGTGGATTGACCTTGCCGCAAAAGCCGGCTGCGCGCAGCTGTT
This sequence comes from Enterobacter sp. AC1, assembly GCF_050434705.1. Lineage (NCBI taxonomy): Bacteria > Pseudomonadati > Pseudomonadota > Gammaproteobacteria > Enterobacterales > Enterobacteriaceae > Enterobacter > Enterobacter sp. AC1. The sequence goes on along the minus strand of NZ_JBNDIZ010000002.1, from coordinate 848,592 downwards.
TAACTGTCCGGTGGATGCCATCACGCATGACGCTGATGGCGTTACGGTGACCACCCTTGACGGCGAATACTCAGCGTCCCGCCTGCTGGTCAGTGCAGGAACCTGGGTCACGCGCCTGCTGCCGGACCTGCCGATCCAGCCGGTGCGCAAGGTCTTCTCCTGGTTCCAGTCGGATGGCCGCTACAGCGCGCAGAATAAATTCCCGGCCTTCACCGGGGAATTACCGAATGGCGATCAGTTCTACGGTTTCCCTTCCGAGAAAGACGCGTTGAAAATCGGTAAACACAACGGTGGCCAGGTTATCTCCTCTCCTGAGGAGCGTAAACCCTTCGGCGCCTTCCCACAGGATGGCTCAGAAGCCTTCACGTTCCTGCGTAATATTCTTCCAGGCGTCGGCGGCTTACTGTATGGCGCGGCCTGTACCTACGACAATACGCCGGATGAAGACTTTATCATTGATACGCTGCCTGGACATGACAACACCCTGCTTATAACCGGGCTGAGCGGTCACGGCTTTAAGTTTGCTTCCGTGCTGGGTGAAATCGCCGCCCAGTTTGCCCAGGGTATCACGCCGCAGTTTGATCTGGCGCCCTTCTCCCTCTCGCGTTTTAACGGATAATCGCCAACGGGCTCCGGACATCGGGGCCCGTTTCATTCACACTGCTATTGCGGAGCGTTATGCGCAGGATCGTTACCTTTCTTATGAATAATATTCGCGAGCATTTTATGCTCTATCTCTTATTGTGGGCGCTGCTGGCGATTATTGATTTTGTTTACATTGTATTTTATTGAAAAGCCACATTGACAATAATTGACATTAACTTAGGCTTATTGAAAATCTCAATTTCATCTTGCACGAAGACATTGAATTACCTTTATCGATCCTATTCAAAAGCGCTGAAATAAATAAAATAAAAATCAATATACATTTATTTCAGTTGCAATATCACGACTTCCCGTTCATTTTTACCCTTCGGTTTATTTGAAAATGGACATTCTGATGCAATTGCGTAACTCCTCCCGGCGCTACGGAATAATATCCATAAGTTTGCACTGGATATTTGCTATTGCCGTCTACGGTATGTTTGGACTTGGGCTCTGGATGGTCACGCTCAGCTATTACGATGGCTGGTATCACCAGGCGCCGGAGTTACATAAAAGCATCGGTGTTCTGCTGATGCTGGGGCTGGTTTTTCGCGTGGTCTGGCGACATATTTCCCCGCCGCCCGTAGCGCCGAAAACCCACGGTAAAATGACCCGCCTGAGTGCCGTTGCGGCGCATATCGCGCTCTATGCGCTGCTCTTCGCCATCCTGATTAGCGGCTACCTCATCTCGACGGCTGACGGTAAGCCGATCAGCGTCTTTGGTATATTTGACGTCCCGGCAACGCTCAGCGATGCGGGCGCGCAGGCCGACACCGCAGGGGTTGTTCACCTCTGGCTTGCCTGGAGCGTCGTGATCCTGTCCGTGCTGCACGGGCTGGCCGCCCTCAAACACCACTTTATTGATAAAGACGATACGCTAAAGCGCATGCTTGGCCGCTCGTCCGTTGACTCTGGAGTATAAAATGAAAAAACACCTGCTGGGTATCGCACTGGGTTCTCTGTTATTTACCACCGGTTCCGCGGTGGCGGCTGATTATAAAATTGATAAAGAGGGCCAGCATGCTTTCGTCAATTTCCGTATTCAGCATCTGGGATATAGCTGGCTGTACGGGACCTTTAAAGATTTTGACGGCACGTTCAGCTTTGACGATAAAAACCCTGCCGCCGATAAAGTCAATGTGACAATTAATACTAACAGCGTCGACACGAACCATGCTGAACGTGATAAACACTTGCGCAGTGCGGAATTCCTGAATGTGTCGAAATTCCCCCAGGCCACCTTTACCTCTACGGACGTGAAGAAAGACGGTGATAAGCTCAATATTACCGGAAACCTGACGCTTAACGGCGTAACTAAACCGGTCACCCTTGATGCTAAATTAATTGGTCAGGGGGACGATCCCTGGGGCGGGAAACGTGCAGGTTTTGAAGCCGCAGGTAAAATTCATCTGAAAGATTTCAACATCACAACGGATTTAGGCCCGGCGTCGCAGGATGTTGAGCTGGTTATTTCGGTCGAAGGGGTTCAGCAGAAGTAATCATTGCGCCCGGCACGGTGAACACCTGCCGGGCGTTATCATTATTCCGGGTCGGGGATACCCAGTTTGGTATTCAGACGGCCGCGTGATTTATTGAAAATCTTATTGCCGTTTTCACGTCCAGCGCGACGACGACGCTGCTCTTCTTCCGGCAGGATGCTCTCTTCACTGCACAGTTCGCTACAGCAGCCGTTAAACTTCTCGGCGCAGGCCGGGCACTGAATGAACAGCAGATGACAACCGTCGTTTTTACAGTTGGTATGGGTATCGCACGGCGCGCCGCACTGGTGGCAGTGGGCAATCACGTCTTCGGAAATACGCTCCCCCATACGCTCGTCAAAGACAAAGTTTTTCCCGATAAAGCGTACCGGTAAACCCTGCTCGCGGGCGCGGCGGGCGTACTCAATAATGCCGCCTTCAATGTGCCAGACCTTATTAAAGCCGTTGTGCTTCATCCACGCGCTGGCTTTCTCACAGCGGATACCGCCGGTGCAGTACATAACGATTTTTTTATCTTTATGTTCCTGCATCATCTTAACCGCTTTCGGCAGCTGCTCGCGGAAGGTGTCGGCCGGGATTTCCATCGCGTTCTCGAAGTGCCCCACTTCATATTCATAGTGGTTACGCATATCAATGAACACGGCATCCGGATCGTCCAGCATTGCATTCACTTCCGCAGCCTTCAGGTATTCACCGACATCCGCCGGGTTAAACTCAGGGTCGTCAATGCCATCCGCCACGATGCGTTCACGCACCTTCATGCGCAGCACCCAGAAGGATTTCCCGTCATCATCCAGCGCAATGTTCAGGCGTACGCCGTTGAGGGCCGGGTCGAACTGATAAAGAGAGTCCCGGAAGGCGTTCACTTTGCTTTCCGGTACGCTAATCTGTGCATTAATGCCTTCGCGGGCAAGATAGACGCGTCCGAAGACGTTCAGCGCCGTGAAAGCCTGATAAAGCGCATCGCGGGTCGCCTGCGGATCGTCGATGGTGAAATATTTGTAGAATGAGATGGTCGTGCGCGGTTCGGTTTCAGCCAACATACGCGCTCTTAACATCTCATTCGATACGCGGTTGTGTAACACTGGCATGGTGTACAGTCCTGGAATCGTTAGAGAGAATGAAAAATCGGTCGGCATCATATAGCAAACAAAACCAATTTACATCCACACAATTTACGCTACATTTCACACACCCTGATTAATCAGGCATAACAATTGCTGTATTCGTGCACGTTTCGAAAGTAGATATTTTGGCTATGTCTCAAAAAATGAGACACTAGCAAAACAGGACGTTTGAACACAGGACAGACATGACCCAGTTACCAAAATTTACTGCTGCGCTTTTGCATCCCCGCTATTGGTTGACCTGGCTTGGCATTGGCTTTTTATGGCTACTGGTACAGCTTCCCTACCCCGTTATTTTCCGGTTGGGCAAATCTCTGGGCCGTTTCGCGCAACTCTTTATGAAGCGCCGCGCCAGAATAGCGTACCGCAACCTTGAGCTGTGTTTTCCGCAGATGAGCGAATCAGAACGTCACGACATGGTGTCGAAGAATTTCGAATCCGTCGGGATGGGGCTGATGGAAACCGGTATGGCGTGGTTCTGGCCGGACAAACGCATGGCCCGCTGGAGCGAAGTGGCGGGAACCGGCATGGAGCCGGTGCATACGCTTCAGGCCAATAAGACGGGCGTTCTGCTGATCGGCGTCCATTTTCTGACGCTGGAAATCGGGGCGCGTATGTTTGGCATGCAGGCACCGGGCATCGGCGTTTATCGTCCAAACGACAACCCGGTCATCGACTTAATCCAGACCAACGGCCGCATGCGCTCCAACAAAAGCATGATCGACCGTAAAGATCTGAAGGGCATGATCCGCGCGCTGAAGTCCGGTGAAGTTGTCTGGTATGCCCCAGACCACGACTACGGTCCGCAATCCAGCGTATTTGTCCCCTTCTTCGCCGTTGAAGAGGCTGCCACAACCACCGGCACCTGGATGCTGGCGCGCATGTCCAAAGCCGCCATCGTGCCGTTTGTTCCCCGCCGTAAGCCGGATGGTTCGGGCTACGAACTGATCATGCTGGAGCCGGAGCTCGCGCCGCCGCTTGACGATGCAGAAACCACCGCGCGCTGGATGAACGGCATTGTCGAGAAGTGCATCATGCGCGCGCCGGAGCAGTATATGTGGCTGCACCGCCGCTTTAAAACCCGCCCAAAAGGCACGCCGTCCCGCTACTGATTTTCAGCATGCGGTCCTTCGGGCCGCATGCTGTTTTAGCTTTAAAAGCGCCTCCTCATTGCGGCAATCATAACCCAGGCGCATAATTAGCAGGCTTATTACTCTATGCCTCAGGTGCTCTGCACCTCATTATGCGGATTGTTATGTCACCCTCAGATGCCCCCATAAACTGGAAGCGTAACCTCACGGTTGCGTGGCTTGGCTGTTTCCTCACCGGCGCGGCGTTTAGCCTGGTCATGCCTTTCCTGCCGCTCTACGTCGAACAGCTGGGCGTAACGGGCCACAGTGCGCTCAATATGTGGTCCGGCCTGGTATTCAGCATCACGTTTCTCTTTTCCGCAATTGCTTCACCCTTCTGGGGCGGCCTTGCCGACCGCAAGGGGCGAAAAATCATGCTGCTACGCTCGGCGCTGGGGATGGCGATTATCATGGCGCTGATGGGCATGGCGCAAAACGTCTGGCAGTTTCTGATCCTGCGCGCGTTGCTGGGCCTGCTGGGGGGATTTATTCCCAATGCGAACGCCTTGATCGCCACGCAAATTCCTCGCCATAAGAGCGGCTGGGCGCTGGGGACGCTCTCAACCGGCGGCGTGAGCGGTGCCTTATTGGGCCCGCTGGCCGGTGGATTACTGGCGGATAGCTACGGGCTGCGGCCGGTCTTCTTTATCACCGCCAGCGTGCTTTTCCTCTGCTTTATCGTGACTCTGCTCTGTATTCGTGAAAACTTCACGCCCGTCGCCAAGAAAGAGATGCTCCACGCCAGAGACGTGCTGGCCTCGCTTAAAAACCCCAGACTCGTGCTGAGCCTGTTTGTGACGACCCTGATTATTCAGGTCGCAACCGGTTCGATTGCTCCTATCCTGACGCTGTACGTTCGCGATCTGGCAGGCAACGTCAGCAATATTGCGTTTATCAGCGGGCTAATTGCCTCCGTGCCCGGCGTGGCAGCACTGATTAGCGCCCCGAGGCTCGGGAAACTCGGTGACCGCGTTGGGCCGGAAAAGATCCTGATCTGTGCGCTGGTGATTTCCGTCCTGCTGCTTATCCCCATGTCGATGGTGCAATCCCCCTGGCAGCTGGGCGTTCTGCGCTTTTTACTGGGTGCCGCCGACGGGGCGTTACTGCCCGCCGTGCAGACCCTGCTGGTCTACAACTCCACGAACCAGATTGCCGGACGTATCTTCAGCTATAACCAGTCGTTTCGCGACATCGGTAACGTCACCGGACCGCTTCTCGGGGCTGGGATCTCCGCCAGCTTCGGTTTTCGCGCCGTCTTTATCGTGACGGCTGGCGTCGTGTTGTTCAATGCTATTTATTCGTGGTTCAGTTTATCCCGCGCGTTACGGCCCGTGACGGAATAAGACGAACGCCTGACGGCTTATTTTCGCATTCATACTTGCACAATCTGATATTCAGCTATTCTTTCCCTAAAACCATCTGAAAAACAGGGAGACACCGATGACCATGTACGCCACGCTGGAAGAAGCTATTGATGCCGCTCGCGAAGAGTTCCTCGCCGACAACCCCGGCGTTGAGGAAGAAAATGCTGACGTGCAACAGCTTAATATCCAAAAATACGTTCTGCAGGATGGGGATATTATGTGGCAGGCCGAATTCTTTGCCGATGACGGTGAAGAAGGGGAATGTTTGCCGGTCCTGAGCGGTGAAGGTGCGCAGGCCGTCTTTGATGGCGATTATGATGAAATCGAGCTACGGCAGGAGTGGCTGGAAGAAAATACCCTGCACGAGTGGGATGAGGGCGAATTTCAGCTCGAGCCGCCGCTGGATACGGAAGAAGGTCAAACCGCAGCCGACGAATGGGACGAGCGTTAATTTACGTTATTCGTACGGGCCGTGGCTGGCATCGACGGGCAGCAGCAGCGTGTCGAAAATCAGCGAGAACGGCAGATCGAGCACGGTCAGGTAGCGCCATGCGGAGTCGCGGACGTCCCACTTCACGCCCGGGTAGTACTGATTTCCGTGGCCTTGCCCTGGAATGGTGCGACTGATGATACTGCCACAGCCGCTGAGCAGGCATGCCATCATGACGACGATGATTATTCTCATGAGTAACCTCTAAAAAAATACCGGCGATTAAGCCGGTATTTTATCTGGCGGGTAGCGCTTCGCTTACCCGCCCTGCTTAACAACTTACTTCGCCTTCAACGCCAGCGGATTCAGCTTCAGTTCTTTATAGTAGTTTACCCACGAAGAGTATCTCTCCGGAGCGGACCACACCCGATAGTGAAGTCGCGCCATCGTGACCGGGTCGCTCAACAGCACCAGACGACGGTCGCGGTTGAGTTTTTCCGGGGTCTCGTTCAGCGCTTGCTCAACGTGACGATCGCGGGCAATCTCCAGCACGTGGCTGGCACGGTGACGTGCCGTCGCCATTGCCGTTGCCAGTGCGTTGAATGACGGGTTAAACACGGCGTGCATAAAGCCGTCATCCAGCGAGCGATTGCGGTTCTGCTCAAGATAGGTGTCGGTATCCACCAGCACCTGCGGCGGGGAGTACTCTTCCGGGATCAGGAACAGCTTCCAGCGTTTCGTGCGCAGCCCTACCGTTGAACGGCTGGAAATGACGGACACAAACGGCGACAGGATCAGCGAGAAGACAATCGGTGCCAGCCAGAACAGGAAGCGCAGATCCAGCCAGGCCATCCCGGCCGCCCACACCAGACCCAGCAGCAGCTGAGAACCGTGGCGCATGAAGGCTTCGCTCCATGGCGTGGAATCGTCATCACGCTGCGGTGAGTTCCAGACCACTTCCCAGCCCAGGAACGCACTGACCACAAACACGGTGTGGAACAGCATACGCACCGGTGCCAGCAGCACGGAGAACAGCACTTCCAGCAGCAGTGAAAGGGTCACGCGGAAGAAACCGCCGTACTCTTTCGAGCCTTTGCACCAGATCAGGATGATGCTGAGCAGCTTAGGCAGGAACAGCAGCACCATGGTGGAAGCAAACAGCGCAATCGCCAGCTCGGGACGCCACTGCGGCCACACCGGGAACAGCTGGCGCGGCTGCAGGAAGTATTGCGGCTCCGTCAGGGCATGGACGACCTGCAGCGCGGTCGAGAGCGCGAGGAACATAAACCATAGCGGTGCGGAGAGATAAGACATCACGCCCGTCAGGAACACCGCACGGTGAACCGGGTGCATCCCTTTTACCAGGAACAGGCGGAAGTTCATCAGGTTACCATGGCACCAGCGGCGGTCACGCTTGAGCTCGTCCAGCAGGTTCGGCGGCAGCTCTTCGTACGATCCCGGCAGGTCGTAAGCAATCCAGACGCCCCATCCGGCACGACGCATCAGCGCCGCTTCCACGAAGTCGTGCGACAGAATAGAGCCGGCAAACGAACCCTCACCCGGCAGCGGCGCCAGCGCACAGTGCTCAATGAACGGCTTCACGCGGATAATGGCGTTGTGACCCCAGTAGTGCGATTCACCCAACTGCCAGAAGTGCAGACCCGCCGTAAACAGCGGCCCGTAGACACGGGTGGCGAACTGCTGGCAGCGCGCATACAGCGTGTCCATACCGGACGCTTTTGGCGAAGACTGAATGATGCCCGCATTCGGGTTGGCTTCCATCAGACGCACCAGACCGCTCAGGCAGTCACCGCTCATGACGGAGTCAGCATCCAGCACGACCATATAGCTGTACTGGTTACCCCAGCGACGGCAGAAGTCATCGATGTTACCGCTTTTACGCTTCACACGACGGCGGCGGCGACGGTAGAAGATCTGCCCTTCGCCCTGCACTTCTGCAATCAGCTCCATCCACGCTTTTTGTTCTGCCACGCAGATATCCGGGTTGTAGCTGTCGCTCAGGATGTAAACGTCGAAATGCTCCGCGTTGCCGGTGGCCTTGACGGACTCCCAGGTCGCGCGCAGGCCCGCAAACACGCGGTCAACGTCTTCGTTACAGATAGGCATAATCAGCGCGGTACGGTGCTCAGGATTGAGGGCTTCATCCCCGACCGTTGACGCTGAAATGCTGTATTTGTCACGCCCCATCAGCAGCTGCAGGAAGCCCATCAGCGCGGTCCAGAAACCGGCCGATACCCAGCAGAAGAGGACAGCGAACAGCAGGAGGATGCCGCTCTGCAGAATATACGGCAGGAGCTGCATGAAGGAGACCCAGAGATCCTGGCCCATCATGTCCGTTGGGTTGATAAACGCCCAGCCCTGGTAAGGCAGGATGGTTTTCATGTACCAGGTCGCGACGACCGTCTGCGCCAGCGTCAGAAGCAGCAGGATGTAGCGACGGATGGTCCCCACGGTACGCCATTTCTGTTCGGACGCCTGCTCTTCTTTCGTCAGACGTGACAGATAGCGCGGCGTCACATCGCGCCCGCGCAGGCGATCCCAGAAGCGACCAACCGGGTTGGTGCGCCATGGATCGGGGAACATCGAGGAGCGCGTAGCCTTCGGCATCGCCTGAAGCTGATCGCGTCCTTCGTCGTCTTTAATCAACTGCCCTTCTGCCAGCGAGTCCGGCCATGCCTGCTCCAGACGCGCCTTTACTGACCCGAGCGGCGTATCATCATCACGGGAAAACTGACGATGTTCACCATCCAGCGCGGTGTGAACCGCGCGGATGTCGCTCTTAGGCAGCGCCGCTTTCTCAATATCCGTCAGCGGCATGGCATCAATATATTCAGATGTATTATTCATTGGCAGGTAGCTGGTAGCTCCAGGTTTCACTCAGCGGCTGATCGTTACTGACCAGCGCAGCACGCATTTCAGTGGTCTGTTTCGGATCTTTCACTTTCACGCGCAGGGTCAGGCGCCAGCCTTTGGTTACCGGGTTGTAACGCACGGCGTTCTCAACGATTTCACCGTTATCACCGATGCTGGCCTGAGCGGTAACCGCAGTATCCGGCGACAGTTTCTTCATATCCTGGCCTGCGAAGTCCACGACGAACGCCACGGTACCGTCAGGCTGACGGATAAGATTAGACTGCTTCACATCACCCGTTGAGCGGCGAGTCTGCATCACATACGCGTTATCCGGCGCATGCAGCTTATCTTCGTCGCGGCTGAAGGTAATGGTGTACTTGAAGTTCATCTCTTTACCGGCTTCCGGCAGCTGATCCGGCGTCCAGTAAGCGACGATGTTATCGTTGGTTTCGTCGTTGGTTGGAATTTCAACCAGCTCAACCTTACCTTTACCCCAGTCACCGTTTGGCGTGACCCAGGCGCTTGGACGCTGGTCATAGCGGTCGTCCAAATCTTCAAAGCGGGAGAACTGACGACCACGCTGCAGCAGGCCGAAACCTTGTGGGTTTTCCATCGCGTAGCTGCTAACGGCCAGATGTTTAGGGTTATTCAGCGGACGCCAGATCCACTCGCCGTTACCGGCATGAATAGACAGACCGTTGGAGTCGTGCAGTTCCGGGCGGAAGTTGGTTGCCGGCGACGGCTGGTTCGGCCCAAACAGGAACATACTGGTCAGCGGCGCAACGCCCAGTTTGCCCACTTTATCACGCAGGTAAACCTTGGACTGCACGTCAACTACCGTGTCGCGACCCGGCATAATCACAAAGCGATAGGCGCCGGTTGCACGCGGGGAATCCAGCAGCGCATAAATGGTCAGACGTTTGTCCGTTGGTTTTGGACGTTCAATCCAGAACTCGCGAAAACGTGGGAACTCTTCACCTGATGGCAGCGCGGTATCAATGGCCAGTCCGCGCGCAGAAAGCCCGTACACCTGTCCCGCGCCAATCACGCGGAAATAGCTGGCGCCAAGCATGCTGACGATTTCGTCGTTTTTATCTTTGCTGTTGATCGGGTAAAGCACCTTGAAGCCTGCGAAGCCCAGGTCTTTCACCGTATCTTTGTCGTGTTGCACATTGCCGAAATTGAAGTAATCCGGGCTGTATTTGATCTTACGTACCGCTGTCGCCGTCACTTCATTGATGGCAACAGGCGTGTCGAAGTACATACCCTGATGATAAAATTCAAGCTTGAACGGGGTCTTAATATTGCTCCAGTACGCTTTGTCGTGATTGAACTGGATCTGCTGATAGTCCGCATACTTCATGTCGCGGAAAACGGAGGGCAAGTTACTTTTCGGCGCTTCGTAGCTCTTGCCTGCCATCGATTTTGCCTGTTTTGCGACATCGTCGATGTTAAAGGCCAGTGCCGATGAGGTATACAGTGATAACACTACTGCAGCACCTAACCAACGCATTTTCATCATCTGTGGTTTATGTTTCATAATAAGTAAGCACTTCCCCCTTTGTGTGCTTATATCGATCCGATCCATTTTAATGGAAACTCAGGCAATCCGACAACATTATCACTGCTTTGTTCAGCTGCTGGCTCATGGAATAAGCAAATGAAAGAACCCGCTATTCACTTTGCGTGCTTATCCTGGAGACAGGGTGTCGGTCTTGGTGTAGGGTTGCCTTCGAATGTAACCATTATGAGTCTTAGGGATAAGACGAAAAGTCTGAGAATGCACAAAGTTATATGAGCACATCACCAACAGAACGTGAATATTTCCTCGACTCGATCCGGGCATGGCTGATGCTATTGGGGATCCCGTTTCACATCTCACTGATTTACTCCAGCCACACCTGGCATGTTAATAGTCAGATGCCCTCCTGGTGGCTGACGCTGTTTAATGACTTTATTCACGCCTTCCGTATGCAGGTGTTTTTTGTCATATCCGGCTATTTCTCTTACATGCTGTTTCTGCGCTACCCGCTCAAACGCTGGTGGAAGGTGCGCGTGGAGCGAGTGGGGATCCCCATGCTGACCGCCATTCCGCTGCTGACGCTGCCGCAGTTCATTATGTTGCAATACGTCAAGGGCAAGGCGGAGAACTGGCCAAATCTGTCCCTGTACGAAAAGTACAATACGCTGGTCTGGGAGCTGGTGTCTCACCTGTGGTTCCTGCTGGTCCTGGTGGTGCTCACAACGGTCAGCATGTTTATTTTCAGCCGCCTGCGCCATCATTTGAGTCATAAAGCCGACACCTACTTCGCCAACATCACGATGGGCAAACTGACGGTGCTCTTTTTGCTGCTCGGGATCGCCTATGCCGCCGTGAGACGAACCCTGTTTATCGTCTATCCGCCGATTTTGAGCGATGGGTTGTTTAATTTCGTGGTCATGCAATCGCTGTTCTACATTCCGTTCTTTTTAATCGGCGCGCTGGCCTTTATACATCCGAAACTTAAATCGCTGTTTACCACCCCGTCACCGTGGTGCGCGCTGGGGGCTACTCTCGCGTTCGCGGCCTATCTGCTGAACCAGCGCTACGGCAGCGGCGACGCCTGGATGTATGAAACGGAAAGCGTGATCACCATGCTGCTGGGCTTGTGGATGGTGAATGTGGTATTCGCGCTGGGCCACCGTTTGCTGAACTTCAAGTCCAGCCGCGTGACCTACTTCGTTAACGCATCGCTGTTTATCTATCTGGTGCATCACCCGTTGACGCTGTTCTTTGGGGCTTACATCACCCCACATATCGCCTCCAACACGCTGGGCTTCTTTACCGGCCTGGTGTTTGTGGTGGGGATTGCAATCCTGCTCTACGAAATCCATCTGCGGATCCCGCTCCTGCGTTTCCTCTTTTCAGGAAAACCACAGGCGAAAGCATCATAAACAACGCGGCGCACAAAGTGCGCCGCGTTTGCTTCAGGTGTCCAGTTCCTGCCCGCGCTGGGTCAGCAGCCGTTGATAAAGGTGCGTGGTTTCTTCATCAAAACAGACAAAGATAACTTTCTCCGGCATCGGTTTTAACGACAGATAGCGGTAAACAGTTTCGACGGCAATCGTTGCAGCGGCCGCTTTAGGGTAGCCATACACGCCGGTGCTGATAGCCGGAAACGCCATGGTTTTGTAACCGTTGTCGGCGGCAAGCCGCAGACAGTTTCGGTAAGCCTCTTCCAGAATACTCGCTTCGTGCCGATCGCCGCCGTGCCATACGGGGCCTACGGCGTGAATGACCGCTCTGGCAGGCAGGTCACCCGCGAGCGTAATCACCGCATGACCGGGAGGACATTCGCCCTGTTGTTGCCGTACGGTTTTACAGGCTTCCAGCAGCTGTGGGCCAGCCGCCCGGTGAATAGCCCCGTCCACTCCGCCCCCTCCCATCAGGGATGGATTGGCCGCATTGACGATGACGTCGACGTGCATTGTCGTAATATCACCATGGATAACTTCTATTTGCGGTTTCATAAAGCCCCTCTGCAACCCGCCTTTTTTGTAAGTGTATCGCAGTGGCGTCAGGGAGAAAAAACTATCAGAAAAAATCCTCTTCCGCCCAGGGACGGAAGAGTGAGCATTAGCGATACTGGATTTCGACAACTGCGAGCGTTTTTTCAGGATTAAGGTATTTCATGCTCAGCGTCGCCAGGTTTGAATCAGACGCCTTGCCGTTGAGCGCCTCTTCATAACTGACCATACGCGTTTGCATACGGTTATTTTCAGGGCATGACATGGCAAACTGTCGCTGTTGCGGTGTGACTTCACAGGGGTCTGCGACAATAGCACCGCGAAAATGAATCACACCGCCCTCAGCAAAGGTGGCTGAATATGCAGGGAAACTAAAAGCAGAAACGATCAGGCCCAGACCCGTCAAGAGCTGAGCGAAAGAGTTCTTCATTACAGGTACTCCTCAATGAAAATCGTCCTTGAGGGGTAAACGCGCTTCATTTATGACAAACGAAGTCTCACGTTAAGGAACATAATGACTTGCTCCCTGATATCAGCATAGCTCAACGGTACAGCCCCGCCACATTCTCAACTAATTGATTTAGCGAATAATTATAGCGAGCGCTCCGCTGGCGACCACTGCTGTGATAGATGAAGCGATTTACCATCAGAAACGGTGACAACGATTTTTACCGTGTCGCCTGCATGAATATTTAAACTCAACCGCATCAAATCAATCGTCTGATTAGCGGGGATAAAAAGTGTGTTTTGCTGTCGGGAAGAACTTTGTCCCCCCTGCCCTTCCCGCACTGAGACAATCTGGACCTGACAATCACACGGTTCCGTCAGCATGACCTGTGGAATAATGGTGGTCATATTTTCCTGCTGGGACGTTTTAAAGGTTATCTGACTGGAAAGTGCCGCAAGGAGAATTAAGGTATTCATGATGAACTCCCGAAAAAAAACAGGGCGCACGCCCTGTTTTTTTGTAGCACAGATTTCAGTATTAATACTGATAAGCTGATGCGTGGTTACCTAAACCAATCTGGGTAACGTTGACAGTAGAATTAGAGGCAGTTTGGTCAACAAGTGCACCGTTAAATCCACCGTACTGGCTCACATTCATCGTGGAGTCGTGACTGTTCCACTGATCAAGTGTTGCGCTGTTGGCAAAACCATTCTGGGTCAGAGAAATGGTGCTGTCATCGGAACCTTGTCCAACATCCGCGCCATTACCGCCACCACTCTGGCTAATAGACAGAGTTGAATTTCTGGCATTAGTCTGCAAGGCGACAGCTGAGTTACCGCCACCGCTCTGGTAAATATTCAGGGTTGAATTTGGGCCATAGCCGCCATGACCATGACCGTGTCCATGGCCCCAGCCACCTTGATCAATAAGACCGGCCATAGCACTACCAGAAACTACGATTGCTGCAAGAGCTGCCACTTTGATAAATTTCATGGTAAAACCCCCATCGGATTGATTTAAGTCGCCGCGAATAACTAACGTTGAATAACGCGAATGGCCATTTGCGACTGTTTTTGCACTACAACTGCGGTTTTCTGTGTACCGTACTGCGTGATGCTTGCTCTATTACCCGACCCTTTCTGGATAATTTTCGCACTATTTCCAAATCCGTCTTGCGTAATATCAGCATCATTCGCGAAGCCGCTCTGAGCGATATACGCAAAATTATAAGTCCCTGATTGATCAACTTGCGCCCTGTTACCTGACCCATCCTGGGAAACGATGGACAGTAATTTTGAACCGCCCTGGCGAACCTGCGCATCATTTAATACGCCCTGCTGACCAATAATGGCTGCCTGATTTAATGACAAACGGCTTAATTCATTAACCGCAAAGTTATATTCAGCGTTAGCCAAATCTGTATTCGCTGCGGCTACAAACCCAGGCACCCCCAGTAATGTAAACATCATAAATAACGATGTGTTTTTCATGTTGTCACCCTGGACCTGGCTATTTTAAATTTCCATCACCGTATAGCTATGGCTTCATGTTAGAACGACTTGTATTTTGTTAACGCGTCGTTACGGTGAAGAGTATGTCCGCTGAAACATTTTAAATATCTCACCCGCGCGGCTTATTTTTATTTATCAGGTCACCACAAAGTCGTAATTTTCAGAAAAAATCACTTTAATCAGGCCAGCTTATTTTTTTATAACGCATTTCCTTAAAGCGGGTTGTACAACAGGGGAAAGGCTGTCCACGCTTCTTCCCGCGTTGTTTAAACGTAACGGCAGCAGAACATTTTTTCTCATCACGTGACACGAGACCTGTTTTCTTAAGCTCAAGCCTCGCTCATTAGAGGACTTAGAAATAATCAGTAACTCATACTTGATTAATGTGATTAAAAAATATCAAATAATGTTAATAATCAATCAAATAAAAATATTTGTATGATTTTTAAAATCTGTGCATCTATATTTATGTGTACAACTTTTTTATCAAATCCCGCCATTCAACACGACGTCATTTTACAAGTTAATATTGATTATTACATTTAGTTACATGTTTAACACTTGCTTTAAACTTCGTAAAAGCTAGATTGAAATTAGATGTACGAAATTGGTTTTATATTTACCTCCCTGCGGAGGTTATGGTTTGTTTCTACACACAGCAGTGCATCATCTGTCAGTATTTCTGGGGTCCTCTTTTAAACAGGAGGACGGCTGCCAGGTGCCAAAAAAAGTGGGGTTTCATCATGTATAATGAAGTCCATAGTTTACATGGTCATACATTACTGTTGATCACAAAACCTTCTTTGCAAGCGACCGCTTTATTACAACATTTAAAGCAAAATTTATCACTGAACGGGAAATTGCATAATATTCAACGTTCTTTCGATGATATTGCACCTGGCAGCATCATTCTTTTCGATATGATGGAAGCTGATAAAAAGCTTATCCATTACTGGCAGGATACTTTAAGCAGGAAAAACAATAATATCCGCGTGCTATTATTGAACACGCCTGACGAGTACCCGTTCAAAGATATTGAAAGCTGGCCGCATATCAATGGCGTTTTCTACGTCACTGAAGAAGAAAATCGGGTGGTAGATGGCCTGCAAGGTATATTGCGCGGAGAGTGTTATTTTTCGCAAAAGCTTGCCAGCTATCTCATCACGCACTCCGGAAACTATCGCTACAACAGTTCAGAGTCAGCGCTGCTCACGCACCGCGAGAAAGAGATCCTGAACAAATTGCGCATTGGTGCTTCAAATATTGAAATCGCCCGTTCGTTATTTATCAGCGAAAATACGGTAAAGACTCACCTTTATAATCTTTTCAAGAAGATAGCTGTTAAAAACCGAACTCAGGCGGTTTCATGGGCAAACGATAACCTCAGGCGTTAATCATATGAAGCGCACCTTGAGTTGGATTGCCGCAGCGGGCTTTCTGCTCGCTGCCGGGAACCTGCAGGCCGTCGAGGTCGAAGTTCCTGGATTGTTAACAGACCATACTGTCTCATCGGTCGGGCACAATTTTTACCGTGCTTTCAGTGATAAATGGGACAGTACCTATACCGGAAATATAACAATCAACGAGCGGCCCAGTGCACGATGGGGAAGTTGGATAACAATAACGGCTAACCAGTTCGTTATATATCAAACATTTTTATTCCCCACGAAAATAGACTTCGATAAAAACGTAGCCTTAGCGCTGGCACAATCAGAAGACGCTATTAATCGCCTGCAAATAGATAAAGCCCTATTAAGCACCCGCGATTTAGCAAAAGACGAGTTCTAGCGAACCGATATCCGGAGGCTGTCATGCGTATTGCATATGCAGTTGTTTCGATAATGCTGATAACCCCTATAAGCTGGGCCGGGAATATGACGTTTCAGTTCCGTAACCCCAACTTTGGCGGTAACCCTAACAACGGCGCGTTCCTGCTGAATGAAGCTCAGGCGCAAAACTCCTATAAAGATCCCAGCTTTAAGGATCTTGGCGTGGATACACCCTCCGCGCTGGATAACTTCACTCAGGCTATCCAGTCGCAGATTTTGGGTGGTTTGCTGACCAACATTAATACCGGCAAACCCGGCCGAATGGTGACGAATGACTTTATTGTCGACATCGCTAACAGGGATGGACAGCTCCAGCTGAACGTTACCGATCGTAAAACCGGAAAAACCTCCACCATTCAGGTTTCCGGCCTGCAAACTAACTCAACTGACTTCTAAACAACCACAAAATAAGGACAACGATCATGCAGCGCTTCCTGATATTTGTTGCAGTGTGCTTATTGAGCGGTTGTTTAACTGCTCCACCTAAAGAAGCTGCAAAACCAACATTAATGCCTCGGGCCCAGAGTTATCGTGATTTAACGCATTTACCTTCCCCTACGGGGAAAATATTTGTCTCCGTGTACAACATTCAGGATGAAACCGGACAGTTCAAGCCTTATCCGGCAAGTAACTTCTCCACGGCAGTGCCGCAAAGCGCCACCGCCATGCTGGTTACCGCGCTCAAGGATTCGCACTGGTTTATTCCTCTGGAACGCCAGGGGTTACAGAACCTGCTGAATGAACGGAAAATTATTCGTGCCGCACAGGAAAATGGCACCGTCGCGGACAATAACCGGACGCCTCTGCAATCGCTGGCGGCGGCAAACGTGATGATTGAAGGATCGATTATTGGTTACGAAAGTAACGTTAAATCGGGCGGTGCGGGTGCACGTTACTTCGGTATCGGCGCAGATACCCAGTATCAGCTCGACCAAATCGCCGTAAACCTGCGTGTAGTCAACGTCAGCACGGGCGAAGTGCTCTCTTCGGTGAATACCAGCAAAACCATACTGTCTTATGAAGTGCAGGCCGGGGTGTTCCGCTTCATCGATTACCAGCGTTTGCTGGAGGGTGAAATCGGCTACACCTCTAACGAACCGGTTATGATGTGCCTGATGTCAGCCATTGAAACCGGCGTGATCTTCTTAATCAACGACGGTATCGATCGCGGGCTGTGGGATCTGCAAAACAAAGCAGACGTGCAGAACCCGATACTGGTGAAATACCGCGATATGTCAGTACCTCCGGAATCCTGACAGGAAGCGTATAAAAAAGGCGAGATACCTATCTCGCCTTTTTTTATTCACTCACCGCAGTGATGTTTTGCGCTTTGTCCCGCCGGGATGCCAGCCAAAGACCGCTGTTTTTCATGGCATAGCCAAACAGCAACCCCAGCGCCAGTGAAGGGACAACCAGCTTCCAGTCACCCTGCCCTGCAAAGGTCGCGCACGCTCCCATAAAGGTGCCCGGCACAAACGAAAGCAGCAGATGCTTAGCCTGAATGCACATCAGGAAGGCGACGACGCCCGTCATGATATACCCCAGCATCTCCAGATGCGGCGCCAGCGCGCTGCCTTTCATGATCACCAGCGCCCAGATAACACCGCTCATCAGCGTGCAGCCTGAAATAAACAGCCCTTTGACGCCGCCCTGCGGGCAGGCGAAGTAGGCCGTGCAGCCGAGGAACCCGGCCCAGCTGAGCAATCCGAGAGACACGGCCACCCAGCCCCACAGCCCGGAGAGAATGCCCGTCGTTAATGCGATACAAAGTAATATGTTCATGGTGCGCATCTTAGCAGAAGCGCACCATGGAAATGAGATCATCCGCACATTACGTGCAAATCAAAATGAGACGTTGCAGAATTTATGTGATCTAAATCACTCCTCATTCTCTTCTTCCAGCTCATCCCACATCGCCGCGATCGCGTCGCGGGTCAGCGGAGCCAGCGTTCTCCAGAATGGCGAGGTGGCATGCGCTTCGACCTTACCCAGGAACGTCCCGACCCACGGCAGCAGATACGTTTCGAACAGGGTTTCGATGGCTTCGTTCTCATCATCTCCGGCGTTGTCTTCGATCCAGGATGCGGCCAGCAGCAGCGTACCGATATGGTCCGCAGGCGTATCGGTTAGCGGCATACCGCGGGTGGAGAGGAAAGCGCGGACTTCCGCTTCCGTTGCACCTTCCTGCCAGGCAGAACGGTATGGCGACACGCGGCACTCATCACCGACGAACAGCGCATTGTAATCCGTCGCAATCTGCTGCATATCGCAGCTTTTTTGCAGACGTTCCAGTAAATCATCCTGTTCCAGCGGCCAGTTCTGCGCCAGCTTACCTTCACGAATTAACGTAAAGAGCGGCACCAGCAGCGGGTCTTGCGGCTGGCGATAATAGAGCGTACCCAGCACGCGACAAAGGATGGAGAACTCATTCATTTTTTTATTCCATTACACAATTAAAGATCGGCAAATTCGGCAATCGGCTCCATTCCGCGCGACTCGAGGAAATCGAGCATGCGGCGCGGGGTCACGTTCAGGATTTGCGCTTCCGGGAAGTTAACGTCATTCAGTACTTTCAGGCACTCGCTGAAATCACCCAGCGTAAACGCGGTATGGGAATCTGAGCCCAGCGCCACCATGCCGCCCGCATCGCGAACGGCGGCCGCCACTTCGCGGCAGTTAGCTTCACTGCCCTTACGCGAGTGAACAAAGGAGGAGTTGTTAATCTCCAGCGCCACGCGATGCTGCGCAGCCGCCTGCGCCACAGCCTGAATATCAATCGGGTACTTCGGGTTACCCGGGTGGCTAATAATATGCACATTGCCGCTGGCAATAGTGGCAATCATCGCCGCAGTGTTGGTCTCTTTATCCTGGGGCGCAAAGACCGGCTCGTGAAAACCGGCAAGAATCAGGTCAAGGGAGGTCAGCATCGGGCCGGTGCAGTCGATCTCACCGTCGGTATTTTTGATGTTCGCCTCAATGCCGCGCAGTATCCCAATGCCGTCCACCAGACGTGGCCAGATCCGCATATTCACAAAATGCCAGTAGTGCGGCGCATCCGCCATGTCCGGGCCATGATCGGTGATCGCAAAAAGCGTGATGCCTTTGAGCTTCGCCTGGGCGATATAATCATGGAGGTTGCTATACGCGTGGGTACTGGCGACGGTGTGCATATGCAGGTCAACGGGATACATCTCTCTCTCCTCTGCGGTTTTTTCAAAGGATAGCAGTTATCAGCGGCGAATATTAGCAAAAACCCGGCGAACGCCGGGTTTCCGTTAGTAACCTCGTTGTCTGTCGACCTGCCCGGTCACCGGGTTGCCCTTTTCCATTTCACTGATGGTATGCGATATATACGCCACCGCTTCAGCCGGACGCGTCACGGCGGCCACGTGCGGGGTCATCGCCACGCGCGGGTGCGCCCACAACGGGCTTTCCGCCGGCAGCGGCTCGCGGCTGTAGACATCCAGCATGGCACCTTTTAGCTTTCCGCTGTCCAGCGCCTTCAGCAGATCGGCCTCGACCAGATGCACCCCGCGCGCCAGGTTCATCAGGTAGCTCTCATCGGCTAACTGGCCGAGCAGGGCTTCATTGATGATCCCCACCGTTTCCGCCGTGTTTGGCAGCAGGTTGATGAGCACGCGCGTGCCGTTCAGAAAGGCCGGGAGTTCATCCGTTCCGGCAAAGCTCTCCACGCCCGGATAATCTTTGCGGCTGCGGCTCCAGCAGCGCAGCGGGAAACCCCACGGGGCGAGGGCTTCAGCCACTTTTGAGCCCAGCACGCCGGCGCCGAGAATGCCGATGGTAAACTCATCGCGCTGGTAATCCGGCAGCGGCTCCCAGTGGGCCTGCTGTTTAAAGGCCTGATAATCGTCGAAGCGGCGGAACCAGTGCAGCACCTGGCTCACGGCATACTCCTGCATCTGCTGGCCCATCCCCGTATCTTCGAGGCGGAACAGCGGAATATTGTCAGGCAGCATTTCTGGATGCGCTTTCAGTTTACTGAGTATCGAATCCACGCCGGCTCCCAGGGCAAAAACGGCCTTCAGCTTACGGCCCTGCAGCATTTCTACCGGCGGATGCCAGACCAGCGCGTAGTCAGCATGTTCGTTATCACCGCGCTTCCACTCGCGAACGCGTGCGCCGGGTAACGCCGCCGTAAGCGCCTTGATCCAGTAAGCCGTATCGAACGTGGGGTGATAAAAGAGTATATCCATAGTCATTCCTGCCTTTTATTGCGCTGATTTATTTTGCTTTTTAACTGGATTGTCAGCATAACAAATTTATTGCGCGTCTGTGTTGCTGATAAAAAAGGCGCTTTCAGCACATTTAAGAATCAGGTTGCCTGAAGTTTGTCTAAACGCGCTAAATTACTGAAAAAGTGAGTTGACGGCAGTTCGGCTTTTCCTTACATTAGCGCCCGTCCCGGTAACAACGGGATGACAATATGGTGAGGTGTCCGAGTGGCTGAAGGAGCACGCCTGGAAAGTGTGTATACGGCAACGTATCGGGGGTTCGAATCCCCCCCTCACCGCCATATTTAAAGAAGAGCTCGCATGAAAATGCGGGCTTTTTTTTTGCATGTTGTACACATGCAGGGGGGATGAGAATCCCCGACCGGGGTTCGACAACTGGCGACAGCCAGTTGGACAGACTGAGAGCGTAGCGAACAGGCTGCCCGCAGGGCGAGCGAAGCGAGTCAATCCCCCCCTCACCGCCATATTTAAAGAAGAGCTCGCATGAAAATGCGGGCTTTTTTTTTGCATGTTTTACACATGCAGGGGGGATGAGAATCCCCGACCGGGGTTCGACAACTGGCGACAGCCAGTTGGACAGACTGAGAGCGTAGCGAACAGGCTGCCCGCAGGGCGAGCGAAGCGAGTCAATCCCCCGGCGCTATATGCAGCTCGGTGCGGCCTGAGCCCCTCACCCTGCCCCTCTCCCCAGGGGAGAGGGAAGTGCTACTCCTCCACCATCTTCGCATACTCTTCCGTCAGAAAATCCACCAGCGTTCTGACGGACGGCAGTAAACCGCGTCTGGAGGGATAAACGGCGTGAATCACTTCCCGCCTCGGTTCCCACGCCTCAAGCAGCCGAACCAGCTCCCCCGATGCCAGCTGATCCTTCACCATCAAAATCGGCAGCTGCACCACGCCGATGCCTGCCATCGCAGCTTCCCGAAGCGCGAGCATATCGGTGGTGATCAGCCGGGGATAATAATGGATCTCCGCTCTGGCGCCGCCGGGGCCGGACAGTTCCCATTTATGGATATGTTTACCCTCATTCATGCTTAGTCCGGGCCAGGCGCTGAGTTCAGACGGGGCAACCGGTTCTCCCATGCGTTGAATCAACGCCGGACCGGCGACCAGACAATGGCCCCTGTCAGCCAGCACCCGTAACACCAGGTCGCTATCATCAAACGGCCGCGGGCGCACGCGGATCGCGATATCCACCCCCTCACCCACCAGGTCAACCCGCCGGTTAGTCGCCTCGAGCTGAAGATTGATCCCGGGGTAGCGCGCCATAAAACGCGCCAGCATCGGGCCAACGTGGACATGCAGCAGCGTTATTGGGCATGTGATCCTGACGATGCCCCGCGGTTCAGCCTGCAGCGCCGCCACGGCTTCCTCCGCGGCCTCCGCTTCCACCAGCATCGCTTTACAGTGCTGATAGAAGGTCTGCCCGACCTCGGTCACCGTGAACTGTCGGGTTGTTCTCTGGATAAGCCGCACGCCAAGGCGCTCTTCAAGCTGCGCTATCCGGCGGCTTAGCCTGGACTTGGACAGGTCAAGCGCCCTTCCCGCCGCCGCAAAGCCACCGTACTCGACCACCTTCACAAACCAGACAAAGTCATTGAGATCCTGCATAAATCCTCATCGTTCCATTTTCAGAACAGTGAATGCCATTTTCACTATCTACCGGGATATTAATGCTGAATATAAGCTAATTACATCAACAGAACATCAGGAGTTAATCATGAAAAACGTAACAGGCGTTTATACCGCTCCTCGTCAGCACTGGGTTGGCGATGGTTTCCCGGTACGTTCAATGTTCTCTTATCAGACGCACGGCGAGCCGCTCAGCCCGTTCCTGCTGCTGGACTACGCGGGCCCATACACCTTTCCGGCAGATGGTGCGAAACGCGGCGTAGGCCAGCACCCTCACCGCGGTTTTGAAACGGTCACCATTGTCTATTCCGGTGAAGTGGAGCACCGCGACTCTACGGGCGAAGGCGGCGTAATCGGCCCCGGCGACGTGCAGTGGATGACCGCAGGCGCAGGCATTTTGCACGAGGAGTTCCACTCCAGCGCGTTCTCGCAGAAGGGCGGGGAACTGAAAATGATGCAGCTTTGGGTCAACCTGCCGGCGAAAGACAAGATGGCGACGCCGGGCTACCAGAGCATCACGAAGGACGCGATCCCGGTGGTAACGCTACCGGACAACAGCGGCACCCTGCGGGTGATTGCCGGCCGCTACGACACGGCTACCGGCCCGGCGCACACCTTCTCGCCGCTGAACGTCTGGGATATCACCCTGAATCAGGGCAGTCACGTCACGCTCAATCAGCCCGAAGGCTGGAGCACAGCGCTGGTTGTGCTTGAAGGCAGCGTCTCGGTGAACGGTACGGCTCAGGCGGGTGAAGCCCAGCTGGTCGTCCTGAGTCAGGAAGGCCACAAACTGCACCTGGAAGCCAGCAGCGATGCAAAAGTGCTGCTGATGGCCGGCGAGCCGCTGAATGAACCTATCGTGGGCTACGGCCCGTTTGTGATGAACAGTAAAACCGAAATTAACGAAGCCATTCGTGATTTCAACTCCGGCCGCTTCGGCCAAATCCGATCGTAATAAAGGAGAAGAAAATGTCTACACCTGCGAACTTTAATGGCGCACGTCCGGTTATTGATGTGAACGATGCGGTGATGCTTCTTATCGATCACCAGAGCGGCCTGTTCCAGACCGTTGGCGATATGCCAATGCCGGAACTGCGCGCCCGTGCGGCAGCGCTGGCAAAAATCGCAACACTAGCGAAGATCCCGGTGATCACCACCGCGTCCGTTCCGCAAGGGCCGAACGGACCGCTTATTCCGGAGATCCACGCCAACGCGCCGCATGCGCAATATGTTGCCCGTAAAGGCGAGATCAACGCCTGGGATAACCCGGAGTTTGTGGCGGCGGTAAAAGCGACCGGACGCAAGACGTTGATTATTGCAGGCACGATCACCAGCGTCTGCATGGCCTTCCCGTCGATCAGCGCGGTGGCAGACGGGTATAAAGTCTTTGCGGTGATTGATGCCTCCGGTACCTACAGCAAAATGGCTCAGGAGATCACCCTGGCGCGCGTGGTGCAGGCCGGCGTAGTGCCGATGGACACGGCGGCGGTAGCCTCTGAGATCCAGCGGACGTGGAACCGTGAAGATGCCGCAGAGTGGGCTGAGGTATACACCCACATCTTCCCGGCTTACCAGCTGCTGATTGAGAGCTACGGCAAAGCGCAGGAAGTGGTTAAAAACAGCGAAGTGCTCGATTCACAGCGTTAATCCCCTGCTCCACGGCGTAAAAACCGTGGAGCTGATTATTGCTTAACCGAACAGGCACTAAAGCTGAAAATATGCTTGACCGTGTTAGCGCAACTCCCTATAGTAGCGCCCCGTTGCCCCCCAAGCGGTCAGGCAGCAAAACAATATGGTGAGGTGTCCGAGTGGCTGAAGGAGCACGCCTGGAAAGTGTGTATACGGCAACGTATCGGGGGTTCGAATCCCCCCCTCACCGCCATATTTGAGATGAGAGCTCGTACGAAAGTACGGGCTTTTTTCTTTTGGATCGCCACCAGGGGATTCGCCCCCTGGAACTCCCGCGTTCTTCATGCCTGGTGGCGCTGCGCTTACCCGGCCTACGGTCAGGGTTTTTGTAGGTCGGGTAAGCGCAGCGCCACCCGACATTATGCCAGCACAAAAAACAAAGCCCGGTTTCCCGGGCCTTGAACACAACAGCAAACTCAATAATACGCTTGCAGCGTGCGCTGACAGAGCGCCGAGCGCACGCAGTCATCTTTGGTGAAGCGTACCACCCCAATCATCTCATCTTCCTCAAAACGTGACATGGCGTCGCTCAGTCCGGATTTCACGCCGGACGGCAGGTCACACTGGGTAATATCGCCGTTAACGATAACCGTCACGTTCTCCCCGAGGCGCGTTAAAAACATCTTCATTTGCGCAGCGGTCACGTTCTGAGCCTCGTCAAGAATGACGACCGCATTTTCAAATGTACGTCCGCGCATATAGGCGAACGGCGCGATTTCCACCTTGCCAATCTCTGGTCGCAGGCAGTACTGCATAAAGGATGCGCCCAGACGTTTCACCAGTACGTCATAGACGGGCCTGAAGTACGGGGCAAACTTCTCCGAAATATCGCCGGGCAAGAAACCGAGATCTTCATCAGCCTGCAGTACCGGACGGGTAACAATAATGCGCTCCACGTCCTTATGGATCAGCGCTTCCGCCGCTTTAGCCGCGCTAATCCAGGTTTTCCCGCATCCGGCTTCACCGGTTGCAAAGATGAGCTGTTTACTCTCGATAGCATTCAGGTAGTGCGCCTGAGCCTCATTGCGCGCCACAATTGGAGAATTATCACGGCTGTCTCGGGCCATGCCAATTGCTTCTACGCCACTCATCTGCACAAGCGAGGTGACCGATTCTTCTTCACGCTGTTTATGGCTACGTGAATCCCGTCTCAGCACACGTTTTGCTTCGCGACGAGCTTTGATCACTGCTTTTTGTCTTCCCATGGATAGCACCTTGAGTTGTTGGTATTCATCACACGCGCCAGCTTCGGCACGATTATGCGCACGAACATCAGAGGGTTGGCTTCCTTGTAAGCCATTGCTTGCTTTATCGGATGACGATACGGAACAGCTACGCGCACCGTTCTGCACGTCGGTCGAATCAGATTCTTGAGGAAGGGGGGAGAATTTAGTGGTGAGGAAATCGCTGCCGGAGTCTGAGCCTCCGCGCCGGGTGCTGCGGTTGTTATATTTACCTTGTCCAGTACAGGACGCAACCATTCGCGATCTCCATAGTGATACAGCATCACTGCCGGGAACTACCGCTGTCTTATCTTAAGTACATCAGGAGTTATCATAAATGCAACATTTATTTTACCTGAATGCAACTTTTAAGACTGCCCCTACAGTTGAAATCAGTCTCATATAGAAATATTACAGAAATATAACAGCAGGATAGTCATATGAAAAAATAATGTCCCCGCGTACGGTTGCGGGGACAATTATCAGGCTTCAATAAGACCCTGAGCGAGATACGCGTTGCTGTCGCGCACGCCTGGCAGGGCGAAGAAATAGCCGCCGCCGATAGGTTTAATGTACTCTTCCAGCGCTTCGCCGTTTAAGCGCTTCTGCACGGTCAGGAAGCCTTTTTCCAGATCGTGCTGATAGCAGACGAACAGCAGCCCCATATCGAGCTGGCCGGCGTTGGTCACCCCGAGGGAGTAGCTGTATCCGCGGCGCATCATCAGGCTGGACTGCGTCTCTTTGGTGCGCGGGTTGGCCAGCCGAATATGGCTGTCCAGCGCAATCACATCGCCGTTCGGGTCGCTGGCGTAGTCGGGTACGTCATGCTCGTTCTTCATGCCGAGCGGCGCGCCGCTTTGCTTATCGCGACCGAAGATCGTCTGCTGCTCTTTGAGCGGCGTACGGTCCCAGAACTCGACGTGGAACTGAATGATCCGCACCGCCTGATAGCTTCCCCCCACCGCCCATGCCGGTTCGCCCTGATTTGCGGTTACCCACACCACGTCTTTCATCAGTGCAGCATCGCTGCTATCAGGATTAGCGGTACCGTCTTTAAAGCCCAGCAGGTTCACCGGCGTCTCTTTCCCCTTGCTGCGGGCGGCATGGTCAGAGATAAACCCTTCCCGCTTCCAGCGCACGCTCAGCAGATCCGGCGTGTGCTTGATGATATCGCGAAGGGCGTGGATCACCGTGTCCTGAGTATTGGCGCAAATCTGCAGGAGCAGGTCGCCGTGGCAGAGGGCGGCGTCCAGCGAGTCGTTCGGGAAGCGCGTCATTTTTTGCAGCGCTTTCGGCTTCTGTTTTGCCAGGCCGTAGCGTGCATCAAACAGCGACTCACCCAGCGAAACGGTAATGGTCAGGTTATCCGGGGCGATAAACGGCCCCAGAATGCCGGAGTCCATCGGCGGCAGGCGCGGGTTCGGCGTATCGGGCGCCGGTCCGCCGGCGGTGAGAAACGCGATGCGCGTCGTCAGCAGGCGGAACAGGCGCGCCAGATCGGCTTTATCGCTGGCCAGCGAATCAAAGGCCACCAGCATCATCGACGCCTGCTGTGGCGTCAGTA
This sequence comes from Enterobacter sp. AC1, assembly GCF_050434705.1. Taxonomy (NCBI): domain Bacteria; kingdom Pseudomonadati; phylum Pseudomonadota; class Gammaproteobacteria; order Enterobacterales; family Enterobacteriaceae; genus Enterobacter; species Enterobacter sp. AC1. The sequence goes on along the minus strand of NZ_JBNDIZ010000002.1, from coordinate 821,867 downwards.
TGCCCGACTGATGCTCGCCATAAAACGGCTGCGTCTCCATGCGGGCATTAGGTGACAGCGTGCCGGGCGCGCTTTGCGGCTTCGCCGCATGCGCTACCGGACACCCGCCAGCCAGAGCAAGCGCGCCACCCAGCGCCCCCACCCCTTTTAACAATCGACGACGTGAAGGCTCAATCGCGTCGTTCTCACTATGCTTGTTCATCGTGCTTAGTCCAGACCCAGTACGCCACGCAGCAGAGAGAGATCTTCCGCCAGGGCGGTAATTGGGCCTTTCAGCGCGTTACGGTCGGCATCGGTCAGCTTGTCGTAAGTTTCAAACCCGTCTTTGGTACGGTACTTCGCCAGAATGGTGTCGACTTTTTTGAAGTTGGCATCCACTTTAGCCAGCAGTTCACCGTTCTCTTTCTGCAGCTGAGGACGCAGCAGGTTCACAATTTTCTGCGCGCCGTCGACGTTAGCCTGGAAGTCCCACAGGTCGGTATGGCTGTAGCGATCCTCTTCGCCGCTGATTTTGCTCGCGGCCACTTCTTCAATCAGACCGGCCGCGCCGCCCACCACTTTTGACGGCGGGAAGGCCAGCTCGCTAATACGCTTTTGCAGCTCCAGCACGTCGCTGTTCAGCTGATCGGCATATTTCTCCATTCCTTTGGTGGAGTTGTCGCCAAACAGGGCTTTTTCCAGTCGGTGGAAGCCGGTAAATTTCGGATCGGCGGCTTTCTGCTCGAAATCATCTTCGCGGGCATCAATGCTGCCATCGAGGTCAGAGAACAGCTCGGCAATCGGCTCGATACGCTCGTAGTGCTGACGGGTTGGCGCATAGAGGGATTTCGCTTTTTCGATGTCACCGGCTTTCACCGCATCGGTGAAGACTTTGGTGCCCGCAACCAGGTCCGCCGTCTCTTTGGTGACGTAGGCTTTATAGGCGGTGATGGCCTCGCCCAGACTCAGCAGCGCTTCGCCCTTCGCGGCATCCTTCGTGGCGTTGCCCTTGACGATCAGCTTACCTTTCGGATTGGTCAGCAGGCCGCAGGTCATGTCGTATTCACCCGGCTGCAGGTTGGCGGTCATCTTCTGGCTGAAGCCAGGGGCGATGTTTTCACGCTCTTCCACCACCATTACGCCTTTGAGGATCTCCCACTCCAGCGCCTTCTGGCTGTGGTTCTGGATGATAAACTGGGTTTTGCCGCTGTTGACCGTGAGGGTCATCGGCTCGCACTGTTTATCATTGACGGTCACTTTGACCTGAGGAACATCAGCGCCCCAGGCAGAGAATGAAGAAGCGAACAGCGCGGCAATGCCTGCGCATAACGCACTACGACGGAACTGAATTGCCATGACTCTTCCCTTTAAAAGTATGTTGTAACTAAATCAACTATTATGGCGTAACGCGCGACGCCTGCGTGCCGGCACGCGGCGGCATGGCAAACAGCACCAGCGCCGGAACCAGATAAATAAAGTACATCGCCACTTCGCTGACGCTCGGCGTTTCCTGATAGCCGAAGATACCTTCAAGCAGGGTGCCGGTCAGTGAGTGCGTAGAGAGAACGTTGCTGAGGTCGAAGGCCACGTCCTGGAAATGGTTCCACAGGCCCGCTTCATGGAAGGCGCGGATCGCCCCCGCCGCCAGACCCGCAGCCACCAGCAGAATAAACAGGCTGGTCCACTTGAAGAAGGCGCCCAGGTTCAGGCGAATACCGCCCCAGTAGAGCAGGAAACCGAGCACCACCGCCGTGGCAAGCCCCAGCATCGCACCCAGCGGTGGCCAGATCCCCACATCCTGCTGAAACGCCGCCAGCAGGAAGAAAACAGACTCCAGGCCTTCACGCGCGACGGCGAAAAAGACCATCATAATGAGCGCCCAGCCGTGGTTATTGCCCTTTTGCAGCGCGTTATCCACCGCCTGCTCCAGCTGCACCTTCACGTTGCGCGAAACCTTACGCATCCAGAACACCATCCAGGTAAGGATCGCTACCGCAATCACGGCGACGATACCCTCAAACAGCTCCTGCTCTTTCTGCGGGAATTCCCCGGTGGTTTCGTTGATGAGGATACCCAGGCCCAGGCAGAGCGCCGCGGCGAGAAATACCCCGACCCACATGACGCCAATCCAGCGCCCGCGCTGGGTTCGCTTCAGGTAACTGGCGATGAGGCTAACGATAAGGGCGGCTTCGAGCCCTTCACGTAACATAATGAGAAATGGAACAAACATGCCGACACCTTAAATGTTTATCGCGGTCAACTGATGCAAAGAAAGGTAAATTCTTGTGATAGTGATTATCATTACGGCAGAAAGAAACACAAGCGAAATATGTGGGGTTTTGATGACGAGTTGTAAACGCCCAGCCTGATAATAGTTACCTACGTTACGTTCAAGTTTATAAGTTATAACGAAAATGCCCATTTACGCTGATTCAGGGCTGTGGCTAAATGTCCGCCTCAAACACCTGGTGAAAATAAATTATGTTTAAAATTGTCCATTTCCTGCTGGCGCTGGTCATTATTCTTGCGCTTGCCTGGCTGGTGAGTTTCGACCGCCGAAAAATTCGCATTCGTTTTGTTTTACAGCTGATTGTCATAGAAATTGCCCTGGCGTTCTTTTTCCTGCACGCCGAAAGCGGGTTATTCCTGATTAAATACGTCTCGGGATTTTTTGAGTCGCTGCTTAAATTTGCCGGCGAAGGCACCAATTTCGTCTTTGGCGGAATGGGGGAAAAAGGGCTGGCGTTCATTTTCCTCGGCGTGCTGTGCCCGATTATTTTTATTTCCGCGCTGATTGGTATTCTTCAGCACTGGCGAATTCTGCCGATTTTTATTCGGGTAATCGGCACGCTGCTGTCAAAACTGAACGGTATGGGCAAGCTGGAATCCTTTAACGCGGTGAGTTCGCTGATCCTCGGCCAGTCGGAAAACTTCATTGCCTACAAAGGCGTGCTGGGCGATCTCTCCTCTCGTCGTCTGTTCACCATGGCGGCCACGGCGATGTCGACGGTCTCCCTGTCGATTGTCGGCGCGTATATGACCATGCTCGACGCCAAATTTGTCGTCGCGGCGCTGATTCTGAACATGTTCAGCACCTTTATTATTCTCTCCGTCATCAACCCGGCGCGCCCGGAAGCGGAGCCGGATATCCGGCTTGAAAAACTGCATGAATCGCAGAGCTTCTTCGAGATGCTCGGCGAGTATATTCTGGCCGGTTTTAAAGTGGCGATGATTATTCTGGCGATGCTGATTGGCTTTATCGCCCTTATTAGCGCCGTTAACGCCCTCTTCTCCAGCGTATTTGGCATGAGCTTCCAGCAGATCCTGGGCTATGTATTTTATCCCCTGGCGTGGCTGGTGGGGATTCCGCTGAGCGATGCCTTAAACGCGGGCAGCATTATGGCAACCAAACTGGTGGCGAATGAATTTGTGGCGATGATTGAGCTGCAAAAAATAGCGCATCAGATGTCCCCGCGCGGGCTGGGTATTTTATCCGTCTTCCTGGTGTCGTTCGCGAACTTCGCCTCCATCGGCATTGTGGCCGGAGCGATTAAGGGGCTGAACGAACAGCAGGGGAACGTGGTATCGCGTTTCGGTCTGCGTCTGGTATACGGCGCGACGCTGGTGAGCCTGCTGTCGGCGAGCTTTGCGGGGTTGGTGCTGTGATGTAATGCCCGGCGGCGCTTCGCTTGCACGGGCCTACGATACAATAACGGCGGGTTATCCCGCCGTTTTTATTAGAACTGCACGCACACCGGCTGGTCGACGCGCATCACCGACTCCTGCGCGAAGCGGGACTTATAAATCCCGCGCAACGCTTCGATGTTCTTCTCGCTCTGCGCATCTTTTCCGTGGATCAGCATCAGCGCTTTGCTGGGCTCGCGCGCCACTTTTCCGTCGTTCCCCAGCCACTGCCCGCGCGCGTCAAATACCGTTAAGCCATCGCGAAAGCGTGGCGTCACGTCCTGGTCAACAAACTGCTGCCATTCGTTGCCGGTAATCTGCGCCCCGGCCGGACGATTCAGTCCGAAATAGAGCGTGGTCTGCTGCATCTGGTTTTCCGCTTTGCAGGTTTCCACCGCAGCGTGCTGCGATGGCGCGGTGCAGCCAGCCAGCATCAATAATGCCGCCGCCATTAACCCTGTTTTGATTATCATGTCTCGCTATCCTCATTGTTATAAGCACAGCGATATCAACGTAAATTGCAGAATTTAGCAAGAGAGGTTTATTCCCTCTCCCCTGCGGGGAGAGGGTTAGGGTGAGGGGGAAATTATTCAGGCTGCAGCTTAGACGGCGGCGCGGAGTGGTAATGCGCGTCTGCTTCAGCAAAGCGTTTCTGCATGGCGGCAGACGGCGCTTTACCCAGCAGGCTGAAGACCACGATGCCAATGCTGCCGAAGATGAAGCCAGGGATGATTTCGTACAGGCCCAGCCAGGCGAACTGCTTCCAGACGATAACGGTCACCGCACCGATAATCATCCCCGCCAGCGCGCCGTTACGGGTCATACGTGACCACAGGACGGAGAACAGCACCACCGGACCAAATGCCGCACCAAAGCCCGCCCATGCGTAGCTCACCAGACCCAGCACGCGGTTATTCGGGTTGGCCGCCAGCGCGATGGCAATCAGCGCCACCACCAGCACCATAAAGCGCCCTACCCAGACCAGCTCTTTCTGGCTCGCGTTTTTACGCAGGAAGGCTTTGTAGAGGTCTTCGGTGATTGCGCTGGAGCAGACCAGCAGCTGGCAGCTCAGGGTGGACATCACCGCCGCGAGGATCGCGGAGAGCAGAATACCGGCAATCCACGGGTTAAACAGAATCTGCGCCAGCTCGATAAACACGCGCTCGGCGTTCTGATTCACCGCGCCCGCCTGCGCGGGGTTATTGCTGAAGTACGCAATACCGAAGAAGCCTACCGCACACGCGCCCGCCAGACACAGAATCATCCACGTCATGCTGATGCGACGCGCATGGACGATGGTATGGTGAGAATCCGCGGCCATAAAGCGTGCCAGGATATGCGGCTGACCGAAGTAGCCCAGGCCCCAGCCCATCAGCGATACGATGGCGACAAAGTTCAGCCCTTTCAGCATGTCGACGTTTTCGATGCTCTTCTGCTTGATCACTTCCAGCGAATCGCCAAAGCCGCCAACGGTAAAAATCACAATCACCGGAGTCAGGATCAGGGCGAAAATCATCAGGCTCGCCTGCACGGTGTCGGTCCAGCTGACGGCCAGGAAACCGCCCACGAAGGTATAGAGGATGGTCGCCGCCGCACCGGCCCACAGGGCGGTTTCATAGCTCATGCCGAAGGTGCTTTCGAACAGGCGCGCGCCGGCCACGATGCCGGAGGCACAGTAGATGGTGAAGAACAGCAGGATAACCACCGCAGAGATAATGCGCAGGATGCGGCTGTTATCCTCAAAGCGTCCGGTGAAGTAGTCCGGCAGCGTCAGGGCGTTATTGTTGGCCTCGGTATGCACGCGCAGACGGCCCGCCACCAGCTTCCAGTTGATCCATGCGCCCACGGTCAAACCGATGGCGATCCAGCTTTCGGAGATACCGGAGATGAAAATCGCGCCCGGCAGCCCCATCAGCAGCCAGCCGCTCATGTCCGATGCGCCCGCAGAGAGTGCGGTGACCATCGGGCCTAAACTGCGTCCGCCCAGAATGTAGTCGTCAAAGTTTTTCGTTGAACGCCACGCTAAAAACCCTATCAGGATCATGCCAAAGATATAAACGAGAAATGTCACCAGCATCGGTGTGCTAATTGCCATTCAAATTCTCCAAAAGTGTCGAGCGACAACCGTCCGGGTTGCCTTGTTATATAATCACCGGAACGAGGTGACGGTATCTTGTGTTTCGGTTGGGCGCGCTATCCTGCCGTATGCGCCTTCCGCTGACAAACGATTTAACACTGCATTTACATCAATTTCATCCCTGGTTTGATACGAGTTTCCTATAGGTTGCACTCGCTCACGCTTTTGCGGGTTGCACCTTTTAAAAGTGTTAACTCCCGCATAAAAACAGGCTTCCCGTACAAATGTCAGCGCGTTTTTCCAGCTAACCATTCTTTAACAATCCATTCATTTCATGGGTTGCAAACCAGGTCACATTTAACACGGTTGCACAAAGTTGCAACATGGTGGATATTTCACGCTAACGACCAAACACGATCAAAGAACAACAGGAGCTTTGGCATGGGTATGACCACCATGGGGGTTAAGCTGGATGACGCAACCCGCGAACGGATTAAGACTGCAGCAACCCGCATTGACCGCACGCCGCACTGGTTAATTAAGCAGGCGATTTTTAACTATCTCGAAAGACTCGAGAGCGATGAGGGCCTGCCGGAGCTGCCTGCCCTGCTGGCCGGCGCGGCCAATGAAAGTGAGGAGACCCCGGCCGCTGGCGACGAAAACCACCAGCCGTTCCTCGAATTCGCCGAGCAGATCCTGCCGCAGTCCGTCAGCCGTGCCGCCATTACCGGCGCATACCGTCGCGCCGAAACCGACGCCGTACCGATGCTGCTGGAACAGGCCCGCCTGCCCGAGGCGGTTGCCGCCCAGGCGCACAGCCTGGCGTACCAGCTTGCCGACAAGCTGCGCAATCAGAAAACCGCGACCGGCCGCGCCGGCATGGTTCAGGGCTTGCTGCAGGAATTCTCCCTCTCGTCACAGGAAGGCGTAGCGCTGATGTGCCTGGCGGAAGCGCTGCTGCGTATTCCGGATAAAGCCACCCGCGACGCGCTGATCCGCGACAAGATCAGTAACGGCAACTGGCATTCACACATTGGTCGCAGCCCGTCGCTTTTCGTCAACGCCGCGACCTGGGGCCTGCTGTTTACCGGCAGACTGGTCTCGACCCATAACGAAGCCAACCTCTCCCGCTCCCTGAACCGCATTATCGGCAAGAGCGGCGAGCCGCTGATCCGCAAAGGCGTGGACATGGCGATGCGCCTGATGGGCGAGCAGTTTGTGACCGGGGAAACCATTGCCGAAGCGCTGGCGAACGCCCGCAAGCTGGAAGATAAAGGTTTCCGCTACTCCTACGACATGCTGGGCGAAGCGGCCCTGACCGCCGCCGACGCGCAGGCCTACATGGTCTCTTACCAGCAGGCGATCCACGCTATCGGTAAAGCGTCCAACGGTCGCGGTATTTATGAAGGCCCGGGCATCTCCATTAAGCTCTCCGCCCTGCACCCGCGCTACAGCCGCGCGCAGTACGACCGGGTGATGGAAGAGCTCTACCCGCGCCTGAAGTCCCTGACCCTGCTGGCGCGCCAGTATGACATCGGCATTAACATCGACGCCGAAGAGGCCGACCGCCTGGAGATCTCCCTCGATCTGCTGGAAAAACTGTGCTTCGAGCCGGAGCTGGCGGGCTGGAACGGCATCGGCTTCGTGATCCAGGCTTACCAGAAGCGCTGCCCGTTCGTCATTGATTACCTGATTGACCTTGCAAGCCGCAGCCGTCGCCGCCTGATGATCCGTCTGGTGAAGGGCGCCTACTGGGACAGCGAAATCAAACGCGCCCAGATGGAAGGTCTGGAAGGCTATCCGGTGTATACCCGCAAGGTTTACACCGACGTCTCTTACCTCGCCTGTGCGAAAAAGCTGCTTGGCGTGCCGAACCTGATCTATCCGCAGTTCGCCACCCACAATGCCCACACCCTGGCGGCAATCTACAGCCTGGCGGGACAGAACTACTATCCGGGCCAGTACGAGTTCCAGTGCCTGCACGGCATGGGCGAACCGCTGTACGAGCAGGTCACCGGTAAAGTGGCTGACGGCAAGCTGAACCGTCCGTGCCGTATTTACGCCCCGGTGGGAACCCACGAAACCCTGCTGGCATACCTGGTGCGTCGCCTGCTGGAAAACGGCGCGAACACCTCCTTCGTTAACCGCATCGCCGACACCACGCTGCCGCTGGACGAGCTGGTCGCCGACCCGGTGCTGGCCGTAGAGAAGATGGCGGCGCAGGAAGGCCAGATTGGCCTGCCACATCCGAAGATTGCCCTGCCGCGCGAGCTGTATGGCGCAGGCCGCGTCAACTCGGCGGGTCTGGATCTCGCCAACGAACACCGTCTGGCGTCGCTCTCCTCTGCCCTGCTCAACAGCGCGCTGCAGAAGTGGCAGGCGAAGCCGATCCTGGAACAGTCCGTTGCTGACGGCGAAATGCAGCCAGTCATTAACCCGGCGGAGCCAAAAGATATCGTCGGCTACGTGCGTGAAGCCACCGAAGCGGAGGTGGATCAGGCGCTGGACAGCGCGGTGAATAACGCCCCTATCTGGTTCGCCACGCCGCCGCAGGAGCGTGCCGCCATTCTGGAACGCGCCGCGGTGCTGATGGAAGATCAGATGCAGTCGCTCATCGGCATTCTGGTGCGCGAAGCGGGTAAAACCTTCAGCAACGCCATCGCCGAAGTGCGCGAGGCCGTCGATTTCCTGCACTACTACGCCGGTCAGGTGCGCGATGATTTCGATAACGAAACCCACCGTCCGCTGGGTCCGGTCGTCTGTATCAGCCCGTGGAACTTCCCGCTGGCGATCTTCACCGGCCAGATTGCCGCCGCGCTTGCAGCAGGCAATAGCGTGCTGGCAAAGCCGGCAGAGCAGACCCCGCTGATTGCCGCACAGGGCATCAACATTCTTCTGGAAGCCGGCGTGCCTGCGGGCGTGGTTCAGCTGCTGCCGGGCCGCGGTGAAACCGTCGGCGCCAAACTGACCTCCGATAACCGCGTGCGCGGCGTGATGTTTACCGGCTCAACCGAAGTGGCCTCTCTGCTGCAGCGCAATATTGCCACCCGTCTGGATGCGCAGGGTCGCCCTACTCCGCTCATCGCGGAAACCGGCGGCATGAACGCCATGATCGTTGACTCCTCCGCGCTCACCGAGCAGGTGGTGGTCGACGTGCTGGCCTCCGCCTTCGACAGCGCCGGTCAGCGCTGCTCCGCCCTGCGCGTGCTGTGCCTGCAGGACGACGTGGCCGACCACACGCTGAAGATGCTGCGCGGCGCGATGGCCGAATGCCGCATGGGCAACCCGGGCCGTCTCACGACCGACATCGGGCCGGTGATCGACGCGGAAGCCAAAGCCAATATCGAAAACCACATTCAGGCCATGCGTGCGAAAGGCCGTCCGGTGTTCCAGGCGGTGCGTGAAAACAGTGAAGATACCCGCGAATGGCGTACCGGCACCTTTGTGCCGCCAACGCTGATTGAGCTGGCGAGCTTCGACGAGCTGAAAAAAGAGGTCTTCGGCCCGGTACTGCACGTGGTGCGCTACAACCGCAACAACCTGAACGCGCTGATTGACCAGATCAACGCCTCCGGCTATGGCCTGACGCTCGGGGTGCATACCCGTATCGACGAGACCATCGCACAGGTCACCGGCAGCGCCAAAGTGGGCAACCTGTACGTTAACCGCAACATGGTCGGCGCGGTCGTGGGCGTGCAGCCGTTCGGCGGCGAAGGCCTTTCCGGCACCGGTCCGAAGGCGGGCGGTCCGCTCTACCTGTACCGCCTGCTGGCGAACCGTCCGGAGAACGCGCTGGGGGTCACCCTTGCACGCCAGGACGCGAACTATCCGGTGGATGCGCAGCTGAAAACCGTGCTGACGCAGCCGCTGGAAGCCCTCATCACATGGGCGGAAAAACGTCCTGAACTGCGTAGCCTCGCGCAGCAGTACGGCGAGCTGGCGCAGGCAGGCACGCAGCGTCTGCTCCCGGGGCCAACCGGCGAGCGCAACACCTGGACGCTGATGCCGCGCGAGCGCGTGCTGTGCGTGGCGGATAACGAGCAGGACGCGCTGGTGCAGCTGGCCGCAGCTATGGCAACCGGCTGTGAAGTGCTGTGGCCGGAAGATGCGCTGCACCGCGATCTCGCCAAACAGTTGCCGAAAGCGGTTTCTGCCCGCATTCACTTCGCCAAGGCCGATGCGCTGCTGGCGCAGCCGTTTGATGCGGTGATCTACCACGGTGATTCCGACCAGCTGCGCGAACTGTGCGAGCAGGTTGCGGCCCGCAGCGGTGCCATCGTTTCCGTGCAGGGCTTTGCGCGCGGGGAAACGAACCTGCTGCTGGAGCGTCTGTACGTTGAACGCTCGCTCAGCGTCAACACCGCGGCGGCAGGCGGTAACGCCAGCCTGATGACAATAGGCTAACGCTGTGCTAATAAGGCTCCGGAGACGGAGCCTTATTTTCTTGGGGAGTGTATGAAACGATATCTTATCGCAGGCGCAGCACTGCTGCTGAGCGCCAGCGCGCTGGCCGACGAGTGCGACAAGGCGACCACCCAGCTTGAACTGAACACCTGTAGCGCGCAGCAGTACCAGGCTGCCGATAAAAAGCTCAACCAGACGTATCAAGCCGCCATCAAGCGTGCGGCAGCCCCTCAGCGCGACCTGCTGAAAAAAGCGCAGCAGGCGTGGATTGCCCTGCGCGACGCGGACTGCGCGTTTATCGGTTCGGGTACGGAAGGTGGCAGCGTTCAGCCAATGATTGTTAACCAGTGCCTGGCGGAGAAAACCGCGGAGCGCGAAGCGTTTCTGGCCTCGCTGATGCAGTGTGAAGAGGGCGACTTAAGCTGTCCTCTCCCGCCGGGCTGACGAGGCACGGAACTATTCCCTCTCCCCTTGGGAGAGGGTTAGGGTGAGGGAAACTAACGCACGCGGATCCCTTCGATAATCATCCGCTGCACGTTTTCCAGCGTGCTGTGGAAAAACGCCTCGTCCTGGAGCGTTTTACCGGTCACCGCCTCAACCTGGGCCGCAAAATCAGCGTAATGCTGGGTGGAGGCCCAAATCATAAAGATCAGATGATGCGGATCGACCGGGGCCAACTTTCCGCTGGCGACCCATCCGGCGATAATGGCCGATTTATCGTCCACCAGCTGCTTTAAATCTCCGGTGAGCTCCGCCTGCAACAAGGGCGCGCCCTGCAGCATCTCCAGACAGAACAGCCTAGATGCCTGCGGGTAATCGCGCGACACCTCCAGCTTCAGGCGAATGTACTCTTTGATCGCCACCAGCGGGGCCAGCTCTTCGCGAAACGCCTTGAGGGGTGCCAGCCAGATATCAAGGATCTGCTGCATCACCGCAATATAGAGCGCTTCTTTCGACGGGTAATAGTAGAGCAGATTGGTTTTGGACACCCCGGACTGCTCCGCCACTTGCTCCAGGCGCGTGCCGTGAATACCAAACTGTGAAAAAGTCTCCAGTGCCGCGCTGAGGATGGCCTGTTTCTTGGCGCTCACGGCCTGCGAACGTTTACCCGGTGTTTTCACTGCGCCTTGTGTCATTCCCGCTCTCCTTATTCTGCGTTGCCCTCAGCATAGCAAAACCCCCGTCTCGCCACGATATCCTGCACTCCAATCGCGCATGAGTGCCTGTTTTCTGTGCAATGTTTTTGACCATTTAGTCCACTTTTACACGCATCAACTCACCAACCTCTGATTAACACACTAATAACACTGCCATTTTCAAAAGTGGCACTGCCTTTGCAAAAACGTATTCACCTGCAATGTAGTGAAGAGAGGTTCGTGATGAAAATTGGCGTATTTGTACCCATCGGCAACAACGGCTGGCTAATCTCGACCACCGCACCGCAATACATGCCCACCTTCGAGCTGAATAAGGCTATCGTGCAAAAAGCGGAGCACTACCACTTCGACTTTGCGCTCTCAATGATCAAGCTGCGCGGCTTTGGCGGCAAAACCGAATTCTGGGATCACAACCTGGAGTCCTTCACCCTGATGGCCGGGCTGGCCGCGGTCACCTCGCGTATTCAGATTTACGCGACTGCCGCCACCCTCACCCTGCCTCCGGCCATCGTGGCGCGCATGGCCTCGACCATCGACTCCATCTCCGGCGGGCGCTTTGGCGTCAACCTGGTGACCGGCTGGCAAAAGCCGGAGTACGAGCAGATGGGTCTGTGGCCGGGTGACGACTACTTCTCGCGTCGCTACGACTACCTGACCGAATACGTGCAGGTCCTGCGCGACCTGTGGGGCACCGGTAAAAGTGACTTCAAAGGTGACTTCTTCACCATGAACGACTGCCGCGTCAGCCCGCAGCCGTCAGCGCCGATGAAGGTGATTTGCGCCGGGCAGAGCGACGCGGGAATGGAATTCTCGGCCAAATACGCCGACTTCAACTTCTGCTTCGGTAAAGGCGTGAACACGCCTGCCGCCTTCGCCCCGACCGCCGCGCGCATGAAAGAGGCCGCCGACAAAACCGGGCGCGACGTGGGCTCCTACGTGCTGTTTATGGTCATCGCCGACGAGACCGACGACGCCGCGCGCGCGAAATGGGAGCGCTATAAGGACGGTGCCGACGAGGAGGCCCTGAGCTGGCTCACCGAGCAGAGCCAGAAGGATACCCGCTCCGGGGCAGACACCAACGTGCGCCAGATGGCCGACCCGACCTCCGCCGTCAATATCAATATGGGTACGCTGGTCGGCTCGTACGCCAGCGTCGCCAGAATGCTCGACGAAGTGGCGGCCGTTCCCGGGGCGGAAGGCGTCCTGCTGACCTTCGATGATTTCCTCACCGGCGTGGAAACCTTCGGCGAGCGCATCCAGCCGCTGATGCAGTGCCGCGCCCACATCCCTGCCGTTACCAAGGAGGTGGCGTAATGACAACCCTTAACGCTCGCCCGGAAGCCATTACCTTTGCGCCAGAGCAGAGCGCGCTGATCGTAGTGGATATGCAAAACGCCTACGCCAGCCAGGGCGGCTATCTTGACCTGGCGGGGTTCGACGTCTCCGCCACCCGTCCGGTGATTGAGAACATCAACACCGCCGTTGCCGCCGCGCGCGCCGCGGGCATGCTCATCGTCTGGTTCCAGAACGGCTGGGACGACCAGTACGTCGAGGCTGGCGGCCCCGGCTCGCCCAACTTCCACAAGTCGAACGCCCTGAAAACCATGCGCAAGCGGCCCGAACTGCAGGGCAAGCTGCTGGCAAAAGGCGGCTGGGACTATCAGCTGGTGGACGAGCTGGTTCCGCAGGCGGGCGATATCGTCCTGCCGAAACCGCGCTACAGCGGCTTTTTCAACACGCCGCTCGACAGCCTGCTGCGCAGCCGGGGCATTCGCCACCTGGTGTTCACCGGCATCGCCACCAACGTCTGCGTGGAGTCGACCCTGCGCGACGGCTTCTTCCTCGAGTATTTTGGCGTGGTGCTGGAAGACGCGACTCATCAGGCCGGGCCGGAATTTGCCCAGAAGGCGGCCCTGTTCAATATCGAAACCTTTTTTGGCTGGGTCAGTAACGTCAATGATTTCTGCGACGCCCTGACTCCCCCGCTCGCCCGTATCGCCTGAGGAGACACCTGATGCCAAAATCCGTAATCATTCCGCCGGGCACCAGCACGCCCATTGCCCCGTTTGTCCCCGGCACGCTCGCCGACGGCGTGGTGTATGTCTCCGGCACGCTGCCATTTGATAAAGACAACAACGTGGTGTTTATCAACGACCCAAAGGCGCAAACCCGCCACGTGCTGGAGACGATCAAAACCGTGATCGAAACGGCGGGTGGCACGATGGAGGATGTGACCTTCAACAGCATCTTTATCACCGACTGGAAAAACTACGCCGCGATTAACGAAATCTACGCCGAGTTCTTCCCCGGCGATAAGCCGGCCCGGTTCTGCATTCAGTGCGGGCTGGTGAAGCCTGAGGCGCTGGTTGAGATCGCCACCGTTGCGCACATCGCGAAGTGAGGCAGCCATGAAACTCTCCATCTCTCCGCCCCCGTATGATGGCGCGCCCGCGGTGGTCCTGATTGCCGGTCTCGGCGGCAGCGGCAGCTACTGGCTGCCCCAGCTCTCCGTGCTGGAACAGGAGTATCAGGTGGTCTGTTATGACCAGCGCGGGACGGGCAATAACCCGGACACTCTGCCGGAAGGTTACAGCCTTGCCCAGATGGCGGACGAGCTGGCCCGGTCGCTGGCGGATGCCGGGATTGCCCGCTACAGCGTCGTGGGCCATGCCCTGGGGGCGCTGGTGGGCCTGCAGCTGGCTCTCGACAGGCCTGATGCCCTTACCGCGCTGGTGTGCGTCAACGGCTGGCTGACCCTTAGCGCACACACGCGCCGCTGCTTTCAGATCCGCGAGCGCCTGCTGCATTCCGGCGGCCCGCAGGCGTGGGTCGAGGCGCAGCCGCTGTTTCTCTACCCGGCAGACTGGATGGCGGTCCGCGCCCCCCGTCTGGAGGCCGAAGAGGCCCTGGCGCTGGCCCATTTTCAGGGAAAAAACAACCTGCTGCACCGGCTCAGCGCCCTGAAAAAGGCCGACTTCAGCCGCCATGCCGCGCGCGTCCGCTGCCCGGTACAGATTATCTGTTCCGCCGACGACATGCTGGTGCCGTCCGTCTGCTCGTCCGAGCTGCAGGATGCGATCCCGCACAGCCGCAGCGCGGTGATGCGCCAGGGCGGGCATGCCTGCAACGTCACCGAGCCGGACATTTTTAATACCCTGCTGCTGAACGGGCTTGCCAGCCTGCTGCACAGCCCTGAACACGCTTTATAAGGAGCAGTAATGAGCGAAGCCATTAATCCCACCGCGCGGGAGACGCTGTTCACCGGCGCACGCACCCACAACAGCTGGCTGGATATGCCTGTCAGCGACGACGCGCTGCGCGAGATCTACGACCTGATGAAATGGGGGCCAACGTCCGCCAACTGCTCCCCGGCGCGGATAGTGTTTGTGCGAAGCGCAGAGGGAAAAGAGAAGCTGCGCCCGGCGCTCTCCAGCGGCAACCTGGAGAAAACGCTCACCGCCCCGGTCACAGCCATTGTCGCCTGGGACGGTGAATTCTACGAGCGCCTGCCCGCGCTGTTCCCGCACGGCGATGCCAGAAGCTGGTTTACCACCAGCCCCGCGCATGCCGAAGAGACGGCCTTTCGCAACAGCTCGATGCAGGCCGCCTACCTGATCCTCGCCTGCCGTGCCCTGGGGCTGGACACCGGCCCGATGTCGGGCTTTGACCGACAAAAAGTCGACGACGCCTTTTTCACCGGCACCACGCTTAAAAGCAATCTGCTGATCAACATTGGCTACGGCGATACAACCAAACTGTACGGACGCCTGCCGCGTCTGGACTTCGACGATGCCTGCGGGCTGGCGTAAAGGAGCGATCGTCATGACACCGGATAAACAAACCTTTCGCGACGCCATGGCCTGCGTCGGCGCGGCGGTCAATATCATCACCACCGACGGCCCGGCGGGGATGGCAGGCTTCACCGCCAGCGCGGTGTGCAGCGTCACGGATTCACCGCCCACTCTGCTGGTGTGCCTGAACCGCGGGGCGTCCGTCTGGCCAACGTTTAGCGAAAACCGCACCCTTTGCGTGAATACCCTGAGCGCCGGACAGGAGCCGCTGTCCAATCTGTTTGGCGGGAAAACGCCGATGGAAGAACGCTTTGCCGCCGCCCGCTGGCAGACGGGCGACACGGGCTGCCCGCGGCTGGAGGACGCGCTGGCCTCGTTTGACTGCCGCATCAGCCAGGTGGTGAGCGTCGGTACCCACGACATTCTGTTTTGCGACATTGTTTCGATTATTCGCCACCCCGCGCCGCAAGGGCTGGTGTGGTTTGACCGCGGCTACCACGCGCTTATGCGACCCGCCTGTTAACCCGCCTTAAGGAGACAGACCATGTTCGGATTTCCCCACTGGCAGTTGAAATCGACCTCCACAGAAGCAGGCGTGGTCGCGCCGGATGAACGCCTTCCGCTCGGGCAGACGATGGTGATGGGCGTGCAGCACGCGGTTGCCATGTTTGGCGCGACGGTGCTGATGCCGATGCTGATGGGACTCGATCCCAACCTCACTATTTTGATGTCAGGCATCGGCACGCTGCTGTTCTTTTTTGTCACCGGCGGGCGCGTGCCCAGCTATCTTGGCTCCAGCGCCGCCTTTGTCGGCGTGGTGATTGCCACCACCGGGTTTACCGGCCAGGGGCTTAACCCTAACCTGAGCGTGGCCCTCGGCGGCATCATCGCCTGCGGCCTGGTGTACACCCTGATTGGTCTCGTGGTGATGAAGATCGGCACGCGCTGGATCGAACGCATGATGCCCCCCGTCGTGACCGGCGCCGTGGTGATGGCGATAGGCCTGAACCTCGCGCCGATTGCGGTGAGGAGCGTCTCCGCCTCGCCGTTTGAAAGCTGGATGGCGGTAATCACCGTGCTGTGCATCGGTCTGGTGGCGGTCTTTACGCGGGGGATGATCCAGCGGCTGCTGATTCTGGTCGGGCTGATCGTTGCCTGTCTGGCTTATGCCCTGCTGGCGAACGTTTTTGGCCTCGGCAAGCCCGTTGATTTTACGCTGCTTCATCAGGCCGCCTGGTTCGGCCTGCCGAAGATCACCTCCCCCACCTTCAACACGCAGGCGATGATGCTTATCGCGCCCGTCGCCGTTATCCTGGTGGCGGAGAACCTGGGCCACCTGAAGGCCGTAGCGGGAATGACCGGACGCAGCATGGACCCGTACATGGGCCGCGCGTTTGTCGGTGACGGTCTGGCGACCATGCTCTCGGGATCGGTGGGCGGCAGCGGCGTCACCACCTATGCCGAAAATATCGGCGTGATGGCGGTAACCAAGGTCTATTCCACGCTGGTGTTTGTGGCGGCGGCGGTGATGGCGATGCTGCTCGGCTTCTCACCGAAGTTCGGCGCGCTGATCCATACCATTCCGTCACCGGTTATCGGCGGCGCATCGATTGTGGTGTTTGGGCTGATCGCCGTGGCCGGGGCGCGCATCTGGGTGCAGCACCGCGTCGATCTCAGCCAGAACAGCAACCTGATTATGGTGGCGGTCACGCTGGTGCTGGGCGCAGGCGACTTCGCCCTGACGCTGGGCGGATTCACGATTGGCGGGATTGGCACGGCGACCTTTGGGGCAATTCTGCTGAACGCCCTGCTGAGCCGCCGGGAAGCGACCGCGCCGCAGGGCGAGGTAGTGCATCAGGATTCGTGATTTAACGTCGCGCTGTCATCTCCTGGCAGCGCGTTTTTCTTACGCTTGAGCTTCAACTCGCTCACCAGCACTCCGGCAACGATAAATGCCGCGCCGACGAGGGCCAGCAGCGGCAAACGCTCGCCGGCGAGTCGCCCGAAAATGCCTGCCCAGACCGGCTCACCGGTGTAGATCACCGTTGCCCGCGTCGGCGACACGCTGCGCTGCGCCCAGTTCATAGTAACCTGAATAATGGCGCTAAAGATGCCCAGCCCCAGTGCGACCACAACCAGCCCGGTGGACATAGGCGGTACGGACTCGCCTGCCGGCACCATCGTCGCAAACGCCACCAGCGACGCCGTGGCGAGCTGCACCACCGTCACGCGCTTGACGTCCACCTTGCCCGCCCAGGCGCTGATCAGAATAATTTCCGCCGCAATGGCTATCGCCCCTACAAGGGTAATGATCTCGCCCGGCCCCAGCGCCAGCAGGTTGTTTTCCGGCCCGGCCAGCAGGATCAGGCCGATAAACGCCAGCACGATCCCGATGCAGGACATCAGCCCCGGGAGCCGCCCCAGGCACAGCCATTGCAGCAGCGGCACCAGGGGCACATACATGGCGGTGATAAACGCAGATTTACTGCTGGAGATGGTCTGTAATCCCCAGGTCTGCAGGCTGTAGCCCATCGCTATCGCCACCCCAATCGCTACTCCGGCCTTGAGCTCTTTTAGCGTCAGCCCGCGCAGGGTTTTAAGCGATATCAGCGCCACGGCAATCGCCGCCGTCGCAAAGCGCAGGCCGACAAAGAAGAAGGGATCGCTCAGGGTCACCGCGTACTGGACGGCCAGAAACGTCCCGCCCCAGAACATGGTGATGAGAATCAGGATGGCTTCCTGCGGCTTAACGGAGAATTTGAAACGGGAAACAGACATGCGGCACTCGCAGTTAACAACAATTCTCTAGTGTGCGTTGCCTTTGGTTACAGTTCAATGTTGCAGAAATAAAAAAACCGCCGGGATATCCCGGCGGCAGGGGTTCAACCCGGCGTGTTACTTGCTGCTGCCGTGGCTGTTTTTACCCCCTTTCTTGCCAGCTTCAGATGCGCGTTGCGGGTCATTCTTGAAGTTGCCCCCGCTATGCTGGCCACCTTTACGGCCTGCTTCTGATGCTCTTTCACGGTCTTCTGCGAAATTACCTGAACCACCACGATGGTTTGCCATCTCTAACCTCCAGAATGTGAAACATTAGACATC
Organism: Enterobacter sp. AC1; assembly: GCF_050434705.1. NCBI lineage: Bacteria > Pseudomonadati > Pseudomonadota > Gammaproteobacteria > Enterobacterales > Enterobacteriaceae > Enterobacter > Enterobacter sp. AC1. The sequence continues at coordinate 803,676 of NZ_JBNDIZ010000002.1, read as the reverse complement.
ATATTGCATTCAGTAAAAGAGGATTCTTTCACCTCGCGACACAAGGGCAGTGCCTTTATCTGCGCCGCGTGAAACTAAGCTTAGTGGAATGCCGCTATCCGGCAAGCCGCAGGTAATATTCTGCAACATGAACTCAGTCTTTCGGGTGAGATAACGCGTCGGTGATTCATAAACCTTTCTTATCGTTTTAAAAATCCGCCGCCGAAAAGTTGTTTCATTTTGCTACAAAGCCTTTTGGTTACCATATTGTTATAAATCAAAGAAATGGCGTTCATTTTTGCAGTCTGGCCGTGATGACATATCTTTAAATGAGCGCAGCGATCCGCTGTCAGAAAAAAACCAACGAGGAGTGAAGCAAAATGGCAAAAGTTCTGGTGCTCTATTATTCCATGTATGGACACATTGAAACCATGGCTCACGCGGTAGCAGAGGGTGCAAACAGGGTGGACGGCGTAGAGGTTGTGGTGAAGCGCGTACCGGAAACCATGCAGGCTGAAGCCTTCGCGAAGGCCGGGGGGAAAACGCAAAATGCCCCGGTTGCCACCCCGCAGGAACTGGCTGACTACGATGCGATCATCTTTGGCACCCCAACCCGCTTCGGCAATATGTCCGGCCAGATGCGTACCTTCCTCGACCAGACGGGCGGCCTGTGGGCCTCAGGCGCGCTGTACGGTAAACTCGCCAGCGTTTTCAGCTCCACCGGAACCGGCGGCGGCCAGGAACAGACAATTACCTCCACCTGGACTACCCTTGCTCATCACGGGATGGTGATCGTGCCGATTGGCTACGGCGCACAGGAGTTGTTTGATGTGTCTCAGGTACGTGGCGGCACGCCGTACGGCGCAACCACCATTGCCGGCGGCGATGGCTCCCGACAGCCGAGCAATGAAGAGCTCGCTATCGCCCGTTACCAGGGTGAACACGTCGCGGGCCTCGCCAAAAAACTGAACGGCTAACCCAACAGGAGGACAAGCATGCCAACTCAAGAATCTAAAGCCCACCACGTGGGCGAATGGGCAAGTTTACGCAACACCTCTCCGGAGATCGCCGAAGCCATTTTTGAAGTCGCGAAATATGACGAGAAACTGGCAGAGCAGATTTGGGAAGAAGGCAGCGATGAAGTGCTGGTGCGCGCCTTCGAAAAGACGGACAAAGACTCGCTCTTCTGGGGCGAACAAACCATCGAACGTAAAAACGTCTAAGCATTTCCCCCCCGCCATGCGGGGGGGCTCTCTTATTTCGCCGCGTTGTTCATGACCGCATTGAATTTATCGACGGGACAGAAGCCGTTCGCATCTACCGGACAGTCTTTCAGCTCCAGCGTCACGCGCTGCGCAGGCGACTGCAGCGACAGCACGCTGGCGTTACGCAGCTGCTCCGAGCTCTGGTAGACATACTCAATTTTCATCAGCTCGCGGTTGGCATTTTTGTCATGCCAGCGCTGGAAGACAATCTTGCCGCCAATCGGGGTACGTTCCTGCTGGTCATGCAGCTGATACGGTTTGAAATCCAGAGCGGTGAGCAGGGAAGCAATGTTCGAATCATGCCCCACCAGCAGTGTGATCTTAGGCGCTTTCACCTGCTCGGTGACCAGGGTTTTATCAATGTACTTCACCAGCGGTTTCGCCACGTTTTGCGCCACTTCGGTAGAGGTAAACAGCGAGTCCTGATAGCCGTTCTTCAGCTTCGACAGCACGCGCCACTGCTGGTCGGTCTTGATTTCGCCCCAGGCCACCTGGTCGGCCGGGAAGCCTTCGTAATACTGCAGCGTGAACGCATCCACCAGCGAGTTACCCACCTTCAGCGGTCCGGATACGCCGGGCTCTTTTTCATAGTCGGCGCTGAAGGTATCCTTCGCGTCCGCCAGCGAGCAGACCTTTTTCTCTTTACACGACGGCGACTCCGCGTAGTTTGTCATCTGCTCCAGCAGCTTATAGCTGTCTGCAAGCTGCATTTTCTGCCGCTCGGCCTCCATCGCCTTCAGCGCTTTGTCGCGGAATTCAGGGGAGTTATCGGTAATCACCGGGTTAAACGTCGGGTCCATGGTGCCCATTTTTTCCTGATGGTGCACGGGAACGTCGCAGCCCGGGAACGCGCCGGTAATGAAGAACTGCGCGGTGGCGACGGTGCGCTGCAGGCTGTTGGCGTAGGCATAAACGCTATCCGCTGGAGGACATTCTCCGGTGGTTACCATTCCCTGCTGCGCCAGCCACTCTCGCATGTAATGGCCCATATAGACTTCCAGCACGCCGCCTTTGGTGGTGAGCTGACCGCCCGGCACTTCCCACTCCGGCCATTGCTTCGGCGTGGACTGCTCCAGCACGCTGCCGTTATTGGCGAGCGGCGCGCGCAGGTTGTGACGGCTCATGATTAAAACTTGCTCCAGCTGATATCCATCTGGCGTCTCCTGCGCCTGTGCGCCAAAGGTCACTGAAAGGGTACCTGCGACTGCAACTGCGAGTAGTGCTTTTCTCATCCCTTATTCCTCACGCGTTTTATTGTTGCGACGAGTGTGACACATTCGTGACAGTTTTTTCGGGAAGCATTTCTCAAACTGATGATTAACGTGCTTACGGTGTGTGCCAATTAGTTTTATAATAAAACCATACCCTACCGGAGAATTGACCGTGAAACGTACCCGCCTTGAAGAGAGCACCTGCCCCGTCGCCCGTTCGCTGGATATCATCGGCGACTGGTGGTCGCTGCTGATCGTGCGCGACGCGCTGCGCGGGATTAAACGCTTCGGCGAGTTCCAGAAAAGCCTCGGTATCGCAAAAAACATGCTGACCGCGCGGCTCAAGCTTCTGGTTGATGAGGGCATCCTCACGCTGCGCCCCGCCTCTGACGGCAGCGCCTGGCAGGAGTACGTCCTGACCGATAAGGGACGCGCCCTGCAGACGGTGCTGGTTGCCCTGTCGCAGTGGGGCAATGAATTTTTGTTCGCTGAACACGAATGCGGCACCGTGCTGGTCGACGCCGAACAGCGCAAACCCCTGCGCAAGCTGGCACTTATCGCCGACGACGGGCGCGAGCTGACGCCTGAGCAGATCGTGGCAAAACTCCCCTCCTGATCGCGCCCGACGGCAAAAGCACAAAATGGCCACCAAAATGGTTGCATTATAAAACCAAATAGCAGAGAGTTTATTAAGTTTCATATTGAAACCAAATAACCCACTCAGCTTTGAGGTAACACACGATGACTACGCAAATCACCACCGCCCTGATTACGGGTGCCTCTTCCGGAATTGGTGCCGTTTATGCCGATCGTCTTGCCGCACGCGGGGTCAACCTGGTGCTGGTCGCCCGTCGTGAGGAACGGCTGCAGGCGCTGGCCGCCGAACTGCGCGAACGCTATGGCGTGGTGGTCGATGTTCTGGTGGCCGATCTGACGGATGAAGCCGGGATCCGCGCCGTAGAAGAAGAGCTCCGCAGCAATACCGCCATCGATACGCTGGTTAACAACGCGGGCACCGCGCAGATGGCGCCGTTCCTCGCGGGTGATGTGGCCCAGCACCAGGCGATTAACACGCTGAACACCACGGCGCTGATGCGCTTAACCTACGCTATCCTGCCGCGCCTGGCGCAGAATAACCGCGGCACGCTGATCAATATTGCGTCCGTGCTGGCCCTGCACGTGCGTGCGGGCAGCGCGCTCTACAGCGCCACCAAGGCGTGGGTGCTTAGCTTTACCCGCGGGCTGCAGGAAGAGTTTGCCGAGAGCAATGTGCGCATTCAGGCCGTGCTGCCTGCCGCCACCGCGACGGAGATCTGGAGCCATTCAGGCGTCACGGTGAACGATCTGCCGGAAGGATCGGTGATGACCACCGACGATATGGTGGATGCGTCGCTGGCGGGTCTGGATCAGGGCGAACCGATCACCATCCCGCCGATGCATGACGCCGGCCTGTGGGATCGCTACGAAGCGGCGCGCCTTGAGCTCTTTAACAGCGCGCGCACCGGCATTCCGGCACCGCGCTACGTGAAACGGTAGCCTAACGCTCCAGCTGGTCGCCGTACTCACTCATCCAGGCGGCCAGCGGAGAAAGCGCATCCTGAAGGGTTAGCCCCAGGTCGGTTATCTGATACTCCACGCGCGGCGGGATCTCCGGATAGACCGTCCGCGTCACCAGCCCGCGCTGTTCAAACAGCCGAAGCTGCTTCGTCAGCTCTTTTTGCGTAATCGGCGCTGCCGCCCGCAGCAGATCGCCAAAGCGAACGGGCGTATTGAACACAATCAGGCGATAGAGAATAGGGATCGCCCATTTACCGGAAATCAGGTTCACAAACTGCGTCATCGGGCAGGTATACGCCTCAGATTTTTTTTCGCAGGCCACGTCCAGCATTTCTGCCATAGCACACCTCTTGCCTCGTTAGTATCCATTTGGTACCTGGTTTCCTTTCGATACTAACGTTTCTATAGTGCTTTCTCCAGAGACATTTCAGGAGAAAAACATGGGTCGTTTAACAGATAAATATACGCTGATTACCGGCGGCACCAGCGGCATCGGTCTTGCCACCGCGCAGGCGTTCATCGCCGAAGGCGCACGCGTTGCCGTCACCGGGCGCAACCCGGACACCCTCGCCGAAGCAGAGCGCATTCTGGGCGATAAGGCCTGGGTGATCCCGGCCGATGCGGGAGATATTGCGTCGCAAAAAGCGCTGGCGGAGACCCTCGCCGCCCGCTGGCCGCGCCTGGACGCGGTGTTTCTCAACGCCGGCGACGTGACGCACGCCCCGCTGGAAGCGTGGCAGGAGGATGTCTGGGATCGTCTGATGGGCATCAACCTGAAGGGACCGTTCTTTTTAATTCAGGCGCTGCTGCCGCTGCTGAATAATCCGTCCTCGGTGATCCTCTGCGGCTCCGTCAGCGCGCGCATCGGCCTGCCCACCAGCAGCGTATATGCCGCGAGCAAGGCCGCCCTGCTGTCGCTGGCGCGTACGCTGTCGGCGGAGCTGCTGCCGCGCGGGATCCGCGTCAACGGCCTGAGCCCCGGCCCGGTGGAAACCCCGGCCTTTACCAAAACGGGCTTAAGCGAGGAGGCGCTTAACGCAATGATGTCAGAGGTCATTAAGCTGGTGCCGCTCGGCAGAATGGGCTCGACGACGGAGCTGGCAAAAGCCGCGCTCTATCTGGCCTCCGACGAGTCCAGCTTCACGGTGGGCACGGAGCTGCTGGTGGACGGCGGGATGGGAAGTCTGTAACTCAAAAGGCGCTGATGCCGGTGACAATGCCGACATACAGCGCCGCCCAGACGGCGGCAGAGAGCAGGCTAACCCCGTAAACCTTCGCCACACTGAGCCTGAGCATGCCTGCCGCCAGCGGCACGATATAGCGCAGCACCGCCAGGAAGCGCGCGGTGAACAGCACCAGCACACCGTTTTTTTGCAGCTGATGCTGCACCCGCAAAAATTTACCGGCGTGCTTTGCGGTGAAGCGGGTCACCCATCGCGTGTGCCCCATCCGCTGACCGATGTGGTAGTTTAGCCCCGATCCCACCGTTGCCCCCATCACCACGGCCAGCCACGCCAGCGCCGGATGCATGCTCGCCTGGCTGACGGTGATGCCCGTCAGCAGCATCACCGAGGCGGGAGGCAGCACGGAGGAGATCAGCACCGTCGATTTACTCAACGCCATCATAAATAACAGCGCGAAAAGATGTGCCGGATAGAGCGCAAAGTGATTCAGCAAAGTATCAAGCCACGTCATTTACCCTCCCCCGATGTAAATATCACTCTTCATTTAAAATGAATTAACTTAAATAAACCCTCAACATCTTATTAATAAGATTCTTCTAAACCGTTCTTAAACATTATTTAAATTTCCGAGCGGCAAAATTAATTAAGCGTATTATCCCTCTCGTTTTACAACGATCTCGTTATGGCGAGGCTCCTGTACAAATACACGTTATCGCTCTGGTGGGTTCGAGAGAACCGGCACAGGGTAAAACAGGCACTGTCGAATCAAGGCTTTGTCAGTATAACTTCCCTCGCGGGATACGGTGTACAGTGCTGAACCCAGGACGTGGGGATCTCCTCTTCGACATGCCCTGTCTTGCTCGCCCCTGAGAGATTTTATTATTCAAAGGGAATTCACTATGTCTTACGCTATTCATAACCAAAACCTGGCATTCAATGACAGCGCTATCGCGCAATATATGAATACCGATTTTATCGTCCTCGATATTTCATTATGCGTGGCGCTGGCGCGCGAGCAATTCTTCGAAAAATTAAAAGACGATGATATCCCGTCGCATATTTTTATTGAAGACAATGGCCGCCTGGCGGGCATGATTGCCGTGCGCAAACTGCTGCAAACCGCCGATACGGTACAGCCGGTGAAATCGCTGATGATTTCGCAGTTTTTGCAGGTCAAACCGGAGGATGAGCGTGCCGATGTCGCCGGACTGCTGGCGCACGGCGGCGCGGATGTGGTGCCGGTGGTCACCCACGGCAAGCTCGTCGGCTGCCTGACCGAGCGCGAGATCGCCCATCTTCTGGAAGATGACGTCACCGAAGATGCTCAACTTCAGGGTGCAACGCTGCCGCTGGAAAAGCCGTATCTGGAAACCAGCGCCTTTAGCCTGTGGAAAAAACGCTCCGTCTGGCTGCTGCTGCTGTTTGTCGCCGAAGCCTATACCAGCTCGGTCATTCAGCATTTCGAGGAGGCGCTGGAGTCCGCCATCGCGCTGGCGTTCTTTATTCCGCTGCTGATCGGCACGGGCGGCAACAGCGGAACGCAGATCACCTCTACGCTGGTGCGCGCCATGGCGCTGGGGGAAGTCCACCTGCGCGACGTCGGACGCGTGCTGCGTAAAGAGATGACCACCTCGCTGATGATTGCCGTCACGCTCGGTATCGCCGGGTGTATTCGCGCCTGGATGATGGGTATCGGCCTGGAGATCACGCTTATCGTCAGCCTGACGCTGGTGTGTATCACGCTCTGGAGCGCGATTGTGTCGTCCGTGATCCCGATGGTGCTTAAGCGCTGCGGCATTGACCCGGCGGTCGTCTCCGCGCCGTTCATCGCGACGCTTATCGACGGTACCGGGCTGATTATCTACTTTAAAATCGCGCAATATACGCTGGGGCTGGAGTAATCCTGCGAGCACCTCTTTCCTGCGATTGAGGTGCTCACTGTGCTACACATCACCCAGTTGATGCGCAATCTCGCGCAGCTGCTGGGCCAGCGCCTGGAGGTTTTTTCCCTTCTCCCCTTTCGGCCCGGTAGACTGTCGCACCACCAGACGGGCAGGTAAAATCGAGGACATGCGCAGGGCACTCTCTTCGCCGCTGTCCAGAATGCGGCGCACCGCCTCTTTACCCTGCAGATCTAGATCGAGTGAGACCGTCGTCAGCGCAGGGTAGAAGAACGAGCTTTCATAGGTATCATCGTAGCCAATCACCGACTTCTCGCCCGGAATGGAAATCTGCTGCTGGTGGAACGCGCTCAGTACGCCCAGCGCCATCTGGTCGTTTGCCACCAGCACGGCGGAAAACTGCGGCGTTTCGCGCAGCATCTGCAGCGCACCGGCATACCCGCTCTGCGCATCCCAGTTGCCGCGGATCACCGAGGCAGGCTCCAGCCCGTAACCCTTCAGGGTTTCGATCCAGCTTTTTAGCCTCAGCTGTGCCGACACAGAGGACTCCGGCCCTGCCAGCAGGGCGATGTCGCGATGGCCCAGCTCGTAAAGGTATTTAACGCTGGCGCGGGTCCCGTCCGCCGGGTTAAACGAAACGTTAAACACGGAGCTGTACGGGTCGACGTCCAGGAAAAGACAGACGATATCGTCGTTGTCGGCAGCAATTTTCTGCGCCTCTTCGGCCTCCAGCGGCACGTTAATGATCACCTTGCTCACCAGCTGGGACTTCAGCTCGTTGATAGAATCTTGAATGCTTTGGTTGACGTTCTCATCGATCATCGAGATCAGCACCTGGTATCCCTCCACGTTCGCATAGCGTTTTACCGCTGCGGCCACCTGAGAAGGCGCGTGCAGAGCCAGCGAAATGGTCACCAGCCCGACGGTCTGACTCTGCTTGCCGACCAGCTGCTGGGCCAGACGATTCGGCACATACCGCAATAACGCTATGGATTTCTCCACCTTGTGACGCGTGGCTTCGGATACATTGGCAGATTTATTCAGTACCCTGGACACGGTCTGATAGGAGACGCCCGCGTGGCGTGCGACGTCCTCTAACGTTGCGCTTTTCGACTTCATGGTCCGGTTCCTTATGTTGTTATGCGCTGATTGTAACAGGGGCGCTGATAAAAAACGCTTACCGCCCTCATCTCGCGGGCACAACACATCAAAAAAGTATGACGCTCACAATGCCACAATTTGTGGCTCAGCTCATCACTCGTAACAAAATAGTCTATTTTATTTGCAGTTAATCACACATTTAGGATCGTGTAATTGCCAGAAAACAGGTTTAGGCATTTTATGACAGCGGATTTGTGAACGTATTACAAAACAATAAGAGGGTTACAATGAACACGACGATCCGCTCTGTATCCGTTGCGTTGGCTGCCGCGCTGGCATCTCCATCGCTGCTTGCCGCGTCTTCGGTACCGATTGATTTTCATGGCTATCTTCGCTCCGGCGTGGGCGTCTCACGGGATGGTGGGATGGAGGAGTGGCAGAAGAACAAAATTGGCCGTCTGGGTAACGAAGCCGATACCTACGGCGAGCTGGAGCTGGGCTCAGAGGTCTACAAAAAGAACGACGTAAGCTTTTATCTCGACAGCATGGTGAGCATGGTGTCTGACGGTTCAAACGATAATGAAACCACCTTTGGCGACGATGCCCAGTTTGGCCTGCGTCAGCTTAACCTGCAGATCAAGGGGCTCATTCCGGGCGATCCCAACGCGGTGATCTGGGGTGGGAAGCGCTATTACCAGCGACACGACCTGCATATCATCGACACCAAATACTGGAATATCTCGGGATCCGGTGCAGGTATTGAGAACTATACGCTCGGCCCCGGCGCGGTCTCCGTGGCGTGGATCCGCGGCGATGCCAACGACGTGGACTACCGCGTTGACGGTGATAACGACGTGAACATCAACTATATCGATCTCCGCTATGCGGGCTGGAAACCGTGGGCAGGCGCCTGGACCGAAGTCGGCATCGACTACGCCATGCCAAACCCGACCAACAAACAGAAAGAGTACGGCGGGCTGTACGAGGCCGATAACGGCGTGATGGTCACCGGTGAGATCAGCCAGGATATGTTTGGCGGCTATAACAAGCTGGTGCTGCAGTACGCCAATAAAGGTCTGGCCCAGAACATGGTGTCACAGGGTGGCGGCTGGTACGACATGTGGAACTATGTGAACGATGCCAGCGGCTACCGCGTGATCAATACCGGCTTAATTCCCATTACCGACAAGCTCTCTTTCAACCACGTGTTGACCTGGGGTTCAGCGGACGATACCACGCAATATACCGATAAATCGCGCCTGATTTCACTTGTCGGCCGCGCGCAGTACCAGTTTACCGAGTATGTCCGCCTGATTGGCGAAGTGGGTGGTTTCTACCAGAAAGACACCTACACCGACGGGTCTGACTACAAGCAGAGCGGCGAGAAATATACCATTGCCCTGGGCCTGGCCGATGGCCCTGACTTTATGTCGCGTCCGGAATTGCGCGTGTTTGCTTCTTACCTGAATGATTCCGAAAAAGGGAAATCCTTCGAGGACGGCACGGCCAACAATACCTGGAACTTTGGTGTGCAGGTCGAAGCCTGGTGGTAAGTCTTCATTTTTAAAATGCGTTAATCATTATTGTATCTCCAGCTAATTGCAGCGTATATCTCTGCTCAGGGATAGCCATTACTTTGGCTATCCCTTTTTTATATTTACTGATTAAAATGTTCGTCTAATAATTTCCGTAATGTATCAGACTGCCTGCCGAATATAGCGTGCACCTGCTGACCGATAATAATCACCCCCAGCGCCCCCTCATTCTGTAACGCCTGTGAATCGACCTTATTTAAATCTTTTACCGTCACGCGCAGGCGAGTAATACAGGCTTCGACGTGCTCGATATTATCGTCGCCGCCAAATGCCGGAATTAAACGCTGGGTAATTTGACTGTCCATAATACGCCTCTCTGTTATGCAGATAAAAAAATGCCTGCTCGGGGAGCAGGCGTTTTGTGCTTTTTTGCCCGGGCGGTGCAGTCTGATGCCCTCACCCCACCCCTCTCCCACAGGGAGAGGGAGAAAATCAACTACGCTTTACGCCTGAGCACCCGACAGTCCCACGGCAGCAGCACGGTATCGCCCGCTGCGGCGGCATCGGTTATGCAGTCGGTATACCCTTGTGGCAGCGTGATGTACTGCTGCTGTGCCGTGTAGTTCTGCACAAACACCCAGGTGGTTTCGCCATCCGTGCGCGCCGTGGCAACCACGCCCGGCGGGAGTTCACCCTCGATGGCGCACGGCAGCGCCAGTTCGCTGATAATCCCGGCAAAGAAATCGCGCTGGAACGGCAGATCGTTGCGCGAAGCGACGTGCCACGCCTTGCCTTTCCCAACGCGGTTGACCGTTACCGCAGGGCGACCGGCGTAGAAATCATCGCGGTAGGTCGCCAGCACCTGTGCGGACTCCACGTGGATCAGCTCGCATAAATGCCGCACCTGATACGGCCCCTGCAGGCCCGCCGCATTGCCCGCCAGCCCCTGAATCAGGTTGCGCTCCCCCTCGCCCAGGCAGTCGATCTCTTCCGCCCAGATGCCCAGAAGCTTGCGCAGCGGCCCGGGGAAACCGCCCAGATGACAGAGATCGGTCTCATCCACCACGCCGGTCCAGTAGGTCGTCACCAGATGCCCGCCATTGGCCACAAAGGCTTCTGCCCGCTCGGCAAACCCTTCGCGTACCATGTAAAGCATCGGGGCAATCACCAGCGCGTAGTGGCTCAAATCGCCGTCAGCGTCAATGACGTCCACCGCGATGCCTTTTTCCCAGAACGGACGATAGTGCTCGTTGACGGTTTTTTCGTACTCCATTCCCATATTGCGCGGACCTTCGGCATCGTCCAGTGCCCAGCGGTTTTGCTGGTCAAAGATAATGGCCACGCGCGCGTCGGTGCGGCACCCCACCACCTCAGGCAGACGCGCCAGCATCTCGCCCAGACGCGTCACTTCACGCCCGACGCGGGTATCCAGATGCCCCACGTGGTCGATCACCGCACCGTGGAATTTCTCCACCGACCCGCGGCTTTTACGCCACTGGAAGTACTGCACCGAATCCGCCCCGTGCGCCACCGCCTGCATCGACGAGAGGATATGCATCCCCGGCTTTTTCAGCTTGCTGGTTGGCTGCCAGTTGGTGGTGCTCGGCGTCGACTCCATCAACACGAAGGGCTTACCGCCCTTCAGGCTGCGCATCATGTCGTGATACATGGCGGTGTAGCAGGCAAGCGCCGTTTCGTCTTTCTCCCTGTGCCACATCGGGTAGCTGTCCCAGGAGATAAAGTCGATCGCCTTCGCAAGCTGCCAGTAGTCGTAGTCGTAGAAATACTCCATAAAGTTGGTGGTCACCGGCAGTTGTGCATTGGCGGCCTTCAGCGGCGCCACCTCATGCTGGCAAAAATCGGTGACCTGCGCGGTATTGAAGCGGCGCCAGTCGAGATTCAGGCCGTGAATCGACACTTCCCCCTGCGGCGCGGGGGACTCAATCTGCGACCAGTCGGTGTAGGTATGGCTCCAGAAGGTGCTCCACCACGCGTGGTTCAGCGCGTCGAGGGTTTTGTAACGCGCCTTTAGCCAGTCGCGGAAGCGTTCCTGGCACAGGCTACAGTGACATTCGCCGCCGTACTCATTGGAGATATGCCAGCCCAGCACCGCCGGATGGTGTGAATAACGCTCCGCCAGCAGGCGGTTAATGGTGAAGGTCTTCTCGCGGTACACCGGCGATGACATACAGTGGTTATGCCGTCCTCCGTGCAGCGCGGGCACGCGGTTGCGCCCGACGCGCAGCACCTCAGGGTATTTTTGCGACATCCACGCCGGACGCGCGCCGCTTGGCGTCGCCAGGAAAATATGAATACCTGCCGCATAGAGTTTTTCAATAATATTATCCAGCCACGCAAAATCATATTCCCCTTCACGCGGCTCCAGCTTTGCCCAGCTAAATATGCCCACCGACATGACATTGCATTTCGCCTGCTGCATCATGGCAATATCTTTTTCAATAATACCGGGATAATTCTCCCACTGCTCCGGGTTATAGTCGGCGCCATGCAATAATGCCGCGACCTTTGGGCTTAAAGGCGCAAATTTATTCATATTAAAAACGTCCTGAATGAAGATAAAATTATTTAAATACTGTTATTGACGGCAGCACTTTTCCCTGGCAATCAAATAACGCCTGATTCTCGCGGGCATTCCCCTCTTTCCATTCGTCATGGATATATTTCATGCCGGTTTTGGTGGCCCACGTGGTGCCCGGAACGGCAATCCAGGTCGGTTCCCAGTAAAAGATGCCCTTGCCGCGATGGTCCGGAACATCAATAACGGACTGCATTAAATCGTGAATATAATCGTACTGGCCCTGAACGGTGCCCGGATAGCCGCCGTCTTTTTCTTCTTTCGGCTGGAAGCTGTTCTCGGCGTTATCGCAGTTCTCCAGTGTGTAGCCGTAGGCCGCTTCCACCACAATCACGTCTTTGTTATAGCGCCTGCTGATGTCATCCATGTTGGCCTTCAGCGCGCTAATGGGGCCGTTCCAGTAGGTGTACATCGACAGGCCGATGATATCGAACGGCACGTCGCGCTTCGTGATTTCATCAAACCACCAGCGGAAGGTGTCATTTTTGGTGCCTTCGGCCAGATGGAGCATGATTTTCACCTGCTCGCCATCGGTCAGATTCTCTTTTAGCCCGCCAATCGCGGCGTTGAGCAGCCCGGCCAGGCGGTCAAATTCGCCGCCGCCCTGCCCCCAGCTTTTCCCTTCCGGCCACAGCATGCCGCCGTTAATTTCGTTTCCTATCTGCACCATGTCCGGCAATATGCCCTCTTTCTTAAAGCGGGCGATCGTGTCGCGGGTATAGTCATGAATAGCCGTTTTCAGCTGCGGGTAGTCCATCTTCTCCCAGGCTTTTGGCTTGAACTGTTTGCCCGGATCGGTCCAGAAATCGCTGTAGTGGAAATCAAGCAGCAGCTTCAGGCCCTGCGCCTTTACGCGCTTCGCCAGCGCGAGGCTGTTTTCGAGATTATTACTGCCGCCGCCGTAGGTGTTGCCGTCGGCATCCTGCGGGTCTACCCACAGGCGCAGGCGCACGGTGTTCACGCCGTTAGCTTTGAGGATCGCAATCGCGTCCTGCTGCTGGCCGCTCTGGTTATAAAATTTGACGCCGTGTTGTTCGGCTTCCAGCAGCGTCGAAATATCCGCGCCCTTGATAAAGTCCGCGGGCATGGCGTTAAAAGGACGCGTTTGCACCCCGTCCGCAGCAAACGCGCTCGCGGCCAGGCCACATGAGAGGCAAACGGCAAGTAAAGCAGGTTTGAGTCTTTTCATGATTATCCTTTGGTACTCCCGGAGGTCAGGCCGGAGACGAAGTATTTTTGTAATGCCAGATAGAGGATCGCTACCGGCACCGCAATCAACACCGCGCCTGCCGCGTAGGTGGTGTAGCTGGCACCCATTTTTTGCGCCACCAGGTTATAAAGCCCGATGGGTAAGGTGTATTTGTCCGGGGTGCGCAGAATGGTGCTGGAGAGGATGAAATCCCCCAGCGGCCCGGTGAAGGAGAACAGCGCCACCACCGCCACAATCGGCTTCGAGAGCGGCATGATAATTTCGATGAAAATCCGGAAGTTGCTGGCCCCGTCCATGCGCGCGGATTCATCCAGATCTTTCGGAATGGCGTCGAGGTAGCCTTTCATCAAGTAAGTGTTCATCGGGATCATGCCGCCCACGTAGATCAACACCAGCGCCAGATGGCTGTTGATGAGGCCCAAAAGCTGCGACAGCACGAAGATGGCAATCAGTGCCGAGAACTGGGGGATCATCTGCAGGAGCAGGAACAGCATCAGCCCGTTCTGGCGTCCCTTAAAGCGAAAGCGCGAAAAGGCATAGGCGGTAAAGCTGACGCTGATTAAGGTCAGCACCATGGTCAGGAAGCTGATTTTCATCGAGTTCCAGTACCAGGTCATGTAGTTCACCTGGCCGTTGAACAGGTCGGCGTAGTGCTGCACCGAGAAGTTCTCGGGAATAATTGAGGAGCTGAGCAGGCTATTACCTGCGTTAAACGACGCGCCGACCGTCCACACCAGCGGGTAGATGATAATCGTCGACACCAGCACGATAACCAGCCAGGAGAGCGAGAGGCGTACCCACTTCTCACGTTTAATACTTTGTGATTGAGCCATTGTTACGTTCCTTACGCCATGTCGTCATTTTTGAACGATTTCGTGGCGCGGAACTGCCACAGCGCCAGGCCGACGACAAAGATCGACAGCAGGATAGTGATGGTCGCCGCAATCGCATATTGCGAAGAGGACATCGTCAGTTTATAGATCCACGACACCAGGATATCCGTCCCACCCGCATTCGACCCCACCACCGCCGGACCGCCGTTATTAAACAGGTAGATGATGTTGAAGTTATTGAAGTTGAAGGTGTATTGGGTGATCAGAATCGGCGCAATAGAATAAAGCACCAGCGGCAGCGTGATGGTGCGCAGCTTGGTCGCGCTGCTGGCCCCGTCCATGGTGGCGGCTTCGTACAGATCGTCAGGGATCGCCTGCAGCACGCCGGTGGTCATGGCGAAAACAAACGGGAAGCCGAGCCAGGTCTGCATCATAATCAGCGCCGTTTTGGTCCAGAACGGATCGGTCATCCACGCTTTTGGCGCGATGCCGAAGAAGGCCAGTATGGCGTTGTTGATCACCCCAAAGGAGTCGTTAAACATTCCGGCAAACACCAGAATGGTGACAAAGCCCGGCACCGCCCAGGGCAGAATAAAGATGGTGCGGATTAGCGGCTTAAAGCGCAGATCTTTCTGGTTCACCAGAATAGCCAGCAGCACGCCCACGGTACACTGCAGCGTGGTGGCGAGCAGCGTCCAGACCACCGTCCACTGCAGGACGTCAAAGAAGGTTGAGCGCCAGATGGAGAGCGTGAAAATATTGATGAAGTTCTTAAACCCAACCCAGTCCACCAGCTTAGCCGGCGGCGTGTGGTAGAGGTTGTAGTTGGTAAAGGCGATGGCAAAGCCGAAGAGGATCGGGAAAACCACCACAAACACCAGCAGGATAAAGCCGGGGGTGATCATCAGATACGGAAAGCCGTCGCTCAGCAGCATCTGATACTGCTTGCGCACGCTGTTTAGCCGTAAGCCTTCATCGCGTTTTCGACCGTTGACCCAGGCATCGCGCATCGACAGGTAATACACCATCACGCCAAATGCGGCGATCAGTACGCTAATGATCCCTTCTGCCAGCAGGAAGATGGAGTTATCCCGCGGCACTTCCTCCCCCAGCGTCACCAGCCCCCACAGCCCTTCGCGCAGAAAATCGGCAAATACGCCGATAAAACTGGCCAGCAGCACAAGGAAGACGATCCCTTTCAGCCACTGACGATGGTAGAACTGGCCGAAGCCGGGGATGACCGCCAGCAGCAGGCCGGTCCAGGCGTGACGCCCGGCCCCGTGCGGTCTGGCAAAATTTTCCGGGATGATACTCACAGACAACTCCTTTCAATAAAACGGGAGAGCGGCCTCCCGTTCTGCGACGTCAGAAAATTACTGGTTGCTGGCCTGCATGGCTTCGATTTGCATCTGGACCTGTTTCTCTGCGCTGTCCAGCGCGGCTTTGGGATCCTGTTTGCCGGTCAGGCTCAGCTCCAGCGCGGCGTTGGCCGGCCCCCAGACTTCGCCCATTTCAGGAATGCCCGGCATGGCGGTGGCGCGCGCCGCCTGCACCGCGACGGCACTCGCTTTTTCATCGTTTTTGATAACCGGATCGTCAATCATTGCGGTCAGCGGCGGGATCTCGCGCGTGGCGATGTAGCGCGTTTTCACGTACTGCGGCTGATTGATGAATTCGATAAATTTCTGCGCCAGGGCTTTGTCTTTGCTCCACGTGGAGACAACGTAGCCTTTCACGCCGAGGAAGGAGCTCATCGGCTTGCCGTCCGGCAGCGTGGGCAGCGGCGCCACGCCGTAGTTGATGCCTGCCGCTTCATACGGCTGGAACGCCCACGGGCCGTTGATGACGGCTGTCGCTTTCTTCTCGGTGAACAGGGAGTCGATAGCGTTCAGGCCGTTATCACCGACTATACCGGCCGGGAAGATCCCGTCGGCGTAGAATTTTTTCAGGTACGTCACGGCTTCTACCGCGCCCGGCTTGTTCAGGCCGACGTCGCTGGCGTTATAGCCGCCCTTGTCGTTTTGACCGAAGATGTAGCCGCCCATCGGGGAGATCGCCCCCCAGCTGTAGTAAATCTGGTCGAACTTGGCGAGCAGGCCGTACTGGTTTTTTGCGCGCTGCTGTTTCGAAAAGTCATACCAGTCCTGCAGCGAGTTGAGCGGCTTGTCGATGAGGTCTTTGTTGTAGATCAGCACCAGCGTCTCAACCGCTTTCGGCACGCCGTAGAGGGCGTTATCCATTTTGAAGGCGTTAATCGAGGCCGGGGTGTACTGTTCGGTCTGCTTAGCCTCCAGATTCAGGGGGGTCAATAATCCTTGCACGACGGCGCCGCCCAGCTGATCGTTAGGAATAACCAGCACGTCCGGGCCAATGCCCGCCGGGCCGTCCAGGCGCAGTTTTTCCAGCTGCTGGGCGTAAGGGGTTTCCTGCACGTTGACCTTAACGTCGTACTGTTTTTCAAAGTCCGCGACCGCATCTTTAATACCGGACGACTTCTTGATGTCTTCCCAGACGTTAAGCTGCGCGGTGGCATGTACCTGCACCGCGAGCGTAGAGAGGATCAGAGCGGCAAGTAGGTTCTTTTTCATTATCAACCTCATGTGAAGGTATAACAATTTTATGGTTGTTATGACATTTAATGCCTTATCTGCCGCATTCAGAACTCCGTAAAATCAGATGCTGCACGTATGACATCAAATATCTTTGGTTTGGTATACGCTACCCTTCACATCATGATAACTCTACAAAAAACTGTAAGTTGTGTGATCGTCATAACATTAATGGAAAATCTGTATAGGGCGCATGAATGCTGGAAGTTATAGTCAATCCAGACAAATTGCACCGTCCAGCTATGTTGAATCATTTTGTTATACGTAAAACATAGACAGCGGTTTACTCGGGGAACACTGATGTCAAACATACAGTTGAGGAACGTCACCAAGCGCTTTGGCGACACCGTCACCTTGCACAACGTGAATCTTGAAATTGAAGACGGGGAATTCGCCGTCTTTGTTGGCCCTTCCGGCTGCGGTAAATCGACCATGCTGCGCATGATTGCCGGTCTGGAGGAGATTAGCGAAGGTGAAGTCTTAATCGGTAATGAGGTGATGAATGACGTCGCGCCTTCCCACCGCGGCGTGGCGATGGTCTTTCAGTCCTACGCGCTCTATCCGCATATGACGGTGGCCGAAAACATGGGCTACGGGCTGAAGGTGAATAAAGTGCCGAAAGAACAGATCCGCCATCAGGTCGAGATGGTCGCCAAAACGCTGCAGCTCTCCCACCTGCTGGACCGCAAGCCTAAACAGCTCTCCGGCGGCCAGCGCCAGCGCGTCGCGATTGGCCGCGCTATCGTGCGGAACCCGCGCGTCTTTATGTTCGATGAGCCGCTTTC
Organism: Enterobacter sp. AC1; assembly: GCF_050434705.1. Taxonomy (NCBI): domain Bacteria; kingdom Pseudomonadati; phylum Pseudomonadota; class Gammaproteobacteria; order Enterobacterales; family Enterobacteriaceae; genus Enterobacter; species Enterobacter sp. AC1. The sequence goes on along the minus strand of NZ_JBNDIZ010000002.1, from coordinate 785,910 downwards.
CAACCTGGATGCCGAACTGCGCGTGGAGATGCGCCTGCACCTCGCCCGCCTGCATCAGGAGCTGAAAACCACCATGGTGTATGTCACCCACGATCAGATTGAGGCCATGACGCTGGCCGATAAAATTGTGGTGATGAACTACGGCAAAGTGGAGCAGATGGGCGCGCCGATGGAGCTCTATTACAAACCGGCGAATAAGTTTGTCGCCGGGTTTATCGGCTCTCCGAAGATGAACTTTCTGCCGGCGACCGTTGAGGCCTGGCAGCCGGGCAAGCTCACCGTCAGATTGTCGCAGCAGAAGTCGCTCACGCTCGCGATAACCACCACGCCGCTGCAGCCGGGCAGCCAGGTTACGCTGGGCATCCGTCCGGAGCATTTAACCACTGACCTTCACCGCGGCACGCGGCTGGAATTTAGCTGTGAAGTGGTGGAGCGGCTGGGGAACAATACTTACCTGTTTGGACAATGCTACGGCCATGACAACGTGAAGATCTTGCTGCCGGGCGACGTGAAGTTTGCGCCCTGGCAGAAGATAGACGTGGCCTTCGACGATCGCCACTGCATGGTCTTTGACGAGCAGGATGTCCGGGTGAGCGCGGATATCGAAGATGCGGTGCGTTCGGTGGCTTAACGCGCGCCACCGTCAGCCAGCTTTCTCACCGCCCGCCCAAACGCCTCAATCGCCAGGGCAACATCCTCAGCCATCACCGATTCCGCCGGATGGTGGCTGATGCCCCCTTTGCAGCGCACAAACAGCATGCCGACCGGCCAGCGTTCTGCCAGCGCGATGGTGTCATGCCCGGCGCCGCTGGGCAGCGATAACGAACGCCCTTGCACCGACGTAACGGCGTCCCCCAGCAGATGCTGCAGGCGCGCATCGCACGGCGTGGCGGCGATCCGGTAATACTCCTCGGCGCCGAAGCTCATCCCGCGGCGGGCGGCTATCGTCTGCGCCTGCGCCAGCAGTTCCGCGAGCAGCACGTCAAGCGTGGCATCCTGCGGGCCGCGAATATCCAGCGAGAGCGCAACCTCGCCGGGGATCACGTTGACCGCACCGGGCAGGCAGCGCAGTTCACCCACCGTCGCCACCAGATTGCCGCCCCGCTGTCGGGTGGTATTTTCGATCAGCACCATCCACTCGGCAGCGGCGGCCAGGGCATCCTTACGGTGATTCATCGGCACGGTACCCGCGTGTCCGGCTTCCCCGGTGAAGCGGCAGCTGAGGCGGCGCGCGCCGTTAATGGCCTCCACCACCCCCAGCGCCAGCCCTTCCTGCTCCAGACACGGTCCCTGTTCGATATGCAGCTCCAGACAGGCGCTGAAATCGTTCTGATGGCGTGCCGCCAGCGCCACGCGAGCGGGGTCGAGCCCGGCCTGCACCATCGCCTGCGCCACGCTGATGCCACCGGCATCACACGTCTCCAGCCAGCCCTGCGGCCAGGTGCCCGTAATGCCCCGGCTGCCTAGCAGGGTGATCCCAAAACGGGTGCCCTCTTCGTCGCCAAACCCGACAATCTCGATCGCCTGGGCCAAATGCCGCCCCTGCTGGTGCAGGCTGTCCACCACCTCAATGGCGGTGAGCACGCCGAGCATGCCGTCGTAGTGCCCGGCATTGCGCACGGTATCGAGATGCGAGCCGAGCAGCACCGCCTGCGCCCCTTCCTGCGCGCCCTCATAGCGTCCACAGATATTGCCCACGCTGTCCTGCCAGACGGTCATTCCCGCCTGGCGCATCCACTCGCCGACCAGCTGGTTGGCCTGCAGATGCTGCGTGGAGAGATATACCCTCGTCAGCGCATCCGGGGTTTCGCTGATGGCGGCCAGCGCGTCGGCACGCGCCATCACCCGTTCTGCCGCCGGGTTCATTGCGGCGTCTCGCGGCGATAGTGGTCCCACGCGGCCTGCATGGCGGCACCCTGCGTGGTGGTGAACTTAAGGTAGTTCAGCACCGACTCCAGCGCGCTCAGGGTGGTCATCACGCAGTCCTTGCGCGCGTTATAGCCCATGGTGCCAATGCGCCACACCTTGCCGTGCAGCGGGCCAAACGAGGTGCCGATTTCAATCCCGAAATCCTCCAGCATCAGCTTGCGCACCTGGTCGCCGTTGACGCCCTGCGGTATGACCACGCCCAGCACGTTGTTCATCTTGTGCTTCAGATCGCCGAAGGTCTCCAGCCCCATCGCCTGAATGCCCTTCAGCAGCGCATCACCGTGCAGCTTGTGGCGGGCGATGCCGTTATCCAGCCCTTCCTGCAGGATCAGCCGCGCGCATTCGCGGGCGCCGAACAGGGCGGTGGTGGCTTCGGTGTGGTGGTTCAGGCGCTCCGGCCCCCAGTAGTCCATCACCATGCCGAGATCGAAATAGTTGGAGTAGATCATCTCCTCGTCGCCGTCGCGGTGGGCGTCGGTGCGAATGCCTTCCTCAACGCACTTGCGGCGGCGGATCGCCTCCTCCATGCGCGCGCTCAGGGTGATCGGCGACGTGCCCGACGGGCCGCCGAGGCACTTCTGCATCCCGGCCGAGACGGCGTCCAGCCCCCAGGCGTCGGTCTCCAGCGCGTTGCCGCCGAGCGACGCGGTGGCGTCGGTGTAGAACAGCACGTCGTAGCGGCGGCAGATGGCCCCAAGCTCCGCGAGCGGCTGCAGCATGGTGGTGGAGGTGTCGCCCTGCACGGTCAGCAGCAGGCGCGGGCGAATACGCTTAATCGCATCCTCAACCTGGTCCGGCGTGAACACCTCGCCCCACGGCACCTCAATGGTATGCACCTCCGCGCGGCAGCGGCGGGCAATTTCGCACAGCAGGTGACCGAAGCGGCCAAAGACCGGCACCAGCACCTTATCTCCCGGGCGAATGGCGGAGACCAGGACGGCTTCAATTCCCGCGCGGGAGGTGCCGTCCACCAGCATCGTCCAGCGGTTCTCGGTGCGGAACACCCCGCGGTAGAGCGCCATCACCTCATTCATGTAGTGGGTCATGGCCGGATCGTACTGACCGATCAGCTGACTCGACATGGCGCGCAGCACGCGCGGGTCGGCGTTGATCGGGCCCGGCCCCATCAGCAGGCGCTGGGGCGGATTGATTTGCGGAAATTGTGCGATATCCATTGTTAAGTCCTTATCAGTTGAGGCCGCGCACGGAGGAGATGAACTGCTTCAGTTCCGTGGTCTGCGGGTTGGCGAACAGCGTTTTGCTGTCGCCCTGCTCCCAGACTTTCCCCTGGTGCATAAACACCACGCGGTCGCCCACTTCGCGGGCAAAATTCATTTCATGGGTAACAAGTATCAGCGTCATCCCCTCGGCGGCCAGCTGCTCCAGCACCTTGAGCACTTCGCCCACCAGCTCCGGGTCAAGCGCGGAGGTGATCTCGTCACAGAGTAAAACTTTCGGCGACATGGCCAGCGCCCGGGCAATCGCCACGCGCTGCTGCTGGCCGCCGGAGAGGCTCGACGGGTAGTAATCCAGACGGTCACCGAGGCCGACTTTTTCCAGCATGCGCTGCGCCAGCTCGCGGCATTCGGCGGCGCTTTTCTTCAGCACCCGACGCGGGGCCAGCATCACGTTTTCCAGCGCCGTCATGTGCGGGAACAGGTTGAAGCTCTGGAACACCATCCCGACCGAGCGGCTGATTTCACGCGCCTGAGAATCCCGGTTGGTAATGGTCATGCCGCCGAGCTTGATGCTGCCGTCCTGATACCCTTCCAGCCCGTTGATGCAGCGCAGCAGCGTGCTTTTGCCCGATCCGCTGCGCCCGATAATGGAGATCACCTGGCCCATGTCGATATCCAGATCGACGCCCTTGAGCACGTGGTTTTCGCCGTAGTACTTCTGCACCTGATTAATGGTGATGAGAGGCATTGAATTTCGTCTCCAGATAGCGGCTGTAGCGCGACAGCGGATAACACAGAATAAAGTAGCCGAGCGCCACCAGCGCAAAGACCTTAAACGGCTGATACGTCACGTTGGTCAGCATGGTCCCGGCCTTGGTCAGCTCGATAAAGCCGATGATCGACGCCAGCGCGGTGCCTTTGATCACCTGCACGGCAAAACCGACCGTCGGGGCGATGCCGATGCGCAGCGCCTGCGGGGCGACCACGCGAAACAGGGTCTGGCCAAAGGTCAGCCCCAGACAGCGCGACGCTTCCCACTGCCCTTTTGGCAAGGCGCGAATACTGCCAAACCAGATGTCGAGCAGAAACGCGCTGGTGTAGAAGGTTAACGCCAGCGAGGCGGCGGTCCACGGCGAAACGTCGATGCCGAACAGCGCCACGCCAAAGAAGGCCAGAAACAGCTGCATCAGCAGCGGCGTGCCCTGAAACAGCTCAATGTAGCCCCGGATGATGTGCTTCACCGTGCGTCCGCCCGTCAGGCGCAGCAGCAGGAGCGGCAGCGTCACCAGCGCGCCGCCGACAAATGCCACCAGCGACAGCAGCACCGTCCAGCGCCCGGCCAGCAGCAGGTTGCGAATAATGTCCCAGTCGGTAAAAGTGGTCATCATGCCTGTACCCCCAGCCATTTGCGTCCTGCCGCCATCATCAGCTGGCGCAGGGTAATCGACAGCGCCAGGTAAATGCCGGTGGTCACCAGATAGACCTCAAAGCTTAAAAACGTTCTGGACTGGATCAGGTTGGCGGCAAAGGTCAGCTCTTCATACGAGACCTGCGACACCACCGACGAGCCGAGCATCACGATGATGCACTGGCTCACCAGCGCCGGGTAAATGCGCTGCAGCGCGGGCGGCAGCACCACGCGGATAAAGGTCTGCAGGCGGGTCAGCCCCAGCACGCGTCCGGCTTCCCACTGCCCTTTCGGCGTGACCTGAATGCCCGCGCGGATAATCTCGGTGCTGTACGCGCCGAGGTTGACGACCATCGCCAGCAGCGCCGCTTCCCCCGCCGTCATCTTCAGCCCCAGGTTCGGCAGGCCGAAGACGATGAAAAACAGCTGCACCACAAACGGCGTGTTGCGGATAATCTCCACGTACGCGCCCCAGATCCGGCTGTACCACGTTGGGCGCGCGCTGCGGATCGCTGCCCCGAAAATGCCTGTTGCCAGGCCGCCCACGGTCGCCATCACCGTCAGCTGAATAGTGACCCACAGCCCCGCCAGCAGCTCCGGCCAGTGCGGCCAGAGCGCGGAAAAATCAAGTTGCTCCGTCATCGGCTCAGGCGCCAAGGTTGGCCGGCAGCGGAGCCTTCAGCCACTGCTCGGACAGGCCGTTCAGCGTGCCGTCCTTAATGCCCTGCTCAATCAGCGCGTCCACTTTTGCCTTCAGGGCCGGTTCGTTCTTCTTCAGGCCAATAAAGCACGGCGAGTCTTTCAGCATAAAGCTCGGGACCGGGGCTTTAGCCGCGTTCTGGCGCGAAATGGCCGCCACCACGAGGTTGCCGGTTGCCACGTACTGCACCTGGCCGGAGAGGTAGGCGGAAAGCGTGGTGTTGTTGTCTTCGTAGCGCTTCACGTCCGCGTCTTTCGGCGCCAGGCCGGTCAGCACCATGTCCTCCACCGCCCCGCGCGTCACGCCGATGGTTTTTCCGCTCAGCGCGGCGGCATCTTTCAGCTCGGCACCTTTCGGGCCAAACACGCCGAGGAAGAACGGCGCGTAGGCGCGGCTGAAGTCGATCACCTTCTCGCGCTCCGGGTTTTTACCGAGGCTTGAAATGACCAGATCCACCTTATCGGTTTGCAGGTACGGCACGCGGTTGGCGCTGGTCACCGGCACCAGCTGCAGCTTGAGCTTCATCTGTTTGGCCAGATAGCGCGCCATGTCGATGTCATAGCCCTGCGGCTGCAGATCGGTCCCCACCGAGCCAAACGGCGGGAAGTCCTGCGGAACGGCAATGCGGAGGGTGCCGCGCTTCTCGATATCCTGAAGCTGGTCTGCCTTCGCGGGCAGCTGTGTGAAGAGACATGCGGCCCCGGCCAGTGCAATCAACAATTTTTTCATGGTGCTTCCCCGTAACGTTAACATGAAACAAAAGATTCTTTGAATGTGATTTTGCAACTAATGTGCCAGATAAGGCGAAGCGGGGGAATATTCTTGTAAAGCCTGATAAAACGCGCACGAGGCGATAATGCTCTCCATTTTCGCCCCGCCTGGTTGCACCATTTCAATGCAAAGCACCAGCCTGATGCCCCATTATCGTTGTTCGAGCTCGTCCAGCTGCTGGTAGAGAGAGGCAATCTCGTGAATGCGCGGACGGCCTTTATCGAGGATCTCATGCAGAAAAGCGTTCGCCAGCAGATTGATCAGGCTGTTGACCGAGGAGTAGCTGTCATAGGCCGAGACGCTGTCCAGCGGGGCGCACAGCCGCCAGCTCGCCAGCGGAAACAGGCTGTGGGCCTGCGGCTCGCACATCAGCAGCACCGGAATGCCGCTGCTCTGAAGCTGCTGCATCAGCGGCCGGATAATGCGCGGGCGGCGGCGAAAGGCCATCATCACCACCAGATCGTCCGGCGTTAAATCCACCAGCTCCTCGCTCAGGCTCTGCCCCGGCTGCGGCAGGACCAGCACCTGACCGCGCGCCTGCAGCAGCTGCTGGCGCAGGTGCAGCGCCGCCGGATAGGCGTTACGCATGCCGATAATGACGATGCGCCGTGCCTTCACCATGCAGGCCATGGCGTCGGCAAACTGCTGCGCATCGAGGGCATTGACCCACTGGGTCAGGTTCGCCATCTCTTGCTTATAGTGGCGTGCCAGCAGCGTATTGCCCTGCACCGCATCGCGGTTATCGGTGAGCGGCATCCCGCTCTGGCGCAGGGTGCGCAGCTCGTCGCGCATGTCCTTATATTTCTCATAGCCCAGACGCTTAAACAGACGGCTGACCGTGGCTTTCGACACCCCGCTCAGCTGCGCCAGCTCGGCGCTGTTGTAGCTAATCAGGTCGTCAAAATGATCGAAAATAAAATCCGCCACCCGCTGCTCCTGCGGCGACAGCGACGGGTATTGTGCCTTCAGACGTTCATCCAGTTGTTCCATAGCGCCTCTGTAACTTTTGTTTCACCACATTGTACCTTTCATTATATGTGCCAGTTTACTGAAACTTTTCTTTCAGAACTGGAACAGCTTTTGCAGCGCCTTGTGACCTTCAGGGTTATGAGGATTCTCTATGCACAGTAATGTCTCCACACGCGGGATGGCCGTTGCGCCCCACCATCTTGCCAGCCAGAGCGCGCTGGCGGTGCTGCGCGAAGGCGGCAGCGCGATAGAGGCGATGGTGGCGGCTGCGGCCACCATCGCCGTGGTTTATCCGCACATGAACGGCCTCGGCGGCGACGGCTTCTGGCTTATCGTTCCCCCGCAGGGCGACCCAATCGCCATTGACGCCAGCGGCGCGGCGGGCTCTCTGGCTACCCTTGACGCCTACGGTGATGTAGCGCAAATACCCCATCGGGGTCCCCGCGCGGCGCTGACCGTCGCCGGAACGGTGAGCGGCTGGGACGAGGCGCTTAAGGTCTCGCGCGAGATGACCGGCAAGGCGCTGCCGCTGGCCCGCCTGCTGGCCGACGCCATTGAGTACGCGCAAAACGGCACGCCGGTCACGCCGTCTCAGGCCCATGCCACGGCGAGCAAATTCGACGAGCTGAAAGATATCCCCGGTTTTGCGGAAACCTGGCTGGTAGACGGTAAGCCGCCAGAGGTTGGCAGCCGCTTTTATCAGCCGGCCATGGCGTCTACCCTGGCGCGCCTTGTGGAAGACGGTCTGGATAGCTTCTATCGCGGCCCGCTGGCAGACGTGCTGGCACAGGGCATGGAGACGCTGGGCCTGCCCGTAACGCGGGACGATTTACACGCGCACGCTGCCCGGCGCACCGCGCCGCTGGGGCTACAGCATCAGCAGGGTGAGATCTTTAACCACGCCCCGCCGACGCAGGGGCTGGTCTCGCTGGCGATACTCGGCATCACCGATCGTCTGAACATGGCGGAGGCCGACGATGCCGACATCATTCACCGCATCGTTGAAGCCACCAAGCTGGCCTTTGGCCTGCGCGATGCCCACATCACCGACCCGCGCGTGCTGAAAACCGATATTCAGGGCCTTCTGGACTCCGCATCCCTTCAGGCGCTAGCCGACAGGGTTGACGACGGCCGCGCCGCCCCGTGGGGCAGCGGCAAAGGCCCCGGCGATACGGTGTGGATGGGGGTGATGGATAACAGCGGGCTCGCCGTGTCGTTTATCCAGAGTATCTATCACGAGTTCGGCAGCGGCGTGGTGCTGCCCGATACCGGTATCGTCTGGCAGAACCGCGGCGCGTCTTTCAGTCTCGATCCCAATCATCTTTTAGCCCTCGCGCCGGGCAAACAGCCCTTCCACACCCTGAACCCGGCGGCGGCGCGTCTTAAGGACGGGCGCGTGATGGTCTACGGATCGATGGGCGGTGACGGACAGCCGCAAACCCAGGCCGCGCTCTTTACCCGCTACGCGATCCAGGGCGTGCCTTTACAGGAAAGCGTTTCCCGCCCGCGCTGGCTGCTGGGTCGCACCTGGGGACAAACCTCGGACACGTTAAAGCTTGAAGGGCGCTTTAGCGCTGAGACGGTCTCGCAGCTCCGCGCGCGGGGACATGAGGTAGAAATGTTCCCGGACTTCAGTGAAGCGATGGGCCACGCGGGCGCGATTGTCCATCACCCCAACGGGCTGTTTGAAGGGGCATTTGACCCGCGCAGCAACGGCGCGGCCGCCGGATTCTGAGGAGAAAAAATGACGACACAACAACCCGACTGGCAGGCATATCTTGCGCAAATGGAGTCCGTGCTCGGCGTGACGCTGGACGATGCCCGCCGCGCCGAGCTGCAGTTGCAGTTCAGCCGCATTGCCGCCCTGGCCGCCCCGCTGATGGCGCTGCCGCTCGATGACCGTCTGGAGATCGCAGGAGTATACAAAGCATGAGGCTACACGAGATGAGTATTGGCGACATTCAGCAGGCGCTCAGCGCAGGCGAGCTGAGCGCCCGCGAGATTGCTCGCCAGACGCTGGAGGCAATTGCGCGCGTTAACCCGCAGATCAACGCCTGGACCGCCGTGACGGAAGAACGCATGCTCGCCGAGGCCGAGAGCATCGACACCCTGCGCCGCGAGAAGCGCCCCCTCCCGCCGCTGGCGGGCGTGCCCTACGCGGTAAAAAATCTGTTCGACGTTGCCGGCCATACCACCCTCGCCGGGGCCAAGCTGTTCAGCCAGCGTCCTGCCGCAGCCGCTGACAGCTTCGCGGTGCGCCAGCTGCGCAGCGCGGGCGGGCTGCTGAGCGGCATGGTGAATATGGACGCCTACGCCTACGGCTTCACTACCGAAAACAGCCACTACGGCACGACGCGTAACCCGCACGATCTGGCGCGGATTGCGGGCGGCTCGTCGGGCGGTTCGGCCGCCGCCGTGGCCGCCGGGCTAGTGCACTTTTCGCTCGGTACCGACACCAACGGCTCGATTCGCGTCCCGGCCTCCCTGTGCGGCATCTATGGCCTGAAGCCCACCTTTGGTCGCCTGTCGCGATCCGGCAGCCATCCGTTTGTCGCGAGCCTGGATCATATCGGTCCCTTTGCCCGCCGGGTGTGCGACCTGGCGTCCGTGTACGACGCGCTGCAGGGGCGTGACGGCAGCGACGGTTTTCAGGCTGAGCATCCGCGCGAGCTGACGCGCCCCCTGCTCGACCGCGGCCTTGACGGCCTGCGCTGCGCGCTGCTCGGCGGCTACTTCACCACCTGGTGCGACGCGGATGCCAGAGACGCCGTGGCGCGGGTGGCGAAGGCGCTCGACGTGCAGGATGAGCTGCAGTTTCCGGACGCCGAGCTGGCGCGCTCGGCAGCGTTTATCATCAGCGCCTCCGAAGGGGGAAACCAGTACCTGCCCGCGCTTCGCCGCGAGCCCGAGCGTTTTGAGCCGCACTCCCGCGAACGGCTGCTGGCAGGCGCAATGATCCCCTCCGCCTGGTACATTCAGGCCCAGCGGTTTCGCGCACACGCCCGGCAGGCGTTTAAAACCCTCTTCGCGCAGGCCGACGTGCTGATCGCCCCGGCAACCCCGTGCAGTGCGACGCTGGCGGGTGAGCAGACCATGGAGATTAACGGCCAGCCGCTCCCCATTCGCGCCAGCATGGGGATGCTGACCCAGCCGATATCCTTTTTGGGCCTGCCCGTGACCACCGTTCCGCTGCGCACCGCCCAGGGTGCGCCGATTGGCCTGCAGCTGATTGCCGCGCCGTTTAACGAACAGGCCTGCCTGCGCGTCGCGCGCGCGCTGGAGGAGAGTGGAATCACCGATGCCCGCCCGGCGGAGGTGGCCGCATGATGAATCACGATGACATTAACCTGCCGTGGGTGGTTGCCGAGGTGACGGCCGCGTTTTACCGCTATGAAGACGCGCTGGTGAGCAACAACGTTGCGGTGCTGGACGAGCTGTTCTGGCACGACAAAAACACGGTGCGTCTCGGGGCGGGTGAAAACCTGTACGGGATTGATGAAATCCGCGCCTTTCGCGCGGCGCGCCCGTCCGCCGGGCTACAGCGAACGCTGCGCCACACCGTCATCACCACCTTCGGCGAGGATTATGCCGTGTGCAGCACCGAGTTTACCCGGGAGGGCACGGAACGCATTGGCCGTCAGCAGCAGACGTGGGTGCGGTTTGCCTACGGGTGGCGCATCGTGGCGGCGCAGGTGAGTTTGATGGCATAGTCGTAGGCCGGGTAAGGCGCAGCCGCCACCCGGCAAAACACGGCACAATTATTTCTGAAACGGATGCACTTCCCGCCAGTGGTCGGCAATCTGCTGGCGGGTACAGACCCACACCCGCTCATGCTGCTGCACGTAATCCAGGAACCGCTGCAGCGCGCGAAAACGCCCCGGCCGCCCGAGCAGGCGGCAGTGCATGCCGATGGACATCATCTTCGGCGCGCTTTCCCCCTCTTCGTACAGCACGTCAAAACTGTCCTTCAGATACGTATAAAACTGCTCGGCGGTATTAAACCCCTGCGCGGTGGCGAAGCGCATGTCGTTTGCATCCAGCGTGTAGGGCACAATCAGGTGCGGTTTGCGAGTGCCGTCGCTGCAGGCCACTTCCGTCCAGAAGGGTAAGTCGTCGCCGTAGTAGTCGCTGTCGTAGTCGAAGCCGCCGTACTCCACCACCAGCTGACGGGTGTTGGGGCTGTCGCGACCGGTGTACCAGCCCGTCGGCGGCTTGCCGAACAGGTCGGTCAGAACGTGTACCGCTTTGTGCAGGTGTTCGCGCTCCTGGCTGATATCCATGTTCTGATAGTGGATCCAGCGCCAGCCGTGGCTGACCACGTCGTAATCCGCCGCTTTGATCGCCTCGACGATCTCCGGGTGACGCGCCAGCGCCATCGCCACGCCAAAGACCGTCAGCGGCAGGCCGCGCTTTTGAAATTCACCGTGGATCCGCCAGAATCCGGCGCGGCTGCCGTATTCGTAGAGGGAGTCCATCGACATGTGTCTGTCCGGGTAGCTGGCCGCGCCGATGATATCCGACAGGAACTGCTCCGACCCGGCATCGCCGTGCAGAACGTGGTTTTCCGCCCCTTCCTCATAATTGAGCACAAACTGCACCGCGATGCGCGCCTGATTCGGCCACCGCGCGTGCGGCGGGTTTCCCGCGTAACCGCGCAGATCCCGCGGGTAATCCTGTTCAAAATGCGCCATAGCCACCCCTTAATTTAAAATGGATTTAATGCCTGAAATTGTCCGCTTAACGCTTTTTTCTCCGGGAAGGCCAGATCCCCGTGCTTGCTGGTGGAGAGCCCCAGCGCCACCAGCGATTCCACCATCTTCACCGCCGCGCTGACGCCGTCGATCACCGGCACGCGCAGCTCGCGCGTCAGCTCCTGCGCCAGCGTCGCCATGCCGCCGCAGCCCAGCACGATGGCGCCGCAGCCATCCTCTTTCAGCGCCTGTATACAGCGCGCGCGCACCTTCTCCTGCGCCAGACCGCTGCCGTCTTCCAGCGCCAGCACCGGGAGATCGATAGCGTGCAGCGCCGCGCAGCGATCGTGAAAGCCATATTGGTGCAGCAGATGACGAGCAATAATCAGCGTGCGCGGCAGCGTGGTAACCACCGAAAAGCGCGTCGCCACCAGCGTCGCCATATGCATGGCGGCTTCCGCAATCCCTACCACCGGCCCCTGCGCCAGCTCGCGCGCCGCCAGCAGGCCCGGATCGCCAAAGCAGGCGATGACGTGACCGTCCACGCCCTGCTCTCTGCCAAGCCTGACCTGTTCGAGAACCCCCACGGCGGCGATGGCCTCATCAAAGTGGCCTTCTATAGACGGCACGCCCGCGCTCGGGCAGACCGTGAGAATTTCCGTGCCCGGCGCCGCCACCGCGCGGGACGCCGCGCCGATGGTTTCCGTCATCGCGAGGCTGGTATTGGGGTTGATCACTTGTATACAGACAGACATTACGACTCCTTGTGGCCGGCAAACAGCCGGGCAAAATCAGGCAGGCACTCGCCCGCCCGCTCGAAGCAGAGGCTGGCGACGATATGTTCAAAATGGTGCATTAAGGCATCGCTGAGCGGCTGAAGCGCCTTCTGGCGCAGCAGATCCACAAGCTGTTCGTGATCGTTGCAGCGGCAGCCCTGACGCCACGGTGCGCCCCAGGTGGCAATCACCAGCGAGGAGCGCTGGCTCAGGCTGGTCACCATCTCCGTCAGCACCTGGTTGCCGGAGATGGCCTGCAGCTGAATGTGAAAATTAGCGGAGTGGCGAATGGCCGCCGGGCCGTCGTACGCCTCGTGCGCCTGCTGCTCCTGGCGAATAATGGCCTCCAGCGCGGCAAGATGCGGCGGCTGACAGTGCGCCAGCACGTCCGGCAGGTTGGCAACCTCCAGCAGCGCGCGGGTGCGGAAGATGTGCTGCGACTCTTCGACCGTCGGGCTGGCAACGTGTGCACCACGTTTGGGCGTTAAGGTGACCATTTGCACAGCCGCGAGTCGTTGAAGCACCTTGCGGATGCCCGTGCGGCTCACGCCAAAGACCTCGGCCAGCGCCTCTTCCGGCAATTTACTCCCCGGCAGCAGCTGATGTTCGACAATCGCGGTCATTAGCGCCTGAAAGATCGATTCGTCTTTGTCATGCAGCTCTGGCGCGGCCTGCAAGGCATTTATGTTGTTCATTAACCACTCCGTCTTTTACCTTTCATTATCGAATCGTATACATAAAAATAAAATATTGCATACAAAATTTATTATTTTGGCCTGGATCCTGCAACACCGTTTGCACTCCCACTCAACGGGTTTTCATTCACAGGAGCAGGTTTCATGCCAAACAGTCAAAACGCGCAGCAGGGTACGGCCGCTGATTCCGGTGCGGTTTACAGCCCACGTCTTTGCAATGAGGATCTGGCGCCGACGCGTGACCAGAACTGGAGCTGGTACAACATCTTTTCGTTCTGGATGTCGGACGTCCACAGCATGGGGGGTTACGTTGTCGCCGCGAGCTTCTTTACGCTCGGGCTGGCAAGCTGGCAGGTGCTGCTTTGCCTGCTGGTGGGGATTTGCATCGTGCAGCTGTGCGCCAACCTGGTGGCCAAACCGAGCCAGATGGCGGGCGTGCCTTATGCGGTGATCAGCCGTCAGGCGTTTGGCGTCTTCGGGGCCAATATTCCGGCAGTGATCCGCGGGCTGATTGCCTTCGCGTGGTATGGCATTCAGACCTATCTGGCCGCCAACGCCCTGATGCTGGTGGCGCTGAAGTTCTGGCCGTCGCTCTCTTCGCTTACCACCGGCGCGTTCCTGGGCCTGTCGCATCTGGGCTGGATCTGCTTTGCCATTATGTGGGTCCTGCAGGCGATGGTCTTCTGGCACGGCATGAGCGCCATTAAGCGCTTTATCGATATCGCCGGTCCGGCGGTCTACGTGGTGATGCTGGCCCTTGCAGGCTGGATTGTATACAAGACCGGTTTTGACGGCATTTCCTTCACCCTCGCCAGCAAATCCCTGAGCGCGGGCGAGCAGACCTGGCAGATGATCACCGCGACCGCGCTGGTGGTTTCTTACTTCTCCGGGCCGCTGCTCAACTTTGGCGACTTCTCCCGCTACGGCAAAAGCATGGGCGAGATCCGCCGCGGCAACCGCTGGGGCCTGCCGTTTAACTTCCTGCTGTTCTCGATTGTTACCGTGGTGATTGTCTCCGGTACCCAATCGCTGTTTGGCCGCATGATCACCGACCCGATTGAAACCGTCAGCCGCGTGGGTAACGATCTGGCGGTGGCGATTGGCCTGCTGACGATGATCACCGCCACCATCGGGATCAACATCGTCGCGAACTTCGTCTCCCCGGCGTTTGATTTCTCTAACTGCTCGCCGCAGAAAATCAGCTTCCGCACCGGGGGCATGATTGCCGCCGTTGGCTCAATTCTGCTAACGCCGTGGAACCTGTTCAACTCGCCGGAGCTTATCCACTACACCCTCGACGTGCTCGGGGCCTTTATCGGCCCGCTGTTCGGCATTCTGATTGCCGACTTCTACCTGATTAAACGCGGCAAGGTGTCGGTCGACGATCTGTTCGACGACACGCCAAAGGGCAAATACTGGTACCGCAACGGCTTTAACCCGAAAGCCATTGGCGCGCTGCTCCCGTCCGTTGCCGTGGGTTTGGTGATCAGCTTTATCCCGGCCCTGCATGAGGTGGCGAACTTCAGCTGGTTCATCGGCGTCTTCCTCGGCGGCATGACCTATCGCTGGCTGGCGCGGGAAGATCGCGAGACGGCAGGCGCGACGTCGTTCAGCTCCCGCGTGGCGACGCAAAAAGAGTAACCCCCTCCCTTTGGGCCGCAGCTTATCTGCGGCCCGTTCATTCTGGCACCGTTCTTGCTGCGCCTTATCACTCCGTGATGTACACAATAAGGCAGGAACCATGATGGATTACCAGACAGCGATCCGCGGCGCATTTTTTGACATTGCCCAGGCATGCGACAGCGCAGACGAGATTGCCCGGCACGCCCGCTATCTTGAGGACGGGGTGCTGTTTATACAGAACGGAAAAATTCTGGCGCACATGGCGTGGCAGGAGGGCGAGCAGTATCTTGACCCTCATAAAGGCTATACCGACCTGCGCGGTAAGCTGCTGCTGCCCGGCTTTGTCGACACCCATGTTCATTACCCGCAAACGGAGATGATCGGCGCCTTTGGCGAACAGCTGCTGGAGTGGCTGACCACCTACACCTTTCCGGTGGAGAGCCAGTTTGCCGATGAAGCCTACGCGAAAGAGATCGCCGAATTTTTCATTCAGCAACTGGTGAGCAACGGCACCACCACCGCGCTGGTGTTTTGCACGCTGCATCCGGAATCGGTCGAGGCGCTGTTTACCGAAGCCCTGCGCCTGAACATGCGACTAATCGCCGGCAAGGTGATGATGGACAGACACGCGCCGGACTACCTGAGCGAAGACGCGAAGCAGAGCTACCGGCAGACGCGGGCGCTGATCCAGCGCTGGCACCACCGGGGGCGGCTGGGCTATGCCATTACCCCGCGCTTTGCCCCGACGTCATCCCCCGAGCTGCTCGCCGCGGTCAGCCTGCTCAGAGAGGAGTTCCCGGATACCTGGCTGCAGACCCATCTGAGCGAAAACCCCAACGAAGTGGCCTGGGTGAGCGATCTCTGGCCGGAGCACGAGCGCTATCTGGACGTGTATCACCACTACGGCCTGACCGGCGAGCGCAGCGTATTTGCGCACGCGATCCATCTTCACCACAGCGAGTGGCAGTGCCTGCATGACACCGGTTCGGCGGTGGCGTTTTGCCCCACCTCTAACCTGTTTCTCGGCAGCGGGCTGTTTCGCCTGCCCGCCTGCTGGCAGCACGGGGTGCGGATGGGCATCGGCACCGACGTCGGTGCGGGCACCACCTTCAGCATGCTGCGCACCCTGGGGGAGGCCTACAAGGTGGGGCAGCTCCAGAGCTACCGCCTGCGCGCCAGCGAGGCGTTTTACCACGCCACGCTGGGCGGCGCGCGCGCGCTCAGGCTCGACGATAAGATTGGCAACTTCGCGCCCGGCAAAGAGGCGGATTTTGTAGTTATCGACCCCGACGTGACGCCGCTGCAGCGCCTGCGCAATCGCCGCTGCAAGGATATTTACGAGCAGCTTTTTGTGCTGATGACCCTGGGCGACGAGCGCAACATCAGCGAGACCTGGGTCAACGGCGAGCGGGTATGGTCAACTGCCCCGGTAGGTTGACCACCCGCCGGGCGCAATCACAAACGGCAGGTGGAAGTGCTCGTCTGCCGTTTCTCCCGTCATAAAATCAATTTGCGCGCAGGGGTAGAGCGTGTCGCGACCGGTGTCGCGAAACCACGCGCCAATCTCCGCCACCAGCCGGTAACGGCCTGCGGGCAGAGAAGGAACAAACGCGGGGATGCGCCCCTGCGCGTTGGTCACGCCCGTGGCGAGCGTCTTCCCCTCCTGTTGAAGATGAACCGTCACACCCTGCGCCGGTTTGCCCGTCGAGATATCCAGAATATGCGTGCTTAACGTACTCATTCGCTAATGACTCCTTCCAGCCGTAGCAGCGTAATTTCCCGCAGCTGTTCCAGCGCGGCACGGACTTCCTGCGCGTCGCTGTTCTCCAGCCGCGCGTGCAGCGCCTGCAAAATGTCCTCACCGCTGCGGCCTTTCGCGCGAATCAGAAAAACCCGTCCAAAGCGGGCTTCATAGCGGGCATTGCCCTCGCGCAGCGCCTGCGCAAGGGCGGCATCGCGGTCATTCACCTCGCCCTGTTCCTGGCGCGACAGCGCCGCCTCTGCCCCTGCACCCGCGGGCTTTTCTCCGATGCGCGGATGGGCGCTCAGGGCTTGCGCTAGCGCCGCGTCGTCCCAGCGCTGCGTCAGGGCCTGCGCCGTAAGGAACAAGGCGTCCCGGCTTGGGTAAGGCCGCCCGCGCACCAGCGCGTCGGCCCAGCCCGGGATCGCCACGCAGGGGTGGAGCAGCGCCACCGCGTCGCCGTCCGGAAGATGATTAAAGTCGTGCAGTGCGATCATAGCGTCTCCTGTGTTGTCCTTTCCCGGGTCGTTGCACAAAGCACGCCACTCTTGCCGCAGGGGTGAAACAGTTGATTCCGGATGGGTAAACCGGAAATTTTTGATTCATAAAAAGGCACGCTCACCGCGTTTGCGCACCTTAGCAGTGCAAATGCCTCTCCCACAACGCCGTTTTACCGGCTCTGCAGCCTGGTACGCAAATTGCTGAATGACGTTACACCCTGCAAAAGGAGAGAAGCATGAGAGCAATCGTCATTGGCGCGGGTATTGGCGGCCTGAGCGCCGCCGTCGCGCTGAAGAAAGCCGGCATCGACTGTACCGTATTCGAAGCCGTAAAAGAGATCAGGCCCGTCGGGGCGGCCATCTCCATCTGGCCTAACGGCGTGAAATGCATGCAGCACCTCGGCATGGGCGACATCATCGAGACCTACGGCGGGCCGATGCGCTTTATGGCCTACAAGGATTACCGGCGCGGCGAGACCCTGACCCGCTTTAGCCTTGCCCCGCTGGTTGAGCGTACCGGAGGGCGTCCCTGCCCCGTCTCGCGCGCTGAACTCCAGCGCGAAATGCTGGACTTCTGGGGTCGCGACAGGGTGCAGTTCGGCAAGCGCGTGGAACACGTTCATGAAGACGACGCGGGCGTGAGCGTGACCTTTACCGACGGCACCACGGCAACCGGTGATTTTCTGATTGCCGCTGACGGCAGCCACTCGGCTGTTCGCCCTTACGTGCTGGGCTATACCCCGGAGCGCCGCTACGCCGGTTACGTCAACTGGAACGGGCTGGTGAAGATTGACGAAGAGATCGCCCCGGCGCACCAGTGGACCACCTTCGTTGGCGAAGGTAAACGCGTGTCGCTGATGCCCGTCTCCGGCGGGCGGTTTTATTTCTTTTTTGACGTGCCGCTGCCTGCTGGCCTGGCGGAGGATCGCACTACCCTGCGCGCCGACCTCACGGGCTACTTCCGCGGGTGGGCGCCGCCGGTGCAAAAGCTTATCGCAGCGCTCGATCCCGAGACCACCAACCGCATTGAAATCCACGACATTGAGCCGTTCGACAGCCTGGTGCGCGGCAACGTCGCCCTGCTCGGCGATGCCGCGCACAGCACCACGCCGGATATCGGCCAGGGCGGCTGTGCGGCGATGGAAGATGCCGTAGTGCTGGGTCAATGCCTGCGCGAAAACCACAGCGTGACGCTGGCGCTGCGGCAGTACGAAGCGCTGCGCTGCGACCGGGTGCGCGACCTGGTGCTGAAGGCGCGTAAGCGCTGCGACGTCACCCACGGCAAAGATATGGCCCTGACGGAAGCCTGGTATCAGGAACTTAAAGAGGAGACCGGAGAGCGCATCATCAACGGTCTGCTCGACACCATTCAGGGCGGCCCGCTAGGCTGAACGAGGGATAACAATGAAAAAAGAACCGACGCCACCCGCCCACTGCACGTTTGAGCCAGAGGACTGGCTGCGCCTGGCGAAATGCTGGCATCCGGTCGCGCGCGCCTGCGACATCGGCCCGGCACCGGTTAAGGCGACCCTGCTGGACGAACAGCTGGTGATTTACCGGATCAACGACCAGGTCGTGGTCGCCCGGGACGTCTGCCCGCACCGCGGCGTGCCGCTGACGCTCGGTTTTCACGACGAGCACGGCATTATCTGTCCCTATCATGGCTTACGCTTCGGGGAGGACGGGCGCTGCAACCGTATTCCGTCCAGCCCCGACCAGCCCGTTCCGGCGAAGCTGAACCTGATTAACTATGCCGTGGAAGAGCGCTTCGGCCTGATCTGGACCTGCCTGGCGTTTGACCCGGACAATCCTGCACCGCTACCGACCATGCCGCACTGGGATGACGACGGATTCCAGCAGATCAACTGCCCGGCGTTTGAGGTAAATGGCTTTGCCGGACGCCAGGTGGAAGGGTTTCTGGACGTGGCGCACTTTGCCTGGATCCACACCGATACCTTTGCGGATCCGGATAACCCGATCGTGCCGGCCTACCAGCCGCAGGAGACGCCATTCGGCTTCGTGGCGGATTACTGGAGCTCGGTGAGCAACTACCCCGCCAGCTCGGACGTGCAGGCGCCAGAAGGTTTCCAGTGGTTACGCCACTTTGAAATGCACCTGCCGTTTACCGCCACCCTGACGATTCATTTTCCTGGTGAATCCCGGCTGGCGATCATGAACGCCGCGTCGCCCGTTTCATCACGCGTGACCCGCATGTTTGCCCCTATCGCCCGCAATTTTGACCTGCATATTCCGGTGGAGGATGTCCATGCCTTTAACCTGCGCATCTTTGAAGAAGACCGCCTGATGGTCGAAACCCAGCGCCCGGAAAACCTGCCGCTGGATCTCACCCTGGAAGCCCATATCCCGGCGGATAAAAGCTCGATTGCCTACCGGCGTGGGCTGAAGAAGATGGGCTTTGGCGAGTTTTTCCTGGTCTGACGGAGGCACGTGATGAGCACTATGTTGAGCGTTATCGTTGACGGGCTGTGGCGCGAGGGCGATAAATCCCTCGCCGTCAGGCTGGTGGCCGACAACGGCGAAGCGCTGCCGGCGTGGCAGCCCGGCGCGCACGTTGACGTGCACCTGCCCTGCGGGCTTATTCGCCAGTACTCCCTGACCGGGGCTTGCGAAGATGAGGGCTATCTTATCTGCGTGGGGCGGGAAAGCGCCTCGCGCGGCGGGTCGCGCTACGTGCACGAGACGCTGCGTCCCGGGCAGAAGCTTATGATATCGGCTCCGCGCAACCTGTTTCCGCTTCGCCAGGCAGAGCGGGTTTTGCTGCTGGCGGCGGGGATTGGCATTACGCCGCTGTATGCGATGGCCCTGCAGCTGAGGGCCGCCGGAACGCCGTTTACGCTGCACTACTATGTCAGAAACCGGCAAAATGCGGCGTTTGCCCGCGCGCTTTCCGGGTGCGATGCGTGCGTCATCCACACCGACAGCCCGCGCACCGCGCTGGCCGGGCATATCCCGATGGCTGAGGCGGGGCTTCACGCCTGGGTCTGCGGACCCGCAGGGTTTATGGAAAAAGTGCGTGAAGTCGCCACGGCGAAAGGTTGGGATGACGACCGTCTTCACAGCGAGGCGTTTCAGCTCGCAGCCCCTGCCGCAGGCGGTGAATCCGGCGAGATCTTTACGGTCAAGCTGGCCTCCACCGGGGAGCGCTGGCCTGTGCCTGCCGATAAAACCATCGCCCAGGTGCTGCAGGAACATGGCGTGGAAGTTCCCCTCTCCTGCGAGATGGGGATCTGCGGAGCCTGCCTGACGCCGGTGATCGACGGCGTGGTGGATCACCGGGACAGCGTGCAGTCGGAGGCGGAAAAAAGCGCGACGGAGCAGCAGGTGGCGCTGTGCTGCTCGCGGAGCCATTCGGGGGAGCTGGTGATCGGGCTGTAAACCACCTGCACAGTCTTTCTTGCCGGGTGGCGCTGCGCTTACCCGGTCTACATTGCGCAGATTTTTCAATTGGTTGCACGTTTTATTGTAAGCCCGTGCAAGCGTAGCGCCGCCGGGCGAAACTCACAAATCGCATTTTGCCAGCCCGAAAACGGGCTCGCTATCCTGCCACGCGTACTCAATATGACTGGCCTGCTCGCGCGCCAATGCTGCATTGCCCTGTAATCGCGCCGCCAGGGTAAAGGCAAAATCAAACACGTTGCCCAGCCCACGGCCGCTTAGCAGATTGCCGTCCTCCACCACGTCGGCATCGACGTAAATGCCATCGCTGACCGTTTTCCACAAATCGCCGGAGCAGACATAGCGGCGCCCCTTGAGCAGTCCGTTGCCCCCCAGCACGCGGGCGGCGGCGGAGCAAATCGGGCAGATATATTTGCCCGCTTCATCATGGCGGCGAACGAAGGCGATCGCCTCCGCGCTTTTCGCCAGGTTGGCGCTGCCTTCCGGGCCGCCCGGTAACACTACGGCGTCAAAGGTTCGATCGAGGCTGGCCTTCAGGGTGCTATCCGCCATCATTGAGATGGCGTGATAGCTCACCACTTCGCGACCCTCGCCGCAGGCAATCGTCTGCACCGCAATATTCAGGCGGCGCAGGATATCGATGGTGACAATCGCTTCCCCCTCTTCAAACCCGGGGGCTAATAGCACGGCTACGCTTTTCATCTTGCTCTCCATGGCTTCAGGGTTACCAGTACGGGTGCCAAATCTGTCGCAGACGCGCCAGCAGCTCTAAATAGAAATAGTCCCCCCAGCTACAGCACTGATCGACGCCCTTACCGCTGCCCATATGGTAAACCGAGTGCTGCAGCAGCCCTTCGGTCGGATCGTCGTCGTGAGCAAGGTAGTTATCGGTCAGCGACAGCGCAATACGCAGCGCCATCTCTTCATAATACGCGCGGTTTGCGTCGAGCGTCGGCAGCGCCTTCACCAGCTCCAGCAGGCCGCAGGCGGCAATCGCCGCCGCTGAACTGTCGCGCACGGCGTCGGTACCGAGCAGCGCCAGATCCCAGTGGCAAACGTCATCTTCCGGCAGGCGGTTGAGGAAGTAATGCGCCAGGCTGCGCGACAGCTCAACCATCTGCTTATCGCCGGTGTGCTGATAGCTGAGCAGGAAGCCGTAAATGCCCCATGCCTGGCCGCGTGACCAGCACGAGGTATCGCTGTAGCCCTGATGGGTGTTGCCAAAGCGCGGCTCGCCCGTCTGCACATCCATATACCAGGTGTGATAGGTCGAGGCATCTTCACGCACGATATAGTTCGCTGCCTGCCCGGCGTGAGCCGTCGCCGCCTGCGCATAGCGCGGATCCCCGGTCTGTTCGCTGGCCCAGTACAGCAGCGGCAGGTTCATATTGCAGTCGATGATCATTCGCCCCTGCTGCTCCGGGTCGTTTAAATCACCCCATGCCTGAATAATTCTGGCCGTCGGGTTAAAGCGCTCCATCAGGCGATCGGCAGCCAGCAGGGCCGACCGGCGAGCGGCTTCGTTGCCGGTGAGCCGCCAGGCGCTGATGCAGGAGAGCGAATAGAGGAACCCGAGATCGTGCGTTGCGGTGTCGATACGCTGCTCAATGCGCCGGGCGAACGACGGTAAATAGCGCTCGGCGGCTTCACGATAGTGCGCTTTGCCGGTCATCTCCCACGCCAGCCACAGCTGGCCAGGCCAAAAGCTGGTGGTCCACTCCACGTTTTCGGTGCGCGGCCAAACGCCCTTCTCGCAGGCTTCGCCGGGGAACTTATCGCCGAAGGCGACAATATTGTTGTCGAGCTTGCGCGTCACGCGGCTCAGCGCCGCTTCCAGCTTCTGGCTCAGCGCCAGGCGATCGACCTGATGCAGTTCGATTGGCCGCAGCGCTTCGGTGATAACAGATTTGGTCATAACAACTCCTGAATTAATGTTTGGCCGGTTCAACCGGGGCGGTATCTAAAGCCGGAGCAAAGGGCCGTGAGGCATCGCGCGTCGACTGGCAGCGCGACAGCGTAAAGGCGGAAATCAGCGTAAATATCAGGGCGCAGCAGCCCATCAGCAGATAGGTATGCTCAAAGCCTATCCTGTCGTACAGGTAGCCGGCAGGCGGAGCGACCACAATCGAGCCAACGTAAATCATCGCCTGGTAGCCCAGCAGGTACATCGTGGCGTTAACCCGACGGTGGAAATGTTCGGCGATGTATTTGAAGACCGAAATCAGCAGCAGGGCGATCTCGACGCCATAAAACGGTTTGATGATGGAGATAACAATCGGGTCGCTGGTCAGTCCGGAGGCGATCAGCCGTGCTCCGACCACGCAGCCGCAGAACAGCAGGCCGCGCTTCGCGCCGTAGTGGTTCACCAGCCACGGGATAAACATCATCATTACGAACTCCATCCCCGACTGGACGGTGCTCAGGTAGCCGTACCAGGCATTTCCCTGCTCTTTGGTGGCGAAGAACGACACGAAGTAGCGCGGGAACTGCTGTTCGGCGATAAACATCATCCACGCCACACCGGCGACGTAGAGGCTGAACATCCAGAATTTGCGGTTTTTCAGCAGCATCAGCACATCGGCAAAGACGATCTTATTAGCGGAAATAACGTTGTTATTGCGCAGCTGCTCATCGCCGATTTTGAGGCTCATCAGCACCAGCAGCATCAGCACCGAGGTACCGCTGCTGAGCAGAAAGTTGGCCAGCGGCGTGAAGTTAAACAGCAGCCCGGAGACCGAAGCCGCCATCGCCCAGCCCAGCGAACCCCACATTCTGATGCGGCCAAACTCCAGCCCGTACAGGCGGCTAAAGCGGTCGGCGTAGGATTCAGACGCCGCCACCCCGGCGTACCAGCCCAGGCTCAAATACAGCGCGCCGAGGATAATTCCCGCCATCGCGTGGCTTTGCAGCAGCGGCTGGTACGCCAGCGCGAAGAACGGCGCCATCAGCGCAGAAATGGCGCAGACAAAATAGAGCAGCCACTTGCTCATGCCGATTTTGTCCATGATGTAGCCGTACACCGGCTTCAGGACCACCGCGAAGACGCCGTTGATGGCGAACACGCTGCCGATGGTGACGCTGTCGAGCCCCACTTTCTGGCTCAGCCACAGGGCGTACAGGCCAAAGCTGGATGACCAGGTGAAGAAGTAGAGAAAAATAAAGGTACTCATTTTGTACTGCGCGGCGCGTACGGACGATGATGTGCTCATAGCGATGCCTCCGGGGCCAGAACGAGCGTTGTTTCCTGTCGTGCCGTCACGAAGCGTACCGCGTCATCGCTCGTGAAGGCCTGCGGGCAGCATTGCGGATCGAAGTCGGCGGCGTTTCCCGCCCACACCGCGCTTATTAACACATGCGTGCCGGGGTCGAGTTCGCCGCGCAGCAGCGGCACCGCCGCGCGCTCGGCGAACAGCAGATTGCTGTTTGGCGGCGTCAACACCGTCTCGCCGCGGCGGGCGTGCGGATGTAAACAGAAGATGGCCGATACGTCCCGGGCATTGCGTAACCAGCAGGCGCCGTCACTCTCGTGTGCCTGCGGCGGCGGGCGGTTCGCCAGGCTAAAGCCCCCCTCCGCGCAGTCCAGCGCGCGCCGGGTATTGATGCGATGGACGCGCAGCTGCCAGTCGCCCAGCGCCAGCAACCAGCTCTCAATCACCACGTCGCGCCACGGCAGCCAGAGGCTGTAAATGGTGCCGTCAGCGGTGACCACGTGCTGGCATTCGCGGCGGCCACGCCAGTAGTTGTCCTTTTCGGCCAGCAGCAGCATCGAATCAGGCGCGGCATGGTTCAGGCCGTAGCGCCCGCGTTCAATGGTGAAGCCAAAGCGGGTGGAATAGGCAAACTTGCAGTATTTCGCTTCGGTATTCACAAAGTTGTTCAGCTCCAGCTGGCCGGAAGTCAGCATCCACAGGTGATCGGCCTGATGCACCACCACCTGATCAGCGTGGGCTATCGTGTGCTGCGCGGGCAGCGTTGGCAGCGGCAGCTCAGCCGCCTGCCAGAAGGCATCGCCCTCATCTAATGCCAGCACCAGCAGGGTCTTCAGGCCCCAGTACGGCGAACCCGGCGCGTTGTAGTCTTCCGCCATCGCCAGATTCGGGTAGCTGTAGCCAACGCTCAGCACGCCGTCGCGGTCGAATATCGGCTGCTTCAGCCACCAGCGCAGATGGCGCAGGACAATGCCCTTGATCACGCCGGGCGAAAAGACCTCCAGCCCGGCGAAGGCCGCCGCGCTCCAGAACGCCGCCCCGGCAAAGCGGTAGGTCAGGCTACGGCCAAACGGGATCGCCGCGCCGTCTTCGGCAAAGAAATGGATGAAGTCAGAGGAGAAACGCGCGGCCCGCTGACGCAGCGTTGCGCAACGCGTTGGATCGACATCGACCATGAGCTTCGCGTAAATCAGGCCATAGAAATGGAAGCCCATCGAGATGTAATAGTCGCGCGGCCGGCCCGGGCCATCGGAGTACCAGCCGTCGCCGAGATAGTAGTGCTCCATGGCAGCAAAATGGTCTTCCAGCGCCTGTTGGTTGGTGGGCATGCCGCAATAATGGAAGCCGACCTGAACCAGAATCGGAAAGAAGTGCCAGTTGTTATCGGGGATCTCCTGGGTCTCGCACTGCTTTAGCCAGCGCCATAAATTCGCTTTTTCCGTCTCAGTGAAGTGTGCCAGTACGGTTTCGCCCGCCAGCGCCAGCAGCAGCCCGTAGGCCGCCATCTCGACAATTCGCTGGTCGTAGGGCGCGACGTCGCCCCAGTAATCGGCGTGCTGCGGATTGGTGCCGTTTTTTATCGCCTGTAAATAGAAAGTGAAGCGCTGCGGCTCACTGCCGCCGGCCAACAGCGGCGTCACGCCCCACAGCAGGCGGGAAAAGGTTTCCATACTCGCGACCTGCTGGCCGTAGTGAGCGGTAAAGTTCGCTAAATCAATGCGGCTGGCGTCATTTTTAAAATAAGGTGCCACCGCGTTCAGCATGTCGTTGACCAGCCGTTTCACCTCTTCCCGGCTTTTCAGTGGATTGTCCAGCTTAATGTTTTCAGGTTGCACAGGGTCCTCCCGCATTACACGAGGGTAGAGATAAGTTATTGTTATTAGGCTTTTTTAAAGCCAGGCGTGCGACGTCTGAATGAAGAGTAACTGCTTTTATTCCCGGCGCTGAGTGAGCAGACTCACAAAATTAAACCGCCATTTCATTTTTACTGGATTTTGTCGATCGGGAGGGGGATAAATTACAAATGATGGCCTAAAAATTTAAATCTGTTGTCCTGGAGGCAAAATGGGTGAAACGCAGCTGCTGGAACGCATTACGCTCGATCGGCAGGCCATTTCTTTTAACCGCATGTACACCACCAGCGCGATTTACTACCACTGGCATCAATGTGTTGAATTACTCTATATTTCCAGCGGCTACGGCATCGTGGTGGTGGATAATCAGCACTACACCGCCCGTCCGGGGCGATTATTTATCTTCCCGCCCTTCCGTCTGCACAAAGTGCAGGTCGATCATAGCGAGAAAAACCCCTATCACCGCACCACCATGCACATTGAGCAATCGGTCGTCGAAAGTGCGCTCAGCGCCTTCCCGCGCCATCAGGCCCGGTTCGCCGCGCTGGCCGCCAGCAATATGCCGGCGCAAATTTACGATCTCAGCGAGCACGCGGCGTTTATCGAGAGGATCCTTGAACAGTATCAGCGCCTGGAGGGCAACGAGCAGACCGTGGCCTGCGAGGTGGCATTTCTGGTGATGCAGCTCATGACGTTTCTGCCCGAGCAGCCGCTGCCCTACCCGCCGCGCCAGCAGACCGTCGCCTCGCGGATTATGAGCTGGGTCGAAGCCCACTATGCCAGCAAGTTTTCGCTCGACCAGCTAGCCCACGACCTGGGGCTTTCGCGCAGCTATACCTCACGAATTTTCCGCCAGCAGACCGGCGGTAGCATCCACGAATATTTGCTGACCCGGCGGATAAAAAGCAGCTGCGATCTCTTGCGTTACAGCGATGAGAGTATTGACGCCATTGCGCTGGCAGTCGGGTTTAGCGAGGTGACCTATTTCATTACCTGCTTTAAAAAGATGATGCGCCAGACGCCGCTGCAGTATCGACGAAGTCACCTCAGCGCCAGAACGTCCTGTTGCCGTAGTTGAACGTCATTAACAGATCGAGTGGGTTTTCTGTGCATAAAAAAACCCAGGTCGCATAACGACCTGGGTTTCAAATTTGGCGGAAGCGTAGAGATTCGAACTCTAGAACCCTTTCGGGTCGCCGGTTTTCAAGACCGGTGCCTTCAACCGCTCGGCCACGCTTCCAAAGTGAGGCGCACTATAAACATCTATTAGCGCCTTGTAAAGCAGGAATTTTTCTATTTTTACCCACAGGCGTTTGACTGCGCAAAAAGTCACCCGGTCGCGTCTCCGGCCCCGCCTGCGCTCTCTTGTACATACCGTAACACAGCAACGCTCATCCTTTTAAATCGCTCTGGTATAGAATGCCCGAAAAAATAAACGGCCATTTGTTGTGTAATTGTTGTAAATCTGATTACCCACAGATTGTAGAAATTACTGCCATGTAGTCTTACTGGTTGATGATGAAAATCAAAAATACGCTTTGCTTACATATCCTGATGGCGACCCTGGCCATATTGTTTCTCTGTGTTCATCCGTTAGTGACGAGCGTCAACCCACCGCTCACCTTCCAGCCGCTGATTAAATCAATGGCGGGCACGCCTAAAGAACAGGCGGAAAAAATTGCTACCATTTCTCATGCCTTAGAAGGAAATGCTATTTTCTTCATTGGCGCCTCTGAGGTTGCCACCTCAGAAGATGAACATTACGCAGTATATAATTACTTTAATAAGCAATTGCATAAACCCGTTGTGGCGTATGGCGATGCGTTTGTTGATGACGAAACGCAATTTTTACTGTTCTCACGTTTTAAAAATAGCCTTAACGCAAACAGTAAAGTTGTTTTACTTCTGGCGCCCGACAGTTTTTATTCAAAAGGTCTGCCCCCTGCTATCTATGCAGATAATTTCCCGGACTCTGTTTTTAATCCTCTGATGAAGGATCCGCAGGCGCGCCCGTTACTGGTTAATTATTTAAAACATATTGATGCGAAAGAGATAAGCCATTTAACCTTTGGCCAAATGCGCGTCTTTGGCTGGCACCCTGGTCTGATATGGGACGAACTGAGTTTCCAGTTTGCCAACGTCTGCACCCTGATTAAAAACGACTGGCTGGCCCTGCTCCACGTAACGCCCGCGACGGTACGGCCCTGGCCGCAGCAGTCAACAGCCCACATAGCGCCTGACTGGGATAAAGAACTGGCGAACGCGCGCGCGTTAAATAAAAAACGCCAGCAGAGCGCGTCCACCCTGTGGATGGACAAAGCGATTTACGAAGAGGACGGTAAGCCGCAGCAGTGGGATGACACGCCGGTGGTGCCTGCGCAAATCGCCGCGTTCCGGAAAACCGTCCAGCTGCTGAAAGCGCGTCACGTACAGGTCATTGCTATCGTCGACCCGGTCAACCCCTGGGCGCTTTACAATACCGATACCTTCCGCCCGGTGGATAAGCAAATTGAAACCATTCTGGAAGACAACCAGATCCCTTATTTAGATATGTACGCAATGCCTTATCAGAACGGCTGGAACTGGGATCGTTTGCACCCTTCCGAACTGGCCTGGGTTCCCATGATTCGCTTTATTGCACAGAGCTTTAAATAATGAAAATTGCGATCCGTCTTTTTTTCCTTTATCTCCTGCTGGCGATCACCATCGTCGCGTGGACCTCTGTTGATGACAGCATGAGCATGCAGCTGCACTTTGAATATCAAAAGTTCTGAGGCCGAATGATGTACAGCTCAGGCATGTTTTTTGTCTATTTATTTTCATCCGCGCTGGCGTTTGCGCTGGTTAATCGCGTATTGCGTCATCGCCTGACCGGGTTGTCGGCGCTGTCGGTAATCACGGCGTTCGGCTGGGGTTATATATTTCAGGGGGATTATATTGTCCCCGCGGCCGTTTTTATCACCTTTTATATGCTCGCGACCTTTAAAGAGAAAGGCTGGTTAAAAACCTGGCAGGCAATCTTTTTAACGCTGCTGCCCTTATTTTTAGTAAAGCTGCATTTAAATAACCACTGGGGAATGATCGGCCTCTCATTTATGACGTTCCGCGCGGTGGACGTATTGCTCTATCGCAGTAAAAAAGAGGGGCAGAATTTCCTGCACTATTTCTGCTATCTGTTTATGCCCTTTATTATCCTGGCCGGCCCCATGTACCGCTGGCGGACATGGATGAGCGACGTCAGCAAGCCCGTATTTTCCCTTAACCGCGAGCAGTTTTTGGAGGCGCTAGAGCAGATCGTTACCGGCATTATCCAGAAGTTCCTGTTTGCCATGCTTGTCGATACGTTCGTTGTGCAACCGTGGAGCCATAAGCCGTTTACGCTGGCCGTGGGCGTGGTGATGTCGATTGCCTATAGCGCCTACCTTTACTTTGATTTTGCGGGTTACAGCAATATGGCCATCGGTGCAGGCCGCCTGTTTGGGCTGAACATTCCGGCAAACTTCAATATGCCTCTTCTGGCAAAGAACCCGCAGGATTTCTGGCGCCGCTTCCACATCAGCCTGTCTGAATGGCTGCGCGATGTGGTCTTTATGCCGGTGTACATGAACCTGATGAAGTTCAACTTTTTCCGCCAGAACAAAACGCTGGCGCAAAATACCGGTATTTTTTGCACCCTGTTCTGCATGGGCGCCTGGAATGGCCTGGAGCGCCATTACGTCATCAGCGGCGCGCTGTTCGGCGCGATTTCCGTCGCGCATAACATGCTGCTGTGGTCAGCCAAACGCAGCCCGGCGTTACACCGTGGATTGCAGTATCCGGCTGTCGCATTTTTGGGGCGAATTCTGACGCTGGGAAGCGCCGCGGGCTCCCTTTACATCTTCAGTGGAATGTCACCTCTATGAAAAATCACTCCGATCTTCAGGAACTGCAGGATTTCTTGCGTGCGGCATTATGCGACCCGGCCTGTCCGCAGCAGCTGGCCATCAGCGGCAGCGACGAAACCTTAAGCTGGCTGCAGCTCTGCGCAGCCGTCACGGACTGGGCGCAGCGCTATCGGCGTTGCCCGGCTGCTGCAGGTACGCCGGTCGTCTTGTACGGGCACCAGCAGGCCGAATTCGCCGTGGCAATTTACAGCTGTCTGCTGCACAACATTCCGTACATCCCGGTGGACTGCATTTACCCGCAGGAGCGCCTGCGCGAGATCTGTCATCTGGCCAATGCCCCTTACTATTACGACGTCGCGACCCGGCAGTTCATCGCCACCGGTGAAGCGGGCAAGGTGCTTGAGGAGCAGGATCTGGCCTATATCATGTTTACCTCAGGCAGTACCGGCAAGCCTAAAGGCGTACAGATTGGACGTGAAAGCGTATGGCACTTTATGAAATGGGTCAGCCGGGACTTTTCACTGCCGGAAAAACCGGTGCTGATGAACCACGCGGTGTTCAGTTTTGACCTTTCCCTGATCCCTTTACTGGCGAATCTGGCGATGGGTGGGCACATCGTGCTGAACGCCAAAGACGCTATTCAGCAAGCGAACTGGCTGGCACGACTGAAAACCAACGCGGTCTCCGCCTGGGTTTCCACCCCTTCTTTTGCCTACCAGCAGCTGCTGTCCCCGCAGTTCAACAGTGCGTATTTGCCGGCGCTCAACGTATTTATCTTCATTGGTGAAGTGCTCAATAAAGCGCTGGTTAAACAGTTACGCCGCCGTTTCCCGCTGGCCAAAATCATTAACTCCTATGGCCCAACGGAAGCGACCATCGCAACAACCGTCGTTGAGATAACGGACGAGATCCTCAACAGCGACAGCGCCGTGCTGCCGGTGGGGGTCATGATGCCCGAAAGTAAAATGGAAATTTCTCCAGAGGGTGAGCTGATTATCTGGGGTAAAAACGTTATGCGCGGCTACCTCGGCCTGCCGCAGGAGAATGCGGCAAAATTACTGCACCGCGAAAATGAAGCGTTTCGCGGCTACCGGACCGGCGACCTGGGGTATGACGCGGGGCTCATCTATTGCCAGGGGCGCAACGATAGCCAGGTCAAGCTGAATGGCTACCGTATTGAAATCAACGAGATCGAAAACCGCCTGCTGGCCATGTCCGGCATCAGCGAAGCGGTGGTTCTGCCGCTGATGAAATCCTGCGGCAGCTTGCTGCGCATTGCCGCGTTCTGCGTGACGGAGCTGCCACCGGATACGATCAAAACCTCGCTGTCGAAGGTGGTTCCGCACTACATGGTGCCTTCACAAATTATCGTAAAAGACGCTTTGCCGCTGAATCCTAACGGCAAAATTGACCGCAAGCTGCTGGACGCTTACGCCCGCACACATTAACGACCCCAGGAAAAATTATGGAACAAGAAATTCTCGCCCTGTTCGAAAAAGTGTTATCCCGTAAGGTAGGGTTTCACGATGAGCTGATTGCATCCGACATTCTCGACTCCATCCTGGCGGTCGATGTGGTGCTGGAAGTGCAGGACGTTTACGGCTGTATGATCCCGCCAACCGACGTGGCGACGGTGCTGAAAACCCCGGCGGACCTCGCCCGCTATATCGAAGAAAACCGCTGACCCGCTCTGCGGGCTCTGGAGGATCGCTCCCGAGCCCGTCATCCGTGCTCCCCTCAGGCCTTAATTTCACGAAAATGAAACCGACTGCTTTAACTATTTCACCTACACTTTAGGGGTACTGTCGGTACGGGAAACATAAAAAAGCCAACTTAATTAAGGCATTACTGATTCGCCGTGCGCTCAGCCGGCGCTCGTTTTGTCTTTAACAGAGGAGTCTGCGGTATGGCATTCGTAACAACGAAAGACGGCGTCAACATTTACTACAAAGACTGGGGCCCTAAAGAGGCTCAGCCTATTGTCTTCCACCACGGCTGGCCGCTGAGTGCCGATGACTGGGATAACCAGATGCTCTTCTTCCTTGCGGAAGGCTATCGCGTTATCGCTATCGATCGCCGCGGTCATGGACGTTCGGATCAGGTGAGTGAAGGGCATGATATGGATCACTATGCGTCCGATGCGTCGGCGGTTGTTGAAAGCCTGGACTTACGCAATGCCGTGCACGTGGGCCACTCCACCGGCGGCGGTCAGGTCGCCCGCTACGTGGCGAAGTACGGGCAGCCGCAGGGGCGCGTCGCCAAAGCGGTACTCGTCAGCTCCGTCCCGCCTCTGATGGTCAAAACCGACGCTAACCCTGGCGGCACGCCCGTCGAGGTTTTCGACGGCTTCCGCAAAGCGCTGGCGGCTAACCGCGCCCAGTTTTACCTCGACGTCGCCAGCGGTCCTTTCTACGGGTTTAATCGGGATGGGGCAGACGTTTCGCAGGGTACGATCCAGAACTGGTGGCGTCAGGGAATGATCGGCAGCGCCAAGGCCCACTATGAGGGGATTAAGGCGTTTTCAGAAACCGACCAGACGGAAGATTTGAAAACCATCACGGTTCCCGTTCTGGTGATGCAGGGCGACGACGATCAGGTCGTGCCGTATAAGAACGCCGCCCTTCTGCAGGACAAGCTGCTGGCGAACAGCGTACTGAAAATTTATCCGGGCTTCCCGCACGGGATGCATACCACCCATGCGGATACCATCAACGCCGACATCCTGGCCTTTATCCGCTCATAAACGTCGCGTTCAACGCCACCCAGAGGTGGCGTTGTTTATTACCTCTTAGCGCTTCTGCGCAACCAGTTGGATCATGTTGAAATAGG
Source organism: Enterobacter sp. AC1 (assembly GCF_050434705.1). NCBI lineage: Bacteria > Pseudomonadati > Pseudomonadota > Gammaproteobacteria > Enterobacterales > Enterobacteriaceae > Enterobacter > Enterobacter sp. AC1. The sequence continues at coordinate 753,737 of NZ_JBNDIZ010000002.1, read as the reverse complement.
CCCCGGCGCCCGCGTCCATAATGGGCACCATCATCTCCTGGGCTATCTCGCATTGCATAAACTCATCCCACGCCTGCTGGCAGGTGTCCATTTCCCGCACGGTGGTCAGAATCGCACCGGGCTCTTTTTCCCACAGCGCTTTCCACCAGCAGAGCGGATAGAAATACCACTCCGGGGTCCAGAAAGGTTTAACCACCTCCGGGAGATGCGTTTCGCTGTACTCTCCGATAAACCCGGGAACGGCAACCGCAATATGTCCTCCGGGTTTCAGGAAAGGTAGCAGCATGCCCAGCATGGCGTCATTGTTGCCAAAGTATTGCCAGGCATCCACGCTGACGATCAGGTCAAAGTAGTCATGCGCAAAAGGGATCGCTTTTGTGGCATCAACCAGAAGCGGAAAGATTTTCCCGTCCAGACCCCGTTCACTGAAGCGCGCCGCATTTTCACCCGGCGTAATCCACAGATCGGCGGCAAACACCGTGGCGTCATATTTTTCGGCGAGCAGGATAGAAGAGATCCCTTTCCCGCAGCCGAGATCGAGAATGCGCATCCCGGGAGTAATTTGCAGTTGAGCAACCAGCTCCTCGGTAAGCCGCATGGCGTTTGGGCCCATCATGGTGTCGAGCAAAAAAGCGCGGTCATAGCTATCTGTGTAAGGTGTATTCATCACTGCTCCTTAGCGATTATCCAGCTGGGCGCGAACGTTGTTCAGCCCGGTGGTGTTGATGCGGTAAGGCTGCCCGTTCACGGATCGGATCAGCTTTTTAGTACGGAGTTTTTTGAAGACGTTAAGCGTGCAGTCGCTCAGCACCACCCCTTCTCGGGTATAGCACTCAACGGACGTGACGCGGCCAGAACTGTCGCGGACGTGCTCAATACGTCCACCTTTGGCGAGAACGTGTAAGGTACGTTGTTCCTGACGGGATAAATTCATACTGGAAAACCTGTGTAATCATCATGCGTAAAAACGTGCCCACACCCAAAGGTGCGTGCGTAAGGTTTAAGCGCAGCGATAACCAGTCCGTCCTGAAGAGGGCGGGAAACTGATTATCTGATGAAAACATTCTCCAGCATCAAAGCCTCGGTAAGAGATGAATAGATATTTACGCGGTGAATGATAACGCCTGGTTTTTACAGGGGAATAGCGGGAGGTTAAAAGTGTGATCTGGATCGGTCCGTGAAATCGTCTTTACTCCCTTTTACTGCCAGACTGGGGCATCTTACTGAACGCTGACTGGAGCTTTTTAATGCCTGACTATACCGTGGTTGAAACCGTCCCCGCTGCGGAGGCCTTTTGCCGCCTGCGCGAAATCTCGGGTCTTAGCCCTCGCCCGCTGGAGGCGGCCCGAAAAGCGCTGCCCGGCAGCTGTTATGGCATGCATATTCTGTTTGAGGGTAAACCGGTGGGTATGGGGCGAATCGTAGGGGACGGTGCGTTGAATTTCGATATTGTCGACGTCGCCGTCGATCCCCTTCATCAGGGGAAAGGGCTCGGCAGAGTCATTATGGAAACGCTGGTTGCCTGGCTGGATAACCATGCCTGTAAAGGGGCGTACGTTTGTTTAATGGCGGATGTGCCCGAGCTTTATGCAAAATTTGGTTTTACGCTGGTTCGCCCGGCAAGCGAAGGAATGGCCAGAGTCTGGTGAAGGGTAAATCCGCGGTAGGACAAAAAGAAAAACCCCAGGTTCACGAGTAACCTGGGGTTTATATCTGGCGGAAGCGCAGAGATTCGAACTCTGGAACCCTTTCGGGTCGCCGGTTTTCAAGACCGGTGCCTTCAACCGCTCGGCCACACTTCCTAAGTGAGGCGAACTATAAACACCTCACCGCGCGCTGTAAAGAGTCGCGCCATTCGTTCGCTGTAAAAATAGTCAAAACGTGTTTAATCGGTTGAACTGACGACACATCGACGATTTTATCAGCACAGGCTTAGTGCTTTTTAATGTACATGTCCTTCGTGAAATAGTACCCCAGCTTATCCGGCGTAAATCCGCCCACCCACGGTTTTACCAGGTGCGTGCGGACGTAGTGATAAACCGGAATGGCCGGCACATCGCGTCCCAGCAGATCTTCCGCCTGCTGGTAGTACTTACCCCGTTCCTCGGCTGTTTTGGCTTTTGCAGCATTCACCAGCGCCCCGTCGTATTCCGGATTGCTGTACTGGCTGGTATTTTCGCTGTCGCCGGTGCGGAAGTTGTTCAGGAAGGTCGCCGCGTCGTCATAATCGGCAATCCAGGCGTAGCGCACCGCATCGAAGTTGTGGGTATGCATGGTGTCCAGCATGGTTTTCCACTCCTGATTCTGCAGCTTTGCCTCCACGCCAAGGTTTTTCTTCCACATGGAGCTGGCAGCAATGGCGATACGCTGGTGCGATTCAGAGGTGTTATAGAGCAGGTTGAAGCTCAGAGGATGGCTGGCGTTATACCCGGCCTCGTTCAGCAGCTTTTTCGCCTCAGCGATACGCTTGTCCAGCGGCCAGCTGGCGTAATCCGGGTTCTGTAGCTTAACGCCGCCGATATCCGGCTGGCTGATGAGCCACGCTGGGCGCTGCCCCTGCCCTAAGACTTTCCCGGCAATGATGTCTTTATCCAGCGCCATGTTCAGCGCCTTACGCACGCGCGCGTCGTTGAACGGCGGCCGGGTAGTATTGAATTCGTAGTAATAGGTCGCCAGCTGCGGAGAGACATCCAGCTGGCTGCCCAGGGTTTTCTTCAGCTGAGCAAACTGGTTAATCGGCACCGTATACACAATATCAATCTCGCCCGCTTTGAAGCGGTTCACGTCCGAGGCCTCGGACGTGATGGGCAGATAAGTGACCTTGTTAATCACGGTATGCGCGTTATCCCAGTAGCGCGGGTTACGTTCCGCCACAATGCGTTCGTTGACCACCCACTGCGACAGCTTGTACGCCCCACTGCTGACGAAATGCTCCGGCTTGGTCCACTTATCGCCGAAACGACCAATCAGCACTTTATCCACCGGCACCAGCGACGGGTGCGCCAGCATCGCGAGGAACGCGGCGTTTGGCTGGGTGAGCGTCACTTCCAGCGTGGTGTCGTTAATCGCTTTTACGCCCAGCGTGTCGGGCGCTTTTTTCCCCTGAGCGATATCGGCCGCGTTGGCGATATGCATGTTGCCCGGATAGCTCGCGTACGGCGAAGCGGTTTTCGGGTCGATCAGGCGCTGCCAGCTCCAGACGACATCCTCTGCGGTAATCGCCGTGCCGTCGCTCCAGGTGATGCCCGGGCGCAAATGGAACGTCCAGACGGTGTTGTCCTTGTTCTCCCATTTTTCTGCCAGCCTCGGCTGGACTTCGCCTGCCGGGGATACGCTCACCAGCCCTTCGAATAAATCACTGATAATATTGAATTCGACATCGCTTTCGACTTTGTGCGGGTCGAGCGAGGCCGGTTCACTGCCGTTATTCCTGACCAGTTCCTGCTTATCGGCCAGCGCGGTTCCTGCCGGCACGTTCGCCGCCCAGGCTGCCGTGCTGGCGCACAGGATCCCGGCAGTGAGTAAAGAGAGCGTAAAGTGAGTGCGTGCTTGTGGTTTCATTTCCTTCGCCTTATTGTCTGTTTTATGACGATCCGGAAATAACTCTTAGCGCCCGAACGGTAATAACGCAATATTTTTCAGTAACCTATAAGAGCTTGATCTGGTAAATACTTTTAAACCGCTGTTCATCCTGGTGAAATGAACTTTCGCAGAAGAAACCACCACCTCCGGCGCTAAGGTGCTGAGTAAAGATGGGTAAAACCACTTTGAGACTGACGCGCCGTTTCCTATTCTTTCCGTTAATTACATCTGTCATAAGAGAGTGACTCATGGATCGTATAATTACTTCTTCGCGCGACCGCACATCGCTACTCAGCACCCACAAGGTGCTGCGCAATACCTATTTCATGCTCAGCCTGACGCTGGCATTTTCAGCGATCACCGCAACCGCCAGCACCGTGCTGATGCTACCATCCCCGGGGCTGATCCTGACGCTGGTGGGCATGTACGGTCTGATGTTCCTGACCTACAAAACCGCTGACAAACCGGTCGGTATTCTGTCTGCGTTTGCCTTCACCGGCTTCCTGGGCTACATCCTGGGGCCAATGCTGAACGCGTATCTGTCTGCCGGAATGGGCGATCTTATCGGTATGGCGCTCGGCGGTACCGCGCTGGTGTTCTTCTGCTGCTCGGCCTACGTGCTGACCACGCGTAAGGATATGTCCTTCCTCGGCGGCATGCTGATGGCGGGTATCGTGGTGGTACTGGTGGGTATGGTGGCAAACATCTTCCTGCAGCTGCCGGCCCTGCACCTGGCGATTAGCGCCGTGTTTATTCTGATTTCTTCCGGCGCGATCCTGTTCGAAACCAGCAATATCATTCGCGGCGGTGAGACGAACTATATCCGCGCCACCGTGAGCCTTTACGTGTCGCTGTACAACATCTTCGTCAGCCTGTTGAGCATCCTGGGCTTCGCCAGCCGCGATTAAGCCGACCAGCTGAAACAAAAAGGAGAATGCCGCTGGCATTCTCCTTTTTTTATGCCCTACTCGCCCCGGCAAATATAGGTAGGGTATCGCCGGTCCTGAATCAGCCACACGGAAGGCGCAAGCTCAGAGATCGTCAGGTAGTAGCGTGCGGTCGGATACGCGAAGCTACCCCACTGTTCATCCGGCGTATTGTCATTGTGCCTCCGCCAGGTTTTGGTGTAGCTCAACACAATGACCTTATCATCGTCCCGCTGCTCCCAGGTAAAATCCACATCCCTGTCAACGATCAAGTTTTGTCCGCCAGCCCTTGCCGCGCCTTTATAGCTGGTCACTCCTGTTCCATCGCGATGAAAATAGAACTGGGCAACGGCATTGACCTTCACTTCACTGGCCTTTCCCTCATTGCGCGTAAAGTTAAATTCCGTACCGCAGGCCAGCACATCCTTTTTAACCGTACACCCGGAATAGTAAAACAGCGCCAGGGCACCACCGATCAGAACACCGCCCAGCCCAAAAAGAAGTTTTATTTTCATTTTTGTGCCCCGCTTTTATAACGTATGGTCTTACACAGGCTGGATTGGCTGGCCGGGCAGGCGCCAATGAACACCTCATCTGCTGCGGAAATAGAAAAACGGGCGCTGAAATAATAAATGTCGTATTCCTCGCGTTCGCACGCCACGTTACTGGCCTCCAGCCGCTCCGCTAATTTCGATAACACCAGCGGTCTTCCGTGATCGTTAATAATCCAGATGCTGCAACGCGCGATTTTTTCCTTAACCGGCTTGAGTTTCGCCGGAACGAAAATCCCCTGCTGGCGGCTAAAGTAGAGGGGCGTCCCCAGCACAGCGACGATCAATACGGCCACAATCACCCATTTTCTCATGGACGCGCGTCGAGACTTTACCTCTTGTGGAACGGACGAGAGCTGAGGAGCGGCGGATTGACTATTCTCTCCGGGTTGAAAAATCACATCGGCCTCAAAACGGAATCCGTAACGGGGCACGGTCACGATAAATTCGTGCCCTTCCCCCAGAGACTGGAAGCTTTTACGTAATTCGCTAACCGCTTTATTGAGGTTATTTCCCGATGGCGTAAAGCCAAATTCCTCCCACACCCGAGCGATTAATTCCTCCCGACTCAGGTCGCGTCCTTTGTGTTTAATAAATTCCTGCAAAAGCCGAACGGCTGGCGCCGAAAGCGTTAATACAGTTTCTGGTTGTCCAACAAGACTTATTGCATGTGCTTCAGGATCGAATAACAACGAATTATTGCATATAAAAAACATCTTTTATTCTCGGCTGTTACCGCATGCTTTTTTATCCCTGGTACATCGACATGAAAACCGCCTCCTGATCTGCTTATTTTTTCATCAGAAGGAATTTTCTTACCATCCCTGGTCACGGTATTTTCGCTTAACTATACAACCTTAAAGCCAGAAAATCAGGATAAAAACCTGTATTTAACGAGTTAATTAATACAAATTTTCACAAACCGCTGTTCTGGTTAAAGTTTCCCTGCCCTGAAGCGATACGAAAGCAGACGGTGACCTGGTGTTAACGCGCCGCCGAAGAACTCAGAGCAGGCAGACTGAATGTGAAACAGAAAAATAGAGTGAACGTGAAAACAGCCTTTTATGTCGCCGCGCTGTCATTGCCATTTTTCTCAGAAATGACACTGGCCAACATGAGCGTGTACCCCATGGAACTTAACGTGGATAAGTCCGGTGCGGCGCAAATTAAGGTGGCTTCGAAAACGGATGATATTCAGTTCATTCGGGTGAGGCAAAAGAAAATTCTTAATCCCGGCACCGCCCAGGAAAAAGAGATTGATGTGGCCTCGTGGAAAGAAGGCGGCGTTGTTGTCACGCCCGAAAAATTTGCCCTTGCGGCAGGCGCAATGCGCGTGGTTCGTCTGGTATCGCTAACGCCACCGGAAAAAGAGACCACCTGGCGCGTCTATTTTGAAGGCGTTAAGCAACCCGACAGCATTATTCCGGGCAAGGCAGAAACCCCTGCAGCGACGGCGACGCTGGGCGTCAATGTCATTTGGGGTGCCTTGATCCACCTGGCGCCAGAAAAAAGCGTGGTTTCACTGTCGTTTGACCCTCTCAGGGGAACGATAAAAAACAACGGCACGCTGCGCGTGCCGCTTAGAGAGATTGGTTTTTGTGATGCAAATTCATCGTGTAAATGGATTAAAGAGGACGCGACGATTTATCCGGAGACCGAGCGGAAATTAAAAACGCTCACGGCGATACAAGGCCAGAAATATAAATTCCGCTACTTCAACTGGGTGAATAAAACCGCTGAAGAAGCTGATTTACCCGTCGTGCATTAACACGACGTCAATGTAAAACCCCATGTGGGTTGTTTAAAGAGCCAGGGTGCTCATTTGTAAATATGGAGATATCAATGCGTAAGTATTTTAAACCCCTGATGATTGTTGCCGCGATGACCGCGTCCGTTAGCGCGCTGGCAATTCAAAAAGACATTACCGTTAACGCCAGCGTTGATTCACAGCTGGATATGACCCAGGCCGATAACACGCCGCTTCCGGCAAGCATCGATATGCAGTACCTGCCGGGTCGTGGTCTGGAAAGCTACCGCCTGAATACCAAAGTATGGTCTAACTCCGCCACCAGCAACGTGAAAGTCCGTCTGGTGAGCGCCGCGAAGCTGGCGAACGCTGACGGCGCTGAGACCATCCCTATGACGGTGAAGCTGGGCGATAAAACCCTCACCACCGCAGATGTTGAATATACCGGTACTGAACTGTTCCCGGGGAGCATTGAAAACGGCTCAGCGGTACTGCCGCTGACCATTTCTCAGACCACCAAAGGCATTCTGAAAACCGGTCAGTACAGCGGCGTAGTCAGCCTGATGCTGACGCAGGCGACCACCACGGAAGGCGGTGCGTAACACCACAGCACCTAAGGAATAACGTCAGAGGGTGCCCACCCTCTGACGTCAGGATGATGTCGAGGCTCGTTCATGGCGTTTCACAGAAATACTCTCCTCTTTGTTGCTTTGTTACCCGCATCCATCCAACTCGCCTGTGCCGGGATGGCCGTCCCGCCGGGTTTTGAAGATCTGGCGAAAACGCAGCGCCTGTGGACCGAGGTGAACCTCTACGGCGAATCGCTTGGCCTTTTTGAAACGGATATCACGCTTGAAACGGTGAGTTTTGTCGCGCCTGACACCGTGGTTGCGGCCATCAAACGCCGCTTCAATGACGATCCTGCCCTCGTTGCCACCGTGTCAGCCGCGCTGGCCGTTCCGCTTGCCCGTAACGGCAACCTGGCGTGCAGCAGCAACGGCTCCGCAGCAGGATGCGATTACATAGACACCGACCGCGCGGCCATTATCTATGACGAGAATAACGCCCGCATTGGCCTGTTTCTGGACAAGAAATTTCTGCCTAAGCCGACATCGGACAACCAGTGGTATCAGCCCACGCAGGACACCGAAAATGCGCTGATCCATCAGCAGAATATTAATTTTGTTGCCGACAGGGATTATCAGTCAGCCACCGTGCAGGGCAATGGCGCGCTGGCGCTCACGCAGGACGGCTATGTTAACCTCGACTGGACCTGGCTTGGGCAGCGTTCAAGGCACCAGCAGGAACAGGAGATCACCGTCAACAACGCCTGGTTCCGACAGGATATTCTGCGTCAGTACTACGTCCAGGCCGGCGAGATGGATACCCGCGATCTGTTCAGTAATGCCGGCGGAAATATCAACCTCAGCCAGCTGCCGCTGGGCAAGATTCGTGGTCTGCGCACGGGTTCAACGCGGGCGTGGATCAATCCGGTGCAGCAGTCTAAGGGAACCCCTGTCACCGTGCTGCTTTCCCACGACGCGCGTATTGACGCTCGCCGCGGCAATCAGCTGCTGGCGAGCTTCTACCTGAATGCCGGGGCGCAAACCCTGGATACGCGATCGTTCCCGGACGGGAGCTACACCGTGACGCTCTCCATCTATGAAAATAACCGGCTGACGCGCACCCAGCAGGTGCCGTTTACCCGAACCGGCATTACGCCATTTGACCGCGTCGAGTGGTTCCTGCAGGCGGGCGAAACCGACAATAGCGATCGGAACGAAGAACGCAGCGCGGTTGCGCAGGCGGGCGTACGTGTGCCCGTCACCCCGACGCTGGCGCTGACCAGCGGTGCAACGATAAAGAAGAACCAGCGTTTTCTGGAAAATGCGCTCGACTGGAGCCGGGGCTTCAACGCAGGCCCGATCGACGGCGTGCTGAGTACCCGGTTTAGCTACCTTTACGGCAGCGAAGGTCAACGCGGCAATATTCAGCAAATCAGCTACAACGACGGCTTTTCGCTGAGCCTCTACCGCAACGCGCTATCAGCGGAGAACTGCAACACCCAAAGCGCGGGGTTTGACGCCGTGAACGGCTGCTATCGCACCCTCTCGGTGATGTTCTCCGTTCCTGTTGGCGCCTGGTATGCGAGCCTCGGGTATTCGGATAACCGCAATGAAGGACGGTACGTTTCACGCCGGGAGCTGCCGGACAGCGACGATCGCCACGATGCGGGTTTGCCGTGGGAATCAGTCTATATGTCCCGCACGCGCACGCGCGCCTGGCAGGGTGGGCTGAGCAACGCGTTTAGCACCCATGGCCTGAACATTAACAGCAGCATTAACCTGTTCATGCGTAACGATGACTCCCGGGAAGGCAGGGATAAAGGTGGCTACCTGAGCGTGAGCCTGTCCATGGCGCATAACCGTCAGGGCGATGCGTCAAGCTACACCTCCCTGGGCGCAACGTGGCAGCACCAGCAGCGCGAAAAAAATCAGCTGAGCTACAACGTGGCGCATAACTGGTATGCCGATGCGCGCGGGGAAAATGAGTATGGCCTGAGCGCGTCGGGCATTAACAGCGATTCGCTGAACGCCTCAGCCTATACGCGCCAGGGCGGACGATACGGCAACGGCAGCCTGACCGTGAGCGATGCCTGGGATCGTCAGGACAACCGCCATACGCTAAGCAGCAGCGGCAACTACAGCTCGACCCTTGCGCTCTCGCGCTCTGGCCTGTGGCTGGGCCGCTGGAGCGACGGTCGTCCCGCTTCAGCCGTCGCGGTTAACGTTGCCACACCGGAAGATTCTCAGGATCCGAGCGTCGCCGTGTCGCTGGATAACGGCGGCAGCGCAGACATTCCGGGCAACAGCCGCGCGCTTTTCGCCGTGCCGGGCTATCAGCAGACAACGTTGACGATAAACGAATCGCTGGATGTCTCGCGGGGAGCCAGCAGCGAAATTACGCAGGGCTCAGGCAGCAGAACGCTGTTTATGGTGCCGGGCAAACTGCTGCGTCGGGATGTGCAAACCTCCGCCAGCTACACCTGGCTCGGCCAGTTAACCGACGAGCGTCATTTGCCGTTTATCGGCGGCGTGCCGCTGAACGTGAACGGCTGGAGCGACCTTGGCAACGGCGGGTTTAGCGCCCAAAGCGACGCCCTGCTGCATAACCTCTACCTGGTGCGTCAGCAGCAGTTTTATCAGTGCGCGCTGAACGTGAAGAGTATGCGCGACGTCGTGCGCTACGTCGGGTCGATCCCCTGCCGGGAATTAACCTTCTCCGCCCTGCCGGATGCCGTCCAGCAGCAGGCGCAGCTGATGCTGGCCGGACGAACGACCCCAGCCAGCCCGACCGCCATGAACGCCGACAACCTCACGAAAGGGAAATGATGTGATTAAGCACCTCTTTATTTTACTGTTTTTAAGCCTGTGGGCCGGCCAGACGCTGGCGGGCGCCCCCGCGGGACGCAACACCAGCGCGGGGATCAGCTTCGACCGTACGGCACCGCCAGCGCGTTTTGATATCTGGCTTCATGAATCGGGCGGCTATGACGCTGCCGACCCGCAAAAGTGGGGCCGCAATACCCTGACCTGTCAGTCCCGGACCGACACCACGTACGGGGCCTGCATGACCGCCCCGGTTTGGTTCTCGGCGAACCCGGCCGCGCCCTATGCCATCAATTTACGTTTTACGCATTCCCTCACCGGCAAGACGGTGGATATCAAGGTGTATGGCGATCACTACATGTTTATCAACAATAGAGTGTTCACCTTTGCGAGCTTTGTCACGGGAGGGACGGCGGACATTCCGAACTGGAACAGAGAGCCCTACTTCGATTTCTATATCGTGAAAAGCGAGCTGGATAAGCTCGCCCTGCCGGGGATCTGGACCGCAACGCTGAAGCAGGACCTGCGTCAGTGGGGGAGCGCCGACTGCGGCGGGAACTTCAATGACGTGAATGTTGGCTGTCCTGGCTATCTTACCATCGCCAGGTGGCAGGCCAATATTCGCATTGAGGTGGTCGACCCGGGTAATCAGCAGATCTATCTGCCGGCCTTTCCGCACTCAACGCCCGTCGTTAACCTCAACCTGACCAACTTCCCGGGGCGTCCCGGGGGCAGCGAGATCCAGGGGGAAAACTCGCTGGATATGTGCCTTTACGACGGCAAAAACAGTACCAGCACCCGCGCCTATCTTCGCTTTGAGGATGACGGACTCCCCTCAGCGGATCGTGCCGAAGGCGCGTTTTCTATCAGGCGGCGCGGTGGAAGCCAGACCGACGCGCGGGATCGACTCGATTATCGGGTCTCCGTCACTAATCCCATCACAGGCGCAACCGAAACCGTCGCGAACGGTAAAACCCTGGTCTGGCAAGGTACCCACGATCCGCAGTATCTGCGCCAGGTCGTGCTGCCCGGCGGGCGCGAGAGCGTACTGTGCATTCCTGCACCTATTATCCTGAAAACCCCTGCGTTTGCCGCCAGCAGCAAAAACGCGGGTGACTACACCGGCACGCTGCGCGTTATCTATACGCCCAGCACGTTATAACGAGGTCATCGTGAGTTACGCCATTCTCGACAATAATCGATTTTACGCCGAGGGGTTGCGCTATGCGCTGCTGCGTCGGGGCGTTCAGTTAGAGATCCAAAGCGACACCGTAAAATGGCAGCCAGCGCTGCTTACCCGTCGCGTGCTTGTCATCCGCTGCCGCTTTTCCGTAGCGGCAACGCATCAGTCGCTGATCAACATTTTGCTCAGGCTGGAAGCCGCCCGCTGGAAAGGGAGTCTTTATCTGGTGTGCAACGAAAAGGGGTGGGCGCTGGCGACGCATTTACGCAAGCGTTTCGGTACGTTAACCCTTTATATCATCGATGACAGGATCGCCGTTGCGGATGCGGCATATCTGCTGGCCAAAGAGCCCCGCCGCGTTCGAAGCCTGGACTGCTGCCTTACCGTGCCTGAATTCAACGTGCTCGATCTCATGCTGACCGGGTTGCCGGTACGCCACATTGCCATCGTGACGCACATGTCAGAGAAACAGGTTTCATCCCATAAGTGCAACGCGCTGAAGAAGCTCAACGCCAACAATCTGCTGCAGCTGCTCCTGTAGGCCGCGGTTTATCCTGAGGCCGCTTTTTTGCTACACTGTCGCCGATTTTTTCACACACGACAGAAGACTATGTTCATTTTTGCAGGCCAGGAAATTGAGACCGATAGCGAAGGCTATCTGAAAGATACGACGCTCTGGAGCGAACCGCTGGCGGAGAAAATCGCGGAAAACGAAGGGATTGCCCTTTCTCCCGAACACTGGGAAGTGGTGCGTTTTGTCCGTGAGTTCTATCTTGAATTCAACACCTCTCCGGCCATCCGCATGCTGGTCAAAGCGATGGCCAATAAGTTCGGTGAAGAGAAAGGCAACAGCCGCTATCTCTATCGTCTTTTCCCGAAGGGTCCGGCAAAACAGGCCACCAAGATTGCCGGCCTGCCTAAGCCGGTGAAGTGCATTTAATAGCGAATACCGAAGTTCATGTATTCCCGACCGGGTTGATGCGGTTCCGTGAGGACCTTATCAACCCGCGCGCTGCGCGGCCCACCCGCTTTCAGCCACGCCACCAGCTTGTCAACCTGCTCCGCTTCGCCACAGGCGACCACCTCAACGCTGCCGTCATCCCTGTTTCGCGCGTATCCCGTTAGCCCAAGCTCAATCGCTTCGCGCTGGGTACTGTAGCGGAATCCGACCCCCTGAACGACGCCGTGAACCCAGGCGATGGTGCAGACTTTAGACATATTTCTTCTCCTTAACGTAGCGTTTTCGGCAAACAGCCATAGTGTTGCCGGAAGCGGGCGGTGAAACGAGAGCTGGAAAGATACCCACATTGTAATGCGATTTCGCCAATCGGTAATCGGGTTGACTGCAGCTGTGACAAAGCAACGGCCATTCTCACCTCCTCCACAATCTGGCGAAAACTCTGCGACTCTTCACGTAGCCGTCTGCGCAGCGTCGACACGCTCAGGGCCAGACGGCTGGCGACATCCTGCGCGGTCCAGGCTCTGGCGGGCGACAGCAAAATAAACTGTCGCACCTGCTCGGTCAGGTTATTGTTTCGCTCAATAAGCAGCGGACCTGCCGCGCCGTCATGCAGCAATGCCAGCAAAAGCCCGAAGGCCTGATGCTTTTGCAGCGCCTCCGGTAAATCCTGACGCACGGCGTGCAGCAGGTTATCCCACATAAACGCCAGCCCCTCGCTCAGCGGGGCGCAGAGCGAATGCAGCGTCGTGCGCGGCCAGGATTTCAGGTAATGCGCTTTGAACTCGGCAACAATTTCCGGCGATAACATCAGCAAGTCCGAGTGAAACAGACCGTTTGCAGGCTGGTTGATAATCTCCATCGCCGTATTGGCAGGGATAATGATGAGCTCATCCCGGGTTGCCACCAGGCGGTTGTCGTCCTGCACAATCACCTTACTGCCGTGAGTGATGTGACAAATCGCCGGAAAAAAGAGTTTAACCTGGTGCAGGCGATGCATTTTGCTGGCACTCACTTCACCCGCAGTGAGATGTTTATGTCGAAAATGAAACTCCTGCACCCCGCCATCCTTATCTGCTGTAGGTTGCTGTTAACTGAGCCTTTGCCAGAACGTGACTGTTGAGCATAAAGCCGACCAGCGCGCCGCTGGCATTTTTATCGACGGGCAGTTTATCCACGTCCAGCGCCCAGACGGTAATCTGATAGCGGTGAGGCTCATCCCCTGCGGGGGGACATGCGCCGCCGAATCCAGAATACCCGAAATCATTACGCCCCTGCACAACGCCTGGGGGTAATTTTTCGCCGTTCGGGTTACCCGCATCAGCGGGCAGCATCTGCGTCTTCACGGGAATGTTGGCTACGGTCCAGTGCCACCAGCCGCTGCCGGTAGGCGCATCCGGGTCATAGACCGTGACGGCAAAACTTTTCGTACCGGCGGGCGGATTGGTCCATGCCAGCTGCGGTGAGGTATTCCCACCGTGGCAGCCAAATCCCTCAAACACCTGCCGTTGCGGTAACCGCCGTTCGCCGGAAATATCCTGACTGGTCATGCTGAAAGGCGTTGTGGCTAAAACCTGAAAACTCATCGCCGCGAGAGCGGCTATTGCCATTACACTGCGTTTTTTCATGGGGATTTCCTTTGCTGAACCGGAAGTCCACTGTATATCCTGCCGCAGTACCGTAATGTGCCTAAGCGATTTGATTTTGTGCCGAAACGCTCAACGGCATCCGCAGATGATTGCGCCTTGCTGAATGTGGTAATCTACGCGCCATTTCCTGAAACCGACAGAACAGCAAATTATGAGTGTACGTTTAGTGTTAGCCAAAGGGCGCGAGAAGTCATTACTGCGCCGTCATCCCTGGGTCTTTTCCGGCGCAGTTGCCCGTATGGAAGGCAAAGCCAGCCTCGGTGAAACCATTGATATCGTTGACCATCAGGGGAAATGGTTAGCGCGAGGCGCTTACTCGCCAGCGTCCCAGATCCGTGCCCGCGTCTGGACCTTCGATAAAGATGAAACCATCGATATCGACTTCTTCGTTCGCCGCCTGCAGCAGGCGCAGCAGTGGCGCGAATGGCTGGCAAAACGCGACGGGCTGGACAGCTACCGCCTGATTGCCGGTGAGTCCGACGGTCTGCCGGGCGTCACCATTGACCGCTTCGGTCACTTCCTGGTGCTGCAGCTGCTGAGCGCCGGGGCGGAGTATCAGCGTGCCGCGCTGATTAGCGCGCTGCAAACCCTGTTCCCGCAGTGCGCCATTTACGACCGCAGCGATGTGGCGGTGCGCAAAAAAGAGGGCATGGAGCTGACGCAAGGCCCAGTGACCGGCGAACTGCCGCCTGCCCTGCTGCCGATTGAAGAGCACGGCATGAAGCTGCTGGTGGATATTCAGGGCGGGCATAAAACGGGGTATTACCTCGACCAGCGCGACAGCCGTCTGGCTACGCGTCAGTACGTTGCCGACAAACGCGTGCTGAACTGCTTCTCCTATACCGGCGGTTTCGCCGTTTCAGCGCTGATGGGCGGCTGTGCCCAGGTTGTCAGCGTGGACACCTCGCAGGAAGCGCTGGACGTGGCAAAACAGAACGTCGAGCTCAACAAGCTGGACTTGAGCAAAGCCGAGTTTGTTCGCGATGACGTCTTCAAGCTGCTGCGTAAATATCGCGATGGTGGCGAGAAGTTCGACGTCATCGTGATGGATCCGCCAAAGTTTGTGGAAAACAAAAGCCAGCTGATGGGCGCCTGCCGCGGGTATAAAGATATCAACATGCTGGCCATCCAGCTGCTGAACCCGGGCGGGGTTCTGCTCACGTTCTCCTGCTCCGGCCTGATGACCACAGATTTATTTCAGAAAATCATCGCCGATGCCGCAATAGATGCTGGCCGTGATGTACAATTTATAGAGCAGTTCCGTCAGGCCGCCGATCACCCGGTGATTGCTACCTATCCGGAAGGGCTCTATCTGAAAGGGTTTGCCTGTCGCGTCATGTAACTTGAAAAGAGAAATATTGCCCGCACATAACGTGTAAGTCGTATTTCCCGGGAGGTGACTATGATTGCCAGCAAATTCGGTATCGGCCAGCAGGTCCGCCACACTTTGCTAGGGTATTTGGGTGTGGTCGTGGATATCGACCCGGAGTATTCCCTTGATGAACCGTCAGCAGACGAGCTGGCGGTGAACGCAGAGCTTCGCGCCGCGCCCTGGTACCATGTGGTGATGGAAGGTGATGATGGACAGCCCGTCCACACCTATCTGGCCGAAGCGCAGCTAAGCAGCGAGCTGCAGGAAGAGCATCCGGAGCAACCCACGATGGATGAACTTGCTCAGACTATCCGCAAACAGTTACAGGCCCCGCGCCTGCGCAACTAAGCGTGTAAAAAAAGCCCGATGAACGGGCTTTTTTTTATTACTTCGCCAGCCCCAGTCGGGGGATATCGATCGCCGGACAGCGATCCATGACGACGTTCAACCCCGCATCCCGCGCCAGCACGGCGGCCTGCTCGTTAATCACGCCCAGCTGCATCCACAGCGTTTTCGCCCCTACGGCGATAGCGTCCTGCGCCACTTCCCATGCCGCCTCGGAATTGCGGAAGACATCGACCATATCAATTTTTTCCGGCACCTCAGCGAGCGTGGCGTAACCCTGCTGGCCCAGTAAGGTTTTCCCCGCCACTTTTGGCGACACCGGGATAACGTGATAACCCTGATCGAGAAGGTATTTCATCACCCGATAGCTTGGACGATCGGGTTTGTCGCTCGCGCCCACCAGCGCAATGGTGCGCGTGGATGTCAGAATCTCGGCAATATCGTTCTCTTTCATGGTTTTCCTCCTGGCTTTTTTAAAAGTGTACGCCAAACCGCAGATCTCAACCATCCATCCCATACAGATGTATGAGGGCAAAACGGCGAAATATGTCTATATGTTAGTAAACGTGATTATCGAAAAATTTAGATACATTAATGCGGCGACAGGATTTCTGACGGGAGCCTTCTATGAAAACCGGTATTGCCACTGCTCTGATTGCGTTAGTGATGCCGGCCTGCGTTTTTGCGACCACGCTTCGGCTCTCTACCGACATCGATCTCCTGGTTCTGGACGGAAAAAAGGTCTCCAGCTCGTTATTGCGCGGTGCAGACAGCATTGAGCTGGATAACGGGCCGCATCAGCTGGTATTCCGGGTAGAAAAATCGATCGGGCTGGCTAATCGTGAGCAAAGGATATATATCTCCCCACCGCTGATTGTCAGCTTTAATACCCGGCAAATCAGTCAGGTGAACATTACCCTGCCTCGACTTGAAACGGAGAAAGAGTCTGCGGCCTTTGACGCTGCGCCGCGCGTTGAGCTGCTGGATGGCGATGCAATGCCGATTCCGGTAAAGCTGGATATTCTGGCGTTGACGACCTCACCGAAAGGCGTGGATTACGAGGCCGCGACACAGTCCTACAACAAAGCGGGTAAACGCGCCTCGCTTCCGCAGTTTGCCACCATGATGGCTGACGACAGTACGCTGCTATCCGGCGTGTCTGAGCTGGACGTTATTCCTCCCCAGTCCCAGACCCTGACGGAACAGCGCCTCAAATTCTGGTTCCAGCAGGCCGATCCCGATACGCGAGCCCGGTTTTTACAGTGGGCAAAACAACAACCTTCATCATAAACCACATTTTTTACGCCTTACTCTTGCAGCGTCAGACGGTTCCCGTCATCGTGTAGTCAGTTAACCTGATGGATATGATTATGGAACTGACAACACGCACGCTGCCGGAACGCAAACACATTGCTCTGGTTGCGCACGATCACTGTAAACAAATGCTGCTTAACTGGGTTCGCCGCCATCAGCCTTCGCTGGAAAAGCACGCCCTGTCGGCGACCGGCACAACCGGTAACCTGATCCAGCGCGAAACGGGTCTGGAGGTGAATGCGATGCTGAGCGGCCCGATGGGCGGCGATCAGCAGGTAGGCGCGCAGATTTCCGAAGGAAAGATTGATGTGCTGATCTTCTTCTGGGACCCGCTGAACGCGGTGCCGCACGATCCGGATGTCAAAGCGCTGCTGCGCCTGGCGACGGTGTGGAATATCCCGGTGGCGACGAACCTGTCGACGGCGGATTTCATCATCGAATCGCCTCAGTTTAACTCACCGGTTGATATTCTGATTCCGGACTATCAGCGCTATCTTTCCGACAGATTGAAGTAGCTTTTTTTGCCGGGTGGCGGCTACGCCTTACCCGGCCTACCCATCCTTGCCCGGCGGCGTTATGGCTTCCGCGCCACCGGCACATCAATACTCTTCAGAATATCGACAAACGCGGATGGCTCCTCTTTATTAAACAGCAGCCACACGCGATGCCGCGCGCGGGTCATTGCCACATACAGCAAACGCCGCTCTTCGGCATCCGGGAAGTCTTCCGGCACCGGCAGCAGGGCCTGCTCCATGACCGACTCACGGGCCGGAGCCGGGAAACCGTCGCTGCCCTCTTTCAGCCCCAGCACAATGACATAGTCGGCCTGCTGCCCTTTGCTGGCGTGAATGGTCATAAACTCAAGCTGCAGCTTTGGCCAGCGGGTGGCGGCTTTTTCCAGCGCCGCGGGTTTGAGGTGGTGATAACGCGCCAGCACCAGGATACGTTCATCAGGCTTCGCATAGCCGCTGAGCTTGTCCAGCAGCGGCTCCAGCTGGTCATCCGCCAGCAGGGTGACGGCTTTTTTATCTCCCGGCCGCAGGCTATTGAGCGGCTTTGCCAGCTGATGCGGGTTCTGCTGGATAAAGCGGTTGGCGATTTCCCCAATCCGTGAGTTGAAGCGGTAGGTGGTATCCAGATCGCTGCGATCCCCTTCGCCAAAATAGTGGTGAAACGCGGTCGTCAGGGAGAGCTGCGCCCCGCTGAAGCGATAGATGGCCTGCCAGTCGTCCCCAACCGCAAACAGCGACGTATGTTTATTTTGCGCCCGCAGCGCCGAGAGCAATGCGGCACGCTGCGGAGAGATATCCTGGAACTCATCCACCAGAATATGTTTCCACGGGCTGACAAAACGCCCCTTCTCAAGAATGATAATGGCCTGATGGATCAAACCGGAGAAATCAACGGCATTTTCCGCTTTCAGCGCGGTTTTCCAGGCCTTCAGCAGCGGTGCCATCAGCTTGACCCGCTTCGAAAACAGATCGCGGATCTCCTCCGGCGCGCCCTCAATCATCTCCGCCTGCGATCCGCCGTGCATTCGCATCAGGCTGACCCAGCGGTCAAGCCGCGAGCCTAACCGACGCGCCAGCTTGTCATCCTGCCAGAAGCTGCCCTCTGGCACCTCCCAACTGAGCTCCTCCTCCAGCCACTGCCGCCATCCTTTCGCCTGCGCCTTTTTCTCACTGCACTGCTGGCGCCACGTTTTGATAAACAGAGCCTGCCGCGCCTGCGTGTCGTTTTCCAGTTTACTGATGGAAGGTACTTTTTTACTGCCCTGCTGAATAATGTGCAGCGCAAGCGCGTGGAAGGTCCTGGCGGTGATATCCCGGGTGTGCAGGCGTTCCTGAATTCGTTCGTCCATCTCCTGAGCTGCCTTGCGGCCAAAGGCCAGAAGCAGGATTTGATCGGCGACCGCTTCCCCGGTCGTCAGCAGCCAGCCTGCACGCGCCACCAGCACCGACGTTTTACCGCTACCGGCACCCGCAAGCACCAGCAGGGATTGCTCGCCGTTAACCACCGCGCGCGCCTGGGCCGGGTTAAGCGGTGAAGATTCCACCGTACTGAAAAAATCGGCGTATCGGGTGAGCATGGCGTCCGTCCACGCCTGATTGTGGGCAAGCCGGCTTTTATCCCTGTCATTCAGCCAGGCCTGACACTGGCGCCAGGCATCGCGACAATTGTCAAACTCATCGAGACGCGTCACCGATAACGGCAGCGCCGCGAGCGCCTGCCTGATTTTTTGCTGTAACCCGGAGGTCTGCTGGCGGGTCAGCCACGCGTGCTGCGCGTTGCTTTGCGCGATATCGTCCAGCACCTGTTGCAGCACCTGGGCGGCAATGACGCTCATGTCCTGGCTCCACTGCTGCCAGAGCGCGTTCAGGTGGTGATGAAAACGCTGGGTTTCCGCCCACTCGGTGCCGTGAAGACGCACGACTTTATCGTCAGGCAGAACGAACTCCAGCTCGCCCCACACCAGCCCGCGTTTGCAGTGGATAGCCAGAAGCTGATTAAACGGAATAAGGTATTCGTGGCGTTCTCCGGAGACTTTCACCCCGGCATTAAGGAGAACAACCCTGTCGTAAGGGTGTTGCGCCAGGCGTTTGCCTAACGAAGTTGCTTTCAGTTCCATGTCCCGCCAAATCCACGAAGAGATAATTTACCTGACAGTTTAACTGCCAGTTTTAAGGTGCTCCAGCCTAAAAAAACGTTACAATCATTGGGCGTTAATTTTATCGAAAGGAAGTGAGGGTTTATGCGTACCGTTCTGAATGTGTTGAATTTTGTGCTGGGCGGTTTTGCCACCACCCTTTCCTGGCTTTTTGCCACGCTGGTGAGCATCGTCCTGATTTTCACGCTTCCCCTGACCCGTTCCTGCTGGGAAATCACAAAACTCTCCTTGATCCCCTACGGGAATGAAGCCATCCACGTTGACGAGCTGAATCCGGAGAGCAAAAACGCCCTGATGAACACGGGCGGGACCCTGCTGAACATTCTTTGGCTGATTTTCTTCGGCTGGTGGCTGTGCATCATGCATATTTTTGCGGGTATTGCGCAGTGCATCACGATTATTGGTATTCCGGTGGGGATCGCAAACTTTAAGATCGCCGCTATCGCTCTTTGGCCCGTCGGGCGCAGGGTTGTTCCGGTAGAAGTGGCTCAGGCGGCGCGTGAAGCAAACGCGCGTCGTCGTTTTCAGTAAATAAGGACTGGCCGCGTTTATGCTAAGCCCACTGCTTCGCCGTTATACCTGGAATAGCACCTGGCTTTATAACGTCAGGATATTTATCGCGCTTTGCGGCACGGTTGCCCTGCCCTGGTGGCTGAATGATGTCAAACTCACCATTCCGCTTACGCTGGGGGTGGTGGCCGGGGCGCTTGCGGACCTGGACGATCGTCTGGCCGGGCGTTTACGTAACCTGGTCATTACGCTCATCTGCTTTTTTATTGCGTCAGCTTCCGTTGAGCTGCTTTTCCCGTGGCCCTGGCTGTTTGCCCTGGGTCTTACGCTCTCAACCAGCGGGTTTATTTTGCTGGGCGGCCTTGGGCAGCGCTATGCCACCATCGCGTTTGGCGCATTGCTGATCGCCATCTATACCATGCTGGGCGTGTCCCTTTACGACCAGTGGTACCAGCAGCCGGTTCTGCTGTTGCTGGGCGCCATCTGGTATAACCTGCTGACGTTAACCGGACATCTTATCTTCCCGGTTCGCCCCCTGCAGGATAACCTTGCCCGCAGCTTTGAGCAGCTAGCCCACTATCTGGAACTGAAGTCCCGGCTGTTCGACCCGGATATCGAAGAGGAAAGCCAGGCACCGCTCTACGATCTGGCGCTGGCAAACGGTCAACTGGTCGCCACCCTTAACCAGACAAAAGCCTCTCTGCTTACCCGTCTGCGCGGCGATCGCGGTCAGCGCGGAACGCGACGGACCCTACACTACTATTTTGCCGCGCAGGACATTCATGAACGCGCCAGCTCCTCACACGTTCAGTATGCCGCCCTGCGCGAGAAGTTCCGCTACAGCGACGTGATGTTCCGCTTCCAGCGCCTGCTGTCCATGCAGTCCCAGGCGTGCCAGCAGCTCTCGCGCTCCATTCTGCTGCGCACGCCCTATCAGCATGACCCGCGCTTTGAACGCGTATTTAGCCATCTTGACGCGGCCCTTGACCGCGTTCAGGCCAGCGGAACGTCGCCGGAAAACATCAAAGCACTGGGATTTCTGCTCAATAACCTGCGGGCGATTGATGCTCAGCTGGCGACCATTGAGTCCGAGCAGGCAATGGCGCTTCCGGGCAGCGAGGTGGACAATCAGCTTGCTGATGACAGCGTGCACAGCGTTAGCGATATGTGGCTACGGCTGAGCCGCAACTTTACGCCGGAGTCGGCTCTTTTTCGCCACGCGGTGAGAATGTCACTGGTGCTGTGCGTGGGTTATGCCTTTATTCAGATAACCGGGCTGCATCACGGCTACTGGATCCTGTTGACCAGCCTGTTCGTCTGCCAGCCGAACTATAACGCTACGCGGCATCGTCTTGCGCTGCGTATTATCGGCACGCTGGTCGGCGTCGCGATTGGGCTACCTGTGCTCTATTTCGTGCCCTCCATTGAAGGCCAGCTGATTCTGATCGTGATCACCGGCGTGCTGTTCTTCGCGTTTCGCAACGTGCAGTATGCGCATGCCACCATGTTCATCACGCTGCTGGTGCTGCTCTGCTTTAACCTGCTGGGTGAAGGGTTTGAGGTCGCCCTGCCCCGCGTGATCGATACCCTGATTGGCTGCGCTATTGCCTGGGCTGCGGTCAGCTTTATCTGGCCGGACTGGCGTTTTCGTAATTTGCCGCGCGTGGTAGAGAGGGCGATGAACGCCAACTGTCGCTACCTTGACGCCATCCTTGAGCAGTATCATCAGGGCCGCGATAACCGTCTGGCATACCGCATAGCACGTCGCGATGCGCACAACAGCGACGCAGAACTGGCCTCTGTTGTCTCTAACATGTCAACGGAGCCTCGCGCCACGGCAGAGATACGTGAGACCGCTTTCCGCCTGCTTTGCCTGAACCATACCTTCACCAGCTATATTTCGACGCTGGGTGCCCACCGTGAGAAACTCACCAACCCCGGTATCCTTAACCTGCTGGATGACGCCGTCTGCTATGTCGATGACGCGCTTCATCACCGACCAGCCGATGAACCACGCGTTCAGCAGGCTCTGGATGAACTGGCTCAACGCATTGCGCATCTGGACCCGGGAAACGACAGCAAAGCGCCGCTGGTTCTGCAGCAAATAGGCCTGCTCATCGCTTTGCTGCCTGAAATTTGCCGGCTGCAACAGCAAATCGCTACCTGGAAGAGTGATTATCCTGCGGCTCAGGCAGCCCATTAAACCACTCCGTCAGCTCCCGGCGAATGCCTGCCGGGAGCGCCGCCTCATGCAGGCCTTCAATAGCCCCTTCAAGTGCGAAGAGCACTTTAATACTGAGCGCTTTATTTTTAGCCCGCATTTTCAGCCAGCTTGCCCTGGCACCCAGCGTCCGGAGTGTTTCTTCATTGGTAATGCCTGCTTCAAAAAGCAAGACTTCAAGCTGAAACGTCAGGTTCGGCAGATCCTTAAGCCGGTTTCGTTGATGGCGCAGGTAGCGCTCTTTTCTTGCTGCACTGAGCGCGAACGAGGAGAGCTGGAGCAGTCGCTCCCTGTCCTGCCATAATCCGTCATCCACGCGATAGTAATTGAGCAGCACCGGACGGCCTCGCTTCATCAGCGTCAAAAAAGAGGCAGCACTTTTTACACAGTACTTCGCACTCTCCTCACAGGCGCGAAGATAAAGCTCGCCATCTGACACCATGGCAAAAACTGCATCATCCACCGCCAGGGTGTAGCCGCCAAACAGCGCCCGATGATGAATTTCGCCCAGCGGAGAGAGGTATTCTTGTGATTTATAAATCCGTTCATAAGATATCTTTTTCATGATATTTCCTTTTAAAATCATTCACTAACAACGAAATTTCTTACTAGCGGATCCGTTAGCAGGAAAATAGGCAACTTATCGCCGTTGAGCAAGATGATTTTTCGACGGGCATCAAGATTGAATGAATTTTGCGAGTCGCTTTCCGAAAATGAGGTTGATCTTTATGCATACAGGGGTTACTGTATATCCATACAGTAACTACAGGGCTGGAATGAATATGCACACTTCAGGCTATGCAAATCGCGCAACCTCTCTCTCTTCTGCCGCAGGCAATGTCGCGCAGAATTCCGTCGAGCGTGTTTCCACAGGGCTTATCAGTGAAGTGGTTTACCGTGAAGACCAGCCCCTGTTGACGCAGCTTCTGCTGTTGCCGTTATTACAACAGCTCGGTCAGCAATCGCGCTGGCAGCTTTGGCTTACGCCTCAGCAAAAGCTGAGCCGTGAGTGGGTTCAGTCCGCTGGCCTGCCGCTGACGAAGGTCATGCAAATTAATCAACTCTCGCCTTGCGACACCGTTGAGTCGATGATCCGCGCTTTACGCACCGGAAATTACAGCGTGGTGATTGGATGGTTATCGGAAGAACTGACGGAAGAGGAACATTTCCGTCTGACTGAAGCGGCCGAAGAAGGGAGTGCGATCGGGTTTATTATGCGTCCAGTTCGATCGGATTCTTACCGCAGAGGACAACTTTCTGGGCTAAAAATTCACTCAAATTTGTATCATTGAGTGAAATTAAGATTTTTCCTGGAATTTTTTTTGACCTCAGGATGCGGTTTTAGTTCCCGGCCTCAAAATTGCGGCAAGGCTTGTCTGGTGCGGTTCTCCTTAATTTTATTGCACAAAATTCGTTCACGAAATGTTAAATAATAGGTATACGGAACTTTTTTTTTCATATGCCTGACGGACTTCACACTTGTAAGTTTTCAGCTACGTTGTAGACTTTACATCGCCAGGGGTGCTCGGCCTAAGCCGAAGATATCGGTAGATTTATATTTGACCACGCCCCCCGGTGAAGGATTTAACCGTGATTCTCTCTTGAGACTTTCATGGCGAATTTTGGATGATAACGAGGCGCAAAAAATGAAAAAGACAGCTATCGCGATTGCAGTGGCACTGGCTGGCTTCGCTACCGTAGCGCAGGCCGCTCCGAAAGATAATACCTGGTATGCAGGTGGTAAACTGGGCTGGTCTCAGTTCCACGACACCGGCTGGTACAACAGCGCAAACAACAATGATGGCCCGACTCACGAGAGCCAGCTTGGTGCAGGTGCGTTCGGTGGCTATCAGGTTAACCCGTATGTTGGTTTTGAAATGGGTTACGACTGGTTAGGTCGTATGCCATACAAAGGCGACACCGTAAACGGCGCTTTCAAAGCACAGGGCGTTCAGCTGACCGCTAAACTGGGTTACCCAGTAACTGACGATCTGGACGTGTACACCCGTCTGGGCGGCATGGTATGGCGCGCTGACTCCAGCAACAGCAACGCTGGCGACGACCATGACACCGGTGTTTCCCCAGTATTCGCTGGTGGCGTTGAGTGGGCTATGACCCGTGACATCGCTACCCGTCTGGAATACCAGTGGGTTAACAACATTGGTGACGGTGCTACCGTTGGCGTTCGTCCAGACAACGGCATGCTGAGCGTAGGTGTTTCCTACCGTTTCGGCCAGCAGGAAGATGCAGCACCAGTTGTTGCTCCAGCGCCGGCTCCAGCTCCAGAAGTACAGACCAAGCACTTCACTCTGAAGTCTGACGTTCTGTTCAACTTCAACAAAGCTACTCTGAAACCAGAAGGCCAGCAGGCACTGGATCAGCTGTACACCCAGCTGAGCAACCTGGATCCTAAAGACGGTTCTGTAGTGGTTCTGGGCTTCACCGACCGTATCGGTTCTGACGCTTACAACCAGAAACTGTCTGAGAAACGTGCTCAGTCTGTTGTTGATTACCTGATCTCTAAAGGTATCCCAGCTAACAAGATCTCCCCACGTGGTATGGGCGAATCTAACCCAGTTACTGGCAACACCTGTGACAACGTGAAAGCTCGCGCTGCACTGATCGACTGCCTGGCTCCAGATCGTCGCGTAGAGATCGAAGTTAAAGGCATCAAAGACGTTGTAACTCAGCCAGCGGCATAAGTTATCGTCTTATAAAAAAACCCCGCAATGCGGGGTTTTTTATTGTCTGAAGAAAATAAAAATCTACTTTTTACCCAACAGAGCCTGAAGATCGTTCTTCAGTGTCGACATCTGGTTGGCGTACTTCTCTTTATGTTCGGCATCCTCAATCAACTGCACGATAGTTTCAGACAGCGTTTTGCCACGGCGTTGCGCCAGCCCCGCCAGGCGTTGCCAGACAACGAACTCCAGATCGATTGATTTTTTGCGCGTGTGCTGATGCTCAGCGTTAAAATGCCGTTTGCGTCGCGCGCGGATAGTTTGCTTCATCCGGTTTAACAGCGCTGGATTGATGTGTTTTTCAATCCAGCCGTTAACCTGTACCGGTTCATTTTCGAGGGTCAGCAAAATATCCACGGCCTCTTGCGCAGCGCTGGCTTCGATGTAGCAGGTGATCAGCTCCCCTTCACGGTGCTTTTTGACCAGGTACTTCCATTTCCAGCCGCTTTCGAGATTTTCCAGTTGTTGATATTTCATTGCGATCTCAGTGTTACCACGTAACTCTGTTCAGAATATCAGTTTTTTAGCAATCTGCTGAAAAGAAATCATATCCTGTGGGTGAATGCAGCCAATCCCCCTCTTGAAATCCCCAATCCTGCTTGGGTAGAGCCCCCCGCTTACGGTATACTCCACGCTTTTACATCTGACTAAAAAACATCAACTTTGACCATTACGAAACTTGCATGGCGTGACCTTGTTCCGGATACCGAAAGTTATCAGGAACTGTTTGCACAGCCAGATCTCGCAAAAGAAAACGAATTCATCCTTAGCGATACGCAGCCACGTTTGCATTATGCGCTGGAGCAGGTGTTAAGCCCGTGGGCAACAGCGCCCTTCATGCTGCTCAAAGCCCCGGAAGAAGCGGAATACCTGACGCTGCTTGGGAACGCCGTGCGCCAGCTGCAGCCGGAATCGAACGCAGTCTATGGCGGCCAATATCGTATCGCGGGACATGATGTCACTTTCGAACCATCCGCTCAGGCTGATGGCCGTTTTGCCGCTAAGGGCGAGGTGATTACCGCTAACTGGGTCGAGGCTGAACAACTCTTTGGTTGCCTGCGCCAGTTTAACGGCGAACTGTCGCTGCAGCCGGGGCTGGTACATCGTGCAAATGGCGGTGTCCTCATCATTTCATTGCGCACTCTGCTCTCGCAGCCGCTGCTGTGGATGCGTCTGAAAACCATCGTACACCAGCAGCGTTTTGACTGGGTCGGCTACGATGAGTCTCGTCCTCTGCCTGTCTCTGTTCCGTCTATGCCGCTGTCGCTGACCGTCGTGTTGACAGGTGACCGTGAATCTCTGGCGGACTTCCAGGAAATGGAGCCGGAGCTGGCTGAGCAGGCGGTGTATAGCGAATACGAAGACAACATCCAGATTGCCGATGCCGACGATATGGCGCAGTGGTGCCAGTGGGTGATGGCCGTTGCTGAACGTTTTGCATTGCCAACGCCAGCGGCTGACGCCTGGCCCGGCTTGATTCGCGAAGCGGTGCGCTATACCGGTGACCAGGAAACGCTGCCACTCTGCCCGCTCTGGATTGGCAAACAGCTGCGTGAAGTGGGCGTTATCAGCGGTAACGGTGCTTTCAGCGGAGAACAGCTCACCCAGATGCTGGCTCAGCGAGAGTGGCGAGAAGGCTATCTTGCTGACCGAATGCAGGATGAAATTCTGCTGGAACAAATTCTGGTAGAAACCGAAGGCGAACGTGTGGGGCAGATCAACGCCCTGTCGGTGATTGAATTTCCTGGCCATCCGCGCGCGTTCGGGGAACCGTCCCGAATCAGCTGCGTTGTACATATTGGCGACGGTGAGTTCACCGATATCGAACGGAAAGCCGAGCTGGGCGGAAACATTCATGCGAAAGGCATGATGATCATGCAGGCGTTTTTGATGTCAGAGCTGCAGCTCGAGCAACAGATCCCCTTCTCTGCCTCGCTGACGTTTGAGCAGTCCTACAGCGAAGTGGATGGCGATAGCGCCTCTATGGCAGAGCTGTGCGCCTTAATCAGCGCCCTGGCGGAAGTGCCGATCAATCAGAACATCGCCATCACCGGTTCGGTGGATCAATTCGGTCGTGCTCAGCCAGTAGGTGGCCTCAACGAAAAAATTGAAGGTTTCTTCTCCATCTGTCAGCAGCGCGGTTTAAACGGCAAGCAGGGTGTAATCATTCCTGCTCCCAACGCACGCCATTTAAGCCTTAGCCAGGATATTCTGGATGCCGTTGAACAGGAACAATTCGCCATCTGGGCCATCGAAGGAATTGAGGATGCACTACCCTTACTGACAAACCTGGTATGGGATGGCGAAGGGCAGACCACCCTGATGCAGACTATCCAGGAGCGAATTGCTCAGGCGACGCAGCAGGATGCTCGTCATCGTTATCCATGGCCGTTACGCTGGTTGGGCTGGTTCAGTTCGAACTGATCGGACTTGTTCAGCGTACACGTGTTAGCTATCCTGCGTCCTTCACTAAAATAAGGCTTATTGAGAACATGGTAGATAAACGCGAATCCTATACAAAAGAAGATCTTCTTGCCTCTGGTCGCGGTGAACTGTTTGGCGCTAATGGCCCTCAGTTACCGGCCCCGAACATGCTGATGATGGACCGTGTCGTGAAAATGACCGAAACCGGCGGCAACTTCGATAAGGGTTACGTAGAAGCAGAACTCGATATTAACCCGGACCTGTGGTTCTTCGGTTGCCACTTTATTGGCGATCCGGTAATGCCTGGCTGTCTGGGCCTCGATGCAATGTGGCAGCTGGTTGGCTTCTATCTGGGCTGGCTGGGTGGTGAAGGTAAAGGTCGCGCGCTGGGCGTGGGCGAAGTGAAATTCACCGGCCAGGTTCTGCCTACAGCGAAGAAAGTGACCTATCGTA
Organism: Enterobacter sp. AC1; assembly: GCF_050434705.1. Taxonomy (NCBI): domain Bacteria; kingdom Pseudomonadati; phylum Pseudomonadota; class Gammaproteobacteria; order Enterobacterales; family Enterobacteriaceae; genus Enterobacter; species Enterobacter sp. AC1. The sequence goes on along the minus strand of NZ_JBNDIZ010000002.1, from coordinate 725,704 downwards.
TTCACTTCAAGCGCATCGTTAACCGCCGTCTGATTATGGGCCTGGCGGATGGCGAAGTGCTGGTAGATGGTCGTCTGATCTATAGCGCGAGCGACCTGAAAGTGGGTCTGTTCCAGGACACTTCCGCGTTCTGATACTGCTTTCGAGACCCCGGAAAGGCGAAACCTCCGCAATGCGGAGGTTTCTTTTTTTAAAGAGACGTTATCAGGCTATGAGTGCCCTGTCGCCGATGGCTTCTCGCCAGCCTCCAAGCCATTGTGACCTTTGATTTATCGTCTGATAAGGACACATTTCTTTAGAACGTCCAGCGATGCCGGCCTGATAACCACGTTGATGAGCCCGTTCCAGGCGATCTCGTTTCTGTCTCTTCATGCCTCGTTTCCCTCATTCTTTTGTCTGGTGGAAAGAAAACAGTGTCTGCACTAAATGCACAGGCACAGATAACGAATACCCCGAATTAGTCGCATCGTCAATGTTCAAAATTCATACGGGTGTCATATTTGTGAGCTAGCCGGAAGATCATTTGTACAAAAATTGTGATGCGGCACAAGTAACGAACTGAAGTGAAAACGAAAAAAAAACCGCAATCAGCGACAGTCCAATTGCGGTTTTTGATGATGAATTTTACTTATGGCAGCCGGGAAATTTCCCTTGCGATACTGGCCGACTCCTGTGCCCAACCCTGAGCCAGCACTTTCACCATTTCGTCATAGCCATCTTTCTGCTGTTTGAGTTCCAGATGGAAAGGACGCTTAATCAGCTGTCCCTGATGATTCAGCAACCACTCTCCGCTGATCACCACCGCACCGTCATAGCGGCCGTGGAAGCCCGTTACCGTGACGTTCAGCGTATCCTGATCGTTGCCCAGCGGCTGCGAAGCGACAACCCAACCCGGAAGCTGGCTGCCCAGATTGGCCACCAGCGTGTTGCGCAGCTGCTGATCCAGCGGGCTGGCCCACAGATTGTTCGTCGCAATCACGTATTTAACGTCGCTGGTCTGATAGACCACACCGTTTCCTGCCAGATAATCCGGCACGGCAACCTGTTCAACCCACAGCTGACGGTTTCCCTGGCTGGCCGTGCTTTGTCCACTGCTCTGGGTAGCCACGGGCAGCTGATAGTAGCTCTTGTTATCTACACCTGAACTGCACGCCGTTAACAGCAGAGCGCCAACCATCACTAGCCATTTATTCATTCTTTTGCCCTCTTCGGCTCAGGATCCTTTTTATCTTTCGCTTCGAACACCAGCGCGTTGCTCTTCTCGTTGAGCGTTTTAAGAACTGGCTGCAGTTCACGCAAGACCTGATCGAGACGCTGCATATCCGCCACCATCTTGTTGTATGCCGCTGAGCCTGGCTGGAAGCCTTGCATACTGCGGTTCAGTTCACGCAGCGTTTTCTGCATGTCCTGCGGCAGCTGCTGCATACTCTGGCTTGCCGTGATCTTGTTGATGTTATCCAGCGTGGTTTGCAGACGGCGCATCGTTGCCTGGCTTTCGCTCAGCGAGTTCGTCGCTGCTTCAATCATCGGATTCAGTGGCAGATTGTTAATCTTATCCAGTGTTTCCATCAGACGCTGCTGGATCTGGGCCAGACCACTGCTCACCGTTGGGATAATTTTGTAACCACCAAATTCACGGATACCGGTAATCGGCGGCGCTTTTGGATAGAAGTCCATATCCACATACAGCGCACCGGTCACCAGGTTGCCAGTTTTCAGCGACCCGCGCAGCCCGCGTTCCATCAGTTGGGTGATATGGGTGGCAATATCCTGATTTTCGCCAATCTGATTAAGCAGACGCTCCGGCTCAATACGGATCAGTACCGGAATGCGGTAATCATCATCCAGCACCTGTTGAAGCCCCGGAACGAAGAACGGAACTTGTCCAACCGTACCGAGACGAATGCCGCGGAACTCAACGGGCGCCCCCGGCTGCAGGCCGCGAACCGAGTCTTTAAAGAACATCAGGAAATCAACGTGATCGGTATAGAGCGCATCCTGAATGCTTCGCTGATCGTCAAACAGGCGGAAAGCGGTGTTCTCAGCAACCGGCTGCCCCAGATCCAGTCCTTCCGGCACGTCAAAGCTGACGCCGCCGCCAAACAGCGTGGTCAGCGAGCCCATTTCAACGCGCATGCCTGCCGAGGTCAGATCCACCGCAATACCGCTATCTTTCCAGAAACGGACGTTGCTGGTGACCAGGCGATCGTTTGGCGCATTAATGAAGAGCTGATAGCTGATCGCACGTTTCTGCGGATCGAACGTGCTTTTCTCAACCGATCCGACGCGGTAGCCGCGGAACAGAACCGGATCCCCCGCCGTGAGCTGGCCCGCTTTTTTGCTGTCGAGGATCACGCGGATACCCTTAGCGTCAGGCGGTGCGAGCGGCGGTGAATCCAGAAGCTGGTATTTAGCTGGCTGGTTACCCTTAGCGCCTGGCTGCAGCTCAATGTAGGCGCCCGACAGCAGCGTCCCTAAGCCGCTAATCCCTTCGCGCCCTACCTGCGGTTTAACCACCCAGAAAACCGAGTCGCCGTGCAGCAGTTTTTCCATGCCGGCATTAAGGCGCGCCTTAATCTCCACATGGGTTAAATCGTCGGTCAGGGTTGCGCTTTCGACCACGCCCACATCCACGCTACGGCTTTTGATGGTCGTTTTACCGCCCTCAATCCCCTCGGCATTGGTGGTAATAAGCGTGACTTCCGGTCCCTGATGGCTGTAGTGATAAAACAGGATCCATGCACCAATCAGCGCCGTCACGATGGGGAAAATCCACACCGGTGACCAGTTCTTGACCTTCTGCACTTTCGCCTCTCCACTCTTATTTTCCATGCTCTTACTCTTCCTCATGGCTTGATTCAGGCTCTCGATCCCACGATAAACGAGGGTCGAAGGTCATGGCCGCAAACATGGTCATAATCACGACCAGCGCAAACATTAAAGCCCCCATCGCGGGATAAATACTCATTAAACCGCCCATCCGCACCAGCGCAGAGAGAACGGCAATAACAAACACGTCAATCATTGACCAGCGTCCGACAAACTCGACAACTTCATAAATCAGGTGCATGCGTTCGCTGTCGCGTTTTCCGTGGCCTTTCGCATCCCAACAGAGCCAGGCGATCGCGATCATTTTTAAGGTTGGCACCATAATACTGGCGATGAAAATCACGCCGGCGACCGGATAGGATCCCTCGCCCCACAGCAGTATCACCCCGGCGAGGATCGTCGAGGGCATTTTGTCGCCGAGCAGATCGGTAATCATGATCGGCAAAATATTGGCCGGCAAATACAGCATGATGGACGTGACCAGCAGCGCCATGGTCCACTGCAGACTATTTTTACGGCGCACGTGACCTTTGGTTTCGCAGCGCGGACACACGTCGAGATCGGCAGGCAGCACGGCAGTACAGCACGGGCAGGAGCGCAGTCCCTGACGAATACCCGGTACGCCGACTTTCACCGTTTGCGAAAGCGTGGGAGCCGGGGCGATATCGTCCCACAGCCAGCGCCGGTCCACGCACTGGAATGCACGCAGCTGGAGGACACAGTACAAACACCAGGGAATAAAGCTACTGCCGATCCCCACGTCACCGTACGCCATCAGCTTCACGAAGCTGACCAGAATACCCGCCAGGAAAATCTCGGCCATCCCCCAGCTTTTGAGCTGAAAAAGGATACGCGCGAGTTTGATTTTGAGTGACGACGGCATCCTGACGCGGTTTACCAGCATCAGGATAACGACCAGGCAAAAAGCCGGGACTATCTGGACGAAGAGCAGAAAAAAGGTGCCAAGGCTGGCGTAATCTTCTGAGAACATCACGCCCGGGATTTCGAGCAAATCGACCTGGCTGGTCATTCCTCCCACCTTCATATAGATGAACGGGAAGAGGTTGGAGAGCAGCAGCATGAATAATGCTGCCAGAGCGTAAGCAGTGGGACGCTGCCTCGGCACGTCCCACTCGGTTGTCAACGTTGCGCCGCAACGTGGGCACAGGGCTTTATGTCCGTGACCAAGCTCTGGCAACGCCACGAGCATATCGCATTGCGAGCATAATATATGCCTGTCGGCATGGTGCTGGTCACACATATTTTATCCCTGCTTATGCGCCGTTTTTCAGAGACTCAAGGTACTCCCAGCGCTCAAAGGCTTCCTCCAGGGCTTTTTCAGCCGCGGACAGTTCAGCCAGTACTTTTTGAGTATAGTCATGCGATTGGGTAAAGAATGACGCATCGGCAACCTGTTTTTGCAGGTCCTCAAGCGCCGCCTCCAGCTCTTCAAGACGCTGCGGTAGCCCCTCCAGTTCGCGCTGCAGGTTATAGCTTAGTTTAGCCGATGTTTTCTTGACAGTTTCTGCTTTTGTTACAGCAGGTTCGGAACTTATTTTGGACTTTGACTGTTTCTGCGCCAGAGACTGCGACTGCTGCCCTTTTGCATCGTGATAACCGCCCACGTATTGGCCAATTCTGCCCTCACCTTCGAAGATCCAGCACTCGGTCACGGTGTTATCAACGAACTGGCGATCGTGGCTGACCAGCATCACGGTCCCCTGATAACCGTCAATCAGCTCTTCCAGCAGTTCCAGCGTTTCGACATCCAGGTCGTTCGTTGGTTCATCGAGGATCAGCAGGTTGCTTGGCTTCAGGAACAGACGCGCCAGAAGAAGACGATTTCGCTCACCGCCTGACAGCGCGCGCACCGGCGTCATTGCACGTTTCGGATGGAACAGGAAGTCCTGAAGATAGCCCAGCACATGGCGAGGCTTACCGTTTACCATGACCTCCTGCTTACCTTCGGCGAGGTTATCCATCACCGTTCTGTCCGGATCCAGCTCCGCACGGTGCTGATCGAAGTAGGCCACTTCGAGTTTCGTGCCGCAGTGAATGCGCCCGCTGTCGGCCTGAAGCTGGCCGAGCATCAGCTTCAACAGCGTGGTTTTACCGCAGCCGTTCGGGCCAATCAGAGCGATTTTGTCTCCGCGCTGGACCTGTGCCGAGAAGTCTTGCACCAGCACTTTGCCGTCAACCTGGTAGTTAACGTTTTCCATTTCGAAGACAATCTTGCCGGAGCGGGAGGCTTCTTCAACCTGCATTTTGGCGCTGCCCATCACTTCACGGCGTTCGCTACGCTCGCGGCGCATTGCCTTCAGGGCACGCACGCGTCCTTCGTTACGGGTGCGACGGGCTTTGATGCCCTGGCGGATCCAGACCTCTTCCTGCGCCAGCTTGCGGTCGAATTCCGCATTCTGCAGCTCTTCCACGCGCAGGTTTTCTTCTTTCTCCAGCAGATACGTATCGTAATCGCCAGGATAGGTGACCAACTTACCGCGATCGAGATCGACAATGCGCGTCGCCATGTTGCGAATAAACGAACGGTCGTGAGAGATAAAGATGATGGTGCCGCTGAAGGTTTTCAGGAACCCTTCCAGCCAGTCAATCGCTTCGATATCCAGGTGGTTCGTCGGTTCGTCGAGCAGCAGCACTTTCGGCCCGCTGACCAGCGCGCGGCCCAGGGCCGCTTTACGCAACCAGCCGCCGGAGAGCGCGGACAGTTCCATATCCGGTTCCAGACCGAGCTGCGCCAGCACTTCATTAATGCGGTTTTCAAGTTGCCACAGACCGTGGTGATCGAGCATCTCCTGCACTTTCGCCAGTTCGTTAAGGTTCTTGTCGCTCGGGTCAGTCATCACCAGATGCGAAATCTCGTGATAGCGCTTCAGGTATTCGGCCTGCTCAGAGATACCTTCCGCCACGAAATCGTACACGCTGCCGGTCACGTGACGCGGAGGATCCTGCTGCAAACGGGAGACAATCAGATCCTGCTCGTAAACAATACGCCCGTCATCCAGGCCCTGTTCGCGGTTGAGGATCTTCATCAGCGTCGATTTACCCGCGCCATTACGGCCTACCAGACAAACGCGCTCGTTATCTTCGATATGCAGCTCTGCATTATCGAGAAGCGGTGAGTCGCTGAAAGAGAGCCACGCGCCGTGCATACTAATTAAAGACATTTATTTTTCCTTTCAGACCGCGGTAATCAACCAGCAGTTATGAATTTGACGGTTACGGGCAAAGTCCTGAGACAGCGTTTTTTGGCTGATTTCTTGTGCTTTCAGTCCCAGGGCGGCTAAGCCGTCATGATCCATACGGAAACCGCGTTTGTTGTTCGAGAACATAATGGTGCCGCCTTTACGCAGCAGGCGCTTCAGGTCGGTCATCAGGCGCAGGTGATCGCGCTGCACATCAAAGCTGTCTTCCATACGCTTGGAGTTAGAGAAGGTCGGCGGATCGATAAAGATCAGATCGAACTGCTCGTCGGTATCACGCAGCCAGCCCAGCACGTCGGCCTGCATCAGACGATGCTGACGCCCGGTTAAGCCGTTAAGGCGCAGGTTGCGCTCCGCCCACTCCAGATAGGTGCGGGACATATCCACCGTGGTGGTGCTCCGCGCCCCGCCCAGACCCGCATGCACGCTGGCGCTGCCGGTATAGGAGAACAGGTTGAGGAAGTCTTTGCCCTTGCTCATTTGGCCGAGCATGCGGCGAGCAATACGGTGGTCGAGGAACAGGCCGGTATCAAGGTAGTCGGTCAGGTTTACCCACAGGCGGGCGTTGTATTCGCCCACTTCGATAAAGTCACCCTTCTCGCCCATCTTCTGATACTGATTTTTCCCTTTCTGACGCTCGCGGGTTTTCAATACCAGCTTGTTTGGCGCGATACCGAGTACGGCGATGGTCGCCGCAATGACGTCCAGCATGCGCTGACGCGCTTTTTGCGCATCAATGGTTTTCGGCGGGGCATATTCCTGGATCACTACCCAGTCCGCATAGCGGTCAACCGCCACGTTGTACTCCGGCAGGTCAGCATCGTACAGGCGATAGCATTCAATTCCTTCCTGCTTCGCCCATTTCTCATATTTCTTCAGGTTCTTGCGAAGACGGTTGGCGTAATCTTCCGCCACGCCAGATGGCTTGCTGTCCGCCGCTTTCTCCGCCAGATGGTAGTTTTTCTGCACGCAGTCCAGCGGGCCATTTTTCGCCTTAAACTGGCGATCGGCACGCAGCTGCAGGCAGCTCAACAGTTCCGGTGAGGCGCTAAACAGGGAAAGATTCCACCCGCCGAAATAGTCTTTCATGTTGCGGCCCAGCAGGCTGTGCAGGGCAATCAGCGCAGGCTCGCTGTCCAGACGCTCGCCGTATGGCGGGTTGCTGATCACGGTACCGTACGGGCCTTTTGGCAGCGGGTTGGTCAGATTCGCCACGTCTTTCACCTCGAAGGTGACCAGCTCGCCGATGCCCGCACGGCGGGCGTTGCTGCGCGCGCGTTCAATCACGCGAGGGTCGCTGTCCGAGCCGTAAAAATGGGAGGTGTACTCCGCCAGGCCTTTACGCGCGCGGGTCTGCGCATCGTCTTTGACCTCTTTCCAGAGTGCTTCATCGTGCTGCGCCCAACCTTTGAAGCCCCAGTGCCCGCGGTGCAGCCCCGGCGCGCGGTCGGTGGCGAGCATGGCCGCTTCGATCAGCAAGGTACCGGAACCACACATTGGGTCGAGCAGCGGCGTGCCCGGCTGCCAGCCGGAGCGCATCACAATGGCGGCGGCCAGGGTTTCTTTGATTGGCGCCATACCGGTGCGATCGCGGTAGCCGCGCAGGTGCAGACCCGCTCCGCTCAGATCGAGGGAAATACTCGCGGTATCGCCGTTGAGCCAGACGTTGATACGCAGATCGGGATTTTCACGATCGACGTTTGGCCGTTCTTTATTTTTACGGGTAAAGCAGTCCACAATGGCGTCTTTGACGCGCAGGGCGCCGTACTGGCTGTTGCGGATCTCATCGTTCACGCCGTTGAAATGCACCGCAAAGGTGGCATTCGGGGTGAAGATCTCTGTCCAGTCGATCATCTGTACGCCGGTATACAGGTCAAGGTCGCTATAGACCTTGCATTCCTTCATCGGCAGCATGATGCGCGACGCCAGACGGCTCCACATCAGGCTCTGGTAAATAAGCCGCGTGTCGCCCTCAAAATGGACACCACCCTGAACTACCTGGCACTCTTGCGCGCCCAGGGCTTCCAGTTCAGTTTTTAACAGCTCTTCCAGCCCACGGGCCGTACTGGCAAACAGAGAATTCATATCGTCACTTTTACTCTTAGAAAATTGTCGCGCATTATAGCTAATATGGCGTGTATGTCATAAAGTTGAAGGCTTATTTTCATTCGAGGGACTGTGCAGTGGCGACGTTATCCAGGCTTTTTATTCATCCGGTGAAATCCATGCGCGGCATCGGCGTCTCTCACGCCCTGGCCGACATGAGCGGATTTGCCTTCGATCGTATTTTTATGGTCACCGAGCCGGACGGTACGTTCATTACCGCACGCCAGTTCCCGCAGATGGTTCGCTTTACCCCTTCCCCGCTTCATGACGGTTTGCACCTGTCCGCACCGGACGGTTCCAGCGCGGTGATCCGCTTTGCTGATTTTGCGCCTGTCGATGCGCCAACGGAAGTGTGGGGCAATCATTTTACCGCGCGCATCGCCCCGGAGGAGATTAACCGCTGGCTCAGCGGCTTCTTTTCCCGCGACGTGCAGCTGCGCTGGGTTGGGCCTGAGCTGACGCGCCGCGTTAAGCGCCATGACGCGGTTCCGCTCTCGTTTGCCGATGGCTTTCCCTTCCTGCTGACTAACGAAGCCTCACTGCGTGATTTACAAGGCCGCTGCAAAGCCAGCGTGCAGATGGAACAGTTCCGTCCCAATATTGTGGTGACGGGTGCCGACGCCTGGGAAGAAGACACCTGGAAAGTGATCCGCATCGGCAGCGTCATTTTCGACGTGGTGAAGCCTTGCAGCCGCTGTATCTTTACCACCGTCAGCCCGGAGAAAGGGCTGAAGCACCCTTCCGGCGAGCCGCTGAAAACGCTGCAGTCATTTCGTACCGCGCAGGACAACGGCGACGTCGACTTCGGTCAGAACCTTATTCCGCGCTCCAGCGGCGCGATCCGCGTCGGTGATGAGGTAGAGATCCTTGCCCGAGGGCCTGCAAGGGTGTACGGCTCAGGTCAGGAGGAGGAGTTCGTTGACGTTGAGACGCCGGTCAGCTCGGCGGTCGATATTCACTGGCAGGGTAACGTCATTCGGGGGAATAACCAGCAGGTGTTACTTGAGCAACTGGAACAAGCGGGGATCCGCATACCCTATTCCTGTCGCGCGGGGATCTGTGGCTGCTGTCGAATCAAGCTGGTAGAGGGCGAGGTCAGTGCGCTGAAAAAATCAGCGATTGCAGAAGACGGGACTATTCTGTGCTGCAGCTGTATTCCAAAAACATCGGTACAGCTGGAGGCTTAAACGGCCTGTTCCAGGCTAAAGGCATCCACGCGAAGCTGGGGCTTCAGCCTGTCGTTCATCACCTTAATGGCATCTCCAAGCTGCATCGTCCGCCCGGCAATCGTCACGCCGGGCTGGGCCAGCAAACAGAGCGCAGCATTTTCGCCAGGCTCTACCACCAGCAGGCTCACCTCTTCTGCCGTATCGCTCAGATTTACGCTGGCCGCATCGCCCGTTGCCGGGGTCCAGCTCAGCCCGTGCGCAAGGAAATGCCAGCTTTTGGGCATTTGCGGTTTCAGAAAACGGATAGCCACCAGGGCATTTAATACCAGTTCGGCACGCTGCTCTTTAGAGAGAACCAGATCGCGGCATTTTTCCTCAAAGGAGAAATAAAGCGCAGCGTCATCAACGCAAAAGCCTGACGGGGAAAACGCGTCCGGGGTAAGCATTCGGCGAGCAAAACGAGAGCGAAACAACATGCCATTGGCTAAATCGAGCATCATTCGATCATGCTCTTCGCAAAAATACCAGCGCCAGTTATCGTCAGGTTTAATTCGCATGTTTCTCTCCCGTCCCCGAAACGTCCTGTACTAAAAATGTCCTGTTCGCCGCTTCGTTTATAACACCATTAATAAAAGACTATAATGTCTAAATAAGCAACAGTGACGGAATATAAAACAACCAGGGCTGGAAATAAAGCCCTGGTTGTCTGATTAGGAGAAAAGATTAGATATGAGTAACGATTTCTTTAATCAGCTGCGGCCCTTTAAAAATAAAGCCGGAATAGATTTGTACCAGTGACGCACCCGCCGCCATCTTCTCGCGTGCAGCAATCACGGAGTCAATGCCGCCAACGCCAATAATCGGCAGACGCCCGTTTAATTCCGCAGACAGTGCGCGAATAATTTCGGTGCTTTTTAATTGTACCGGACGACCGCTTAACCCACCCGCTTCGTCACAGTTTTTCATTCCCTGAACGAGAGAGCGATCGAGCGTGGTATTGGTTGCAATTACGCCATCAATATTATGGCGAACTAAACTGTCGGCAACCTGGATCAATTCTTCAGCAGAAAGATCCGGGGCGATCTTAACCGCCACCGGAACATATTTATGGTGGATCGCCTGCAGCGCATTTTGTTTATTTTTAATGGCGCTCAGAAGATCGTCCAGCGCTTCGCCATATTGCAAGGAGCGCAGACCTGGGGTATTGGGTGAGGAAATATTCACCGCAATATAACCGGCATAGGCGTAGACTTTTTCCATACAAATCAGGTAGTCATCTTTACCCTGCTCAACCGGCGTATCTTTATTTTTGCCAATATTGATGCCTAATATCCCATCGAAATGCGCTTTTTTGACGTTCTCAACAAGATGATCAACACCGTGGTTGTTGAAGCCCATCCGGTTGATCAGCCCTTCGGCCTCGACCAGGCGGAACAGGCGCGGCTTGTCATTTCCCGGCTGCGGGCGCGGGGTGACGGTACCGATTTCGATGGAGCCAAAGCCCATCGCGCCCAGGGCGTCAATGCACTCGCCATTTTTGTCCAGACCGGCCGCCAGACCCAGCGGGTTTTTAAAGGTCAGACCCATGCACTGCACAGGTTTTTCCGGCACATTCTGACGCACCAGAGCGGCCAGCGGCGTTCCGGTAATGCGACGTAATTGCTGGAATGTAAATTCATGAGCGCGCTCAGGGTCGAGCTGGAAAAGGGCTTTACGAACGAAGGGGTAGTACATGAACTCTCCTGGATTCCCGGTGTGCAAACCGGGAGGGGATTATGGGCGATCCCGGCGCGAAAGGGAATTGACCTGCGGCAAAAAAAGCAGCGTAAAACGCAAACGTTTACCTGTCGGGATACTTCTTATGCTGTTTTTCGCATTTTAATTGCAGATAAATCATTTAGTGGAATAACCGCGCGGTGTCACACTCCTGAAAATTGTTATGAATGTTAGATAAAAGCAAACAATTGGTTATAAGGAGGAAGTATGCGCGTCATTACCCTGGCCGGAAGTCCACGATTCCCTTCGCGTTCCAGCGCCCTGCTGGAATATGCCCGTGAAAAGCTCAATGCCCTGGATGTGGAAGTGTGCCACTGGAACCTGCATAACTTCGAACCTGAAGATCTGCTTTATGCCCGTTTTGACAGCCCGGCGCTCAAAACCCTCATTGAGCAGCTTAAAGGCGCTGACGGCTTAATTGTGGCAACGCCTATTTATAAAGCCTCTTTTTCCGGTGCGCTGAAAACCCTGCTTGACCTGCTTCCCGAACGCGCACTGGATGGCAAAGTGGTGCTGCCCCTTGCCACAGGCGGCACGGTGGCCCATTTACTGGCGGTGGATTATGCCCTGAAGCCGGTCCTGAACGCGCTGAAAGCACAGGAGATCCTCCACGGCGTCTTCGCGGATGACTCCCAGGTCATTGACTATCAGCACAAGCCTCACTTTACGCCAAATCTGCAAACCCGCCTCGATAACGCCCTGGAAACCTTCTGGCATGCCCTGCACCGCAGGGATATCCAGGCTCCGGCGTTTGGTCAGCCTCAAGGAGTCGCTCATGTTTAAAACATTAACCCGCATCGGGCTGGCAGGTTTGATGGCGCTTACGTCGCTGGCCCACGCCGCAGATACGGCACCTGAAAGTTTACGCATTGGCTATCAGAAAGGCAGCGTGAGCATGGTGCTGGCAAAAAGCCACCAGCTTCTGGAAAAACGCTTCCCGGACACCAAATTCTCCTGGGTTGAGTTTCCCGCTGGCCCCCAAATGCTGGAGGCCCTGAACGTTGGCAGTATCGATATCGGCAGTACGGGCGATATTCCGCCGATATTCGCCCAGGCCGCCGGAGCGGACCTCGTCTACGTCGGCGTTGAGCCGCCCAAACCGAAGGCTGAAGTGATTCTGGTCCCTGAAAATAGCGACATTAAAAGCGTCGCCGATCTTAAAGGTCATAAAGTCGCGTTCCAGAAAGGTTCCAGCTCGCACAACCTTCTGCTGCGCGCCCTGCAGGAAGCCGGGCTCAAGTTCACCGACATTCAGCCCGTCTACCTGACGCCTGCCGACGCGCGCGCCGCATTCCAGCAGAAGAACGTTGATGCCTGGGCCATCTGGGATCCGTACTACTCCGCCGCACTGCTGCAGGGTGGGGTTCGCGTGCTGAAAGACGGCACCACGCTGAAGCAGACAGGTTCGTTCTACCTTGCCGCAAGACCGTATGCGGAAAAGAACGGCGCATTTATTCAGGGCGTCCTTGATACCTTTACCCAGGCCGATGCGCTTACCCAGAGCCAGCGTCAGGAGAGTATTGCTCTGCTGGCAAAAACCATGGGCTTACCTGAACCGGTGATCGCGAGCTATCTCAGCCACCGTCCACCAACCACCATTACGCCCGTGGACGCGCACGTCGCCGCACTTCAGCAGCAAACCGCTGACCTCTTCTATCAAAATCACCTGGTTCCTAAGCAGGTGGATATTCGCGAACGCATCTGGCAACCCGCTGGCAAAGAAGGAACAAAATCATGAGGCTGAATCTTTTCTGGTTTTTACCCACCCACGGTGATGGACACTATCTTGGTACAGAAGAGGGTTCACGCCCGGTTGACCATGGCTATCTGCAGCAGATTGCGCAGGCGGCGGATCGAATCGGTTTTACCGGGGTGCTGATCCCGACCGGACGGTCGTGTGAAGATGCCTGGCTGGTTGCCGCGTCGATGATCCCGGTCACCCAGCGTCTGAAGTTCCTGGTTGCGCTGCGCCCGAGCGTCGTCTCGCCTACCGTGGCGGCGCGTCAGGCGGCAACCCTGGACAGACTGTCGAACGGTCGCGCCCTGTTTAACCTGGTAACGGGCAGCGATCCGCAGGAGCTGGCGGGCGACGGCGTGTTCCTCGACCACACCGAGCGCTATGAAGCCTCCGCCGAATTCACCCGCGTCTGGCGACGCCTGCTGGAAGGGGAAACCGTCACCTTCGAAGGCAAGCATATTCACGTTCGCGACGCGAAGCTCTACTTCCCGCCGGTGCAGCAGCCGCGCCCGCCCCTCTACTTTGGCGGATCGTCGGATGTGGCGCAGGACCTGGCGGCGGAGCAGGTCGATCTTTATCTGACCTGGGGCGAACCGCCCGAGCTGGTGAAAGAAAAAATTGCTCAGGTACGCGCCAAAGCGGCCGCCCATGGCCGCAAGGTGCGCTTCGGCATTCGCCTGCACGTGATTGTGCGTGAAACCAATGAAGAAGCCTGGCAGGCGGCCGACCGTCTGATTTCCCATCTGGATGACGAGACCATCGCGAAAGCCCAGGCCGCGTTTGCCAAAACAGACTCGGTCGGACAGCACCGGATGGCGTCCCTGCACAACGGCAAGCGCGAGAATCTGGAGATCAGCCCGAACCTGTGGGCGGGTGTCGGCCTTGTGCGCGGCGGTGCGGGCACGGCGCTGGTGGGCGACGGTCCGACCGTGGCAGCACGCATTAATGAATACGCAGACCTGGGGATCGACAGCTTTATTCTCTCCGGTTATCCGCACCTGGAAGAGGCCTACAAAGTGGGCGAGCTGTTATTCCCGCATCTGGATGTTGCCATTCCGGAAATTCCGCAGCCACGGCCGCTTCAGCTTCAGGGCGAAGCCGTGGCGAACGAATTTATCCCGCGAAAAGCCGCGCAAAGCTAAGGAGTGACCATGTCTGCCACCTCACAAAAATGGCTGCTGCGCGCCGCGCCGTGGTTTTTACCCGTCGGCATTGTGGCTATCTGGCAGCTCGCGTCGTCCACTGGCTGGCTGTCGAGCCGTATTCTGCCCTCCCCGGAGGGCGTTGTAGAAGCGTTCTGGTCGCTGAGCGTCAGCGGCGAGCTGTGGCAGCATCTGGCGATCAGCTCCTGGCGCGCGGTGATTGGTTTTTCCATCGGCGGCAGCATCGGGCTGGTGCTGGGTCTGGTAAGCGGCCTTTCCCGCTGGGGCGAGCGGCTGCTGGATACGTCCATTCAGATGCTGCGCAACGTGCCGCATCTGGCGCTGATCCCGCTGGTGATTTTGTGGTTTGGTATTGATGAAAGCGCCAAGATCTTCCTCGTGGCGCTGGGCACGCTGTTCCCGATTTACATCAACACCTGGCACGGCATCCGCAATATCGATCGCGGCCTTGTCGAGATGGCGCGCAGCTACGGCTTATCAGGCTTCGCGCTTTTTACCCACGTCATTCTTCCCGGCGCCCTGCCCTCCATTATGGTCGGGGTGCGTTTTGCGCTCGGCCTGATGTGGCTGACGCTGATTGTTGCGGAGACCATCTCAGCCAACTCCGGCATTGGCTATCTGGCGATGAACGCCCGCGAATTCCTGCAAACGGACGTGGTTGTGGTCGCCATTATTCTTTACGCCCTGCTCGGCAAACTCGCCGACGTCAGCGCCCAGTGGCTGGAGCGTAGCTGGCTGCGCTGGAATCCGGCCTACATCACTCAGGAGGCGAAAGCATGAACACGTCCCGACTGACTCAGGGTACACCGCTGCTGCTCAGCGGCGTGACCAAACGCTACGGTGAAAACACCGTTCTTAACGGGCTGGATCTGCACATTCCAGCCGGGCAATTTGTGGCCGTTGTCGGGCGCAGCGGCGGCGGCAAGAGTACGCTGTTGCGTCTTTTAGCGGGGCTGGAGTCCCCCAACGGCGGCGAAATTCTGGCCGGCACGACGCCGCTTGCCAATATTCAGGACGATACCCGCATGATGTTTCAGGACGCCCGCCTGCTGCCCTGGAAGTCCGTCATCGACAACGTCGGGCTCGGCCTGAAGGGCAGCTGGCGCGATGAGGCCCGTCAGGCGCTTGCGGCCGTAGGGCTGGAACACCGTGCGGGCGAATGGCCTGCGGCGCTGTCGGGTGGACAGAAACAGCGCGTGGCGCTGGCCCGGGCGTTAATCCATCGCCCCGGCCTGCTGTTGCTTGATGAGCCGCTCGGCGCGCTGGATGCCCTGACGCGGATCGAAATGCAGGATTTAATTGGCTCCCTCTGGCAGAAACATGGTTTTACGGTGTTGCTGGTCACCCATGACGTGAGCGAAGCCGTCGCAATGGCCGATCGGGTGCTGTTAATAGAAGAAGGAAAAATTGGCCTGGACCTGACGGTCGATCTTCCTCGCCCTCGTCGCGTCGGTTCGGCAAGACTGGCGGAGCTGGAGGCAGAAGTGCTGGATCGGGTGATGAAACGTGGGGTGAATGAGCGCGCGTTGATTAAAGCTAATGCCTGATGCCCTCACCCCGGCCCTCTCCCACAGGGAGAGGGCGGGTTAAGCTTTCTATCAGGCCAGCGCCTTAGCAATCTTCTCGTACAGATCGCCAGACAGATTTTCCAGTCCTTTCAGTTGCTCAAGCGCGGCACGCATCTTCGCCTGACGCTTCGCGTCGTAGCGCTTCAGGCGGATCAGCGGCTCAATCAGGCGCGATGCCACCTGCGGGTTACGGCTGTTCAGCTCGGTCAGCATTTCCACCATAAACTGATAACCGCTGCCATCTTCGGCGTGGAACGCGGCCGGGTTGCTGCTGGCAAACGCACCAATCAGAGAACGGACACGGTTTGGGTTGCTCATGGTAAACGAACGATGCTTCAGCAGTCTGCGGACGGTGCTGAGTGCATCTTCCGCCGGGCTGGTTGCCTGCAGAATGAACCACTTGTCCATCACCAGGCCATCCTGATGCCACTTGTCGTCGTACTCCTGCATCAGCGCATCGCGGCAAGACAGTTCGGCGGCGACGCTTGCGCCCAGCGCCGCCAGCGCGTCGGTCATGTTATCCGCGTCGTGATACTGTTTGCTCACCAGCGTGTTCGCCAGTTCGGTTTCACCAAACGCCAGATAGCGCAGGCAGGTGTTACGCAGGGAACGTTTACCGATGTCCGCATGCTCCACGCGATACGCGTCAAGCTTATTGGCGTTGTAGATTGCGAGGAACTCATCGGCCAGCTCGGTCGCCAGCGTGCGGGTCAGCGCTTCACGCACCGCCACGATGGCAATCGGGTCGATGATATCAAACAGTTCGGCGATTTCGCTGGCGGACGGCAGCGTCAGGATTTCAGCCGCCAGTGCCGGATCAATCGTCTCATCCAGCAGGATCGCGCGGAACGCGTCAGCCACGTGAACAGGCAGCGACAGCGGCTGGCCCTGCTGATGGCGGTTCACGTTCAGCTTGATGTAAGTTGCGAGCAGGCTTTGCGCCGCATCCCAGCGGGAGAAGTCGTTGCGCGCATGACGCATCAGGAACGTTAGCTGCTGATCGCTCCACTTGTACTCCAGCTTCACTGGCGCAGAGAATTCGCACAGCAGCGCCGGCACCGGCTGGAAGTAGACGTTATCGAAGATAAAGGTCTGCTCGGCCTGAGTCACGTTCAGCACGTGGTGTACCGGGTGGCCACCTTTCTGCAGTGGGATGACTTTGCCTTCGTTATCGTACAGCTCAATGCTGAACGGAATGTGCAGCGGATATTTCTCTTCCTGCTCGGCGGTCGGCGGCGTGCGCTGGCTGATGGTCAGGGTGTACTGCTCGGTTTCCGGATTGTAATCGTCTTTGACGGTGACAACTGGCGTACCGGCCTGGCTGTACCAGCGGCGGAAATGCGAGAGATCGACATTAGAGGCATCTTCCATCGCCTGAACAAAATCGTCGCAGGTGGCCGCGCTGCCGTCATGACGCTCAAAGTAAAGCTGCATCCCTTTCTGGAAGTTCTCTTCCCCCAGCAGGGTGTGGATCATACGGATAATTTCAGCGCCTTTCTCATACACCGTCAGGGTGTAGAAGTTGTTCATCTCAATGACTTTATCCGGGCGGATCGGGTGCGCCATTGGGCTGGCATCTTCCGCAAACTGCAGGCCGCGCATCGTACGCACGTTGTTGATGCGGTTCACCGCGCGTGAACCCAGATCGGAGCTGAACTCCTGGTCACGGAACACAGTCAGGCCCTCTTTCAGGCTCAGCTGGAACCAGTCGCGGCAGGTGACGCGGTTACCGGTCCAGTTATGGAAATACTCGTGTCCGATGACGCGTTCGATATCGAGATAATCTTTATCGGTGGCGGTATCGGTACGCGCCAGCACGTATTTGGAGTTAAAGACGTTGAGGCCTTTGTTCTCCATTGCGCCCATGTTGAAGAAATCGACGGCGACGATCATATAGATGTCGAGGTCATATTCGAGGCCAAAGCGCTCTTCGTCCCACTTCATGGAGTTGATGAGCGAGGTCATCGCCCACGGTGCGCGGTCCAGGTTGCCGCGGTCAACAAACAGCTCCAGCGCCACCTCACGACCCGAGCGCGTTTTGAAAGTGTCGCGCAGCACGTCGAAATCACCCGCCACCAGCGCAAACAGGTAGCACGGTTTCGGGAATGGATCTTGCCACTGAACCCAGTGACGGCCATTTTCCAGCTCCCCTTCTCCCACGCGGTTACCGTTGGAGAGCAGGAATGGGTAGAGCGTTTTATCGGCGATGATTTTGGTGGTGAAGCGCGCCAGGACGTCCGGGCGGTCCAGATACCAGGTGATGTGGCGGAACCCTTCCGCTTCACACTGGGTGCACAGCGCCACGCCAGACTGATAAAGCCCTTCCAGCGCCGTGTTGGCGGCAGGGCTGATTTCATTCACGATGCGCAGCGTAAACTGTTCCGGCAGGTTGTCGATGACCAGCTGGTTGTTTTCTTCTTTATAGTCAGACCACGCTTCATCATTAATATGCAGGGAGACCAGCGTCAGGTCTTCACCATCCAGACGCAGCGGTACGGCGGTTGCGCTGTGGCGCGTTACCTGGCTCACCGCCGTTACAACGGTTTTAGTGGCATCCAGGTCAAACGTCAGGTCGATATCGCTAATCAGGTAATCCGGCGCACGGTAGTCGTGGCGGTATTTGGCTTGTGGCTGTTGTGTCATAGAAAACCTTATGCATCGTTTGTCGAGTAACGTTTCAATATATTCCTGTTGTGTAAAACGCGCTATGCAGAATGTTCATCTTTTCAGGTACAAAACCCTTTTTTGCTACATTTATATAACACGGGGCACAAAATGCCCTCGACCATAAAACGCGCTTATGTTGTGATCGGGGTTCAATAAATCACTAAACAAGGTATACTCCGGAGTTGTTTATTGTACTAAACGCTCCTGTGAGAGGATGCTACTGCGCACCTATGACTCAATTCGCTTCCCCTGTTCTGCATACGTTGCTGGATACCGACGCGTATAAACTGCATATGCAGCAAGCCGTTTTCCACCACTACTATGACGTGCATGTCGCGGCGGAATTCCGCTGCCGTGGCGACGACTTGCTCGGTATCTACGCAGACTCGATTCGTGAACAGGTCAATGCTATGCAGCATCTGACGCTGCAGGACGACGAATATCAGTGGCTCTCTGGCCTGCCTTTCTTCAAAACCGACTATCTGAACTGGCTGCGCGATTTCCGCTATAAGCCGGAACAGGTCGCCGTGGTTAACGATAATGGCAAGCTGGATATTCGCCTTGAAGGCCCGTGGCGGGAAGTGATCATGTGGGAAGTGCCGCTTCTGGCGGTGATCAGCGAGCTGGCCCACCGCTACCGTTCGCCGGAAACGGGCGTAGAGCAGGCGGTTGCCTCGCTGGAAAACAAACTCGCTGCCTTCTCCACGCTGACCGAAGGGCTGGACATGTCCCGCTTCCGCCTGATGGACTTTGGCACCCGTCGCCGTTTCTCTCGCGACGTTCAGGAGGCCATCGTTAAACGTCTGCAGCAGGAGCCGTGGTTCGTGGGCACCAGCAACTACGATCTGGCCCGTCGCCTCAACCTGACGCCAATGGGCACCCAGGCGCACGAGTGGTTCCAGGCGCATCAGCAGATAAGCCCCGACCTGGCTAACAGCCAGCGCGCGGCACTGGCCGCATGGCTTGAGGAGTACCCGAATCAGCTCGGGATCGCCCTCACCGACTGTATTACGATGGACGCCTTCCTGCGCGACTTTGGTCCCGAGTTCGCTGAGCGTTACCAGGGGTTACGCCATGATTCCGGGGATCCGGTTGAATGGGGCGAGAAGGCCATTGCCCATTACCATAAACTCGGGATTGACCCGATGAGCAAGGTGCTGGTCTTCTCCGATAACCTCGACCTGGCGAAAGCGGTCGAACTCTATCGCCATTTCAGTACCAGAGTAAACCTGAGCTTTGGGATTGGTACTCGTTTGACCTGCGACATTCCTCAGGTAAAACCTCTGAATATCGTTATTAAGCTGGTGGAATGTAACGGCAAGCCGGTGGCAAAACTCTCCGATAGCCCGGGTAAAACCATCTGCCATGACAAAGCGTTTGTCCGCGCGTTGCGCAAAGCATTCGATCTCCCCCAGATCAAAAAAGCCAGTTAAGCACTTAAGGGAGCCTTGATGGCTCCCCCTCTCCTTATTTTTTCTTAAATCTTCTCTTTTGATTGCGAAATTTGCTTGTCTGATAGCGGATGGCAGGTAACATAGATATCCCCCCATAAGGGTGGACAAGTGTTTATTTTTTCCGACTATTAACAGAGAGAATATTATGAGCGTTGTGCCTGTAGCCGACGTACTCCAGGGCCGTGTCGCCGTTGACTCAGAAGTCACCGTGCGCGGATGGGTGCGTACCCGCCGAGATTCTAAAGCTGGCATCTCCTTCCTTGCCGTCTATGACGGTTCCTGCTTTGATCCTGTACAGGCCGTCATTAATAATTCTCTGCCCAATTACAATGATGACGTTCTGCGCCTGACGACGGGGTGTTCCGTAATTGTGACCGGCGTGGTTGTGGCATCACCGGGCCAGGGTCAGAGTTTTGAAATTCAGGCCTCTGCCATTGAAGTCACCGGCTGGGTTGACGATCCGGACACCTATCCGATGGCGGCAAAACGTCACAGCATTGAATACCTGCGTGAAGTCGCACACCTGCGCCCGCGCACCAACCTGATTGGTGCAGTGGCGCGCGTGCGCCATACGCTGGCTCAGGCGCTGCATCGTTTCTTTGATGAGCAGGGTTATTTCTGGGTGTCTACCCCGCTGATCACCGCTTCTGATACCGAAGGTGCAGGTGAAATGTTCCGCGTCTCAACGCTGGACATGGAAAACCTGCCGCGCACGCCAGAAGGTAAAGTGGACTATGACAAAGACTTCTTCGGTAAAGAAGCCTTCCTGACGGTATCTGGCCAGCTCAACGGCGAAACCTATGCCTGCGCACTGTCCAAAATCTACACCTTTGGCCCAACCTTCCGCGCCGAAAACTCCAACACCAGCCGTCACCTGGCGGAATTCTGGATGCTGGAGCCTGAAGTGGCATTCGCCAACCTGGACGATGTTGCCGGCCTGGCGGAAGCGATGCTGAAGTATGTCTTCAAAGCGGTTCTGGAAGAGCGTCCGGACGACATGAAATTCTTCGCTGAACGCGTAGACAGCGATGCGGTGGCCCGTCTGGAGCGTTTCGTCTCTGCTGACTTTGCCCAGGTAGACTATACCGACGCGGTGGCGATCCTCGAGAAATGCGGCGAGAAGTTCGAGAACCCGGTTTACTGGGGCGTTGACCTTGCGTCTGAGCACGAGCGCTATCTGGCCGAGAAACACTTCAAAGCGCCGGTTGTCGTTAAAAACTACCCGAAAGACATTAAGGCCTTCTATATGCGCCTTAACGAAGACGGTAAAACCGTGGCAGCGATGGACGTCCTGGCGCCGGGCATTGGTGAAATCATCGGTGGCTCTCAGCGTGAAGAGCGTCTTGACGTGCTGGACGCGCGCATGGAAGAGATGGGGCTCAACCCAGCGGACTACAGCTGGTACCGCGATCTGCGCCGCTACGGCACCGTGCCGCATGCCGGTTTTGGTCTGGGCTTCGAGCGTCTGATCGCCTACGTTACGGGCGTTCAGAACGTACGTGACGTGATTCCATTCCCGCGTACTCCACGTAACGCCAGCTTCTAAGCAACAAAACAGAAAATGGCCAGCATATGCTGGCCATTATTTTATTCTGCATTGTCAGTTTTCGTCAGCGTAAAGTCAGCATCTTTAAACCTTCACCCCGTCACAACCACTAGCTGTTACGTTTTGTTTCCGTGAAATATCCAGCCACAAAAAATAAACCCCATTCTTATTGCGATTATTTCACTCTCAAGCAATAGCACAAATTTCAACCACTTTTTCAGCCATCCAGAAGTCTTTTTTGGGACATAAGAAAAAACGAGTCGTTTAACGTCTGTTTATATGAATTGCCTTTATCCAAATTAATCATAAGGAATTCATATATATAGGAATCACACTGTTTCTTAATTCGCCAATGAGGTCTGAAGTTTGAGATGGTTCACAAAGTTCCCAGAAATACATATTTGGTTACACATATTTTCTTACTGTTACTTAATCTTGAGAATTGTAGCACTTTGAGGCTAGCGAAACGCTTCGGTGAATGGAAAGATGCCTGACAGATACATAAAGACACCAAACTCTCATCAATAGTTCCGGAAATATTTATTGACAGAATTTATTGACGGCAGTGGCGAGTGTCATAAAAAAACCAATGAGGGTAATAAATAATGATGAAGCGCAATATTCTGGCAGTGGTTATCCCTGCTCTGCTGGTAGCCGGTGCAGCTAACGCTGCAGAAATCTATAACAAAAACGGCAACAAACTGGATCTGTACGGCAAAGTGGTTGGCGAGCACGACTTCGTGACCTCCGGTGACAACACCGACAGCAACGACGCTACCTATGCGCAGATCGGTTTCAAAGGTGAAACTCAAATCAATGACCAACTGACTGGTTACGGTCAGTGGGAATACCGTGCTCTGGCAAGCCAGGCAGAAAGCAACCAGACTCAGCGTACCCGTCTGGCGTTCGCTGGTCTGAAAGCCGGTGATGCAGGTTCAATCGACTACGGCCGTAACTACGGTATCGTATACGATGTAGAATCCTACACCGATATGGCCCCATCCTTCTCTGGTATGACCTGGGCTAACTACTCTGATAACTTCATGACCGGCCGTAACTCTGGTCTGCTGACCTACCGCAACTCTGACTTCTTCGGTCTGGTTGATGGTCTGAGCCTGGGTCTGCAGTATCAGGGCAAAAACGAGCGTACCGACGTTAAAACCGCTAACGGTGACGGTTTCGGTACCTCTCTGGGTTATGATTTCGGCGAAGGTTTCGGCCTGATCGGTGCATACAGCAACTCTGACCGTACTAACTTGCAGACCGCTGACGGTAAAGGTGACAAAGCTGAAGCATGGGCAGTTGGCGCGAAATACGATGCGAACAACATCTACCTGGCAACCACCTACGCTGAAACCCGCAACATGACCCGTGAAGCTGACGGCTCATTCGCGAACAAAACTCAGAACTTCGAAGTGATCGCTCAGTACCAGTTCGACTTCGGTCTGCGCCCTTCCGTGGCCTACGTTCAGTCTAAAGGTAAAAACCTGTCACAGCGTGGCACCTTCTCTGGCGGCGATGCTGACCTGCAGAAATTTGTTGAACTGGGTGCAACTTACTACTTCAACAAAAACTTCAACGTCTATGTTGACTACCAGCTGAACCTGATCGACGACACCGACTACTCTCGTAGCGTGGGTATCGTGAACGGTAAAGACGACCAGGTTGCAATGGCTGTTACCTACCAGTTCTAATCAGAACACCACTTTGTTATATGCTTAATGAACAGGGCTTCGGCCCTGTTTTTTTATGCCTGACAGAAAATAATGGCGACTTTTGAAAAGCCGCACGCTTTTCGTCGCAAACGGTTGGCATTTTGTAAATCTACCGTTAACCTGATAGCGGATTTCACTTCTGTAATCACAATGGAACTTCGTCATGTTTGAGAACATTACCGCCGCTCCTGCCGACCCGATTCTGGGCCTGGCCGATCTGTTTCGTGCCGACGACCGCCCTGGCAAAATCAACCTGGGTATTGGTGTATATAAAGATGAAACCGGCAAAACTCCGGTACTGACCAGCGTTAAGAAAGCTGAGCAGTATCTGCTGGAAAACGAAACCACCAAAAACTACCTCGGTATTGATGGTATCCCTGAATTTGGTCGCTGCACCCAGGAGCTGCTGTTCGGTAAAGGCAGCGCAATCGTCAGTGACAAACGTGCCCGTACAGCGCAGACCCCTGGCGGTACCGGCGCGCTGCGCGTGGCGGCGGATTTCCTTGCGAAAAACACTTCTGTGAAGCGCGTCTGGGTAAGCAATCCAAGCTGGCCGAACCACAAGAGCGTCTTCAATTCCGCGGGTCTGGACGTGCGCGAATACGCCTACTACGACGCGGCAAGCCACTCTCTCGACTTTGACGGCCTGCTGGCAAGCCTGAGCGAAGCGCAGTCAGGCGACGTGGTGCTGTTCCACGGATGCTGCCACAACCCAACCGGAATCGATCCGACCCTTGAGCAGTGGGAACACCTGGCGAAGCTGTCCGTAGAAAAAGGCTGGCTGCCGCTGTTTGACTTTGCCTACCAGGGCTTCGCCCGTGGTCTGGAAGAAGATGCAGAAGGCCTGCGCGCGTTCGCAGCCGTGCATCAGGAGCTGATTGTTGCCAGCTCCTACTCCAAGAACTTCGGTCTGTACAATGAGCGTGTGGGTGCCTGTACGCTGGTTGCGGCAAACGAAGAGACCGTTGACCGCGCGTTCAGCCAGATGAAATCGGTTATTCGCGCGAACTACTCTAACCCACCGGCACACGGTGCGTCTGTTGTTGCCACCATCCTGAGCAACGATGCGCTGCGCGCGATCTGGGAACAAGAGCTGAACGATATGCGCCAGCGTATTCAGCGCATGCGCCTGCTGTTTGTGAACACCCTGGCGGAGAAAGGCGCCGATCGCGACTTCAGCTTTATCATCAAACAGAACGGCATGTTCTCATTCAGCGGCCTGACCAAAGAGCAGGTTCTGCGCCTGCGTGAAGAGTTTGGCGTGTACGCCGTTGCGTCTGGCCGCGTGAACGTTGCGGGCATGACGCCTGACAACATGGCGCCACTGTGCGAAGCGATTGTCGCCGTACTGTAATTTGCGCCCATAAAAAAGCCTGCGTTATGCAGCTTTTTTTATTCGGGTTACCAGACAGGCATCTCATCCTGAAGGAACGGGTTATGGAGCCGTTCATAGCCCAGCGTCGACATCGGACCGTGTCCAGGGATAAACGTCACATCATCACCCAGCGGCAAGAGTTTCTGTTTAATCGACTGAATCAGCTGCCCGTGATCGCCGCGCGGAAAATCGCTGCGTCCTACGCCACCTTTGAAAATCACATCGCCGGAAATCAGCAGACGGGACTGGTCATCAAAGAAGACAATATGGCCTGGCGTATGTCCAGGACAATGCAACACCTGTAAAGTCACATTCCCTACGTTAACGCGCTCTCCCTCGTTCAGCCAGCGATCGGGCGTCAGGGGCTGACACTCATCAAGGCCAAACATGCGGCTTTGGGCGGGTAACCCCTGCAGCCAGAACTCATCTTCGTTTTCCGGACCAATCACCGGCACACCATAATGTTGCGCCAGTTCCGCCGCTGCGCCAACATGGTCAAGGTGACCATGCGTCAGCAAAATTTGCATCAGCGTGACACCGCTGTCAGCGACTTCCTGCTTGATTTTCTCAGCGTCGCCACCGGGATCGACAAGCGCGGCCAGTTTAGTTTGTTCGCACCAGATGAGTGAACAATTCTGGGAGAACGCGGTAACCGGAATAATACGATAGTTCATACTGCTCCTGTATTTCGTTATTACCAGTGCCGAACCGGACCGGTATCAATATGCACAAAGTTGCTGCTGGGGTAATATCCTACACCACCTGCACGCATAGATAACGCAGCTTTGCGAATATTGGCTAACGAAACGCCTTCAATATGGAAATCCATTGCCTGTCCCTTCGTGTGATAGCTCTTTTTAGCTACCCCGCGACTGTGGGCGCGCAGTTCATTATTGGTATCAACTGAGCGATAACCAGAAATAAGCTGCACCGGCTTGCTGGTGCCCAGCAGGCCCTGAAGGCGGAAAAGCTGATCAAACAGTCCTGGATCGATGGCTTTTATTTTATTCGCGCGGAAATCACGGAAAAAATGGTTAAGTCTTGCTAATTCATCCTGAATATAGCCTCTGCCATCAAAGAACTCCGCTTTTAGCGACTCACCGGTATGAAGATTGTTGAGCGTTAAAACTCGCGGACGAGGTGTCGAGAGGGTGGCAAATGCTGGCGTCGGCAAGATGGCCGCTGCGCCAAGCGCAACACCACCTAACGCCAGCAGTTTGCGGCGATTAGCGTCAAATTTGTCCATGATAATCAGGTCTACAGGTAAAAGAAATCGTAATATGCTTAGCGCACGAAGGGCACCTTAACTGGCAAAACCGGGTACGTCAAGGCGCCCAACCCCAGTGAATACGCGGCTTACAGCGATATTGCCCCGTATTCACCCTAACTTACGACAATCTTTTTCCCCGAACTGCTTCATTTACCTGATTAATTGTTCCGCTTTTGGCAAAATTTGTGCGCCGGATCGCGCGGTGAGATCATAATTGTAAATATCTGTACGATACTGCGTCCGCCCGTCTTCGCCCACGAAAGCGGTCAAATAGTAAAGATTGACCGGAATATTGTGCCGAATATTCACGTAACGCGTATCCCCCTGCTTCAGGGCATCCGAGATACGCGTATCGTTCCAGCCCGCATCCTGCAACAGCATATTGGCCAGCTCTGAGGCTTTATTGACGCGCACGCAGCCAGAACTCAGCGCGCGAGTATCCTTCTGGAACAGGTTGTGGTTCGGGGTATCGTGCAGATAAATAGCGTCTGAACTCGGCATATTGAACTTGTAGCGCCCAAGCGAGTTATGCGCCCCGGGAGCCTGCTGGAAACGGAACGGCAGATTTGACGCCGTGATCGTCGACCAGTCGACCATATAAGGATCGATGGCCTCTTTGCTGTTCCATCCACGCATCACCGTATAGCCATGACGTTCCAGATAACCCGGATCGTTCCAGACCTTCGGCAGAATGTCTTTCCGCGCCAGGGTGGGCGGTACGTTCCACGGCGGGTTAACCACCACGTTATTTAACGCACTGCTCATCATCGGCGTTTTACGATCCGGACGTCCGACAATTACGCGCGACGCCAGCACTTCGCTACCGTTCTGGTAATAGACCAGTGAATACGCCGGAATGTTAACCATAATACCGGTTGAGAGCGTACCCGGCAGCAGGCGCAAACGCTGGATATTCAGCGCCAGCACCCCTGCCCGCTGCGCAGGCGACACGTTCAGCCAGTCACGCGTTGTCTGGCCGATGACGCCATCGGCCCCCAGTCCCTGAACGGCCTGGAACTGTTTAACTGCCGCAACCAGCTCGCGGTCGTATGCTGCGGGTTTATTGCTGACGGTGACCGCTTTTTTCTCTTTCACCGGAGCTGACGGACTAACCACTGCATTTTGCGGATCGTCGCCGGGCAAGGCAATATGTGGCCCGCCGTCCAGAATACCGGAACGCGCCAGGATCTCGCGCAGGGCAGGAACATCGCTGCTCCACTGCCCCGGACGCAGCGTCGTGGTACCGCGCATTTGCGGCCACGGGCGCGAGTCCCCCACCAGCGCAAGAAGCGACTGGTGCAGGGTGGCATATTGCGGATGTGCCGGTGCGAGGCTGGCAATAAAGCGCGGCAGCTCTCCATTATCCAGGGCTAACTGCCACTGGTTAATGACCGACAGCGCTGGCGTCGCCAGCTTGTAAGGCTTATCGCTGTATAACCAGCGGTTACCGTTGACAGGAATTCCGGCGACAAACTGAAGGTAACCCATCATGGCATCTGACAGCACGATATCACGCGCCTGGCCGGTCACGGACGGATCGGTCAGCAGT
Organism: Enterobacter sp. AC1; assembly: GCF_050434705.1. Classification (NCBI taxonomy): domain Bacteria; kingdom Pseudomonadati; phylum Pseudomonadota; class Gammaproteobacteria; order Enterobacterales; family Enterobacteriaceae; genus Enterobacter; species Enterobacter sp. AC1. Next base: position 698,561 of record NZ_JBNDIZ010000002.1, on the reverse strand, counting down.
TCAACCCAGGCGGTAAATTGCGGCTGCAAACCGGCGATAGCGACCTCTGCCAGCTGCTGCTGGAACGCACGAACCGCATCGCGATTGTCCCACATAGGCTTCATGTCGCGTGCAGCGTAGAGCAGCGTCAGCTGGTTGAGATACGCAGGTTGGTAACCTGAAGGCAGCCCCGCCAGAAGCTGTTGCTGGAGTGATTGAATGTTTACGCCTTCCGGCAGTGGCTGAATACCGGCCATGACAGCCGTCGCCGGGGATTGCTCCAGCGGTTGAGACAGCGACGTCGGCTGCGCGCCTGTCGTTGCAGAGCTATCAGTTGGTACAATTTCAGGCTCATCGGCCTGTGCAGTTAACAGTGGAGCAAACATCACTGCCAGGCACAAACTCAGTGCAGACAGTTGAAGACCACGAACTTTCTTTAGCAACATCCCTTGCCCCCTGTTTTCTAACGACATGCCCATCACGCTGGGGCTTTTCTTCATTATAGGAAGGCTAAAACAGTGTTGCCTTACCTTATGTAAAGAAGTTTAAAGATAACGCAGCGGAGGGAATAAGTTAAGCGCTAAGAGAAAAGCCCCGCGACGCGATTGTCGCGGGGGGAAGATTTACTCTACAGTGAGAGAGGTGGTGATGTCGTAGGCCAGTAAATTGTTATCATTATGCCACTCCGTTCCTTTGAACGTGATGTGGCCAGTATAACGTCCTGGAGAGAGTGTGGGGTTATCATTCGCACTGTATTTAATAACCGGTGTACTCCAGGCAATGTTATAACAGGTTACGGCGTTGTTAAATGCGAAGTTGCCACATCCTCCTGTTCCTCGTTGCCCCTTAAATATAACATTAACCGTTTCACCCTGTTCGTTTGTCATTGGTACCGTCAATGTTGAAGACGCACCAATATTACCGTTCCATACTAACGAAGTAGGTCCCTGAGTATCACCAGTCACCTCAAAGCCAACAGATGCCGTTGTCGTCGATACTGCATCATTGCCGGTATAACTTGAACTGCTTCCCGTTATATTCCAGTCAACATATAGCGTATCAACAAAGGAAACCTGATTATTCCTGATGCTTGTACCATTAACCGTTGCAGTAACAGTAGCAATCCCAACAGAACTCCCTTTCAATGTCACTGTTGCGCTACCTGAGCTGTTCGTCGTCGTTTCCTCTGCCGCCAGCGTGTTCAGGTTGGTTGTCCAGGCGACAGTTTGCCCTTCAACAGGGTTGTCATTGGCATCAGTCACTACTGCGGTGTAGGTTACTCCTGTACTGTTAATTACGGGATTGATCATATTCGGTGTCAGAGAAATTAGCTTTGCCGTTTTCACATCGCCAACGAACTTCGCGGCCCCATCCGTTTTCGCCCCGCTGGTATTGGTCGCTGGAGTGGCTGTCACCTTTACGTCACCGGTTGTCAGCGACGTGCCTTTGGTGGTCGCGTTGCCGTTTGTATCCGTGTCGCTGCTGGTTGGTGTTAATGTCACGCCGTCCAGACTGGCGCTCCAGTTCAGCGTCGTGCCGGTCAGCACGTTACCGTTGGCATCCGTTACCGCAGCAGTCCAGGTGATTTCGGCTGCCCCATCAGCCACCACCTGCGGTTTATCCGCCGTGATACCGGTTACCTTCGCCGTTGCCTGGTTACCAATCACCCGTAGGGCCTGAACCTGACTGCTGCTACCGGTTGTCGCCGTGACGTCAATGTTGCCCGCTTTCAGGCTGGAGAAGGTCACTGCCGCTTTTCCGTCAGCGCCGGTTACCGACGAGTTAGTACTAAAGCTGCTGTTGCTTTCGCTGCTGCTCCAGTTCACCACTGTACCGGAGACCGGATGTTGCTGTGCATCCAGGACCAGCGCCGTCAGCGTCACCTTGTCTTTATCCGCCACGATATCCGTGGTTTTGTCTGCCGTGAGCGATGCTACCTGCGCCGTACTGCTGTCCGCCGTGAAGCTCAGGTCTGACGCCGTCTTGCTGGAGCCGTTAGCACTCGCCGCAACGGCGTATTTTTCCACCGCATCCGAGGTGATCTGCACCTGAGCCACACCGCTGGCATTGGTTTTGCTGCTCTCTGCTGACAATTTCCCGCCCGCTGGAGAGGCAGCCCAGTTTACGTCTGACGCCGACAAAAGGTTGCCGTTGGCATCCGTAACCGTCGCACTGACGGTGATAGCATCCGCACCGTTTGCCAGAGCAGAAGCCTTGTCGCTGGTAATCGCAGAGACCATGGCGGTGGAGGCGTCCGCGACAAATGTCGCTTTATCAGCCTGCTTCGCCGTCGCCTCACTGGTCTGGGCGGTCATCACGACATCCCCCGCTTTCAGCGATGTCACAGCGATCTGCGCCGTGCCGTCAGCACCTGTGGTGCTTTGCGTATTGCTCAGTTTCGCTGCGGCATTATCCGCCGACCAGCTAACCGTCGCGCCCTGTACGGCATTCCCCTGTGCATCCCGCACCGTTGCGGTATAGGTGATGCTGTCTGCGCCGTTGGCCGTGGCCTGGTTTTTATCCAGCGTCAGCAGATTGACGCTGGCGCTGCTGCTGTCAGCGACAAAGGTTATCTGCCCGGTTTCTTTTGCTGGCGTCCCGGAAACTGCTGCCGACACGGTAACGACACCGGTTTTTGCCGACTTCAGCGTCCAGGTCGCGTTCCCCTGACTGTCGGTTACCGAGGTACTGCTTTTAACTGAGGTGCCATCCGTCTTCACCGCGCTCCAGTTTACCGTCACACCGCTTAACGGATGGTTGTAGCTGTCGAGTACCTGTGCGGTCACCGTATCGCTATCGATATTATTCGCAACCACCTGACTTTTTTCACTGTTGATACTGGCAACCTTCGCCGACGCGGTATCACCGGTGAAGCTGAGAGTATCGGTTTTCAGCGCTTCTGCCTGATTATGCTGGGCCGTCACCACCGTGGTAATGATATCGCTGCTGGTCACCTGAATCTGGACCTGGCCCTGCTCGTCCGTGACTGACTGCGCCACAGAAAGTTGCGCTTTATCGTTATCTGCACTCCAGTTGATTTGCTCGCCTTTCACCGGGTGCCCGGACCGATCGACAACGCTCGCCGTCAGGGTGATAGCCGTTTTGCCATCCGCCAGTACGCTATTGGTTGAAGACGAGAGTTTTTCCAGGTGCGCCGTACTGGTATCGGCAATAAAGCGCAAGTCAGAGAGCGCCTTCGTGGTGGCGTTAATGCCTGCCGTCACGCTGTAGGTCTCCACATTCTGCGACGTCAGCGTGACCGTAGCGACGCCGCTGGCATTCGTAGTCGTCGTACTGGCGGAAAGATTGCCCGTTGCCGGATCGCTTTGCCAGCTGACCTCCGCATTTTGCAGCGGATTACCGTTAGCATCGATTACGGTCGCGCTCAGGACAATACCGTCCGTACCATTCGCCAGCGCTGACTGACGATCGCTGGTCAGCGAGGTCACCGTTGCGCTGCTGCTGTCTGCTGTAAAGGTCGCGCTTTCCGCCTGTTTCATCGCCGTGCTGCTGGTACCCGCGCTCACGATCACCGCCCCTGCTTTCAGAGAAGTCACCGTAATTTGCGACACCCCGCGACTGTCGCTGGTCGTCTGCGCTGCGCTGAGTTTCGCATCGCTGTCATCTGCCGACCAGTTTACCGTCGCGCCCGCAACCGTATTGCCCTGGGCATCAGTCACGGTGGCTTCATAGGTAATGCTGTCCGAGCCATTTGCCACAGCCTTCTGCTTGCTGAGTGTTATCTCACTCACCGTCTGCGTACTGGCATCGGCCACAAAGGCAATCGGATCTGTTTCCTGCGGTGAGGTACCTTTGACTTCTGCACTTACCGTGATGGTTCCTGTTTTCGAAGATTTCAGCGCCAGCACCGCATTTCCGCTGCTGTCAGTGGTCGACGTTTTGGTCGCCACTGGCGTGTCATCGGTTTTTTCCACCGTCCAGTTTACCGTCACCCCGGAAAGCGGATGGTTGTAATTATCCGTGACCTGGGCCGTCACCGTATCCGTGTCATTATTGTTCGCCACGACCTGCTGCTTTTCGCTGCTAATGGTGGTCACTTTTGCCGTCGACACATCCGCAGTAAAGGTCAGCGACGGCGTCTTCAGGGCATTGCCGCCTTCCAGCTGTGCCGTCACGACCGTGGTGATGAGATCCTTACTGCTTACCTGAATTTTCGCGGTACCGGTCTCATCAGTGGTGCTCTGCAATTCTGACAACACCGCCTGAGTATTATCCGCAGACCAGGTAATCGTGGCCCCCTGGAACGGCTGGCCGTACTGATCCGTTACATGCGCTGTTAGCACGATCGGCGTGCTGCCGTTAGCCAGCGCGCTGGTTGCAGACTGTTCCAGCGTGGCCAGCTGAGAAATGAGCACGGTGGCCTCTTCCGTTAGCTTCGCCGTGGCCAGCTTTGTGGTGCCGTCGATTAGCGGCTGAATCGTCAGCGTGTCCGGGGTAGTACCGCTGGTCAGGATGGCGGTATAAACACCACTGGCGCTTTCGCTAAAGCTGGCAATTTTTGGCGCCTTATCCGTCGCGGATGCCGCATTCGCGGTTTTTGCAGAAGATGTAAGGGTTGCCGTCAGACGCGTAGCTAAACCTGTTGCGGCTTCACCCGCGCTGGTTTTCAGCGTTACGCTCACCGTGGCGGTGGAAGCCCCATCCGCCGGTACCGTTGTCGGCGATACTGATGTCGTCGACTGAAGTGTGGTCACATCAACCCCATTCACCGTGACCTGCATCTGGTCCGGCTTTGAGGCATTACCGTTTTTATCCCAGGCGGTAGCGCTGAGCGTGTAGTTGTTACTACCGTTGCCCTGCCAGACCGGTAGCGTCAGCACGAACTGTTCCGGGCTGCCGCCTGTGCTAATTTTGCCGCCGTGGCTAAAGAAGCTGTCGCCCTGCCACTCAATACGATCAAGGCCATGTTTTGCCTTCACCCGAGCGGTAACCGTCTGCTTAGATTGCTCCGCGCCTTCCAGCTGCGGCGGAACTGACAGTGAAATCAGCTCCTGCTTACGGTATTCCAGAACAATATTATTGTTACGATCGACCAGATCCATGCGCCCGCCCTGAAGGGTGCGGCGCAGTGCCACCTGAGACGGATCGAGCTGCGCACTCAGCGGGACACCCGCTGTCCAGGTCACCCCAACGTTAATCTGGGTATCATTTTCGCCGCTCTTACCCATTTTCTGGTTGAGGCCCATCGTTACCATTGGAACCGGCGTGTAGTTCAGCCCAAGCGTGACGGCATACGGATCTTTCTGCCGATCGTCTTCGTCATCGCCAAACAGCCCGACACTGTCGCCAAAATACTGTTCATAAATGATATTCGCCCCTAGCTGAGGATAAGCAGGCAAATAGCCGGTCGCGCGGATATCAAAACCATTAGCCGCACGTTCGTCATAATCTTCGTAATGAGAAGATGACATCCAGTTACTCAGGCGTAAATAACCATTAGCGGAAACTTTAAGATAATCCCACCCCAGTTCAGTGCCTAAGCCAAGACGCTGATGTTGATTACCAGAAACCTGGCGATCATAAAATATGTTAGTTCCCCACATCCAGCCGTCATTAAAATGACGATACCCCAACCCGCCATTAATAATATTGCGATCATCATGACGACGACCACCCATTTGAGTAAAAAGCAGGTTCTCTTTTCCGTTATACAACGGCACCAGCAGATCCAGATCGGAATCACTAAGCGTGAAGTGTTCATCTGTACTGATGTTGACCCGGGCGGTGCCAAACTGGCTCAGCCACTCCTGCACGCTGGAGGCCGCCTTCCCGGTCGCGGCTGAAACTACCGCGCTGCCAAGCGCATCAGTAGCGTTGTCGCTGCTGAGAAGGGAGCCTGCCTGAACGGCAGCCTGCGCAACACTGCTTTCGTTTTGATCCGAATTGTTTGTGGGCTGCTGTTCCTGAGTGGATTTTACGTTTTCCGCGCTGGCATTGGATACGGGTGACAGATAGAGCAACGTGGAGGGCGGAAGCAACTGCAACACAATTTGTATGCAGGCAAATATTTTCCTGGTTTTTAATCTCATATTACTTGTCTCATGAATAACAAATTCCATCTCATTTTCATGAATATTATTATCCATTGGCACGCGACTCAACGGCCTCAAGCCAGGCGTAATACACGCCATCCCTGTTGGATTATTCAATCAATTCACGGTGAATATGGAAAGCAAATAAAATTTCTTAAAGCCCTTTCTGAGGCTCAACAATAATCACCCTGATGAATATAAATAAATAACGATTCTATTAAAAATTATCTTTCCTTAATTTAATATTTAGAATAATTCAGGGGGAATTATCGCTTCAGAAGAGTGCTTCAGGAATAGCAAAAAAAACGCAACCTCAAAGGGTTGCGTTTGTGGGGATAGGCTTTATCAGGAAGCGTCAGCAGTACCTGGCAATGACTCCGGCGGTTGCGGCGCAAAGCCGCGCAACCCGACCACGTGTACATGCTCGCTGTTCTGGAACACTTTACGCACCAGTTTGTAGGTAGTGCCTTTTTCAGGGCTGATGTTTTCCGGTGCCGCAATGATGAGCTGCATATCGAGACGTTCACACAGCTCAAACAGCGTGGCAATGGAGCGGGCATCCAGTCGCGCCGCTTCATCCAGGAACAGCAGTCGACATGGAGAGATGTCTTTACCGCGCAGACGACGCGCTTCATCTTCCCAGCTCTGTACGACCATCACCAGAATCGACATCCCGGTACCGATAGCCTCACCCGTCGACAGCGCGCCAGACTCCGCACGCAGCCAGCCGTCGGAACCACGGTTCACCTCAACTTCCATTTCCAGGTAGTTACGGTAATCCAGCAGCTCTTCACCGATGGTTTGCGGCGTACGCTGCCCCATATCAATCTGCGGGTTCAGGCGCTGATACAGCTTCGCCAGCGCTTCAGAGAAGGTCAGACGGTTGCTGTTGAACAGATCCTGATGCTGTTCGTGCTGCTCAGACAGCACCTCCAGCAGCGTCGCGTGGGCTTCACGCACGTTGACGTTGAGGCGCACGCTATTCACCTGACCAAACGACACGCTCTGCAGGCCCTGGTTCAGCTGGCGGATACGGTTCTGCTCGCGCTGAATGGTTTTGCGAATGATGTTCGCCACGCTGCGGGAGCTGATCGCCAGCTTCTGTTCACGGGAGGTCAGCTCCTCCGTCAGGCGTCCCAGTTCGATTTCCATCTGCTCGATGGCTTCCACCGGATCGTCGGTACGGATGATGTCCTGACGAATGCGCTCGCGCAGGTGCTGATAAACCGCCACGAAGAACTGAATTTTACGCTCAGGACGTTTCGGATCTTCTGACATACGCAGTACATCGCGCAGGTGTTCGTTATCTGCCACCGCCAGACGCAGCGCACCCAGCGCCTTATCCGACATAGAACGCAGCTCATCGGCAGAGAGGTAGGCCAGCTCGCGACGGTGCAGACGACGTTCGACGTTATTGTCTTTCACCATCCGCATCACCGCGCACCAGCCCGCCTTGGCGGTCACGACCTGCTCACGCATCTCAAAGTAGTCACGCTCCAGCTTGCGCAGGCGACGGGTCAGGTTATCCATTTCCGCTTCACAGAACGTCAGCGCTTTTTCCAGCTGGTTGCGACGCGCGCGGTTATTGCTGAGCTGAGCATGCAGCTCGTCACGACGAATACGCGCGCGCTCCTCTGCTCCGCTGTCGGCACGGACGCCGATGTCCTGAAGCTCTTTCTGCAGATCGTTTAGCAGCTCTTTCTTGGTGTCGAAGGAGCTTTTCAGCGAGGCCAGCACCTGATTGTACTGGCTCAGCTGCGCAGAGTGGCTGCGCATCGCTTCACGGGCGCGAGTACGTTCCGCTTCGGCCTGCTCAAGGCGCTGACGCAGTTTTTCATTCAGATCGCTGTTACCGCTCAGCATTTCAGCCGAATCAGAGTAGCCAAAGTGGGCGCGACGCTGCACAACTTCCGTCAGGGCAAACGCCTGCTGACGCGCTTCGCGCTGCACCTGCTGCGACCAGGCATAATCTTCTTTTAACTGCTCGAACTGTTCCGGATCGCTCTGAAGCACCGAAACAACCGGCTCCAGCTTCGCCAGCTGGTTGCCGTGCTGCTGTACGAAACGCGCGGCTTCCTGCGCTTCATCCAGACGCTCCTGGATCTCATCCACACGGTCCGCCAGCGTGTCGTCTGCCAGCAGATTCAGGCGCGGCAGAATGCGGTTAAGCGCGGCGACGCCCTCTTTCGCCTGCTCAAACTGGAGGCGACTCTGCTGGTTATCACTTTCATGACTGGCAATCGCACGTTCCAGCTCGCTGCGGCGGGTAGTGAGTTTGCGAATTTCCGCTTCAGGGTCGGCATCAAAGGCCACGGCCAGATGGCTACCGATAAAGCGACTAAACGCCTGGTGCAGACGCTGGGTTTTCTGCACGTCAAAGGACAGTGTCGCAAAGCGTTCGGACAGCGTTTCACGCTCGGCATGCAGGCTTTCAATGCGGCTTTCACGCGCGGCGCGGCCAAACAGCGGCAGTTCCGGGAAGCGGGAGTAACGCCACTGGCGATCGGCGATTTTCACCACCACCGCTTTTTCCAGTTCGTCGACGCTGAATACGCTGTCATCGAACGACTGCGGATCCCCTTCGATCAGATAGAGATCTTCCGGGCAATCTTCCAGGCCGGCAAGCTGCTCAGAAATGAGCGACAGATCCGGAACCACGATCGCGTTACGCGACGGACCATACAGCGCGGAGAAGTACGGGGCATCGTCAAGACCGACATCGTCATAAATCTCGGACAGCAGTACGCCGCCAAAACGCTCGGCCAGTGCATTCAGACGCGGATCTTCCGCGCCGCCCGGCTGGCTTAAACGCTCGATTTCTTCGTCGACATCACGCTTGCGCGCGCCCACTTCATCACGCTCAACAATGGCTTCGCGCTCGCGCTCCAGCAGCTGCTGCAGATATTCGGTCACTTCCTGGCTGGATTCGAACTGCTCGCCGCACTGCTCGCTGAGCTGATTCAGGCTGCTTTGGGCCGCCAGCCAAACCGGCGCTCGCTGTAGCAGCGCCTGGGAACGGGACTGAAGCTGCTCCAGCTCCTGACGCAGCGTCATACGCTGTTCGCTGGCGCTGGATACGGAATCTGAAAGCGCGGCAATACGGGCTTCCAGCTCCTGATGCAGGGCCTCAAGCTCGTCGAAATCGTAGCGTTTGCCCTGACGCTTGCAGAATTCCGCCAGCAGGCGCTCGGCTTCCTGCTGCTCGCGCAGGCGCTGTTCAAGCTCGTTCAGGCGCATACGCAGCGGCTGGACCTGCTCGGCCAGATGGCGCTGGTTAACGCCGTCGCGCAGAAGCTCACGGGCAACGTCCCACGCTTCGTTACGCGCCAGCGGGCCGTTAATTGCCGCCACCAGCTGATAGGCCTGCTCAAACTGGCTGTGCGCCGTTTGCGCGACGCTCATCTTCTGTTCGAGAGACAGCAGTTTCTCGGTGGCTTCCTGCTCTTTGGCCTGGAAGGTGTCCAGCCACTCGTCGGCGCTATCCGGCGTCAGGTCAGGCAGATGGCACAGCTCTTTGGCACGCTGTAACGCCTGCAACGCCTGAGTGTACTGAATCGCTCGCGTCTGCTGCACGTCAAGAGCCTGCTGGTAATCGGCAAGCTGGCTTTTCAGCTCATCCACTTCCAGCTCGGCCGCTTCCGCGCGGGCTTCGTTCTCTTCCTGCATATCGGCGGCTTCGGCCACCACTTCATTTTGCTCTTCGAGACGAATTTGCAGCTCGTCGAGATCCGCTTCATAGCGCTCGATTTTTTCCTGCTGACGCAGCGCGGTCTGCACCAGGTTCAGGTGATCGCTGGCGGCCTGATAGTCGGCTTCAAGGTCGCCCTCGGCACCGTTGTGCTCACCCAGCTCGCGCGCCATTTCGACGTGCTTATACTGCTCGGCCACCAGCTGTTTACGGGAGGTAAACAGCTCGCGACGGTACTCTAATGCCTGATCCAGATGCACGCGGCGCTCGTTGGCGTGGCGCATGTAGTCCGCCGCCACGTAGTTGGTGGCTTCGCTGATCAGGTGTTTAAACAGGTCGCGGTCAGACTGGGTAACGCGAATCGCTTCCAGCGTCATGCGGTTTTCACGCAGTGCCGCTTCCATATCCTGGAACGCCTTACGCACGCCGCTGTTTTCCGGCAGCAGGTAGTCGCGCAGGGAGCGGGTAATAGCGCTGGAGATCCCGCCGTACAGGGATGCTTCGATCAGACGGTAGTATTTGCTACGGTCTGAGGCGGTGCGCAGACGACGCGCCACCACGCCCAGATCGAACATCAGGGAGTGGTAGTCGGTGATGGAGTTGAACTGTTTGAACTGTACGCCTTCGATAGCTTCAAGCTTATCTTTCAGCTCCTGCAGCGTCAGCACGCGCGCCTGGCGTTCGTTCAGGGTTTCCGTCAGCAGCGCCGTCGGCTGCATGGAGGTCGGTAGCCCCTGAATGGCGAAGGGCTTAATATCGACCTTACGGTCGCGACCGGCAACCTGCTGCAGGCGCACGCCCACGACCACACGCTGATGGCGGGAGTTGATCACGTCCAGAACCGAATAACAGACCCCGGCCTTCAGCTTACCGTGCAGACCTTTATCACGGGAGCCGCTTGTGGCGCCCGCCTCGGTGGTGTTACGGAAGTGAAGCAGCGTCAGGTCCGGGATTAGCGCCGTGACGAAAGCCGCCATGGTGGTGGATTTACCCGCACCGTTACCGCCGGAGAGCGTTGTAACCAGCTCGTCCAGATCGAAGGTTCGGGCAAAGAAGCCGTTCCAGTTAATCAGCGTCAGTGAGCGAAATTTACCGCGTTCAATCATTATTCTTCCTCCCCGCTATCCGGCAGATTCTCTTCATGCTCGTCATTGAGCAGCAAATGGTTTTCCACCGGCATCGCTTCACCGTCGCGGATCATGCGAAGCTGCGCTTCACGCGCGTCATCGCCCGCACGCACATCGGCGCCGAAGCGGAAGACAGACTCCGTAATGCGGAACTTGCTGCTGTCGTGGCCCATAAACCAGACCATCCCCAGACGACGCAGACGGCTCAGGGAGGAACGAACCTTTTCCTGTAATTTCTGACGGTCAAGATCCGACCCCGTGGAGCGGTTGTTCACCAGCTTGAGCAGCTTGCTCTCATCCGCCAGCGTCAACAGCTCATCGTAAAGTTCCTGCTGGGTGAAGATACCTTCATTCGCCAGACGCTCGGGGCTGAGATAGAGATAGCAAAGAATTTTGCCGACCATCATATCCAGCTCGGAGAGCACGGAACGCGGAATCAGCGTAGTGGAGCGCGGGCGCAGGTAGAAAAACCCTTCCGGTGCGCGGATAAGCTCCACGTTGTAACGTGCGTAAAACTCTTCCAGATACTCCTGAAAGTCCATCAAAAAGGCGTGATTATCCAGCTCGTCTAAGCCAATGTGACGACCGGCACGCAGCTGGCTGTCCAGCGCCGGAAATAACGGATTCGCCAGCGCCTGTGCCAGCTTAACCGGCATCACTTGTTCAATATTTGTCAATGACATGCGCCTGTACCTTGGCTCCGTAATCGTTAATTGGCTGCCACTTCGGCGGCAGTCCGGTGAAATCTGCTTGCGCGACGCCCAGGCGCACCGCCTGGTCTACCACGATGCGGGCAATGTCGAAGTGGCGCGCGCGTGGATATTGCGCCAGATAATCGCGCACCACGAGCCCCAGATCCAGCGGCACTTGTCTGGTTTTGTAGACAGCGAGCTGCTCTTCGATCATCGCGGCAAGCTGCTCGCGAATTTCGTTAAATTCTTCATATTCCAGATCCGGCGGCAGTTCACCGGTCACCTCTTCATCGCGCAGGGCCATCTCTTCGTCGCGCATATCCAGCAGACGATCGGCACTGGCGTAGGTCAGCGCCCACGGCGCATCGAAATAGGTCTGCACCGACTGACGCAGACGCTGGGCAAAGACGCGGTTTTTATCCATATCAATCGCGGTACGGATAAATTTATGCACGTGTCGGTCGTAGCCGATCCACAGGTCGATCGACTGCTGGCCCCAGCTGATAATGCGGTCGAGTTTGCTTTGCAGGTCGAAGACCAGACGATCGATAAAATGCAGATCGTCATGCGCCAGGGTCGCATCCTGAATGCGCAGCAGGTTCGCCTGAAGCTTATCCCCTGCCGCTTCCAGCGTATCCTGAAGCTCACGCAGCGTGCCGGAAGTTTCTGACAGCAGAAGCTCACAGCTGGAGATGGCGGCACGCCAGTCTTTATTCAGCAACTGCGCGATATCGTCCTTCACCTGCTGCTGCTGTTCGTCCATCAGACGCTGGGTCAGATCGATACTGTCGAAGATTTCCGCCACCGAATATTTCAGCGGCGCGTAGACGTTACGGTGCCAGTGGAATTCGTCACCGTTTTCATCCGCGGCATCGGCGGCACGCTTAAGCTCACCCGCCACGATCGAGAGCTGCATGGAAAGACGCAGCGTGGAAAATTCACGCTGGCGAATATAGTAATCGGTGATCCCGATGCCCAGTGGCGTCAGGCGATAGATGGCGTTTCCTTCCGCCTGCTCGCTGGTAAAGCGGTTCAGCAGACGTTGACGCACCATATCGTTAATTGCGTTGTTGGCACGCACGCTAATGGTTTCGCTGGTTTGCTCAAACGCATCACTGACATGGCGGAACGCATCCACCAGTTCACCCTCGCTCATCTCACCATCCAGCCGTTCGCCGTTCAGCGTGGCAACCGCCAGCAGGAAAGAGAGTCTGTCTACCGGCAGCGAGATGGAGAAATCGTTTTTCCTGGCCCAGGCAACCAGTTCGGGGACTGTCTGGGAAAATTCACTCATAGGTTATCCTTGCATCTGCGGCTTGTGCGCGGTGACGTGAATATAGCGGCCAAGACTGACAAAAGGCTCCTGACGGCAATACCGCGTTTCTAATTCTGTTAAGGTGTCAAAACAGTCACGCTGTTTGTGTTTTTCACGCAGATAATCATGAAACACCCTGACGCCCGTCTTCCCGACGATCTTCCAGCCAATCGCTTCCAGCCAGCCATAAACCTGCTGCGGATCGCGCGGATAGTCCGGGGAAAGCGTGCGCTTTTTCTTTTTAGGCATCCCGACCTGAACATAGTCAAAGTTACCCGCAACCATGTTGTGCATCAGGAAGCCGTTAGCATTGTAGAACATCAGCGACAGCGTGCCGCCCGGGCGCAACATCGACCACAGGGTTTGCAACACGCTTTGCGGATCGGCAACCCATTCCAGCACCGCATGAAACAATATCAGATCAACCTGGGTTTCCAAATGCTGTGCAATGTCCTGAGCGGCGCATTGTATAAAATGCATGTTGTCGCTCACACCTTTCTCTTCTGCAGCACGCGTCGCGCGGGAGACCATTTCAGCAGAAAGATCGCAAAGCGTGACGTGATGACCGAGCCCGGCCATTTTTATCGCCGTTTGCCCTTCACCGCCACCTGCATCCAGCACGCGCAACGTTTGACCGCCGAAGGTCGCCAGAATGGTGTCCAGATCCTGCCAGAGGATCGTCTGACGGAGCTGTCCTTTAGTGGTGCCATAAATGTTGCGCGAAAACTTTTCCGCGATGTCATCAAAATTGCGATCCCGCATTGGGAGAGTTCCACTCGCTAACTGCAAAACCGCTATTTTGTCACACCCGCGCGGAGAATGAACCTCTCTGGTGTAATATCACCGTTAATCACCTGCTATATGGTCAAAAAAGGAACCAAAAAGGATGCTTTTTACCCTTAAGAAATACATTGGAGGGATGATGCTTCCCCTTCCGCTGCTGCTGCTCACGATCGCGCTGGGGCTGGGGCTGGTCTGGTTCAGTCGCTTTCAGAAAAGTGGCAAAACGCTTATCACGCTCGGCTGGTTTGTCCTGCTGCTGTTAAGCCTGCAGCCGGTCGCGGATGGTCTGTTACGCCCTATCGAAAATAAGTACCCGACGTGGCAGGGAAACCAGAAAGTGGCGTACATCGTGGTGCTGGGCGGCGGGTATACCTGGGATCCTGACTGGGCGCCCAGTTCGAACCTGATCAACAACAGCCTGCCACGGCTAAACGAGGGTATTCGCCTGTGGCTGGCGAACCCGGGCTCAAAAATGATCTTCACCGGCGCGGCGGCAAAAACAAATCCGGTAAGTACGGCTGAGGCGGGCGCCCGAGTCGCGGAATCCCTCGGCGTGCCGCGTACCTCAATCATCACCCTGGACAGCCCAAAAGATACCGAAGAAGAGGCTGCCGCGGTGAAGCAGGCGATTGGCGATGTCCCGTTCCTGCTGGTGACCTCCGCCTCACACCTGCCAAGAGCGATGATTTTCTTTGAAAAACAAGGCCTGCACCCGCTTCCCGCACCGGCAAACCAGATGGCCATCGACGCGCCGCTCAACCCGTGGGAACGGGCAATCCCGTCCCCCGCATGGTTGATGCATAGCGACCGCGTCAGCTATGAGACGCTCGGACGCCTCTGGCAGTGGCTGAAAGGTTCCTCAGGCGAGCCAGGGCAAGAGTGATTTTGTCGCCAGATCGAAGTTCGCGCGATTGAAACGTCCGGTATTGACCAGTTGCGCGACTTCGTCCCAGAGCAGATAGAGCCAGCGCCGCCAGAGGAATGCTTCTGCAACCGGCGCGCGCTGAAGGTAATGCCACAGCAAACCTTCCGCCGCCCCGCTGTCGCTGAGTCTGAACAACTCATATTCGCGCGGCGCCCAGAGCATGATCCCCGGTCCGACCATCGCCAGGAGCTGATCGCTGCGGGAGTCTTTAAGCATGCTGCGCAGGGTGAAATTACCGTGGACCAGCACGCAGTTGTCATTAAAACCCTCGAACAGCGCCGGCAGGCACTCGCGGGTGCGAAACAAGATACGTTTGTCCTGCATGGTTAAACCGGTGTTATTGAACTGGTTAAGCGTGCCCCACAGCACCTCAACCCGCTGGCGATACCACAGCGGCCACAGGTTTTCCTGCGTACTGTCGACAGGCCCCACGAGTCCACGGCTATCCTGACGATGCCAGGCCAGCAGCGCCTCAACAATCTGGTCTTTCAGCTGTTCCCAGCGCTCCGGCGTACGTGCCGGGGCTTCAACAGACACGCCGCGTAAACGCTCAATCAGCAGCACGTCCGGGCCGGGGTGTTCCTCATGCGTCATCACGCCGTATACCGTCGGCATACGGACCGTCCCTTCCCGCGCCAGCATCGACATTTTCCATGCAAGCTGCCTGGCGACGCCCGGCGAGGTAAAACTTCTGGCCATCAGCGGCATTGGGTTGCCCTGACTGTCGTACAGCGACCAGAGCGCGGTATCGGCCTTTTCACTCACGCATTCGACCCGACTTAACTTCTCACCAAGCAGATGGCTAAGTTCGGCACGCAGCTGTTCCATATGAGATTACCCCCATTAAGACTACTGCTTTTATAATGAGCGTCCTGGAGGAAGATGTCACCCGGAAGAGATCAATTATGGAGAAGAAAGGGAAAGGCGCGGGGAAAAGACATCCCTCCGAAAGGAGGGATGCAGGCGGTATTAGTGCAGTTCGGCGCGGACGCGCTCAAGATCTTCCGGCGTATCTACGCCCGTTCCAGGCACTTCGCTGGCAACGGCAACGTGGATTTTTTCGCCATACCAAAGCACGCGAAGCTGCTCCAGCATTTCGATATGCTCCAGCGGGCTCGGCGCCCAGGTGACATAGCGGCGAATAAAGCCGGCGCGATAGCCGTAGATCCCAATATGACGCAGGAAGGTATCACCAATGGTCTCTTTAGAGAGCGCAAAGCGATCGCGATCCCACGGAATCGTGGCGCGGGAAAAATAGAGCGCATAGCCTTCGGCATCCATAACCACCTTCACGGCATTCGGATTGAATGCCTCTTCCGCGTGGTGAATAGGTACCGCGAGCGTCGCCATACCGACCTGACGCTGAGCCAGGTTTTCTGCCACCTGACGGATAATGACCGCCGGGATCATCGGCTCGTCACCCTGCACGTTCACGATGACCGTATCATCACTGAAACCGCATTTCTCAACCACTTCCGCCAGCCGTTCAGTGCCGGACTGGTGATCGGCGCGGGTCATGCACACCTCACCGCCTGCGGCTTCAACCGCGCGGGCGACGTCCGGATGATCGGTAGCGACAATCACGCGCTCGGCACCGGATTCACGCGCCCGCTCAAGGACATGCACAATCATCGGCTTGCCGTTGATATCCACCAGCGGTTTACCCGGCAGACGCGTAGACGCGTAGCGCGCAGGAATAATGACAACAAAACTCATGGTTTGCTCTCTTCTGCCACCAGGGAACGGGCTTCATTTTCCAGCAATACCGGAATACCGTCGCGCAGCGGGAAGGCCAGGCTATCCAGCTTGCAAATAAGTTCTTGTTTGTCCTGGCTGTAGTAGAGTTTGCCGTTGCATACCGGGCAGGCAATAATTTCGAGTAAACGGTGATCCATAGTTCCTCCGTATGGGTAATCGCTAAATCTTAACACATTCCTTTTTCAGGGAGTGCCTGTTTCCCAGCCACTTCGACAGGATGTAAACAGCCCGTCGGGCACACGACCCAGCACCACGTTACCAGCACCCTGCCAGCGCGCAAATTCGCTAAGGGCGAACGTTAACCCTTTTTCCAGAGCCGCCGTCACCCTGACGCCCTCTTCCAGATAGAGGGCAATGATTTCAAGCGTGCCGGTCTTGCGGTGCATCTTGGCATCCATACGCCCAACCAGCTGACCCTTATGCAGCAGAGGTAGCACAAAATACCCATATTGACGCTTTGGCGCAGGGGTATAACATTCCAGCCGGTAGCTGAAATCAAACAGCTGCTCGGCGCGTTTTCTGTCCCAGACCACCGGATCGAAAGGCGACAGCACCGTACTGTGGGTTGCCTGCAGTTTCCCTTCTAGCGCCAGAGGCAAGAGCGGGAGAAGATCCTCATGCAGCCACATTTCACCCAGAGTTTCCACCATGACGGGAACGATTCGCCGTTCCTGCTGCCACTTTTCCAGCAGTGGTTTTAGGGCGGGCTGGCGCAGACGGTAATAATCTGCCAGCCATTGCGAACGGAAAATGCCCAGACTGCGGGCGCTGTTCTCCAGCATGATGGCCTCAGCCGCTTCCTGCGAGAGCAGGTCACGCTCGTCGTTCCAGTGCGGCATCACGCGATGCGTCAGGTCGTATACGCGCTGAAAATTACGCCGTTCAATCACCATCACTTTGCCTGACGTGAACAGCCCTTCGAGATGACGCTTGTGCGGCTTCCACTCCCACCAGCCGCTTCTGCCTTTACGGGGGTGTTCAAAATCGGCGGAGCGTACAGGGCCGTTTTCCTGAATATGCACGATGAGCTGCTCGATTTCAGCCGCGTGCTCCAGCATCCACGCCTGTCGGTACTTCCAGCCCATCTTATCCGGTGCAAGCATACGGTGGCGGACCAGCGCAAAATCGCTGCGGGGCAGGAAGCAGGCTTCGTGCGCCCAATACTCCATTAGCTCTCCCTTGCTGAGCGCCTCATCCAGCCACTGCGATGGATAACGTCCCAGACGGCTAAACAGCACCAGGTAAGGGCTACGCGCCACAATGTTAATGGTGTCGATTTGCAGTAGCGACATGCGCTGGACGGTAGAGAGAATATCGGCAGGCTTCGCGCGGCGGCGGGGCTTTTTGAGCAGCCCCTGCGCGGCAAGGTGTAAATGACGTGCGGCTGAAAGCGAGAGTTGCGGTAAAGACATGCGTTTTCCTGTCAGTCAAAGCGCCATCAGAACCGCGTAAGCGTTTATTTTACCAACGCAATCAGTTCCTTGAGCAAACGTTCCGGCTGCTCGCCGCTGAGTTCAGCGTCAACCGGCAGATACCACCAGTTTTCTTTCGCGAAGGCACGGCATTTCACCGCATCTTTTTCGGTCATGATCAGGGTTTGACCGGGCACGGTGAGCGCATCGATCTGCTCTTCCATCAGCGCCTGGTGGTCGGCCAACGGAACGCGTTTCTCAAGCCGTGCGCCACACTGTTCCAGCGTAGCGAAGAAACGCGGAGGATGACCAATACCGGCCATCGCCACCAGCGCCGGTAATTGAGAAACCGACCGACGTTCACCCGTCACCAGATTGACCGCCATGCCCGGCAGGAGATGCATGGGGATTTCACCCGATGTTGCCTCACCACCGTTCACAATCACCGCATCAACGGACTTCAGACGCGAAGCGCGTTCCCGCATTGGGCCCGCCGGCAGCCACCAGCCGTTACCGAAACGGCGAACCCCGTCGATCACCACAATTTCTTTATCACGCGCCAGGGCGTAATGTTGCAGACCATCATCCGTAATGATGATTTGCACCGCGTGCTCGGCAACCAGAGCCTGCACGGCGTCGCTGCGCACGGGAGAGACCGCAACCGGCGCGCCGGTACGCTGATATATCAGGACTGGTTCATCGCCCGCTTCAGCGGTTGTCGTTTCCGCCGTCAGAAGAAGGGGATACTGCGCCGCTTTACCGCCATAACCGCGAGAGACAACCCCGGGACGAATACCGCGTTTTTGCAGTTGTTCCACCAGCCAGATCACCACCGGCGTTTTACCGTTGCCGCCCGCCGTGAGATTACCGACAACCACAACCGGAACAGGCGCACGCCAGGCCCGCTTAAGCCCTAAACGGTAAAGCAGACGGATAATGCCGCTCACCAGACCATACAGCCAGGAGAGCGGCAAAAGCAGCAGCCACAGCGGGGATTCACCGGACCAGATGCGTGCAATCATTGTTGACCGAACTGCATCTTATGCAGCTGGGCGTAAACGCCGCGGTGCTCCAGCAGATCGGCATGGCTTCCGCGTTCAACAATGACGCCATCCTCAACCACGACAATTTCATCAGCCTGCTCGATAGTCGACAGACGGTGCGCAATCACAAGTGAGGTACGGTTCTTTTGCAGTTCATCCAGCGCGGACTGGATAGCGCGTTCAGATTCGGTATCCAGCGCGGACGTCGCTTCGTCCAGGATCAAAATTGGGCTATCGCGCAGCAGCGCGCGCGCAATCGCAATACGCTGGCGCTGGCCACCGGAGAGGAGCACGCCGTTTTCACCAATGATGGTATCCAGACCGTTATCCATCTTATTGATAAAGTCCATTGCGTAGGCCATACGCGCGGCGTTCTCAATCTGCTCGCGGCTGTACTCATCAGTGCGTGCGTAAGCGATGTTGTTGGCGACCGTATCGTTAAACAGATGCACATTCTGAGAGACCAGCGCAACCTGGTTACGCAGCGACTGCAGGGTATACTCTCGCAGATCGTGACCATCCAACAGGATTTCACCTTCATCGATGTCGTAGAAACGCGTAATCAGGCTGGCAATAGTCGATTTACCCGAACCAGAACGCCCCACCAGCGCAACGGTTTTACCCGCCGGAATAGTCAGGTTGATATTACGCAGCGCAGGCACTTCGCGGCCTGGATAGGTAAAGGTCACGTTTCGGAATTCAACGTCTCCATTTGCACGCTCAACCACGCGCGTACCTTCATCCTTTTCCTGCTCGGAATCCAGAATGCTAAACAGGGTCTGGCATGCGGCCATCCCGCGCTGGAACTGCGCGTTCACGTTTGTGAGCGATTTTAGCGGACGCATCAGGGCGATCATTGAGGAGAAGACCACGGTAATGGTACCCGCCGTCAGCGTCTCCATTACGCTCGGGAAGCTTGCCGCATAGAGAACGAACGCCAGCGCCAGAGAGGCAATGAGCTGAATAATCGGATCAGAGATTGAAGAGGCTGACACCATTTTCATTCCCTGCAGACGCATTTTGTTGCTGACTTTATCGAAGCGCCTGGTTTCGACTTCCTGACCGCCGAAAATCAGAACTTCTTTATGGCCTTTCAGCATCTGTTCCGCGCTGGTCGTGACCTGCCCCATCGTGTTCTGCATGTTCTTACTGATATTGCGGAAGCGCTTAGACACGACGCGGATAGCGATGGAGACAATCGGAGCCAATACGATCAGGATGAGCGACAGCTGCCAGCTGTAATAGAACATCATGATAAACAGGCCGATGATCGATGCGCCTTCGCGCACAACGGTAATCAGCGCGCTGGAAGAAGAAGAGGCAACCTGCTCTGAATCATAGGTAATACGCGACAACAGCGTTCCGGTCGACTGTTTGTCGAAGAATGCAACCGGCATGCCCATCATGTGGCCGAAGAGACGGCGGCGCATGGACATAACCACTTTTCCTGATACCCAGGAGATACAGTAGCTTGAGATATAGCTGGAGATACCGCGTAAGATCATCAGCCCGATAACCACCAGCGGCATCCATAGCAGCACTGAGCGATCCGTTTTACCAAAACCGTCGTCCAGTAACGGTTTGAGGAGCGATAGCATAAAAGTATCGCTGGCTGCGTTGAGGATTAACGCTACGCCCGCCACGATCAAGCCTGCTTTGAAAGGGGCAATCATCGGCCAGAGTCGGCGGAACGTTTGCCACGTGGAGAGATCTTTGTCGTTATGCATTCAAAAAACCAGCATTCGTTGAAATAGCCGCATATTCTACCCGTTATCTACGGGCGCGCCAAACCACTGATGATACCAAAAGGGTAAATATTGCTCTCGCAAGCGCCGGATTTGCCAGTGATGTTGCGAGAATGTCACCGATATTTGTCCAGAATGAGGGGTATCGTGCCAGATATATCCCTCTTTTCGATAGCGTCGGACAACTTTTGCCGACGGAAATCGCCATGCGTTATAGCGGGCCGCTGAATCCAGAGCGATCTGTCCTGCCACCCGCTGTACCAGCGGCAACGACGAAGAGGTATTGCTGCCATGATGAGGAACCTGTATGAGCGTGGAGGTCATATGACGCCAGTAATGGCTAAGCATAGCCTGTTCCGCCTGCGCTTCAATGTCGCCTGTGAGCAGCACACTCTGCTCACCGTCGTCGACTTTTACCACGCAGGAAGCGTTATTCCCCTGGGAGCGGGAATTTTCAGGCGGCCAGTGGACGGTAAAGGTGAGCCCCTGCCATTCCCAGCGCTGTCCTCTAAAACACGGACGGTGTCCTGCCTGACGTAATGCGCTTCTTATCCACGCGTCTGGCCATGCTTTTTTGAGCGATGCCAGTCCCCCCGCATGATCGAGATGGTCGTGACTGAGAATAATGCCTTCCGGCCGCAGGTGATGCCAGCGAAGCCACGGAATAATTAACCGCTGCGCGCTATCTCCGCCCGGCCAGGCAAGCCCGGTATCATAGAGAATGGCTTTTCCATGTCGTTCAATAACCATTGCCAGTCCCTGCCCCACGTCAAGCATATGTAGCGTCCAGTGATTGCTTTTTGCCGTTCGCCACAGGGGAAATGCCATCAGGACACTTCCTGCCAGACAAACGGCAGGAACGGTTTTCCAGGCGCGGAAACGCCAGCCAATGACGCTAAGCCAGGGCAGTAATGTCATGTATTGCCAGCGTTGATCCACATTTTGCCAGCCATCAGGCAGGCGCATCAGCAGCCAGAAAAGTCCCGCAAGTGACCTATCGGCTGCAAACCAGATGGCGCTTTCTACTGCCGCAAGCGGCAGCAGATGGAGCAGCATACCGAGCAGGATCAGCGGCACGGAGACAAACGTCACCAGCGGAACGGCAAAGAGATTAGCGACCAGAGAGGAGATGCTGACGCCATGGAAAATCAGCACCTGTAATGGCATGAGCAGCAGCAACATGCCGACCTGCAGATAAATCAGGTTCAGCAGCGGCCTTAACCCGCGTGCCCGATGCCAGTGAGGAAGAGGCAGCCACTGAAACCAGAAAATCAGCGCGGCGACGGCAAATGCTGACAGGGCCAGGCTCTGCGAAAGTATCGCTAATGGATCGCTCATCAGGATAGCCGCGATACAGCAAAACCATACCTGCCAGGGAGACCACTGACGGGCAGCGATCCGCAACGTCGCGAGCACGGCAAGCGCGATGACCGTTCGCAACGCTGGAGGTTGCAAACCGGTAAGCCAGGCGTAGAAAGCAGCAAAGAACAATCCGGCCAGAAGAGGCATTTGCCAGTGTATCCGGTGGCCAGGTAATAAAAACTGGAATCCACGCGCCAGTAACCAAACGATGGATGCTGCCAGCGCGATATGCAGACCCGAAATCGCCATGAGATGCAGCGTGCCGGTTTCACGCATCAGGTCTTTTATTTCCCGGGACACATCCAGACGTTCACCCATCCCTAAGCCAAGAATAACCGATCCCCATTGATAAGCAGAAAGTCGGTTTTGCAGTGACATCAGATATTGGGCTCGCAAGCTGCAGCGCCCATCGACGAGTTCTGCATGGGTGAATCGCCCACTCAGCGTTTGATGTTGAGCAAAAGCGATTCGCTGGGCGTCATAACCTCCGTCGTTCAGTTCGCCATGAGCAGGCCTGAGTCTGAGGGTCATGGCCCAGCGCTGACCTGCACACGCTGTCTGTGGCAGATAATTGCCATACAACGTTACGCCAGTGGATGCCCACCAGCGTTGCCCATCAACGCTGAGAATTTTTCCCTGATGCAGGGTTGCGCCATCGGTCGCGGTGATTTCGACCTCTGCCTGCACCGCACCGGAGGTTAAATGCGCCATCGGCCAGACGCTCTCTTGCGCGGCAAGAATACCCCATACACAAAATAGCACCCCGATCCCAACATACTTCAGTCGGGCTTTTCGCAGTGCAGCCAGCCCTACCCCAGCCACAATCATCATACACACGATACGACCCGATGGCAGTTCAGGTAACCAGAGTAAAGGAGTTATCGCCAGAATGGCGCAGATACTCAGCGCGGGTATGCCCATTACTACCTCCCTGTTTCAGAGGGGCAGTATGTAAGCCGACGGCTCGCGTTGTCAGGTGAGAAGAATGCGTTTTACAGCAAGCGCTGTAAGGTTTTTATCGGTTTGCAGAAGCTGAAACGAAAAATGCGGGGCATCTTCAGATGCGATAACGTTAAGTATAAAAAAAGCACCCGCAGGTGCTTTCTTTCAAACCCAGTTTAACCCGATGGTTAAACTCAGTTGCCGTAAATATTGGCGCGATCGCGCAGTTCTTTACCCGGCTTAAAGTGCGGAACGTACTTACCTTCCAGTTCGACTTTATCACCAGTTTTCGGGTTACGCCCGGTGCGTGGAGCACGATAGTGCAGAGAAAAACTACCGAAACCGCGGATTTCAATGCGCTCGCCCTGGGCAAGAGTGGAAGCCATATGCTCCAGCATCTCTTTTACGGCATCTTCCACTGCCTTAGCAGGGATATGCGGTTGCTGACTGGCAAGTCTTTCAATCAATTCTGACTTGGTCATGATTCCTCCGGTTCCTTTCAAACCAATTAGCTGAACAGCTCATTAAACAAGGGCGGCCGTAGCCGCCCTTTGTTATTGATTACAGGACGAATCCTGCAATCTGTCAAGTTTGCTCCTCATCCTTCGCACTGTAAATATGTTACAGGTCAAATGATGCTGAGAACCTGATATTACTCGCCTTTAGCTGCTTTGAAAGCTTCAGCCATTGCGTTGTTAGAGAAGTTTGCATCTTCCTGTTTGTTAACAGTTGCGATTGCATCTTTCTCATCAGCTTCGTCTTTAGCACGAACAGACAGGCTGATTGCACGGTTCTTACGGTCAACACCGGTGAACTTAGCTTCAACGTCGTCGCCTACGTTCAGAACCAGAGTGGCATCTTCAACACGGTCACGGGAAGCTTCAGAAGCGCGCAGGTAACCTTCAACGCCGTCAGCCAGTTCTACGGTTGCGCCTTTAGCGTCAACTGCAGTCACTTTACCGTTTACGATTGCGCCTTTCTTGTTCAGTGCAACCCAGTTGTTGAACGGATCTTCTGCAAGCTGTTTAACGCCCAGGGAGATACGCTCACGCTCTGCGTCAACCTGCAGAACAACTGCAGCGATTTCGTCGCCTTTTTTGTATTCACGAACTGCTTCTTCGCCTGCAACGTTCCAGGAGATGTCAGACAGGTGAACCAGGCCATCGATGCCGCCGTCCAGGCCGATGAAGATACCGAAGTCAGTGATAGACTTGATTTTACCTTCAACACGGTCACCCTTGTTGTGGGTTTCCGCGAACTGCTGCCATGGGTTGTTTTTGCACTGTTTCAGGCCCAGGGAGATACGACGACGTTCTTCGTCAATATCCAGAACCATCACTTCCACTACATCACCAACGTTAACAACTTTGGATGGGTGGATGTTTTTGTTGGTCCAGTCCATTTCGGAAACGTGCACCAGACCTTCAACGCCTTCTTCGATTTCAACGAAGCAGCCGTAGTCAGTCAGATTGGTTACGCGACCAGTCAGTTTAGTACCTTCTGGGTAACGCTTAGCGATAGCTACCCATGGATCTTCGCCCAGCTGTTTCAGGCCGAGGGATACACGAGTACGCTCACGGTCGAACTTCAGCACTTTAACAGTGATTTCGTCGCCCACGTTCACGATTTCGCTTGGGTGCTTAACGCGTTTCCACGCCATGTCGGTGATGTGCAGCAGGCCATCAACGCCGCCCAGGTCAACGAATGCGCCGTAGTCAGTGAGGTTCTTAACGATACCTTTGACTTCCATGCCTTCCTGCAGGTTTTCCAGCAGCTGATCGCGTTCTGCGCTGTTTTCGGATTCGATAACGGCACGACGGGAAACAACAACGTTGTTACGCTTCTGGTCCAGCTTGATTACTTTGAACTCAAGCTCTTTGCCTTCGAGGTGCAGGGTGTCACGAACTGGACGAACGTCTACCAGTGAACCTGGCAGGAACGCACGAATACCATTCAGCTCAACAGTGAAGCCACCTTTAACTTTGCCGTTGATAACACCGACCACAGTTTCAGCTTCTTCGTAAGCTTTTTCCAGCGTGATCCATGCTTCGTGACGTTTAGCTTTCTCACGAGAAAGCAGGGTTTCACCGAAGCCGTCTTCTACTGCGTCCAGAGCAACGTCAACTTCGTCACCTACCTGGATTTCCAGCTCGCCCTGGGCGTTTTTGAACTGCTCTGCCGGAATGGCGGACTCAGATTTCAGACCAGCGTCAACCAGTACTACGTCTTTGTCGATAGCAACAACAACACCGCGAACGATGGAACCCGGGCGGGTTTCGATTGTTTTTAAGGATTCTTCAAACAGTTGAGCAAAAGATTCAGTCATGTTTAATCTTCAGGTTAATATTAACGTCCACCTGGCTCCGTGCCGGATGGGGTTGTTTCACATACCCGCCGTCAATCCATTGCAGCGGGGGTACTACTAAATCGGTCGCGATTACGCGAGTGCCAGTTTTTGGCGCGCATATTGTAGCGCTTTTTCAATCACTTGCTCAATAGTTAAACTGGTTGAATCCAGAACTAATGCATCTTCTGCAGGAACAAGTGGGGCGACGGCGCGGTTACGATCGCGGTCATCGCGCTCTTTTATCTCGGATAAAAGGCGATCAAAGTTAACACTAAACCCCTTTTCCTGCAACTGAAGCATGCGGCGTTGAGCACGTTCTTCCGAAGAGGCGTCAAGGAAAATTTTCACAGGCGCATCAGGGAATACCACGGTTCCCATATCACGTCCGTCAGCAATCAGACCCGGGGCGTCACGGAAAGCGCGCTGCCGACGTAAAAGCGCCTCGCGAACGCGCGGGAATGCCGCCACCTGGGAGGCGGCATTCGCCACTTCCTGCGTACGAATTTCGCCGCTCACGTCTTCCCCTTCAAGGATGACTTCCAGGTTGCCATCGGTCGACACGAAACGCACGTCCAGATGCGCAGCCAGCGGAACCAGCGCCTCTTCAGACGCCACATCCACGTGATGATGCAGCGCAGCCAGAGCCAGCACGCGATAGATTGCTCCCGAATCTAAAAGATGCCATTGCAATGCTTCCGCCATCGCTTTGCACAGAGTACCTTTCCCTGCGCCACTTGGCCCATCAATGGTGATTACCGGGGCAACTGCCGTCATCTTTTTCTCCTTAAATAAGGCATACCGTTTACATGAACGCCGCGCATTATACGCGCCAACGTGCGCAACTGTTACCTTTGCGTGCAAATTACGGAATGATTGAAGCAGAGTGTAGAAGAAATGAGCGGAGGTGTTCGTAATGAAGCGTTAGGAAATGCCGCATCGGGTGATGCGGCAAAGCGTTATCAGGCCAGCGTGCTAATGCGTGCCAGCTGTTCGAAGTAGTCCGGGAAGGTTTTCGCCGTACATTTCGGATCAAGAATCGTGACAGGCGTGTCGGACAGCGCCACCAGCGAAAAGCACATCGCCATACGGTGATCGTTATAGGTTCCGATTTCCGCAAACTGGAGTTTTGCCGGCGGGGTCACGCGAATGTAGTCTTCGCCCTCTTCCACCTCTGCCCCCACTTTGCGCAGCTCTGTCGCCATCGCGAACAGGCGGTCCGTCTCTTTTACGCGCCAGTTATAGATATTACGCAGCGTGGTGGTGCCTTTGGCGAACAGTGCCGCTGTAGCAATGGTCATCGCCGCATCCGGGATATGGTTCATGTCCATGTCGATGGCGTTCAGCTCGCCGTGAGTACAGGAGATGAAGTCATCGCCCCAGGTCACAACGGCCCCCATTTTCTCGAGCACATCGGCAAAGCGGATATCACCCTGCACGCTGTTACGGCCAATACCGGTCACTTTTACCGTGCCGCCTTTAATGGCTCCTGCGGCCAGGAAATAGGAGGCAGATGAGGCATCCCCTTCAACGAGATAGTTGCCCGGAGACTGGTACTGCTGCCCCCCGCGAACCACAAAGCGCTGATAGGCCTGGTTTTCAACCTCGACGCCGAAGGTCTTCATCAGGTGCAGTGTGATATCAATGTACGGTTTGGAAACCAGATCGCCCTTAATGGTGATAAGGGTATCCTGCGGTGCCAGCGGAGCGGTCATCAGCAGCGCCGTCAGGAACTGGCTGGACACACTGCCATCCACCTCAACGTTTCCGCCGGTAAAGCCCCCGCGCAAACGCAGTGGCGGATAATTTTCCTGCTCCAGATACTCAATCTGTGCGCCCCCCTGGCGAAGGGCATCCACCAGATGGCCAATCGGACGCTCTTTCATGCGAGGTTCGCCGGTCAGCACAATGTTGTTGCTCCCCAGACACAGGGCTGCCGCCAGCGGACGCATCGCCGTACCGGCGTTGCCCAGGAACAGTTCAAGCTCTTCACCCGCGTGCAGCGCGCCGCCATTGCCGGTCACTTCGCAGCGAGTACGATCGTCAGACAACGTGTAATGAACTCCCAACGCTTTCAGCGCATTGAGCATATGGCGCACGTCATCGCTGTCCAGCAGGTTTGTAAGGACGGTGGTGCCGTTTGCCAGAGCTGCCAGCAGCAGAGCGCGGTTCGAGACACTTTTTGAACCAGGCAGATTGATGGTGCCATCTACCCGCGCGATAGGTTGTAACGTCAGGGATTCCATGAAACTTAACTCTCAACTCAACATAATAAAAACCCCGCAGCAGCGCTGCGGGGGTGAAAACAGCGCAATTAACCGTGGCGACGTTCGAAATCGATCATGAAATCAGTCAGGGCTTTAACGCCTTCCAGCGGCATCGCGTTATAGATAGAGGCACGCATGCCGCCGACAACGCGGTGGCCCTTCAGCGCATGCAGGCCTGCCGCGAAGGACTCTTCCAGGAACACTTTGTCAAGGTTGCTGTCCGCCAGCTGGAACGGCACGTTCATGCGGGAACGGTTAGCCTTCGCCACATCGTTGCGGTAGAAATCGCTCTTGTCGATTACGCCGTACAGCAGTTCGGCTTTCTGCTGATTCACTTTGTCCATCTGCGCCACGCCGCCGTTTTGCTTCAGCCACTTGAAGACCAGGCCGGAAAGGTACCAGGCGAACGTTGGTGGGGTGTTGAACATAGAGTCGTTATCGTTCAGCACGGTGTAATCGAGAATCGACGGGCAGGATTTATGCGCTTTACCCAGCAGGTCTTCACGCACGACGACGATAGTCAAACCGGCCGGGCCGATATTTTTCTGTGCGCCCGCGTAGATGACACCGTAGCGGCTGACATCAATTGGCGCAGACAGAATGGTGGAGGAAAAGTCGGCGGCAACCACGACATCGCTGCCGAAGTTTGGCGTCTCGTCGATGGCAATCCCGTCAATGGTTTCGTTCGGGCAGTAGTGCAGATACGCGGCGTTATCTGAAAGCTGCCACTCGCTCATTGGCTTCACGGCGCGCAGACCGTCAACGGTTACTTTGGCGTCAATAACATTCGGCGTGCAGTATTTATGCGCTTCTTTAACGGCGCTTGCCGCCCAGTAACCCGCATCAACGTAGTCGGCCGTCGTTTTGTCACCAAGGATATTCAGCGGTACGCCAGCAAACTGACCGCGCCCACCGCCGTGACAGAACAATACTTTGTAGTTCGAGGGGATATTCAGCAGATCGCGAAAATCCTTTTCTGCCTCTTCCGCCACCTGAATAAACTCTTTACCCCGGTGGCTGATCTCCATCACCGACGTCCCCAGACCATTCCAGTCACAAAGTTCCTGTTGAGCCTGTTTAAGCACGTCTGCCGGTAACATCGCCGGACCTGAACTGAAATTAAAGACTTGAGCCATTTCCCCTCACCACGCTAAAAGCCATAAGTTATAACTGTGGATATCGGTTTTATCATTCAGTGACACGCGCCGCAATGTCTAAAACTTATGACCCGTGAAATGTGCCCTGCGTCACACAAAACAATCTGCCGCCTCGCTAAGACAAAACCGACAAAATGGCTGTCAGGCAATGCGTTTAGCACGGCTAACCTTCGTCCATTCCGGATTTGCACAGCGAGGGCATAATTGACGATCCCCCGGCTGCATTGCGATCACGTGGCTACACCTCACGCAGGCATACTCGCCCGGTTCAGGTACGGTTCTGAAACGCTCGATAAGCATATCCGGCAGGATACACAGTCCCGGCTTCACCTCGTCGTCAGAATAGTAATAGACGCTGATTTGACCGTTAGTTTCCATTATTGCCAGACGCACCTGCCCGAGCTGTTCAACGCTATTCAGACGAAGCTCCATAAAGAACTCAAACTCGGTCATATTGGCGCTCTGTACATTTTCCCAGGCCAGCTGTCCGTCCTCGACGATAACGACCGGCTTCCCTTCAAGCAGATCCTCCAGCTTTTCGCTTTTCGACATCAGCCACATCACCAGGCGGTAAAGCAGCGCCAAAGAGACAAAAACGATAAACACCGGCACCATCGGGACATCATCATAAAAGGCAACGTCCCCCGCCGCTGAACCCAGCGTCAGGATGATCAACACCTCAAAGAGCGACATCTGCCTTACGCCGCGACGGCCCGTAATCTTGAGAAACAGAAAGACCAGGACGAAGGTATACAGACTGCGCAGAGCGACTTCGCCTAAAAACTCAGGAGGGACTTTATCAAACGCCATCCGCTGGAGATCAAACGCTTTCATTTTTCTATGCCTTAACAGTAGGTTACAGAATGTAAGCATAGCTCAGGCTTTTATTTTCGCCGAAGATAGCACCCGTCACGCAAAACCCGTATCATTGCGCGCTTTACGTACGATAAAAGTGAACGCCATGACTCAAACGTTTATCCCCGGCAAAGACGCCGCACTGGAAGATTCCATCGCTCGCTTCCAGCAAAAACTGACCGACCTGGGTTTTAACATCGAAGAAGCCTCCTGGCTCAATCCGGTGCCTCATGTCTGGTCCGTACATATTCGCGATAAAGACTGTGCCCTGTGCTTTACCAACGGTAAAGGCGCGACAAAAAAAGCGGCACTGGCCTCTGCGCTGGGTGAGTATTTTGAGCGTCTGTCCACCAACTATTTCTTCGCTGACTTCTGGCTGGGCGAAACCATCGCTAACGGCCCGTTCGTTCACTATCCAAATGAAAAATGGTTCCCGTTGACCGAAGATGACGAACTGCCGGAAGGTATTCTCGACGCTCGCCTGCGTGCCTTCTACGATCCAGACAGCGAACTGACGGCCAGCATGCTGATCGATCTGCAGTCCGGTAACGAAGATCGCGGTATCTGCGCCCTGCCGTTTACCCGTCAGTCTGATGAGCAGACCGTCTATATCCCGATGAACATCGTCGGTAACCTGTATGTGTCCAACGGCATGTCCGCCGGTAACACCCGCAATGAAGCGCGCGTACAGGGCCTGTCTGAAGTCTTCGAACGCCACATCAAAAACCGCATCATTGCCGAATCCATCAGCCTGCCTGAAATTCCGGCCGACGTGCTCGCGCGTTATCCTGGCGTGGTGGAATCCATTGCTAAGCTGGAGGCGGAAGGCTTCCCTATCTTTGCGTATGATGGCTCGCTGGGCGGTAAATACCCGGTTATCTGCGTTGTGCTGTTTAACCCAACGAACGGTACCTGTTTCGCCTCCTTCGGCGCACATCCTGACTTCGGCGTGGCGCTGGAGCGTACCGTTACCGAGCTGCTGCAGGGCCGTAGCCTGAAAGATCTCGACGTGTTCACCCCGCCAACGTTTGACGACGAAGAGGTGGCCGAGCATACCAACCTCGAAACCCACTTCATTGACTCCAGCGGTTTGATCTCCTGGGATATGTTCAAGCAGGACGCAGACTATCCGTTCGTGGACTGGAGCTTTGCCGGTACAACCGAAGAAGAGTTCGCCACGCTTATGGCTATCTTCAAAGCCGAAGACCAGGACGTTTATATCGCCGACTACGAGCACCTTGGCGTCTACGCGTGCCGCATTATTGTTCCCGGCATGTCCGACATCTACCCTGCCGAAGATCTGTGGCTGGCGAATAACAGCATGGGCGCGCATCTGCGCGAAACGCTGCTGGCTCTGCCGGGCAGCGAATGGGAGAAAGAAGATTATCTGAACCTGATCGCCCAGCTGGACGAGGAAGGCCACGATGACTTCACGCGCGTGCGTGAACTGCTGGGTCTGGCGACCGGTAAAGATAACGGCTGGTACACCCTGCGTATCGGTGAGCTGAAAGCGATGCTGGCCCTGGCGGGTGGCGATCTGGATCAGGCCCTGGCCTGGACCGAGTGGACCATGGAGTTCAACCAGTCGGTCTTCTCTGCCGAGCGCACCAATTATTATCGCTGTCTGCAAACGCTGTTGCTGCTCGCACAGGAAGAGGATCGCGAGCCGCTGCAATATCTGAATGCTTTCGTGCGTATGTACGGCGCCGAGGCCGTAGAAGCAGCCAGCGCGGCCCTGAGTGGCGAAGCGCCGTTCTATGGTCTGCAGGCTGTTGATAGCGATCTGAAAGCCTTCCCTGCGCATCAGTCGCTGCTGAAGGCTTATGAAAAGCTGCAGAAAGCAAAAGCCGCTTACTGGTCAAAATAAGCGCATATAACATTACCAGCTGTAGGTGTATTCAATCGTCTGGGCTATATTACGGGGCAATTTCATTGCCCCGTTTTTTTATTTTCTTCGGCAATGATTGTTGAATGTAATAATAAAGTTAAACGTGAGTAAATATAATAATATTTACCTGGGCTTTACTGTTACTTTTTATGGTAAATACTCCATATTAATTAACTGTCTCAGAGGTGGTCGAACGAAAAAATTCAACTCTTTTCATAACTTTTAAAATTTATTTTTATACGGATAATCAAACACTTACCCCGCATTTGTCGTAAAACCATACACACTGCGGGCCTATAAGCCAGGCGAGATATGATCTATATCAATTTCTCTTCTATAATGCTTTGTTAGTATCTCGTCGCCGACTTAATAAAGAGAGAGTTAGTGTGAAAGCTGACAACCCTTTTGATCTTTTACTCCCTGCTGCGATGGCGAAAGTTGCCGAAGAAGCGGGTGTCTATAAAGCAACGAAACACCCGATGAAGACGTTCTATCTGGCGATCACGGCTGGTGTGTTCATCTCTATCGCTTTCGTCTTCTACATCACCGCCACCACCGGTACTGCCGGAATGCCTTTCGGCATGGCCAAACTGATTGGCGGCATTTGCTTCTCACTGGGTCTGATTCTTTGCGTTATCTGCGGTGCCGACCTCTTCACCTCAACGGTGCTGATTGTCGTGGCAAAGGCCAGCGGAAGAATTACCTGGGGTCAGCTGGCACGTAACTGGCTTAACGTCTACGTGGGTAACCTGGTTGGCTGTCTGCTCTTTGTTTTGTTGATGTGGCTTTCTGGCGAGTACATGACCGCCAACGGTGGCTGGGGCCTCAACGTCCTGCAAACCGCCGACCACAAAATGCACCACACATTTATCGAAGCCGTTGCTCTCGGCATCCTCGCTAACCTCATGGTCTGCCTGGCTGTATGGATGAGCTATTCTGGTCGTAGCCTGATGGACAAAGCCTTAATTATGGTTCTGCCGGTTGCGATGTTTGTTGCCAGCGGCTTCGAGCACAGTATCGCGAATATGTTCATGATTCCGATGGGCATTGTCATCCGCGACTTTGCGAGCCCGGAGTTCTGGACCGCAGTTGGTTCATCCCCGGAAAGTTTCTCTCACCTGACTATTATGAATTTCATTACTGATAACCTGATCCCTGTCACTATCGGGAACATTATCGGTGGGGGTCTGTTAGTTGGGTTGACATACTGGGTCATTTACCTGCGTGGCGACGATCATCATTGATGGTTTTCTCAGGCAGTAAATAAAAAATCCACTTAAGAAGGTAGGTGTTACATGTCCGAGCTTAATGAAAAGTTAGCCACAGCCTGGGAAGGTTTTGCGAAAGGTGACTGGCAGAATGAAGTAAACGTACGTGACTTCATTCAGAAAAACTATACCCCGTATGAAGGTGACGAATCCTTCCTGGCTGGCGCAACTGAAGCGACCACCAAGCTGTGGGACAGCGTAATGGAAGGCGTTAAACTGGAAAACCGCACTCACGCGCCAGTTGATTTTGACACCTCCGTTGCTTCCACCATCACTTCTCACGATGCTGGCTACATCAACAAAGCCCTTGAGAAAATCGTTGGTCTGCAGACTGAAGCACCACTGAAACGCGCAATCATCCCGTTCGGTGGTATCAAAATGGTTGAAGGTTCCTGCAAAGCGTATAACCGCGAGCTGGACCCAATGCTGAAAAAAATCTTCACCGAATATCGCAAAACCCACAACCAGGGCGTATTCGATGTTTACACCAAAGACATTCTGAACTGCCGTAAATCTGGCGTTCTGACTGGTCTGCCAGATGCGTATGGCCGTGGCCGTATCATCGGTGACTACCGTCGCGTTGCGCTGTACGGTATCGACTTCCTGATGAAAGACAAATACGCGCAGTTCGTTTCCCTGCAGTCTGACCTGGAAAACGGCGTAAACCTGGAAGCGACTATCCGTCTGCGTGAAGAAATCGCTGAACAGCACCGCGCGCTGGGTCAGATCAAAGAAATGGCGGCTAAATATGGCTGCGATATCTCTGGTCCTGCAACCAACGCTCAGGAAGCTATCCAGTGGACCTACTTCGGCTACCTGGCCGCTGTTAAGTCTCAGAATGGTGCAGCAATGTCCTTCGGTCGTGTATCCACCTTCCTGGATGCCTACATCGAACGTGACATCAAAGCAGGCAAAATCACCGAGCAAGACGCTCAGGAAATGATTGACCACCTGGTCATGAAACTGCGTATGGTTCGCTTCCTGCGTACCCCTGAATACGATGAGCTGTTCTCCGGTGACCCAATCTGGGCAACTGAATCCATCGGTGGTATGGGCGTTGACGGCCGTACGCTGGTGACCAAAAACAGCTTCCGCTTCCTGAACACCCTGTACACCATGGGTCCTTCTCCGGAGCCGAACATCACCGTTCTGTGGTCTGAAAAACTGCCTCTGAACTTCAAGAAATTCGCCGCTAAAGTGTCTATCGACACCTCTTCTCTGCAGTACGAGAACGATGACCTGATGCGTCCGGACTTCAACAACGACGATTACGCTATCGCTTGCTGCGTAAGCCCAATGGTTGTTGGTAAACAAATGCAGTTCTTCGGTGCGCGTGCAAACCTGGCGAAAACCATGCTGTACGCAATCAACGGCGGCGTTGATGAAAAACTGAAAATGCAGGTTGGTCCTAAGTCTGAACCAATCAAAGGCGACGTTCTGAACTTCGACGAAGTGATGGAGCGTATGGATCACTTCATGGACTGGCTGGCTAAACAGTACGTCACAGCACTGAACGTTATCCACTACATGCACGACAAGTACAGCTACGAAGCCTCTCTGATGGCGCTGCACGACCGTGACGTTATCCGCACCATGGCGTGTGGTATCGCTGGTCTGTCCGTTGCTGCTGACTCCCTGTCTGCAATCAAATATGCGAAAGTTAAACCAATTCGTGACGAAGACGGCCTGGCTGTAGACTTCGAAATCGAAGGTGAATACCCGCAGTTTGGTAACAACGACTCTCGCGTAGATGACATGGCGGTTGACCTGGTAGAACGTTTCATGAAGAAAATTCAGAAACTGACTACTTACCGTAACGCTATCCCGACTCAGTCTGTTCTGACCATCACCTCTAACGTTGTGTATGGTAAGAAAACCGGTAACACCCCAGACGGTCGTCGTGCTGGCGCGCCATTCGGCCCAGGTGCTAACCCAATGCACGGTCGTGACCAGAAAGGTGCGGTTGCCTCTCTGACCTCCGTTGCTAAACTGCCGTTTGCTTACGCGAAAGATGGTATCTCTTACACCTTCTCTATCGTGCCAAACGCGCTGGGTAAAGACGACGAAGTGCGTAAAACTAACCTCGCGGGTCTGATGGATGGTTACTTCCACCACGAAGCGTCCATCGAAGGTGGTCAGCACCTGAACGTGAACGTAATGAACCGTGAAATGCTGCTCGACGCGATGGAACACCCTGAGAAATATCCTCAGCTGACCATCCGTGTATCTGGCTACGCAGTACGTTTTAACTCCCTGACTAAAGAACAGCAGCAGGACGTTATCACCCGTACTTTCACTCAGTCCATGTAACTGGAATTGACTGAAATCACGCGTTAAAAAGCGTACAATAAAGGCTCCACGTCAGTGGGGCCTTTTTAGCACCCTCTCCACCTCAGTCTCTTTTGTCCGCTATCTATACTCTATGGATATCAGCCAAAACAGACTTAAACACAGCCGGCTTTGAGCTGTGCATACACAGGCCCCGGACGGGCCGATGCTGGAGATATCACCGCAATGTCAACTATTGGTCGCATTCACTCCTTTGAATCCTGTGGCACCGTCGATGGCCCGGGTATCCGCTTTATTACCTTTTTCCAGGGCTGCCTGATGCGCTGCCTGTACTGCCACAACCGTGACACATGGGACACCCACGGCGGGAAAGAAGTGACCGTCGAAGATTTGATGAAAGAGGTGGTGACCTACCGCCACTTTATGAACGCGTCCGGTGGTGGCGTGACGGCGTCCGGTGGCGAGGCCATTCTTCAGGCCGAGTTTGTCCGCGACTGGTTCCGCGCCTGCCACAAAGAAGGTATCCATACCTGTCTGGACACCAACGGTTTTGTGCGCCGCTACGATCCCGTTATCGATGAATTGCTCGAAGTGACCGATCTGGTCATGCTCGATCTCAAACAGATGAATGATGAGATCCATCAGAACCTGGTTGGCGTCTCCAACCACCGCACACTGGAGTTCGCCAAATACATTGCCGATAAAGGCATTAAAACCTGGATCCGCTACGTGGTGGTCCCTGGCTGGTCAGATGATGACGACTCCGCGCACCGCCTGGGTGAATTTACCCGCGACATGGGCAACGTCGAGAAAATCGAACTTCTGCCCTATCACGAGCTGGGTAAACATAAATGGGTGGCAATGGGCGAAGAGTACAAACTTGATGGCGTGAAGCCGCCGAAGAAAGAGACGATGGAACGCGTGAAAGGTATTCTTGAACAGTACGGCCATAAGGTTATGTATTAAAGAAAAGCCCGGTGAAAACCGGGCTTTTTTATATTCTATTTAAAGACGCCGTTAATAACGGACGTCACAATGGCTGTACTCAGCGCAATTAAGACCAGATCGTCACCCACGACCCGCCATTCATAGCCAGGATAGGAGGGAAGCTGGCCCAGCATAGAAGCCGGCACGGTTTTCTTCGCAATGCCAGGAGGCAGTGGTTTTCCGCGTGCAAGGTTTTTCGCAATGCCTGGAGGCAGTGATTCATACCCCGTTAACCCATAGTTCAGAGCCAGATGGCGTGCGTGATCGAAGCTCACGCGAGCGTTAACATCATCACTGACGCTTTTATTCGATTTACCCGGATTTTCTGTACTGTTTTTATTGCCATGGGTACCGGAATTTCCGTTACCATGATTCCCGGAATTGCCATGATTACCACCATTACCTTGCCCGCCACCGTTTCCGTGACCATTGCCATTCCCGTTTCCGGGATTAGCCATGACCGGAGCCGTTGCAAACGTTAAAGACAACACTACGGCAAGTGCGGTAGTGGAAAAACGACGAATAGACATGATTGCTGCC
Source organism: Enterobacter sp. AC1 (assembly GCF_050434705.1). Lineage (NCBI taxonomy): Bacteria > Pseudomonadati > Pseudomonadota > Gammaproteobacteria > Enterobacterales > Enterobacteriaceae > Enterobacter > Enterobacter sp. AC1. The sequence continues at coordinate 662,142 of NZ_JBNDIZ010000002.1, read as the reverse complement.
TTATAGTGGTAGGACTCACCTGAATTATCGCCTGGCGCAATAAACAAACAATAAGTAAAACTCTCAGTTGTGACAGTGACAAAAAAGCCAGTCGATGACTGGCTTTTAGTTAATCAGGCATGTGCCACAGGCGTTGGGTGTTCACCCGCTTTGCGCAGCAGCATCAGGAGATAAATAAAGGACACGCTGGCGATCATAATAAACAGCAAATTGTCGGAATAATTCTGCATCAGCATTGCGGTAAACGTCGGCCCTAATAAACTGCCGATGGTATAGCTCAGCAATAGCGCCTGGTTCATCGCCACCAGCTGGTGATGTTCAACTTTCTCACAGGCCCAGGCCATCGCGACCGGATAGAGCGTAAAACCGGCAGCCCCAAGAATAAACAGCGCAGGCGCCATTGCGGCGTTGCTGAGCATGGCAAGGCAGCCCATGATCACCACGAAGACCTGAACGCGCAGCACCAGCAGGCGACCGAAGCGGTCCGCCATACGGCCAATCGGCCACTGGCCGACAATCCCCGCACTCACCATGACCGCCATCCAGAAGCCAATCCCGGAATCGCTGACGCCCTGATGATTCAGATAGAGCGGCATCAGGCCATAGAGCGAGCCCAGCACAATACCCGAGATAATGCAGCCGTTAACGCCCAGACGCGCCTGACGGAGCCTCAGCATCGGCCAGACGTGAGTCGCTTCCTGATGCTCGCTGTTCTGGTTCACAATGCGCGTGAAGAGCAGCGGCAGGATTGCGGCCAGCACCATGCCCGTCACCCACGGCAGAACGCTCATCAGGTCAGTTGGCAGCTTGCTGACCATCAGTTGCCCCAGCACGGTACCCACGTAGTAAACCATCATATAGGCTGCCAGCAGGCGCCCGCGGTTACGCGAGGTACCGCTACACATCAGCGCACTTTCAACGACCACCCATATCATCGCGCAACCTACGCCAGCGATAAAGCGCCATGCCATCCAGCTCCAGAAGCCGACCATCAGGCCCAGCCCCGCACATCCGGCGGCGAAAATCAGCGAAGCCAGATAATAACTGCGGTTAAAGCCAAAGCGCTTGATCAGGCTACCGGTTAATAATGTGCCCAGCAGGTTCCCGGTAAAAAAGGACGAGCTGACCATACCCACCTGCCAGGTCGGTAAGTTTTCATGGGCAAGCCACAGCGGCACGAGCGTATTTAACACTGCGATCGCCAGGGTCAACAGTAGCAGGCCACAGAGCAGCAGAAGCACTGGCCGGGTATAGGTGGTCATGGATTAAAAACCGTGAGGAAGTTCAGATTTCGTGCGCATCATGCCACTGGCAAAAACAAAGTCAATCCACTGATTTAGCCGCCTCGCACAATATGTTCCCTGTCGATTTAAAAAACTTATCCTGCTAATGCCACGCCTGCTATAGATATTAATTATGTATCTGTTTTTGTTTATTAATGACCAAAATTAAAACAAAACGTCAGTCGAAAAATTTCATGATCGAAAAAAGAAAAAGCCGGGCGCTGGGGCCCGGCTTTGTATACTCAAATAAAAGGTTAACTGGCGATAGCCATACCCACTGTCATATGCAGGCCATAAAACACGCCGCGGCCAATCAGTTCACCCGCCAGCACCAGCACAAAGGCCAGCGACAGCAGCGGCAGCGCGGGCTGATAACCTTTAAGCTGAGGGGCGATCCAGAATACCAATGCCGCAACCAGCAGAACGATACGCCAGGCCATCAGAGAACCGTAATCCGGCACCAGAGCAGACGCCTGCTGAATCGAGCTGTGAATGGTTGCCAGTTCGCCCCCCTGCATCAGGGCAACGACAGCGCTTACCACCAGCGCCAGCAGCGAAACGGCAGGCAGCAAACGCATTGCCCACCCGTCGACACCCGCGACGCGCAGCAGCAGGTAGCCCAGCAGCGGTCCGCCGATAAACATCGTCAGGAAGAAGCTCATTGGCGTCCAGACGCTGTACCAGGTGGGGACCGTGTCGATGGTGTTATAAACGCGCACCATCATCCACACGAACACCACGCCCAGCACCATGGTCACGATCAGCCACAGGCTGCGCAGACCCGCAGGCAATTTCTTCAGCGCGGCCAGCAGCCAGCCAAGCCCACCGACGGCAAAGAAAATTGCCCCGCTGGCAATCTCATTACTGAGAGACGAGGCGCCTACGCGGTTCAGGGAGTTAAACGCGCGCATCGGTGAGCCCAGGTGCAGCGTAGAGGCGATAAAGCCAATTCCCATGAGAACCCACAGCCCAAACATGCTCATCACTACACGCTGCTGCTGTTCGGCATTCAGATTGCCTTTCAACAATGCCAGCGCGAGCACAATGAAGCCACCTGCCACGCACTGACCAAAGACCGTGAAGATCATCAGCGGCCATTCATGCCATCCACTTCCCATCTCACACCTCCTTCGGATTTGCCAGGTAGCCGGTGGTATCACCTGTAGGACGGCTGTTGGCGTTAGGTTTAATGACAATACTCGGCTTCGTGAAGTGTGCAGACGGCAGCGGTGCCACTGCGGCAAGCTGACCGTGTTTTTGACGCAGCTCTTCAATCGGGCCAAAGTCCAGCGCGCGCAGCGGACAGGACTCGACGCAAATCGGCTTTTTGCCATCCGCTACGCGGGTGTGGCACCCGTCGCATTTGGTCATATGACCCTTCGCGGCGTTGTACTGCGGCGCACCGTACGGACAGGCCATATGGCAGTAGCGACAGCCAATGCAGACATCTTCATCGACCACCACAAAACCGTCTTCACGCTTGTGCATCGCTCCGCTCGGACAAACCTTCGTACAGGCAGGATCTTCACAGTGGTTACAGGCAATCGACAGATAATAGGCAAAGACGTTCTGATGCCAGACGCCGTTATCTTCCTGCCAGTCGCCCCCGGCGTATTCGTAGATGCGGCGGAAGCTCACGTCCGGAGTCAGGTCTTTATAATCTTTACAGGCCAGCTCGCAGGTTTTGCACCCGGTGCAACGGCTGGAATCAATAAAAAATCCATACTGGGTTGTCATCGGTTACTCCTTAAACCTTTTCAACCTGGACAAGGTTGGTGTGGGATGGATTGCCTTTCGCCAGCGGCGATGGACGCTGCGTGGTCAGTACGTTAATACTGCCAGCCTGATCGATGCGGTTGGCATCCGGGCTGTACCAGGCGCCTTCCCCCAACGCGACAACGCCGGGCATCATGCGCGGTGTCACTTTGGCTTCAATATGGACCTCGCCGCGGCCGTTAAAGATCCGCACGCGGTCGCCATTGCTGATGCCGCGCGCTTTGGCATCCATCGGGTTGATCCACATCTCCTGTCGGCAGGCGGCTTTCAGTACGTCGACATTACCGTAGGTGGAGTGAACGCGCGCCTTATAGTGGAAACCGGTCAACTGCAGGGGGAATTTCGCCGTCAGCGGATCGTTGTAGTTCTCAAAACCCGGTGTGTAGATCGGCAGCGGATCGATAACGTCCCCTTCCGGCAGCTCCCAGGTGGAGGTGATTTTAGCCAGCTCTTCAGAGTAGATTTCGATTTTGCCCGACGGCGTGGTCAGCGGATTCGCCTGTGGGTCTTCGCGGAAGGCTTTGTACGCCACATGGTGCCCTTCCGGGTCGCGCTGTTTGTACATTCCCTGCTGGCGGAAGGTATCGAAGTCCGGCAGATCGGGGATCGCTTTACGGGAGAGCTCATGGAGATGGCGCATCCACCCTTCCTGAGTACGTCCCTCGGTAAACTGCTGCTCAACGCCAAGACGTTTCGCCAATTCGGAGGTCATCTCATAGATGGTTTTGCATTCGAAGCGTGGCTTGATGGCCCGATCGGTGAAAATCACGTAGGACATATTGCCGCAGGAGGCATCCAGCGCAAAATCCATCTGCTCAGAGGCGGTGCAGTCAGGCAGCAGAATATCGGCATATTTTGCCGAGGAGGTCATGTGGCAGTCGATGACCACAATCATCTCGCACTTCTTGTCGTCCTGCAGGATTTCATGGGTACGATTGATTTCAGAGTGCTGATTGATGAGACAGTTGCCGGCGTAATTCCAGATCATCTTGATCGGCACGTCCAGCTTGTCCTTGCCGCGCACGCCGTCGCGCAGCGCCGTCATTTCCGGGCCGCGTTCAATCGCGTCGGTCCACATGAACATGGAGATGCTGGTTTGCACCGGGTTTTCCAGAGTCGGCATCCGTTCAAACGGCAGCGAATACGAGCCTTCACGCGCGCCGGTATTACCGCCGTGAACACCGACGTTTCCCGTCAGTATGGAGAGCATGGAGATGGCGCGGGTCGCAATTTCGCCGTTTGCATGGCGCTGTGGCCCCCAGCCCTGGCTGATGTAGGCCGGCTTCGCCAAACCGATTTCACGCGCCAGCTGAACAATACGTTCGACCGGAATACCGGTGATGGTGGAGGCCCACTCCGGCGTTTTCGCCACGCCGTCGCTGCCCTGGCCAAGAATATAGGCTTTGTAATGACCGTTAGCCGGCGCGCTGGCTGGCAGGGTTTTCTCGTCATAACCGACGCAGTATTTATCCAGGAACGGCTGATCGACGAGGTTTTCGGTGATCATCACCCACGCCAGCGCAGAGACCAGTGCCGCATCGGTACCAGGACGAATAGGGATCCACTCATCTTCACGCCCAGCACCGGTATCGGTATAGCGCGGATCGATGATGATCATCCTGGCATTAGATTTAGCGCGGGCCTGCTCCAGATAATAAGTCACCCCGCCGCCGCTCATACGCGTTTCACCCGGGTTATTACCGAACAGGACGACCAGCTTACTGTTTTCGATATCGGACGGGCTGTTGCCGTCTGCCCAGCCACCGTAGGTGTAGTTCAGACCTTCGGCAATCTGTGCGGAAGAGTAGTCACCGTAGTGATTAAGATAACCACCGCAACAGTTCATCAGGCGCGCGACCAGCGTTTTACCCGGCGGCCAGGAGCGGGTCAGCGTCCCGCCGAGCGTCCCGGTACCATAGTTCAGATAGATGGACTCGTTGCCATACTCTTTGATTAAGCGCTGCATATTGGTGGCGATGATATCGTAGGCTTCATCCCAGCTGATTCGCTCGAACTTCCCTTCCCCACGCTTGCCCACGCGCTTCATCGGGTATTTCAGGCGGTCCGGGTTATACACGCGACGACGCATGGAGCGTCCACGCAAACAGGCACGAACCTGATGTAGCCCTTCGTAGCTATCGTCACCGGTATTATCGGTTTCAACATATTTGATTTCGCCGTCCACCACATGCATACGCAGCGGACAACGGCTACCGCAGTTTACGGTACAGGCACTCCACACCACTTTTTCCGGCGAAGTGGCCGCGGACAGCGCATCTGCCGCCGACGCCAGTCGGGTGAAGGGAAGCGTGAAGGCGCTGCTGGCTACGGCCAGGCCGCCTATTGCCGTGGTTTTCATCAACCCACGGCGAGTGACCTCGGCAGCCATTAATGCTTCAGGCGCGTTGATTTTCATAGAGACTCACTTTGGTTGCTCACAAAGAAAAGAGAGGCGGTGCAAACCGCTATATAGTTTTATATATATCGAATTTCTTGGTTATCAGCTTTTTATGCTGACTTTCATTCGCAGCAGTATTACTACTTTAGTGGGAGGGGGTATTGCGTCGTATCAATTCAGAGGCATAAAAAAAGCGCCCGCAGGCGCTTTTTTGTTTTGAGGCAAATAATTAGCCAATGTACTGCTGGCCTTTCATGTATGGACGCAGCACTTCAGGGATCTCGATGCGGCCATCTGCCTGCTGGTAGTTTTCCAGCACGGCAACCAGCGTACGGCCAACAGCCAGACCAGAACCGTTCAGGGTATGCACCAGACGGGTTTTCTTGTCAGATTTGCTGCGGCAGCGTGCCTGCATGCGACGCGCCTGGAAATCCCAGACGTTAGAGCAGGAGGAGATTTCACGGTAGGTGTTCTGCGCAGGTACCCACACTTCCAGATCGAAGGTTTTGCAGGCGCCAAAGCCCATATCACCCGTGCACAGGGCCATACGACGGTACGGCAGACCCAGCAGCTCCAGCACTTTCTCCGCGTGACCGGTCATCTCTTCCAGCGCGTCCATAGATTCTTCAGGACGGACGATCTGCACCATCTCAACTTTGTCGAACTGGTGCATACGGATCAGACCGCGCGTGTCACGACCGTAAGATCCTGCTTCAGAACGGAAGCACGGTGAATGTGCCGTCAGCTTAATTGGCAGGTCGTCTTCGTCGATGATCTCATCGCGCACGAGGTTGGTCAGCGGTACTTCCGCCGTTGGGATCAGCGCGTAGTTGCTGCTGTCCGCTTCCTCGTCCAGCGGACGGGTGTGGAAAAGATCGCCGGCAAATTTCGGCAACTGACCCGTACCGTACAGCGTATCGTGGTTGACCAGATACGGAACATAGGTTTCGCTGTAGCCGTGCTGTTCGGTGTGCAGATCCAGCATGAACTGCGCCAGCGCGCGGTGCAGATGGGCAATCTGGCCTTTCATCACCACGAAGCGAGAACCGGTCAGCTTCACCGCTGCCGCAAAGTCCAGGCCCGCGTGCATTTCGCCCAGCGTCACGTGATCGCGCACTTCGAAGTCAAACTCACGAGGCGTGCCCCAGCGTTTCACTTCAACGTTGTCGTTTTCATCTTTACCGACAGGAACGCTGTCGTCAGGAATATTCGGGATAGCCAGGGCAATATCACGAATTTCGGCCTGAAGAACATCCAGTTCAGCTTTCGCCTGATCCAGTTCTTCACCCAGTTTGTTCACTTCCAGGCGTAATGGCTCAATATCTTCCCCGCGCGCTTTCGCCTGGCCGATGGATTTCGATCGAGAATTACGCTCTGCCTGCAGATTTTCAGTTTGTACCTGCAGAACTTTACGACGCTCTTCAAGAGCGCGCAGCTTATCTACATCCAGCTTAAAGCCCCGGCGTGCCAGTTTTTCAGCGACTGCGTCTGGCTCATTACGCAGCAGATTGGGATCGAGCATGCTTATCCTGTGCTTATCGAATTAAATAGGAAAATGTGACCACAGCCTGCGGCCACAATATAACGGGTATACATTGCCAACATTACCGCAACGACTGAGCTAACGGTAGCGTTTTATAGGGCTATTTTGATCCTGTCCGGCAAGCCAGGTGAGCTTTTCACCAATCTTGCCTTCAAGACCTCTGTTTGTGGGGTGATAATAGCGCGTTTGTGCCATCTCCTGCGGGAAATATTCCTCACCGGCAGCATAGGCATTGGGTTCATCATGAGCGTAACGGTACTCCTGCCCATAACCCATCTCTTTCATCAGTTTGGTCGGCGCGTTACGCAGGTGAACCGGCACATCGTAGTCCGGACGTTCACGCGCGTCGGACATCGCCGCTTTAAACGCGGTGTAGACGGCATTGCTTTTCGGCGCACAGGCCAGATAAACAATCGCCTGCGCAATCGCGCGTTCGCCTTCCGCTGGGCCTACGCGTGTGAAACAGTCCCATGCCGACAGCGCGACCTGCATGGCGCGAGGGTCAGCATTGCCGACATCTTCTGAGGCAATCGCCAGGCAGCGGCGCGCAACGTACAGCGGATCGCCACCGGCAGTGATAATGCGGGCGTACCAGTACAGGGCCGCATCCGGCGCGCTGCCGCGCACGGACTTGTGCAGCGCCGAGATCAGGTCGTAAAAACGGTCGCCTTTATTATCGAAGCGCGCGCTGCGCTCCCCGGCAATTTCGGTGAGCAGTTCCTGCTTCAGCACCCGCTTGCCGGCATCGTCGACCTCGGCCATATCGGCCATCATCTCCAGCGTGTTCAGCGCCCGACGCGCATCACCGTTGACCAACTCCGCAATCGCACGCCGCGTGTCGTCAGGCAGAACAATGTCCTGCCCACCGTAGCCGCGCGCTTTGTCATCCATCGCCTGGGTGAGAACTTTTTCGATATCCTCAGTAGTCAGTGATTTGAGCAGGTAAACGCGCGCGCGGGAAAGCAGCGCTGAGTTCAGCTCAAACGACGGGTTTTCGGTGGTCGCGCCGATGAAGAAGATCGTGCCATCTTCAATGTGCGGCAGGAAGGCATCCTGCTGGCTTTTATTAAAGCGGTGGACTTCGTCCACGAAAAGGATAGTTCGACGCCCGGCATTGCGGTTTTGTCGCGCACGCTCGATCGCTTCGCGGATCTCCTTCACGCCGGACGTCACTGCCGAGATGCGTTCAACGTCCGCGTTTGCATAGCGGGCGATCACTTCGGCGAGCGTAGTTTTGCCGGTGCCAGGGGGCCCCCAGAGGATCATCGAGTGGAGATGCCCGGCCTCAATGGCGCGCGGCAATGGCTTACCGGCAGCCAGCAGGTGTTGCTGGCCGATGTACTGCGCTAAATTTTCTGGCCGCATGCGAGCGGCCAGAGGTTGAAACGCGTTATCTGAAAAATCGAGCGACAGATTGCTCACTCACGCCTCTTACTTACGTTGGTCGTCCACCGTTACGCCCTGCGGCGGGGTAAAGGTGAATTTCGATGCATCAACGGCGCCGTTCTGCTGAGATTTGAGCTGGTAGCTGCTGCGCTGATCGTCCTGCTCAACCGCGCCGAACTGATTAATGGTACCGTTAGTGCTTACGTTAATGGTGAACTGCTTCAGGTTACCGTTGCTGCCTTTCGGCGTCAGAACGAACTCGTCACCGGTCTGCTTAATATTGTACTGCTGCCAGTCGCTGGACTGGTTGCGGGCAATCAGCATAAACGGCGTATTGCTGGTGGCATCTTTCAGCCATGTCGCGGTTGCCTGCTCAACGAACGGGTTAAAGAACCACAGCGTTTTACCGTCAGATACCAGGATACTCTCATCCGGCTGGGTCATGTGCCAGTTAAACAGATTTGGGCGTTTTACCCACAAATCTCCCTGACCTTCCTGCACCGCATTGCCGCTGCCGTCAGTCACTTTTTGCGTGAAGCTGGCGTGGAAGCTGCTTACTTTATCCAGTCGGCTTTTAAGGTCGCTGGCTGCATCAGCCCAGACGCTGCTGGCGACAAAACTGGTGAGTAATGCACAGGCGATGGCGATTTTTTTCATTGTTATTCCTTAAAATACGTCTTCCCGATATGGGGTTTCCGTCTTCTATTCTGGACCTGCCCGAAGGCAGGCGACAGAAGAAAATGCTTAATTTTGGCTGATTTACCCTTCTTTGCAATCGCTGAAGGTTAATCAAACGGCGGCGGAGCCAGCACCTCACGGTTACCGTTATGCCCCTGCTCGCTCACAATGCCCTGCGCTTCCATCTGTTCGATGATACGCGCCGCGCGGTTATAGCCGATTCGGAACTGGCGCTGTACGCCAGAGATGGACGCTTTACGTTTTTCGGTAACAAAGTTAACTGCCTGATCGAATAACGGATCCAGCTCTTCCCCACCGTCGAAGCCACCGCCGCCGCCTTCGCTTTCCGTGTCGCTGGTAATACCGTCAACGTATTGCGGGCGACCGCGCGCTTTCCAGTCCTGCACCACGGCGTGAACTTCCTCATCGCGGACGAACGCACCGTGAACACGCACCGGAGAGGTGGAGTTCGGGCCGGAATAGAGCATGTCACCCATCCCAAGCAGCGACTCAGCGCCGCCCTGGTCAAGGATGGTACGGGAGTCGATTTTACTTGATACGGTAAAGGCGATACGCGTCGGGATGTTCGCTTTGATAAGGCCGGTAATAACGTCCACGGAAGGACGCTGCGTCGCCAGCACAAGGTGAATACCGGCCGCACGCGCTTTCTGCGCCAGACGGGCAATCAGCTCTTCCACTTTCTTACCGACGGTCATCATCAGGTCGGCGAATTCATCGACCAGCACGACAATATAAGGCAGTTTTTCCAGCACCGGATGCTGGGCATCCATGCTATCACCCGGCTTCCAGTAAGGATCAGGAATCGGACGCCCCATGCGCATCGCCTGGGCGATTTTCTCGTTATAACCGGCCAGGTTACGCACGCCCAGCGCAGACATCAGCTTGTAGCGGCGCTCCATCTCATTGACGCTCCAGCGCAGGGCGTTGGCGGCATCTTTCATATCGGTCACAACTTCGGTCAGCAGATGCGGGATACCTTCGTAGACCGACAGTTCGAGCATTTTCGGGTCGATCATGATGAAACGCACATCTTCCGGCTGCGCTTTATAGAGCATGCTGAGGATCATGGCGTTCACACCGACGGACTTACCGGAACCGGTGGTACCGGCAACCAGCAGGTGAGGCATTTTCGCGAGATCTGCCACGACCGGATCGCCAGCGATATCCTTACCCAGCACCACGGTCAGCGGGGACGGGTTATCGCGGAACTTGGTGTTATCCAGCACTTCACGCAGGTAAACGGTCTGACGTTTCTTGTTCGGCAGCTCAAGACCAACATAGGGCTTACCCGGGATCACTTCCACCACACGTACCGCCACGGTCGACAGGGAACGCGCCAGGTCTCGTGACAGGTTAGAAATACGCGCGGCTTTTACGCCAGGCGCCAGATTCAGTTCAAAACGCGTGATCACAGGGCCCGGCGAGTAGTTCACCACGTCCGCCTTGATGCGGAAGTCAGCCAGACGGGCTTCGACCAGACGCGCCATTTGTTCGAGCGCGAAGGTATCGACCGGCTCCACTTCTGACGGCGGCGGCGTTAACAGATCCAGCGACGGCAGCGGTGTGCTTGGACGCTGCAGCGGACGGCTGTCACCGTTACGCATCAGCAGCGGGTGAATCAGGCTCTCCTGCGGCTGAGGCGCAGGCTGCTGGAACTGCGGCGGCTGCTGCGGCTGCGCGTAAGCCTGCGGAGCCGGCTGCTGAGGCTGTGGGGCATAGGACTGCTGTGCAGGAGCGGGTTGCTGGCGCACAGGTTCAACGTCCGGCATCACGCTAGGGGTAAATAACGGCTCGCTCGGGCCATCATCCACCAGATCTTTCATCGGCGAGAATTCAAAATCCGACAGCGAGAACGGATTTGCGCCCGCAGGTTGTTCACCGGAATAGCGCTGCTGCTGGGTAGCGGCAAACTGGCGCGCTAATTCGGCTTCTGCCGCGTCATCTTCGTCTTCCAGCACAGGCTCATCGTGCTGATATTCCTCACCGTAGCGTTGATTCTGCTGCGCAGCAAACTGGCGGGCCAGCTCGTCCTGCTGCATTTCATCGACGTCATCTTCGTACTCAGGCGCGCGCGCTTTCTCTTCGGCCATGCGCTGGGAAGGCAGCTTGATACCATAAGAGGCAAGCTCTCGGCGGGTTGGAACGCGAACGCGGTTTGGGCGAGGCAGTTGCGGACCAATCCCCTCCTTCACCTGAGGACGTGGTGCGCCCCCTGTTGCAAGGCTAAAGACAGGTGCAGCCACGGCAGCGGCCGCGGTAGCCTGCTTCACGCTTTCCGCTACGGGTGCAACAACAGGCGTCGGGTCGACCGGCGGAACTGAAACTGAAGGCGCTTTCGAAACGGGTTCCTGCACCGGTTCAGGCACCGGCTGGTACCAGGCCGCCAGCTGCTCGCGTTCACGCGCTCGTCGCTCTTCGACTTCTTCAAAATAGTACAGCGGTGGACGGGCGGGCTTCACCTCTTCCACGATTTCGGGCTCAGGCTCAGGCTCAGGCTGCGGTGCGGCATAAGGCTGCACAGGTTCAACCGGTTCAGGTACATACTCCTGATACGGTTGGGCCACAGGCTGCTCGTCTTGTGGATAGCTTTGTGGTTCATACGCAGGCTGCGGCGGCTGATAAGGTTGCTGCCACTGCTCCTGCTGCACGGGAATATAGCTTTCTGGTTCAGGCGCAATGACCGGTTCCGGGGTGTGAACACCCGGGGCAGTCTGCCAGTCAACCTGCGGCTGCTGAATAACGGAGTCCGGCGGTGAAACCGGCGCAGACGGCATCACGGCTTCAACAGGCGCGGCATAGGCCTGCGCAGCGGTCGTCGCGGCTGCGGCGGCTGCAACCGGCTCGGTGACCGAGTGGCCGTTTAACAGCGGATCGTATTCGTCAAAGTCACCGGGCGTGGCACGATTGCCGGAGAAGAGCACATCGTCAGGATCGACGGCAGCACCCGCAGCGCGGTACGCCACCTGCTCGTCTTCATCCATGCGTTTACCCGAGAAGAGCGCCGCATCGGTTTTACGGCCTAGCGGGTTAGCAAATTTCTCCGCAACACGCTGGCGACGCGCCAGCGCGCCGCGCAGAATTCGAGCACGACGAGACTCGCGACGCTGCACAGGCGCATCGTCTTCCTCTTCATCTTCGTATTCATCTTCATCAACCCACGTATCGTCACGGCGGGTACGGTTGCTGGCGAAGGTCAGAATAGTGAGGATAAAACTGCCAATTTTCTCGGCAATGCTTACCCAGGACCAGCCGGTGAATAACGTCAGCCCCGCCGCCCAGATGCACAGCAGCGCCAGCGTGCCGCCGCTGCTGTGAAGCATCGGCTGCAGCGCAGAACTCAACAGGCTGCCAATCACCCCGCCCGAGGCGAAGTACCAGATATCATCCGCATTGATCGCCGCCAGACCACATGAGGTGAGGATCAGCGCCAGCGCGCCAATCAGGCGCAGCGATACGGCGAAATAGTCGATGTAATCATCGTTCTGACGATGACGCCACGCAAACCAGCATCCGCCAATGATAATGACCGGAAGGGTGTAGGCCATCACACCGAAAATGAAAAATAGCGTGTCCGCAAGCCAGGCACCGGGTACGCCGCCTAAGTTATGAATAGGCTCATGCCATGCAGTTTGTGACCAGCTGGGATCTGAGGGGTTGAAACTGAGTAAGGCTGCCATCAGCCAGACGGCAAAAAGGGCAATAACAATCAGCAAAGCCTCGAGGAGACGACGTCCGCTGCTTAGCTTCGATAGTGTGACTTCTTTGTCTTCAGTGTATTCCTGGCTCAAGAAAGGCTCTCCAGGTATCAGGCATATCCTGCCTGTTTGCTAAAACGGACAACAGCGCCGGGACTCCCCGGCACTGTTGCTGTATGGATTAACAGGAGTGTAATCAAACTACGCTGATTTTGCACCTGTTCCGTGTTAGCGCGTCTTAATAACCAGACGATTGCTCTGTTTGACCTCTTCCATCACCACATATGTACGGGTGTCGTTCACGCCTGGCAGACGCAGCAGGGTTTCCCCCAGCAGCTTACGGTAGGCGGACATATCAGGCACACGGGTTTTCAACAGGTAGTCGAAATCACCGGAAACCAGGTGACACTCTTGAATTTCTTCAAGTTTTTGTACAGCGGCGTTAAATTGCTCAAACACATCCGGCGCACCACGATTCAGAGTAATCTCAACAAATACCAGAAGTGAGGCATCCAGATAATGCGGGTTCAGCAGAGCCGTATAGCCCTGAATAAAACCCTGTCTTTCCAGTCGGCGCACACGCTCAAGGCACGGCGTCGGGGAAAGTCCCACACGTTTTGAAAGCTCGACGTTGGAAATACGCCCATCCTTTTGCAATTCATTAAGAATGTTACGATCGATACGGTCGAGATCTTTGCCAGGGCGCTTCTTGCTATCTACCATTATTATTGTCTCTCTGTATTCCTTCCCTACTCCTGCCTGGACCCTGTGCACATCACTGTTCAGAGCCTGTACCCGTTAGTCATCACATCGCCTGGTTTTGTATTAGACGCGATGCGGATTCGGGTTCTGTTGGTAAGAAGACCGTTGCCCGAAGGCAGTCACCGACATCACGCATGGCGTCTGTCCACGCCATGCGTAGATTTCACTGACCCGGTAAAAATGGCATTTACGTGCATGCCTATGCGGCATACGGTTAACGCGGTTTTTTTTCTTCCTTGAATGTTTTCGCAAAAGCGCAGGGGATTGTCAAAGCAAAACATCGTTTTTTAGTACAACATGCCGGATATTCATTACGGCAGGGTATTAATCCTCATTTTATTGCCTTACAAACGACCGATTTTCAGGCGAAAGACTGATGTTATCGCGCGTCATTCATCGTCAGTGGCTATTACACGGATTGATAACAAAATTGCTGCGCTCTTTTTTTACGACAACAAATTCCCTACAATCCAGCCAAATGTCTGCCAACAACAATGGGGATCTCATGGGCACGGCCAAACACAGTAAGCTGCTAATCCTTGGTTCTGGACCTGCGGGATATACCGCAGCGGTCTATGCTGCACGCGCTAATCTGCAACCGGTACTCATCACCGGCATGGAAAAAGGCGGTCAGCTGACCACCACCACCGAAGTGGAAAACTGGCCAGGCGATCCGAACGACCTGACCGGGCCGCTGCTGATGGAACGTATGCACGAGCATGCCGCCAAATTCGAAACCGAAATTCTGTTCGACCACATTAACAAGGTCGATCTGCAGAACCGTCCGTTCCGCCTGACGGGTGATAGCGGCGAATACACCTGTGACGCGCTGATCGTCGCCACCGGTGCCTCTGCGCGTTACCTCGGTCTGCCATCCGAAGAAGCGTTCAAAGGCCGCGGCGTCTCTGCCTGCGCAACCTGTGACGGTTTCTTTTACCGCAATCAGAAGGTCGCGGTCATCGGCGGCGGCAACACCGCAGTCGAAGAAGCGCTGTACCTGGCGAACATTGCCTCAGAAGTGCATTTGATCCACCGTCGCGACACTTTCCGCGCGGAGAAGATCCTGATCAAACGCCTGATGGATAAAGTGGCAAGCGGCAACATCGTGCTGCACACCAACCGTACCCTCGAAGAAGTCACGGGCGATCAGATGGGCGTTGCCGGTCTGCGTATCCGTGATACTCAAAACAGCGACAACGTAGAAACGCTGGAAGTGGCGGGCCTGTTTGTGGCAATCGGTCACAGCCCGAACACCGCCATCTTCGACGGTCAGCTGGAGCTGGAAAACGGCTACATTAAAGTGCAGTCCGGCATTCACGGTAACGCGACCCAAACCAGCATCCCGGGCGTGTTCGCGGCCGGCGACGTAATGGACCACATTTATCGTCAGGCGATTACCTCTGCGGGCACCGGCTGTATGGCCGCGCTGGACGCTGAACGCTACCTCGATAGACTGGCTGAACAAGGTAAATAATCTTTACAAGTCAGTAACAAACGTAAATAAAGGCGGCGATAAGTCGCCTTTATTGTCTCCCCGTTGTAACATTGCGCTGCCCAACTTCTAATAACGTCACCTGCAAAGTACGCAATGGAAAAAACCCGTCAACAAGAGTTAACACGCTGGCTGAAACAGCAAAGCGTTATTTCCCGCCGCTGGCTTACGATTTCCCGTCTCCTGGGATTCGTTAGCGGTCTGTTGATTGTTGCCCAGGCATGGCTGCTGGCCCGCATTCTTAATCACATGATCATGGAGAACATCCCACGCGAGGCACTCCTGCTGCCCTTTATTGTCCTGATCCTGATTTTTATCCTGCGCGCCTGGGTGGTGTGGCTGCGTGAGCGTGTCGGTTTCCACGCCGGACAGCATATCCGCTACGAGATCCGCCGTCAGGTGCTCGACAGGCTTCAGGAAGCCGGGCCCGCGTGGATCCAGGGAAAACCGGCCGGAAGCTGGGCGACGCTGATCCTTGAGCAGATTGACGATATGCACGACTACTATGCGCGCTATCTGCCGCAGATGGCCCTTGCCGTCTTTGTTCCGCTGCTGATTGTGATTGCCATCTTCCCGGTGAACTGGATGGCTGCGCTGATTCTGATGGGCACCGCCCCGCTGATCCCGCTATTTATGGCGCTGGTCGGAATGGGGGCAGCGGATGCCAACCGCCGTAACTTCCTGGCACTGGGTCGCTTAAGCGGCCATTTCCTTGACCGTCTGCGCGGCATGGAGACGTTACGCATTTTTGGCCGCGGTGAAGCGGAAACCGAAAACATTCGCCAGGCATCCCAGGACTTCCGCCAGCGCACCATGGAAGTGTTACGCCTCGCCTTCTTGTCCTCAGGCGTACTGGAATTCTTTACCTCGCTGTCGATTGCCCTTGTGGCGGTCTACTTCGGCTTCTCCTATCTCGGCGCGCTCGATTTTGGCCATTACGGCACCGCGGTAACCCTTTCCGCCGGTTTCCTGGCGCTGATTCTGGCTCCGGAGTTTTTTCAGCCGCTTCGCGATCTGGGGACCTTCTATCACGCCAAAGCGCAGGCGGTTGGCGCAGCCGACAGTCTGAAAACCTTCCTGGAAACGCCGCTGGCGCACCCTGAGCGGGGCGACGTGACGCTGAATGCTAAAGAGCCTGTGACTCTTGAGGCGAGTGATTTTTGCATCCTCTCGCCTGAAGGTAAGGTGCTGGCAGGCCCGCTGAACTTTACCCTGCCAGCCAGAAAGCGCGTGGTGCTCGTCGGCATCAGCGGTTCAGGGAAAAGCTCGCTGCTGAATGCGCTATCCGGTTTTATGGCCTACACCGGCTCACTGCGGATAAACAAAACCGAACTGCGCAACCTCGATCCTGATGCCTGGCGTAAACAGCTCAGCTGGGTAGGACAAAACCCGCAGCTACCGGCTTCTACGCTGCGCGAGAACGTGCTCCTGGCACGCCCGGATGCGCGTGAAGATGAACTGCAATCGGTTCTCGACCGCGCCTGGGTCAGCGAGTTTCTGCCGCTGCTTCCGCATGGGGTGGATACCGTCGTCGGCGACCAGTCCGCCGGGCTGTCGGTCGGACAGGCGCAGCGTGTGGCCGTTGCCCGCGCGCTGCTGAACCCATGCCAGCTGATGCTGCTGGATGAGCCCGCAGCCAGCCTGGACGCACACAGCGAGCAGCGCGTAATGGAGGCCCTGAATGCCGCCTCCCTGCAGCAAACGACCCTGATGGTCACCCACCAGCTTGAGGGCATTACCGACTGGGATCAGATTTGGGTCATGGAAAATGGCCGTATCGTCGAGCAAGGCGATTACGCCTCTCTTGTTGCCGCGCAGGGGCCGTTTGCCACCCTGCTGGCTAACCGTCAGGAGGACATCTGATGCGCGCTCTGCTGCCCTATCTTGCGCTCTATAAACGCCACAAGTGGATGCTGACGCTGGGAATTGTGCTGGCGATTGTGACGCTGCTCGCCAGCATTGGCCTGCTCACGCTTTCTGGCTGGTTCCTGTCGGCCTCTGCCGTTGCTGGGTTCGCTGGGTTATACAGCTTCAACTATATGCTCCCGGCTGCAGGCGTTCGCGGAACGGCCATCACCCGTACTGCCGGGCGCTATTTCGAGCGACTGGTCAGCCACGACGCCACTTTCCGCGTGCTGCAGCACCTGCGCATTTACACCTTCAGCAAACTGCTGCCCCTCTCCCCTGCCGGACTGGCGCGTTTTCGCCAGGGTGAGTTACTTAACCGCGTCGTTGCAGACGTCGATACGCTGGATCACCTTTACCTGCGCGTGATCTCTCCGATAGTGGGCGCGTTTGTGGTGATTGTGGTGGTCACGCTGGGACTGTCCGTGCTGGATGTTTCCGTTGCGCTCACGCTGGGCGGGATCATGCTGTTGACGCTCATCATTCTTCCGCCGCTGTTCTACCGCGCCGGCAAATCCACCGGCGAAAACCTGACGCGTCTGCGCGGGGATTACCGCCAGCAGCTAACCTCCTGGCTTCAGGGTCAGGCCGAGCTGACCATTTTTGGTGCCAGCAAGCGCTACCGCGCGCGCATGGAAAGTACCGAGCTGAACTGGCATGAAGCTCAGCGCCGCCAGTCGGAGCTGACGGCCTTTTCCCAGGCACTGATGATGCTCATCGGCGGCATGGCCGTAATTGCCATGCTGTGGCTGGCTTCCGGTAATGTCGGGGGTAATACCCAGCCTGGCCCCCTGATTGCTCTCTTCGTTTTTTGTGCACTCGCCGCGTTTGAAGCGCTGGCACCTGTGACGGGCGCCTTCCAGCACCTGGGGCAGGTCATCGCCTCTGCCCTGCGCATCACTCAGATTGCCGAGCAGGAACCTGAAGTCACATTCAGCGCCAGTCAGACAGAGGTGCCAGAGCAGGTTGCGCTCGCGCTTAATGATGTCACCTTTGCCTACGACAAGCAGGCCCAGAACGCGCTGGACGGCATCACCCTCTCCGTAAACGCAGGGGAGCGGATTGCGATCCTCGGGCGTACCGGCTGCGGTAAATCGACGCTGTTACAGCTGCTGACGCGCGCCTGGGATCCGCAGCGCGGCCAGATTCGTTTCAATAATACGTTGCTGACAGATTTCAGCGAGCAGGCACTGCGCAAGACCGTCAGCGTCGTTCCGCAGCGCGTGCATCTGTTTAGCGCTACCCTGCGCGATAACCTGCTGCTGGCAGCGCCGGAAGCCTCTGATGATGCGCTTCGCGCCATGCTGGAACAGGTCGGCCTGCATAAGCTGCTGGAGGACGATGGGTTAAACAGCTGGCTGGGTGAAGGAGGCCGTCAACTCTCCGGTGGGGAACTGCGTCGTCTGGCGATTGCGCGGGCGCTGCTGCATGATGCCCCGCTTATGCTGCTCGACGAACCTACTGAAGGACTGGACGCCACCACCGAGAGCCAAATCCTTGATTTGCTGGCAAATGTGATGAGCGGTAAAACAGTGCTGATGGTCACGCACCGCCTGCGCGAGCTGGCGAGTTTTGATCGGATAATTGTGATGGACAACGGACACATTATTGAGCAAGGTAGTCACACAGAACTGTTGGCGAAACAGGGTCGCTACTACCAGTTTAAACAGCGTCTGTAGACTATATTTGTAGCGTCCTCACTCGCGTACTGGAGTTCTGCTGTCATGCGCCTGGTCCAGCTTTCTCGTCATAACATCGCGTTCCCTTCTCCAGAAGGGGCGCTGCGTGAGCCCAATGGGCTGCTGGCACTTGGCGGTGACCTCAGTCCTGCGCGGCTATTGATGGCTTACCAGCGCGGTATCTTTCCCTGGTTTTCCCCCGGCGACCCGATTTTATGGTGGTCTCCCGATCCGCGTGCCGTGCTGTGGCCAGAGCAGTTTCATCTGAGCCGCAGCATGAAGCGTTTCCATACGAAATCCCCCTACCGCGTCACCCTCAACCACGCCTTTGGTCAGGTGATTGAAGGCTGTGCCGAAGACCGCTATGAAGGGACATGGATAACCCGCGATATCATTACCGCTTACCATCAGCTCCATGAGCTTGGCTACGCCCACTCCATCGAAGTATGGGAAGGTGGCGCACTCGTCGGCGGCATGTACGGCGTGGCGCAAGGGACGCTGTTTTGTGGCGAGTCGATGTTCT
This sequence comes from Enterobacter sp. AC1, assembly GCF_050434705.1. NCBI lineage: Bacteria > Pseudomonadati > Pseudomonadota > Gammaproteobacteria > Enterobacterales > Enterobacteriaceae > Enterobacter > Enterobacter sp. AC1. The sequence goes on along the minus strand of NZ_JBNDIZ010000002.1, from coordinate 643,001 downwards.
CGCGCGCGGTTAACGCATCGAAAACCGCGCTGATGGTCTTCTGCCAGGCGTTTGCCCAACGCGGCGGACGCCTGATCGATTGCCAGGTGCTCAACGAGCATACGGCCTCTCTGGGGGCTGTTGAAATCCCGCGTCGTCAGTACATCGAGCATCTGGACGCCAGCCGTCAGGAGAAGCTCCCGCGCGACTTCTGGATACCGAGAACGCTCTTTATGCCCAATGCCTAAATGTTTTCCGCATATTTTTTTTGAGGGTGTTATAATTATGCCGCAGAGTAGCTTCTGCCTGTTGCCCCGCCGCCGTTTGGGACCCTCGCTTCAGATAACGTCCTGACGTTTATCCTGTTGTCTCCCCTTTACGAATGCGCTTCCTGTTCGGTTGTACCGTGACGCTTGGGCAATGCGCCGAAACTGTTTTGCTGCGTTTTAATCGCGCAATTCTTTACTTAATTGATGAATTTCGGCATTATCTTGCCGGTTCAAAACTTGGTAGTGATACCCCAGAGGATTAGATGGCCAAAGAAGACAATATTGAAATGCAGGGTACCGTACTTGATACGTTGCCTAATACCATGTTTCGCGTAGAGCTGGAAAACGGTCACGTGGTAACTGCGCACATCTCCGGTAAAATGCGCAAAAACTACATCCGCATTTTGACGGGCGACAAAGTGACTGTTGAACTGACCCCGTACGACCTGAGCAAAGGCCGCATTGTCTTCCGTAGTCGCTAATTGTTTTCGCCTGTAATGGCAGATGAATATTTAAAAGGTCGGGATAATCCCGGCCTTTTTTATTTGTGGCTTTAATGTGGCCGTGCGGAAAGATGTATTTTAGTGCGGCCTGACGCCCTCACCCTGACCCTCGCCCACGAGGAGAGGGAGAAAACAGGCACAAAAAAGCCGGGTTAAATAACCCGGCTTTTTATTTAAGTTACATCAGTGAGCCGCTTCCGGCTTGTGCTTCGCCGCGCTCTGGAAATCGTACGTCAGTTCGTTCTTCGCCTGGTCCAGCGCCACGGTCACCTGGCCGCCGTCCACCAGCGAGCCAAACAGCAGCTCGTTCGCCAGCGGTTTCTTCAGGTTGTCCTGAATCACGCGCGCCATCGGACGGGCACCCATCGCACGGTCGTAGCCTTTCTCGGCCAGCCAGTTGCGGGCCTCCTGGCTCACTTCCAGCGACACGCCTTTCTGATCCAGCTGAACCTGCAGCTCGACGATGAACTTATCCACCACCTGATGGATCACCTCGGTAGACAGGTGATCGAACCAGATAATGTTGTCCAGACGGTTACGGAACTCCGGCGTGAAGATCTTCTTGATCTCTTCCATCGCATCGGTGCTGTTATCCTGGTGGATCAGGCCGATAGATTTACGCTCGGTTTCACGCACCCCGGCATTGGTGGTCATCACCAGCACCACGTTGCGGAAGTCCGCCTTGCGCCCGTTGTTGTCGGTCAGCGTCCCGTTGTCCATCACCTGCAGCAGGATGTTGAACACGTCCGGGTGCGCTTTCTCGATTTCATCGAGCAGCAGTACCGCGTGTGGATGCTTGATCACCGCGTCGGTGAGCAGACCGCCCTGGTCAAAGCCCACGTATCCCGGAGGCGCACCAATCAAACGGCTGACGGTGTGACGCTCCATATACTCGGACATATCAAAGCGCAGAAGCTCAATACCCAGCGCTTTGGAAAGCTGAACCGTTACCTCGGTTTTACCCACACCGGTCGGGCCGGCGAACAGGAAGGAACCGACAGGCTTGTGGTCATGCCCCAGTCCGGCACGGGCCATCTTGATCGCTTCGGTTAAGGCCTCAATGGCTTTATCCTGCCCAAAGACCAGCATTTTCAGGCGGTTGCCGAGGGTGCGCAGCGTGTCACGATCGCTCTGAGAAACGCTCTTCTCAGGGATACGCGCAATGCGGGCCACCACGGACTCAATATCCGCCACGTTAACGGTTTTCTTACGCTTGCTCGCCGGCATCAGGCGAGCACGCGCCCCGGCCTCATCAATCACGTCAATCGCCTTATCCGGCAGATGACGGTCGTTGATGTATTTCACCGCCAGCTCCACCGCCGCACGCACCGCTTTCGCGGTATAACGCACGTCGTGGTGCGCTTCGTACTTCGGCTTCAGGCCGTTGATGATCTGCACCGTTTCCTCGACGGACGGTTCGGTCACATCGATTTTCTGGAAGCGGCGCGCCAGCGCGCGGTCTTTCTCAAAGATGTTGCTGAACTCCTGGTAGGTCGTGGAGCCAATCACGCGGATCTTGCCGCTGGAGAGCAGCGGTTTAATCAGGTTCGCGGCATCCACCTGGCCACCGGAGGCCGCACCTGCGCCGATGATGGTGTGGATTTCATCGATAAACAGGATGCTGTTGGTATCTTGCTCCAGCTGCTTTAACAGCGCCTTGAAGCGTTTTTCAAAATCTCCGCGGTATTTGGTGCCCGCCAGCAGCGAGCCGATATCCAGCGAATAGATGGTGCAATCGGCAATCACTTCCGGCACGTCGCCCTGCACAATGCGCCAGGCAAGCCCTTCGGCAATCGCGGTTTTACCTACGCCAGATTCCCCCACCAGCAGCGGGTTGTTCTTGCGGCGACGGCACAGCACCTGGATCGCGCGCTCCAGCTCTTTATCGCGACCAATCAGCGGATCGATACCGCCAACGCGAGCAAGCTGGTTAAGGTTGGTGGTGAAGTTTTCCATACGATCCTCCCCGCCTGCTTGCTCTTCATTGTTATTGACCTGATTGCTGGAATCCGATGCCTGGTTAGGCTCGTCTTTACGCGTTCCGTGAGAAATAAAGTTAACCACGTCGAGTCGGCTGACTTCGTGTTTGCGCAGCAGGTAGGCAGCCTGTGACTCCTGCTCGCTGAAGATGGCGACTAAGACGTTTGCGCCAGTCACTTCGCTACGTCCGGAAGACTGGACGTGGAAAACCGCGCGCTGCAGCACGCGCTGGAAGCTGAGCGTCGGCTGCGTGTCGCGCTCCTCTTCACTGGCTGGCAGCACCGGTGTGGTTTGTTCGATGAAGGCTTCGAGTTCCTGACGTAGCGCCACCAGATCCACGGAGCAGGCTTCCAGCGCTTCGCGGGCAGATGGGTTGCTAAGCAGTGCGAGCAGCAGGTGCTCGACGGTCATAAACTCATGTCGGTGCTCACGCGCTCTGGCGAAAGCCATGTTTAAACTGAGTTCCAGTTCTTGATTGAGCATAGGCACCTCCCCCAATTTTATGCCTTATCAGGCCTTTTCCAGCGTACACAGCAACGGATGCTCGTTCTCCCTCGCATAGTCGTTCACCATCGCCACTTTGGTTTCCGCCACTTCGGCTGTGAAGATGCCGCAGATAGCTTTGCCACGATAATGAACGGTAAGCATCAGTTGCGTTGCACGTTCTACATCATAAGAAAAGAACTTTTGTAGCACGTCAATAACAAATTCCATCGGCGTGTAATCATCGTTCATTAACATAACTTTATACATAGATGGCGGTTTTAGCGCGTCACGCACTTTCTCTTCCGCCAGCTGGTCAAAATCCAGCCAGTCGTTGGTCTTACCCATTTTGCATAACCACTTTGAATCTACCTCAGATGTTAGATAACAATCATCTATTACTGTCATCCGCGATGTCTGTCACAAACTGTTGCAATAGCGTTAACTGCTTCAAACTTTGGTTGATTATTGTCCCATCTCCAGCGCCAAACGCTTGACGACTTCTTTCGTTTCTCTAAATTGTACAAGCGTGAGATGGCGAGGTTTTGAACAGCCCCCACTCCACCACCGGTTCATTCCATCTTAACTTATAAGATTTACGAAGGATGTCGAAGCATGGAAATGGGTACTGTTAAGTGGTTCAACAACGCCAAAGGGTTTGGCTTCATCTGCCCCGAAGGCGGCGGCGAGGATATCTTCGCTCACTATTCCACCATTCAGATGGATGGTTACAGAACGCTCAAAGCCGGGCAGTCCGTCCGGTTCGATGTACACCAGGGACCTAAAGGCAATCATGCAAGCCTCATCGTACCCATCGAAGCAGAGACGGTTGCATAGCTCTCTGTTTTATTGTGTACATCCCGCAGTCAAAATGCCAGCCCGATCGGCTGGCATTTTTATTTTCAGCCTATTCGCGAGCCAGCGCATCCACCGGATCCAGCCGCGCCGCATTGCGGGCGGGCAACCAGCCAAACAAAATGCCGGTAAAGGTTGAACACAAAAAAGCGGTAATAATGGCAACCGGCGAGAAGCCAATTTCCCAGCCGGGTAAAAAGAGCTGGAGCGCAAACGCGATCATCATTGAGAGCGCAATACCCATCGCGCCCCCCACCAGACACACCAGCACCGCTTCAATCAAAAACTGCTGCAGGACATCGCTGGCTCTGGCCCCGACCGCCATGCGGATGCCAATCTCTCGGGTGCGTTCGGTCACCGACACCAGCATGATATTCATCACCCCGATGCCGCCAACGACCAGCGAAATGACCGCCACCAGCGTGAGGAACAGCTGAAGAGTACGTGTGGTCTTTTCCGCCGTTTTCAAGAGGCCGTCCATATTCCAGGTGAAGAAATCTTTCTTCCCGTGGCGCAGGGTTAACAGCCGCTCAAGCTGCTGCTCGGCCAGCGCGCTGTCGTAGCCCTCCTTCACGCGCACGGTGATGGAGTTAAGCCAGGACTGCCCCATAATCCGCCCCGAGATGGTGGTATACGGCAGCCAGACGCGCAGGATCTTGCTGCTGCCAAACATTGACTGTTTCTCTTCCGCCACGCCAATGACCGTGGCAGGCATGTTGCCGACCAGGATCACTTCCCCCACCACATTCGCTTTATTGGGGAAGAGCTGCCTGCGCGAGTTAGCGTCCAGCACCACCACCTGCGCCCTGCCCGCCAGCTGCTCAGCGTTAAAGGTGGCCCCTTCGCTGAAGGTCATACCGTAGACCTTGAAGTAGTCCCCGCTGACGCCGTTAGCGCTGGCGGCAACGTCAACATTGCCCACGCGCAGCCGCAGGTTTTGCGAAACGGCAGGCGTAGCGGAGTTCACCCACGGCTGCTTCTGAATCGCCGCCAGATCGTCATATTTCAGCGCCTGCTGATACTGCGGTTCGTCGTCGCCAAAGTCTTTGCCGGGATAGACGTCAATAGTATTGGTGCCGATGGCACGGATATCTGCCAGTACTAACTGCTTGGCCGCGTCGCCCACCACCACAATCGACACCACCGAGGCGATACCGATAATGATGCCGAGCATCGTCAGCAGGGTGCGCATTTTGTTGGCCGCCATTGCCAGCCAGGCCATGGTCAGCGCCTCACGAAAGCCGCTGGAGAACTGCCCCCAGCCGGTTGATGCCGGTAGCGCTTCTTTCGGCGCAGCTGCCCTGGCGTGGCGTGGCGGCGGGTTACTGACCAGCTCACCGTCGTGGATCTCAACGATCCGCTCCGCCTGCGCCGCGACCTGCGGGTCGTGGGTAACGATGATGACCGTGTGCCCCTGATCGCGCAGCTGATGCAGGATCGCCATCACCTCCTCTCCGGAATGGCTGTCGAGCGCGCCGGTTGGCTCATCCGCGAGGATCACCTGCCCGCCGTTCATCAGGGCGCGGGCAATACTCACGCGCTGCTGCTGTCCGCCGGAAAGCTGCGAGGGCTGATACTCCACCCGCTCCGCCAGACCCAGGCGCGTCAGCAGCATCTGCGCGCGCTCGAGGCGTTTTTTCCGCTCGACGCCGGCATACACCGCAGGCACCTCAACGTTCTGCGCCGCATTGAGGTGAGAGAGCAGATGGTAACGCTGGAAGATAAAGCCAAAGTGTTCGCGACGCAGCTTTGCCAGCGCGTCGCCGTCCAGGGTGGAGACGTCCGTGCCGGCCACGCGATAGGAACCGCTGGTCGGTTTATCCAGGCACCCGAGAATGTTCATCAGCGTCGATTTACCGGAACCCGACGCCCCGACAATCGCCACCATCTCGCCGGCTTCCACGCGCAGGGAGATGCCTTTCAGCACTTCCACCGGGCCATCGCCGGAGGGATAGCTGCGACGAATGTCGTTCAGTTCAAGCAGCGCCGTCATTTAGCGGCTCCGGGCAGGCTTTCGCTGGTGACAACCTCCTCGCCCTCGTCCAGCCCTTTCACTACCACCACATCGGTGTCGTTGCGCGCGCCAATCACCACTTCACGCTCGCGCGTTTCCCCGTTGCGCAGCACTTTCACTTTATAACGGCTCTCCCCGGCGGATTCACCCAGCGCAGAGAGCGGAATGGTCAGCACGTTCTTCACGCCGGTCAACTGGATATGCACCTGGGCGGTCATATCCAGACGCAGCACGCCCTGCGGGTTCGGCACTTCAAAACGGGCATAGTAGAAGATGGCGTCGTTAACCTTTTCCGGCGTTGGCAGGATGTCTTTCAGCACGCCTTCGTAGCGCGTCTGCGGGTCGCCCAGCACCGTAAACCAGGCATTTTGCCCCGGTTTAAGATGGATAACGTCCGCTTCTGAGACCTGGGCCTTGACCAGCATGGTGCTCATGTCCGCCAGCGTCAGGATGTTTGGCGCCTGCTGGGCGGCAATCACCGTCTGGCCCTGCAGCGTGGTGATCTGGGTGACCTCACCGGCCATCGGTGCGACGATTTTGGTGTAGTCGAGGTTGGTTTTCGCCGTATCCAGCGAGGCCTGATTGCGTTTGATTTGCGCGTCGATAGTGCCAATCTGCGCCTGTTTTACCGCCAGCTCAGTGGTGGCCGTATCCAAATCTTGTTTCGAAATGGCCTGGGTTTTCGCCAGCGCCTGCTGGCGGGTCAGCGTGACCTGGGCAAGATTACGCTCTGCCTGCGCCTGCGCACGCTGCGCGCGCAGCTCCATCAGCGTGGCTTCCACTTCCCTAATCTGGTTCTCAGCCTGTTCAGGATCGATAACGCCAAGCAGCTGGCCTTTTTTCACCTTGTCGCCAATCTCGACCGACAGCGTTTTCAGCTGGCCGCTCACCTGGGCGCCAACGTCAACCTTGCGCAGGGCATCAAGCTTGCCCGTCGCGAGCACGTTTTGCTGCAGTTCGCCCGGGCGAACAATTAATGTCTGATACTGTGGTAGAGGCGCATTAAGCACTTGCCATAGCCAGTACCCACCGGCTAAAACCGCGACCGCCAGCAGCAGAATCAGCGTTCTGCGTTTTCCCTTGAGGTTCATAAATATTCCAAATAAATGTTCTGGCATTGATAAAAGTTGATTCTATCTAAACGACTACTCAACGAAACCCCTGTTCTCTGAAATCGCCATAATTTGTTGACGAGACGTTGATATTGCCCCTGATGAAATAAAGATCTTCCAAAAGGATCAGGATCTATCATGTCTTCCATCGTCGATACACCTTTTTCAAACCTGCCGCAGCCTACATCCGGCTGGCAGCTCTTCAAAAACCTGGCTCTCGGCAAGATCGCTCCCGGGCTGGCGTGGCAAAAAACCGCCTATCGACGCAAGTTCATGCTACGGTCGTTAACGACACCGCTCAGCACCGCCCGGCTATTGTCCGAGCTGGCGAAGCATCCTCGCCTGATGCAAATGCTCCAGGTTCAGCCTGGTCTCCCCTGCCGCCTTCATCGTCCGTGGCTGACGGTGAATATGGATCGACAGCGTGCGCTGGAATCGTTGTCCTGGCACTATCAGACGATAAGCCGCCAGCTACCGCCGACGCTCATCAATGGTTATCTTTCAAAGCAGGGCGTGGTTCTGCTGACTTTAACCGGAAAAGATGAGCAGCAATTTACCATCCGTCTGTGCGCTGATGCATTTATGGATAAAGAGGGAGAAGCCACCCTCGTTTTCTGCGACAGCCAAAACACGGTGCTGGCGGAAATGACCTTTACGCTATGCCAGTTCGAAGGAAAATCGACGCTGTTCATTGGCGGTTTGCAGGGCGCAAAAGCGCACGTTCCTCATGAGCTGATCCAGGGCGCAACGAAGGCCTGTCATGGCCTGTTCCCGAAACGCCTGCTGGTCGAAGCCGCCATGACGCTCGGCACCGCTTTCCCGGTAGAGCAGATTGTTGCCGTCAGTAACGCCACCCATATCTATCGCAGCTGGCGCTATCGCAAGAAAAAAGAGGGGAAACTGTTGGCCGATTACGACAGTTTCTGGATCTCCATCGGGGGAGAAAAACAGGATAACGGTAACTTTATGCTGCCGCTTGCCATGCCGCGTAAACCCATGGAAGAGATTGCGAGCAAAAAGCGGTCCGAATATCGCCGCCGCTACGAGCTGCTGGATAGCCTGATTCAGCAGGTGATTCAGGCAACTCAACGCTAATCCGCTTTCCCGCGTGCCAGCCACAGCACGCGGGAGAACATCTTGCGCAGCAGCGTCGGTACCGCCTCCACGCCCCGCCTTCCCGCTTCCGTCGCCACTTCAATGGCTAAATCCGGTTTTGAAGAACGATGAATGGCTTTGGCGATGACGCGCCGCATGTTCATCGGGACATCGACCGGCACCATCGCAATTCGGTGGAAAACGTCGTCAAACCCCTGACGATACATAAAGTGCTCCATGTCCATCGCGGGCAGCATGGTTAAATGGTCGCGCTCTTCTTCTCGCTCGTTATTCAGCAGGCCACGCACGGTCGAGGCATATTTTTTGCCCGCCTCATCGCCGTCGACCAGCACGTGCCACTCGATCCCCATCCGGCGGGCAAATTTTATCAGCGGCTTTAATCCCGACTGGGCGAATTCAATCACCTTAATGCCTTCCGCATCAAAATGGTGGCCGCACTGGCGCGCCAGCTCGTTGATGACCCAGGTTTCGGTTTCCCCCTCCACCAGCAGCCAGCAGCGGGCAAAAAGGGACGACGCCCGGTTAAAGCGAATATGGAACGCAATGCGCCGCCCGTCTTCCGCGCTCAAACCACCGGGCCCCAGCCGGAAAGCGGAAACGCGGGAAGATTCACGCACCAGACGACAGACGTGCTCTACCGGCGTCAGCGATAATAACTCACCGGAATTGGTGGTGGTAATACGCTGGAGCGGCAGTAAATTCAGCAGATGCCATGCCACGGAGAGCATGATGGGATGCAGGCGCGTTTCGGGATCTTCCACCAGCAGAAGCGGTCGGGCGTCCCGGTCAAGTCGAACGGTGCCTTTGGCCTGCAGAAGCGTTGAAAACAGTCCCAGCAAAATCACCCGGTGCGTACGCCCGCCGGGCCGGTCGATCATCCGGTTAATGATGTCCAGATAGCGCCAGCTTCGCTGCTCATCGTGAGAACGTCGGCGCATCAGACGATGGCGTGACGCCGACGTCCCCTGCTCGGAAAAATAGTGTTCCAGGAGCTGTACCATCGCGGACAATCCCTGACGGATTTGGCCATCGGTCAGATTCTGCGGGCGCGACACCAGCTCTCGCGCCAGGAAATCCAGCTCGCGGGCCGTCACTTCCACTTCAGGCATATTCGGTACGGTACCGTTACGAATGCGCCGCATAAAACGCGCATCGCGCAGGCGTAATACCGGCGTCAGGCGGATCAGGTGGCGAGCCAGATCGTCGATATTGTCCAGCGGGATGGGGTTGGCTTTCTCATCGAGAAAATCACGCAGGGTCAGCACCCCTTCGTTCTCCGCCATCTCCCCTTCCAGCCGATAGAAAATCCGGTGAAAGCCATCATCGCATGGCACCCAGCAGGGCGATAGCGGGCGGAAGCGGCGCACGCGGTGACGGCCGGGCTCGGATTCCCGGAACGTCAGAATGATATGCAGATGCTTCTCGCGCCCCGTGACGTCGCCGGGCGGGAACCAGAAATCGTCGCGAACGAAATGATACAGGTCGTCTTCGGGCGAAAGCAGTAACGTCAATGCATCCAGCAGGCTGGACTTACCCCACGCGTTCTCGCCGATCAGGACGTTGTTTTGCTCAAGCTGGAGCGACAGACGGTTAATACCGCGAAACCCGACTATTTCCACACGTTCGAGAAGCATAAATCCCCCGACAAATGACCACTTTTTCCTTCAAGTTATCAGCAGTATAGCGGGAGGATGGTGGTGACGACAGTACAACATCCACCCATTGAAAAATGAGCTATGCTCTATTTACCGCCGGCTCGAACAAGGAATGACATCACATTGCCTGAAATCAAACCAATCTAATTTATTTAAGTGGCGAAGGGGTGTTGTTATTTTTTAAAATAGAGACTCTTTGAGTCGTCATCCCTTTTTGACGATATAACCCACACGCAGGAACGCGTGTGGTAAATTATTTAGAGGTGGTTATGTTTAGAAAATTAGCAGCAGAATGCTTTGGTACATTCTGGCTGGTATTTGGTGGCTGCGGTAGCGCCGTTCTGGCAGCAGCATTCCCGGAATTAGGCATTGGTTTTGTCGGCGTCGCGCTGGCATTTGGTTTAACCGTTTTAACCATGGCCTTTGCCGTGGGTCATATTTCCGGCGGCCATTTTAACCCGGCTGTGACGTTAGGTTTATGGGCAGGCGGTCGTTTCCCGGCGAAAGAGGTAATCGGTTATATCGTCGCCCAGGTGGTTGGCGGTATTATTGCCGCTGCCGTTCTGTACGTGATTGCCAGCGGTAAAGCCGGTTTCGACGCGGCAGCCAGTGGTTTCGCCTCTAACGGCTTCGGCGAGCACTCTCCGGGTGGCTATTCCATGCTGTCTGCCATCGTGATTGAAATTGTGCTGACCGCAGGCTTCCTGCTGGTGATCCACGGCGCAACTGACAAACATGCGCCAGCCGGTTTTGCGCCGATTGCCATTGGTCTGGCATTGACGCTCATCCACCTGATTTCTATTCCGGTCACCAACACCTCCGTTAACCCGGCGCGCAGTACCGCAGTCGCCATCTTCCAGGGCGGCTGGGCGCTGGAGCAGCTGTGGCTGTTCTGGGTGATGCCAATCGTCGGCGGTATTCTGGGCGGCGTGCTGTATCGCACCCTGCTGGAAAAACGCGATTAATCTTTCCCTCCCTCTCCCTGCGGGAGAGGGCCGGGGTGAGGGCAACAGGCCGCACACACAGGCCGGGTAAGCGTTAGCGCCACCCGGCTTTTTTTTGCCGCTTTACTGAACAGCCTTTATTGGGTAGTGTCTCTGGCGCTTAACAGATACTCAAAAGGACCGGCTGTTCATGTTTTCAGGACTCCTCATCATTCTGCTGCCCCTGATCGTGGGCTACCTTATTCCGCTGCATCGTGAATCCGCATTAAGGCTTATTAATCGATTCCTGAGCTGGATTGTCTACGTTATTCTTTTCTTTATGGGGATAAGCCTGGCCTTCCTGGATAACCTGTCCGCGAATTTACTCTCCATCCTCCATTATTCCGTCGTCACCGTGGTGGTTATTTTGCTGTGCAATATTGCCGCACTGTTCTGGCTGGAACGCACTATTCCCTGGAAAAATAACCATCAACAGGAAAAACTCCCTTCCCGTATTGCGATGGCGCTGGAATCATTAAAACTCTGCGGCGTCGTGCTGCTCGGTTTTCTGCTGGGCCTTACCGGATGGTCATTTTTACAGCACGCCACGGAGGCCAGCGAATATACCCTGATCTTCCTGCTGTTCCTGATTGGTATTCAGCTGCGAAATAATGGCATGACGCTGAAACAGATTGTCCTCAACCGCCGGGGAATGATAGTCGCCATTGTCGTCGTCGCCAGTTCAATGGTCGCAGGCGTGATTAATGCCGTTATTCTCGACCTGCCGCTGAAAACCGGCCTGGCCATGGCGTCAGGTTTTGGCTGGTACTCCCTCTCCGGTATTCTTCTGACCGAATCGTTCGGTCCGGTCATTGGCAGCGCCGCTTTCTTCAATGACCTTGCGCGCGAATTGATTGCCATCATGCTGATCCCGGGTCTGGTACGCCGCAGCCGCTCTACCGCGTTGGGGCTGTGTGGCGCGACGTCGATGGACTTTACCCTGCCGGTATTACAGCGTTCAGGTGGGCTGGAGATGGTGCCCGCCGCTATCGTTCACGGCTTTATTTTAAGCCTGCTGGTTCCCGTTCTGATGGCCTTCTTCTCAGCCTGATACTGCTTTGGCGGTAGCGAACCTGCCGCCAAAATTGCGCTAAATCAATCTCCCTCTATTTTGTGGCAGAAAGCCCTTTTCACCGTTCCGGCACGAGCATAACCTTAAACATGTATATTAAATATAACTTTAACAGGTGTGATTATGTTTTGTGTGCAATGTGAACAAACCATCCGTACTCCGGCAGGCAATGGCTGCTCTTACGCACAGGGTATGTGCGGCAAAACCGCAGAAACATCTGACCTGCAGGACCTGCTGATTGCTGCCCTGCAAGGCCTTTCCGCATGGGCATTCAAAGCCCGCGAGTTCGGCATCGTCGACCACTACGTTGACAGCTTCGCCCCGCGCGCATTTTTTTCCACGCTGACTAACGTCAACTTCGATTCCCCGCGCATCGTCGGGTATGCCCGCGAGGCTATCGCCCTGCGTGAAGCGCTGAAGGCACAGTGCCTGAAGGCGGATGCCGGCGCCCGCGTGGACAACCCGATGTCAGAACTCCAGCTGGTGAGCGACGATCTGGGCGACCTGCAGCGTCAGGCGGCAGAATTCACCCCAAACAAAGACAAAGCGGCAATTGGCGAGAACATTCTCGGCCTGCGCCTGCTGTGCCTGTACGGCCTGAAGGGCGCTGCGGCGTATATGGAGCACGCGCACGTTCTGGGTCAGTACGACAATGAGATTTACGCGCAGTACCACAACATCATGGCGTGGCTGGGTACCTGGCCTGCCGATATGAACGCGCTGCTGGAATGCTCAATGGAAATCGGCCAGATGAACTTCCGCGTGATGAGCATTCTGGATGCCGGTGAAACCAGCACCTACGGCCACCCAACGCCCACCCAGGTCAACGTCAAGGCGACCGAAGGCAAGTGCATCCTGATTTCCGGTCATGACCTGAAAGATCTCTACAACCTGCTGAAGCAAACCGAAGGCACCGGCGTTAACGTTTATACCCACGGCGAAATGCTGCCGGCGCACGGTTACCCGGAGCTGCGTAAATTTAAGCATCTGATCGGTAACTACGGCAGCGGCTGGCAGAATCAGCAGGTCGAGTTCGCCCGCTTCCCTGGCCCTATCGTGATGACCTCTAACTGCATCATCGACCCTACCGTCGGCGCGTATGATGACCGCATCTGGACCCGCAGCATCGTCGGCTGGCCGGGCGTGAGCCACCTCGAAGGTGACGATTTCGGCCCGGTGATTGCGCAGGCGCAGCAGATGGCGGGCTTCCCGTACAGCGAGATCCCGCACCTCATCACCGTGGGCTTCGGTCGTGAAACCCTGCTCGGCGCCGCAGATTCGCTGATTGACCTCGTCAGCCGCGAAAAGCTGCGCCACATCTTCCTGATTGGCGGCTGCGACGGCGCGCGCGGTGAGCGTAACTACTTCACCGATTTCGCCACCCGCGTGCCGGAAGACTGCCTGATCCTGACGCTTGCGTGCGGTAAATACCGCTTCAACAAGCTGGACTTCGGCAACATCGAAGGCCTGCCGCGTCTGGTGGATGCCGGTCAGTGTAACGATGCTTACTCGGCGATCGTTCTTGCCGTTACCCTGGCGGAAAAACTGGGCTGCGGCGTAAACGATCTGCCGCTGTCGCTGGTGCTTTCATGGTTTGAGCAGAAAGCGATTGTCATCCTGCTGACCCTGCTTTCTCTCGGCGTAACCAACATCGTGACCGGCCCGACGGCGCCGGGCTTCCTGACGCCGGACCTGCTGGCGGTGCTGAACGAGAAATTCGGCCTGCGTTCCGTGACCAACGTTGAAGATGATATGAAGCAGCTGCTGAGCGCGTAAGGAGTTATTCATGACCATGCCAACCTCACAATGTCCGTGGCGGATGCAGGTTCACCACATCCATCAGGAGACGCCGGATGTGTGGACGCTGTCACTGCTGTGCCACGACTACTATCCCTACCGTGCAGGCCAGTATGCGCTGGTCAGCATTCGCAACGCGGCGGACACCCTGCGCGCCTACACGATCTCCTCAACGCCGGGCGTGAGCGAGTACATCACGCTCACCGTCCGCCGTATTGATGACGGCGCAGGCTCGCAGTGGCTGACCCGGGACGTGAAGCGCGGGGATTATATCTGGCTGTCCGACGCCCAGGGCGAGTTCACCTGTGACGACAAAACAGACGATAAATTCCTGCTGCTGGCGGCGGGCTGTGGCGTGACGCCGATTATGTCGATGCGCCGCTGGCTGGCGAAAAATCGCCCTCAGGCCGACGTGCAGGTGATCTTCAGCGTGCGTTCACCGGAAGACGTGATTTTTGCCGATGAATGGCGCAACTATCCGGTGACGCTGGTGGCAGAACACAACGCGACGCACGGTTTTGTCGCGGGGCGCCTGAGCCGCGAGCTGCTGCAAAGCGTGCCGGATATCGCGAACCGTACCGTGATGACCTGCGGCCCGGCGCCGTACATGGCTATCGTGGAAGAGGAAGTGAAAGCGCTCGGCGTGACCCGCTTCTTCAAAGAGCAGTTCTTCACGCCGGCAGCGGAAGCGGCAACCAGCGGCATTAAGTTCACCAAACTTCAGCCAGCGCAAACCTTCTTTGGCCGCGTGGGCACCACGCTGCTGGAGGCGCTGGAAAGCAACAAGGTGCCGGTGGTCGCAGCCTGCCGTGCGGGCGTGTGCGGTTGCTGTAAGATGAAAGTGGTCTCCGGTGACTACACCGTCACCAGCACCATGACGCTGACGGATGCGGAAATTGCCGAGGGTTATGTGCTGGCGTGCTCATGTCATCCGCAGGGGGACCTGGTCCTCGCATAAACGATAAACGTTAATTGTTCGATCGTAGGCCCGGTAAGCGTCAGCGCCACCGGGCTTTTTGTCGGGTGGCACTGCGTTTACCCGACCTGCAACCACCCTATCGCCACGCGGTACCTTTCCCCACCGCGTACCGCCCTGCCCCTAAAAACGCGACGGCCAGCGAGCCGATAAAGAAGTACACCAGGCTTTCAATCGCCCAGGCCCCTACGGCATCCAGCGCAAAGGTTTTGCCCGTGCCCACCATCAGCCATGCCACGATCATCGTAAAGGCCAGCACCAGCGCCGCCGGGCGCGTAAAGAGGCCGACAATAATCAGGATCGGTGCCACCACTTCGCCAATCAGCACGCCGTAGGCGATAAACCCCGGCAAGCCTTTTTCCACCAGCATGCCGCTGATAAACCCCACGCCGCCGAATAGCTTGTGCAAACCGTGAAACAGCATCAGCCCGCCGACGGCAAGTCGTAACAAGAGTTTGCCGAGATCGTCGCACGATAGCTTTTCATTAACAGCAATTAACAATGATTTAACCATTTGAAATGATTCCTGTTTTCACCCAATGTCCAGCCAGATTATGCCGAAGCAAGACCTTTGAAAACCACCTTTTAATGAGGGGGAAAACCGGGCAAGAAAGAGACTTTCTTCTAAGCTTGTAAGCGATATCACAAAAAGGAGATGGACACCCATGAAACAAACCGTGGCTGCATACATAGCGAAGACCCTCGAACAGGCGGGCGTAAAACGTATCTGGGGCGTCACCGGCGATTCCCTTAACGGACTGAGCGACAGCCTCAACAAGATGAAAACCATTGAATGGATGCCCACCCGTCATGAAGAGGTCGCCGCCTTTGCCGCCGGTGCCGAAGCGCAGCTCACGGGTGAACTGGCCGTCTGCGCCGGGTCCTGCGGGCCGGGCAACCTGCATCTGATCAACGGTCTGTTCGACTGCCACCGCAATCACGTGCCGGTGCTGGCAATTGCCGCCCATATTCCCTCTTCCGAAATCGGCAGCGGCTATTTTCAGGAGACGCATCCGCAGGAGCTGTTCCGTGAATGCAGCCACTACTGCGAGCTGGTTTCATCCCCGGAGCAGATCCCGCAGGTGCTGGCAATCGCCATGCGCAAGGCGGTGCTGAACCGCGGCGTATCGGTGGTCGTTATCCCGGGCGACGTGGCCCTCAAGGCTGCGCCTGATGGGGCCAGCACGCACTGGTACCACGCGCCACAGCCGGTGGTTACGCCTGCCGAAGAAGAGCTGAAAAAGCTGGCTCAGCTGCTGCGCTACTCCAGCAATATCGCCCTGATGTGCGGCAGCGGCTGTGCAGGCGCGCACAAGGAGCTGCTTGAATTTGCCGGCAAGCTGAAATCCCCGATTGTTCATGCCCTGCGCGGCAAAGAGCACGTCGAGTACGACAACCCCTATGACGTGGGCATGACCGGGCTGATCGGTTTTTCCAGCGGTTTCCACACCATGATGAACGCCGACACGTTAATCCTGCTCGGCACCCAGTTCCCGTATCGTCCGTTCTATCCGGCGGATGCCAAAATCATTCAGATTGATATCAACCCGGCCAGTATCGGGGCGCACAGCAAGGTCGATATGGCGCTGGTGGGCGACATCAAATCCACCCTTGCCGCCCTGCTGCCGCTGCTGGAAGAAAAAACGGACCGCAAGTTCCTCGATAAGGCGTTGAGCGACTATCGCGATGCCCGCAAGGGGCTGGACGATCTCGCCAAACCGAGCGACAAAGCCATTCACCCGCAGTACCTGGCCCAGCAGATCAGCCATTTTGCTGACGACGATGCCATCTTTACCTGCGACGTGGGCACGCCAACCGTCTGGGCGGCGCGCTATCTCAAGATGAACGGCAAACGCCGCCTGCTCGGCTCGTTCAACCACGGCTCGATGGCCAACGCCATGCCGCAGGCGCTGGGGGCAAAAGCGACAGAGCCAGAGCGTCAGGTGGTGGCAATGTGCGGCGACGGCGGGTTCAGCATGCTGATGGGGGATTTCCTGTCGGTCGTACAAATGAAGCTGCCGCTCAAAATCGTGGTCTTTAACAACAGCGTGCTGGGCTTTGTGGCGATGGAGATGAAGGCCGGCGGCTATCTGACGGACGGCACCGAGCTGCACGACACCAACTTCGCGCGCATCGCCGAGGCCTGCGGCATTACCGGTATTCGCGTGGAGAAAGCCTCTGAGGTGGATGAAGCCCTGCAGCGCGCCTTCTCCATCGACGGTCCGGTGCTGGTGGATGTGGTCGTCGCCAAAGAGGAGCTGGCGATCCCGCCGCAGATCAAGCTTGAGCAGGCCAAAGGCTTTAGCCTGTATATGCTGCGCGCCATCATCAGCGGGCGCGGCGATGAGGTGATCGAACTGGCAAAAACCAACTGGCTCAGGTAAAACATCTGGCATCGCCTTTTTAATAATAAGGACATGCCATGATCGATTTACGCAGTGATACCGTTACCCGCCCGAGTCGCGCCATGCTCGAAGAGATGATGGCCGCCCCGGTCGGGGACGACGTCTACGGCGATGACCCGACGGTAAACGAGCTGCAGCGCTACGCGGCTGAACTGAGCGGCAAGGAAGCGGCCCTGTTCCTGCCCACCGGCACGCAGGCTAACCTGGTCGCGCTGCTCAGCCACTGCGAGCGCGGTGAAGAGTACATTGTCGGCCAGGGTGCGCATAACTACCTGTATGAAGCAGGCGGCGCGGCGGTGCTCGGCAGCATTCAGCCGCAGCCGATTGACGCCGCGCCGGACGGCTCGCTTCCTCTCGACAAGGTCGCCGCAAAAATCAAAGCCGACGATATCCACTTCGCCCGCACCAGGCTGCTCAGCCTTGAAAACACCCACAACGGCAAAGTCCTGCCGCGCGAATACCTGAAAGCGGCGTGGGAGTTCACCCGCGAGCGCAAGCTCGGGCTGCACGTGGACGGCGCGCGCATCTTCAACGCCGTGGTGGCGTACGGCTGCGAGCTGAAAGAGATTACGCAATACTGTGACTCGTTCACCATCTGCCTGTCGAAAGGGCTGGGCACGCCCGTGGGTTCCCTGCTGGTCGGCAGTGCGGACTACATCAAGCGCGCCAACCGCTGGCGCAAGATGACCGGCGGCGGCATGCGCCAGGCCGGCATCCTGGCGGCGGCGGGTCTGTACGCGCTGAAGAATAACGTCACGCGTCTGAAGGACGATCACGACAACGCCGCGTGGATGGCGTCGCAGCTGCGAGAAATTGGCGCCGACGTGATGCGCCACGACACCAACATGCTGTTCGTTCGCGTGGGCGATGACCACGCCGCTGCGCTTGGCGAATATATGAAAGCGCGTGGCGTACTGATCAACGCGTCACCCGTTGTGCGTCTGGTGATGCATCTCGACGTGAGCCGCGAACAGCTGGCGGACGTGGCGAAACACTGGCAGGCCTTTTTACAGCGTTAAGGAGCATCACGTGCCGCAGCGTATTCTGGTGCTTGGCGCCAGCGGATATATCGGTCAGCATCTGACCACGGCGTTAAGCCAGCAGGGACATCAGGTGCTGGCAGCGGCACGCAACACCGAGCGCCTGCAAAAGCAAAACCTGTCCGGCGTGACCTGCCACAACGTCGACCTCAACTGGCCAGTCGCGCTGCCAGCGCTGCTGGACGGGGTCGATACGCTTTACTACCTGGTCCACAGCATGGGTGAAGGCGGCGATTTTATCGCCCACGAGCGTCAGGTGGCGATGAACGTCCGTGATGCTCTGCTGCAAGTGCCGGTTAAGCAGGTGATCTTCCTAAGCTCGCTGCAGGCTCCCGAAAACGAGCAGTCCGACCATCTGCGCGCGCGCCAGCTGACCGCTGACACCTTGCGCGGTGCGAACATTCCCGTCACCGAACTGCGCGCCGGCATTATCGTCGGCGCCGGGTCCGCCGCCTTCGAAGTGATGCGCGATATAGTCTACAACCTGCCGGTGCTCACGCCGCCGCGCTGGGTCCGTTCGCGCACCACGCCGATTGCGCTGGAGAATCTCCTGCATTATCTGGTGGCCTTGCTGGATCATCCGGCGGATCAGCACCGCGTGCTGGAGGCCGCCGGCCCGGAAGTGCTGAGCTACCAGGAGCAGTTCGAACACTTTATGCGCGTCAGCGGCCGCCGCCGCTGGCTGATCCCCATCCCCTTCCCGACCCGCTGGATCTCAGTGTGGTTTTTGAATGTGATTACTTCTGTGCCCCCGACGACCGCCAAAGCGCTGATCCAGGGGCTGAAGCACGACCTGCTGGCAGACGATCGCGCGCTTCGCGCCTTAATTCCCCAGGCATTGATCCGCTTTGACGATGCCGTGCGCAACACGCTCAAAGAAGAAGAGCAGCTGGTGAACTCCAGCGACTGGGGTTACGACGCCCAGGCGTTTGCCCGCTGGCGGCCGGAGTACGGTTATTACCCGAAACAGGCGGGCTGCACGGTGGAAACCACGGCCAGCCTGGCCGCGCTGTGGGAGGTGGTGAACCAGATTGGCGGCAAAGAGCGGTATTTCTTCGGCAACCTGCTCTGGCAAACCCGCGGGGCGATGGATCTGCTGGTGGGCCACCGGCTGGCAAAAGGCCGCCCTGCTCGCCCGTATCTTGAAGTGGGCGATGCGGTCGACAGCTGGAAGGTCATCATCGTCGAACCGGAAAAACAGCTGGCGCTGCTGTTCGGCATGAAAGCCCCCGGGCTGGGCCGTCTTTGCTTTACCCTGAAAGACAAAGGCGATCGTCGTGAACTGGACGTCCGCGCATGGTGGCATCCGCACGGGATGCCCGGTCTGTTCTACTGGTTGTTCATGATCCCCGCGCACCTGTTTATCTTCCGCGGGATGGCAAAGCGGATTGCGCAACTGGCAGAACAAAAGACGGAAAAGATCTAAATAAAACTCTCTTTCTTTCACCTTTCCCATTGCATAGCGCCGTAATTCACGAAAGAATGCGCACGAAATTCTTTTCAACACAGTGGATTGATATGAAGGTACTGGTTACCGGGGCGACCAGCGGCTTAGGCCGAAATGCGGTCGAATTTCTGCGCAACAAGGGCATCAGCGTCAGGGCTACCGGTCGCAACGAAGCGATGGGGAAGCTGCTGCAAAAAATGGGCGCAGAGTTCGTCCATGCCGACCTGACGGAGCTGGTTTCCTCTCAGGCAAAAGTGATGCTCGCCGGTATCGATACGCTGTGGCACTGCTCCAGTTTCACCTCCCCGTGGGGTACCCAGGAAGCCTTTGATCTCGCCAACGTGCGGGCAACCCGCCGTCTGGGCGAATGGGCTGTCGCCTGGGGCGTGCGTAACTTTATTCATATCTCGTCTCCGTCGCTCTATTTCGACTATCACCACCATCGTGACGTGCAGGAAGATTTCCGTCCGGCCCGTTTTGCCTGTGAGTTTGCCCGCAGCAAGGCGGCCAGCGAAGAGGTGATTGACCTGCTGGCGCAGTCGAACCCGCATACCCGCTTTACGGTGCTGCGCCCGCAGAGCCTGTTCGGGCCTCACGACAAAGTGTTTATTCCGCGTCTGGCGCAGATGATGCACCACTACGGCAGCGTGTTGCTGCCGCGCGGCGGCGATGCCATGGTGGATATGACCTATTACGAAAATGCGGTCCACGCCATGTGGCTGGCGAGCCAGCCGGACTGCGATAAGCTGATTTCCGGTCGCGCCTACAACATCACCAACGGCGAGCCCTGCACGCTTCGCAGTATTGTGCAGCGCCTGATCGACGAGCTGCAGATCAACTGCCGTATCCGTTCGGTGCCTTATCCGATGCTGGATATGATCGCCCGCAGCATGGAGCGTTTTGGCAGTAAAACGGCCAAAGAGCCGGCGCTGACCCACTATGGGGTATCAAAGCTTAATTTTGATTTCACGCTGGATATTTCGCGCGCGGAGAATGAGCTGGGGTATAAGCCGATTGTGACGCTGGATGAAGGGATTGTACGCACGGCGGCGTGGCTGCGGGATCATGGGAAGTTGCATCGGTAGTCAGTCAGGTGCGGCCTGATGCCCTCACCCCAGCCCTCTCCCACAGGGAGAGGGAGAAAACACGAAAACGGCAACCCGAAGGTTGCCGTTTTGCTTTTACAGAGCCGTCCAGGCTTCAGACCATGCCAGACCTGCGCCTGGTTCATAGTATGCCGGGGCGTTGTTACACCAGCCGCTGTACGGGAACGGTTTGCACTGGAACAGTTTACCGTGGTTGTTCACGATATCGCCTGCCTTGTACTTGCTGTTCGCGCTCCATGCTGCGTAATCGCCGGAAGTACCCTCATCCTGAGACGGAGCCGCTTCTTTCGCTTTCACGTTCAGCAGGTAGGTGGTGCTGTTGCTCAGCTCACCATCACTAACGGTCAGGCTCACTTCGTACTGCTGAGCCGTCGCCGCTTCTGGCGCGGTAAAGGTCACAACCGCTTTGTCATCGCCGGTAACGGTCTGGCCGTCCTGGGAACGCCAGGTGTAGGTCAATTTGTTACCGTCTTCGTCGGTAGAACCTTCCGCGCTCAGAGAAACCTGCGCACCCGCTTCAACGGCACCGATTGGACCCGCAATCTGCGCCACTGGCGCATGGTTTACCGCTGCTGGCGTTTCATCCGGTACTGGCGTTGGAGTTTCGTCCGGCACCGGCGTCGGCGTAACAGGGATTTTATCCGGCGTGGTTGCTGAACCATCGTCATTCACGATATTCACTTTATAGAATTTCTGTACACACCTGGTGTAATCGCCGTCTTTAAACGCGCTGAATGGCGTCTGGTAGCCCACCAGCTGGCAAGAGTAGGTTTTGCCGTCAGGCGTATCCGCGCTCCATCCCCAGTCCTGTTCCCAGTAGATCTTCAGTGCGCCCGCGCCGCCTTCGTCGAACTGCTTCATGTTCGCACACCCCAGCACTTCGTCAGCCGGTACAGGCACTTTCAGGTAGTTGGCGAACTCTTTGTAGTACTTGATGCGGTTTTGGGACTGCGCAATTTCCGTCGGGCCACCGCACTCAACGCCGCCGTTGATGATCTGGGTGGTTACGCCGAAGCCAGGGACCAGGCCGTTAGCCTTGTCGCGATCGTTCGGCTGCCAGGTGCCGTCGATAACCTGCAGCATGCTTGGTTTTGGCGGCTGTGGGTAGGCAAAGAAGAAGATCGCACTCGCCAGGTTCAGCCAGGTGTCCGCCACCAGCTCTGGTTTTTCCAGCAGAACTTTAACGTCGCCGTACATCGCTTCGGAGAACGGACCGTAGTTATAGTTGTAGGACAGCTGCTTCGCGCCGCGGCCGAAGTAGCTCAGGAAATCGCCGTCTTTGTCTTTACCGCACGGCCAGGTCTGACCCTGCCAGACGTCGGTATTACATTCGCCGTTATAGCCGCCCTTCTGGCCTTCGCTCCAGCCCATTTCGCGCACGTAGACCAGCGCCTGACGCCATTCGGCTTCCGGGCGCCAGCTTTCGTGACCGCCGGTTTCCTGCGCAAAGTGGGCAAACATGGTTGCCAGCGCTTTACGGCAGATGGCATCGCTGTCGCGGCCGTCTTTGTAGGTGTCGCACAGCGCCGGGAATTTACCCACCGCTTTTAGGAAGTTGCTGTAGCTGTAGTCCTTCGCACGCAGCGGGAACAGGTATTCCCAGTCGCTCTCTTTCAGGATCCCTTCAACGCGTTTAACGTTAGCCGGGTTGGACGCGCGGCCTGGCTCAATCTGCTCAACTGAAGCGTTGTCCAGCGTGCGGATGGTATCCTTCACGGACTGCATCAGGGGGAAATCAGTCAGCTCTTTTTCCTTTTTCGCCAGATCGCTGGCTTTCATGGTGTAAGGCTCGCTGCTTTCTGCCTTCAACATGGTGGCCTGAGCCATAACAGGTGCAATGCATGCACCCGCAATCAACACGCTCAGTAATGTCCTTTTATTCATTTCGGTTATTCCTGTTAATTCGATGGTTTAAAATAAAATCCCAGTTTATTTATTAATCCATTAATTAATAAACTTCTCACAGCTGTTTTTCACTTTCTGAAGCCTACTTAGCGGTACGCTTCAAAAAAGAAAAAACTCACCAGTCATTTCTTTCGCGTGCAACAGATTTTAATTGCTGATACCTGGCCCAGACTTTATGGGCATACACCATACGCTTTGGATAATTTTCTTTTTTAATCCCGGCGTTATAGGCGCCCACGGCTTCCCAGTTATATCCGTAGACGTTAATCATGCCTGACAGAATTGATGCGCCCACCATAATGGAGGTACAAGGTTCAGTCATCAGTCTACGTTCGCTGATACCGTGTCGTTCAAGCTCCGCGAAGTGCGAGCTGTTTATTTGCATTAATCCTACGTCATGCGTCCCGTCATGATTTGTCCCGACGGCGTAGGGATTCATTCCTGATTCCACATTCGCAATGGCATAAAGTAAATAAGGGTCAACATGATAATAATGCGCTGCTTTATCCCAGCAATTCGCCAATGCGCTTTGGCTTAATATTAATAACAGCAACAGTAATCGCTTCATTATTCACCTGCGGTGGTACGTTTTATTTCTCCTCAAACACGTCCTGTTAAATATTTTGGTTACAGACCACACCCGAAGCGGGGTGTGGTCTGTAATTGTGGGCGGATATCACACCCACAATTTCAGGTTCAGAAGATTATTTGCAGTCAGCTGACGCGCCTTCTTTCATCCATACATCGCTGTTACCTGGTTTGTCGCCCTGAGTCCACCATTTTGCGCGGTACTCGAAGCCCTGGTAAGTCGTCTTGTCGCCGCCGTTGTAGACGGTGTCAGCACGCCAGTTCATTTTCACCTGGCTGACCAGTTCCCATGCATCTGCACCAAAGCCTGGTTTGTTGCCCTGAGTCCAGTACTTCGCTTTCCAGACCAGATTATCAGCGCTTACCATATCGCCGTTGTTGTAGACTTTGCTGGAGTCCCATGCCGCATATTTGCTGGCATTGGCATCAACCGGGTTATCGCAGCTGCCCGTTGCCGTCCCTTCGTCTGACGGAGTAGTCCCTTCGTCAGCCGGATTGGTGTCTTCGTCAGGTACCACAGGCGTTGCCTTCGGCGTGACGGTAACCTGTACGTTAGACTGTACGCTGGTTTTACCATCGCTCACCACCACGCTCAGGGTGTAAGTCGATTCTGAGCTCACTTCTGGCGCAGCGATCTGTACGCTTGAGGTATTGGTACCCGTGGCGTGCATATCGGATGGGATGCTCCAGGTATATGTCAGCGCATCACCGTCTGGATCTGCAGCCTGCACGTTCAGGGTATAAGACTGGCCTGCTTCCAGGGTCACAGCCTGCATCTGGTTAACCACTGGTGTCTGGTTTGCCTTCGGAGCTTTGTTCAGAACCTGAACGTCAGCGGTGCTGCTCAGGCCTTTCGTATCGGTTACGGTCAGACGGAATGCCAGCGTCTGATTGCTGGTGACCGCGCCAACGGAGAAGGTCGCTTTCGCTTTGTTGCTGTTGGTCAGCGTGACGGATGGACCAGAGATCTGGGTCCATTTGTAGGTGATTGCATCGCCATCAGGATCGGTAGACGCTGAACCATCCAGGGTAACGCTTGCCGGACCGGTCACGGACTGATCCGCTGCAGCCGCAACTGGCGCATGGTTGGTCACAACAGGCTCTGGCGTTGAGCTACCCAGCAGGCTTTCGTTCATCGCGTTCAGGATATCGCCGTTATCGGAATCGATAGACCAGGAGAACAGACCCCCCAGGTTTTTCGCCAGCACGTACTTACCTTTCGCAGTCGTTGAACGGGCATCTTCATAAGAGATCAGGTCCCCGGTGGATTTGTTAAAGACGTACGGTGCTTCCGCATCCGCGTCATAACCGTATTCCCAGCCTGGCTTGCCTTTGTACTCGTTCACAATCTGACGATAGTCAACCACGCCCGGTTCCCAGGTGCCTTTCACCGCGCCCGTTGCGGTACCGGTGAACGGATTATCGCCGGTATAGCCGTGTACACCTGTCCAGCCGCGGCCGTACATGCCCGCACCCACAACGATCTTGCCTGGCTGTACGCCCTGCTCCAGCAGCGCGTCAACGCCGTTAGAGGTGGTGTAGTTAGTCTCCGGACGCCATGCTGGTGCATGCAGCGCCGCCTGGTGACCCAGCTCGGTGTTGCTCCATGCACCGTAGAAGTCGTAGCTCATGAGGAAGATATGGTCGAGGTACTGCTGGACGGTGGTGTAGTCCACGTCTTCAATCTTATCTTTACCGGAACCAATTGCCGTGGTCAGCTCATAGGTGCGACCGGTTTCCGCTGACAGTTCGTTCAGCATGGTGCGCAGATCGTGCATCAGCGCGGTGTAGGTGGTTTTATCCTGCTGAGCGTTACCCAGCGCTTCGTTCACGCCGCCGCCGCCCGGGAATTCCCAGTCGATATCCACGCCGTCAAAGAATTTCCAGGTTTTCAGGAAGTCTTTAACAGAGGCAACAAAGCGTGCGCGGATGGCGGTATCGTTCATTTTGTAGAACGGATCGGACATGGTCCAGCCGCCGATGGATGGCAGCACTTTCAGGTCTGGATGCGCTTTTTTCAGCGCCATCAGCTGGCCGAAGTTACCTTTGTACGGGTCGTCCCAGTTAGACACGCCGGACTGCGGTTTCTGCAGCGCTGCCCACGGGTCGTGGATCGCCACGGTGAAGTCCTGGCGGCCAGCGCACGCGCGCTGCAGCGCGGCGAAGCTGTTGCCGTTTTCAACGGTTTTCAGACCGTCGTTAATGCCGTCACCGCCACAGACTGGGATGAAGCCGTACAGGATGTGGTTCAGGTTAGAGGCCGGGATTTTATCAACCGGGAAGTTACGTCCGTAGACGCCCCACTCAGGGAAGTAAGCGCCAACCACTTTATCGGTATGTTTTGCGAACGTTTTGTTATTTTCCTGCAGAGCGGTATTCAGCGGCAGCAGGTGGCTACCGTCGGTATCCGCAACGATAATCAGCTTGCTTGCGCTTTTGGAACATCCGCTGGCGTTACAGAGTTCAACCTGCTCCTGATAGCGGCCACCTTTTTTCACCTTGAAGGTCGCGGAACCGGATGCACCGGCTGCGCCAGACCATACGGTCTGACCGTCGAGCAGAACTTTACCGGTTGTCGGCGCATCGCCGCTCCAGACGTTCCACTCAACTTTCACGTCCACACCATCGTTGTGCACTTTGACGAGCGTGCCGTAATCCTGCGCGGCCTGGTCTATTTCAACGAGGGCAAACTTATCATTACCACTGCTGATTGAAGGCGTACCTGGCGCTGCGGCGAACGCGGTGCCGGAGACAGCCGCAACAAAGAGTGCCAGATATTTAGGCTTCATAAATTTCATTATTAATTCCTGATAACATTATTTGTGAAAATTTAAATAACCATGTATTCCATATAACATGGGCGAGTCGTGAATAAGCTATTTCAATAAAACAGCGGATAATATTTATTTGTACAAAACATGTAGTACGCGAAAATACCCTCCCTATAAAAACATGAGCGATAATTCTTACAGCTTATGTTTATTAGAATACTGCGAGAATTTAAAAAAATCCTGTCATTCCCTTGTCGAAAAAATTTCAGAAAAAACTTGACCGCGCAAATCAGAATGTGAATTGCAGAGTCTGAAGCATAAAAATAGCCAAACCAGCCAGTGACAACATGGGACCAAACGGAATAACGCTATTTTCTTTAACCGCTTTATAAAAAAGAAAATACAATGCGATACCGCTTAATGCTGCCGCCAGCAATAATGAAGGCAATGCCTGCCAGCCGCACCACGCCCCGAGCGCGGCCAGCAGTTTAAAATCACCGTAGCCCAATCCCTCACGACCGGTGGTCAGGCGAAACGCCCAGTAGATCAGCCACAGCGACAGGTAACCCGCCGCCGCGCCGTACAGGGCATCCGACAACGGTAGGGCCTGAAAAATCGCATGATTTAACAGCCCCGCCCACAGCAGAGGCTGCGTCAGACAATCCGGCAGCAGCAGGTGCTTCGCGTCTATCGTCGCCAGCGGCAGCAGCCCGCACCAGAGAACCCACAGCGAAATCAGCGCGGCCGCAGACGGGGCGAACGCCGCCGTCAGGGCAAAAAACAGGGCGCTGGAAAGCTCAAGCAACAGCAGGCGCAGCGGGATCGCGGTCTGGCAGCAACGGCAGCGTCCGCGCAGGCAGCACCAGCTCAGTACAGGAATGTTTTCCCACCAGGAGAGCGCGTGGAAACACGCGGGGCAGTGGGATGCCGGAAACAGCAGGTTTCCGGCGCCCTCCTCTTCGTTGATGAGTGGAGGAATGCGTTCGACCACCACGCCAAGAAAGCTGCCGATAATGCCGCCAAGCGCGCCGCTCAGGAGGCACAGGGCGGGCATCTGGCTGCCCTGAAGCAGCGTCAGCGGGCTCATGCCGCTTTCGTCCACGAGAGTTTAATCTGCGCCTTCACGTCGCTGAGGCGATCCACCGGGGTAAGATCCATTTTTTCCAGGCGCACGCCGGAGGTTAAGTTCACCTCTCTGAGCCAGTTCTTCAGTTCATACACGTTTATCCGCTCGATATTAAACGACATAGATTGACCGTCCTGCTGAATATTGCTCAGCGCAACGTGGATCTCTTTGGCGCTCTCTTCCACCACGCTTCGTGGGTTACTGGTTTTTAATACTTTGGCCTGAAGGTGGTTTTTATTAATTTCCTCACGCATCCAGTTCAGGGTCTGCTTTTGTTTCTGCAGCGTGCTTTGCTCATTTTTAATAATATTATCTAGAGGCGCTATTACCCCGTACCAGATAATGGCGCAGCAGAGCGCCGCGCCGCACAGCTTAAACAGATTACGCTCGCGCGGGCTGTAGCGCAGATAGCGAGCTTTTAATTGGCCAATTTTCTCTTTCATTTATATTTCCCTGTGATGATAGCGGTATAAGGCGCTTCACTGGAGACCGGCTGCAGCGTAAAGTCGAAAATGTCGCTCGCCTTATTAACGAACGCCTGCAGCGCCGTGGGATCCATCGAACTGATGTTCAGCGTGAGCTGATTCTGCGCGTCGTCGTATCCCACTTCGCTCAGCTCGACAGAAGGGAGCGATTGCTTAACCTGATCCAGCGCGTCCAGCTGAAGAAAGAATCCTTTCTTCTCTTTCTTAATGTTCTGCCCGAAGTGGTATTTCAGGTTAGTGGTCTGGCGCAGCGTCGGGAAGTAGTGCTGGGCCAGCTCAACCATCTGCCGCTGGGCCAGATTTTCCTGGCTGCTCAGCATCCAGGCCATGCCGACGCGGGGGCCAATCAGCAGCCCCAGGCTCAGCAGTGCCGCGGCGGCAATGGCCGATTTCGCATGGCGGAAACCGGCGCGCTCGCCTTTGGCTGAAAATTCACCGTGCAGCAGATTGGCTTTGCAGCGCTTCCACTGCGGCTGGATCAGCACCAGCGGATGCTGCCAGGCCAGCTGCTCATCCACCTGCACGCCCGCTGGCGCATCGCCGTAGCAGACAATGTCGCCTGTGCGCTGCTGGCTCAGCAGCAGCGGCAGCAGCGCGGCGTCGGTTTCACAGGCACCAAACGGCGAGTAGCGCATCCAGTAGCCGCTGTCGGTGGAAACCAGCGTGCTCCCGCCCTCGGCCACCGGCAGAAGGATCGCATCCGGCAGCACCTGCACTACCGTCAATCCGGCATCGGCGCAGCGGTCAAGCCAGTACTGCAGACGCGCAGACTCAATGGCCACCGCGTCAACGTCCCGCCCTTTCTTGTTGAGCACCGTCCAGTGAAGCGTGTCCACGTCGCCAATCAGCGTCTCCTCTGCCAGCCAGGAGAATTCGACGCTGCCTTTTTTAGGCAGTGTGAAGTGACGGAATATCGTTTCGCTGGCCGGGAGTAACAGACATACCCGTGCGGCGAGCGCGTGACCGGCGAGTTCCGCCAGTGACGCCAGTCCCTGGCGTTGTCCCACCTGGTCGCTACCGGACTCGCACCACATTATGTTCCCGTCCTCGTGCGTGTCGGGACGAATAAAAAGCACCTGTTTCATAGAGTTCGTCTTGTGTTATTCAACCATTCGGTAGCGACGTTGCCAGGTAATCACCTTCCCGGCTTCATTATCAACATGAAGCTGGCTGACGACGCGCAGCGTTAAATCATCGGTATTGCCGGTACTGTTGACCCGGAAATAATGACTGTTCACCGCAAGTAACGCCTGAACCTGCTTGAGGGCGTCTTTGGTCTGCGGATAATTTGTCTCAAGCTCTTTCAGGAACGCCTCCATCGACTCCCAGCCCTCTTCGGGGCGGGAAGCAATCAGGCGGGCGGCCTCGTCCTCGCTCAGCGAACCGATAAACAGCGCGGCCAGCAGCGGCGCCTGTTCCCCGGTCAACGTATTCACGTCCACCTTGCTGGCGCTGTCGGGCAAGGCGCACAGCACTTTGCTGACCTTGCCCCAGGCCGCCTGCGGAAACGCGGGCAGCAGCTTGATCTCGCCCGGAATGCGCATCATCTGATTCGCGGGCTGCCGCGCAGGCTCCACACCCGCCCAGGCATCCGTCTCCAGCCCCTCTTTTGCCGTGGTGATATCGCCGTCGAGATAGTCCAGCAGCTGCTGGTAAATCTCTTCAGCGTCCCCCGCAGAAATGCCGCTGTCGGTCAGAAGCTGCTCGACGATGCGCTCCTTCACCGGTTTTTCCGGCAGGGCGCCTGCGGTCTGTACCGCGGGCGTCTGATCCGCCGCCAGCAGGTTATTGACGTTAAAGCAGGTCTGGGCATCCTCAGCCTGGCTCACCACAGTGTAATTTTCACCGTCGGTTTCCACCGGATCTGCCCATTCGCCCTTCGGCGAGAGCCCTTGGCTCTCGCCGCTGGCATACGTCTGGAGCCGATCTTCTATTGTTTTTTGCTGGCTCTGAATGGTCCAGCGCAGCTGCTGCTGGCTCACCTGATAGCGGGTTTTCTGCAGATTGCGGCAGAACTGCTGGCTGATTTTGGCCGCCAGGGCCGACATCATGACCAGCAAAATTAGCACCACCAGCAGCGCGACACCGCGCTGTTTCCGAACCGATTTTCCGTTCATTTGTTTTCTCCTGACGGGGCCGGTGTCGGCTGGGCTTGCGCAGGCGTCGCCGCATCGGTCGGCGCCGCTGGCGATTGTTCTGCGGGTGCCGCTGGAGCAATCGGCAGGTCCCCCGGGGTGGTAAACACCCAGCGCCAGGTATCGCCGTTCTCCATGGTCAGCAGCACCTCTACGCCCTCCGGCTGGTGCGCCGTGTCGGTCCATTTGTCCAGCCAGCTCGCTTTCCAGAAACGCCACGACATCGCTTTAATATCGCTGAGGATCGGCACCTTTTCCGGCTCCGCATCCGCCGGGCCGTCGATGACCGGCCAGATATCCCGCCACAGCGTTTTATCTTTTAACCGCCAGCGCACGCGCTCCAGCTGAACCTCTCCGCTCACGCCGTTCAGCGTGGTCAGCGCCAGGCCGTCTTTGCTCTGGACAAATACGTCAGGCTCGTTGCGCGGGGCGCGCGCCTGAAGCTGGAAGAAATCCCGCTCCAGCAGGTTATAGGCACGCTGAAGCTGGTTTAAGCGAGTCGCCGCCACGTCGGTGGCGTTCGACGTACGCATCGCCCCGTCAAGGATTTGCCAGGCAAGCAGGCTGATGACCGCAAAGATGGTCAGCGCAATCATGATCTCCAGCAGCGTAAAGCCCTGCTGACGCTGAGCGTGCTTACTCATTTTGCCTCTCCGGGTTCCATCACCTGCAGGGTAATCACCGGCTTATCTTCATCGCCCTCGGCATACACCCGCAGCTCATCGGCAAAGCGATTTTCCGCGGTTTTTACCCGCTGCTTGCGCCAGGTCCAGTTTCGTCCGCCCATCGTCTCCGTGCCCGTCTGCAGGGCATCGGGGAACGGCGCGTTATTCAGTTTTGCCTCCGCCAGCTGGTTTTCCGCCACCCAGCTCGCCTGCAGCGACTCGCCCAGGCCATGGGTGAAGCGCACGTTCAGCGAGACGGAGTTCATCAGCGCCAGCGCGGCGGTGGAGAAGATGACCAGCGCGACCATCACTTCCAGCAGGGTCATCCCCTGTTCTTTGCATTTAGTCATCGTTCTCTACCGATACCGGTGATGCCCCCTGCGACACCACGCTAAAGCGCTGCTTTTTGTCGACACTCTGCAGTGAAAGCGTGAAACGACTGATTTCGCCGTCCGGCAAAAAGACAATCTGCGGGGCGGTGTCAGTCGTGGCAGCAATGCGCTGAGGCGACAGCGAGACGTGCATCTCTTCCGGGAACTGGCCATGGGTGACGATGCGCCCGGCGGTCAACGGCTCCCAGTGACGCTCACCGTCTTTTTTGGCCCATGTCACCAGCTGATATTCAGACGTGGTGACCACCAGCCCGACGATATTGCCGTCCATCACCGCACGGTCTGAACCATATTCAACGAGGGCTTTTAACTGTTGACCGAAAATATCCGCTCCGCTGCGCGAGGGAATAGTCGACACCACCATCATGGCGCAGCTGGCAAATATCACCAGCGCCAGAATAATTTCCAGCAAGGTAAACCCACGTTGCTTATTCATTACTTCTCTTTTTTATCTAAAGACCAGTTGGTAATATCATCAGCCGTATTGGCTTCGGCATCCGGACCCGCAGAGAAAACATCTACCGCGCCATGTTCACCAGGGCTGACCAGAATATAATCATTGCCCCACGGATCTTCCGGCAGGCGGCGAATATAGCCATCGTCACGGTAGTTTTTCGGGATAGGCGCGATTTCAGGTTTGGTCACCAGCGCCTGCAGCCCCTGCTCTGTTGTGGGATAACGGTGGTTATCCAGCTTGTACATATCCAGCGAACCTTCCAGCGCCACGATATCGCTGGTGGCTTTCTGGGCATCAGCCTTTTCTTTATTCCCCATTAAATTGGGCACCACCATACTGGCAAGGACGCCAAGAATAACGATGACCACCATTAATTCGAGCAACGTAAACCCGGCCTGACGTTTCAGGCTATTTCTTTTTAAGGACATATTTAACCCACCATATTATTGAGCTGAAGAAGCGGTTGTAATATTGACAGTACGATAAATAAAACGACTGTCGCCATTGTCACCACCAGTGCCGGTTCAAAGACCGACAGTGTTAACGTAATGCGATGCTGTAATGCCGACTCCTGGTTTTCCGCGGCGCGAGCCATTAATGAACCTAATTCCCCGCTCTCTTCGCCGGAGGCAATCATGTACAGCATGGTTGGCGGGAAAAGCTTCGCCTGGTCCAGCGCGTTATACAGGGACGCCCCCTGACGCACGGTATCTGCCGCCTGCTCCAGCACCTGCCGGGCATAGAGGTTTTCGATCCCGTCCATCGCGATATACATCCCCTCGAGCAGCGGAACGCTGCTGGCCTGCAGAATGCTGAGCGTGCGGATATAGCGCGCGCTGTTGATGGCACAGACCAGCTTTTTGATCGGCGAGCCGTTCACCAGCCAGCTGTTCCAGCGAAAACGGTTCGCCTTTTTCTTCACCCACGCCTTAAAGCCGACAGCCGCGCCAAACAGGCCTCCGGCAATATAGATCCCGTACGCCTGCAGAAAATCGCTCACCGCGATCAGCGTGCGGGTGGTGATCGGCAGTTGCTGCTTCATATGCACGAACTGCTCGATCACCTGCGGCACCACCGCCACCAGCAGGATGCTGATAACCGCTACGGCGACCACCGTCAGGGTAATCGGGTAGACCATCGCCTGGGTGAGCTTGCTTTTCATCTTCTGACGCTGCTCGTTGTACTCCGCCAGCTTCTCCAGCACGTCGCCCAGGTGGCCGGTTTTCTCCCCGGCCATCACCAGCGTGCAGTAGAGCTTGTCGAAGGTGCGCGGGAACTGGCTGAAGGCGTCAAAGAGGGTATGGCCTTCCACCACTCTCTCGCGAATGTCGACCACCATCGCCGCCAGCTTTTTGTCTTCCGTCTGCTTCGAAATTGCCTTCAGGGCACTTTCCAGCGGCAGCGACGCATTGACCAGCGTCGACAGCTGACGGGTAAACATCGACAGCACCGGCACAGAGAGTTTGGCTCCAGTTTTGGCTTTTGCGCTGGCCGCGTTTTCATCGGTTTCGGTGATGGTGAGCGGCATCAGCTTCTGCTCGCGCAGCGACTGGCGAACCTGCTTTGGTCCTTCCGCCTGCAGCGTGCCGCGCTGGGTTTTTCCTGCGGCATCGGTGGCGGTCCACGCGTAGAAAGCCATTATTCATCGCCTCCACGCTCGGCGGTCACGCGCATCACCTCTTCCAGCGAAGTGACGCCGCTGATGACCTTCATCAGGCCGTTTTCGCGCAGGCTGTAGGCCTGTTTAAAAAGCTCGGTTTCAATGGACATTTCATCTTTGTCTTCATGAATGGCCCGGCGCATGGTGCTGTCGACCACCAGAAACTCGTGAATGCCCGCGCGTCCCTGATACCCGCTCTGGCGGCAGTGCTCGCAGCCGACGGCGCGATAGATGGCCTTCGGCGGCGTATCCATAAAGCTAAACAGCGCTTTTTCATTGTCATCCAGCGGACTGGTGGTACGGCAGTGCGGACACAGTCGACGCACCAGACGCTGGGCAATGACGCCGAGTAGCGACGAACCGATCAAAAAGGACTCGAGGCCCATATCCCGCAGGCGGGTGATGGCCCCCGCCGCACTGTTGGTGTGCAGCGTAGACATGACCAGGTGACCGGTGAGCGACGCCTGCACCGCAATTTGCGCGGTTTCGCCGTCACGAATTTCCCCGATCATCACCACGTCCGGGTCCTGACGCAAAATAGCGCGCAGGCCGCGGGCAAAGGTCATGTCCACGCGCGGGTTGACCTGCGTCTGCCCCACCCCTTCCAGCTCGTATTCAATCGGATCTTCGACGGTAAGAATGTTGCGTTCATGCCCGTTCAGCGCCGACAGAATGGCGTACAGGGTGGTACTTTTACCGGAACCTGTCGGTCCGGTGACCAGGATAATGCCGTGGGGGCGACCAATCAGCCCTTTCAGTTTTTCCAGCTCTTCATCGATGAGTCCGAGCTTGTTGATGTCCGGCTTCAGATTGCTCTTATGGAGCAGACGCATGACCACGCGCTCGCCGTACTGTGACGGAATGGTCGACACGCGCACGTCGATCGCCTTGCGGCCGATGCGCAGGGAGATACGGCCATCCTGCGGCAGACGCTTTTCGGCGATGTCGAGCTTCGACATCACTTTAATACGCGACACCAGCAGCGGCGCGAGCTTGCGCGCAGGCTGCAGCACCGGGCGCAGCACGCCGTCAACGCGAAAACGGATGCTCAGCGTGCGCTCAAAGGTTTCGATATGGATATCCGATGCGCCGTCTTTCACCGCCTCGCCGAGAATGGCGTTGATCAGGCGGATCACCGGCGAGTTTTCGTCGTTATCCAGCAGATCTTCGTTGTCCGGGATCTCCTCGGTTAACGCCATCAGATCGATATCCGCATCCATGTCGTCCACCAGCTGCTGCGAGACGCCGCTGTTCTGCTGCCAGATTTTGGCCAGCATTTCATCGAACGCGTCAGCGCTCAGCGTCTCGGGCACGAAGGCGCGCCCCAGCACCCGGCGCATCTCCAGCAGGGCGAACGCGGGCACATCGTCGCGGATGTAGACCGCGTCGTTCCAGTACAGGATGCCGTTGTCTTTCGCGAAGCTGCTGGTGCAAAGCTGTTTCGTCAGTTCATCCACGCGTCACCTCCGCTTATTCTTTGAACGGGTTGCGGGACGCTGACGATGATGTCGTCGGTGCCGTTACGCCCACCGGCATTGAGCGGCTCTGCTTCGGATACGCCGGCAGAACCGGGTTATCGCTGTTTTCGAGAATGCCGAGTTTTTGCTCTTCCATTCGCTGCTGCTGACGCGCGCGGATCTGATCGTATTTCTCTTTCGTCGCCGCGCTGTAGTTGTCGTCATCACGCAGCACGGTGGTGTGGATAAACACCATCAGGTTACGTTTCGACGTGTCCTGCGAGGTGTAGCGGAACAGCTGGCCCACCAGCGGCAGATCGCCCAGCAGCGGCACTTTCGAGACGTTCTGCTTATTGACGTTCTCCATCAACCCGCCCAGCACGACCGTCTGGCCACTGTGGACCATCACTTCGTTATTGATGGTACGGGTGTTGAAGGTTGGGCCAAGGCTGGCGTCTTCGGTGGCGCTGGCGTCAACGCTGGAGACTTCCTGCTCAATCTTCAGGTGGATCATGTCCCCGTCGTTGATCTGCGGAACAATCTTCAGCTTGGTACCGACGGTTTTACGCTCAACCGAGTTAAACACGTTGTCGCCGCTGGTGGTCTGGGAACCGGACAGCACCGGCACATCCTGACCGACGTTGAACGACGCTTCTTTGTTATCCAGCGTCACCACGCTTGGCGTGGAGAGAATGTCGTTTTTACCGGTGGTCGACAGCGCGGTCATCAGCGCACCAAAGTCGCCGTTAAAGAAGCCGGTCGCCAGGCCCGTAAAGGAGGCGCCTTTGATCGTACCGTTTTTGATCTGGCTGATCGGCAGACCGGTCGAGCCAAACTGCACGCCGCCGTGCTTGCCGGTCCACTGCACGCCGAGATCCATGCCGTTACCGTCCTGCACTTCAGCAATGATGGCTTCCACCAGCACCTGCGGACGGCGAATATCCAGCTTGTCGATCACCTTCTCCAGCGAGTTCATGACGTTTGGCTGAGCGGTGATCACCAGCGAGTTGGTGGACTCATCGGCCGTAATGTTCAGGTCGCTTGACGACGTTGAGGCGGTTTTGCTTTTCGGCGTCCCGGCTTTGTCTTTCAGCTGCTCGCCAATACCGGTCAGCACCGGCACCACTTTCGAGGCGTTGGCGTATTTCAGGTAGAAGACGCGGGTGTTGCCCTCGTTATTCTGCTCGCGATCGAGCTGGCCAATCAGCGAACGGGTACGCGCACGCGCATCTTCGGTGCCGCTGATCACCAGGCTGTTGGTTTCGTCATCGGCCACCACTTTGGTCGCCAGCTGCGGCGCGTTCTGCCCTTTCTGCTCTTCGTTGTTGAGGTTGTTCAACATATCGGAAAGCTCTTTGGCGGACGCATAGCGCAGCGGCACAATTTCACGACGCTGCATGCCGGAACGATCCACGCGCTCAACCAGGTCCACCAGGCGGTTCACCACCGAGGCTTTGCCGGTTAACAGCAGCACGTTAGAGGGTTCAAAATGGACCACGTTCCCGATACCGGAGGCGTCATTCAGCTGACGCAGCAGCGGGGCCAGCTCGCGCACCGGCACGTTTTCCATACGCACCACGCGGGTGATGATCTCATCCCCTTTGCCCGGGTTTTTGCTGTCGGCCACCGGCACGCCGGCGGTACGCGCCACGCTTGAACGCACCACTTTGACCATGCCGTTATCCATCGGGATAACCGACAGACCATAGAGATCCAGCACGCTCAGGAAGAACTGATAATATTCCTCTTCCGACAGCACGTTATAGGTTCTCACCGACACGGTGCCCTGAACGGACGGGTCGACGAGAATGGTTTTATTCAGATTGCGACTTACCGTATCGATAAATTCGCGAATATCGGTATTTTTAAAGCTGGCGCTAAAGTTGGCTGCAAGCAGCGAACTGGAATATAACGACAATGCGGTCAGCGCCACGCACGCCCACGGAAATTTCTTCATGATGTACACTTGTTAATTGTTTAAAACATTAACCCGAATATTTTCAAGGTGAGCGTGCCGCCTGACGACGACCTCCGCCTCTTTCATTTTCGACCAGTTGGCGATGATATTTTTCGCCTGCGCTTCTTTCGTCATATCGACGTCGTTGACTTTCACTACCACATCCCCTTTTACCAGCCCTGTATCGCTGTAAAAAGGAGACGCATTCCGTGGATTAATATTAAAGCCTTCCAGTTGGCCCTTTTCGATTAACGGTTTTAACACCAGATAATCATCGAGATGCAGACTGTCAGCGCCGGCATCTTTTTTCGATTTGGTGACCGGGCCGCTGTCAACACCTCCCTTAAAATACGCCGGTTGCTTGAGGGCCAGCGTCTGTTTCGCCCCCTCGTACTGCACAACGACGTTATCTTTATTAATTTCATCCACATAGGCGTCATCGAAACCCACCAGCGACTCTCCTTCCCGGTAGCTCTGCTGCCCGGCAGGGGTCTTGATCACGGCAAACGACAGCCAGGATTCATCGCTGCGAATAATGCCTTCGATTTCTGCGGATAACGGCGCTTTTACCGCAGCGGGCGCGTCGCTTTGACGCACTGCGGCAGTGAAAAGTCCAAAGTTTTTTTCAGCGTCACGGTTTTTTAGCGCTGGCTTATCCGCATTCGCTAACTTATTCGTAACTTTCTTATAATCTTTATAAACGACGTAACCCTGCTGGCTGCAAAATATCAGCATGACAAGCATAATGCAGGGCGTCATTACACGGGAAAGGAGTGCGTTCCTCATTATTTATCCGGCCTTTTAGCAAAGCAGTCATTCGCAGCGACGTGCTGCATCACTTAGTGAGTTAATAATAATCAGCGCCCTGAATGCCGACCATCTGCTTTGCTATTAACTTTCATGAAGAAATTTATTGACCGGAAAAAAGAGGAATGTTAGAGCCTGATGGCAGGTTATTTTTACTCTGGTGTTAAATTGACCCGGACGGGTGCATCCCGTACTTTTCGCCCATTGCTATTAAAGAGAAGAGACGGTCAGTCGCTATGTATCAGAGTCATTTTAAATTCAGTACCCCTCCGTTCAGAAACATTACCCGCAAATCGGGCGATTTTCTGGTGCCTTATCATCAGGATGTGTTCAATCTTCTGAAAGAGAAAAGCCAGCAGGCAGGGATCACCGGGCTCTTTTACCACGACAGTGAACTGCTGGGGCAGTTCAGCGATGCGCTGAAGAGCAGCAGCACCGTCGTCTCAATTAACGCGTTTCCAAAGCTAAGCGCCAGCAGCCTTCTTTATAAGCTCAACCCGTCGGCGAAAGAGAACAAAAATAAGCTGCAGGCCGTGGATGCCGTGCTGCGCCAGTGGCGGGATAGCCGCGCAACGCAAAAGGTGCTGGTCATCACGCACGCGGAGGCGATGAAGAACAACAGCTATGATGTGCTGGCCCTGCTGCTGACGCGTGCCCAGGAGCTGGACGTGCGTTTGTCGGTCATCCTGATGGGCAGTGAAGATCGGGAGACGATGCTGACGGACTCCGCGCTGCAGGAATTTGTTCTGACCAGCCACACCCTGCGCAACCTGACCTGCCGCGAATTCCTGAGCTACGTTGACGCCCAGTGCCAGGAGCACGGCGCTGACGCCTCCCCGCTGACGCCCGCTCGCGTGAAAAAGATCCACGCCCTGACCAAAGGCAACGTCAGCAAGCTGAACGAGCTGGCGCATCTCTCCATGCTGGCCGCGTGGACCGAACGCGCGCCAAACGTCGGACCGCGCCATTTGCGTCTGGCCACCGGTGAAGTCCTTCCGGCACCGAAACGCGGTAAAGCGCTGGCCTCCATCGGACTGTTCGCCTCCGTGCTGTTCGCCGCCTGCGGCTGGATGATGACCTCATCCATCACGGCAAAACTGCCGGTTGCGCTGCCGGTACCGGCCACCTGGAAACAGCCAGTTAAAACGCCAGACGCACCGGTATTGCCGGTTATCGAACATGAAGTGGTAAACCAGCCTGATGCTATGCATCAGCTTTACGCCATGTGGGGGTATGACGCGTCAGCCGACGACGCGCTGTGTCAGAATGCGGCAAAAGTGAACCTGATGTGTAAACAGGGCAATGCCTCCCTGGACTCGCTGGCGAATGACGGTTATCCGTGGGTCAGCGAAATGAAAACGGGCGATCATATTAACTACGCCGTGGTGGCGCGGGCAGGGAAAGAGTCCCTCGACCTGCTGATGAACAATCGCACCTGGCAGGTGAGCCGCACCTGGTATAACCAGCACGCAACGGGCAATTATACCGTCCTGCATCGCCTGACGCCGGAAGGCAAAGACGAAATCACCGCCGCCAGCGGCAGCAAAGATCTTGAATGGCTGGATCGGCAGCTGAGCGTGGCGCTGGGCGAAAGCGAAACGCACGATAAAAACTGGACGGCGGAGCTGATGAAACGCACCCGCGAATTCCAGCAGAAAATGCACCTTCGCGTTGACGGTATTCCGGGCGAAGAGACGCTGATGCAGCTGATGCGCGAAACCCATACCACGCCGAGCGTATTGATCCAGACAACCCAGGCCAACCCGACTACGCAAGAGAAACACGCATAATGTCTACCATCTGCCTTGCTGCCCAGCGCAGCTATACCACCGGGGAGCCGGTCTGGTTCTCATGGCGTTTACCGTCATTCAGTAAAATCCTCAGCGTGACTGCGCTGTGGTGTCTTGGGCTGTGTGCACCGATCGTAGCCGGCCTATATGCGCACGTTTACTGGAATTTGCAGCACCCGGTACCCGTAATAAAAAAGGTGAGCGCGGTGAAACCGGAAACCACGCTTTCTGATATGCATTACGTATACGTGACCAAGCCCTTCCCGCATCCAAAACCCCAGCCGGTAAAAATGCAGGAAAATTTGCCGCCGATGGACAGTATGCCCATTAATAGCGACGACAATGACTGGCAGCAGGCCCCCGATAGTGCGTTACCGGATAGCCCGGCCACGCATGACACCTCGCGCGATACCTTGCCCGGCACCGAGGCACACGAAATGGCAATGAAATCGGATGATGACGGCTCGTTAAAAGCGTTGTTTATACAGGCGTTAAAACAGCAGCAGGAGGATATGTCGAAGGGAAAAATGCCCGCGCCACCGGTTGATGAAACGCAGAAGGCGTCTCCTTCTGTCATAAAAGGAGACGCCGGAGGGGATTAATATTTTTCAGGTAAGGCAGACAGGCTGAGAAGTCGCCCTTTTTCCACCACAATATATTGCCCTTTTTTCAGGTCTGAGAGGATTTTAATAATGGTACTGCGCGCCAGGTTAGTGTATTCCTGAATGTAATCATAAATATTAATATCTCGCTGATGCTGTACAATCAGCTCGTTAATTTCAATCAGGAATTCACGCACCACGGAATAGGCGCTGCGGGCAACTAAAACGTCATCACGCTTGCTGAGCATACAGATATACCATGCCAGCACTTTGGTTAAATCTGGCCACAGATCGTGCTGGGTCATTAAACGGTGGAATTCTTCTTTATTTATTGAGCGGACAACCGCATTGCTGCGAACCACGCCGTGCATATGTGTAGAGTTATAAAAAATGGCGGAGACACCAAAAATACACTGCCCCTGCAGGGTGAAAATACATAAATCATCAGAGGAACGACGAAATTCAACTTCGCCACTGACAATGATATGAATATCATCTGATTTTTCCGTTGATATTTTTTGCCATTTTCTTAATGTTTTCTCCTCATATCCTGAGGTTGCTTCAATAATGGCTGCCATTTCATTGTGGGGGCGCGTGCTTTTACCAAAAATAGTTAACATTGTTATACCTAATTAAGATGTTTAAAGAAGAAAGCTTTCGACAAATATTGATGTTGCCGTACAGTTAATTTTGTATTCTTTTAAAATTAAAAAAAACCAAACCAGCGCTGGTTTTTTTAATTGATTCATGTCGTGAATCGATGAGTCCATCTTAATTGAGGGCGATTTTAAATCAATTAACTTAAAATGAATTGAGAATGTACTTAAGATTAATCTGAAGCGCATGAATAGCTAATCTTTCGTTTCGGGGCATTCCGAAGAATTACCCCTGCCCGTATTTCTCTAAAAGTGCTTCGGCAATGGCCATCGTTTCTACATCAGCAACGCCGTTCCACAGCTGCGGCCTGAAGTGCATCTGGAATGCCATAATGATGCGCTTCTGCTGGGCGGCAGTGCTGTTGTCGGGCACCTCGTAACCATATCGCGCGAGTAAATCCAGCAGCGCTGCGGTGTCCACCGGCTGCCAGGGCGGTCGCCCGTTAATATAGAACGCGACGCGTCCGGCGTCGGGCCAGGCGCCAATGCCCTGCTGCGCCAGCTCGCGCCAGGGGAACAGCGGGCCGGGATCGTCTTTGCGCTGCGGCGCAATGTCCGCATGGGCCACCACGTTCTCAGGTTTGATGCTGTAGCGGGCGATAATCTCTTTGGCGAGCGGCACCAGCGCCGCGATTTGCGCAGGTTCAAACGGCGTAAAATGCTTCACCCCGGCCGTTTTCTGCCAGCCCCGGTTCTCCAGCTCAATACCCACCGACGTATCGTTAATCCGGTTGGTACCGCGCCAGAAGCTGATCCCCGCATGCCAGGCCAGTTCGCTTTCAGGCACCAGCTGCCAGATGCGCGGCTTACCGTCCGGTGCGGGAGGGTTGGCAGGGATCAAATAGTGAGAGCTGACGTTTTTATCCGTCAGGGTGGCCAGCGAGCTGTCAAAATCGTCCGCGGTGTAGTGGATAACCAGCACCTTTATGCGCGGGTAAGCCGCCTGCGCCTGATAACGCGTGTCCAGCTCGTAGGCACCTTTATCGATAATCCCTTTTTCCGTGACGCACCCTGCCAGCATCAGCGCCAGCAGGAGCGTGGCAAACGCACGTCTCATCGGAGGGTTTTCACCGCCGTACCGCTTACGCTCACCATCAACATGCTGGCATCTTTCCCGACCGTTTCGTAGTCGATATCGATACCCACGACCGCATCAGCGCCGAGGGCTTCCGCCTGCTCGCCGAGCTCCTTGAAGGCAATCTCGCGCGCTTTGCGCAGCTCTTTTTCGTACGCGCCGGAGCGGCCGCCAACGATATCGCGGATACCGGCAAAAAAGTCACGGAAGATGTTGGCGCCGAGAATCGCTTCACCGGTAACCACGCCGCAGTACTCGGTGATGGTCTGCCCTTCCAGGGTTGGCGTTGTTGAAAACTGCATGGTTTCTCTCCTTCTTTAGCGTTCAATGCCTTAGGCACAGCATTATCGGTTCGTTACGCTATGATTGAAAGGATAGTTAATAAATAAGGAAATCAACATGCGCTATTCTGCTTTAACACTTTTCGTGCCCTGCGCGCTGGTGCTCAGCGCCTGTACCACCACGGTCACGCCAGCCTTTAAGGATATCGGTACCCGCAGCGGCCCCTGCATTGAGGGCGGCCCGGACGCCGTGGCGCAGCAGTTCTATGATTATCGCATTCAGCACCGCAGCAACGATCTCACCGGCCTTCGCCCCTATCTGAGCGATGGGCTGGCAAAACTGCTTAACGACGCCACCCGCGATCCGCAGCACAACGCGCTGCTGAAATCCGACCCGTTCTCCAGCCGTACCACGCTGCCAGACAGCGCAGAAGTGGCCAGCGCGTCAACCATCCCGAACACGGATGCCCGCAATATTCCGCTGCGCGTGAAGCTGACGCAGGGTACCCAAACCTGGCAGGATGAAGTGCTGATGATCCGCGAAGGTCAATGCTGGGCGGTGGACGATGTGCGCTACGTTGGCGGCAGCGTTCACGCCCCGGCAGGCACGCTTCGCCAGTCGATTGAGAATCGCTAAACCCGCCGGTACCACGCGGTTACCCCCGTAAAATGTGCGGCATTTCTTGCGGAATGCCGACATTTATACTCGCCGACCTTTCCGTTCGCTATTTTGTGCTATGTTTAAGTAGAAACACGGGTTATATTTAACTTTTAACGCAGAAATATTGCATAACTATTCTGTCAACGGTACTATCTGCGGCCTCAATTGCTATAGATTGCCTGGATGAGTAAAGACTGCCCCGATGAGTATTAAACTAAACGGCATTAACTGCTTCTACGGCGCACACCAGGCGCTGTTTGACATCACGCTGAACTGCCCGGAAGGCGAAACGCTGGTTTTGCTTGGCCCAAGCGGTGCAGGCAAAAGCTCCCTTCTGCGCGTCCTTAATCTGCTTGAAATGCCCCGTTCAGGTACGCTGGCGATTGCCGGTAACCACTTTGATTTTGCGAAAACGCCCTCTGATAAAGCGATTCGCGAACTGCGTCAAAACGTCGGCATGGTCTTCCAGCAATACAATCTCTGGCCGCATCTGACCGTACTGCAAAACCTGATTGAAGCCCCGTGCCGCGTGCTGGGGTTAAGCAAGGATCAGGCGATAGCGCGTGCTGAAAAGCTGCTGGAGCGTCTGCGCCTGAAGCCCTACAGCGACCGCTATCCGCTGCACCTTTCCGGCGGTCAGCAGCAGCGTGTGGCGATTGCCCGCGCGCTGATGATGGAGCCTGCGGTACTGCTGTTTGATGAGCCGACGGCCGCGCTGGACCCGGAAATCACCGCCCAGATCGTCAGCATCATTCGCGAGCTGGCGGAAACCAATATTACGCAGGTTATCGTCACCCACGAGGTGGAAGTGGCGCGTAAAACCGCCAGCCGCGTGGTGTACATGGAAAACGGCTATATCGTTGAGCAAGGTGATGCGAGCTGCTTCGCGAATCCGCAAACGGATGCCTTCAAAAACTATTTATCTCATTGATTGTGTCAGGGGAAATATAATGAAAAAAGTATTACTTGCCGTGCTGCTTGCTGGCGTTACCCTTTCCGCTACCGCAGCCCAGACCATTCGTTTCGCCACGGAAGCGTCTTACCCTCCGTTTGAGTCTATTGATGCAAACAACAAAATTGTTGGCTTCGACGTGGACCTGGCTAACGCCCTGTGTAAAGAGATCGACGCGACCTGCACCTTCAGCAACCAGGCGTTCGACAGCCTGATCCCAAGCCTGAAGTTCCGCCGCATCGACGCCGTGATGGCCGGTATGGACATCACCCCCGAGCGTGAAAAGCAGGTGCTGTTTACTACCCCTTACTACGACAACTCCGCCCTGTTCATTGGTCACAAAGGTAAATTCACCTCTGTCGATCAGCTGAAAGGCAAAAAAGTCGGCGTGCAGAACGGCACCACGCACCAGAAATTCATCATGGATAAGCATCCGGAAATCACCACCGTTCCGTATGACAGCTATCAGAACGCGAAGCTGGATCTGCAGAACGGCCGTATCGATGGCGTATTCGGTGATACTGCTGTCGTGACCGAGTGGCTGAAAGCGAACGACAAGCTGGCGCCAGTGGGCGACAAAGTGACCGATAAGGATTACTTCGGTACCGGTCTGGGGATTGCCGTTCGTCAGGGCAACACTGAGCTGCAGCAGAAATTCAACGCTGCGCTGGAAAAAGTGAAGAAAGACGGCACCTACGAAACCATCTACAAAAAATGGTTCCAGAAGTAATTCCTGATGAATGAAATTTTTCCTTTAGCAAGTGCCGCCGGGATGACCGTCGGCCTTGCCGTTTGCGCACTGATTATCGGCCTCGTGCTGGCGATGTTCTTTGCGGTGTGGGAATCAGCAAAATGGTTCCCCGTCGCCTGGACAGGCTCCGCGCTGGTCACCGTGCTGCGTGGGCTACCGGAAATTCTGGTGGTCCTGTTTATCTATTTCGGCTCCTCTCAGCTGCTGCTCACGCTGTCTGATGGCTTTACCCTCAATCTCGGTTTTGCGCAGATCCCGGTGCAAATGCAGATTGAAAACTTCGACGTCAGTCCGTTCCTGTGCGGCGTGATTGCCCTCTCCCTGCTCTATTCCGCGTACGCGTCGCAAACCCTGCGCGGTGCGCTGAAGGCCGTACCGCAGGGGCAGTGGGAGTCAGGTCAGGCGTTAGGTTTGTCGAAATCAGCGATTTTCTTCCGTCTGGTGATGCCGCAGATGTGGCGCCATGCCCTGCCGGGCCTCGGCAACCAGTGGCTGGTGCTGCTGAAAGATACCGCGCTGGTGAGCCTGATAAGCGTTAACGATTTGATGCTGCAAACCAAAAGCATCGCCACCCGTACTCAGGAACCCTTTACCTGGTACATTGTGGCGGCAGCTATCTACCTGGTGATCACGTTGCTCAGTCAGTACATCCTCAAGCGTATTGACCTGCGAGCGACGCGCTTTGAACGGAGACCAGGCTGATGCTTGAATATTTTCCCGAGCTGATGAAAGGGCTGCATACCAGCCTCACGCTGACCGTGGCGTCCATTATCGTGGCCCTGATCCTGGCGCTTATTTTCACCATCATC
This sequence comes from Enterobacter sp. AC1, assembly GCF_050434705.1. NCBI lineage: Bacteria > Pseudomonadati > Pseudomonadota > Gammaproteobacteria > Enterobacterales > Enterobacteriaceae > Enterobacter > Enterobacter sp. AC1. The sequence continues at coordinate 598,227 of NZ_JBNDIZ010000002.1, read as the reverse complement.
CTGACGCTGAAAACGCCGGTTCTGGTGTGGATTGTGCGCGCTTACATCACCCTGTTTACCGGTACGCCGCTGCTGGTGCAGATCTTCCTGATTTACTACGGCCCGGGGCAGTTCCCGTCGCTGCAGGCGTATCCGGTTATCTGGCATCTGCTCTCTGAGCCGTGGCTGTGTGCCCTGATTGCCCTTTCGCTGAACAGTGCGGCCTATACCACCCAGCTGTTCTACGGGGCGATTCGCGCCATCCCTGAAGGGCAGTGGCAGTCCTGCGGGGCGCTGGGCATGAGCAAGAAAGACACGCTGGCGATCCTGCTGCCGTACGCCTTTAAGCGCGCCCTCTCCTCCTACTCCAACGAAGTGGTGCTGGTGTTCAAGAGTACGTCTCTGGCCTACACCATCACCCTGATGGAAGTGATGGGGCACGGACAGCTGCTGTATGGACGCACCTATGACGTGATGGTGTTCGGCGCGGCGGGTGTGGTCTACCTGGTGGTTAACGGCCTGTTGACGCTGATGATGCGCCTGATCGAGCGTAAAGCGCTGGCGTTTGAGCGCAGAAATTAACCAGGAAAGTGCATAAATCTGTATAGCAAAGGCGGGTAACCTGATGGGTTATCCGCTTTTTTTTGTGTTAGATACAATATTTAATCATATTTATTGCATATAAATTCATTAACTGGCATTGTACATCCATGCCGCAGACACGGCGCATAATGACAAGATAGACAGACGGGAGCATTACAATGAAAAAGTTAGTTCTGGCCGCATTACTGGCAACGTTCGCCGCTGGCGCATCCGCTGCGGATAAAATCAATTTTGGCGTTTCCGCCACCTATCCGCCGTTTGAATCACTGGACGCCAGCAACCAGATCGTCGGTTTCGATATCGATCTGGCGAAAGCGCTGTGCAAACAAATGCAGGCCGACTGCACCTTTACCAACCATGCTTTCGACAGCCTGATCCCGTCGCTGAAATTCAAAAAATACGATGCGGTGATCTCCGGGATGGACATCACGCCTGAGCGCAGCAAACAGGTTACGTTCACCGACCCGTACTACGCCAACTCGGCGGTGGTGATTGCGAAGAAAGGGGCTTATAAGTCCTTCGACGAGCTGAAAGGCAAACGCATCGGAATGGAAAACGGCACCACGCACCAGAAATACCTGCAGGACAAACATCCTGAAGTGAAAACCGTGGCCTATGACAGCTACCAGAACGCGATTATCGATCTGAAAAATGGCCGTATCGATGGCGTATTCGGCGACACCGCCGTGGTGAACGAGTGGCTGAAAACCAACCCTCAGCTGGGCACCGCCACGGAAAAAGTGACCGATCCACAATACTTCGGCACGGGTCTGGGTATCGCGGTACGTCCGGATAACAAAGCTCTGCTGGAAAAACTGAACGGCGCGCTGAAAGCGATTAAAGCCGACGGTACGTACCAGAAAATCAGCGAGCAGTGGTTCCCGCAGTAATGGTTTTTGCCGGATGACGGCTGCGCCTTACCCGGCCTACGGGGGGAGTTGTAGGCCGGGTAAGCGCAGCGCCACCCGGCACTCTCTCACAACGGCACGAAGAACCTGAATCGCGCCCCGCTCACCGACTCCATCAGCCTGATCCCGCCTCCGTGCAGCTCCAGCATCCTTTTCACAATCAGCAGCCCTAACCCGCCGCGATTCTCCCGCGAGGCCTGGGTCGTCAACGCCGACGGCCGCTGGAACAGATCGTCACGCAGCGCGGCATCAACGCCCGTTCCGCTGTCCGCGACTTCGACCTGCAGCTGTTGATTCTCCTGCCAGACCGCCAGGCGAATTTCCCCGCCGGTTGGCGTATGGCGCATCGCGTTATCCAGCAGATTAGTCACCACGCGCTCAATCATTGATACGTCGGCAAACACCTGCGGCAGCGGTCCCGGCACGTCGATATGCAGATTCACCTCGCGCGTGCGGGCGGTGAGCTCAAACTTCTGCGCCACGTCGGAAATCAGCTCTCCCATCGCGAAACGCTCGCGCTGCGGCTTAATACCGCCGTGCTCCAGGCGCGCCAGCTCAAACAGCTGCTGTGAAAGATGGCGTACCTTTTGCCCCTGCCGGAGCGCGGTAGCGAGATACTGCTGGTGCTCCTGCGGCGTCAGGGTCGCGGATTTTAGCGACAGGGTTTCCAGATAGCCGAGCAGCGAGGTGAGCGGCGTGCGAAGATCGTGCGAAATGTTAGCGATAAACTCCCGGCGCTGGCGATCGCTGTCGGCCAGCTGGTCCCACTGTTGGGTGATTTTACGTGCCAGCTCGATAAAGCTGTTGCGCAGGAGCGCCACTTCATCCTTTGCCGTCGCATCCGGCGTCTCTACGGCCAGCTGCCTGATTGCGCTCATGCTGTCCCGATCCAGCCCGGCGACCTCGACCGTCAGCTCTTTTACCGGGCGCGTGACCCAGTACCAGACCAGCAGGCCCGCCAGCAGGCCAAACAGCGCGACCCACAGCAGCGACCACAGCACCGTGCTCCACAGCGCCTTATGCCAGGCCATCTCCGCCAGCGCGTTCGACTCCTCGCCCTGCAAAATAATATACAGATAGCCTTTTAGCTCGCCGTCCTGCCGCAGCGGCGTGGCGCTAAAGACTTTTTTATTCTGGCTGCGCGGGTCGTCGCCCAATACCGGAATAGCGGTACCGCTCAGGAAAGTCTGAACCGGCGCCAGGTCGATTTTTTGCCGCTGAATGTGGCCCGGCGGTGCGGCATCGGCCAGGATATCGCCGTCCGGGGAGACGACGTACAGCTCAACGCTCGGATTAAAGGTCATCAGCCGGTCAAACAGCGGCTTGAGTGACGTTCGGTCGACCCTGCCCTGCGCGTCCAGAATCGGTTCGCGCTGGACTATCTGCTGCGCCAGCCCGCCCGACAGCCGCTGCACCATCGCGTTACCGTACTGCGTACTGCTGTAGAGCTGTACCGCGCAGGCAACGGTGGCGCAGAGCATCATCAGCAGGATAAACAGCAGCGTCAGCCGCTGGCTCAGACTAAAGCGGCGCATCATGGTGCGGCTCCGCAAATTTGTAGCCCTTGCCCCAGACGGTGCGAATAATCTCCGGCTCGGCGGCGTCCTTCTCAATCTTGATGCGCAGGCGGTTAATGTGGGTGTTAACGGTGTGCTCATAGCCTTCGTGCTGATAGCCCCAGACCTGCTCCAGCAGCGCTAACCGGGAAAACACCTCGCCGGGATGACGGGCAAAGAAGTAGAGCAGCTCGAATTCACGCGGCGTGAGATCCACCACCTGGCCGTGAAGCAGCACGCTGCGCGCCAGCGGATCGATGGTCAGACCGTGAGCCTGAATTTGACCGTCGGTTTGCGCCTGCCCCATCGCCTGCTGGCGGCGGAACAGCGCTTTGATGCGCGCAATCAATTCCTGCACCGAGAACGGCTTAGCCAGATAATCATCGGCGCCGGTTTCCAGCCCCGTAATGCGGTCGGTTTCGCTGCTGCGGGCGCTGATGATAATGACCGGCAGGTAGCGCGTCATCTGACGGATGCGGCGGCAAATCTCCAGACCGTCAACGTTGGGCAGCATCAGGTCGAGGATCACCGCATCCCACGGCTGTTTTTCAAGACGCTGCAGGGCGTTGCCCCCGTCGGGCTCGTGGGTGATGGCGTAGCCTTCATCTTCTAAATTGAGTCGCAGAAGCGCCGCGATATCGTGGTCGTCTTCCACCAGCAGGATCTGCTTCATGGGTAAGCCTTATTCATTTCTTATGACGTAAGCTTACCTGATTTCGCAGGGATGAAGAGTTCACATTTTGTTTAAGATTTTACGAGCAACGTCAGCACTTCATAATGCGCGGTATGCGGGAACATATCGAAAAGCTGAACGCGTTCAATGCGGTAGCCCGGCAGGCTGGCGATATCCTTCGCCATGGTCTGAGCGTTACAGCTGGAATAGATGATGTACTCTGGCGCCATCTGACTCAGATAGTCGCACAGCGCCTTTCCGATGCCGCGGCGCGGCGGGTTGACCAGCACCAGCTCCGGCACGTTGCCCTGGCCGGTCGCAAACTGGGTGGAGTCCAGCGCCTGGAAGTGCAGGTTCGTCAGACCCAGCTCGGCGGCGGACTGCCTGGCGCAGGCAATCGCTTCGGCGGAGATCTCAATCCCGGTGAGCTGCATTTCGGGCGTGGCGCAGTGCAGGCCAAAGCCGCCCACGCCGCAGAACAGGTCCCACATATGATCGATGCTCAGCCCGCGCACCCAGTCGCGGGCGGTAGCGTACAGGCTGCTAGCCACGGTTGGGTTAGTCTGGAAGAAGCTTTGCGGGCGGATCCACAGCGGCACGCCGTTGAAGTTTTCGGCCAGCGCGTGCTGTTCGGTGAAGAAGATCTCTTTCTCCCCTTCCATGATTGCCATATGCACCGGCTGAATGTTTGCGGTAATCACCTTCAGCTGAGGAAGCTGCTCCTGAAGCCACGGCAGCGCAGCGCGAAGCTGTTCCAGCTTGGTTTCGGAGCGCAGCACGAAGCGCAGCATCATGCCGCCGTCAATCTGGCTTTCGGTCAGGAGGAGATATTTCAACTCGCCGCGCCTGCGGGCGACGCTGTATGGCGTTAACCCTGCACGCGCAATAAACGGTTTGAGCGCGGCAAAGACGGGCTCAAAGGAGGCGGGATACAGCGGGCAGTCGGTTAAATCTTCCGGCGTGCCGTCGCGGTGCAGCATCCCCAGCAGCGGTTTCTCCACGCTGCCGCTGACCACCATCTTGGCTTTATTACGAAAGCCCTGCTCCGGGCCGCTGACGGGCGCGCACCACTCGCCCACCGCGTGAGCTGCCAGCAGCTGTTGCAGGTCGGCCATTTTGGCGGTGAGTTGTTGAGAGACCGGCTGTTCTATCCACTGACAGGAGCGGCAGCGTCCGGCGTCAAAGAGTGCGCACTGCATATGAAAACCTTAAGAATCACGAGGGCTGCGATTATACACATTATTGCAGACGGAAGAACCGCCGACTGGACGCCGGAACGAAGAGTAGGCAGAGCACCAGCATGTCCGGAAGCTTTTGCATCACCAGCGACTGGAAAATTTCCCGCCGGGAACCGCCGGGAATGCTAAACAGTTCAGGATATCCGTAGCCCAGCGATGCCGCCCACAAATAACCCGCAGCAATGATTTGCGTCAGCAGATAGATCCAGCGCGCCCAGTTGCGCCCTTTGACCAGCGAGAATGCACAGTAGATTTCAATAAACACCAGCACCAGGCTGCTCAGAAAAACCAGCGTCAGATTCCACGTCTGTACGCTGCGGTGAATGAATTCACCGATGCCGCGGGCGCCTAAAGTGTTCAGAATCATCAGCACGTCCAGACAGCGGATCATAATAATGGCGAGCGCCGCCACCTGCACCAGCGCAGGAACGTTTGGACGAGCATGCGTATGACGTGTTTTTTGAAAGAATCCCAATGTTTTACTTCCCTGAAAAACAGTGCCGCGTCATGCGCGGCACTTCACTGGAAATTTTAAATGCTTCAGCCGCGTCTTGCACGCTGGATATCACGTACCCGCTGCTTTTCCGCGCGCGCCATCAAATACCAGGCGAAAAATCCGACAATTCCGACCACGCCGAGGATGATAGAGGCCAGGGCGTTAATCTCCGGGTTCACCCCCATGCGCACGCTGGAGAAGACCAGCATCGGCAGCGTTGTCGCCCCCGGACCGGAGACAAAGCTGGCGATAACCAGATCGTCGAGCGACAGGGTAAACGCCAGCAGCCAGCCGGAGATCACCGCAGGCATAATCATCGGCAGCGTGATGATGAAGAAGACCTTCAGCGGCGTCGCGCCGAGATCCATCGCCGCCTCTTCAATGGAGCGATCCAGCTCGCGCAGGCGCGAGGAGATCACCACCGCCACGTAGGCGGTACAGAAGGTGACGTGGGCCAGCCAGATGGTGAGCATGCCGCGATCCGCCGGCCAGCCGATGGCGTGCGCCAGGGCAACGAACAGCAGCAGCAGCGACAGGCCGGTGATCACATCCGGCATCACCAGCGGCGCGGTGATCATAAAGGCAAAGCCGTTCGAACCGCGAAAACGCCCGAAGCGCACCATCACCAGCGCAGCGATGGTGCCCAGAACACAGGCCATCGTGGCCGCCAGGGCGGCAATGGTCAGGCTCAGCCCCACCGCGCTCATCATCGCGTCGTCGTGGAATAGCTCGCTGTACCAGCGCGTCGACCAGCCCGCCCAGACCGTCACCAGCTTGGAGCTGTTGAAAGAGTAGATCACCAGCATCAGCATCGGCGCATACAGGAAGGTAAAGCCGATCACGAGGATCGCAATTCGCCACGGGGAGCGCACTACCGGTAAGTTGTTCATCCGTGATCTCCCATCTGTTTCTGCTGATGCTTGTGGAACCACATGATCGGCACGATCAGCAGCAGCAGCATGACAATCGCCACCGCCGACGCCACCGGCCAGTCGCGGTTATTGAAGAACTCCTGCCACAGCACGCGGCCAATCATGATGCTGTCCGGCCCGCCGAGCAGTTCCGGGATCACAAACTCCCCCACCGCCGGAATAAAGACCAGCATTGATCCGGCGATAATGCCGCCTTTGGTCAGCGGGACAATGACGCTGAAGAAGGTTTTTAACGGACGGGCCCCGAGATCGAGCGACGCTTCCACCAGCGAGTAATCAATACGCGTTAGCGCCGTGTAGATCGGCAGCACCATAAACGGCAGATAGGCGTATACAATGCCGATATAGACCGCGAGGTTGGTGTGCAGGATGGTCAACGGCTGGTCGATCACCCCGAGCCACATCAGAAAGTTATTCAGTATGCCGTTGTTTTTCAGGATCCCCATCCACGCGTAAACGCGGATCAGGAACGAGGTCCACGACGGCAGGATCACCAGCAGCAGCAGGATGTTCCGCGTCGACGGCTTACTGTGCGCCACGGCCCACGCCAGTGGATACCCCATCGCCAGGCAGCAGAGCGTCGAGATCGCCGCCACCTGCAGCGACTGCAGATACGCTTCGAAATAGAGCGGGTCGTCCGTCAGCTGCAGGAAGTTGCCGAGATTAAGGGTCAGCGTCAGCTGCCCGTCGGCCCAGTCCAGCAGGTTGGTATACGGCGGGATTGCCCGCGCCATTTCCGCCAGGCTGATCTTGAAAACAATCAGGAACGGCAGCAGGAACAGCAGGATCAGCCAGATATACGGCATGGCGATCACCAGCTTGCGGCCGTGGTTCATCTGCATGCGCGTCAGCCAGCTGGCAACGCCGCCCGGTTTACCTGCGCGGGCTGGAGGTTCAAGTGTACTCATTGGCCGCTCCTTATACCGTCAGCACAACGCAACTGTCAGCATCCCAGCACAGGCGCACTTCGTCGCCCCATGTCGGCTGGCCCTTGCGATAGCGATGTTCGTTCTGTAGCTGCGCGCTGAGCATCTGCCCGCTTTTCAGGCGAACGTGGTAGATGGACAGATCGCCCAGATAGGCAATGTGGACAACTTCGCCCACGGCAAAGTTGTAGCCATCGGCAGGCGGATCGTCACACAGCATGATCTTCTCTGGACGCAGCGCCACGTAGACCGGCACGTTATCCACCACGGAGTTATCCGGATCGACCTTCAGCGGATGCTGCAGCCCCGGCGATTCGATGACCAGACCATCCTCCTGACGATCTTTCAGCAGCCCTTCAAAGACGTTAACCGAGCCGATGAACTCCGCGCTGTAGCGGGTGGTCGGGTGCTCATAAATCTCCTCCGGCTCGCCGATCTGCACGAACTTGCCGCGGTTCATGATCGCGATTCGTCCGGCCATGGTCATCGCTTCTTCCTGATCGTGGGTGACCATCACGCAGGTCACGCCCACGCGCTCGAGGATATCCACCACTTCGAGCTGCATGCGGTCGCGCAGTTTTTTATCCAGCGCGCCCATCGGTTCGTCGAGCAGCAATAATTTCGGACGTTTTGCAAGACTGCGGGCCAGCGCCACGCGCTGACGCTGGCCGCCAGAGAGCTGGTGCGGCTTACGCTTCGCGAACTCCTGCATGTGCACCAGGCTCAGCATTTCGGCCACGCGCGCGGTAATTTCGGCCTTCGGCAGCTTGTCCTGCTTCAGTCCAAAGGCGATGTTCTGCTCCACCGTCATGTGCGGGAACAGCGCGTAGGACTGGAACATCATGTTAATGGGGCGCTGATACGGCGGCACGCTGGAGAGATCCACGCCATCAAGCATAATCTGCCCGGCCGTGGGCTGTTCAAAACCGGCCAGCATGCGCAGCAGGGTCGATTTACCGCAGCCAGATGCCCCAAGAAGGGCAAAAATTTCGCCTTTGTAGATAGTCAGGCTGACGTCGTCCACGGCATGCTGGCCATCAAAAGATTTGGTGAGGTTACGAATTTCAAGCAGCGGGGTCAGCGCTTTACGGACTTTCGCCTGCGGGCGGGGGATCGCGTCATTCACGGGGTGTTCTCCGGTAGAGATCAAAACTGGTGCAGGCGCACCAGAACGGTGCGCCTGTTGCCGGGGTCGCTAACGCTTGCCCGGCCTACGACTCACGGTAACTTATTTACCGCTCTTCACCTTGGTCCACGCGCGGGTACGCACGCGGTCAATTTTGGGATCCTGAACTTTCAGGGTGAACAGCTTGGCAAACACGTCTGCCGGTGGATAAATCGCCGGGTTATTGCGGATCTCTTCGCTCACCAGCGGCACCGAGGCCTTGTTACCGTTCGCGTAGTAAACGTGGTCGCTGATGTGGGCAATCACGTCCGGACGCATCAGATAGTTGAGGAACTGATAGGCTTCGTCTTTGTTCTTCGCATCAGCAGGCATCGCGAAGACGTCGAAGAACGCCAGCGCTCCCTCTTTTGGAATGAAGTAAGAGACGTTCACGCCGTTTTTCGCCTCTTTCGCGCGGTTAGCCGCCTGCCACACGTCACCTGCCCAGCCGATTGCAACGCAGATGTCGCCGTTTGCCAGGTCGTTGATGTACTGTGAAGAGTGGAAATAGCGAATATTTGGACGCAGCTTCAGCAGCAGATCGGTCGCCGGGCCGGTGTAGTCATCGGCCTTGCTGCTGTTCGGATCTTTGCCCAGGTAGTTCAGCACGGTGGCGAAAATCTCCTCCGGCGCATCGAGGAAAGAGACGCCGCAGCTTTTCAGCTTCGCAAGGTTTTCCGGCTTCAGCACCACGTCCCAGCTGTCCAGCTTGACGTCCGGACCCAGCGCCGCTTTCACTTTGTCGACGTTAAAGCCGATACCGGTGGTCGCCCACAGATAAGGCATCGCGTATTTGTTGTCCGGGTCGTGCTTGGCCACCAGCTTCAGAACTTCGGGATCGAGATTTTTCCAGTTCGGTAACTTGCTCTTGTCCAGAGGCTGGAAAACGCCTGCCGTCAGCTGACGCTCGAGGAAGCTTGCGGAAGGCACCACGAGGTCAAACCCGGTGCTGCCCGCCATCAGTTTTCCTTCCAGCACTTCGTTGGAGTCGAAAACGTCGTAGACCACTTTAATGCCGGTCTCTTTTTCAAAATTCGCGACCGTGTCCGGCGCAATATAGTCAGACCAGTTGTAAACGTGCAGCGTTTTTTGTTCCGCAGCGAGCGTGCCGGCAGAGACGGCCATCAGAGCACCCGCAACCAGACCCGATAACCATTTTTTATTCAAGGCGATCATATCGTTATTCCTTCTGAAAGCTCGTTAACAAACGAACTAAAACTGTGCAATCTGAAGATATGCAATAATCATGCATAGTTTGTCGCTCTGCCCGAAATAAAAAGAAAGCTCTTTACCCGGCAGCTTCCGCTCGCTTTTTTAAGCATCGCAAGAATAACTGTAGCCCGTGTCTCCGGCTATAGCCCGGCCGAAAAAACGCCTTTTATCAATTTTTTATGCAGGTAATGTCTACGTGATAAGCCGAAACGGCCTTCAGGGAGGTGAAAAATTCTTTAAAGGAAGGTTAAAGGCAGCAGAAAAAATGGCCTTCTGCAGCCGCTATGGCAGCGACTGCGCAAAAGTCAGACAGGCTTAGTGAAGAAAATTGGGAGATGCATCATTATTCTCTGCATCATCTTCTGCGCTATACAGCAGATGATGCGCGTTGGCTTCCATCATAACCATCGAAATTTGCTCTTCGCTCAAGCGCATAAACCAGGCGAACTGCTTGAACGACAGCCCTGCCCCGGAGAATAAAGACTGGCAAACGACCAGTTTTGGCAGATTATCATCCTGTATGTCGAGAAATGCTTTCACCGTCAAAGAACTGGCGTTGATCGCTGACAGGTCGGAGGCCAGCGCCAGCAGCGCCGACGGCTTCACTTCGGCCAGCGCGGAGAAAAGGATCACGTCGTTAATGAGATCGATTTTGGCATCAAAAATACCGTCGAAATTCTGCATATGAGGCAGATGCAGCGCCTGGCAGGAATCACATTCAAAGAACGTAATACCGGCATCATCGAGCCATTGACGTAACGTATCCAGTGTTGGTACGACCTGTAAATCCATCGCTGTGCAGCCTCTCTAGTAAAAACTTTGCATAGGGTACTTAAAAAGTGCGCTGTAATCCATTTAACCACCCGTTTTAAGACAGTAACCCGGGGTGGCATGACGCTCGATCCATGCGATCATTTTACCCGCGATATCGACCCCGGTGGTTTTTTCCACGCCTTCCAGCCCCGGCGAGGCATTTACCTCCATGACCAGCGGCCCGCGCGTCGCCCTCAGAAGGTCTACGCCCGCCACGTCCAGCCCCAGCGTTTGCGCCGCTTTTACGGCAATCTCCCGCTCCCGATCGCTGATACTGGCGACCCGCGCCACGCCGCCGCGGTGAAGGTTGGAGCGGAAGTCGCCCTCTTTTGCCTGGCGCTCAATGGCCGCCACCACTTCGTTACCGACCACGAAGCAGCGAATGTCGCATCCTTTCGCCTCTTCGATGTACTCCTGCACCAGAATATGGGCATTCAGCCCCCGGAAGGCATCAATCACGCTTTCCGCCGCCTGCCGCGTTTCCGCCAGCACCACGCCAATGCCCTGCGTGCCTTCCACCAGTTTGATCACTAACGGTGCCCCGCCCACCATGTCGATGAGATCGCTGGTGTCGTCCGGCGAATGGGCAATCCCCGTGACGGGGAGATCGATCCCCTGACGGGCCAGCAGCTGCAGCGAGCGCAGCTTGTCGCGGGCGCGGGAAATGGCGACGGACTCATTGAGCGGATAGCTGCCCAGCATTTCAAACTGGCGCAGCGCGGCGGTGCCGTAATAGGTTATCTGCGAGCCGATGCGGGGGATCACCGCATCAAAGTGCGGCAGCTTGCGGCCTTTGTAGTGGATCGACGAGGCGGCCGGGTCGATGTTCATATAGCAGGACATCGGGTCGAGGATCTCAACCTGATGCCCGCGTTTCGCCGCCGCTTCTCGCAGGCGCTTACATGAATAGAGCGTTCCATCCCGGGACAATATGGCAATTTTCACCCTGCACCTCGCTAAAGACATGGAAAAAGCCTGCGTATCATATACGCAGGCAGGCGCAGGATAAATGGACTATCGCGTCGCCCAACCCTGTTTGTGCAGATAATCGAGAATAAACGGGCGATTTTCTTTAATGATGGTGCGGCGAATATGGTCAGTCCAGGTATCGCGACGGTTATTGCTGCCGCGCGTCATGTAGTAGTTCGCCAGCTCGTCGTCATAGTGATTCAGCACCTCCTGGTCGACCGGCTGGTAGTGGTTTTCATGCACCAGCATGGCGGCAGGAATGCGCGGCTTCAGATCCGGGTTATCCGCCGGCCAGCCGAGGCACAGGCCAAAAAGCGGCAGCACATGTTTTGGCAGCTTCAGCAGCTCGGTGACGCTTTCAATGTTGTTACGCAGGCCACCAATGTAAACGCCGCCTAACCCCAGCGACTCCGCCGCCGTAAAGGCGTTTTGCGCCATCAGCGCGGTATCCACCACGCCCAGCAGCAGCTGTTCGGCCAGACCCAGCTCGGCCTCCGGGCAGATCTGCAGGTGGCGGTTAAAGTCGGCGCAGAACACCCAGAACTCCGCGGCCTGGGCCACGTGCTTTTGCCCGCCGGTCAGCGTGACCAGCTGCTCGCGCATGGCCGGGTCGGTAATGCGGATAATGGAGCTGCACTGCAGGAAGCTGGAGCTGGAGGTCGCCCTTGCGCTGTCAATAATCGCGGCACGCTGCGCCTCGGTTATCGGCTCATCGGTGAAGTGGCGAATGGAACGGTGGGATGTGAGCAGGTCTATGGTTGGCGTCATCTTGTCTCTCTTTGTCTTGCTTAAACCGTATGGCAGCCAGTATAGGCAATGATTTGCGCGGTGTAATTGGCGAAACATAGCCTTACTGTATCAATGCGACAGGCGAAACCTTCTTTAATGACGGCAGGTTATCGGGCACTATATGTGCTATTCGCCGTCAGGCTTGTTTTTTGAGGAGAGAGAAATGTTTGCAGTAATTTTTGGTCGTCCAGGGTGCCCTTACTGTGTGCGCGCGAAAGAGCTGGCTGAGAAACTGACCGAAGAGCGCGATGACTTCAACTTCCGCTACGTGGATATCCACGCGGAAGGCATCACCAAAGCGGATCTCGAAAAAACCGTCGGCAAGCCGGTTGAAACCGTACCTCAGATCTTCCTCGATCAGAAACACATTGGCGGCTGCACTGACTTTGAAGCCTACGCCAAAGAAAACCTGGGCCTGTTTGCCGCTCAGTAATGCGAAGACGCCCTCACCGCGAGGGCGTTTTTATTGCGGATGTTTGCGCCGGTGCAGCAGGCTGCGCACAAACAGATAGCAAAGCGCCCCCAGCGCACACCAGAACACCCCGCTCAGTAACCACGCCAGCTCCTGCCACAGACTTCTTGTCGGGACATACATCAGTCGCATCATCAGCAGGCACAGCGGTGCTGCCAGCATGGCCCCAAGTAGAGGTTTGATCACCTCTCCTTTACGCGAGAGAAAACTGGCCGCAGCCCCCGGCAGCGTGAAAAAGAGCAAACCCAGTTCCGGATGGCCGGACGCCCTGAATGCCCCCTTCACATTAAAAGCGAGCGACATGCATACGACCGTGAACAGCAAAAAGCAGCTGATCACCCCCGCCCAGTTTCGTTTAATGTTCAAACTATCCTCCTGACTTATCTCTATCAAATACACATTCGTCGGGTAGACGCCCAGTCAGATAAAGCAATGCGGCAATCCTTGCCAAAGCACACACAGGGTGATGCGATAATAAGTGGCTGTCAGTAGCTAATGCGATTAAACTACACGCCAGCTAATGTTTTAGGGAATAAAGCAGGAAACAGGGAGCGTTAACGCCTTTCCCTGACCCAGAAAACAGTAGCCCAAAAAGTCCTTTCATTCAACAACTTACTGGTAAACAAGAAGTTAGCCTCCGTGAATATAAACGTCGCAGACTTGTTAAATGGGAATTACATCCTGTTATTATTTGTGGTACTGGCGCTGGGTCTTTGCCTGGGTAAATTGCGCCTGGGTTCAGTTCAACTTGGTAATTCCATTGGCGTTTTAGTCGTCTCCTTATTATTAGGCCAGCAGCACTTCAGCATTAACACGGACGCGCTCAACTTAGGTTTTATGCTGTTTATTTTTTGCGTTGGCGTGGAAGCGGGGCCGAACTTTTTTTCAATTTTCTTCCGCGACGGCAAAAATTATCTGATGCTGGCGCTGGTGATGGTCGGCAGCGCGCTGCTGATTGCGTTAGGACTGGGCAAACTGTTTGGCTGGGATATCGGGTTAACGGCCGGTATGCTGGCTGGCTCCATGACCTCCACCCCCGTACTGGTGGGGGCCGGTGATACCCTGCGCCATTCCGGCATGGCCGGCGCGCAGCTCTCGACCGCCCTCGACCACCTGAGCCTGGGCTATGCCCTGACCTATCTGATTGGTCTGGTGAGCCTGATTGTCGGCGCGCGCTACCTGCCAAAACTGCAGCATCAGGATCTGCAGACCAGCGCCCAGCAAATCGCCCGCGAGCGCGGCCTGGATACCGATTCCAAACGTAAAGTCTATCTCCCGGTGATCCGCGCTTACCGCGTCGGACCCGAGCTGGTGGCATGGGCAGACGGCAAAAACCTGCGCGAGCTGGGGATTTACCGCCAGACGGGCTGCTACATCGAACGTATCCGCCGCAACGGCATTCTGGCGAATCCGGACGGCGACGCGGTGCTGCAGATGGGCGACGACATTGCGCTGGTCGGTTACCCGGACGCCCACGCCCGTCTTGACCCGAGCTTCCGTAACGGCAAAGAGGTGTTCGACCGCGACCTGCTCGACATGCGCATCGTCACCGAAGAGATCGTGGTGAAAAACCATAACGCCGTTGGCCGCCGTCTGGCGCAGCTGAAGCTGACCGACCACGGCTGCTTCCTCAACCGCGTGATCCGCAGCCAGATTGAAATGCCGATCGACGACAACGTCGTGCTCAACAAAGGTGACGTTTTGCAGGTGAGCGGCGACGCACGACGCGTGAAAACCGTTGCTGACCGCATCGGCTTTATCTCCATCCACAGCCAGGTTACCGACCTGCTGGCCTTCTGCGCCTTCTTTATTGTTGGCCTGATGATCGGGATGATCACCTTCCAGTTCAGCAACTTTAGCTTCGGCATCGGTAACGCCGCCGGGCTGCTGTTCGCCGGGATCATGCTGGGCTTCCTGCGAGCGAACCACCCAACCTTCGGCTACATTCCGCAGGGCGCGCTGAACATGGTGAAAGAGTTCGGTCTGATGGTCTTTATGGCGGGCGTTGGCTTAAGCGCGGGCAGCGGCATTGGCCACAGCCTCGGTGCCGTCGGCTGGCAGATGTTGGTTTCCGGACTTATCGTCAGCCTGGTACCGGTCGTTATTTGCTTCCTGTTCGGTGCCTACGTGCTGCGCATGAACCGCGCCCTGCTCTTCGGGGCGATGATGGGGGCGCGCACCTGTGCGCCGGCCATGGAAATCATCAGCGACACCGCGCGCAGCAACATCCCGGCGCTGGGGTATGCGGGCACGTACGCCATCGCGAACGTACTGCTGACGCTGGCGGGTACGCTAATCATCATCATCTGGCCGGGACTCGGATAACTCCTAAGTTTGCGCGTGGTTGAAAAAATTTTCGTTACGTGCAGAACTTTTTTATCAGGGGGCAGTCATAACTAGTGCCACTGCTTTTCTTTGATGTCCCCAATTTGTGGAGCCCATCAACCCCGCCGTTTTGGTTCAAGGTTGATGGGTTTTTTGTTGCCTGAAATTCCCCGCCCTCAAATTTCACCTTCTCTCTTGCCACTAAAACACATATGATTAAACGTATATAAAAATCACCCCTGCAGGAACTCCTATGCTCCACCCCCTTCAGCTCTTCAAAACCCTCTCCGACGAAACGCGGCTCGCCATCGTCATGCTGCTCCGCGAAGCCGGTGAGCTGTGCGTCTGCGATCTCTGCTCCGCCACCGCCGAATCTCAGCCGAAAGTCTCCCGCCATATGGCCCTGCTGCGCGAGTCCGGGCTGGTTATCGACCGTCGTGAGGGGAAGTGGGTCTATTACCGTTTGTCCCCGAACATGCCTGCGTGGGCGGCAACCGTTATCGATACCGGCTGGAACTGCCTGCGGGAAGAGACGCGCCTGAAGCTGAAAAACCGACTTCCGGGATCGTGCCAGGAAAAACACATTCACTAAAACAGATATAATGGAGTAGAAGATGTTTCTGGCAGGGGCTATTTTTCTGTTTACGCTGGTACTGGTCATCTGGCAGCCCAAAGGGCTCAGTATCGGCTGGAGCGCCACCATCGGCGCCGTGCTGGCGCTGGCCAGCGGCGTGATTCACATTAGCGATATTCCGGTCGTGTGGAATATCGTCTGGAACGCCACGGCAACGTTCATTGCCGTCATCATCATCAGCCTGCTGCTGGATGAGTCCGGTTTTTTCGAGTGGGCGGCTCTGCACGTCGCCCGCTGGGGAGACGGTCGCGGGCGATTGCTGTTTACTTACATCGTGCTGCTGGGCGCAGCCGTGGCGGCGCTGTTTGCCAATGACGGCGCGGCGCTAATCCTGACCCCTATCGTTATCGCCATGCTGCTGGCGCTGGGGTTCAGCAAGCAGGCCACGCTGGCGTTTGTGATGGCGGCAGGCTTTATCGCCGATACCGCCAGCCTGCCGCTGATTGTATCGAACCTGGTCAACATCGTATCGGCAGACTTCTTTAAGCTGGGGTTCAGCGAATACGCCTCGGTGATGATCCCGGTTGATGTCGCCGCGATTGCCGCAACGCTGGTGATGCTGCATCTGTTCTTTCGCAAGGAAATCCCCCCGGAATATGACCTGGCAAAACTCCGTGAGCCCGCTCGGGCCATTCACGACCACCCGACGTTCAGAACGGGCTGGATCGTGCTGCTGCTTCTTCTCGTCGGCTTCTTCGTGCTTGAACCTCTCGGCATTCCGGTCAGCGCCATTGCGACCATCGGCGCGCTGATTTTATTCGCTGTCGCAAAGCGCGGACATGCGATAAACACAAGGAAAGTGCTGCGCGGCGCTCCGTGGCAGATCGTTATCTTCTCGCTGGGGATGTATCTGGTGGTTTACGGCCTGCGCAATGCCGGGCTGACGGAGTTTCTCTCAGGCGTACTGGATAGCCTGGCCGGACACGGGCTGTGGGCCACCACGCTGGGAACCGGGTTCATCACCGCGTTCCTGTCATCCATAATGAACAATATGCCCACGGTGCTGATTGGCGCGCTCTCCATTGAGGGCAGCACGGCTTCGGGACTGATCAAGGACGCGATGATTTACGCCAACGTGATTGGCTGCGATCTGGGGCCGAAAATCACGCCCATCGGCAGCCTCGCCACCCTGCTCTGGCTCCACGTGCTGGCGCAGAAAAACATGACGATTACCTGGGGCTACTATTTCCGGACGGGCATCATGATGACGCTGCCGGTCCTGTTTGTGACGCTCGCCGCGCTGGCGCTCCGTCTCTCCTTCACACTGTAATGAGCCACTGATATGAGCCACATCACCATTTACCACAACCCGGCCTGCGGCACCTCGCGCAACACGCTGGAGATGATCCGCAACAGCGGCGCGGAGCCAGAGATCGTTCTTTATCTGGAAACCCCGCCGTCGCGCGATACGCTGACCACCCTGATTGCCGATATGGGCATTTCAGCGCGGGGGCTACTGCGTAAAAACGTGGAGCCCTATGAACAGCTCGGCCTTGTCGAAGATAAGTTCACCGACGACCAGCTTATCGATTTTATGTTTCAGCACCCAATCCTGATTAACCGCCCTATCGTGGTGACGCCGCTGGGCACGCGCCTGTGCCGCCCGTCTGAAGTCGTCCTCGACATCCTGCCGGACGCGCAAAGAGGGGCGTTTACGAAAGAGGATGGCGAAGCCGTCGTGGACGCCAGTGGGAAACCCATCGGCCGCAAGTAGGTCTGTCTGGGGCACGGGGGTGCCTAACGACCGCCCTCGCCCGCAATCCTCCCCACCATCGCCCGGATCTCTTCGCGGGTTAAGGGCGCCCGGTCGGTCACGTAGTGCAGCGTCATCCCTTCGATAAACGCGTCCAGCGCGCGGGTGGTGACCGGGTCGAACCACTGCTCCAGCGTGGCCTGGCTCATCTTCATCCAGTCCTGCATCACCGTTTTAAGCGCCGCGCTGCGGTGCATAAAGGCGTAAAGCTGATACATCAGCGCCATGTTGTGCGGCGTGGTCACCTGCGAGCTGTGGATCAGCGTGGTGATGGATTCGCACGCCATTTCCGGCCCGGTAACGCCCGCAAAGAAATCCCGGTACTGCTGCGACATCTGCCGGGTAAACCACGTGAAGGCCTCCTCCAGCAGCGGCTCCATGCCGTCGAAATAGTAGGTCATCGACCCCAGCGGCACGCCCGCGCAGGTGGCGATTTTACGGTGCGTGACGGCGTGAATACCGTGCTCAGCGATGGTATCGAGCGTTGCCTGCAGGATCTTCTCCCGGCGATGCGGATCGTTCGGTGGTCTGCTCATAAATTCCTCACGTGGTTTGTGTACAAATGTACACAAAC
The DNA here is from genome assembly GCF_050434705.1 of Enterobacter sp. AC1. Taxonomy (NCBI): domain Bacteria; kingdom Pseudomonadati; phylum Pseudomonadota; class Gammaproteobacteria; order Enterobacterales; family Enterobacteriaceae; genus Enterobacter; species Enterobacter sp. AC1. The sequence continues at coordinate 580,210 of NZ_JBNDIZ010000002.1, read as the reverse complement.
TTGCTAGTGTTGTCGCTATTGTTGTACTTCTGGTGCTACCCCAATGACGCTGACCTCTCCCCGTAAAGCCCTGCAGCTACGCCTGTGGGCGCTGTTTATGTTCTTCTTTATTCCCGGCCTGCTGATGGCCTCCTGGGCCACGCGTACGCCCGCCATTCGCGATATTTTGTCCGTCTCTACCGCTGAGATGGGCATCGTGCTGTTCGGCCTGTCGATAGGCTCAATGAGCGGCATCCTCTGCTCCGCGTGGCTGGTGAAGCGCTTCGGTACGCGAGCGGTGATCCGCACCACCATGTGCTTCGCGGTGGTCGGGATGTTCGTGCTGAGCGCCGCGCTGTGGTGTGCCTCGCCGCTGCTATTCGCCCTGGGGCTGACGGTATTTGGCGGCAGCTTCGGCTCGGCAGAAGTTGCCATCAACGTTGAAGGGGCGGCGGTCGAGCGCGAGATGAACAAAACCGTGCTGCCAATGATGCACGGCTTTTATAGCCTCGGCACGCTGGCCGGTGCCGGCGTGGGGATGGCGCTGACGGCCACTGGCGTGAGCGCCAATCTGCATATCCTGCTGGCGGCGCTGGTGTGCATCATTCCGATTCTGACCGGCATCCGGGCGATCCCGGACGGTACCGGCAAAAACTCCGCTGACGAACAGCATTCGGCCGAAAAAGGGCTGCCCTTCTACCGCGATTTCCAGCTGATGCTGATCGGCGTGGTGGTGCTGGCAATGGCGTTCGCGGAAGGGTCCGCCAACGACTGGCTGCCGCTGCTGATGGTGGACGGCCACGGCTTTAGCCCGACCTCCGGCTCGCTGATTTACGCCGGGTTTACGCTGGGGATGACCGTCGGGCGCTTCACCGGCGGCTGGTTTATCGACCGCTACAGCCGCGTGGCGGTAGTGCGCGCCAGCGCCCTGCTCGGCGGCCTGGGCATCGCGATGATCATCTTTGTGGATGTGGACTGGATTGCCGGCGTCTCGGTGATCCTCTGGGGACTGGGCGCGTCGCTCGGCTTCCCGCTGACCATTTCGGCCGCCAGCGACACCGGCCCGGATGCCCCGACGCGCGTCAGCGTGGTGGCGACCACGGGCTATCTCGCCTTCCTGGTCGGGCCGCCGCTGCTCGGCTTCCTCGGTGAGCATTACGGGCTGCGCAGCGCCATGCTGGTGGTGTTAGGGCTGGTCATCATCGCGGCGCTGGTGGCGCGTGCGGTAGCAAAGCCGGAAACGAATCAAACGACACTGGAGAAGGGATATGAGCGTTAAACTGATCGCCGTCGACATGGATGGTACTTTCCTGAGCGATGCCAAGACCTACAATCGCCCGCGCTTTCTGGCGCAGTACGCCCGGATGAAGGCGCAAGGCATTCGCTTCGTGGTTGCCAGCGGCAACCAGTACTACCAGCTCATCTCCTTTTTCCCGGAGATTGCGCATGAAATCGCGTTCGTCGCCGAAAACGGCGGCTGGGTCGTGAGCGAAGGTGAGGACGTCTTTAACGGTGAACTGTCGAAAGCCCATTTCGACACCGTCGCGAACGTGTTAAGCGACGTGCCGGGGATTGAGATCATCGCCTGCGGAAAAAGCAGCGCGTACACGCTGAAATGCTATGACGAGGGCTTTAAGGATATCGCGGCGAAGTACTACCACCGCCTCGAAATGGTCAGCGACTTCGACAACCTGAACGATATTTTCTTCAAGTTCGGGCTCAACGTGTCTGACGAGGAAATCCCGCGTATTCAGGCGCTTCTTCACGAAAAGCTCAGTGACATCATGGTGCCCGTCACGACCGGTCACGGCAGCATCGACCTCATCATCCCCGGCGTGCATAAAGCCAACGGCCTGCGGATCCTGCAACAGCGCTGGGGCATAGACGACAGCGAAGTGGTGGCCTTCGGTGACAGCGGCAACGACGTGGAGATGCTGCGCCAGTCAGGGTTCAGCTTTGCGATGGCGAATGCCAGACCGCATATCAAAGCGGTAGCGCGTTTTGAAGCGCCGCACAATAACGACGAAGGCGTACTGGATGTAATTGAGAAGGTGCTGGATGGAGAGGCGCCGTTTAATTGACTCTGTGCGTTCTGGTGCCCTCTCCCCAAAAGGGAGAGGGAAAAGAGATCAAGGTTGCAGGGCGTTTCCGACGCGCTTGTCTTTCAGGAACACCACCATCAGGCCAACCCACAGCGCGCCGTTGGCGAGGTTAAACAGGCTGAACAGACCGTTGCCGCCCATCGCGTAAGCATGCTTGCTCACCTCGATACCGACGGTAAAAATCAGCATCTGCAGCATCCCCATCGCCGCTGACACCGTACCTTTACTCATCTCGCTGGCAAACAGCGTCAGGCGCACCAGCCCGGCGTTCGCCACGCCGATGCCGAAGGCGTAAATGCTCAACCCCGCCGTCATCCACAGATAGGCATGGGATGACGCGACGGTCGCTACTGCAGCCAGAATCAGCCCTGCCGCAATCGGCCAGCCGCCCATGATAATCAGAGAACGCACGGTGCGGCGTGACGTCAGACGCGCCAGCACCAGGTTACCGATAATCAGCGCGCCAAAAATCGGCACCTGCAGCAGGCCGTATTCGTAGCTGCTGAGCTTTTCACCGCTGATGATAATGACCGGTGACTGGGCAATCCACGCCAGCAGCGGCAGGCTAACGAACCCTGTCGCCAGCGCCCCCGCCACAAAGCGGCCATTTTTCAGCACTTCTTTATAATCCCGCCCCAGTTCTTTCAGCGAGAGTTTCTCGCCGATGCGGGTGGCCGTTTCCGGCATCGCGCGGTGCAGGCCAAAGTAGGCGATAGCGGCGAGAACCGCAAAAAGCACGAACATCCCTTCCCAGGGCGCAACGTGCACCCACGCGGCCCCCACCAGCGGCCCCAGCAGCGGAGCGATCAGCGCCACGTTCGCCATCAGCGCGGTAATTTTGATGCATACCGCCTCTTCAAACGACTCCTGAATGGCGGCATACCCCACGGCACCGATAAAGCACAGGCTCACCCCCTGCAGGAAACGCAGCAGGGTAAATTGCTCTATATTTTGCGCCAGCAGCGTGGCGAGACAGGTCACGATGAACCACACCACGCCCGTCAGCATCACCGGACGACGGCCAATGCGATCCGACAGCGGGCCTAACAGCCACTGCAAAAACATGCCGCCTGCCAGATAGGCGGTCATGGAGGTCGGAACCCACTCGATTCCCGCGTTGTACTGCGCCACGACGGTCAGCATACCGGGCTGGATCATATCGTTGCCGATATAGGTTGAGAATTCGTAGAGCACCAGACACAGAGGGAAAAGCAACGCCTGACGACCCAGACGTGAACCAGAAGAAGAACGGTTTAACATGCAATCTCTTTATAATGACAAAATCGCGACGAGTTTAATGAAATGCGGCAGCCCGAGATAGTGAATTATCGAGGATAAACAGAAATAAAGCACATATCGTCTTCGTTTAAGGTTTCCTTAAGTTGACAGATTTATGATACCCCGATTACTCGTCAACGACCCCAAATTATGGCACTCACCTCCAGCCGTTCAGAATTGTCTAACTTACAGACAAATAAGACAAAACGACTTTACCGCTTACCGTCCCGCTTTTATGGTTATCAGCTTTTCGTGCTGATAGCGCTTGCCGTGGTGTTTACGTGGCTATCGCGCGATGAAGCGCTCGACAGATGGATAACCGGCTTTTGGTACGACGCGGCGACGCAGAGCTTCCCGCTGCAGAAAGACCACCTGCTGGATCTGCTGAACCATCGCCTGGCGAAATACGTCGCCATCGCCTTGGGTGCTGTGGCGCTGTTTTACGGTGCATACAAGCGTAACGCAAGGCTGGTCACCGCGGCGCTGCTGATGGGCGTTGGCGCGCTGGTGGTGGGCATTTTGAAAAGCGTGAGCCATCACAGCTGCCCGTGGGATCTGGTGGAATATGGCGGGAAAGCTATGTCTTATCCCCTGTTCAGTTCCGTCCCTGCGGACAGCGGTCCGGGGCGCTGTTTCCCGGGCGGTCATGCCTCGAGCGGCTTTATGGTGATGGGGCTATTTTTTGCCTTCTGGCGCGAGCGTCCGCGTCTTGCCTGGTGCTTCGTCGCGCTGGGCGTGGTGTTAGGTCTGGCGATGGGTTACGGCCAGGTCATGCGCGGGGCACATTTTTTCTCTCACAACCTGTGGGCTGGGTGGTGGGTCTGGTTTTCCCAGGTGGTGGTCTATGGCCTTATTTCCACCCGGTTTGCTAAAGAGTGATAACGCTATGTTAGAGAGTCTGAATTATCAGCTGTTTTATCTGATCAACGCCACGCCGGCCTCGCCCGAGTGGACAATCGACTTTGCCACCTTTCTGGCGAAAGATCTGATCAGCATCGTGCCTGTGCTGGCAGCCATCCTCTGGCTGTGGGGACCCCGTAGCCAGGTGAAAGCGCAGCGCCAGCTGGTGATCAAAGTGGCGATGGCGCTCGGAGTTAGCGTACTGCTGAGCTACATTCTGGGTCACGCCTTCCCGCACGATCGTCCTTTTGTCGATCACGTCGGCTATACCTTCCTGCACCACGCGCCGGATGACTCTTTCCCGAGCGATCACGGTACGGTTATCTTTACCTTCGCGCTGGCCTTCCTGTTCTGGCATCGCCTGTGGTCGGGTGCGGTGCTGATGGTGGTCGCCGTGGCCATCGCCTGGTCTCGCGTTTACCTGGGCGTCCACTGGCCGCTGGATATGGTAGGCGGTTTCCTGGTGGGGCTGATTGGCTGCGTGAGCGCGGCGATTCTGTGGAGTCTCTTCGGTGAAGCGCTCTACCGCGGGCTCTCTACCCTCTATCGCGCCATTTTCGCTATCCCGATCCGCAAAGGCTGGATACGTGACTAACCCCGACCTGACAGGTTACACTTGAACCCCCGCCCTGCGGGGGTTCACTTTTTTATCCCGAGGAACTATGGAAACACGTCGCGATGACCGCATTGCTCAGCTGCTACAGGCGCTGAAGCGCAGCGATAAGCTGCATCTTAAGGAAGCCGCCAACCTCCTCGGCGTCTCAGAGATGACCATTCGTCGGGATCTGAACAGCGACAGCGCGCCCGTCGTGCTGCTGGGCGGGTATATTGTGCTTGAACCGCGCAGCGCCAGCCATTATCTGATCAGCGACCAGAAGACGCGCCTGGTTGAAGAGAAGCGCAAAGCCGCGCGGCTTGCGGCTTCGCTGGTACAGCCGCACCAGACGCTGTTTTTTGACTGCGGAACCACCACGCCGTGGATTATCGAAGCCATTGACAGCAGCATTCCCTTTACCGCCGTGTGCTACTCCCTGAATACCTTTCTGGCGCTTCAGGAGAAACCCGAGTGCCGGGTGATCCTCTGCGGCGGTGAGTTTCACGCCAGCAACGCGATCTTTAAGCCGCTTAACCTCCAGGACACACTCAGCAATTTATGTCCGGATATCGCGTTTTATTCCGCCGCGGGCGTGAACGTGCGTCAGGGCGCGACCTGCTTTAACCTGGAAGAGCTGCCGGTGAAGCACTGGGCGCTAAGCGCGGCGCAGTACCATGTGCTGGTGGTTGACCACAGCAAGTTTGGCAAGGTGCGTTCGGCGAGAATGGGCGAGCTGGCGCAATTTGATGCCATCGTTAGCGATTGCCGTCCGGATGACGACATTGTGGCGCATGCGAAGGCGCAGCAGGTGAAGTTGATGTATTGAGAGGGGTGCGGCCTGATGCCCTCACCCCGGCCCTCTCCCACAGGGAGAGGGAGAAAACCCATAAGGTTTAGCTAAACCAGCTGCCAAACCATCCGTGGAATTTCATCATCACGAAGTCCCACATCCGGCTGAAGAAGCCGCCCTCTTCTACCGCTTCCATCACGATCAGCGGACGCTGTTCAATCGACTTACCGTTAAGCTGGAAATCAATCGTCCCGACGACCTGGCCTTTTTTCAGCGGCGCGGTGAGCTGCGGATCGGTCAGGGTGTAGCTGGCCTTCAGGTTTTTCAGCTGGCCGCGCGGAATGGTCACCGAGCCCGCTTCACCCGCGCCCAGATTTACTTCGCTCTTGTCACCAAACCAGACGCGCTGGCTGACGAACGTGGCATCCGGTTTAATCGGCGTCACGGTTTCATAGAAGCGGAATCCCCAGGTCAGGAGCTTTTCTGATTCGTTAAAACGGATGCGGTCGGTTTTGGTCCCCAGCACTACCGAGATCAGGCGCATATCGCCCTGCGTCGCGGAGGCCACCAGGTTGTAACCCGCGCCGGCCGTGGTGCCGGTTTTCATCCCGTCCACGTTGACGTTGCTGCTCCACAGCAGGCGGTTGCGGTTCGGCTGGCGGATTTTATTGAAGGTAAACTCTTTCTCTTTGTGGATGGCGTATTCATCCGGCACGTCGTGAATAAGCGCTTTTCCCAGCAGCGCCATGTCGCGCGCGGTGCTGAACTGGCCCGGGGCATCCAGGCCGTGAACGGTTTTAAAGGTGGTGTTGGTCAGGCCCAGCTTTTGCGCGTAGCCATTCATCAGGCCGATAAATGAATCCTGACTGCCCGCGACGTAATCCGCCAGCGCGATACAGGCGTCGTTGCCGGACTGGATAATCACCCCTTTATTTAAATCCGATACGGAAACCTGATCGCCCGGCTTCAGGAACATCACCGATGACCCGCGCAGCGCCGGGTTGCCGGTCGCCCAGGCGTCCTTTCCAATGGTGACCATATCGTCAAGCTTGATCTTGCCCGCTTTTAACGCCTGGCCTACCACATAGCTGGTCATGATTTTGGTCAGGCTTGCCGGGTCGAGTTTCTCATCCGCGTTGCCTTCCGCCAGCACTTTACCGCTGGAGTAGTCCATCAGGATCCAGGCGCGCGCATCGACAGGCGGCGCTTCTGGCGCAGCCTGCTCAGCTGCGTAGAGAGTTGGTGCAAACAGGAAAAGAAGCGCAGAGCCTGCCGCCAGGCTGCGCAGAGAAGTCATTTTTCGCGTCATAAATGCCACCCGAGTGTCCATTCAAAAATTACGTCACATCACCGTGTCGCAAGAAGCGATGAGTAATAGCGCACTAAAACGGTTAAAGAAACCCAACCAGGGTAAAGTTATTAAAGTTTATGCAATAACATTCAGATACGCTTTGATTAAGGCGTTTTTTTTGTCTTCTGTTGCGTAATTGTTAGGTTTATCTCACCATGGCGAAAAGCTGACTCGGATTCACATCTCATCGGGAGTAAATATGATTACGCTGTGGGGCAGGAATAATTCGACCAACGTGAAGAAAGTGCTCTGGACGCTGGAAGAGCTGGATTTACCGTTCAATCAAATCATGGCCGGGCTATCGTTTGGCGTGAATAAAGAGGCCGACTATCTGGCCATGAACCCGAACGGCCTGGTGCCGCTGCTGCGCGATGATGAAACAGACGCCACGCTTTGGGAATCCAACACCATTGTCCGTTACCTGGCCGCGCAGTACGGGCAAGGTCGTCTGTGGGTCGAAAACCCGGCCCGCCGTGCCCAGGGCGAAAAGTGGATGGACTGGGCGAACCAGACGCTTTCACCCACCCACCGCGTGATCCTGATGGGGCTTATCCGCACGCCGGAAGCCGAACGTGACTATCCCGCCATTCATGCCGCGCAGGATGCCTGCGAAAATCTGTTTGCGATGATGGATGACGAGCTGGCGAAGCACGCCTGGTTCTCCGGTGACGCGTTCGGCACAGGCGATATCGCCGTGGCGCCGTTCGTCTGGAACCTCACCAACATGGGCCTGAAGTGGACGCCGCGCCCTCACCTGGAGCGCTGGCTTAACCAGCTGAGCGAGCGCCCGGCGTACCGTAACGTCGTGATGATCCCGGTAACCTGATTACGCGCCGGACGGGCTGACTTTCAACAGCTGCCCGTCCGTCTCATCCGTCAGGACGTACAGATACCCATCCGGCCCCACCCGCACATCGCGAATACGTTGATCCCGGTCGCCCAGAATGCGCCCGTCCTCCGTCACCTTGTTACCCTCCACGCTCAGCACGATCACGTCCTTCTCCTTCAGCGCGCCGATAAACAGCTTGTTTTTCCACTGCGGGAAAACGTCTCTGTTGTAAAACGCCATGCCGCTCACGGCGGGTGACACTTTCCAGACGAACAGCGGTTTTTCGGTTCCCTCAACGTGCTCGCCTTTGGCTTCCGGAATTTTCAACCCGCTGTAGTTAATGCCGTGTGTCGCCAGCGGCCAGCCGTAGTTTTTCCCTTTCTCCGGAATATTAATCTCATCCCCGCCGCGCGGGCCGTGCTCGTTCAGCCACAGCGTGTCGCTCCAGGGGTTCATCGCCATCCCCTGCGGGTTGCGAATACCGTAGGACCAGATTTCAGGCCGCGCGCCCGGAGTATGCACAAAGGGGTTATCCGGCGGCACTTTGCCGTCTTCGGTGAGGCGCACCACTTTACCCTGTAATTTGTCAAGGTCCTGCGCCGTGGGCCGCTGGTTGTTCTCGCCGAGTCCGATAAAGAGAGAGCCTTTGCCGTCGAACACCAGTCGCCCACCAAAATGGTTACCGGTAGAGAGTTTCGGCATCTGGCGGAACACCACCTGGAAAGCCTCAATGCGCGTATAGTCGTCGCTTAACCGGCCATAGCCCACCGCCGTGCCGGCTTTGCCGTCATTCCCAGCTTCGGCGTAGCTGAGCCAGATGCGGCGCGATTGTTTAAAATCCGGCGCGAGAACCACGTCCAGCAATCCTCCCTGGCCGTTTGCCCAGACCTTCGGTACCCCGACAATCGGATCGGAAAGCCCTTTTCCGGCCTGCCAGCGTTTGAGCTGACCGCCCCTGAGGGTCACCAGCAGCCCTTGGTTGTCCGGCAGGAACGCCAGGGACCAGGGGTGATCGAGTCTGTTTTGCAGCACCTCGACCCTGACCGCCTCGGGCGCAGCAAGCAGCGAAAAGGGGAATAACAACGCAGGCAGGAAAATCAGCGAGGATCGATGCATAACGCGCTCCTTTATAGGCATATGGCATAAAGGTTAGCCACTGCGTCCGGGGGCGTTACCACTTTTACAAAAGCTTAATCAGAAGGGGGAGTTGCCTCCCCCGGGATCAGTGTTGTTCAAGCTTCTCGTGCTCGTTCAGACACATGATGCATAGAGAGAGCGTGGTCAGGCAGTTTTCAAGCTTCTCCGCGTTAACAGCGATAAAATTCGGGCAGTCGTGGCGTCCGTTCATCAGACACACCCCTGCGATGGAGAGCACCTCAGCGGCGCGGCGCAGCGCTATCAGCTCGCTTTCACCGTATTTCGCTTTCAGGGTCGGTGCTTTTTCACGCATGAAATTGCAAAGTTCAAACAGGTTATCACGCAGATGTTCGCTTTCGCTGACTGACATATACCCTTTTGCCTTCCTCAACTGCAGGTACGCGGCCAGGTCGATTCGGGCGTTGATCAGCTTGTTCAGCAGATCGCGTTTTAGTCTGTCAACGGTCATGCTCTTTCCTCCTCTGTCAGCCATGGTGCATAGTCAGGATAAGTACATTTTTTGTACAGTTTAATGCCTGGGATCAATTTTTATTAACTGATTAACATTATTTACAATGTTACAACGTCCGCCCGGCGCATCCGCCTTGCAAAGAGTGTATAAATCCCCCGCGATACGCTGTAAAATCCCGCCCTGATAACTCCATAATTGATGAATTTTTAACCTATGAGCAATGTTACGCACCAGCCGAAAATCGGCTTCGTCTCCCTGGGCTGCCCTAAAAACCTGGTGGATTCCGAACGCATCCTGACCGAACTTCGTACCGAAGGCTATGACGTGGTGCCAAGCTACGACAATGCCGATATGGTGATCGTCAACACCTGCGGCTTTATCGACAGTGCGGTTCAGGAGTCTCTGGAAGCCATCGGTGAAGCCCTGACCGAAAACGGCAAAGTCATTGTCACCGGCTGCCTGGGCGCGAAAGTGGATCAGATCCGCGAAGTGCATCCGAAGGTGCTGGAGATCACCGGCCCGCACAGCTACGAGCAGGTGCTGGAACATGTTCATCACTACGTGCCAAAACCCAAGCACAACCCGTTCCTGAGCCTGGTGCCGGAACAGGGCGTGAAGCTGACGCCGCGCCACTACGCGTACCTGAAAATTTCCGAGGGCTGCAACCATCGCTGCACCTTCTGCATCATCCCGTCCATGCGTGGCGATCTGGTGAGCCGTCCGATTGGCGAAGTGCTGGCGGAAGCCAAACGTCTGGCTGACGCGGGCGTGAAGGAGCTGCTGGTCATCTCCCAGGACACCTCGGCCTACGGCGTGGACGTCAAACACCGCTCCGGCTTCTACAACGGCGAGCCGGTGAAAACCAGCATGGTCGGCCTGTGCGAGCAGCTGTCTAAACTCGGTATCTGGACGCGTCTGCACTACGTCTATCCTTACCCGCACGTTGACGACGTGATCCCGCTGATGGCGGAAGGCAAAATTCTGCCGTATCTGGATATTCCGCTGCAGCACGCCAGCCCGCGTATTCTGAAGCTGATGAAACGTCCTGGCTCCGTTGATCGCCAGCTGGCGCGCATCAAGCAGTGGCGTGAAATCTGCCCTGACCTGACCCTACGTTCCACCTTCATCGTCGGCTTCCCGGGTGAAACCGAAGAAGATTTCCAGATGCTGCTCGACTTCCTGAAGGAAGCGCGTCTGGACCGCGTCGGCTGCTTCAAGTACAGCCCGGTAGAAGGCGCAACCGCCAACGAGCTGGCGGACCAGGTGCCGGAAGAGGTAAAAGAAGAGCGCTGGAACCGCTTCATGCAGCTTCAGCAGCAGATCTCTGCTGAACGCCTGCAGGAGAAAGTGGGCCGCGAGATCATGGTGATCGTTGACGAAGTGGACGAAGAAGGCGCGATTGGCCGCAGCATGGCGGACGCCCCGGAAATCGACGGCGCGGTATACCTGAACGGCGAAACCAACGTTAAGCCGGGTGATATTATTCGCGTGAAAGTTGAAAACGCGGACGAGTATGACCTGTGGGGTAGCCGGGTTTAACCAGCCCTGTGAATAACGCCTGATAGCGCCACGCTTATCAGGCCTACGGTTTTGTCGGCCCGGCAAGCTTGCGCCGCCGGGCATTTTTTCAATCAATACGCTTTTGTGGCGAGCCTTACAGGGATAATCGGGTTTCGTTTTTTTGACTCAGCATACTTAAAAAGCGGAATAGCTCGTGATCGTTTTTCAGACTGAATTTACGCATTACATTGTATTTATGTGAAGCTACTGTTTTATAGCTGATATGCAAGCTTGTCGCGACCTCCTGCACCGAACGTCCCTGATATAATCTGACCATAATCTCGCGCTGTTGAAAAGATAATTTAAAATTATTACACCCCTGGCACGTTTTATGACAGGGAAAAGCCTCACGCATTAACCAATTTTTCCAGGCAATAGTGAATTTCTGGGTGATGCTACTCAGTGATTCCCGGCGCTGGATAAAGATCATATCTTCAAAGCAAGCGGGCGACCTTTTGCACGTATCAATGTCATCCACCAACCCAATAATTATGCCCTGACGCCTCATTTTCAGCCCCGGAATACAGGTATAGCGTTCACCATTACGCAGAGAAAGAATAATGACATCAGCGTTAGCAATATTTTCGTGAGTATAGTCAGTAAAAAATTCCGGGGTTCGCATAAAATGCTGACCAAAAAAGTCACTCAGAAAATATTTCATGCCGTAGTGAAACATCAAATCGGACTCGTTAATTAAAATTTTTAACATTATAAATTCGGCGTATAGCGGATAAAATATTGCTCTTCAGGCCACATAAATCCCTGAAGGTAATGGCTTCCACCATCTTTCGCAATGTCAAAATGTCGACTATTTTCCACTCCCTCCACCAGTACAGACGAAACGTATTGGGCACAGTGACTGATAAACTGGCTTAAGGAGGAGGATTCTTGTAGCACGATGCTTTTATCAATCTTAACGCCGTCGAATCGAATAAGTTCATCATCTAAATAGCTAAAATGGTCAGGCAAAATATCATCCAACCAAAGCTCTGCGCCCATAGATTTGACCATCCTGACGTGTGCGTTAAAGTACTGGCGTTCTGATACTGACAGAGAAATAAATTCTTGCGGATCCTGCACTTCAAGAGCGATACCCACCCGCAACCAGGGGAGGAGGTATTCTACAGCCTGTGAAGAGCAGAGTAGTCGGGCGGGAACATTTAAATAATAGCGTTTCCGGTTATTCATTCTATAAATAATCTGCAACTGCCAGCATAGAATATTCAGGCAGGATTGCTGGGATTGCGAAGCAAAGTACTGTTCATGGTTAATACCGGGTTGCAGTAAACTTAAAATCTCCCAGGCGATAATCATTTTTTCTGCAACGGAATAGATCGGTTGAAAGCGTATTCCGTGGACCGCGTTTTCAAAGGGTAATTGATAAGACATAGGCACCTTTAAAATAAATATTCCCGCCGGGGAGCAGACTACTGCCAGGTAAAATCAACGTTCATTACCGCCTGGAACGTACCGGCGGTTGCGCTGCCCTGAGGCGTGAACATTCTGGCCGACAGCGGGAATGAAGCTGAACGCGTGCTGATAATGACGTTTTGATCCAGCGAATCGCCCGGCGCAATTGTCTGGCTATGGTCGCGACTGGCGATACGTAGCGCGATCTTTTCGCTGGTGCCGCTGTTTTTCCAGGCGGTGGCGTCGTCGGAGTCGGGCGTTCCGCTAAGCGTGGCTGTCACCCTGGTTGTTCCGGCCGGACAGTTCGTTAACAGCAGGTCAAAGTTCTGCCACTCCCCGCCTTCCCCTGCCATTTGCAGGTCCCGACGTTGCAGACTGCCCAACTCTACGGTTTTATTCACCGTGTCGGTATCGACCGTACAGGGGCTGGCAACCACATTTCCGGAAACCGAGATCGACGGTTCTGCCTGAGCCATCGCAGAGAATAACGTTACGCAGAAAGCTATTTTCATGCCGGACGTAAACATAGAGATCACCTTATTACCCCGGCGAACCGGGGCATATTGCATGTTATTGGTAGGTAATGGTTGCCGTCACCACGGATTTAATGGTGCCCGGCGTTGCTCCGCCTGCGCTGGAATAGGCTCTGGCTTTCAGCGACACGGTGACGGTGCGATCGCTTTGCACGGTTTGGGTAATGGAGGTGCCATTGCCTTTATAGTTACCGGTGCTGGTTTGAATTAGCGCTACCGCCACGTTGCCTGCCGTTCCGGTGTTTTTGTAGTAGTTGGTTCCCGCCACCGGATCGCTGGTCCCTGAGAATGCGGTCAGCACGCTGTTGGTGCCTGTCGGGCAATCCGTAAATTTAATATCAAACGGCACGTCCGGTGAGGAAGACCCCGCCGCAGCCAGGGTTGTCGCCTGGATATTGCCGAGATCGACATCAATATTCGTTGCGCCGCCGTTAACCACGCACGGCGAGGCCACCACGTTGCCGGTAATATTCAAGGTGACGGTATCACCCGCGAACGCGCCGTGACTTGCCATCATTAAGCCGAGCGTAGCCCCGGCGATAAGGGATAATTTCGCCATTTTTTTTGATTCCTTTTATTTACTGATAGGTAAGATCAAGGGTTGCAGATGCGTTAGCTTTACCCGTCGATACACTTGTTTTGGTCTGATAATAACGGGCCGTTATCGGGAATGTTTCCTGTCCGCCGGTTGATTGCTTCAGCACAATACGGTTATTTAAAACCAATGGTGAACCGTTATATAAAAGCTGAACACCTACTCCTTTGGCTACGTCGGCATTACCCTGGCCGGTTAAGGCTAATACGCTGGTCGTACTCACGTCCGGGTTTTGGGTGCCTTGTAACATGACGTTAATATTGGCTCCAGCATCGCAATTAAGACCAAGGCTTTGCGTATTTTGTGCATTAGCAGGCACGGTTCCCACTGCTGTACCAAATGATGATGACGGAATATCACCAATAGGGAATACCAGTGACGGCGTAGTTATTGAACAGGCAACCTGTGTAATACTGCCTGTACCAAAAGAGATAGCGATCTCAGGATACCACTTACCTGTCAGCCCTCCCTGCATTACCCTTTCCCCAGCTATTGCCGCAGCAAACTGGCCAGTCAACCTCGAGGAAGTAATATTGCCAATTTTAACTAATTTAAAATAAGGCTGTAAACTGAGTGAAGGCGCACTGGACAGTGAACTGCCGTAGCCCATCAATCCCTGCCAGTCGGTTCCTGAATAGGGGTAACACCCCTGGGTTATGTAGCATGAAGCAGTACCGCCTGGTGAGTTACCCGTTCCACCGATCTCAATCCCTACTCCTGGCACATTGGTTTTATAGATAACGATATTACCCTCATTAAAAGCCGCTCTGGAGAGATAGGATTTAATGCCAATAAATACCACTTGGTTATTCACGGAGCAACTATAGTCAGTTTGACTGGCACCATAAATCACCCCGGTTATAGGTTGTCCAATAGCTAGATCGCGCTGTACGATAACATCACCATAATTTATAACATAATTACCGCCTACGACATTGCAACTGCTTGACGCCATTACCTGCTGTGAGGTAAACACTATCAAAATAAGCGCAGTAAACCGAAGCGCTATCACTAAAGCATTTAGAAATTTCATTTTCAGCCTCTGAATATGTTTGAAGCTTCACATTATTTAACGTGATATTTAAGCTCGTTCATTTTTCACTTATTAAGATGCAATCTTATTTATAATTTCATTTACACTGAACATTTACTTTCGAAATTCCATTTACTGAAGATTGATGCGGCAAGGAGTAATGGGTAATACATTGCTGATCAGTATTTTCACCCCATTTCAGCTGTAATGTACCGTTGTTATTCATCCCCGTCAGATAAACCTGCCCACCGTCACCTACAATAAAACTTTTATTCTCTCCAGCCAGCGTCGCTATTGCCCCAAACGGCACCGGCTGGCCATTGGCTTGCGTAAGCGTCATCAACACCCGCATCCCCACGTCCGCCACATAGTCCGCCCTCACCACCGCGCCGCGGGTCGGAATAACCGTCTTGTTAGTCAACTCCAGCTCCACATCGTCCGGCAGCGTCTCGGTCATCAGCGCCACGTCGTTTTTACGGTATGGCGTCAGGTTGCTGACCGTGGTATAGCCGCGCCAGTCGGTTTTTGCTCCGCTCTGGTTTTGAATGCTCACCCCTTTCGCCCCCGGCGCCTTCACCAGCACGTTGGTTTCACCCAGTGGCTGGGAGAACGTTACACCGTCGGCATGGGCAAGGATCCCGCCCTGCAATCCGTAGTTCAGGCGATCGCTGTCCTTGTCGTAGCCATACCCCGCCGACACTTCGCCGTAGGTGCCTTTAAAGTCAGCGTTGGCGTTGCCGGTATAGCCCACACCGTCCGTGCCGAACCCCTGCTGAACGTTCCAGTTCAGGGCGTTGTTTTCCAGCGCCGTGCCGTTCAAACCGACGTTATGCGTGGTGCCGTTGTTCTTGCTGGCGTTCATGCTGTAGTTGGCCCAGGTGCGCGGGAGGAATTTCTCCAGCGGCACGCTGACGTTCAGCGCAATCTGCCGATCCTTATCGTAGCTAGTGGTGTGCCCGTAGCTGTCGGTGCTGCCATTTTTGCTGTAGGTATAGGTGACCCCATAAGTCACGCTGTTCCAGGCGTTGTTATACCCGACGCTGTAGGATTCCATGGTCTTGCCGGAATTCCAGTAATCCTCACGCACCAGGCTCAGCATCAACGAGCCCAGGTTCTGGCCGATGTTCTGGCTCATGGTCAGCTCGGCGCGGTTGCGACGACGGTCCTGCAGCGCGCTGCTGTCGCCGTAGGAGTCCAGTACCTCCTGCATGCCGTAGTAGCCGCTGGTGGAGTAGCGGTAACCGGCGATAGCGAAGTTTGTTCCCGTCTCAACAAAGTTCTTACTGTAGCGGATCCGCCAGGACTGCCCCTGACTCTTCGCCATACCTTTTGGGGTGCCCCACGACTGGGTCACGTCGGTGGAGAGCGCACCGATGACGCCCATGTTTTTACCGATGCCGGCTGCCAGGGACTGGTACTTGCTCGACTCCTGGAAGCCGCCGTATACCGTCAGGCCATAGGGCAGACCGTAAATTCCGGTCATCTGGCTTAACGGCGTTTTCTCCACGTCGCTGTTATACGAGCGGTACTGACCGCCTGTCACTGCATACTTGAAGCGCCCTTCACGCTGCAGCACCGGCAGGGACGCAAAGGCCACGGTAAAGTGCTGCTCGCTGCCGTCGCTCTCTTTCACGGTGACGTTGAGATCGCCCGCGCCGCCGGTTGGGTACATATCGGTAATTTCAAACGCACCCGGTGCCACGTAGCTCTGGTAAATCTGATACCCGTTCTGGCGAACGATCACCTGCGCGTTAGTCCGCGCAATACCGCGCACTACCGGGGCATAGCCTTTCAACGAGTCCGGCATCATGTCGTCATCAGAGGCCAGCTGCGCCCCGCGGAACGGGATACTGTCGAACACATCCGCCGGGGAGGAGCTGTCGCCGGTGGTTAGCTGCGCTTTCAGAGGAATAATCGCCCGCTGGCCGTAGGTGTAGACCGTATCCCACTTGTCGCTGCCGTTCCCGTCGCGGCTCCAGGTGGTGTAGTTACGGATCCGCCACGGGCCAATGTTGATCCCCGGACGCAGGTTGGCGTACTGGCTGTTGGTGTCGCTGCCGTGGCCGCTGCGTGACCAGTTGTTGGAGCCGCTCAGGCTGTAGTTGAGCATCGCGGCGGTGATCCCTTCGTCCCACATCTCTGGCGGCACGTAGCCGCGCGCCTGCGGCGACAGCGCAGCCTGCGGAATACTGATCACCAGACGCTGGGCGCTGAACAGAAACTCGGCCGAGGCCTGCGGGATGGCGGTTAATTTCGCACACTCACCGCCAGAGGCCAGCTCAGGGAACAGTTCGGTT
Organism: Enterobacter sp. AC1; assembly: GCF_050434705.1. NCBI lineage: Bacteria > Pseudomonadati > Pseudomonadota > Gammaproteobacteria > Enterobacterales > Enterobacteriaceae > Enterobacter > Enterobacter sp. AC1. The sequence continues at coordinate 563,349 of NZ_JBNDIZ010000002.1, read as the reverse complement.
TTTACGCCCCAGCTTTTCAGCTGCGCAACGCTCAGACACGGCTGCAGTTTTTCCTCACCATCCGCGCCCTTCACCGCATCAAATTTAATCTCGCGGGTATCGACAATCTGCTCACCTATGATGACGTCCACGCGATAGGTGCCCGGTAGCTGCGAGCCGGATTCAAATGCCGACAGGTCGGCTCCCTTCATGCCAGGGTTATCCAGCTCGATCAGCTCCGGGTTAAAATAGTCGCGGGCATGAGCGCCAGGTGAGGTCGCCCCCAGGGCAAAGGCGATTAAAAACGCCAGGCGTGCAGGTTTGAATAATTTGTCCTGCTTATTTTTGCTCATCACAACCTTACTCCATCCGTACAAAACAGGCGTTCTTTACCCCAGCGAATTACAACGAGGCGTTGTGCACGTTTCCGGTACCACCGTAGTCGTTAATAATTTTGAAGGTCACCGCCCCGCCGCTGACGCCTTTCGGCAGATCAAAACGCGCGCTTGAACCTGGCAGAACGTAGGAAACGTCTTCTACTTTTTTACCGTTGACGTTAATTTCATTGAAGTTCATTACCAGGCTGGTTGGGTTGGTTACCTGAATCTGGTTGCCGCTGCGTTGCCAGGTTAATTTATCCGCCTGTTCTTCCGGAATAACACCTTTCAGCGCCGTCGGACGATAAATCAGCTTAATGCGCGTTTTCACCGCAATTTGTAACGTATTATCTTTCGGGGACGCGGCTGGAATGGCTTTGATATTCAGCCAGTAGAGCGACTCTTTATCCTGAGGCAATGCCCCGGCGAGAACGATACGCTCAACGTTCTGCTGGTCTTTATCCAGACGATACAACGGCGGTGTAATAATAAAAGGTGCTTTCTCAGCACCCCCATTTGGCGTTTCGACCCACGACTGAATTAAATACGGCATCGTGTCGGGGTTATTTACGCTAATAGAGGACTCCTTTTTATTGCCGTCATAAATTACGCGCGTCCCGCCAATTACCACACCAGCATTGGCTGCTGAAAGACCAGCAGAAAGAATCACACAGGCAATGAGAGATTTACTCAGAAAGTGCATTTTATACCTCGATAAAAAAGGGGCCGACAGACCGGCCCCATCTATTTCCGGTAGGGGAAATTAGTTGTAAACCACAGAGAAGTTAGCTACGGAGTTAGCTGGACCAGCAGTAACGGTATCTGAGGTAGATTTATACTGAGCGTAGAAATCCAGGGTGTTATCAGCAGTCTCGACCAGAGGGTAGCTGTAACCGTTAGAACCGTGCAGCGGCAGCTGTGCCTTGTCAGCAGACATCAGGTTGATAGCCACACCGGTCGCCGCGCCAGCTACGGAGCTGTCAACAGCCAGCAGTTTAGAGTCAGTCGCATCAGGCGTACCGTCGAAACGTACGGATGCAGAAGTCACAGTAGCCGGGCAATCTTTCAGCACGATGTTGAATTTAGTAGCAGCAGTCACGTCGCCCGCAGCAGTAAATTCAGACTTGTTGTATTTGCCCAGTTCAACGGTCTGATTCTGAGAACCAACGTCAACGGTGCACGCAGCGTCCAGAATTTCACCGTTGAAGTTAACGGTGCCCGCAGCAGCGAATACGTTAGACATAGACAGTGCAGCGGTAGCAACGATAGCAGCAGCGATAACATTCTTTTTCATAACTATATTTCCTTAATAACTCTGTAAATTACCGAAATTCAGGCGAAAGCATCCAATGGCCGAGAGCCATATATTTTTTGCGCCAGATATCTCTTTTCCGAAGTGCAGTAAGCGGAACGCAAAGATATTTATTCGATAACTTTGTTTTCACCTGCTCACTTGCTGAAATCAAATTTATATAAACTTACGTATGTTCACAATACGTTTTTAGGCCAACCGTAGACTTTAAATACAACATAAATTTAACACCCTAAAATTCGAGTAAATCCGCCACACGAAAGATTTTGCACATATGTTAATAAAACAGTCCATAATGGCATCAATCTTATATTTATTTCTCTTATTTCCAGTTCGATAATCCCTTACGCATCTTTACGAATAAAAGATCGTCTGGAGTTAAGATAATGAATACAAAAATCACAACCGGTGAAAACCCGGGAATAACATCTGCCCTGGCGGCAAAGCCCGTCGCCGATATCAATAACATCATCGAGCACGTATCTCCGTTTGCAACACGGTTTAATGCAAATAAAGGCGAGATTTTACGTTATTATTCCGGTAATAAACGCACCTGTTATTTACTCCATAATGGCAGCGTCACGCTGAACCGCAGGGGGGATGGTATGGTGCTGAATTCCGAGCACGACACTTTTGTTCTGGGAGTGAGTAATCAGTACTCTCAGTCAGAAAACCTCTATCTGCGCGTCTATGAAAACGCGGAAATGAGCCGCCTGTCGCTGGAGCGCTTTAATCTGCTGGTCGAGAGTTGTGGGCTGTGGGAGAGCCTGTGCAAGCTGCTGATCTATACCGCTTCTCGCGTCTATGAACACTGCACCCTGATTTCACAAATGTCCTCTTACGAGATTATTCGTTTCCAGTTGCAGGAGCTGATGAACGAATCGGAGCGGATCCGCACCAGCATAACCGCCGCCAACTACATTCAAAACCGCACCTATCTGTCGCGCAGCGGCATCATGCGCATCATCGCTGAGCTTCGGGAGGCCGGTTATATTGAGCTCAACCGCGGTATATTAATCGCGATCAACCACTTACCTTTAAAATATTAAATTTCTGTCGTGGGCCCGACCTGAAACAGCACTATACTTGCCTTCAAATAACACGCGTATTTGACAGGCAAAAGTATGGCTAAAGGAACATCTGAATCGTTGATTTTGCGCACATCAGATTATACTCCCCTGCTGCTTGATTATCTTAAGCAAGACGCCGAGGTAAAACACATTCTTCCCCGGCGTCGTTTAAGTATGCAGGTGGGTAACGATCGTTTCTGCTATCTCATTCTAAAAGGTCGCGTGACCTGGCATCGCCAGAGTGACGATCTGGCGATGGTGACCGTCACTGCCCCCTCTCTGGCCGGGATTGGCAATTTGCAGCAAATGCAGATGGATGGCTATATCAAAACGCAGGTCGCCTGCGACATCGCGATCCTTAAAATGGCGACAGTCTACGACATTATCCGTGCGAACCAGCTTTGGGAGCCTCTGGCGAAGCATATGATGACCATTGCCGGTAAGTTATTTGAGTCCAGCGAACAGCTGTCTGCTCCCTCAGCCTATGATATCGTCCGTGCGCAGCTTAACGAGCTGTTCAATGAAGCGCCTGGCGTCAGAAACACGATTACTGCCGAGCGTTATATCCGTGACAAAACGCATCTGTCGCGCAGCGGCGTGATGCGCATTCTGGCGGAGTTAAAAGCCGGTGGATATATTGAAATGCAGCGCGGCGTCCTGGTGAATATCGTGAAGCTGCCGGAGAAATACTAAAGATCCGGTGCTATTGAACAGGGGCATCCGTGCGCAATATGAACACCGGAAAGGAACCATTACCGCCCATCGGGGGAGGGGGCAAGCAAAAGCCTACCCCTTAATCCGCGGATCCAGCGCGTCGCGCAGCCCGTCACCCAGCAGGTTAAACGCCAGCACCGTCAGGAAAATCGCCAGACTTGGGAAGATCGCCACGTGCGGTGCAATCACCATATCTGCCCTCGCCTCGTTCAGCATCGCGCCCCACTCCGGCGTGGGAGGCTGAGCCCCTAATCCCAGAAACGAGAGGCTGGCAGCCGAGATTATCGACACGCCGATACGCATGGTGAAATAGACCACGATGGACGACACCGTACCCGGCAGGATATGGCTGAACAGGATCGTGGCGTCGCTGGCCCCCATACTGCGGGCAGATTCGATAAAGGTCTGCTGCTTCAGCACCAGCGTGTTGCCGCGCACCAGGCGCGCGAACGCCGGAATCGAAAAGACCGCCACCGCGATAATAACGTTCGCCATGCCGCTGCCCATTATCGCCACCACCGCTATCGCCAGCAAAATGCCGGGAAAAGCAAACAGCACGTCGCAGATGCGCATGATGATGCGGTCCCACCAGCCTTCGTAATACCCGGCAACCAGACCCAGCACGGTACCGATGGCCGCGCCGATCAGCACCGCGAAAACCCCGGCGGCAAGAGAGATCTGCGCCCCGACCAGCACGCGGCTGAAGATATCACGCCCGAGGGAGTCCACGCCGAACCAGTGCAGCATTGAGGGCCCGTCGTTCAGACGGTCATAGTCAAAATAGTTTTCCGCATCAAACGGCGCTACCCACGGCGCAACGATCGCCACCGCAATCAGCAGCAGCACAAACAGCCCTGCCGCCATCGCGACCGGCTGACGGCGAAAACGCCGCCAGAATTCGGACCTCGGCGTGCGGATATGTTCCGGTTTGAGCCCCGGCATAGCGTTTAAAACGGCCTGACGTCGCCAGTTCAACAATCGCATCTTACTTGTACCTGATGGCCGGGTTAATGGCAGCGTAGAGCACGTCCACCACTAAGTTGATAAGGATAAACTCCAGCGAGAAAAGCAGGACTTCCGCCTGAATGACCGGGTAGTCGCGCATCTCGACGGAATCGACCAGCAGGCGTCCCAGCCCCGGCCAGTTGAAGACCTTCTCCACGACGATAGAGCCGCCCAGCAGGAAGCCAAACTGCAGCCCCATCATCGTCACCACCGGGATCATCGCATTGCGAAACCCGTGCTTAAGAATGACCCACTTCTCGCTGACCCCTTTCGCCCGCGCGGTGCGGATATAATCCTCGCTCAGCACGTCAACGAACGAGGCGCGGGTGAAGCGGGCCATCACCGCCGACACGGCAGCCCCCAGCGTCATCGAGGGCAGAATGTAATGCTTCCAGGTATCGGCCCCGACGGTCGGCAGCCAGCCCAGTTCGACGGAGAAGATCTGCATCAGCAGCATCCCCAGCGCAAACGCCGGGAAGGAGATACCGGTCACCGCCAGCGCCATGCCGAGCTTGTCCGGCCAGCGGTTGCGCCAGACGGCGGCGACAATCCCGGCGCCAAGCCCAAACACCACCGCCCAGCTCATGCTGGCAATCGTCAACCAGAACGTCGGCATAAAGCGGCTGGCAATCTCCTCCGACACCGGACGCCGCGACACCATTGAGATACCAAAGTCGCCCTGCAGAACGTTGCAAATATAATGGAGAAACTGGATATACAGCGGCTGGTCGAGGCCAAGCTGTTTACGCACCAGATCAATAACGGTGGCGTCCGCTTCTGGCCCCGCAACCAGACGCGCCGGATCGCCCGGCAGCATATGGACAAACAAAAACACCAGGACCGCCACAATCAGCAGCGTCGGGATAAGCCCCAGCAGGCGTTTACAAACATAGTTCAGCATGAGGTTTATTTTAAATCCGCATCGTCAAAGCTAAAACCGGTGTCCGGCATAATGTAGAACCCGGTCAACGCTTTGTTATGGGCTGATACCAGCTTCTCTACCACCAGCGGCACCCACGGTGACTCTTTCCAGATAATATCCTGCGCGTCTTTGTAGAGGCGTGCCTTCTCTTCCGGTTTAGTGGTTTTCAGCGCATCGGCAAGGTCTTTGTCCACCTGCGGATTACTGTAGAACGCGGTATTGAACAGGGTTGGCGGCCAGTTCTGCGAGGCAAACAGCGGCGACAGCGCCCAGTCGGCTTCGCCGGTCGAGGCCGACCAGCCGGTGTAGAACATTCGCACCCCGCTCTCTTTCTGCCCTTTGCCCTCCACTTCAGCCGCACGCTGTCCGGCATCCATTGCGGTCACCTGCGCCTTGATGCCGACCTGCGCCAGCTGCTGCTGGGTAAACTGCAGCACCTTCTGGGCGGTACTGTGGTTATGCGACGACCACAGCGTGGTGCTGAAGCCGTTCGGGAAGCCCGCCTCTTTCAGCAGCTCGCGCGCTTTGGCCGGATCGTACGGCCACGGCTGATAGCTCTGGGCATACGCGATAGCCGGCGGCAGCACGCCGGTGGCCGGGGTGGCATAGCCGGCAAAGGCGACCTTCACCAGCGCCTGGCGGTTAATGGCGTAGTTGATGGCCTCGCGCACCTTCGGGTTATCAAACGGCTTTTGCGTGACGTTCATGCTGATGTAGCGCTGCATAATCGACGGGCTGGCGACCAGCTCCAGCTTGCTGTTTTTCTGCAAAATCGCGGCCTGCTCATACGGGATCGGGAAGGCAAACTGCGCCTCGCCGGTTTGCAGCATCGCCGCGCGGGTGTTGTTGTCCACCACCGGACGCCAGGTGATGGTGTCCAGCTTCGGCAGCCCCTGCTGCCAGTAGCCGCTGAACTTCTTCACCCTCACAAAGTCGGTCTGATTCCAGGTCACCAGTTCATACGGGCCGGTCCCCACCGGGTGGAAACCGATCTCTTTACCGTATTTTTTCAGCGCGGTAGGGGAGATCATCGCCGTTGCCGGATGCGCCAGAATATTGATAAACGCCGAGAACGGCTCTTTCAGGGTGATTTTTACCGTCGCCGGGTCAACCACCTCGGTGCTGGCGATGTTTTTATACAGGTTATAGCGTTTGAGGCTATTTTCCGGATTGCTGGCGCGGTCGAGGTTGACCTTTATCGCTTCAGCATTGAAATCCGTGCCGTCCTGGAACTTCACGCCGGAACGCAGCTTGATGGTATACACCAGCCCGTCGTCCGAAACGGTATAGCTCTCCGCCAGCACATTTTTCAGCTTCATCTCTTTATCCAGGCCAAAAAGCCCCTGGTAGAACGATTTCGCTACCGCCTGCGACAGCGTGTCGTTGGCGTCATACGGATCGAGCGTGGTGAAATTAGAGCCGACGGCAACCACCACGTCTTTGGCGGCGAACGCGGGGGCAGCGGCCAGGGCTGCCGTCACGCTCGCGGCTAACAACCATCTACGCGCTACAAATGTAACCATTGTGTTCTCCTGCCTGTTATAAGTTATAACCGTGAAAAAGCGTTGTCCTGACGCGGAGGCGCCACAAAATGCCCCGGCCCGACCTCGCGCAGCGTGACGCGCTCCACGACCTCGCCGCGTTTACGAATATTGCTCGGCATTTCATCCTGCAGCAGCACGCGCTGGCCGTGGCGATGCGCCGGATCGGCGACCGGAACCGCCGCGATGAGCTTGCGGGTATACGGGTGCTGCGGGTTCTCGAAGACCGCTCTTCGCGGCCCGATCTCCACGATCTGCCCCATGAACATCACCGCCACGCGATGGCTGATGCGCTCGACCACCGCCATATCGTGCGAGATAAACAGAAAAGCGATGCCCATATCCCGCTGTAAATCGAGCAACAGGTTGATGATTTGCGCCCGGATAGAGACATCCAGCGCCGAAACGGACTCATCGGCAATCACCACTTTCGGGTTCAGCGCCAGCGCGCGGGCAATGCAGATCCGCTGCCGCTGACCGCCGGAAAACTCGTACGGATAACGCCAGGCGTGTTCCGGCTTCAGGCCAACGCGCTCCAGCAGCCAGGCCACGCGACGCTGCGCCGCCTCGCCGTCGAGCAGGTTATGCACCCGCAGCGGCTCCATGATCGAGTACCCCACCGTGTGGCGCGGGTCGAGGGAGGCATACGGATCCTGGAAAATAAACTGAATATCCCGCCGCACCGCCTGCAGCCTGCTGTCCGGCAGGGTATCAATGCGCTCGCCGTTAAAGGTAATGCTGCCTTCCTGTGATTCCACCAGGCGGAGCAACGCGCGCCCGGTGGTGGACTTACCGCAGCCGGACTCCCCCACCAGCGCCAGGGTTTCGCCAGGCCATAAATCAAAACTGACGTTTTCCACCGCATGCACTTCGCGCTTCACGCGGTTCAACACGCCGCTGCGCAGCGGAAAACGGGTGACCAGATCGCGCACTTCCAGAATGGGCTTACCCGGCACCACCGTGTCCTGCTCGCGCTCCTCTTCCTCCTGCCCCGCCGCATCGAGAGAAATCAGCGGGAAGCGGCGCGGTAAATCGCGGCCATTCATCGCCCCAAGGCGCGGAACCGCCGCCAGCAGCGCTTTGGTATAAGGATGGACGGGCGCGTGAAAAATCTGCTCAACCGGGCCGGTTTCCACCGCGTTGCCCTTGTGCATAACCAGCACGCGATCGGCGATATCGGCGACCACGCCCATATCGTGGGTGATGAATATCACCCCCATCTCCATCTCCTGCTGCAGCACTTTGATGAGCTGCAGGATTTGAGCCTGAATCGTTACGTCCAGCGCCGTCGTCGGTTCATCGGCGATCAGCACCGCCGGACGGCAGGAGAGCGCCATGGCAATCATCACCCGCTGGCGCATGCCGCCAGAAAGCTGATGGGGATAGCGCCCAAGAATGGCCTGCGCCTCAGGAATGCGCACCAGCTCCAGCATCCGTCTGGCTTCACGAAGCGCCTCATCGCCGCTCAGGCCCTGATGCAGGCGGATGGACTCGGCAATTTGTTCCCCCACCGGGAAAACCGGATTGAGGGAAGTCATCGGCTCCTGGAAGATCATGGCAATATCCGCCCCGCGCACGCCCTGCATCTGCGAGCCGGTCAGCTCGTTTAGGTCAATGACCTGACGGTTGCGGCGGCGCAGGAGCATTTTCTTGCTGCTGATTTGCCCGCCAGTCTGCTCCAGCAGGCGCATCAGCGCCAGCGCGGTGACCGACTTACCGGAGCCGGACTCGCCAACAATCGCCAGCGTCTCGCCGCGCCTGAGCGAGAACGATAAATTCTGTACTGCAGGGATGAACTGCCGCTCTTCCTGAAACGCAATATTCAGCTGATGGACAGCCAGCACTTCGCGGTTGTCCAGCTCTTCACTGTGCGGCACGCGTTGCCCCCTTATTCACGATAGATCCCCGTGCTCGGCTCATCGCCGGCATATCCCCAGGCGCGATACATCCCTTCGCTGTTAAACGGCAGGGCCACGTTGCCCTCGCGATCCACCGCAATGAGCCCGCCGACGCCGCCCAGGGCAGGCAGTTTCTCCATCACTACCCGCTCGCAGGCCTCACTGAGGCTTAAACCGCCGTAATCCATCAGCGCGGTGATGTCGTAGGCCGCGAGGGTGCGAATAAACACTTCCCCGGTTCCGGTACACGACACCGCCGCCGTGGCGTTGTTGGCATAGCACCCGGCCCCCGGCAGCGGGCTGTCGCCGACGCGCCCGGGTAGCTTGTTGGTCATGCCGCCCGTTGACGTCGCCGCCGCGAGGTTTCCGGCCTTATCGAGCGCCACCGCGCCGACCGTCCCCATTTTGGTGGTCTCATCGAGCGGTGCGGAATGATCCAGCTGCGTCATACCCGCCGAACGGGCCTCCAGCAGTTGCTGATAGCGCGCCTCGGTGGAAAAAAGATCGGGCGATACCGGCGCCATCCCGTGCTCGAAGGCAAACGCCTCCGCCCCGGCGCCGGTCAGCAGCACGTGCGGGCTCTCTTCCATCACCAGACGCGCCGCCAGCACAGGATTACGCAGGCGACTGACGCCGGCCACGGCCCCCGCGTTCAGGGTGATACCGTCCATCACGCAGGCGTCCAGCTCGTGCGTTTCATCCCGGGTAAAGACCGACCCGATCCCCGCATTAAATAGCGGGCACTCCTCCAGCAGGCGCACCGCCTCGGTAACCACGTCAAGCGCGCTCTCGCCCGCTTCCAGCATTTTCTGGCCCGTTTCGACAATGGCGTACAGCGCGTCAATGTAGCGCTTTTCCTGTTCGGGACTGAGCTGTGCACGGGTGATTGCCCCGGCGCCGCCATGAATTGCGATTACCGCATTAACCATTCGCATCACCCGTTAGCCTGATTCGCGGCTTTTTCTATAAATATCATTATCGTCGATGAAACTTCAGATGATTTTTGAATATAGAAAGACGCAACTGTGATGTAAAGCGTACACCCTCCGGGTCATACTGTTAGTGGCACTTTTCTGCCATAATGGACGCTTTCGTTGTTACTGTGCAGGAGCCCACCATGGATTTTACCGCCGGACTGATGCCGCTTGAGACGGCACTCACGCAGATGCTTGACCGACTTTCCCCGCTGCAGGACGTAGAAACGTTACCCCTCGTGCGCTGTTTTGGGCGTATTGCCGCGCGCGATATTGTCTCCCCGCTTAACGTACCGGGATTCGATAACTCAGCCATGGACGGTTACGCGGTGCGCCTGGCGGATCTCCAGACGGGTAACGCCCTGCCGGTGGCGGGTAAAGCCTTTGCGGGTCAGCCGTTTAGCGGTGAATGGCCTGCGGGCACCTGCGTGCGCATCATGACCGGCGCGCCGGTTCCCGCTGGCTGCGACGCCGTGGTGATGCAGGAAGAGACCGAACAGACCGACGATGGCGTGCGTTTTACCGCGAACGTTAAAGCGGGCCAGAACATCCGTCGTACCGGCGAGGACATTACCCTCGGCGCGACGGTCTTTGCCGCCGGACAGAAGCTGACGGTGGGTGAACTGCCGGTGCTGGCGTCGCTCGGCATTGCCGAAATCGACGTTATCCGTAAGGTGCGCGTCGCCGTTTTCTCCACCGGCGACGAGCTGCAGCTTCCGGGCCAGCCGCTGCAGGATGGCCAGATTTACGACACCAACCGTCTGGCGATACACCTGATGCTGGAGCAGCTGGGCTGCGAGGTGATTAACCTCGGCATTATTCCTGACGATCCGGAAAAACTGCGCGCCGCGTTTATTGAAGCGGATCGGTCTGCCGACGTGATCATAAGCTCGGGCGGCGTCTCGGTTGGCGAAGCGGATTACACCAAAACCATTCTTGAAGAGCTGGGCGAAATCGCCTTCTGGAAGCTGGCCATCAAGCCGGGCAAACCGTTCGCCTTTGGCAAGCTCACACACGGCTGGTTCTGCGGCCTGCCGGGTAACCCGGTCTCTGCGGCACTCACCTTCTACCAGCTGGTGATACCGCTGCTGGCGAAGCTTTCCGGCAACCGCGCCAGCCCGCTGCCGGAACGCCAGCGCGTGCGTGCCGCCACGCGCCTGAAAAAATCCCCGGGCCGTCTCGATTTCCAGCGCGGCATTCTGACGCGCAACGCCGAAGGTAAGCCTGAAGTGAGCACCACCGGACACCAGGGCTCGCACATTTTCAGCTCCTTCAGCCAGGGCAACTGTTTTATCGTGCTGGAGTGCGAGCGCGGCAACGTGGAAGCGGGCGAATGGGTTGAAGTTGAAAGCTTTAACCACCTGTTCGGAGGCTGACATGACGGTGGAGCTGAGCGACCAGGAGATGATGCGCTACAACCGCCAGATTGTGCTGCGCGGGTTTGACTTCGAGGGTCAGGAAGCGCTCAAGGCGGCCAGCGTGCTGGTCGTCGGTCTGGGCGGTCTGGGCTGCGCCGCCGCGCAGTACCTTGCCGCGGCGGGCGTAGGCAGGATGACGCTGCTGGATTTCGATACCGTGTCGGTGTCTAACCTGCAGCGCCAGACGCTGCACAGCGACGCGACGGTTGGCCAGCCGAAGGTAGACTCTGCCCGCGCGGCGCTGGCCCGCATCAACCCCAACGTTCAGTTTACCCTGATTGACGCGATGCTGGATGACGACGCGCTGTTTGCGCAGATTGCGCTGCACGATCTGGTGCTCGACTGCACCGATAACGTGGCTATCCGCAATCAGCTAAACGCGGGCTGTTTTGCGCATAAAACGCCGCTGGTTTCCGGGGCGGCGATCCGCATGGAGGGGCAAATCAGCGTCTTCACCTACGCGGAGGGTGACCCCTGCTACCGCTGCCTGAGCCGCCTGTTTGGCGAGAACGCGCTGACCTGCGTCGAGGCGGGCGTGATGGCGCCGTTAGTCGGCGTGATCGGGTCACTGCAGGCGATGGAAGCGATTAAAGTCCTGGCGCATTACGGTACGCCGGCGGCGGGGAAAATGGTGATGTACGACGCGATGACCTGCCAGTTCCGCGCGATGAAGCTGATGCGTAATCCGGGATGTGAGGTTTGCGGAAGTTAAAGCAAACGGCAACCTTGAGGTTGCCGTTTTAGTGTGTGCTCCCTCTCCCTGTGGGCTGAGGGATCCCCAGTAATTTTTTTAACCGGAAGCGATGAATGTTGCTTCAGAAAAATGAATGGCTTACAGCGATGCCCTGGTCCGGCTGTAAATCGCCGAAGCGTTTCCGTAGGGCCGGGGCGAGGCGCAGGGATGCGCCGAGAGGGCGTGGCCTGCAGGGATGCGGGCTCATGCCCGACCCGATAGCCTGAAGGAATAAGCTGAGGGCACCGCGAAGCGGCGATTTACCGCCGGGAGCCCGGGTCGCCAGGGTGGTGGCGATTGAGCCACCCTGGCACGTTCACCGGTCATGTCGTTACAGAGTAGCAAGGAACATGAAGTGAACGGAATGACCTCCACAGCCGTATGTTCCCCCTCACCCCAGCCCTCTCCCTCAAGGGAGAGGGGGTCGTCCGTGAAGGCATTATTTTGTGGGGAACCCTCACCCCACAGGGAGAGGGAGAAAATTGTAGGCCGGGTAAGCGCCAGCGCCAGCCGGCAAACCCGTCAGATAGTCGTCCGTCCAAACGCCCCCTGCCAGTCCTGCTCAAACTTCACAATCGCCGCATCCACGGCGGGTGAAGTAATAAACTGCTGCGCCACGTCCAGCGGCAGCGTGATGGACTCGCAGCCTGCCAGCAGGCAGTCCAGCGCCTGACGCGGCGTTTTAAAGCTCGCGGCCAGCACTTTTGACTGCGGTGCGTGCAGCGTCAGCAGCTGTTGCAGTTCAACCACGGTCTGGATCCCGTCCCCGCCCTGTGCGTCCACGCGGTTAACGTAAGGCGCCACATATTCCGCTCCCGCCAGCGCGGACAGCATTCCCTGCGCGGCGCCGTAAACTGCCGTGCCCAGCGTCGGGATCCCTTCTGCTTTCAGCATCTTGATTACCGCCAGCCCTTCTGCCGTCACCGGTACTTTCACCACCAGGTCGTTAATGATGGCGCGCAGCTTACGCGCGTCCTCCACCATGCCTTCCGCGGTAGTCGCCATCACCTGGGCGAACAGACGGCCTTTGCCACCCAGCGCGTCGTGCAGGGCCGGCAGCAGCTCGTCGAGCGGCGTTTTACCGGCCGCAACGATGCTTGGGTTGGTGGTCACGCCCGCCAGCGGGAAGATACGCGCCAGCTTTTTGACTGCCGCAACGTCGGATGTGTCGAGATAAAGTTCCATGATGTCACCCTCAAAATTAGCCTGCACTTACCCTATCACGACAAAACCTGCTCAAGAGTTGACCTGCATCAAGATAACTTTCATTCGAAAGTAATTTAATCTTCATATGCAAGATGAGAGGCAAAAACATGATCTTCAATATTCAGCGTTACTCTACCCACGATGGACCCGGTATTCGTACCGTGGTGTTCCTGAAAGGCTGCTCGCTGGGCTGTCGCTGGTGCCAGAACCCGGAAAGCCGCTCCCGCAGCCGGGACGTGCTGTTTGATGCCCGCCTGTGCCTGGACGGCTGCGACCTGTGCCAGCAGGCGGCTCCGGGCTGTATCGAACGCGCGCTGAACGGAATGGTCATCCATCGTGAGAAGCTTGACGATGAGACGCTCAACGCCCTCAACGACTGCTGCCCGACGCAGGCGCTGACCGTCTGTGGTGAAGAACAGCAGGTCGAGGAGATCATGGCGACCGTACTGCGTGATAAGCCTTTTTACGACCGCAGCGGCGGCGGCATCACCCTCTCCGGCGGTGAGCCGTTTATGAACCCGGAGCTGGCGCACGCGCTGTTTAAAGCCAGCCACGAACAGGGGATCCACACCGCCGTCGAAACCTGTCTTCACGTACCGTGGCACTATATCGAGCCCTCTTTACCGTACGTCGATCTGTTTCTCGCCGACCTGAAGCACGTCGACGGTGAGGTGTTCAAGCAGTGGACGGACGGCTCGGCTAAGCGGATCCTGGACAACCTGAAACGCCTGGCCGCTGCCGGGAAAAAAATCACCATCCGCGTGCCGCTGATCCAGGGCTTTAACGCCGATGAAGCCTCTGTTACCGCCATTACCAATTTCGCTGCCGACGAGCTCGGCGTCGACGATATTCATTTTCTGCCGTACCACACGCTGGGCATGAACAAATACACCCTGCTCGGCCAACCTTACTCTGCCCCTGACAAACCGCTGGATAACCCTGCACTGCTGGACTTCGTGCAGCAGTACGCCTGCCAGAAAGGGTTAACCGCGACCTTACGAGGATAAACTTATGACGACCCTGAATCTCAACACCCTCAGCGAGCGCATTAAAGCGCACAAAACGGCCCTCGTACATATCGTCAAGCCGCCGGTTTGTACCGAGCGCGCGCAGCATTACACCGAAATGTATCAGCAGCACATGGACAAGCCGATCCCGGTGCGTCGCGCCCTGGCGCTGGCGCATCACCTGGCCGAGCGCACCATCTGGATCAAACACGATGAGCTCATCATCGGTAACCAGGCAAGCGAAGTGCGCGCCGCGCCGATCTTCCCGGAATACACCGTCTCCTGGATTGAGAAAGAGATCGACGATCTGGCGGATCGCCCGGGCGCGGGCTTTGCGGTGAGCGAAGAGAACAAGCGCGTCCTGCATGCAATCTGCCCGTGGTGGCGCGGCCAGACGGTGCAGGATCGCTGCTACGGCATGTTCACCGACGAGCAGAAAGGCCTGCTCGAAACCGGCATTATCAAAGCCGAAGGCAACATGACCTCCGGCGACGCGCACCTGGCGGTGAACTTCCCCCTGGTGCTGGAGAAAGGTCTCGACGGCCTGCGCGCCAAAGTGGCCGAGCGCCGCTCGCGTATCAACCTGACGGTGCTGGAAGACCTGCACGGCGACCAGTTCCTGAAGGCGATTGATATCGTGCTGGAGGCGGTGAGCCTGCACATCAAACGCTTTGCCGATCTGGCGCGTGAAATGGCCGTGACCGAAACCCGCATAAGCCGCCGCAACGAACTGCTGGCCATGGCGGAAAACTGTGACGTAATAGCCCACGAGCCGCCAAAAACCTTCTGGCAGGCGCTGCAGCTGTGCTACTTCATCCAGCTGATCCTGCAGATTGAGTCCAACGGCCACTCCGTGTCGTTTGCCCGAATGGACCAGTATCTCTATCCGTTCTATCGCCGCGACGTGGAGCTGAACCAGAGCCTCGACCGCGAGCACGCCATTGAGCTGCTGCACAGCTGCTGGCTGAAGCTGCTGGAAGTGAACAAGATCCGTTCCGGCTCGCACTCCAAGGCCTCTGCCGGCAGCCCGCTGTACCAGAACGTGACCATCGGTGGCCAGAAGCTGGTCAACGGTGAGCCGATGGACGCGGTCAACCCGCTCTCCTACGCGATTCTGGAGTCCTGCGGTCGCCTGCGCTCCACCCAGCCAAACCTGAGCGTGCGTTACCACGCGGGCATGAGCAACGACTTCCTCGACGCCTGCGTGCAGGTGATCCGCTGCGGCTTCGGGATGCCAGCGTTCAATAACGATGAAATCGTGATCCCGGAATTCATCAAGCTCGGCGTCGAGAAAGAGGACGCCTATGACTACGCCGCGATTGGCTGCATCGAGACCGCCGTCGGCGGCAAGTGGGGCTATCGCTGCACCGGCATGAGCTTTATCAACTTTGCCCGCGTAATGCTCGCCGCGCTGGAAGGCGGCCGCGATGCCACCAGCGGCAAGGTGTTCCTGCCGCAGGAGAAAGCGCTCTCTGCCGGTAACTTCGATAACTTTGAGGAGGTGATGGCGGCGTGGGATACCCAGATCCGCTACTACACCCGCAAATCCATCGAGATTGAGTACGTGGTGGACACCATGCTGGAAGAGAACGTCCACGATATTCTCTGCTCGGCGCTGGTGGACGACTGCATTGAACGCGCGAAAAGCATCAAGCAGGGCGGCGCGAAGTATGACTGGGTCTCCGGCCTGCAGGTGGGCATCGCCAACCTCGGTAACAGCCTGGCGGCGGTGAAGAAGCTGGTGTTCGAGCAAGGCACTCTCGGTCAACAGCAGCTGGCGGCCGCGCTGGCGGATGACTTCGACGGCCTGACCCACGAACAGCTGCGCCAGCGCCTGATTAACGGCGCGCCGAAGTACGGCAACGATGACGACAGCGTGGATATGCTGCTGACCCGTGCCTATCAGACCTACATTGAAGAGCTGAAGCAGTACCACAACCCGCGCTACGGCCGCGGCCCGATTGGCGGTAACTACTACGCGGGCACCTCTTCTATTTCCGCAAACGTGCCGTTTGGCGCAGCGACAATGGCCACCCCGGACGGACGCAAAGCGCACACCCCGCTGGCAGAAGGCGCAAGCCCGGCTTCCGGTACGGACCATCTCGGCCCAACGGCGGTGATTGGCTCAGTCGGTAAACTGCCTACCGAGGCGATTCTCGGCGGCGTGCTGCTTAACCAGAAGCTGAACCCGTCGACGCTGGAAAACGACAGCGATCGCCAGAAGCTGATGGTGCTGCTGCGGACCTTCTTCGAGGTGCATAAGGGCTGGCATATTCAGTACAACATTGTTTCCCGCGAAACCCTGCTGGAAGCGAAAAAACACCCTGACCAGTATCGTGACCTGGTGGTGCGCGTGGCGGGCTACTCGGCGTTCTTCACCGCCCTGTCGCCGGATGCGCAGGACGACATTATTGCCCGTACCGAACATACGCTGTAACGGTGCATCCCCTAAGGGGAAATGCGCAGGCTGATGCCCTCACCCCGGCCCTCTCCCACGGGGAGAGGGAGAAAACACTCAAAACGGCAACCCTGGTTGCCGTTTTGCTTTTACTTTCGAATGAAATTAAATTTGTGCTCCCCGTCACCTTGTTATTAGAATGTTTCAAAACGCAGTGACCCAGGAGCGCAATGTATGACCGTAAAAGTTATCGTCACCGATATGGACGGAACTTTCCTTGATGATGCCAAGCAGTACGATCGAGACCGCTTTCAGGCACAGTTTGAGCAGCTTAAAGCCCGTAATATTGAATTCGTTGTCGCCAGCGGCAACCAGTATTACCAGCTCATCTCCTTCTTCCCGGAACTGAAAGAGCAGATCTCCTTCGTGGCGGAAAACGGCGCGCTGGTGTTCGATCGCGGCGAACAGATTTTTCACGGCGAGTTGACCCGTCATGAATCGCAAATCGTCATTGGTGAACTGCTGAAAGACAAAGGGCTGAACTTTGTGGCCTGCGGTCTGGAGAGCGCCTACGTCAGCGACAAAGCGCCGGACACGTTCGTAGCGCTCATGTCAAAGCACTATCACCGCTTAAAGCGCATCAGCGACTATCACGATATCGACGACGTGCTGTTTAAGTTCTCCCTGAACCTGCCGGACAGCGATATTCCGAGCCTGGTAGATAAACTGCACGTGTCGCTCGACGGCATCATGAAGCCGGTCACCAGCGGCTTCGGTTTTGTCGATTTGATTATTCCTGGCCTGCACAAAGCCAACGGCATCAGCCGGCTGCTGAAGCGCTGGGACGTGTCCCCGCAGGCGTGCGTGGGTATCGGCGACAGCGGCAACGATGCGGAAATGCTGAAGCTGGTGAAATACTCCTTTGCGATGGGCAACGCGGCAGAAAGCATCAAAGAGATCGCCCGCTACGCCACCGACGATAACAATCATCAGGGCGCGCTGAACGTCATTCAGGCCGTTCTCGACGCCCATTCCCCGTTCGAGGCGTAATCCTCTCCTCGCCGGAGCCTTGCTCCGGCTCTTCTCTTCTTTTCCATCCTGTGGCGCACATCAAGTTTTTAAACTTGCATTAACTTATTTTTAACTTAAAGTATCACTTGTAGACACTTTTACTTTCGAATGAAAGATGCGAGGCAGTTATGACCTTTACCAGTGAAACCTTGCCGACGGATCACAAAGCGGCAATCCGTCAGTTAAAACGCGAGTTGCGCGCGCAGATCGGCGACGTGCAGGCGGTATTCAATAAGCTCAGCGATAAGATTGCCACCCGCGTGGCGGAAATTAACGCCCTCAAAAATAAAGGCGAACCCGTCTGGCCGGTGATCCCGTTTACCGATGTGAAAAACGGCACCATTACCGACGCTCAGCGCGAGGCCGTTAAACGCCGCGGCTGCGCGGTGATTAAAGGTCACTTCCCGCGCGAGCAGGCCCTGGCGTGGGATCAGTCGATGCTCGACTACCTCGATCTCAACAAGTTTGACGAGGTGTACAAAGGTCCGGGTGATAACTTCTTCGGCACCTTAACGGCCTCTCGCCCGGAGATTTACCCGATCTACTGGTCGCAGGCGCAAATGCAGGCGCGCCAGAGCGAAGAGATGGCACAGGTGCAGTCGTTCCTGAACCGTTTATGGACATTCGAGAGCAACGGCAAACGATGGTTCGACCCGGACGTGAGCGTGATTTATCCGGATCGCATTCGTCGCCGTCCGCCGGGAACCACCTCGAAAGGGCTGGGTGCGCACACCGATTCCGGCGCGCTGGAGCGCTGGCTGCTGCCGGCCTATCAGCAGGTGTTTGCCCGCGTGTTTGACGGCAACGTCGATAAATACGACCCGTGGAACGCCGCGCACCGCACTGAAGTGGAAGAGTACACCGTGGATAACACCACCAAATGCTCCGTGTTCCGCACCTTTCAGGGCTGGACGGCGCTGTCGGATATGATCCCCGGACAGGGCTTGCTGCACGTCGTGCCCATCCCGGAGGCTATGGCCTATATTCTGCTGCGTCCGCTGCTGGACGACGTGCCGGAAGACGAGCTGTGCGGCGTCGCGCCGGGGCGCGTGCTGCCGGTATCCGAGAAGTGGCACCCGCTGCTCATCGAAGCGTTAAGCAGCATTCCGGCGCTGGACGCGGGCGATTCGGTGTGGTGGCACTGCGATGTGATCCACTCCGTTGCGCCGGTTGAAAACCAGCAGGGCTGGGGCAACGTGATGTACATTCCTGCCGCGCCGATGTGCGAGAAAAACCTCGCCTATGCGAAGAAGGTCAAGGAAGCGCTGGAAACCGGCGCGTCGCCAGGGGATTTCCCGCGCGAAGATTATGAAAAGAGCTGGCAGGACCGCTTTACCGTGGCCGACCTGAACATCCACGGCAAGCGCGCGCTGGGCATGGCCTAACTGTCATACAGCCCTTCCCGCTCAACGGCGGTGCGTCGTTTCCCCTGACGTATCCGCCGAACCGACTCCCGCACGGTCAGCGTGCCGTTAAGCAGCAACGTCCCCACCGGCGCGTCCGGGCGCATCAGCCGCTGCTGGAGCATATGCACCGCTTCCGTTCCCAGCTCATCGCGCGGGACATGCACTGCCGTCAGGGGCACATCCTGAATCGCCGCCAGATTAAACCCGTCAATGCTCATCACCGAGACGTCCTGCGGCACGCGCAGACCGTGGTTTTGTAAGGCGCTGATGGTGCCCGCCGCCATAAAGTCGCCGCCGACCAGAAACGCAGTCGGTAAATCCTTTCCCTGCATTTCACTGAGCCAGCCGCTGACCATATGTTCCGTTTCGCGCGCGCTGAAGCTCGGCACCACCAGCAGATCGCGTTTGTCGTTGAACGTCAGGTTGTGGGATTGCCACGCATCGCGGATCCCCGACAGGCGCTGCTCCATGGTGTAGCGCCGCAGGCAGAGCACCGTCATCACCTCGCGGTGCCCCATCTCGAACAGGTATTCCGCCGCCCGCTCGCCAATGGCGCGATGATCCGGCGCGATGGCCGGCAGGCGCATATGGCGGTCGCGGCAGTTGATCAGCATGCAGGGTTTACCAACATCCACCGCCAGATCGTGGATATGCGGATCGTCGATACCGAGCAGAATGGCGGCCTGCGTATCCGGCTCGTTCATGCGCGCCAGAAAAAGCTGCGCGTCGCTGTCGTTCTCTTCCAGCGCGCAGTAGCGTAACCGCACTTCATGGGAGGCCAGCCCTTTCCCCACGCTCTGGATCACGCGGTAGTAAAAGATGTCGGACCGCTCGTCAAAGGCGCGCTGGGGGGCAAAAACCACCAGGCTATTGAGCAGCAGTCGCCCCGCCGCCATTGCGTCCATTACCCCCAGCTCCCGCGCGCACGCCAGCACCTTTGCGCGCGCTTTTTCGCTGGTGTTTGCTTTGCCCGCCAGCACCCGCGACACGGTGCTGATGGAGAGCTGCGTTCGAGCGGCAATTTCGGTGATTTTTAGCCTTTTATCCATTTTGTGATCTGGCTCCATTTGCGAAATGAAAAAATTTTCATAGCGTATCCGTCAGGCAATAACTGACATAAAAGCCATCATGCCAGAGGGTTGAGGTCAGTTATGAGAAATTTTGCACAAAATCCACTATTGCCCGCTCATTTTCTCCCTTAAGGTGAACTTGTCACACAACTTCCATACTAGTTGTATAGCAACTTAAGCAGTTTAAACGGATAGAAATCAAAGCCATAACAATCCGTGTGACGCCTGAACCTCCGTCCCCTTACCGTCCGTCTTGTGGAGAGTAAAATGAGTCAGGACATCAATAACACCGTTGCGACAAGCAAAACCCGTCGCGTCATCAAGAACCTGCGCTGGTACGTGCTGGTGCTGTTCTTACTTGGCGTCACCGTTAACTACATCACCCGAAACTCACTCGGGATCCTCGCCCCGGAACTGAAAGAGAGCCTCGGGATCACCACCGAGCAGTACTCCTGGATCGTCGGCGCCTTCCAGATCGCCTACACCATTTTCCAGCCCCTGTGCGGCTGGCTGATTGACGTTATCGGCCTGAAGATTGGCTTTATGGTCTGCGCCGGGGTCTGGGCGTTGATGTGTATTTTCCATGCGGGCGCCGGAAGCTGGCTGCACCTGGCGATTCTGCGCTTCTTTATGGGTGCTTCTGAGGCCGCCGCTACCCCAGCGAACGCCAAAACGATCGGCGAATGGTTCCCGAAATCAGAACGTCCCGTTGCCGCCGGCTGGGCGGGCGTGGGCTTCTCCATCGGCGCGATGCTGGCCCCGCCTATCATCTACTTTGCTCACGCCTCGTTTGGCTGGCAGGGCGCGTTTATGTTCACCGGCGTGCTGGCGCTGCTGTGGGTGATCCTGTGGTGGGCGTTCTACCACAACCCGGAACAGCACCCGAACCTGAGCAAGGACGAGCTGGCGTTTATCAAGCAGGATAACGAACCGCCTGCGGTGAAACTGCCCTTCCTGACCGCGCTGAAAACCGTCTCAAAAAACAAGCGTTTCTACGGTATCGCCATCCCGGCCTTTATGGCGGAACCGGCCTGGGCGGTGCTGAGCTTCTGGGTGCCGCTGTACCTCGCCAAAGAGCACGGCATGGATCTGAAGCAGATTGCGATGTTTGCCTGGCTGCCGTTCCTCGCCGCCGATCTCGGCAGCGTGGCGAGTGGCTACCTGACGCGTCTGTACACCCGCCTGTTCGGCTGCTCCCGCGTGAACTCGGTCGTTGCCAGCTCTGTGACCGGTGCGTTCCTGATGATCTCTCTTGGCATCGTGGCCATTACCCGCGACCCGTATATCACCATCGTGCTGATCTCCATCGGCGGTTTCGGGCACCAGATCATCTCCTGCATGCTGAGCGCCCTGGTCGTGGAGTCGTTCGACAAAGGCCAGATGGCGACGGTCAACGGCATGCGCGGCTCGGCGGCGTGGATCGCCAGCTTCCTGTTCTCGCTGTTAATCGGCGTGACCGCCGACAAAATCGGCTTCAACCCGCTCTTTATTGCCATGGGCTTCTTTGACCTGATTGGCGCTGTCTTCCTGGTAGCATTTATTGCTGAACGTCGCGCCAAGCGCGCCTGATAGTGGATGTATTGCATATGAAAAGCCTGAAAAACTGGACCATAGATAAACAGTCAGCAAACCATCTGGAACTGCTGGTCGATAATCAGCACCGCCTGTGCCTGTATGTGCTGGAAGAGAACCTGTTCCGCGTGCTGATCAAACGCAAAGGCGAGCTGGCGCTGGATCGCACCTGGAGCATCGCGCCGGAAAAAGACGTGCCGTGGGAAGGTCGCCGCCGTGACGATTTAAGCGGTTTCACCTGCCCGGCCTGGACGCTGGCGCAGCAGGACGACACGTTAACCGTGGCAACCGAACGGCTGCGCGTGACCGTCCACCAGCCGCTGTGGCTGGAGTGGCACTACCGCAATGACGCGGGCGAGTGGCAGCCGCTGGTCAACGACCGTCCGACCAGCGCTTACCTGCTGAATGCCCACGGTGACGGCGTGGCGCATTACCTGAGCCGTCGTAAGGACGAGCGTTTTTACGGTCTGGGTGAGAAAGCGGGCGATCTGCAGCGCAACGGCAAACGCTACGAGATGCGTAACCTCGACGCAATGGGCTATAACGCCGCCAGCACCGACCCGCTGTACAAGCACATTCCGTTCACCCTCACCCGCCGCGATGACGTCAGCTACGGCCTGTTCTACGACAACCTGAGCAGCTGCTGGCTGGATCTGGGCAACGAGATAGACAACTACCACACCGCCTACCGCCGCTGGCAGGCGGAAGCGGGCGATATCGATTACTACATCTTTACCGGCAAGCGCGTGCTGGACGTCACCAAGTCCTTCGTGCGCCTGACCGGAAAAACGCTGTTCGGGCCAAAATGGAGCCTGGGCTACAGCGGCTCGACCATGCACTACACCGACGCGCCGGACGCGCAAAATCAGCTGATGAACTTCATCCGCCTGTGCGAAGAGCACGCCATTCCGTGCGACTCGTTCCAGCTCTCTTCCGGCTATACCTCGATCAACGGCAAGCGCTACGTCTTTAACTGGAACCATGACAAGGTGCCGCAGCCGAAGGTGATGAGTCAGGCGTTCCACGACGCGGGGCTGAAGCTTGCGGCAAACATCAAGCCGTGCCTGCTACAGGACCATCCGCGCTATAGCGAAGTGGCGGAGAGCGGCCTGTTCATTCGCGATTCAGAAACCGATGCCCCAGAACGCTCCAGCTTCTGGGATGACGAAGGATCGCACCTCGACTTTACCAACCCGCAGACGGTGCAGTGGTGGCAGAACGGCGTCACCACGCAGCTGCTGGAGATGGGCATCGATTCCACCTGGAACGACAACAACGAATATGAAGTCTGGGACGGGGAAGCACGCTGTCACGGCTTTGGCAAGGAGATCGCCATCAAGCATATTCGCCCGGTGATGCCGCTGCTGATGATGCGCGCCTCGCTGGAAGCGCAGCAGCGCTTTGCCCCGGAGAAGCGTCCGTATCTGATCTCCCGCTCCGGCTGCGCCGGAATGCAGCGCTACGTTCAGACCTGGAGCGGCGACAACCGCACCAGCTGGCAGACTCTGCGCTATAACATCCGCATGGGGCTGGGAATGAGCCTGTCCGGGCTGTTCAACGTCGGTCACGACGTCGGCGGTTTCTCCGGCGACAAGCCGGACGCCGAGCTGTTCGTGCGCTGGGTGCAGAACGGCGTGATGCATCCGCGCTTTACCATTCACTCGTGGAATGATGATTGCACAGTAAATGAGCCGTGGATGTACCCGGGCGTGACCCCTGCCATTCGCGGTGCGATTGAGCTGCGCTACCGCCTGCTGCCGTATCTCTACACCCTGCTCTGGCAGGCGCACGCCGACGATGAACCGATGCTGCGCCCGACCTTCCTTGACCACGAGCACGATGCGCAGACCTTCGAAGAGTGTGATGACTTCCTGCTGGGCCGCGACCTGCTGGTCGCCAGCGTCGTGGAGGCCGGTCAGCGCGAGCGCCGCGTCTGGCTACCGGATAACGAAACCGGCTGGTACGATTTTTATACTCACGCGTGGTTCGCCGGTGGGCAATCGATCGTCCTCGACGCGCCGCTGGAAAAACTGCCGCTGCTGGTGCGCGCCGGTGCCGGCCTGCCGCTCAGCGAGCGTATCACCCACGTATCCGCAGAAAAAGACGACACCCGCGAGCTGAAGCTGTTCCCGGTAAAAGGCGTCGGGACAACTTCTGGCATGCTGTTTGAAGATGACGGCGAAAGCTGGGGCTATCAGAACGGCAATGCGCTGTGGGTTGAATGGGAAATGGTGTGCGACGGCGCAACCATTAACCTCAAGGTGAACGCGCGCGGGGATTATCGTCCGGCGTGGAAAGTGCTGAAGGTGTCGTTACCGGCGGGGGAAAAACGTACGCTGCTGGTGAACGGGGTTGAAGGGAGCGAGTGGGTGATGTAGCGCGGCCTGATGCCCTCACCCTAACCCTCTCCCGCGGGGAGAGGGAACAGAACGTTGGCCGGGTAAGGCGAAGCCGCCACCCGGCTTTTTTTTAGTTCTCGATACCTTTACTGCGCAGGTAATCTTCGTAGTTTCCGGTGAAGTCCACCACGCGCTCTGGCGTAATTTCAATCACGCGGGTCGCCAGCGAGCTGACGAACTCACGGTCGTGAGAGACGAAGATCAGGGTGCCCTGATACATCTCCAGCGCCATGTTCAGCGATTCGATAGATTCCATATCCAGGTGGTTAGTCGGTTCGTCCATCACCAGGATGTTTGGTTTTTCCATCATCAGCTTGCCGAACAGCATGCGGCCTTTTTCACCACCGGAGAGCACTTTAGCCGGCTTTTTGATGTCGTCCTGGCTGAACAGCAGACGCCCCAGAATGCTGCGCACCGCCTGCTCGTCGTCGCCTTCCTGCTTCCACTGGCTCATCCAGTCGAATACCGTCAGATCGTTTTCGAACTCATACTCGTGATCCTGCGCGTAGTAACCGATCTGCGCGTTTTCAGACCACTTCACGGTGCCGTTGTCCGGCTGCAGTTCACCCACCAGGGTTTTCAGCATGGTGGATTTACCGACGCCGTTGGCGCCCAGAATGGCAATCTTCTCGCCCACTTCCAGCAGCAGGTTGAAGTTTTTAAACAGCGGGCCGTTCTCAAAGCCTTTTGCCAGGGCTTCCACTTCCAGCGCGTTACGGAACAGCTTCTTGTCCTGCTCGAAGCGAATGAACGGGTTCTGACGGCTGGAGGCTTTGACTTCGTCCAGCTTGATTTTGTCGATCTGACGCGCACGCGAGGTCGCCTGACGCGACTTAGAGGCGTTGGCGCTAAAGCGGCTGACGAAGGACTGCAGGTCAGCAATCTGCGCTTTCTTCTTGGCGTTATCCGCCAGCAGACGTTCACGCGCCTGGGTGGCCGCCGTCATGTATTCGTCGTAGTTGCCCGGGTACACGCGCAGCTCGCCATAGTCCAGATCCGCCATGTGCGTACAGACCATGTTCAGGAAGTGACGGTCGTGCGAGATGATGATCATGGTGCTGTCGCGGTCGTTCAGCGTCTGCTCCAGCCAGCGGATGGTGTCGATATCCAGGTTGTTCGTCGGTTCGTCGAGCAGCAGGATGTCCGGGTTAGAGAACAGCGCCTGCGCCAGCAGGACACGCAGCTTCCAGCCTGGCGCAACTTCGCTCATCGGGCCGTAGTGTTGTTCAACGGGAATGCCGACGCCGAGCAGCAGCTCGCCCGCGCGCGCTTCCGCAGAGTATCCGTCCATTTCGCCGTACTGTGTTTCCAGGTCGGCAACTTTATAGCCGTCTTCTTCGCTCATTTCAGCCAGGGCGTAAATGCGATCGCGCTCCTGCTTCACTTCCCACAGCTCCGCGTGCCCCATGATCACCGTATCAAGTACGGTGAACTCTTCGAAGGCGAACTGATCCTGACGCAGCTTACCGATGCGCTCGTTAGGATCGAGCGAAACGTTGCCGAGCGTCGGCTCCAGGTCACCGCCGAGGATCTTCATAAAGGTGGATTTACCGCTACCGTTGGCACCAATGAGGCCGTAACGGTTGCCGCCGCCAAATTTGACGGAAATGTTTTCGAACAGCGGCTTACTGCCAAACTGCATAGTGACGTTGCTGGTAACTAACACGGGGAGATTCCTGCGAAAAGTGTGATAAACACGGCATTATGCCACAATTCCGAATTGAGATCCCGTGTTGCGGCAATCCACTAAACTTTAACAAAATCGAAAAAAATGTGATTTCGTACACATCTGAATTCCCTGTTAGCGGGAATGCACATATAATGCGCTCCCATCACAGATTCAGACTTATCAACTCATCGCCTGAATGGCTTAGATACCTCGCACAACATGAACATGAAATTAACAACGCTTTTTGCGGCGGCGTTAGCCGTAGTAGGTTTTTGTAAGACCGCTTCTGCGGTGACGTATCCGCTGCCGACCGACGGTAGCCGTCTGGTGGGACAAAACCAGGTGGTCACCGTTCCGGAAGGTAACTCTCAGCCACTCGAGTATTTCGCTGCGCAGTACCAGCTGGGCCTGTCTAACATGCTGGAAGCGAACCCGGGCGTAGACCCGTATCTGCCGAAAGCGGGTACCGTGCTGAATATTCCTCAGCAGCTGATCCTGCCGGATACCGTTCACGAAGGTATCGTGATTAACAGCGCGGAAATGCGTCTGTATTACTATCCGAAAGGCACCAACACCGTTATCGTGCTGCCAATCGGTATCGGCCAGTTGGGTAAAGACACCCCGCTGAACTGGACCACCAAAGTTGAGCGTAAGAAAGCGGGCCCAACCTGGACGCCGACGGCCAAAATGCACGCGGAATACATCGCTGCAGGCGAACCGCTGCCAGCCGTCGTTCCTGCAGGCCCGGATAACCCAATGGGTCTGTACGCGCTCTACATTGGCCGTCTGTACGCCATTCACGGTACCAACGCCAACTTCGGTATCGGCCTGCGCGTGAGCCACGGCTGCGTGCGTCTGCGTAACGAAGACATCAAGTTCCTGTTCGAAAACGTGCCGGTCGGTACGCGTGTGCAGTTCATCAACGAACCGGTGAAAGCGACGTCTGAGCCAGACGGCAGCCGCTACATCGAAGTGCACAACCCGCTGTCTACCAGCGAAGATCAGATCAACAACAACGAAGTCGTACCAGTTACGCTGAACAGCGCGGTGCAGGCTGTAACCTCTCAGCCAGACGTGGAAACGGCGATTGTCGATCAGGCTGTACAGAACCGCTCCGGTATGCCGGTGCGTTTGAACTGATAGCGAAACATTAAAAAAGCGGGCCTCGTTGCCCGCTTTTTTTTACCCGTTATTCACGATAACGATCCCGCCGTGGTCGTAACGATAGTGACAGTGGGCATACTCCAGCGGTGTGCCATCCTCCAGATAGATCACCTGCTCGACCTCCAGCACCGGGTCGCTCTCTGCACAGACCAGATGCTGCATGTCCAGCGCACTCGGCTTTAACGCCCGCACCACCCGGTACGACCCCATAATTTTCAGCCCCAGCGTCTCCTGGAGATACTGGAACACCGAACCTTCAAGATGGCTTTTCGTCAGCCCGGGCACCAGATTCATCGGCATTACCGTTGAATCAAGCGACATGGGTTCTCCGTTGAGCAAACGCAGACGGATAAAGTCATACACGGGCGCATCGGCGTTAATCATCAGCGACGCCTGTTCTTTCTCGTTCGGGAAGCGCAGCTCAAAATGGACCACCTGGCTGGTTACCTTACCCAGGTGTTCCCAGGTTTTAGTGGCGCCAAAGTAGTCGCTGCCGGAAAGATCCCACTGCGAGAGCTGGAGAAAATTTTTGCGGATGAACGTCCCCTGCCCCTGGCGGGTGTAGACCAGCCCTTCGACGATCAGCTGGCGCATGGCCTGCTGAATGGTCATCCGGCTGGAGTTGAACTCCGCCGCCAGCGCAAACTGGTCCGGCAGCGGTTCGTTGGCGGCGTACTGCTGGCTGATGATGCGTTTCTTAATTTCCCGCGCTATGGTGATGTACTTCGCCGCCATCGTCCTTCCTTCTAGTTAGTTTTCTATCCCGCTGTTTTTTAATGCCACTCTCTCGGCAATCTTGAGGAAAGGCAGGTAGAAGAATACACCAAATACGATGATTGCCAACTGCACCACCACCGCCCGCCAGTCCCCCGCCGTGGCCAGCCAGGCGCTCAGAATTGGCGGCGTGGTCCACGGGATCATCACCACGCAGCGCGACATTAACCCCAGCGTGGTACAGAGCCAGGCGAAGTAAATGCCGATGGCGGGCAGCAGCACAAACGGGATCATCAGCGGCAGGTTAAACACAATCGGCAGGCCGAAGATCACCGGCTCGTTGATGTTGAATAAGCCCGGTGCCAGCGACAGACGCGCCACCTGCTTCGCCGACTTTTGTCGGGAGAAGATAAAGATGGCGATCAGCAGCGATATCGTGCTGCCCGTGCCGCCCACCATGCCAAACGTCGGCACGAAGATGTTGTTGATGATGTGCGGGATCGGCTGTCCGTTGGCAAAGGCCAGCATGTTCTCGTTGGTGTTAATCAGCAGGAACGGCTCCAGCACCACGCTGTTCACCACCGACTGGTGAATACCCAGCGTGAACAGGAAGTTACCAAAGCTGTAGATGAAAATCGTCCCCGGCAGGCTGGTGTTGATCAGCCGCAGGGGCTGCTGGATAAAGGTCGTAATAAGATGGATCAGGTCCGTGTGCAGCACGTTTGCCAGTATGGCCGCCAGCACTGCGAACAGCGAAAGCGTGAGAATGGTCGGGATCAGCGCGGTAAAGGATTTGCTCACCGCCGGCGGCACGTTTTCCCCGAGGGAAATGTGCAACGCCTTCAGCCGCGAAATGGCGATAAACACTTCCGTGGAGAGCAGGCCAATCAGCACGCCGGCAAAAATCCCGGTGGAGCCAATATTGGCGAACGTCAGCACCTGGGTGACGTTCACCGCGGTATTGCCGCCGACGGGCGTAACCTGAAGGCGCATCGGCATCATGATAATAAAGCTACTGACGGCAATAACCACTGCCGAGACCGGATTGTCGAAATCTTTGTTGCGCGCCAGCGACCAGGCAATCATCGGCGCCAGCAGCAGCGCGGCGATGTTCAGCGTGCCGTTGATAATCGCCT
Source organism: Enterobacter sp. AC1 (assembly GCF_050434705.1). Classification (NCBI taxonomy): domain Bacteria; kingdom Pseudomonadati; phylum Pseudomonadota; class Gammaproteobacteria; order Enterobacterales; family Enterobacteriaceae; genus Enterobacter; species Enterobacter sp. AC1. The sequence goes on along the minus strand of NZ_JBNDIZ010000002.1, from coordinate 534,594 downwards.
CGCCCCACACTTTGAAGTGTGCCAGCGTGTCGCCGTCAAAAATCCACGGGAATACCACGTTGTTCACCAGCACCGCCAGACCGGCGAGGATGAAAATCGGCATCACCGTGGCGAAGGCGTCGCGCAGGGAGCGCAGGTGCACCTGGTTTGCCAGGCGCGCCGAGAACTCTACAAATTTGTCGACAAAGGACTGCATATGCGGTGTTATTTTTGTTTCAGACATAGCGGATAGTTCCCATCAATCAGTCACAAAAACGGCCCGGCAGCGTACGGCTTACATCTCGCGTCCGTTGGTATGGATAACCTGTTTTAACCACGCATAGCTCTTCTTCGGCACGCGCTTCAGGTCTTTCAGGTCGTGGTTTTCCCGGTTGACATAGACCACGCCATAGCGCTTACGCATGTCGCCCTGGGAACTGAGAATGTCGATTAAGCCCCAGCCAAGGTAGCCAATGACCTCCGCCCCGTCCTCGAACATCGCCTCCTTCATGGCATCGATATGCGCCCGGTGGTAGTCGATGCGGTAGGTGTCATCAATCGGGTTCACGCCGTCCCAGGATTCAATCACCCCAATGCCGTTCTCAATCGGGAAGACCGGCATCCGCCAGTCGTTGGCGTAGCGGGTGATGATGGTGCGAAAGCCCAGCGGATCGATCTGCCAGTTCCACTCGGTGGCCTTCAGGTATGGGTTATTTTTCTCGCCGTGAAGCAGGTAATAGTTCACCGGCGTGCCTTCCGGGATCGCATCGCTGTCCAGCGTTTTGCTGGCGTAATAGCTGAAGGCCATATAGTCGTTTTTTGTACGGGCGAACAGCGCCAGGTCCTCAGCGCGGTAGATATCGCCAAAGCCTTCCTGCTCCACCACCGCCATCACCGCCGGGCTGTAGCCCTGCCCGGCAAAGACGCGCAGCAGGTTCTGGTTGAGGAACTCGTCGTACTGCTGGGCGCAGAAGATATCGCGCGGTTTGCAGGTTGCCGGATAAATCAGCTGGTGAGCCAGCATGCCGCCCATCAGCTGGCCCGGTTTAGTCTGGTGCAGGTATTCGGTCAGCGACATGTGCGCCACCATGGTGTGATGCTGCAGCTCGTACAGCTCGCGCAGGGTTTTCTCGCCTTTCATGTAGCCGGAAATGCGGAACGCTTCCGGCATATGGAAAATGTTTTGCTCGTTGAAGGTCAGCCAGTACTTCACGCGGTCGCCATAGCAGTCGATCATCTTTTTGCCGTAGCGGATAAAGGCGTCCATTACCCGGCGGTCATTGAAGCCGTTGTACTCCTGCGCCAGCGCCAGCGGCATATCGAAGTGGTAGAGACAAACCATCGGCTCAATGCCGCGAGCGATCAGATCGTCGATAAAACGGTCATAAAACGCGATGCCCTCGTCGTTAAACTCGCCGTCACCCTGCGGGCAGACGCGGCTCCACGAGATCTGAAAGCGGTAGCAGTTCATGCCCAGATCCTGCATCAGATCGAAATCTTCCCGGTAGCGGTGGTAGGAGTCGGTGGCGACTTTCCAGTCGGAGATGTTCTCCCCGGCCTCCCGTATGTCATATACCGACATCCCCTTCCCGCCCTCATTCCAGGCACCTTCCGTCTGCATGCTGGATACCGAGTTGCCCCATAAAAAGTTGGCCGGCAGCTGATTGTTCATGTTCTCTCCCTATATGACTAGTCATTTAAAATTTCATGACTAGTCATATAGGCGAAGATGAAAAGACGATCAAAGAGGAGGATCGTTTTTTGTGAGATGGATTGAAATAATGACCAGGGAAGTAGCCCCGGTAAGCGAAGCGCCACCGGGGAGGAAGGGATATTACTGTTCGAGCTGATTACGGCGATATTCACCCTGCCGCTCCAGCATCCAGCCCGGATATTCGCGCGGCAGCGCGCTGACCGCATCAAGCTGTTTAAGCTCGTCTTCGCTTAAGCGGATCCCGGTCGCGGCAATATTGTCGTCCAGCTGATCGATACGTTTGGCACCGATAATGACGCTGGTCACCGCGTTCTGGTGCAGCAGCCACGCCAGCGCGATTTGCGCCACGGAGACGCCTTTATGCTCGGCAATGGTGCGCATCACGTCCACGCAGTCGAAGGCGCGATCTTTATCCACCGGCGGGAAGTCAAACTCCAGACGGCGACTACCGGCTTCACCCTGCCCGTCGCGGCCATATTTTCCGCTCAGCAGACCGCCCGCCAGCGGGCTCCAGACCATCAGCCCGACGCCTTCGCTCTGCATCATCGGCACCAGCTCGCGCTCAAGATCGCGTCCGGCGATAGTGTAATACGCCTGAAGCGATGCGAAACGCGCCAGCCCAAGACGTTCAGAAATACCGAGCGCTTTGGCAATCTGCCACGCCGCCCAGTTGGACACGCCGATGTAGCGCACGTGGCCGTGCTGCACCAGGTTATCCAGGGCATAAAGCGTCTCTTCGATCGGCGTGGCGGGGTCAAAACCGTGAAGCTGGTAAAGATCGATATGATCGAGCTGCAGGCGGCGCAGGCTCTCCTTCACGCTGCTGATGATGTGATAGCGCGAGCTGCCGCGCGAGTTCACCCCTGCGGTACCCGTTTCGCCAAACACCTTGGTGGCGACCACCACATTTTCGCGCGGGACGTTCAGGTTTTTCAGCGCCTGCCCGAGGATCGTCTCCGAGCGCCCTTCCGAATAGACGTCGGCGGTGTCGATAAAGTTGATGCCCGCGTCCAGCGCGCGGCCCACCAGCTGCTCGGCTTCGTTTTGCTTAAGCTGACCAATCTTGCCCCACATGCCGTCTTCACCGCCGAAGGTCATGGTGCCGAGGCACAGTTCAGAAACAAACAGTCCGGTGTTGCCCAGTTTTTGATAACGCATAAGTGATTCCTCGCATGTCGATTGGGTACCCGATAGTTATACCCGCCCCTCAACCATCGCGAATGTGGCGTTCCTGTCCGTTTCTTGCCCAATCCTCTGAATGTTTATCCGCGCGGGGCGTCGCCAAAGACGCTGTAATCCGGTAACTGCACCTGCTGATACGGCTCCCAGCCGCCGCCGAGCGCTTTATAGAGCGCGACCAGGTCGAGCGCGCTTTGCACCTGAGCCTGCGCGCGCTGCTGCTGGGCCTGCGCAAGCTGCCGCTGGGCGTCCAGCACGTCGATAAAGCTGGCGATGCCCTGCCGGTAGCTGTCGCTCGCCAGGTCGAACGCGTTTTGCAGCGCGTCGATGGTCTTCGCGAGGCCCGCTTCGCGCTGCTGGTCGGTTCGATAGCTCACCAGCGCGTTTTCCACATCCCCGAGCGCGGTCAGCACCGTCTGGCGATAGTCCAGCACCGCTGCGCCCTGCTGCGCCCGCGCGACCTTCACGCTGGAGACCAGCCGTCCGCCCTGGAAGATGGGAATGGAGACCTGCGGCCCGAAGCTGTAGAAGTGGCTGCTCCAGTCGGTCAGCCAGTTGGTTTCGCTGTTGCGCAGGCCAAACTGGCCGGAAAGCGTAAAGCTCGGGAACAGCTCGGCCACCGAGACGCCGATTTGCGCCGTGGCGGCGTGAAGGTTCGCCTCCGCTTCGCGCACGTCCGGACGACGGCGCGCCAGCGTCGACGGAATGCCCGTTTGCACGATATCAGGCAGGGCAGGCATCGGCTGCACGCTTTGCAATTCCGCATCCAGCGCGCCGGGCGGCTTGCCGAGCAGGATCGCCAGACCGTTCATCGCCTGCCGCTCCTGCGCCTGATATTGCGGAAGCTGTGCTTCGAGATTGCCCAGCTGCGCCCGGGCGTTTTCCACGTCCATCTGCGGCGACAGCCCGCCGCGCTGGCGGCTTTCGGTCAGATCCAGCGTCTGCTGGGCGCTTTTTATCTGGGTATTCAGCGTGGCGATAATGCTCTGCGACCCGCGCAGCTGCAGCCAGGCGCGCGCCACTTCCGCTTCCAGCGACACCAGCGCGTCGTTACGCTGCTCTATCGCTGCCTTCTGCTGCGCTTCTGCCGCCTCCACCTGTCGGCGCACCTTGCCCCACAGGTCGATTTCCCACTGGGCGTCGAAGCTTCCCTGATAAAGGTTAATCGGCTGCGTCAGCGGGCCTAACGCGCCCCGCAGTTCAGGATCGACATTATCAAGCCGATCGTACACGCCGTGGGATTTCAGCTCCCCTTCCAGGCCGAGCTGCTGGCGCGTCGCCTGCAAATTGCCGTTCACCGACGGGTAAAACGCCCCGCCCGCCTGATTAATCTGTTCGCGCGCTCCCGCGATGCGCAGCACCGTTTGCTGCAGCGTCAGGTTTCCGGCGATGGCGCGTTCAACCAGGCTATCGAGCTGCGGCGAGCCGAAGGTTTTCCACCAGCGCGGGTTGGTCGCGGCGGAGGTGGTTTGTGATTTCACCGTGCTGTCGCCCTTATCGTTCCAGTGCGTGACGGCGGGTGGCGCGGGCTGCTGGTAGTCTGGCCCGACGGCGCAGCCCGCCAGCAGCATCATTATCATCAGAGGGTGGAAACGTCTGTGTATCATCAGTGTGCTCCTGCACTCCCCTCGCTCTTAACCGGCGAGAGCAACAAACAAAACGGAATCAATAACAAGGCTACCGCGCTCAGAATGGTGAAGACGTCGATGTAGGCCAGGAAGCGCGACTGCTCAATCATGGTCTGGTACATGCGTCCGGTGGCAATTCCGGTGGGGTCCCCTACCTGGGTGGTGAAGTTCTGGATTGCCTGGGCGCTTTCGCGTATCGCCTGCTGAAACTGCTCGTTTAGCGGCGAGGCGTGGTACGCAAGGTGCGCGCTGTGCGCCTGAGAGCGCTCGGTAATCGCCGCCGTCGACAGCGAAATCCCAACCGAACCCGCAACGTTACGGAACATGGTGAACAACGCTGCGGCATCGGCGTTCAGCCGCCTTGGAATCGAAATAAAGGCAATGGTAGTCAGCGGAACAAACAGGAACCCCAGCCCTATCGACTGGGCGCTGCGGAACAGCACCAGAGTTTCGAAGTCAATATCCGGCGTCAGCGTACGCGACCAGAAGAACGACACCGCCAGACAGGTAAAGCCAAAGGCAATAATCCAGCGCGTCTGTACCACCGGCATCAGCTTCAATACCAGCGGGATAGTTAAGACGATCAGCACCGCTCCGGGCGACAGCACCAGCCCGGACCAGGTAGCGGTGTAACCCAAATCCTGCTGCGCCAGCTGCGGGATCACTACCGAACTGCCGTACAAAATCATCGCCATCCCGGCCATCAGCAGGCTGGAGACAGCGAAGTTGCGGTCCTTCATGCAGTGCAGATCCACCACAGGCTTTTTGGCATACACCAGCCAGTAGATGGCGCCGATAATGCCGACAAGCGTCAACACGGCGAAAGTACGAATAAAGTTCGAGTAGAACCAGTCTTCATCTTCCCCCCGGTCCAGCATCACCTGCAGGCAGCCCAGCCCCAGTGCGATCAGGCCAATGCCCGTCCAGTCGATGGTCAGCTTCTCTTTCGATTTACTCTCCCACGGCGGATCTTCCAGCAGCTGGTAGATCGCCAGCACCGTCACAATCCCCACCGGGATATTGATAAAGAACACCCAGCGCCAGGAGTAGTTGTCGGTGATCCAGCCCCCCAGCGTCGGGCCGAGGACCGGCGCAACGATGATGGCGATGGAGGACAACCCAAAGGCTTTGCCCCTGTCTTCCGGCTTAAAGTAGTCGAGTAAGACCGACTGCTGCGTAGGCTGGAGTCCACCGCCAAAAAAGCCCTGCATCACGCGGAACAGGATGATCTGCCATAGCTCGGTGGCGATCCCGCACAGGAACGAGCAGACGGTAAACATGACGATGCAAATCAGGAAGAACTGCTTGCGGCCGAACACCCGGCTCAGAAACGCCGAGATGGGCAGCACAATGCCGTTCGCCACCAGATAGCTGGTTAACACCCAGGTGGATTCGTCATAGCTGGACGAGAGTGAACCCGCCACGTGGGGCAACGCAACGTTGACGATGGTGGTGTCGAGGATCTCCATAAACACCGCCAGGGTGACAACAATCGCCACCGCCCACGGATTGCTGGCGGGCTTCCAGCTGTCGTGGCTGCGATCCGTCATTCCACCGTCACCTTCGGCGCAACCGACAGCCCCAGCGGCAGCGGTTTGTTTGGATCCAGGCCTTTATCGATGACGATTTTGACCGGTACGCGCTGCACAATTTTAACGAAGTTGCCGGTGGCATTTTCTGCCGGGAAGGCAGAGAAGCGCGAGCCGCTGCCCTGCTGGATACTGTCTACATGGCCCTCAAGCTCCATATCCGGCCATGCGTCAACGGACACGGTGACCTTATCACCCGGCTTCATGCGCTCGAGCTGCGACTCTTTAAAGTTCGCCACCACCCACACGTTTGGAGAAACCAGCGAGAAAAGCGCCGTTCCCGCCTGCACCAGGGTACCGGGCTGCACGTTGCGTTTGGTGACAACGCCGTCGAACGGGGCGCGGACTTCGGTATAGGAGAGGTTCAGATTGGCCGTTTCCAGCTGGGCTTTAGCCTGATCGACCTGACGCTCGCGCGCTTCAACGTTGGTTTCCTGCTGGCGGATTTGCAGCTGAACCTGTTCCGCCACTTCCAGCTGCGCCTGGGCGCTGGCCAGCCCCGCCTGTGCGCTACGCAGCTGTGCGTTCGCGGAATCAATACTTTGCTGGGTGGTCGCACGCGGGTCGACGCCGCGCTGGCGACGGTATTCTGCCTGCGCGTTCGCCAGATCGGCCTGCGCTTTCAGCACCTGCGCTTTGGCCTCGTCACGCTGGGCGGGATACTGGACTTTTGAGAGCGCCAGCTGCGCCTGGGCCTGGTGCAGCTGGGCGATGGCCAGCCCAAGCTGGGCCTGCGCCTGATCGCGCTGTGCGGTAGTATCGCGCGGATCGATGACCACCAGCAGATCGCCCTTTTTCACGCGCTGGTTATCGCGCACGCGCAGCTCGGTGACGTAGCCTGCCGTTTTGGGTGCAATCGTCACCACGTCGCCGTCGGTAAAGGCGTCGTCAGTTGTCTCTTCGTTACGGGTTAAAAACCACCAGACCAGCGCCACAACGACCATTACCACCACGACAATGCCGAGGATAATTAACGGTTTTTTGCCTGGGCGCTTACGCTCATTATTGTTTTTGTCCTGCTCGTCAGCAGGCGGATTTTGATCTTCAGCCATAGTTCAGCAACGGTCCTGTCAGTGAGCGGCATCACACTATGCCGTTCACTAAAGCTAGGACGTTGCTATACGTTTGCCAGGAAAAACTGACAAATTGCGCACTATATGAGAAGGAATAGTCCGAAACCGATCGCCGCGGCCCATACCAGCATCGGGATAGACCAGAGATGGAAGCGCCACCAGATACGACGGTCGTTAGCCATGCGCAGGGCTATCAGGTTTGCCAGCGAACCGGGCAGCAGGCCAAACCCACCGATGTTAACGGCCCAGGCCAGCAGCGTATCCGGCGGAACATAGTTGAGCAGCAGAATGGTGGAAGGCACGTTGCTGATAACCTGCGACAGGCCAATCGCCGTCAGCCACAGTCCCGGCTGAGACAGCGTACTGACGCTGTGCAGCACGTTTTGCAGCACCGGAAGCTGGATAAGAAGATGCACATCAATAAACATCGCCATAAAGACCAGCAGAAGCGTCCAGTCCACGCTCACCAGCACGCGGCGCGCCAGCACGACAAACCCCGCCGCAACGAGCAGGACGCCCGCCAGCTCATACTTCAGCTCCAGCGCGAACAGAAAGACGATGTATAAGCCAAGGCAGCTCCAGACCAGACGAGGCTGCCACTGCGGACCGGTTGTTCCGCTGTGGTACTGCAGTTTTTTATCCGGAAACGCAAACCAGCAGACCGCCAGCAGCGACAGCATCATCACCAGCGCCAGAGGGGCCATCTGCCAGGTGAACGCGGCGAACGACAGTCCGGAACGTCCCCAGAGAAGGATATTTTGCGGGTTGCCAATAGGCGTCAGGAGTGAGCCGGCATTGACGGCCAGCGCTTCAAAGATGATCAAGCGGCTGACCGGGATCTCGCACAGTTTACGCAGCGTTAGCGTGAGGGGCACGATGATAAACAACGCCACATCGTTGGTCAGAAACGTCGACAGCACCGCGGCGGAAAAAACCATAAACAGCGACAGCCTGCGCTCGGTGGCAAAGCGGCGCACCATTTTACGTCCCAGCACGTCAAAATAGCCGCTCAGCTCGACCCCTTTGGTGAGCATCATTAAGCCGCTCAGGGTAATGATGGTGCGCCAGTCAATGGCGGCAGGCCAGGCGCGCGGTGCAAACGGCACAAAGAGGCTTAATGCTGCGCCAATGAGTAATAAGAGATGGAAGAAACGATCGCGAGCCAGAGCCTGCAGTCCAGGGATTTTCATTCAGCGGAGGGACCATATTTAAGCGTAAATTCACGAAACTTCACCAGCGTCTCTTCACTGACGTGGTGCTCCATTCCTTCCGCATCCCGGCGGGCGATCTCCGGGCTGACGCCCAGCACCAGTAAAAAATTCTCGACAAGCTGATGGCGCTCGCGGCTCTCCTGCGCGAGCTTCTCCCCTTCTGGCGTCAGAAAGACACCGCGCCAGGGGATCATTTCAATTAAGCCCACGGAGGCCAGACGTTTTAACATTTTAGCGACAGTCGGTTGCGAAACCCCCAGCCTGGCGGCCATATCGACCTGACGCGCTTCCCCGACCTCACGGATCAGATCGGAAATGAGCTCAACATAATCATCAATCAGTTCACGCCGGTGCGCTTCACGGACCTGGCGAAAACCTTCGACATGTTCTTCAACATTCACCAGTTGCGTCGTTTTCCTCATTGTTGGCTTACCTGCGCGACGGTTCATTGTACTTCCTCAGTGGGGTGACGCTTCCAGCGCCCGGTATCGAGAGCGCACATTGTAAACCATAGCTCTGCAAGCACAAAAAATTAACGAAATAGCCATAGCTATACAACATAGCCTGTGCTATATCTGTATGTAATGCAGTCACCCTTCACGGATCGAAGGGATCAAAAATCAGGAGGTCTTATGAACGAATTCAAGAGGTGTATGACCGTGTTTACCCACTCTCCCTTTAAAGTGCGCTTGATGCTGTTGAACATGCTGTGCGATATGTTTAACAACAAACCGCATCAGGACGACAAACCTTCCCATTAAGCGGCGTTGCGGTACGCCGCGTCATTTTCCCGTCACAATCTCGCTGTAAACTGGCTCCTGGCCGCCTTATTCCCGATCTTTTTTACGGATTTGCAGTCCCCTTCGCAAAACATCTGCTTAGCAACTGTTGATATTATTTACCGCTCGCACTATCTTCTTGCAGCCCTGCACAATTTGCGGCTCGCTGAAGCGGACCCTATTCCCTCTCCACGCACTGTCAGGCAGGTTATGACCCTTGACGCCAGGGTGAGCACATGGCGTTTTCATCCATGATAGTGACCTATGAATTTAACCCTGATAGATACCGTTGTGACCCGCAGCCGGGCCTTAAGCCCGTGGACGGGTTTTTACTTTTTGCAGTCATTGCTGATTAACTTTTCGCTGGGTTACCCCTTTAGTCTGCTCTACGCGGTGGCTTTCACCTGCGTGCTGCATGTGCTGTGGCGAGCCGCACCGCGCGTGCAAAAAGCAGTAATCGGGATCTGTTCGCTGGTTGCTGCACTCTATTTCCCGTTTGGTCAGGCGTACGGCTCGCCAAACTTTAATACCCTGCTGGCGCTGCACTCGACCAATGTGGAAGAGTCGACGGAGATCCTGACTATTTTCCCGTGGTACAGCTACGTGGTCGGGCTCTTTATCTTCGCGTTGGGCGTTATCGCCATCCGCCGCCAGTCGGGCGAGAAAAAAACCTGGGGCAAGACCGAAATACTCTGTCTGGTGTTCAGCATTGCCGTGGCGTTTGTCGCCCCCATCCAGAATATTCCCTGGGACGGTAAGCTAAGGCTCATCAATATCGGCTATCCGGTTTTCCGCTTCGTGAAAGACGTCGTTGTAAATAATAAAGAGGTGCTCGACGAGCAGGCGCGCATGGCTGAGCTTTCCAATATGAAAGACACCTGGAACGTGCTGGCCGTGAAGCCGAAATATCACACCTATGTGGTGGTGATTGGCGAGAGTGCACGTCGCGATGCGATGGGAGCGTTTGGCGGACACTGGGATAACACCCCGTTTGCGAATACGGTTAAAGGCACCCTGTTTACCGATTATGTCGCGGCCAGCGGCTCGACGCAGAAGTCGCTCGGCCTGACGCTTAACCGCGTGGTGGATGGCAAGCCGCAGTATCAGGATAATTTTGTGACCCTGGCAAACCGCGCGGGTTATCAGACATGGTGGTTCTCCAATCAGGGGCAGATTGGCGAATACGATACGGCCATCGCGAGCATTGCTAAGCGTGCTGACGAAGTGCAGTTCCTGAAGAGCGGCGACTTTGAAGCGGACAAAAACACCAAAGACGAAGCGCTGTTGAAAATGACGGCGCAGGTGTTCGCCACCCCGCGCACTCAGCCTCAGCTGATCGTCCTGCACCTGATGGGGTCACACCCGCAGGCCTGCGACCGAACTGGCGGGAAGTATGCGGAGTTCGTGCAGTCCAAAGAGACCTCGTGCTATCTCTACACCATGACGCAAACCGACGACCTGCTGAGCAAACTGTACGAGCAGTTACGCAACACGGGTGACAGCTTCTCCATGGTCTATTTCTCGGATCACGGGCTGGCGTTCAAGGAGCGCGGTAAAGAGGTGCAGTATCTGGCCCACGATGACAAGTTCCAGCAGAACTTCCAGGTACCGTTTATGGTGCTGTCGAGTGATGATAAAACGCATCGCGTTATTAAAGCGCGTCGTTCAGCTAATGATTTCCTGCAGTTCTTCTCGCAGTGGACGGGGATTACTGCCGGGCAGATAAAAAATGCTTACCCGTTTGTCTCAAATAAGAAAGCCCCCCCAGTGTACGTTACCAACTTCAAGTTACAGAAAGTTGACTACAACCATCTGGGTACGGATATGTTTGATATTAAGAGTAAGTAAACTCTGCCGACTCATGCGGCCTGATGCCCTCTCCCGCGGGGAGAGGGAACAAACACTAAAAACGGCAACCTGGGTTGCCGTTTTGCTTTTATATTCCATAAAAAAATCCGCCACATTGGGCGGATTTATTATAGGCTCACCGAAGTGATTAGAAGCGGTAACCTACGCCCGCGATCCAGGTGCCAACGTCAACGTTGCGGATACGGCTCTGCTCATAAGAGAAGTCCAGAGCAACGTCCTGGATTGGGTTGAACTGCAGGCCTGCGCCATAGGAGAAGCCATAGTCGCTGTTGCTTGCAGTGCGGTTCAGACCTTCGTTTTCGGTCTGCTGGAATTTACCGTAGCCAACACCTACAACACCGTAGATGCTTGCCCAGTCATTCAGACGGTAAGCTGGACCAGCAGTGATACCGTAGTACTGGCCTTTGTTGTATGCGCCGTTTTCAGAACGATCTTTCTCGGTGTAGGTGAAAGAACCGATCACGCCCAGTGGGTTGTTATCCTGCTCGTAGCGATACTTCAGGTTGAAGCCGTTAGCTTTGTTCATCACGCCCTGATAGTCGCTCTGAGCGTAACCACCAGTAACAGTAGAAGTAGCAGCTACAGCGGTACCTGCGGAAACAGCCAGTACAGCGGCCAGTGCTGAAAGACATGCAATTTTTTTCATAACCACCTCAAATGTGCTTCAAGTAAGTCCGTAAGCTTTAAATATATCAAAAAAATTTGCGAAACTCTTTGTGATTCGTGATGTCTAATGAAACCTTTCCTGTAACAGAACGTTTCCAGCCTCAGCTATCTCTTTCAAATCACATGCAATTTTCACTACTAAATGCGCATAGTGCGCGCACGCGCCGTTACATTCATCCAGATTATTCCTAATCTATCAGGCGATAAATCCACCAGCGCTTAACCATTTTACGGATTTCACGAGGTTTTTTTTCAACAGCGCCTCAACCGTTGCCGCTTATTTCCTTTACACTGCAACCTTTACTTCATTTGACATAAGCTGACAGGAGAAAGGATGCCTGGGTTATCCCGCACGTCGTCGGTCTGGTTGCCGGTAGCCGTCATACTCATTGCCATGTTGTCCATTCAAAGCGGTGCTTCGCTGGCAAAATCGCTTTTCCCACTGGTTGGCGCGCCTGGGGTTACCGCCCTGCGTATCGTGCTGGGTACGGTAATACTGGTGCTCATTTTCAAACCCTGGCGTCTGCGCTTTAAAAAGGAGCAGCGTCTGCCTCTGCTGTTTTATGGGCTCTCCCTCGGGGCGATGAACTATCTGTTCTACCTCTCCATTCAGACAATACCGCTGGGGATTGCCGTCGCGCTGGAGTTTACCGGCCCGCTGGCCGTGGCGCTTTTCTCCTCACGACGTCCGGTTGATTTTATCTGGGTCATATTAGCCGTGCTGGGCTTATGGTTCTTGCTCCCGCTGGGCCAGAACGTCTCTGAGATCGATCTCACGGGCGCAGCGCTGGCGCTGGGTGCAGGTGCCTGCTGGGCTATCTATATATTAACAGGCCAGCGCGCAGGGGAAGAGCATGGACCGGCAACGGTCGCGTTAGGTTCACTCATCGCCGCTATCGTCTTTGTGCCCATCGGCATGGCGCAGGCGACGGCATCTATCTGGCAATGGTCCGTTATGCCCGTCGGGCTGGCGGTCGCGATTCTCTCCACCGCGCTCCCCTACTCTCTGGAAATGATTGCCCTTACGCGCCTGCCGACACGCATTTTTGGCACGCTGATGAGCATGGAGCCTGCACTTGCGGCGATTTCCGGGATGGTATTCCTCGGCGAAACCCTGACATTGACCCAGACGCTGGCGCTCTGCTCAATTATCGCCGCATCAATGGGCTCGACGCTCACCATGCGTCCTGAACCAAAAGTTGAGAAGGTGGATATCAACTAAGGCCATATATTCTGCATGGCTTGCGTGCCATGCAGAATAAAGGCCAGAATGTGGGGCATAATAATTTCTTACACACATTGTCATATTCGCGAAATATCCTTCCACGCTTACGCTCACCACAGACAATTAAGATTGATCTGTATCAATTTATAAAAAATCTATTAGTATCAATGCATTAAATTCTCAACCCTCATTTCGCTATTAAACCGATAGGCACAGCCAGACCGCAGAGAAAAAATCTGGTGCTATACTTAGTTTCGAAATTACCTGGGACATAAACATCAAGAGGATATGAGATTATGAGTACCGCTAAACTGGTGAAAACGAAAGCGTCTAATCTGCTTTATACCCGTAACGATGTATCGGATAGCGACAAAAAAGCGACCATTGAGTTGCTGAATCGCCAGGTGATCCAGTTCATCGATCTTTCGCTGATCACTAAACAGGCCCACTGGAATATGCGCGGTGCAAACTTTATTGCCGTTCATGAAATGCTTGATGGCTTCCGCACAGCACTGGTTACCCACCTTGATACGATGGCTGAACGCGCTGTTCAGCTAGGCGGCGTCGCGCTGGGTACCACGCAGGTGATCAACAGCAAAACGCCCCTGAAGAGTTATCCGCTGGATATCCATACCGTTCAGGATCACCTGAAAGAGCTTGCGGACCGCTACGCGATTGTGGCCAATGACGTGCGCAAAGCGATCGGCGAAGCCAAAGATGAAGATACTGCAGATATTTTCACCGCCGCCTCCCGCGACCTGGATCAGTTCCTGTGGTTTATCGAATCAAACATCGAATAATTCATAAGAATTATCTCTTAAACCCTCGCCCTTCGGTGAGGGTTTTGCACATCTATGGTGCACAGTTTTTGCCTGCATGCCTGCAAAAGTGAACGAAATGTAATAATCACCTCACACAACCGTTAATGAAAGATTGTTTTTTCGTCAGAATTTCCGCTAAATGTCTCTCCGTCAGTTGCCCCAAACGAAGCGCACCAAAACAGTGCTCCACTTTGGTGCAATTAAACCTCATTGCCTCCTTTATTGTGCAATGCATGACATCATCCCCTTTGCAAAACAATAACTTGTAAAGTTGGCACGATTTTTTCATTGTGCCACCTGTTCTCGCAGGGGATCGCCCCGTGGATATAAAAGGAAATGCTATGAAGTCTGTATTAAAAGTTTCACTGGCTGCACTTACCCTGGCTTTTGCGGTGTCTTCTCAGGCTGCCGACAAACTGGTTGTGGCGACCGACACGGCGTTCGTTCCGTTTGAATTCAAACAGGGTGATAAATACGTTGGTTTTGATGTGGATCTGTGGGCCGCTGTCGCCAAAGAACTCAAACTGGATTACACCCTGAAGCCAATGGACTTCAGCGGCATCATCCCGGCACTGCAAACCAAAAACGTCGATCTGGCGCTGGCGGGTATCACCATCACCGATGAACGTAAAAAAGCGATCGACTTCTCTGACGGCTACTACAAAAGCGGCCTGCTGGTGATGGTCAAAGCCGATAATAACGACGTAAAAAGCGTGAAAGATCTCGACGGCAAAGTGGTTGCGGTGAAGAGCGGCACCGGTTCCGTTGATTACGCAAAAGCGAATATCAAAACCAAAGACCTGCGCCAGTTCCCGAACATCGACAACGCGTATATGGAACTCGGCACCAATCGTGCTGACGCTGTTCTGCACGACACGCCTAACATCCTGTACTTCATCAAAACGGCGGGCAACGGCAAGTTCAAGGCCGTGGGTGAGTCTCTGGAAGCGCAGCAGTACGGTATCGCCTTCCCGAAAGGCAGCGAGGAGCTGCGCACGAAAGTTAACGGCGCGCTGAAAACGCTGAAAGAGAACGGCACCTATAACGAAATCTACAAAAAATGGTTCGGCACCGAGCCTAAATAATAAGACGTAAAAATGACGTTCACTCGGGGGCGACCTTTCGCCCCTGCTATTTTTGTAACACGGTAACAGTAACAGGAAATTATCATGCAGTTTGACTGGAGCGCCATCTGGCCTGCCATTCCACTCTTGCTTGAAGGCGCTAAAATGACCCTGTGGATTTCGGTCCTGGGTCTGGTTGGCGGGTTGATTATCGGTCTTGTCGCCGGTTTCGCCCGCACCTACGGCGGCTGGATTGCAAACCACATCGCACTGGTTTTCATCGAAGTGATCCGCGGCACCCCTATTGTCGTGCAGGTCATGTTCATCTACTTCGCCCTGCCAATGGCCTTCAATGACCTGCGCATCGACCCGTTCAGCGCAGCGGTCGTCACCATTATGATCAACTCAGGGGCCTACATTGCGGAAATCACCCGCGGTGCGGTGCTGTCGATTCATAAAGGTTTCAGTGAAGCCGGTCTGGCATTAGGTCTTTCTCGTCGCGAAACGATCCGCCACGTTATTCTGCCGCTGGCGCTGCGCCGCATGCTGCCGCCGCTCGGTAACCAGTGGATCATCAGCATTAAAGATACGTCGCTGTTCATCGTTATCGGCGTGGCTGAGCTGACCCGTCAGGGGCAGGAGATCATTGCCGGCAACTTCCGCGCGCTGGAAATCTGGAGTGCGGTAGCCGTTGTCTACCTGATCATTACTCTGGTTCTGAGCTTCGTTCTGCGTCGTCTTGAAAGAAGGATGAAAATCCTGTGATTGAATTTAAAAACGTTTCCAAGCACTTTGGCCCAACCCAGGTGCTGCACAATATTGATTTGAACATTAAGCAGGGTGAAGTGGTGGTCATTATCGGGCCGTCCGGCTCCGGTAAATCCACGCTGCTGCGCTGCATCAACAAGCTGGAAGAGATCACCAGCGGCGATCTGATCGTCGACGGCCTGAAGGTCAATGACCCAAAAGTGGATGAGCGTCTGATTCGTCAGGAAGCGGGCATGGTGTTCCAGCAGTTCTACCTGTTCCCGCACCTCACGGCGCTGGAAAACGTGATGTTTGGCCCGCTGCGCGTGCGCGGGGCGAGCAAAGCGGCGGCGGAAGCGCAGGCAAAAGATCTGCTGGCCAAGGTCGGCCTGGCCGAACGTGCGCACCACTACCCTTCCGAGCTGTCCGGCGGCCAGCAGCAGCGCGTGGCGATTGCCCGCGCGCTGGCGGTGAAACCGAAGATGATGCTGTTTGATGAGCCGACTTCCGCGCTCGACCCGGAGCTGCGCCACGAGGTGCTGAAAGTCATGCAGGATCTGGCCGAAGAAGGGATGACGATGGTTATCGTGACCCACGAAATCGGCTTTGCTGAGAAAGTAGCGTCCCGCCTGATCTTTATTGATAAAGGCCGCATTGCTCAGGACGGTAACCCGCAAGAGCTTATTGCTAACCCGCCAGGGCAGCGTCTGCAGGAGTTCCTCCAGCACGTCTCCTGATCCCTCGCGTCATACCGAGCCGGGCCCTGCCCGGCTTTTTTACGCCAGATTGTTCCCAAAAATTCCCCTCCGCGCCTCGACTTCTATACTTATCATTTTGTTCGAGATTTTCACCGGAGGGCGCCGTGCCGTGGATCCTGTTGCTGTTGATAAGCCTGTTTAGTGCGCCATCGTTCGCCGTCGCGATCCCCGGCGTCACCACCGGAACCACCGCGACGACGAACAGCACGCCGCCACCGGAGCCCGATGCCGAACAAAAAAAAGCCGCCTATGGCGCCCTTGCCGATGTTCTTGAGAACGACACCTCCCGGCAGGAGCTCATAGATCAGCTGCGAAAAGTAGCCGCCACGCCGCCGCAGGAGCAGGTGCCTGACATTACTCCGCCACAGGAGGAGCAAAAAACGGTGCTGGAAAACGTCACCGACGTGAGCCGCCACTATGGTGAAGCGCTCTCGTCACGCTTTGCCCAGCTCTATCGCAACCTGATTGGCTCACCGCACAAGCCCTTTAACCCACACACGTTTACCGCCGCCGCCACGCAGTTCCTGATGCTGGCGGGCGCGGTATTTCTTTTTTACTGGCTGGTACGCCTGTGCGCGTGGCCGCTATACCGCAAAATGGGACAGTGGGGGCGCAGGAAAAATCAGGAGAAAAGCAGCTGGCTCCACCTGCCGTTGATGATCGCCTCAGCGTTTATCATCGATTTACTGCTGCTGGCGTTGACGCTGTTTTTAGGCCAGATGCTGGCCGACAGGCTGAATGCAGGCAATAAAACCATCGCCTTCCAGCAATCGCTTTTCCTGAATGCCTTTGCGCTGATTGAGTTCTTCAAGGCGCTGCTGCGGTTACTCTTTTGTCCGCACGTCCCGGCACTGCGTCCTTTCTCCATACGGGATGAAAGCGCGAAATACTGGGCACTGCGTCTGAGCGTGCTCAGCGGGCTGATTGGCTACGGCCTGCTGGTGGCCGTGCCGATCATCTCCAACCAGGTGAACGTCCAGTTTGGCGCCCTGGCAAACGTGATTATCATGCTCTGCATTACCGTCTGGTCGCTGTACCTTATCTTCCACAATAAAAAGACCATCACTGAGAGCCTGCTGCATCTGGCCGATCGTTCCCTCTCATTCTTTAGCCTCTTTATTCGCGCGTTCGCCCTGGTGTGGCACTGGCTGGCAAGCGCCTATTTCATCGTGCTGTGCTTCTTCTCGCTGTTCGATCCGGGAAACAGCCTGAAATTTATGATGGGGGCGACGTTCAAAAGCCTGGCCATTATCGGTATCGCGGCGTTTGTATCCGGCCTGCTGTCGCGCTGGATATCGAAGACCATTATCCTTTCACCGCAGGTTCAGCGCAATTACCCTGAGCTGCAAAAACGGGTGAACGGCTGGATGTCGGTATCGCTCAAGGTATCACGCATTCTGACCGTCTGCGTGGCGATTATGCTGCTTCTGAATGCGTGGAGCCTGTTTGATTTTTGGAACTGGCTGCATAACGGCGCAGGCGAAAAGACCGTTGATATTTTAATTCGTATCGCCCTGATCCTGTTCTTCTCCGCCGTCGGCTGGACGCTGCTGGCGAGCCTTATCGAGAACCGCCTGGTATCGGATATTCACGGCAGGCCGCTGCCCAGCGCCCGTGCCCGGACGTTGCTGACTTTGTTCCGCAACGCGCTGGCGGTGATTATCAGCACCATCACCATCATGATTGTGCTGTCGGAAATCGGCGTAAATATCGCCCCGCTGCTGGCGGGGGCCGGTGCGCTGGGGCTGGCGATCTCCTTCGGCTCGCAAACGCTGGTGAAGGATATTATTACCGGCATCTTTATCCAGTTTGAGAACGGGATGAACACGGGGGATCTGGTCACGATTGGGCCGTTAACCGGCACGGTAGAGCGGATGTCCATACGCTCCGTCGGCGTGCGTCAGGACACCGGCGCGTACCACATCATTCCCTGGTCTTCGATCACCACCTTCGCCAACTTCGTGCGCGGTATTGGTTCCGTGGTGGCGAACTACGATGTGGATCGTCATGAGGATGCAGACAAAGCGAAGCAGGCGCTGCGGGATGCGGTAGAGGAGCTGATGCAGATGGATGATATTCGCGGGCTGGTGATTGGAGAGCCGTCGTTTGCCGGCATTGTCGGGCTGACGAACACGGCATTTACCCTGCGCGTGTCGTTCACCACGCAGCCGCTAAAGCAGTGGACAGTGCGCTTTGCCCTCGACAGCATGGTGAAAAAACACTTCGATCTGGCGAACGTGCGAATGCCGGTGCAGACGTATCAGGTGTTGCCGCCGCCCGCCTCGCCGCTCCCGCCGCAGGAGCCGACGCTATAACCGAGCCGGGTGGCGGCTTCGCCTTACCCGGCCTACAACGGGGTGCTATTTGCGACGTTTGCTATCGTCCATAAACGACCAGGCGATAAAGCGGCTCTGTTTCTGGCCCTGCGCCATCTCTTTTTTCACCACTTTTACGGCGCCCGCTTCGGTCAGCGCGCGATAGAGTGGCGGCAGGTTATCCCCACGGGAGACCAGCGTCGTGAACCACTTCACCTGGCGACCAAACTGCTTGCTTTCCGCAATCATGCGCAGGATAAACGCCACTTCGCCACCTTCACACCATAGCTCCTGCTGCTGTCCGCCGAAGTTCAGCGCGGCGTCTTCAGCCTGACCCAGGTTGCGGCGCTTGCGCTCGCTGCCCGCCCGGGCAGATGCTGCCGAATCATGGAACGGCGGATTGCACATCGTCGCGTCATAGCTTTCGTTTTTGTGAATAATGCCGTTGAAAATCGCGGCCGCATCTTTCTGACGGCGCAGGCGAATGGCGCGGCTTAAACCCGGGTTTGCGCTGATAATCGCCTGGGCGCTGGCAAAGGCCTCGTCACCGATTTCGCTCCCGGTAAAGCGCCAGTGATATTCATGCGCGCCGATCAGCGGGTAAATCAGGTTCGCCCCGGTACCGATATCCAGCACGGAGGCCTGCTCGGGAACCGCTCCGTCACGATCGTCTGCAAGGAGATCGGCAAGATGATGGACATAATCAGCGCGGCCCGGCACGGGCGGGCAGAGAAAACCTTCCGGAATATCCCACTCAGCCACACCGTAAAAATGCGCCAGCAGGGCTTTGTTGAGCATTTTAACCGCCTGCGGGTCAGCAAAGTTGACTGACGGTTCACCCGCAGGGGTCTGGACAATGTAGTCCTGCAGCGGAGGGCAGCTCAGGCATAACGCATTCATGTCGTAGCGGCTGCGGTGGCGATTTCGCGGGTGCAATCCCGGCTTTTGGGAAGTCATGGCATTCTCCTTTAAACAGCGGCGTAAGATACCCTTTGCTGGCCCAACGGTAAATCTTTCTCTGTAACGCTTAAAAAACCGCCATAAATCAAACACCTTTATGTCTATGATCTGTCAGCAAATTGTCAATTAATATCGTTCAAAAAATAAGCAGATCATCATCAAATATTTGCGCTAAGTCACACTCGTCCGGCTTCTAAACTTAAAGGGAATCACCTGTTGTTTCCTCATGAGGATGTGATTATGAAAAAGTATCTGACCCTTGCTGTTCTCGCCGGTGCCCTGGCAGCCGCATCATTCTCCGCCATGGCCGTTCAGTCTCTTAACCAGAGTGCCGATACCAGCCAGCTGCGCCCCGCGGGTACCGTCTCGGTAAGCCGCGCAAGCAATCTTGACGATCTGCAGGATAAGCTGGCTGAAAAAGCCCGCCAGGAAGGCGCTAAAGGATTCGTGGTGAACTCCGCGGGTGGAGATAACCACATGTACGGCACGGCGACCATCTATAAATAACCCCCCTTCTTCTGCCAGACTGCATCTGCCCAACGGATGCAGTTCTCTCCTCTCGCCTTGACTGTTCATTTTTTGACCCCATAGTGAAGTGTATGGCTTATACAGAGGATGGAGCACATCATGGCTTCCGGTTGGGCAAATGACGACGCCGTAAACGAACAGATCAACAGTACAATTGAAGATGCGGTTGCACGCGCTCGCGGTGAAATTCCGCGCGGGGAAAGCTTATCTGAATGCGAGGAATGTGGGGAACCTATTCCTGAGGCGCGCCGAAAAGCCATCCCCGGCGTACGGCTTTGCATTACCTGTCAGCAGGATAAAGATTCAAAAAACCAATCACACTCAGGATATAATCGCAGAGGTTCGAAAGACAGCCAGTTACGTTGACTTTCCTTTACGTAAGCTAACCGCGTAACCGCTTTGCTTTACGCTCACGAATTTTAGCCAGACGCGTGGCAAAACGTGCCGTTCTTGTCGCTTCTGTAAAGCGCATCAACAAGAAGTGTAAAGCGGTGCGCTGAATTTATTAATATTCAATAAGTTATTTGTCATTCAATTTTTTTGAGCAACCACGTCAATTCTCTTCGATTTTATCTTCCGCGGAAAAACGTGATACTTATCACATCGACGGAACATCGTCCCCTTAACAGAATAACCTGCGAGAGATTAACTATGAAAACCATCAAATATGCTGTTGCTGCTGTTGCCCTGTCCGCTCTGTCTTTCGGCGCTTTCGCTGCGGAGCCTGTTTCATCTGCCCAGGCGCAGAACATGAATAAAATCGGTGTGGTAAGTGCAGAAGGCGCGACCACGCTGGACGGTCTGGAAGCCAAACTGGCTGAGAAAGCTGCTGCTGCCGGTGCAAGCGGATACAGCATCACCTCCGCGAACACCAATAACAAGCTGAGCGGTACTGCGGTTATCTACAAATAATCGACTGAATGAATGCTTTACCCTCGCCATACCCTCTGGTGAGCTGCTCCAACCCTCATTGACCCTGTTGTTGTTACCCTTGCTTGCCCGTCCGCCACTGGACGGGCTTTTTTTTACTTAAAAAGCGTCATTAACGCGCTTCAGCCCGGCTTCGACCGAGTCAGCTTCGCCTGTGGCGAGCAAACAACAGGCCATCTGGAGCTTGATCGAATGCGGAACAGGCACATTCCCGGCAAGGCACTGCTCAACCCAGTGTGCCGTGGTATGCGGATCTTTCGCCTCAGGCAATATCACACCGCTATTCTCTTCCCCACGCTCAAGAATGGCGCGCGTACCCGCAGAATCAATCAGCATCACCTGAGGGCAGCGCTGCGGGTTAGCATAAACCTCGCCTTCGGTGCCGTGCATCAACAATGCTCTGCCGCCAATGTCGTCAAAAAATTGCCCCACGCGCGCCACGTATTCCGGGTGCGAAACGCTGGAAAGGCGCAGGGCGTTATCCTCGCCAAACGGCGTTGCCAGCTTCGCCAGGGTATGCGCGCTGTTACGCACGCCCATGCGCCAGCGCATATCGAGCTGCTTTTCCAGCGGCGGGCAAAGCGTTCCCACCGGGATGTAAACCGGTTGATGACCGTCCAGCTTCGCCTGCGCCTGGCCGGCATGTCGCGTTGGCTCGATACCTAACATTCCAAAAATCGTTTCGGTCAGCACGCGCGTGGGATCTTCGCTTACGCCGTGCACCACCACCGGGAACCCCAGCTTATGTAATAAAATAGCCAGCAGCGGGGTCAAATTGGCCTGCTTACGCGCACCGTTATAGCTGGGGATAACGATCGGCATCGGTTTTGCCACCGGCGGCGTTAAGCGCAGCGTTTGCGCCTGCATGGCTTCATAGAAACCGCGCATCTCCGCTTCACCTTCACCTTTAATACGTAGCGCAATAAGGATACCCCCCATTTCCAGATCGGGCACATCACCGTTCAGCATGTGGGTGTACAGGGCACGGGCCGTTTCCTGATCCAGGTCACGGGCGTGGTTCTTTCCTCGCCCCACCTCTTTGATAATTTTACGATAATCCACGACATCTCTCCTTGCGGCTCTTTGCAGTTACTATAGCCCTGATAAATACCTGCCGGGTAATCATTTTCCTCTCCCTGAAGCCTGCGAAGACGCTTTGAGGATAAAAGTGGTCTGAAGATAAATTGAGCAAAAAATAATTCTCAGCGATAGTTCACACCGAATTAATCAGCCACGTGATGATTAATGTCAGAAGTGTCACACTTTCATTCAGAGGATTAAAATGAAAAAAATTATTATTGCGGGCATCGCTGCCGGGATGGCGTGTGCTTCGGTTTCTGCATTTGCATCCAGCGGTGAAGGCCAAATTAATTTCACAGGTGAAATTATTGACTCTGCATGCACGGTGGTAAATGGCTTAGCTAACCCACTTAATGTTTCATTAGGTAAGGTTGCTAAATCTGCATTTACCGGAAGTGGTTCGACGACGTCGACAACCCGCTTTAGTATTCAGCTAAAAGATTGTCCTGATACGGTCACCAGCGCCTCGGTGACCTTTGGGGGAACACCGGATAGCAGCAATAACGATGTCCTTGCTGTGACATCCGGTACGGGTACGGCGACGGGCGTGGGTGTTCAGTTGCTGGATAAATCGGAAAACCCGCTGAGTTTATATACGGCTTCCGCCGCGTACACTCTCACCTCAGGGACAACAACGAACGACCTGGAATTTGGTGCACGCTATATTCAGACCGGTGGCACTATTACTGCCGGGCTGGCGAATGCCGCATCAACTTTCACCATCGTTTACAACTAATAAAACAGATATTAGCTACCCCGGTGGCTAATATCTGTTACTTCTTGATTACGGTATCACAATGCGAAAATATCTTCTGCTCTCCTCATTTTTATTAATCACCTCTGCCGCTCACGCCGGAATTACCATCGGCGGCACGCGCGTGGTGTACCCGGAAAATAAAAAAGAGTCGTCTATTGGGATCGCCAACCCGGACAACCTCGACTACCTGGTGCAGTCGTGGGTAGAAACAGAAGACAACGCGCGCGAGAAAGCGCCGTTCCTGATTACGCCACCTCTGTTCCGCCTTGATGCGAAGCAGGACAACGTTCTGCGCATCATCAGAACCGGGGGGAATTTACCTGCCGATCGTGAATCGCTGTTCTGGTTGAATATTAAATCTATTCCCTCTTCCGCGCGCAATGAAAACACGAACACGCTGCAGATAGCGATTAAAACCCGAATTAAGCTCATTTATCGCCCGGCGAGGATTACCGGTAAGCCAGAAGATGTCACTGCGCAATTATCCTGGCACACGCAGGGTAACCAGCTCATTGTCGAAAACCCTACGCCGTTTTATATTAATTTCCAGGAGATAAAGCTGGACGGTAAAAAAGTCGGCAAAGTCACCTATGCCAAACCCAAAGCCGAAACGCACTTTTCCGTACCGGGAAATATTACCGCACGCTCTGTGAGCTGGAAAATCATTAATGACTACGGCGGCATCAGCCAGTCATATACCGCGCAAATTAAATAATCATCCAGGGATTACTGGAAATCATTATGAGCTGGGAATACACCACCAAACCGCCTAAACAACACGGACGCTCAATGCTTATTGCACTGGGCTGTACCCTGCTGGGCGTTTGCGTGCAAAAAGTTCTGGCCGAAGATTATTTCAACCCGGCGCTGTTGGATATCGACAACCCCAGTCAGGGAAAGACGGATCTCAGTATTTATGAGATCGGCCCCGGCCAGGCGCCGGGTAAATATCACGTCGACGTCTTCGTGAACAATAATAAAGTGGCAAGCAAAGAGATTGAGTTCACGCTGAAAAAAGATGCCAGCGGAAAGTCAACTCTGCAGCCGTGCCTGAGCGCGGCCCAGCTAAAAAGCTTCGGTATTAAAACCGACAAATTCGTGCAGGATGACAAGGCCCAGTGTATTGACCTGAGCGTTATCCCTTCCGCCAGCGCCACGTTTCACGTTAATCCACAGCAGCTGCTGTTAAGCATTCCTCAGACCGCCATCACCCAGGTGCCGCGCGATTACGTCGACCCGCAGGAGTACGACGAAGGGATAAATGCCCTGCTGCTGAATTACAGCTTTACCGCCGGGGACAACCACGGCAAAGGCGAAAATGGTACCGACCAGCGCAGTGAGTTTCTTAACCTGCGTCCGGGGCTTAACCTCGGGGCGTGGCGCTTGCGTAACTACTCCACCTGGAGCAAAACCCGCGGTGACGGTGACGCAGAAAGTGAGTTTTCGTCGGTCTATACCTATGCCGAGCGCGATATTATCGCCCTCGGCAGCAGCGTCAAATTCGGGCAAAGCTCTTCACCTTCGGACGTGTTTGACAGCATCTCTTACACCGGAGCGCAAATCGCTTCGGATGACGACATGCTTCCTGACAGCATGAAGGGTTTTGCACCGGTGATCCGCGGAACGGCGCACAGCAACGCCCAGGTCATCGTCCGCCAGAACGGTTACGTCATCTATCAGAACTATGTCGCCCCCGGCGCGTTTGAGATTAACGATCTCTACCCCACCGGCGGCAGCGGCGATTTGAACGTTACCGTTAAAGAGACGGACGGCAGCGAACAACATTTCGTGGTGCCCTACGCGTCGGTGCCGGTATTGCAGCGTGAAGGCCGCTTTAAATACAGCCTCACCGCAGGTCGCTATCGCAGCTACGACAGCGACGTCGAAAAAACGCCCTTCATGCAGGGCACGGCAATCTACGGATTGCCTTACGGCTTTACGGCCTACGGCGGCGTGCAGGCCAGCCAGTACTACGATGCGCTGGCGCTGGGATTCGGTAAGAACATCGGCGATTTCGGCGCGTTTTCGGTGGATGTCACCGACGCGAAATCGGAGATGCAGGACCAGGATCCGACTCATGGCCGCTCCTGGCGCATCCGCTACAGCAAAGATTTTGCCATCACCGGCACCCATTTTTCCATGGCTGGCTATCGCTATAACAGCAAGGGATTTTACACCCTGCAGGACACCCTGGATTCCCATACCCGCAACGACGACTGGCAAATGCCGGACACCCGACGCAGCCGCGAAGAGGCCACCGTCGATCAGTCTCTGGGCGGTTCATTCGGTTCGCTGACCTTAAGCCTGGTCAAAGAGAACTACTGGAACTCAAGCCAGGGAATGACCTCAATGAACCTGGGTTACAACAACTCGTGGCACGGCATCAGCTACGGCCTGAGCTACGGACTGGATAAAAACACCCGTGACGGCAGCGACGACGACAACGAAAAAACCAGCGAGCAGACCATCGCCTTCAACGTCTCCGTTCCTCTTGACCGCTGGCTCAGCAACACCTGGGTGAACTACAACCTGAACAGCACGAAACACGATACCACCCAAAGCGTGGGCCTGAACGGCACCGCGTTGGCTGGCAACAACCTCAGCTGGGGCGTTCAGCAGGGCCACAGCCAGAGCAGCGGCGACAGCACCAGCCTGAATGCCGATTACAAAGGCACCTACGGTGAAGTGGGCGCGGGCTATTCACAGGATAACCAGCAGCAGCAGCTTAACGTCGGCCTTCAGGGGAGCATGATCGCCCATGCGCACGGCGTCACGCTGGGTCAGCCGATGGGCGAGACGGCCGCGCTGGTCGAAGCGCCGGGTGCGGACGACACCAACATCAGCAATCAAACCGGCGTGAATACCGACTTCCGCGGCTATGCCATTGTGCCTTACGTGTCGCCGTATCGTCATAACACCCTTGCGCTCAACACGGAAACGCTGCCGGAAAATGCGGACGTTGACCAGGCAGCCAAAACCGTGACGCCTACGCGCGGCGCCATCGTGCGCGCCCATTACGAAACGCACGTTGGCAGCCGGGTACTAATGACCCTGAAACGCGCCGATGGACGTGCGATCCCGTTCGGTGCGACGGCATCTCAGGCCCATCAGGACGGCGAGTTTATCGTGGGTGACGGTGGGCAGGTTTATCTGACCGGCATGCATGAAAAAGGGACGGTTGACGTTAGCTGGGGGAAAACCGCCGACAGCCACTGCACCGCAGCCTATCACCTGCCGGCAAAAGACGATGGTGCAGTGCTTAGCATCACGGCGCAGTGCGTATGACCCTTTCCGAGGAAAAAATGAACATGTTTAAATATGCCGTTGCGCTGGTTGTCTTCGTCGCAAGCGCGTGTCTGATACCGCACGCGCATGCGACGACAACCTGCGATAGTACCGATCTGCCTTATACCTTTAATCCTGGCACGTTGTCTGTTCCCACGACTCTGGGTATTGGCGGCGTGATCCCAGGCTCTACGAAGGCCCATACCGTCAACGGTAGCTGTACGGGCACCCTCCCTAATCACACCATCGTATCGTGCTATTACGGTTCTGGAACGGAAGTCGAAGGAATGCCTGGCGTTTACTCAACGGATGTTGAAGGCGTAGGCATCGAACTCGTAAACAGCAGCGGACAGATCGTACGCGGTGAGGGTACAGACTGTAATTCAACGGCGACCCCCATCGGCACGGTCAATAGCGACCAGACCTTTTCATTCAATTACACGGAAAGGCTAATCAAAACGGCGCAGCATATTGGCACCGGTACCCTGACCACGTTTCAGGGGCGATACGGGTTTGGGGTCTATACCTCTGCCGGAATTGGTTCCACGACGAATAATAAAAGCTATTACTCCGCAACTATCGCGGAAAGAACGGCCACCTGTTCCATCGACCCGCTCAATCTGACGGTCACACTCGGCGATTTCCCGGTCTCGCAATTTACCCATGTAGGTAGCTACACGGCCTGGAAGTATTTCAACATCACCGCCACCTGTACGGAAGCGGTAAACCTCACGGCCTCGGTGACCAGCGCCAATGGTCTTAACAGCCAGTTTGATGACGTTCTGAACCTGACGCCGGGGAGCGACAGCGCCACGGGCGTGGGGATAAGGATGTTGCTCGATGGCGTTGATCTTAAATACAACTACCCGATCCCGGTTGGCGGAAGCACTGAACCCAATGTGCCGGATGTTATCCCCTTCGCCGTGCAGTATTACCAGACGGATGCCACCGTCACGGCCGGAAAAGCCAACACGATTGCCACCATCGATATGGAATACCAGTAACGGAGCGATGATGAACAGGTTACTCTTTTTACTCGCTCTGATGAGCCTCTCTGCCGGCGCAACCGACCTTACGATCAATATCGAAGGGAATATTTACGACACCACCTGCCAGGTAGACAGCGCCAGTCAGAACATGGTGGTGGAGCTTGGGCAGGCCGTCGCCAGTGATTTCAAGGATATCGGTGATACGGGGGAATGGAAAAACTTTGACCTGACCCTGTCAAAGTGCCCGCCGAGTCTGATGCTGGCCACGATTACCGTGAATGGTCAACCCGATGCGCAGCATCCTAATAAATTCGCCAACACGGGTACGGCTACCGGGGTTGCTCTTGAATTAGCTGACCGAACGGATTTTATTACGCTAGCCCCTCAATCGAGTTTCAATGCCGTGATCGACAGCACAACGCATACTGCCGATTTCCCGTTGGCTGCACGCTATTACGCTACCGCCATGCCCGTGACTGCCGGCACGTTCGAGAGCGTTGTTCAGGCCACCTTTACTTACCAGTAGGACCGCGCCCCTTAGCACGGATGCTTTTTTTACGCCCGGCGGTCGGCTTTGCCGGGCATTTTTTCACTTCGGGCACGTCGGGCTGTTCAATCGGGAACACCGGCAGTGCGTTCAGCAACCGCTGACCGTAGTTCTTCGTCAGCAGACGCTTGTCGTAAATCACAATCTCGCCCCAGCAGCCGTGGCTGCGAATCAGACGCCCGACCTGCTGAATCAGGTTAAACGACGCCGCCGGCAGGCTTTGCACCTCAAACGGATAGCGGTTGAGGCTTTTCAGCCACTCCCCCTCGGTGATCACTACCGGGCTGTCGATAGGTGGGAAGGCGATTTTATGAATATGCACCTGCGTCAGATAATCACCTTTCAGATCCAGACCTTCGGCGAACGACTGTAACCCCACCAGCACGCTGCGCTCGCCGTTATCGATCCGCTTGCGGTGCGTTTCCACCAGCCGGTAGCGCGGCTGATCGCCCTGTACCAGCAGAAGCAGACGCAGATCGGTGACGTGCTCCAGGAAGCGCTGCATGGCGCGTCCGCTGGCAAACAGCACCAGCATGCCGGGGTATTTTTTGCTCTCGACCTGTTCGCGGAAGTAGGCTGCCATCTCCGCAATGTGCTGCTCTTCGTTTTCCATTAGCGGCTCATACTTCATCCGCGGGATCACCAGCTTGCCCTGCTCGCAGTGGTTAAACGGCGAGTCCAGCGCCACAAAGCGGTCGCCCGCTTTCTCTCTCAAGCCGCTCATCTCCTGCAGCCGCGAGAAGCTGTTAAGGGAACGCAGGGTCGCAGAGGTGACCACCACGTGCGGCACGCTGCGCCAGATCAGCTTTTCCAGCTGATCGGCCACGCGGATGCCCACGCAGTGGAAAAAGAGGTGCACCTGCCCGTCGCGCACGTCGCGGGTGGCCCATTTAGTGACCGGCGCGCCGGAGGCCTGTGCCATCGAGGCCAGCCGCCAGAGCTTGCTCTGCGCTTCAAACATCCCCAGCGCGCGGTTCATCTGCAGCAGAATGCGGTGCAGCCGCACCACGTCGTGGGTGCCGGTTTTCTCGCTGAGATCGTTTAAGAACATCTCTGCCAGCCCGCGGAGCTTTTCCAGATGCTTCGCCAGCTGCTGGCAGATCTCCATGACCTCTTCCGGCAGTTCTCCCATCGCGAAGCGGTGTTCCGCCTCCTGGCCTGCCGGAAGATAAAGATTCAGGATGTTGTTCAGCGACGCGATAAGGCTGTAGACCTCTTCGCAGTGGTCGCTCAATCGCTCGGGCACCGCCAGCGGCGGCGTGGTTTTTGGACGGAACTGCTCCATGCAGGTCGCCACCAGCTTGCAGAAGAGATCGAGCTGCAGGCGGAACCAGGGGGCGGTAATTTCGGCGCTCATCTCCAGCGCGTCGCGCGCCACGTCCGGCAAATGGTGGCCTTCATCGAGCACCAGCAGCAGGTTTTTGGGCTCCGGCAATACGGCTTCGCTCTCCAGGGCGGCCATCACCAGCGCATGGTTGGCGACCACCACTTCCGCTTCCTGAATCTCGCGCCGGGCGACAAAAAACGGGCACTCCCGGTAGTAGTGGCAGTTGCGGTTCAGACAGCTCGCCTTATCGGTGCTAAGCCTGCGCCACAAATCATCGCTAATGGCCTGACGGGTGTGATCGCGCAGGCCGTCCCACTTATAGCCGTCGAGCTCGGCTTTGAGCTTTGCACACTGCTCCTGCTCGGCCTTGTTGTTCGGCGTCAGTTCGTCGTCAAGAAACGCCAGCAAATCTTGCTGATTAGGCTCACTGCTGGCGAGCGCCGCCAGGTTACGCGGGCACACGTAGCGCCCACGCCCAAACGCGGCGGTGAAACGCAGGTCGGGGATAATTTTACGCAGCAGCGGCAGGTCCTTACTGAAGATCTGATCCTGTAGCGCCACGTTGGCGGTGCTGACCACCAGCGTTTTTTGCTCTTCCCGCGCGATGGCAATGCCCGGGATAAGATACGAGAGGGTTTTCCCGACGCCCGTCGGGGCTTCAATCGCCAGATGTCGTCCGTCGTCCCCGGCGAGCGTTTTTGCCACGTCAGCAATCATCTGCCGCTGTGGCGCTCGGGGGATAAAATCGGGGATCTGCTGCTGTAGCGCCTTGTACCATGCGCCAATTTGCGCTTTGAGCGCCGCGGTTAACGCCATCTTAAACCTGGAATACTGTATAAACAGCCACTATTGTGGCACTTTCTGTTGGCTGCCGCAAAAAGAAAAGCCCGGCTTTACGACCGGGCTTCCAGATTACTGCGGGTTAGCAGGTTTACGCGGGCGGCGTCGGCGCTGCCCTTCCCCTGCCGGCTTGCCTTCGCCGCTGCGCCACGGGTTTTCGCCGGCGGGTTTAGCATCGCTGTTGCGACGCGGAGGTTTGCCCGATGACTTCGGCGCACCGCCATCAGCACGACGCGGCTGCTGACCGCGACCGCCGCCGCCCTGACCGCGACCACCCTGACGACCATTCTGAATCGGCTCCGCCTTAATGGACGGATCCACTTCGTAGCCCGGGGTTTCGATGCGCGGAATCTCTTTCTTCAGCAGGCGTTCGATATCGCGCAGCAGCTTGTGTTCATCCACGCAGACCAGAGAGAGCGCCTCGCCGGTTGCCGCCGCGCGGCCGGTACGGCCAATACGGTGAACGTAGTCTTCCGGCACGTTAGGCAGCTCGTAGTTCACCACGTGCGGCAGCTCTTCAATATCCAGGCCACGGGCGGCAATATCGGTCGCCACCAGCACGCGGATGTCGCCAGACTTGAAGTCCGCCAGCGCACGGGTACGCGCGCCCTGGCTCTTGTTGCCGTGGATCGCCGCGCTGCGGATGCCGTCTTTGTTCAGCTGCTCCGCGAGGTGGTTAGCGCCGTGCTTGGTGCGGGTAAAGACCAGCACCTGCTGCCAGTTGCCCTGACCGATCATCTGGGAGAGCAGTTCCCGCTTGCGCTTTTTATCAACAAAGTGAACGTGCTGCGTCACCTGCTCAGAGGCGGTGTTGCGACGCGCCACTTCCACTTCCAGTGGGTTATGCAGCAGCTTTTCCGCCAGCGCCTTGATCTCATCGGAGAAGGTCGCGGAGAAGAGCAGGTTCTGACGGCGCGCAGGCAGCTTGGCCAGCACGCGACGAATATCGTGGATGAAGCCCATGTCAAGCATGCGGTCGGCTTCGTCCAGTACCAGAATTTCAACCTGATCCAGCTTAACCGCGTTCTGGTGTTCCAGATCCAGCAGACGGCCCGGCGTTGCCACCAGCACGTCCACGCCGCCACGCAGCTTCATCATCTGTGGGTTGATGCTGACGCCACCGAAAACTACCAGCGAGCGAATGTTGAGATAGCGGCTGTAGTCACGCACGTTCTCACCAATCTGCGCGGCCAGCTCACGGGTAGGAGTCAGGATCAGGGCACGAACCGGACGACGGCTTTTGGCGTGCGGCTGGTTTTTTACCAGCAGTTCCAGCAGCGGCAGGGTAAAACCGGCGGTTTTGCCGGTACCGGTCTGGGCGCTCGCCATCAGGTCACGGCCCTGCAGAACGGCAGGAATAGCCTGCTGCTGGATTGGGGTTGGCTCAACGTAGCCCTGCTCTGCGATCGCGCGCAGAATTTCCGGGTTCAGGCCAAGGGAATCAAAAGACATAAAAACTCCGAACCGCCCCGACCATCACAGGTGTAGTTTTCAGGGAGATATAACGAATAGGGGAGGACAAAAACCACAATGTCGCGAAGGGGCGGAGTGTAGCAGCTTTTGTGACGTGGCGCATAAAATATCCCTCAGTTCCCTCGACGAGGGCGAGAAACAGGCATAGTCTTAATCAATCGATTGATTAATTTTTAATGCCGCTATGAATACGACCCCGACGACATCAAAAGGTGAACAGGCCAAAAGCCAGCTTATTGCCGCCGCGCTGGCGCAGTTTGGCGAGTACGGGCTACACGCGACCACGCGGGATATCGCGGCGCAGGCCGGGCAGAACATTGCGGCCATCACCTACTATTTTGGCTCAAAAGAGGATTTGTATCTCGCCTGCGCCGAGTGGATCGCCGATTTTATCGGCACGCAGTTTCGCCCACACGTTGAGGAAGCCACCGCGTTGCTCAGCCAGCCGTCGCCCGATCGCGAGGCCGTTCGGCAGCTTATTCTCAAGGCCTGCCACAATATGATCCGCCTGCTCACGCATGACGATACGCTAAACCTGAGCAAGTTTATCTCCCGCGAGCAGCTCTCCCCCACTGCCGCCTATCAGCTGGTACACGATCGGGTCATTGACCCGATGCATACCCACCTGACCCGGCTGATCGCCGCCTGTACCGGGCAGGATGCCAACGATACCGAAACAGTTTTGCATACCCACGCCCTGCTGGGTGAAATCCTGGCCTTCCGCCTGGGCCGGGAAACCATCCTGTTACGCACCGGCTGGACACAATTTGATGAGGATAAAGCCGCGCAGATTAGCCGGGTCATCACCTGTCATCTCGATCTGATCCTGCAAGGCCTAACGCAAAGGAGCCTGAAGTCATGAAAAAACCTGTCGCCATCATTCTGGTGGTTGTTGTTTTACTTGCTGCGGGAGTCGGCGGCTGGCTGTGGTATCAAAGCCACCAGGACCGGGGCCTGACCCTGTACGGTAACGTTGATATTCGCACGGTGAACATGAGCTTCCGCGTCGGCGGGCGTCTCGCCTCGCTGAACGTTGACGAAGGCGATGCCATCAAAACGGGGCAGACGCTGGGTATGCTGGACAAAGCGCCCTTTGAAAATGCACTACAGCAGGCCAAAGCTGGCGTCTCCGTCGCCCAGGCACAGTATGACCTGATGCTGGCTGGCTATCGCGATGAAGAAATTGCCCAGGCAGCGGCTGCGGTCAAACAGGCGCAGGCGGCCTATGACTACGCGCAGAACTTCTATGCCCGCCAGCAAGGGCTGTGGAAAAGCCGCACCCTTTCCGCTAACGATCTGGAAAATGCCCGTTCCTCGCGAGATCAGGCGCAGGCGACGCTGAAGTCTGCCCAGGACAAGCTGAGCCAGTACCGCACCGGTAACCGCCCGCAGGATATTGCCCAGGCCAAAGCCAGCCTTGAACAGGCGCAGGCGCAGCTGGCCCAGGCGGAACTGGACCTGCACGACACCACCTTAATCGCCCCGTCTGACGGCACGCTGATGACCCGCGCCGTGGAGCCGGGCAGCATGCTCAGCGCGGGCAGCACCGTCTTAACGCTCTCCCTGACCCGCCCGGTGTGGGTACGCGCTTACATTGACGAGCCGAACCTCGGGCAGATGCAGCCGGGCCGCGAATTGCTGCTCTATACCGATGGTCGTCCGGACAAGCCGTATCACGGCAAAGTGGGCTTTGTCTCCCCTACCGCCGAATTCACCCCGAAAACGGTTGAAACACCGGACCTGCGAACCGACCTGGTGTATCGCCTGCGCATCATCGTGACCGATGCGGACGACGCGCTGCGTCAGGGTATGCCCGTAACCGTAACAGTCAGCGACGGGGAACGACATGAATGACGCGGTTATCCAGCTCCACAATCTGGTCAAACGCTTTAAGGGAATGGACAAACCGGCCGTCGCGCCGCTGAACTGCACCATCCAGAAAGGCTACGTGACCGGGCTGGTCGGCCCGGACGGCGCGGGCAAAACCACGCTGATGCGCATGCTGGCCGGTCTGCTGAAGCCGAATGAAGGATCGGCCCGCGTGCTCGGGCTTGACCCGATCGCGGATGACGGTGCGCTCCACGCCATGCTCGGCTATATGCCGCAGAAGTTTGGCCTGTATGAAGATCTGACGGTGATGGAAAACCTGAACCTGTATGCCGATCTGCGCAGCGTCACCGGCGAAACCCGACAGAAGACCTTCGCCCGCCTGCTGGAATTCACCTCACTTGGCCCGTTCACGGACCGGCTGGCGGGCAAGCTCTCCGGCGGGATGAAGCAGAAGCTGGGCCTGGCGTGCACGCTGGTGGGCGAGCCGAAGGTCCTGCTGCTGGATGAGCCCGGCGTGGGCGTTGACCCGATTTCTCGCCGTGAACTGTGGCAGATGGTGCACGAGCTGGCAGGCGACGGGATGCTGATCCTCTGGAGCACCTCCTACCTCGACGAAGCCGAGCAGTGCCGGGACGTGCTGCTGATGAACGAAGGCGAACTGCTCTATCAGGGCGAGCCGACAACGCTGACGCAAAGCATGGCCGGGCGCAGTTTCCTGCTGCATAGCCCCCAGGAGTCCAACCGCAGGCTGCTTCAGCGGGTGCTGAAACTGCCGCAGGTAAGCGACGGGATGATTCAGGGCCGCTCGGTGCGGGTGATCCTCAAAAAAGAGGCCACCGTCGACGATATTCGCCGTGCGCCGGGCATGCCTGAGATCGAAATGGAAGAGACGGCGCCGCGTTTTGAAGATGCGTTTATCGACCTGCTGGGCGGCGCGGGCACGTCGGAATCCCCCCTCGGCGCCATCCTGCACACGGTGGACGGTACGCCGGGCGAAACGGTGATCGAAGCCAGGTCCCTGACCAAGAAGTTCGGGGATTTCGCCGCCACCGACAACGTCAATTTTGCGGTGAAGCGCGGCGAGATTTTCGGCCTGCTCGGGCCGAACGGCGCGGGAAAATCCACCACCTTTAAGATGATGTGTGGCCTGCTGGTTCCCACCTCCGGCAAGGCGCTGGTGCTGGATATGGATCTGAAAGTCAGCTCCGGCAAGGCGCGCCAGCATCTGGGCTATATGGCGCAGAAGTTCTCCCTGTACGGCAACCTGACCGTCGAGCAGAATCTGCGCTTTTTCTCCGGCGTGTACGGCCTGCGCGGGCGGGCTCAGAGCGAAAAAATCCGCCGCATGAGCGACGCCTTTGGGTTAACCAGCATTGCCTCCCACGCCACCGACGAGCTGCCGCTCGGCTTTAAGCAGCGGCTGGCGCTGGCCTGCTCGCTGATGCACGAGCCCGATATTCTTTTCCTTGACGAGCCGACATCCGGCGTTGATCCCCTCACCCGCCGCGAGTTCTGGCTGCATATCAACAGCATGGTGGAAAAAGGCGTGACCGTGATGGTCACCACGCACTTTATGGACGAGGCGGAGTACTGCGATCGCATCGGGCTGGTGTACCGCGGCAAGCTGATTGCCCACGGTACCCCGGACGACCTGAAAGAGCAGGCCGCCGACGATGAGGTTCCGGACCCGACCATGGAGCAGGCCTTTATCACCCTCATCCACGACTGGGATAAGGAGAATGCTCATGCGCAATAACGCGATTTCGTGGCGCAGGGTACGCGCGCTGTGTATCAAAGAGACGCGTCAGATCGTGCGCGACCCCAGCAGCTGGCTGATTGCGGTGGTGATCCCCCTGCTGCTGCTGTTTATCTTCGGCTACGGGATCAACCTCGACTCAAGCAAGCTGCGGGTCGGGATATTGCTGGAGCAGCAGAGCGAAGAGGCGCTGGACTTCACCCACGCCATGACCGGCTCGCCCTACATCGACGCCACCATCAGCGATAACCGCCAGGAGTTAATCCAGAAAATGCAGGCCGGGAAAATTCGCGGGCTGGTGGTGATCCCGGTGGATTTCGCCGCCAATATGGCGCGTGCCGGAGCCGATGCCCCGATCCAGGTCATTACCGACGGCAGCGAGCCGAACACCGCAAACTTCGTGCAGGGCTACGCGGAGGGGATCTGGCAGCTGTGGCAGATGCAGCGGGCGGAAGATCGGGGCGAAGAATTTAAACCGCTGATCGACGTGCAGACGCGCTACTGGTTTAACCCGGCCGCCATCAGCCAGCACTTTATTATTCCGGGCGCGGTGACCATCATCATGACGGTCATTGGCGCGATACTGACCTCGCTGGTGATCGCCCGCGAGTGGGAGCGTGGCACCATGGAGGCCCTGCTTTCAACCGAAGTGACGCGCGTCGAGCTGCTGCTGTGCAAACTTATTCCCTACTACTTCCTCGGCATGCTGGCGATGCTGCTCTGTATGCTGGTGTCAGTCTTTATCCTCGGCGTGCCGTACCGCGGCTCGCTGGTCGTGCTGTTCTTTATCACCAGCCTGTTTTTACTCAGCACGCTGGGCATGGGGCTGCTCATCTCCACTATCACCCGCAACCAGTTTAACGCCGCGCAGGTGGCCCTCAACGCCGCTTTTTTACCGTCGATCATGCTGTCCGGGTTTATCTTCCAGATAGACAGCATGCCTGCCGCAATCCGCGCCGTGACCTATGTTATTCCGGCCCGCTACTTTGTAAGCACGCTGCAAAGCCTGTTCCTGGCGGGGAATATTCCGGTGGTGTTGATTATCAACACGCTGTTTTTGATGGCGTCTGCGGTGATGTTTATTGGGTTGACGTGGATGAAAACCAAACGGCGTCTGGATTAAGGAGCGAACATGTTTCACCGTTTATGGACATTAATACGCAAAGAGCTGCAGTCTCTGCTGCGCGAGCCGCAGACGCGCGCCATTCTGGTCTTGCCGGTGCTGATCCAGGTTTTACTGTTCCCGTTTGCCGCCACCCTTGAGGTGACCAACGCCACCATCGCCATTTACAACGAAGACAACGGCAAACATTCCGTCGAGCTGACGCAGCGCTTTGCCCGAGCGAAGGCCTTTACCCACATCCTGCTGCTGAAAAGCCCGCAGGCGATCCAGCCCACTATCGACACCCAAAAAGCCCTGCTGCTGGTGCGGTTCCCGGCGGATTTCTCCCGTAATCTGGACACCTTCCAGACCGCGCCGATGCAGCTGATCCTCGACGGGCGTAACTCCAACAGCGCCCAGATAGCGGCCAACTATCTGCAGCAGGTGGTGAAGGATTACCAGCAGGAGCTGATGGAGGGTAAACCTAAACCCAACAACAGCGAGCTGGTGGTGCGTAACTGGTATAACCCGAACCTGGACTACAAGTGGTTTGTGGTGCCGTCGCTGATCGCCATGATCACCACCATCGGGGTGATGATCGTCACCTCTCTCTCCGTTGCCCGCGAGCGCGAACAGGGCACGCTGGATCAGCTGCTGGTTTCCCCGCTCGCCACCTGGCAAATCTTCGTCGGTAAAGCGGTGCCGGCGCTGATTGTCGCCACCTTCCAGGCCACCATCGTGCTGGGCGTGGGTATTTGGGCCTATCAGATCCCTTTCGCCGGTTCGCTGGCGCTGTTTTACTTCACGATGGTGATTTACGGACTGTCGCTGGTGGGGTTTGGGCTGCTGATCTCGGCGCTTTGCTCGACGCAGCAGCAGGCGTTTATCGGGGTGTTCGTCTTTATGATGCCCGCCATCCTGCTCTCGGGGTATGTCTCGCCGGTGGAGAATATGCCGGTATGGCTCCAGGATCTGACGTGGATAAACCCGATTCGCCACTTTACGGATATCACCAAGCAGATCTATCTGAAGGATGCGAGTCTGGATATTGTCTGGGGAAGTTTGTGGCCGCTACTGGTCATCGCGGCCACGACGGGCTCAGTGGCGTACGCGATGTTTAGACGCAACATTGCGTAGCTTTTTCTCTTTGGTCAGCAATGAGACCACCGCAGGCCCTGCAAGAATAGCCAGACCCGCCAGGGCCAGCAGCAGGTTGTTTTGCAGCACCCGCGACAGCAGCCAAAGCACAATCATCGCGGCCCCAAAGTACCAGGTGGTGGTGAGCTCTTCGAGCACATCGCCCACCTCGCGCCAGCGCGCTTCATGGTGACGCTGTAAGAACAGCATCGACAGCACGGTGACGCCATAAAGGACGCATAGTCCCAGGCCAACACGCACCAGCGTGCCGCTCATCCAGCCCATCACCAGTACGGCCACGACCAGTAAATGCAACATTATCTGCCAGCAACTCAGGCCAGTTGCGACACGAACACGTTGTTGCCACTTCATGGCTTCTCTCCTGAAGGATTTTTCTCTGCTTAATCAGACTACCGCACTTTACGGAAAATTCCGTAACGCCGCATCTTTTTGTGACGCCGACTACACTTTATTTTCATTGGGATAGTCACTCAGGAAGGAGCTTATGACGAAAAAAATGCAGCATTTCTCGCTTAAGGTGCTGACGATAAACATTCATAAAGGCTTCACAGCATTTAACCGCCGCTTCATTTTACCGGAGCTGCGCGACGCGGTGCGCACCGTTAGCGCGGATATTGTCTGTCTGCAGGAAGTGATGGGCGCGCACGAAGTGCATCCGCTCCACTTTGAGAACTGGCCCGACACGCCGCACTATGAATTTCTGGCCGACACCATGTGGAGTGATTACGCCTACGGCCGCAACGCGGTCTATCCGGAAGGGCATCACGGCAACGCGGTGCTGTCCCGTTACCCGATTGAATATTACGAAAATCGCGACGTTTCCGTCGGGGAGAGCGAAAAACGCGGGCTGCTTTACTGCCGCATTGCGCCGCCCGATCTTGCCCTTCCCATCCATGTCGGCTGCGTTCATCTCGGCCTTCGCGAAGCCCATCGTCAGGCGCAGCTGAACATGCTGGCCGAATGGGCCAATGCGCTTCCCGAAGGTGAACCGGTGGTGGTGGCCGGCGATTTCAACGACTGGCGACAGCGGGCAAACCATCCGCTGAAGGTGGATGCCGGACTGGAGGAGATTTTCACCCGGGCGAACGGCAGGCCTGCGCGCACCTTCCCGGTCCGTTTCCCGCTGCTTCGGCTTGACCGGATCTATGTGAAAAACGCCCACGCCAGCAGCCCGACCGCCCTGGCGCTCCTCAACTGGCGGCATCTTTCCGACCATGCCCCGCTCAGCGCGGAGATCCACTTATGAAATGTTCCTGGCAGGAAGGCAACCGGATCACGCTGCTGGTCAACGGGGATGAGTACTACCCGGCCGTATTTAAAGCGATTGATAACGCTCAGCAGAAGGTGATCCTCGAAACCTTTATCTGGTTCGAAGACAACGTTGGCAAGCAGCTGCACAGCGTGCTGCTGCGCGCCGCCCGGCGCGGCGTCAAAATTGAAGTCCTGCTTGATGGCTATGGCTCGCCGGACCTTAGCGATGCGTTCGTCAATGAACTGACCGCCGCGGGCGTGGTGTTCCGCTACTACGATCCCGGCCCTCGCCTGCTCGGCATGCGTACCAACCTTTTCCGCCGGATGCACCGCAAAATTGTGGTGGTGGATGAGACGGTGGCGTTTGTCGGCGGCATTAACTACTCCGCTGAACATATGTCCGACTACGGCCCGGAAGCGAAGCAGGATTACGCCATTCGCATTGAAGGCCCTGTGGTTCAGGACATCTTGCTGTTTGAGCTGGAGAACCTGCCGGGTAAAGAGGCCGTTCGCCGCTGGTGGAAACGCCGCCATCGCCCGGAAGAGAACCGGAAGCCCGGCGAAGCGCAGGCGCTTTTCGTCTGGCGAGATAACGGCGAGCACCGGGACGACATTGAACGGCATTATCTTAAGATGCTCGCCAACGCGAAGCGCGAGGTCATCATCGCCAACGCCTACTTTTTCCCGGGCTATCGCCTGCTGCATGCCATGCGCAATGCGGCCCGGCGCGGCGTGCGCGTGAAGCTGATTGTGCAGGGCGAGCCGGATATGCCCATCGTCAAAGTCGGGGCGCGGCTGCTGTATAACTACCTCGTGAAGGGCGGCGTACAGATTTACGAATATCGCCGTCGGCCGCTGCACGGCAAGGTCGCGCTGATGGACGATCACTGGGCCACCGTGGGCTCCAGCAACCTCGATCCGCTGAGCTTATCCCTCAACCTTGAAGCCAACCTGATCATTCACGATCGCCAGTTTAATCAGACCCTGCGGGATAACCTGCAGGCGTTAATCGTCAACGACTGCGTGCGCGTGGATGAATCCATGGTTCCCAAACGCACCTGGTGGAACCTCGGCATCAGCGTGGTAGTGTTCCACTTCCTGCGTCACTTCCCGGCGATGGTCGGCTGGCTGCCGGCGCACACGCCGAAGCTGGCGCAGGTGGACCCGCCGGTACAGCCCGAAATGGAAACCCAGGACCGTATTGAAGCGGAAGACGGAGGCAAACCCTGATGTCGAAATCACATCCGCGCTGGCGGCTGGCAAAAAAGATCCTGACCTGGCTGTTTTTCATCGCCGTTGCGGTTCTGCTGGTGGTCTACGCGCAGAAGGTTGACTGGGAAGAGGTGTGGAAAGTTATCCGCAACTATAACCGGATGGTGCTGCTGGGCGCGACAGGGCTGGTTATCGTGAGCTATCTGATGTACGGCTGCTATGACCTGCTTGGCCGCGCCTACTGCGGCCACAAGCTGGCCAAGCGTCAGGTGATGCTGGTGTCGTTTATTTGCTATGCCTTCAACCTGACCCTGAGCACCTGGGTCGGGGGGATTGGCATGCGCTATCGCCTTTACTCGCGCCTGGGGCTGCCTGGCGGGACGATTACGCGCATTTTTTCCCTGAGCATCACCACCAACTGGCTGGGCTATATTCTGCTTGGCGGGGTGATATTTACTGTCGGCGTGGTACAGCTGCCCGCGCACTGGTATATCGACGAAACCACGCTGCGCATACTGGGCATCGTACTGCTGCTGATTATCGCCGTGTATCTCTGGGCCTGCGCGTTTGCAAAGCGCCGCCATATGACCATCAAAGGGCAAAAGCTGGTATTGCCTTCGTGGAAGTTCGCGGTGCTGCAGATGGCCGTCTCCAGCGCCAACTGGATGGCGATGGGGGCGATTATCTGGCTGCTCATTGGTGAAGACGTGAATTACTTCTTCGTGCTGGGCGTGCTGCTGGTGAGCAGTATCGCGGGCGTAATTGTGCATATTCCGGCGGGGATCGGCGTGCTGGAAGCGGTGTTTATCGCACTGCTTGCGGGGGAGCATGTCTCTCAGGGAACGATTATCGCCGCCCTGTTGGCATACCGCATGATCTATTACTTCCTGCCGCTGGCGCTGGCAACGGTCTGTTATCTGGTGCTGGAGAGTCGGGCGAAGAAGCTGCGGGCGAAGAACGAAAAGGTAATGGCGAAATAAAAGCAAAACGGCAACCTTGTTGCCGTTTTTAGTGTTTGTTCCCTCTCCCGTGGGAGAGGGTCAGGGTGAGGGCACCAGACCGCACCACCACCCGGCAAAACAACCTTAACGTCGATTGCCTAAAATCCGCAGCAGCATCAGGAACAGGTTGATGAAGTCCAGGTACAGCGTCAGCGCGCCCAGGATCGCGTATTTGCGCAGGTTTGAACTGTCGCGTACGTCAATCTGCTCGCCGATGTTTTTCAGCTTCTGGGTGTCATACGCCGTCAACCCAACGAAGATCACCACCCCAATGTAGGTCACGGCCCACATCAGCGCTTCGCTCTTGAGCCACAGGTTCACCAGCGACGCCAGCACAATCCCGATCAGCCCCATAAACAGCATGCTGCCGAAGCCGCTCAGATCGCGCTTCGTGGTGTAGCCGTAGAGGCTCATCGCGCCGAACATCCCGCCGGCCACCACGAAGGTGCTGGCGATGGAGGAGTAGGTGTAAACGATGAAAATGCTGGAAAGCGTCAACCCCGTCAGCGCCGAATAGAGCATAAACAGGGTTGTTGCCATTCCGGCACTCAGCTTTTGCACCAGACCCGAGAGCACAAACACCAGCGCCAGCTGCGCGATGATCAGCCCAAAGAAGGTGATTTTGCTGGAGAAGATAAACATCATCAGCTCAGGCGTGTTCGCCGCATACCACGCGATAAATGCGGTAAGCAGCAGGCCGACCGTCATCCAGCCGTACACCTGAGCCATATACGTCTGCAGGCCGCTACGGGTCTGCTGTACTATTGAATCGGAACGCGGAAATCGGTCCATGATTCACTCCTGATTAAGATTAAGTGGATACTCACGTTAAGAGTAACACATCCACGTAAACCGACTACCAACGGCTGGCGGCCTGTTTATCGCTGTCGCGGGATTCAACCCACCGTTCACCTTCCGGTGTCGCTTCACGCTTCCAGAACGGCGCTCTGGTTTTGAGGAAATCCATAATGAACTCCCCTGCCGCAAACGCGCTGCTGCGGTGTGCGCTGGTCACCCCGACGAAGACAATCTCCTCGCCGGGCCACATCTCACCGATGCGGTGAATCACCGTGACGCGGCCAAGCGGCCAGCGGCCCCGAGCCTCATCGACAATCTCCGCCAGCGATTTCTCGGTCATGCCCGGATAGTGCTCCAGCGACAGCGCCTTCACGCTGTCGCCGAGGTTGTGGTTGCGCACCTTGCCGGTGAAGGTCACGACCGCGCCATCTTCGTCACGCTCCGCCAGCCAGCTGTATTCTGTCCCGACGCTGAAGCGCTCGGGACCGACCAGAATTCGGGTCTCAGCCATCTTAACCCCCCGTTACCGGTGGGAAGAAGGCCACTTCATCCCCCGCCTTCAGCGGATGCGTGAGTTCCACCAGCGTCTGGTTAACGGCGGCCAGCAGCTTGCCTTCGTCCAGCGCCAGCGCCCAGCGGTCGCTTTGTGCCGCCAGATGCGCGCGCAGGGCAGCGACGTTTTCGAAGGACGCATCCAGCGTCAGGCTGTCGGTATTGACCAGCTCGCGCACCTGGGCAAAAAAGAGCACCTTAATCATGGCTGTCCACCTTAAAATCACCGGATTTGCCGCCGCTTTTCGCCAGCAGGCGCACCGGGCCAATGACCATATCTTTCTGCACTGCTTTGCACATGTCGTAGATGGTCAGCGCGGCGACGGAGG
Organism: Enterobacter sp. AC1; assembly: GCF_050434705.1. Taxonomy (NCBI): domain Bacteria; kingdom Pseudomonadati; phylum Pseudomonadota; class Gammaproteobacteria; order Enterobacterales; family Enterobacteriaceae; genus Enterobacter; species Enterobacter sp. AC1. The sequence goes on along the minus strand of NZ_JBNDIZ010000002.1, from coordinate 492,272 downwards.
CCGCCGTCAGCGCTTCCATCTCAACGCCGGTCTTCCCGGTTAAGCGGCAGAGTGACTCAATGCGCACGCGGCTGTGCTCCGGCTGCGCCTGCAGGTTCACTTCCACCTTGCTCAGCATCAGCGGATGGCACAGCGGAATTAAGTCCCAGGTGCGTTTCGCGGCCTGAATGCCCGCGATGCGCGCGGTCGCAAACACGTCACCCTTGTGGTGACTGCCGTCAATAATCATCGCCAGCGTGTCCGGCAGCATAGTGACGAACGCTTCGGCGCGCGCCTCGCGCACCGTTTCCGCTTTGGCGGAAACGTCCACCATATGCGCTTCGCCAGCGGCGTTAATGTGGGTCAGTTGAGACATAGCTTATTTCTTTAAATGGGGATGGAAGTTACATGGACGGGTACGGGCATCCAGCTGCGGGGCGATAATGTTTTCCCACGCGGTACGGCAGGCTTTAGTCGAGCCCGGCATAGCGAAAATCAGCGTGTTGTTTGCCACGCCCGCCACCGCGCGCGACTGCAGCGTGGAGGTACCAATCTCTTCAAAGGAGAGCATACGGAACACTTCACCGAAGCCTTCCACTTCGCGATCGAACAGCGGGAGCAGCGCTTCGGGCGCCTGATCGCCTGGGGTAAAGCCGGTGCCGCCGGTAATCAACACCACCTGCACCTCATCACTGGCGATCCACTGCGAAACCTGCGCGCGAATGGCGTAGCGGTTTTCTTTGACGATCGCCTTATCGACAACCTGATGTCCCGCGTCATGGGCCGCCTCGCGCAGCCAGTGGCCGGAGGTATCATCCTCTTCGCCACGGCGGTCGGAAACGGTAAGAATGGCAATACGTGTCGGGATAAATTCTGCGCTTACCTGACTCATCTTCTGATTCCCTCTTAAGCCTGATTACCCGCCAATGTAGGACAGGTTCTGAGTAATGCCGGTGTTGCCCTGATGCAGGAAGTGGGTCTGTTTTTTATGCGTCAGAGCCTCTGAGATACGCGCTTCAAGCGCGCTCTGCTGGGCATCATCTTTCAGCAGATCGCGCAGTTCGACGCCGCCGTCGCCGAACAGGCACAGATGCAGCTTGCCCACGGAGGAGACGCGCAGACGATTACAGCTGGCGCAAAAGTCTTTCTCATAGGGCATGATCAGCCCGATTTCCCCGTCGTAGTCCGGGTGGCAGAAGACCTGAGCCGGGCCGTCGCTGCGCTGGCGAATCTGATGGATCCAGCCGCGCTTCAGCAGCTCGTCGCGCAGCACCATGCCGGAGATGTGATGGCGGCGGAACAGCTCACTCCCCTCGCCCGTCTCCATCAGTTCGATAAAGCGCAGTTGAATGGGGCGGGATTTGATCCACGCCAGGAAGGTGTCCAGCTGATGATGGTTGACGTCGCGCATCAGGACCGTGTTGACTTTGACCTTCTCGAACCCGGCGCTAAACGCCGCGTCGATGCCGTCCATCACCTGGCGAAATTTATCCTGGCCGGTAATGGCGTGAAACTGGCGGGCATCCAGGCTGTCCACGCTGACGTTGATGGCGGTCAGGCCGGCATCACGCCAGGCGGCCACGTCGCGGGCCATACGGTATCCGTTGGTGGTTACCGCAATCTGGCGGATACGCTCGTTTTCACGCACGGCGGCAATGATGTCGGGAAAATCGCGACGCAGCGAAGGTTCACCGCCGGTCAGACGCACTTTTTCGGTGCCGAGCTCAGAGAAGGCGCGCGTGACGCGGCGCACTTCATCCACGGAGAGAAAGCCGTTATTGGTGACGCTGCCCGGTTTGTAGCCGTCGGGCAGGCAGTAGGTGCAACGGAAGTTGCACACGTCGGTAATCGACAGACGTAAGTAATAAAACTTACGCGCGAAAGCATCAGTAAGTTGTGAAGCCATGTACACCTTTCCAGATATGGGAGGCACAGTCATTTCTTTCTGTACCCTGGTGGCATATTCGCCACGGCCAGAGCGCCATATCTTTCGACACAGGCACAAAGGCTAGAGTGTATGTTTTCAAATTTGAAAACGTGGTTATGGCGATAGTAGCGCGTAAATCCACTCTTCGCTATTCTCGCTTAACGCTATATAAACAACTACATAACGACATGATTGTGTATTTTCACTACAGAATACGCAAAAACAGCATCTTCGCATTGATATGCGTCATTTTGCGTCCGGTGAGGCATCGTCTTTTAGGGGTAGTTAGGGTAGTGTTACGCACATTGAACGTGATAAGGAATATGTATGCGCAATCGCACTTTTGCGGATCTTGACCGTGTGGTCGCACTCGGCGGAGGCCACGGTCTGGGCCGGGTGATGTCCTCTTTGTCTTCACTCGGCTCAAGGCTGACAGGGATCGTGACCACAACGGATAACGGCGGCTCTACGGGGCGCATCCGACGTGCAGAAGGGGGGATCGCCTGGGGCGATATGCGCAACTGTCTGAACCAGCTGATTACCGAACCGAGCGTTGCATCCGCAATGTTTGAGTACCGTTTCGGCGGTAATGGAGAACTTTCCGGGCATAACCTCGGAAATTTAATGCTTAAAGCTCTGGATCACCTGAGCGTGCGCCCGCTGGAAGCCATCAATTTGATACGAAATCTGCTGAAAGTGGATGCGTTCCTGATCCCGATGTCTGAGCAGCCGGTCGATCTGATGGCCATCGACGCGGAAGGTCATGAAGTTTACGGCGAAGTGAATATCGATCAGCTCATTCTGCCGCCGAAAGAGCTGATGACCTACCCAAGCGTTCCCGCCACGCGCGAAGCGGTTGAGGCCATTGCTGAAGCGGATGTGATCCTGATCGGTCCGGGCAGTTTTTACACCAGCCTGATGCCCATTTTGCTGGTGAAAGAGCTGGCCCAGGCGCTGCGCCGCACCCCTGCCCCGATGGTCTATATCGGTAACCTGGGCCGTGAACTGAGCCCGGCAGCCGCAAGCCTGTCGCTGGCGGACAAGCTGAGCCTGATGGAGCAGTACGTCGGGAAGAAAATTATCGACGGCGTGGTGGTGGGACCGAAAGTCGACGTGTCCGGGATTGGGGATCGTCTGGTGGTGCAGGAGCCGCTGGAGGCCAGCGATATTAAATATCGCCATGACCGCCATCTGCTGCGCGAAGCGCTGGAGAAGGCGATTCAGGCGCTGGGTTAGGCTCGTCTTGTGCGGCCTGATGCCCTCACCCCGGCCCTCTCCCACAGGGAGAGGAAGAAAACACGCCGCTTTAGCTACGACGCGGCGATGAAAAGATCCCGCAGCTGATGGAGCTGGTCGCGGATCTGCGCCGCCTCTTCGAACTCCAGGTTCTGCGCGTGCTGCATCATCTGTCCTTCCAGCTCGTGGATTTTCTGCTGCAGCGCTTTCGGCGTCAGCACGACGGTATCTTCTTCCACCACTGAACGCGCCTTGCCGCGGCCTTTCGTTTTGGTCTTCGCAATGTTCTGACCCAGCGCCAGAATATCGACCACCTTCTTGTTCAGCCCCTGCGGAGTAATGCCGTGCTCTTCGTTGTAGCGCTGCTGTTTCTCGCGACGGCGCTCCGTTTCGCCAATCGCTTTCGCCATCGACGGGGTGATTTTGTCACCGTACAGAATCGCTTTGCCGTTGACGTTACGCGCGGCGCGGCCAATGGTCTGGATCAGAGAGCGCTCAGAACGCAGGAAGCCCTCTTTATCGGCATCCAGGATCGCCACCAGCGAGACTTCCGGCATATCCAGACCTTCTCGCAGCAGGTTGATCCCCACCAGCACGTCAAACTCGCCCAGACGCAGGTCGCGAATAATCTCCATTCGCTCCACGGTATCGATATCCGAGTGCAGATAACGCACCTTCTCGCCGTGCTCTTCGAGGTACTCGGTCAGGTCTTCCGCCATGCGCTTGGTGAGCGTGGTCACCAGCACACGCTCGTTGATGGCGGAACGGGCACGGATCTCGGAAAGCAGATCGTCCACCTGCGTCGCCACGGGACGCACCTCGATAATCGGGTCCAGCAGCCCGGTCGGACGCACCACCTGGTCAACCACGTCCTCGCCGGATTTTTCCAGCTCGTAGTTGCCCGGGGTCGCCGACACGTAGATGGTCTGCGGGGCCAGCGCCTCGAATTCTTCAAACTTCATCGGACGGTTATCCAGCGCCGACGGCAGGCGGAAACCGTACTCCACCAGCGTTTCTTTACGCGCGCGGTCACCGCGATACATCCCGCCAATCTGCGGGATAGTGACGTGGGATTCGTCGATCACCAGCAAACCGTCTGCAGGAAGATAGTCAAACAGCGTCGGCGGTGGCTCGCCCGGCCCGCGGCCGGAGAGGAAACGGGAATAGTTTTCGATGCCGGAGCAGTAGCCCAGCTCGTTCATCATCTCCAGATCGAACTGGGTACGCTGGCTCAGGCGCTGCTCTTCCAGCAGCTTGTTGTTCGCCAGCAGCACCTTACGGCGGTCTGCCAGCTCCACTTTAATCTCTTCCATCGCCTGCACGATACGCTCGCGCGGCGTCACGTAGTGCGTTTTCGGGTAGATGGTGAAACGCTGAATCACCGACTCAATGTGCCCTGTCAGCGGGTCGAACAGCGAGAGGCGCTCGACCTCTTCGTCAAACAGCTCAACGCGCAGCGCCATATCGTCCGATTCCGCCGGGAAGATGTCGATCACCTCACCGCGCACGCGGAACGTCCCGCGCTGGAAGGCCTGGTCGTTACGGGTGTACTGCAGCTCCGCGAGACGGCGCAAAATCGCCCGCTGATCGATGATCATCCCCTGCGTCAGGTGCAGCATCATCTTCAGATACAGATCCGGGTCACCCAGACCGTAGATAGCGGAAACCGATGCCACGACGACCACATCGCGACGCTCAAGCAGCGCCTTCGTGGCTGAAAGACGCATCTGCTCAATGTGCTCGTTTACCGAAGCATCTTTTTCAATGAAGGTGTCGGAGCTCGGGACATAGGCTTCGGGCTGGTAGTAATCGTAATAGGAGACGAAATATTCCACCGCGTTGTCCGGGAAGAACTCTTTCATCTCGCCGTAAAGCTGTGCGGCCAGGGTTTTATTGGGCGCCAGCACCATCGTGGGGCGCTGGAGGTCAGCGATCACGTTAGCAATGGTAAACGTTTTGCCGGAACCGGTTACCCCCAGCAGCGTCTGGTGTGCCAGCCCATCTTCCAGCCCCTCTTCCAGACGGCGGATGGCCTCGGGCTGATCCCCCGAAGGACGGAAAGCAGAATTCAATTTGAACGGTTTACTCATGGGCGACAACCTGATGACGTTATAAGCGGCAGGTGAGTAATTTTACTCGTTGTGGCCAGGAATGCCAGTAAAAAACACTGGATGAAAAACCAGTAGCATGTCACGATATTTAGAGTAGCGCCTGAATGATTAGCGCGATAGCGGCCAAAATTTCGACTGTGACAACATAAAACACCAGTCAGGACAGGTTATCCCCAGAACTTTTTCTTTTTTAACATTTGTCAAGCCAGGTAATGATAGTTTTATGGCTACGGGTGACACTTTCATGACGGGAATTGCTTTTATCTAACCAGTTAAATAATAAACGATATTTTCTAAAGCCGCGTTTCGCGCCAATTTGGGCGAAAGCCGCGTCTCCTCTCGCTTATCGCGTGTTTTCTAACTCTAATGCACATGGTTATCCACAGGAATAGTGGATAACTGCTTCCAGCCCATACAGACTGGCGCTCGGCAAATTCCCGGATTTTCCCACGAACCGGCAGGAAAAAATTTTTATAGCTATTTTTTGATGATTAACAGTTGAGTCATTCATAACCAATCGACGAGATCTTGCTCACATTTTCATCATTTCTGGCCCTGCACCACAACTCACCACCGCCGGCACCGTCGATGTGCAATCCCTCTGGTTTTATACCGCTCTCCTGTAACTTATTCCTAAAAAAGTCGCTTTTTTAGTCACTTTGCGCTTTGTGGCAGGGGTTTTGCACAATCCAGAACGTGCCTCACCTACACACATTTTTAAGGAGAGAAAGATGTTGAGTCTGCGTGCAGTGAACCAGTTTTACGGAAGCCAACATACGCTATGGAACGTGGATTTAGATTTTCCGCAAGGGATGTGTACAGGCGTTGTTGGCCTGCCGGGAATGGGGAAAACCACCCTCATGAATTGCATCGCCGGGAAAGTGCCCGTCGAAAGCGGTACCATCATCTGGCATGAGGCAGGCGCGCCGCCGCGTGATTTGCTAAGCCAGGTGCCAGAACAGCGGACGGGGCCGGGGATTGGCTATGTCCCGCAGGACAGGCGGATCTTCTCCCAGCTGACGATTGAGGAGAATTTGCATATCGCCATGCGGGCGATGGGCAAGCCCGACGCGGAAGCAAAAAGTGAGGTTTACGACCTGTTCCCGGAGCTCTACGCGCTGCGTCAGTCCCGGGGCAATACCCTTTCGCCAGACGACCAGTACCAGCTGGCCCTGGCCAATGCGCTGGTAAACCGTCCGCGGATGCTGATTCTGGACGAGCCCCTGCACGGCGCAGGTCACGGTTTCGCCCATAAGCTGGGGCAGCTGCTGGTGCGCTTAAACCGAGAGCTCGGGATGACGGTGCTGCTGGCTGAACAGCAACTGTCGTTTATTCGCCGGTTCGCGGATCGTTTTTGCATGCTTTATCGCGGGCGTAACGTGGCCCATGGCCACGTTAACGAACTGGACGATGAGCTTATTGCCCACTGGATGTCGCTGGAAGCAAGGCGCTGAGGTCAAGATAGCGCCCGGTTTCGGCACGTTCGGCATCCTCCGCAAGCCACGGGATCTCCCCGAGGAATGGGGCAGGAAGAACCCGCTTGAGCGTTGCCAGGTACTCCTGATGCCGCTTGCCGGGGGCAACCACGTCGTTAGCTATCCAGCCCGCCAGGCGCAGCCCTGCCTGCGAAACGGCCTGCGCGGTCAACATGGCATGGTTGATACAGCCGAGCTTCACCCCTACGACCAGAATGACCGGGAGCTGCTCGCGCTGCACCCAGTCGGCAAACGTCTGCTCCTGCGAGAGCGGCGTAAACCAGCCGCCTGCGCCCTCCACCAGAACCCAGTCCGCCTGGCTTTCCAGCGCGCGTAATCCGGCAGAGAGCACGGCGAAATTAATGGGACGACCTTCGTCGGCGCTGATGATGTGCGGCGACGTGGGTTCGGCAAAGGTATACGGATTCACCGCTGAATAGGCGAGCTCAAGCGTGCTGTTCCGCTGGAGCGCCAGCGCGTCGGTGTTGCGTAACCCTTCCGCCGTCATCTCGCTGCCGGAAGCTACCGGCTTATACCCGGCGGTATTTTTCCCAAGCTTTCGCGCCGCCTGCAGCAGCGCCGCGCTGGCAACCGTTTTACCCACTTCCGTATCCGTTCCGGTGACAAAATAGCGTTCAGTCACGTTCGATAACCCCATGAAAAAGTTGATAAGAGAGCGGGAAATGTCCCCGTTCCTGCGGCCAGGCCAGCTCCAGACGCTGCAATTGACCCCGGGTGAGCGGTTTTTTCTCGCGCCCGGTATGCAGATGCGTGGCGCCTATGCCCTTCAGCGAGCGCATGGCGCTGAGCGCGTCGCTGAAATTGAGGGTGATGGTCTGAACCGCGCTGCGATAGCGCCGACCTGCCAGCGCCTGAGTGACCCGCTCGTGTGATAAAAACCGGTTGGCGTGCGGCTGGCGATCTACCGCCCTCCAGGCCTGATTCAGCTCCGGTAACGAGCTTTCCAGCAGCGTGGTAAACGCCACGCTCCCGCCCGGGCGCGCCACGCGATAAAGCTCGCTTAAGGCCTGCGGCAGGCTGCTGCACCATTGCACGGCGAGATGGCTCCAGACCAAATCGAATTGCGCGTCCGCCAGCGGAATCGCTTCGATATCCGCGACCAGATAGCGGTGTGCAGCCTGCTGCTGACGTGCCTCCGCAAGCATGTCGGATGACAGGTCGAGAGCCGTAACATGGCTTCCCGCTTCGCGCCAGTAGCGGCTATTCCCGCCGGGACCGCACCCGGCGTCCAGTACCTGGCTAAAACGCGTTTCACCGAGCAACGCCAGCAGCCCCTCTGCGCTCTGACGCTGAAGCTCATCGTGCCGGGAATAGCTGCGCGCGGCACGGCCAAATGCCGCCGCAATGGCCTGCTTATTGACTGGCGACATGCAGCGCCTCCAGAAGGGCATCAATATCCTCTGCTTCGTGCGCCGCCGTGAGCGTCAGGCGCAGGCGGGCAGTACCCGGCGGCACGGTGGGCGGACGAATGGCCGTCACCCACATTCCCCGCTCGCGCAGCGCGTGCGCCAGCGCGAGCGCCAGGCTGTTTTCACCGACGATCGCCGGCTGGATCGCACTCTGCGAATCGGTGCTCCGGAAGGGAAGCTGCGCCAGGCCCTGGCGAAAACGCTGAATATGGTCAGCCAGACGCGCCCGGCGTTCATCGCCTTCTGCGCTGCGGATCACCGCCAGGGACGCTGACAGCGCCACGGCCTGCGCGGGCGGCATGCTGGTGCTGTAGATCAAATGCCGGGCAAACTGCAGCAGATAATCGGCGACGGGCTCGCTGCACAGCACGGCGGCGCCGCTCACGCCAAAGCCTTTGCCGAAGGTGACAATCAGCAGCTCCGGCTTCACGTTTTGCAGATGCGCGCTGCCGCGCCCTTCGTCGCCCATCACGCCAGTGCCGTGGGCATCATCAACCAGCAGCCAGGCGTTTTGCCGCTTTGCGGCGTCGTGCAGCGCGGCAAGCGGCGCGCTGTCGCCATCCATGCTGAACACCCCTTCCGTGACCGCCAGCTGCTGCCCGTTACAGGGCTTATCCAGCAGCGCAGCGAGTTGCCCCGCATCGTTATGGGCGAAGCGGCGCAGCTGAGCCGGGCTTAAATTTGCCGCCTCCAGCAGGGAGGCGTGGCTTAAGCGGTCGGCGACAATGCGGTCGTCCTTGCCCATCAGGGCTGCAATCACCGCCTGATTGGCCGCAAAACCCGAGATAAACAGCAGCGCGCGCGGGTAGCCCAGCCAGTCGGCAAGCGCCTCCTCCAGCGCCCGGTGCGCCGTGCTGTATCCGCTGACGTGCCCGGAACCGCCGCTGCCCACGCCGTATCGCTCCGCGCCCTGCTGCCAGGCGCGGATAATGGCCGGATGCTGGCTCAGCCCGAGATAATCGTTGCTGGAGAAGTTACAAAAACGCCGGTTCTCACGGGTAAGAAAACGGCCTGCGCCGTTTTCGACTACCCTGCGTACGCGAAACGCCTCTGCCGCCCGCCGCTCGTCGAGCGCGGAATGGATACGTGCCTCCCAGGTCATACGGCTGCCGCGTTGTAGAACTGGTCGGTGTCGGCGTTGAAAATTTGCTGTTCCAGCTGCTGCTGTTGCTCGTTATCGCCGGTCATAACCCCGGTCTGATGCGGGTTCAGCCCCAGCTTGCGGAACAGCTGAACGTCTTTGTCCTCTTCCGGGTTCGGCGTGGTCAGCAGCTTGCAGCCGTAGAAGATGGAGTTGGCCCCGGCCATAAAGCACATCGCCTGGGTCTGCTCGCTCATCTGTTCACGGCCCGCAGAGAGGCGAACATAAGAGGTCGGCATCATGATGCGCGCCACCGCGATGGTGCGGATAAAATCAAACGCATCCACGTCGTCATTATCCGCCAGCGGCGTGCCTTTGACCTTCACCAGCATGTTGATCGGCACGCTTTCCGGCGGGGTCGGCAGGTTCGCCAGCTGCAGCAGCAGACCTGCGCGGTCTTTCACCGTTTCACCTAAGCCCACGATGCCGCCCGAGCACACCTTGATCCCCGCGTCTCGGACTTTATCAAGCGTATCCAGGCGCTCCTGATAGGTACGGGTGGTGATGATGTTGCCGTAAAACTCCGGCGAAGTGTCGAGGTTGTGGTTGTAGTAGTCCAGCCCGGCCGCCGAGAGGCGCTGCGCCTGCTCGTCGTTCAGCGTGCCCAGCGTCATACAGGCTTCGAGGCCCATCTCCTTGACGCCCTTCACCATCTGCTCCAGATACGGCATGTCGCGATCGTGCGGGTTCTTCCACGCCGCCCCCATGCAGAAGCGGGTCGAGCCGGCGTTTTTCGCCTTGCGCGCGGAGTCGAGCACCTGTTCAACCTCCATCAGCCGTTCGGATTCCAGGCCAGTTTTGTAGCGCGCGCTCTGCGGGCAATATTTGCAGTCTTCCGGGCAGGCGCCGGTCTTGATCGACAGCAGCGTGCTGACCTGAACGTGGCGAGGATCGAAGTGCTGACGGTGCACCTGTTGGGCTTCGAACATCAGCTCAAGGAAAGGTTTATTGAATAATTCAGTAACTTGCGACATCGTCCAGCGTGCGTGGTGAGCCATTGGGCTTCTCCAAAGGGTTTTGTTAATTTTCGGTTCGGTTTATACTCGTAAACCTAAAACTTTTCAAAATGGTTTACAAGTCGATTATGACCCAGGACGATCTCGCCTTCGACAAGCAGCATATCTGGCACCCTTACACCTCCACCACCCGCCCCCTGCCCGTCTATCCGGTGGCTTCGGCCCACGGCTGCGAACTGCACCTCGCCAGCGGCGAGCGGCTCGTTGACGGCATGTCCTCCTGGTGGGCGGCCATTCACGGGTACAACCACCCGCGCCTGAATGCGGCGATGAAGGCGCAGATTGACCAGATGTCGCACGTGATGTTTGGCGGAATCACCCATCAGCCCGCGGTGGATTTGTGCCGTCGGCTGGTGGCGATGACGCCTGACTCGCTGGAGTGCGTGTTCCTGGCCGATTCCGGCTCCGTGGCGGTGGAAGTGGCGATGAAAATGGCGCTGCAGTACTGGCATGCGTTGGGCGAAACGCGCCAGCGGTTCCTCACCTTCCGCAACGGCTATCACGGGGATACCTTTGGGGCGATGTCGGTCTGCGATCCGGACAACTCCATGCACAGCCTGTGGAAAGGGTATCTGCCGGAAAACCTGTTTGCCCCTGCCCCGCAGAGCCGCTTCGACGGCGAGTGGAACGAGATGGACATGGTCGGCTTCGCGCGGCTGATGGCGGCGCATCGTCATGACATCGCCGCCGTCATTCTTGAACCGATCGTGCAGGGCGCAGGCGGAATGCGGATGTACCACCCGGAATGGCTGAAGCGTATTCGCAAGATGTGCGACCGCGAGGGCATTCTGCTGATTGCCGATGAGATCGCCACCGGCTTTGGCCGCACCGGCAAGCTGTTTGCCTGTGAACATGCGGGTATCGCCCCTGACATTCTGTGCCTGGGTAAAGCGCTCACCGGCGGCACCATGACGCTCTCCGCCACGCTGACGACCCGACACGTTGCCGATACCATCAGCGACGGCGAAGCGGGCTGCTTCATGCATGGCCCAACGTTTATGGGCAACCCGCTGGCCTGCGCGGTCGCGAGCGAAAGCCTTGCGATCCTGGAGAGCGGCGAGTGGCAAACGCAGGTTGCGGCGATTGAATCGCAGCTGAAAGAGGATCTGAGCGCCGCCTCGGGGGCGAGTTTCGTGGCGGACGTGCGTGTGCTGGGCGCCATCGGGGTGATTGAAACCACCCAACCGGTGAATATGGCCGCGCTGCAGCGCTTCTTCGTGGACCAGGGCGTGTGGGTACGGCCCTTCGGCAAGCTTATCTACCTGATGCCGCCGTATATCATTACGCCCGCTCAGCTGCGCAAGCTCACCGCCGCCGTCGTCGAAGCCGTTAACAACCCCGCGCATTTCACGATTTAACCCTATGCGTTACACTTCCTGTACGAGTGATTAGCGAGGGTAAACCGTATGAAAATCATCAGTAAAGATCTGCGCGACGGCGAAATACTGCCGGAACGCCACGTATTCAACGGCATGGGATATCAGGGAGACAATATCTCCCCGCACCTGGCGTGGGACGAGGTTCCGGCCGGCACCAAAAGCTTTGTCGTCACCTGTTATGACCCGGATGCGCCTACCGGCTCCGGCTGGTGGCACTGGATCGTGGCGAACCTGCCTGCCGATACGCGCGTCCTGCCGCAGGGTTCCGGCTCTGACCTGGTTGCCCTGCCTGAAGGCGCCATTCAGACGCGCACCGATTTTGGTAAAGCGGGCTACGGCGGCGCGGCGCCGCCAAAAGGCGAAACCCACCGCTATATCTTCACGGTGCACGCGCTGGATGTGGAGAAGATTGAGGTGGACGAAGGCGCGAGCGGCGCAATGGTAGGGTTTAACGTGCATTTCCATACGCTCGGGAGCGCGTCGATTACGGCAATGTATTCGTAACAGTGCGGGCTGATGGCCCCTCACCCCAGCCCTCTCCCCAAAGGGGAGAGGGTGTTCAATTCCCCTCGCCCCTTTGAGGAGAGGGTTAGGGTGAGGGGGAAAAATCACAGCACCGAAGGTAACAACCCCACCAGCCGTCCCTCTTCCAGAAGCTGCATCGCCTTATCAATATCCGGCGCAAAGAAGCGGTCATCATCGTAATGCGAAACGTGCTCGCGCAACGTCTGACGCGCCTGCTCGAGCAGCGGGCTGGATTTCAGTCCTTCACGCAGGTCGATACCCTGACACGCCGCCAGCCATTCCACCGCCAGCACGCCACGGGTGTTGGAGGCCATCTCCCAGAGGCGACGCCCGGCGGCAGGCGCCATAGAGACATGGTCTTCCTGGTTGGCAGAGGTTGGCAGGCTATCCACGCTGTGCGGGTGCGACAGGGCCTTGTTCTCGCTTGCCAGCGCCGCCGCGGTCACCTGGGCAATCATAAAGCCCGAGTTAACCCCGCCGTTACGCACCAGGAACGGGGGCAGCTGGGACATATGTTTATCCATCATCAGCGCAATGCGGCGCTCGGACAACGCGCCGACTTCGGCAATCGCCAGCGCGATATTATCCGCCGCCATTGCCACCGGCTCGGCGTGGAAGTTACCGCCGGAGACCACCTCGTTTTCCTGGGCGAACACCAGCGGGTTATCGGACACCGCGTTGGCTTCCACCAGCAGCACCTCCGCCGCCTGGCGCAGCTGGGTCAGACACGCGCCCATCACCTGCGGCTGGCAGCGCAGGGAATACGGATCCTGCACCTTGTCACAGTTGTGGTGTGAATCCGCGATTTCACTGCTGTCGGTAAGCACGTGGCGGTACATGCTGGCCGCATCAATCTGCCCGCGCTGGCCGCGCACGTCGTGGATGCGGGCATCGAACGGTCGACGCGAGCCCAGCACGGCTTCGGTGGTCAGCGCACCGCACACCACCGCCGAGGCAAACAGGTCTTCAGCTTCAAACAGGCCGCGCAGCGCGAAGGCGGTCGACGCCTGCGTGCCGTTAAGCAGCGCCAGCCCCTCTTTCGCCGCCAGCGTGATCGGGGTTAATCCCGCTTTTTTCAGCGCCTCTTTCGCGGGGAGCCACTCGCCCTGCCAGCGCGCTTTGCCTTCACCCAGCAGCAGCAGCGACATGTGCGCCAGCGGTGCAAGATCCCCGGAAGCGCCGACGGAACCTTTCGCCGGGATCCACGGATAGACTTCCGCATTCACCAGCGCCATCAGCGCCTGGATCACGCACAGGCGAATGCCGGAGAAGCCGCGCGCCAGGCTGTTGATTTTGAGCACCATCATCAGACGGACAATCTCATCGTCCAGCGGCTGGCCGACGCCCGCCGCGTGTGACAGCACCAGCGAGCGCTGTAAATTTTCCAGATCGTGTGTCGCGATGCGGGTCTGCGCCAGTAGCCCAAAGCCGGTGTTAATGCCGTAGGCCGTGCGCCCTTCGGCAACAATGGCTTCGACGCAGGCAACGCTGTCGTTAATGGCGGCGTGGGCGCTTTCATCCAGCGAAAGGGTAACCGGCTTGCGCCAGACGCTACGCAGCTGTTTGAGGGTCAGCGATCCGGGAGTAATGGTTAACGCGTTCATGCAGGCTTTCCTTGTGTGGCAGGGATCATCGGCAGGTTTAGCCCCTGCTCTTTGGCACAGTCAATCGCAATGTCATAGCCGGCATCGGCGTGACGCATCACGCCGGTTGCCGGGTCGTTGTGCAATACGCGGGCGATACGCGCGGCGGCTTCATCGGTTCCGTCACAAACAATGACCATCCCGGAATGCTGGGAGAAGCCCATTCCTACGCCGCCACCGTGGTGCAGCGATACCCAGGTCGCGCCGCTGGCGGTATTCAACAGGGCGTTCAGCAGCGGCCAGTCGGAGACCGCATCGGAGCCGTCGCGCATGGCTTCCGTTTCGCGGTTCGGGCTGGCGACGGAGCCGGAGTCCAGATGGTCGCGGCCGATAACAATCGGCGCGGAGACTTCGCCGCTGCGTACCATTTCGTTAAAGGCCAGGCCCAGCTTTTGCCGCCACTCCAGCCCTACCCAGCAGATACGCGCCGGTAAGCCCTGGAAGTTAATGCGCTCGCGGGCCATGTCCAGCCAGTGGTGAAGATGCTCGTCATCCGCGACGATCTCCTTCACTTTGGCATCGGTCTTGTAGATATCTTCCGGATCGCCGGACAGGGCAACCCAGCGGAAAGGACCGATGCCGCGGCAGAACAGCGGGCGGATATAGGCCGGGACGAATCCCGGGAAGTCGAAGGCGTTATTCACGCCCATCTCTTTTGCCATCTGGCGGATGTTGTTGCCGTAATCAAAGGTCGGAACGCCCATCTGGCTAAAGGCCAGCATGGCGGAGACGTGTTCTGCCATGGAACGTTTAGCGGCAAGCACCGTGCCTTCCGGGTCGGTTTCCGCTTTCTGCTGATAAGCTTCCCAGGTCCAGCCTTTTGGCAGGTAACCGTGCAGCGGGTCATGGGCGCTGGTCTGGTCGGTCACGAGATCCGGGCGCACGCCGCGGGCGACGAGTTCAGGAAGAATGTCCGCCGCGTTGCCGCACAGGGCAATCGAGACCGCTCTGCCTTCAGCGGTGTATTTTTTGATGCGCGCCAGCGCATCGTCCAGGCTGGTCGCCTGCTCGTCGACGTAACGGGTACGCAGGCGGAAATCAATACGGCTCTGCTGGCACTCAATGTTCAGCGAACATGCGCCGGCAAGCGTGGCGGCCAGCGGCTGCGCGCCGCCCATGCCGCCGAGACCCGCGGTCAATACCCAGCGGCCTTTCAGCGAGCCGTTATAGTGCTGGCGGCCGGCTTCCACGAAGGTTTCGTAGGTGCCCTGCACAATCCCCTGGCTGCCGATGTAGATCCAGCTGCCCGCGGTCATCTGGCCATACATCGCCAGCCCTTTGGCGTCGAGTTCGTTGAAATGTTCCCAGGTGGCCCAGTGCGGCACGAGGTTAGAGTTGGCGATCAGCACGCGCGGCGCGTTCTTGTGCGTTTTAAACACGCCCACCGGCTTGCCGGACTGCACCAGCAGGGTTTCGTCGTGTTCGAGTTCGGTCAGGGACTTTACAATTGCGTCATAGCATTCCCAGTTGCGCGCGGCGCGGCCTATGCCGCCGTAGACCACCAGCTCGTGGGGGTTTTCCGCTACCTCAGGATCAAGGTTGTTCATCAACATGCGCAGCGGTGCTTCGGTGAGCCAGCTTTTGGCGGTAAGCGTGGTGCCGCGCGCGGCGCGGACATCCTGCTGGCGGTATTTACCTGACGACATTGTGTGCTCCTCATACGGGACAGTGATGCATTTAGATATACTTGTATAGACAAGCACGCACAAGGTCAGATTTAACAAAAAAGATACAATTTTGTTATATTGCGTTAGCTATCACGCTTTTAAAACTTATGACATAAAGTGGCCCTGTAGCCGGTACCGATTCCCCGGGAAAAGCAGCCGGGCATGCGACACGATGTGCGACGAGGACCAGGTGCGACGGCGGATCAGCAGGCACGGATCGTGTTCTTTAATGCGCAGCCGTTCGCACTCCTGCGGCGTTGCGCGCACGGCTTCCACAATGTGCTCCCCTTCCGTCAGCGGTGCGACAAGCGAGAGATACGCGTGCGGCGTGGTTTGGGTGTAATCCTGGTCCAGATAGTCCGGTATCCGCTCAGCGTTAACGCAGCGATCTTCAATTTGTACCGGAATGTCGTTTTCGAAATGCACCATCACGGAGTGGAAGATACGGCTTCCCTCCTTGACGTTAAGCTCTGTGGCCTGCTCGGCGCTGGCCTGGGTTTCCTCAAGCACCAGCACCTCACAGCGGTGCTGATGGTTACGCGCGGCAATCTCGTCCGCAATGCTGCGGATTTCAAACAGGGCGGACTGGCCTTTCGGCTCCGCCACAAACGTCCCGACGCCCTGCAGACGCACCAGAAGGCCTTCGTCGGTCAGTTCGCGCAGCGCCCGGTTGACGGTCATCCGGCTAAAGCCAAACTGCGCCACCAGGTCGGCCTCCGACGGAATGCGGTCGTGCGGCCGCCAGACGCCGGTGGCGATTTTTTCGCTTATCGCCTGCTTCACCTTCTCGTAGAAAGGTGCAGGAGGGCTCGACTGCGGCAGCGGTGAGCGTGAAAACATCATGACTCCTTAAACGGTGTTATGCCCACCAGTGAGCAATTTGCCAGGCCAGACGGGCGGCGAGCTTTGCGCCCTGTCCGTCCCGATCGTACTGCGGGTTAAACTCTACCAGATCGGCAGCCTGTAGCTTACCGCTTCGACAGATATGTTCGATGATGGGCAGGAGATCCAGGGCCGGTATGCCTAACGCTGCCGGTGCGGAAACGGCGGGCATTTCGCTGGCGGGCAGGACGTCCAGATCGATTGTCAGGTAGACGCGATCGGCCTGCGCCAGCACCTTTTCCAGGGAAGATAACGCGTCGCGTCTGAAATGGAGATCTTCCACCAGCGTGACGTTCAGGCGTTCAGCCTCATCCCACAGTGCCTGCGTGTTCGCCGCCCGGCTCACGCCAAGGCAGGCGTAGCGAAATTCCCGACCGCGTGCTTCACAGTAGTTTGCCAGCTGGCGAAACGGGGTGCCGGACGTCGCGCGGTCAGCCCTGCGCAGGTCAAGATGTGCATCCAGATTAATCACCGCCACGCGCTCGTTGGGGAAGGCATCCAGAATGCCCCGGCCGTGCGCCCAGGCGGTTTCGTGCCCGCCGCCAAAGACCAGCGTGCGCATGTCGGACTGCTGGCAGGCCGTGACGGCATCGGTTAACGCCTGCTGCGCCGCTTCCAGCTCGTCACCTTCAACGTACACCGAGCCCATATCCGCCAGCCGATCGTGTCCCTGATGGCTGGCCATATTTGCCAGCGCTTTTCGCAGCATATCCGGTGCCTGCACGGCGCCGGGCCTGCCCTGATTGCGCTTGACCCCTTCATCACACTCAAAGCCCATCAGCGCAATGCCGGATGGCCGAGGAGCAAACTGCGCCTGCTGTCGTATCGTCTGAAAAATACGCTTTGCGCTGCTGGCCTCGGCGCTGTCGTCGCGCCCCTGCCAGACCGTTTCGGCGACGGGCCGCCATAGCTTCATACTGCCTCCCCACGGAAAATACGTTGATACAGCGGATTGCGTCCCGGCTCGTAGACCATCTCCACCGGATGGTGTGCATCCCAGACGATGAAATCAGCGACAAACCCTGCCCGCAGCTGCCCGTGGGTTGCGCCACGGCCCAGCGCCTGCGCGGCATGGCGCGTGACGCCAGCCCAGGCCTCTTCAGGCGTCAGGCCAAACTGGACGCAGGCCATGTTCATCGCCAGGTGCAGGCTCGCAAACGGGCTGGTGCCCGGGTTATAGTCGGTGGCAACGGCCATCGGCACGCCCTGTTTTCTGAGCAGTTCCACCGGCGGACGCTGGCGCTCCTGAAGAAAATAGAACGCACCGGGTAGCAGTACCGCCACCGTCCCGCTTTGCGCCATCGCCTGAACGCCTGCGTCATCGAGGTATTCGATATGATCGGCCGACAGCCCGTGATATCGGCTGACCAGCGCCGCTCCGCCCAGATTTGAAAGCTGCTCCACATGACCTTTCACCGGAATGCCGAGCGCAGTCGCCGCCTGGAAGAGGCGCTCGGTTTGCGACGGCGTAAAGCCGACGTTTTCACAAAACACGTCCACCGCTTCAAACAGCTCTTTTTGCCACAGTGCGGGCATAATCTGCTCGCAGACCAGCGTGAGATACGCATCCGGATCCTGTCGGTATTCCGCCGGCACCGCGTGCGCAGCCAGCAGCGTTGGGCTGATATCGATCGGGTTATTGAGGCTCAGCTGGCGTGCGACCTGCAGCATCTTCTCTTCGGCGTCGGCGTTTAGCCCGTATCCGGACTTGATCTCAACCGTAGTGACGCCTTCATTCATCAGCCGCTGCAGCCGCTGCTGCGCCAGTTTAAGCAGGGTTTCTGGAGCGCTGCTGCGCGTCGCCGTCACGGTAGCGTTAATCCCGCCCCCCTGCGCGCTGATGGTTTGATAAGAGACGCCGTTCAGACGCTGCTCCCACTCCGCCGCGCGATCGCCGCCGAATAACAGGTGGGTATGGCAGTCAATCAGGCCCGGCGTCACCAGACGCCCCTGAAGATCGACGCAGTGACGGTGCCCGCCAGGAATATCAGATTCAGGGATCACGGCAACAATGGTGTGGCCGCGCACGACAAGGGCGTGTTGCTCTTTTAGTCCATAAGGCGCACGGACATCCGGAGCCATTGTCGCCAGTCGCGCGTTTCGCCATATTACATCGTCGGGATGAAGCTGCTGCATGGGGCATTCCACTTGTCATGGGTTGTATAGACATTTATTTTCATCTGCTGTCTGCTGTCAACCGACTTTGTGGAAATTGTTATTTATTTGTGATCACTTACCTGCCGCTCCAGGGCTAAAAATGCAACTTTTACCCTTTTTATCTTCCCGTTTCGCTCAACTTAGTATAAAAAAGCAGGCTATTTCGTCTATCCCGTTTAAGACTTGCATACCCAGGAGCTTCACCTTGAATATTTCCAGGATTTCCCGTCTGGCGTTAGCACTCGCCTTTGGCGTGACCTTATCCGCATGCAGTTCAACCCCACCGGATCAGCGACCTTCTGAGCAGGTCGCACCGGGTACTGCCTCCCGCCCGGTGTTGTCCGCTGATGAAGCGAAGAACTTCGACCGTGCCCACTACTTCTCGGCGATGGATCCAAACGCTGCGCCGTGGACGCCGTCTTCTATTAACCTGCCTAAACAGCCTGACTTCGTCGTTGGCCCGGCAGGTGCGCAGGGCGTAACGCATACCTCTATTCAGGCCGCGGTTGATGCTGCGATTACTAAACACAGCGCGTCTCGTCAGTACATCGCGATCCTGCCTGGCGAATATGAAGGCACCGTGTATGTTCCGGCGGCACCGGGCAGCATTACGCTGTACGGTCTGGGCGAAAAAGCGATCGACGTAAAAATTGGCCTGGCGATTGACTCTGAAATCGACAGCAACACCTGGCGTCGCCTGGTGAACCCGGCCGGTAAATATATGCCCGGCAAACCGGCGTGGTATATGTTTGATAACTGCCAGAGCAAGCGTTCCGCCACCATTGGCGTGATGTGTTCCGCGGTATTCTGGTCTCAGAATAACGGTCTGCAGCTGCAGAACCTGACCATTCAGAATACCCTGGGTGACAGCGTTGATGCCGGCAACCACCAGGCCGTTGCGCTGCGCAGCGATGGCGACCAGGTTCAGATCAACAACGTGAACATTCTGGGCCGCCAGAACACCTTCTTCGTGACCAACAGCGGCGTGCAGAACACCCTGCAGAATAACCGTCTGACCCGTACGCTGGTGACCAACAGCTACGTTGAAGGTGACGTGGATCTGGTGTCCGGTCGCGGCGCGGTGGTGTTTGATAATACCGATTTCCGCGTGGTGAACTCACGGACCCAGCAGGAAGGCTATGTGTTTGCGCCAGCAACCCAGTCTAACCTCTTCTACGGTTTCCTGGCCGTGAACAGCCGCTTTAACGCTGCCGGTGACGGCGTGGCGCAGCTGGGCCGCTCCCTGGATGTGGACTCTGCAACCAACGGTCAGGTCGTGATCCGCGACAGCGTGATTAACGAAGGCTTCAACATGGCGAAGCCGTGGGCTGATGCCGCAATCTCTAAACGTCCGTTCTCCGGCAATACCGGCGCGGTGGATGATAAAGGGAACGTGCAGCGCAACCTGAACGACGCTAGCTTCAACCGCATGTGGGAATACAACAACCGCGGTCTGGGTAGCAAAGTGGTTGCTGAGCCTAAGCAGTAATCTGTTTTTTTGCCGGGTGGCGGCTTCGCCTTACCCGGCCTACAGAGATAAAAAAACCTCGCATGTGCGAGGTTTTTTGCTTTAAGCCGCTTAGTGAGCGTTAACCACCACCCACATCGGCCCCTGGCCGACGGCGTAGCGCCCTTTCTCTTCCAGCAGGCCCTGCTCGCCTTTGATTTCGTACAGCGCGATGTGGTGGGATTTCTGCCCTGCCGCAATCAGGTATTTACCGCTGTGATCGATGTTAAAGCCGCGCGGCTGGGTTTCCGTTAGCTGGAAGCCCTCAATGGCCAGCACGCTGCCGTCCTCGGAGACGCTGAAGACGGTAATCAGGCTGGAGGTACGGTCACAGGCGTACAGATGACGGCCATCCGGCGTAATGTGAATATCAGCCGCCCAGCGCGTGTCGGAGAAGTCAGACGGCATCATATCCAGCGTCTGCACGCATTCAATCTGGCCGTTAGGATCTTTCAGTTCCCATACGTCCACCGAGCTGTTCAGTTCATTGACCACGTAGGCGTACTGCTGGTTCGGGTGGAAGACCATATGACGCGGGCCCGCGCCTTCAACGGTAGTGACTTCAGCAGGAGTCTGCGCCGCCAGGTGGCCATCGTCGCTCAGGGTGAACAGGCAGATACGATCCTGCTTCAGCGCAGGCACCCACAGCGTGCGGTTATCCGGCGTGATATTCGCCGAGTGGCAGCCTTCCAGCCCTTCCACCACATCCACGGTTTCGACAGGAATGCCGTCTTCCAGACGCGTTACGCTGACGCAGCCCGCGTTATACGAGCCGCTGAAGACAAAGTTGCCTTTACGATCTGTAGAAATGTGGGTTGGGCTGCCCGGCAATGGCGCTTCGGCAGTGTACGTCAGCGCGCCGTCGTCCGGAGAAATGCGATAGGCCAGCACGCGAAACTCCGGGCGCACACCCACGTACAAGAAACGTTTATCCGGGCTGATAACCATCGGCTGCACCTGGCCTGGCACATCAACAACCTGAACCAGCGTGAGTGTCCCTTCGGTATTTAAACGCCAGACGTGGATCTGCTGGCTTTCAGGACTGGCGGTATAAACGGTTTGTTTCATGAATATTCACTCCTCACTGCGCATGAAAGTAATTAACTTTTGACGGTGAATGCTGAATTGTCGACAGGAATTTTGAAGCATTCGCCTCTCGGTGTACCATCCCATCAAAACGTAAATTCAATATTAACCCGGGAAAACAGATGACCTCGCGTGTGATTGCTCTGGATTTAGACGGTACCTTACTGACGCCGCAAAAAACCCTTCTCCCCTCTTCCCTGGACGCGCTTAAGCGCGCGCAGGAAGCGGGATATCAACTCCTTATCGTAACGGGTCGACATCACGTTGCCATTCACCCTTTTTATCAGGCACTGGCGCTAGATACACCTGCAATTTGCTGTAATGGCACTTATTTGTATGATTATCAGGCAAAAAAGGTTTTGGAATCCGACCCGCTGCCGGTTCCTCAGGCGCTGCAATTGATTGATCTTTTGGATGAGCATGACGTTCACGGCCTGATGTATGTGGACAATGCGATGGTCTACGAGCGCCCAACCGGCCACGTGGTGCGCACCAGCAACTGGGCGCTGTCCCTGCCCGAAGCGCAGCGTCCGGTCTTTACCCAGGTTTCCTCACTGCGTCAGGCAGCCCAGGACGTTGAGGCTATCTGGAAATTCGCCCTGACGGATGAAGACACCACCAAACTGAATGCGTTCGCGAAGCACGTCGAGGAGACGCTGGGTCTGCAGTGCGAATGGTCCTGGCACGACCAGGTCGATATTGCCCGCAAAGGCAACAGCAAAGGCAAGCGTCTGACGCAGTACGTGGCGTCACAGGGCGGGTCGATGCAGGATGTCATTGCCTTTGGCGATAACTACAACGACATCAGCATGCTGGAGGCCGCCGGTACGGGCGTGGCAATGGGCAACGCCGATGATGCCGTGAAGGCGCGCGCCAACGTGGTGATTGGGGATAACACCACCGACAGCATCGCGCAGTACATTTATACCCATCTGCTGTAATCAGGTGGTGATAGAGACGCTCTTGATTTGCGCGTAAAGCCACAGGCCGGGTTTGATCCCTAACTCATCCCTGGCCCACGGGCTGATGCGCGCCCAGAGCGTTCTGCTACCCACCTCAAGCTTCACTTCCACCTGACCGTTATCATCAAAACACTCCGCCACTTTGGCGCGGAGAATATTTCGGATACTGGTCTGCAGCGGGGGCTGTAACACCAGCGAGACATCCGACGCCTGAATGCGGATCCGCAGGGCTGACTGCAGCGGTTTATCGATCCGGTTAACCCACAGATGCTGATCGCCCAGCGCCAGCGCGGTCATTGCGTAATGCGGATGATGTTCCAGAACGCTCACTTTCAGAATGCTGCTCTGCTGCTCTTTTGGCAGCCAGGGATGCATCACGCTGCTGCCCCATACCTCTTCCAGCTTGCCGAAGGCCTTAACGCTGCCCGCTTCCAGCACCAGCACGTTATCGGCCAGATGCAGGATCTCATCCAGCGAATGGCTGACGTAGAGCATTGGAACGTTAATTTCACGCGTCAGGCGCTGCAAATAGGGCAGGAGCTCACGTTTACGCGGAATATCCAGCGAGGCCAGCGGTTCGTCGAGCAACAGCAGCTCCGGCGCGGTGAGCAGCGCGCGGCCGATCGCCACACGCTGTTTTTCTCCGCCGGAAAGCGAGGAAGGCAGTCTGTCGAGCAGAGGTTCGATACCTAAAAGCGTTACCAGCTTCTCAAACTGCGAAGCCATGCTTTTCGCCATGCCGTAGCGCAGGTTGCCGCGCACGCTGTAGTGCGGGAATAAGCGCGCATCCTGGAAAACATAGCCAATACGGCGTTTATCTGGCGACAGATACACCTTGTTTTCCACGTCGTTTAAGACGCGGTTGTTCAATACAATCCGTCCTGACTGCGGGCGGGTCAGGCCGCTTATCGCATTGATCAGCGACGTTTTCCCCGCCCCGGACACGCCAAAGATGGCGGTGATGCCGCTTGCAGGCAGCGTCTCGCTAAGCGTCAGGGTATGGTTTCCCAGCGTCTGGGTAAAATGAAGCTCAAGCATGTCTATTTCCCCATCCGCTCACGACTGAGTCTCGCCAGCCATTCCGACACCAGCAGCGATGCCAGGGCTAACACAATTGAGATGATGCACAGTCGCGCCGCGGCACCCTCTCCCCCTGGCGTCTGAATCAGGGTATACATGGCCGACGGGATGGTTCGCGTCTCGCCGGGAATATTCGACACAAAGGTGATCGTGGCGCCAAACTCGCCGAGCGAGCGGGCGAAGGCCAGCACCGTGCCGACAATAATGCCCGGCAGCGTCAGCGGAAGCGTGATGGTGAAAAAGACGCGCCAGCGACCGGCGCCCAGCGTGCGGGCCGCCTGCTCAAGCTTCATATCCACGCCTTCCAGCGCGAGGCGGATCGCCCTCACCATCAGCGGGAATGACATCACCGCCGCCGCCAGTACCGCACCGCGCCAGCTAAACGCAAACGTCAGCCCAAACCAGTCGTACAGCTTCTCGCCGATAAAACCGCGTCGCCCCATCGAAATCAGCAACAGATAGCCGACCACCACGGGCGGCAACACAAGCGGAAGATGAAGCACGCTGTCGAGCAGCGCTTTGCCGGGAAAACGACAGCGCACCAGCAGCCAGGCAAAGAAGATCCCAAAGGGCAGGCTCAGCGCAACCGCCAGGGAAGAGACTTTCAGGCTCAGCAGAACAGCCTGCCATTCAGGATCGGTCAATATCATCAGTGAGTCGTAAATCCATAACGTTTAAAGATTGCGGACGCTTGTGGGCCCTTCAGGTAATCACGGAAGGCCGTTACGGTCGCATTATTATGTCCATCAACAATCGCAACAGGGTATTCCACTTTCTTGTGGGAGTCTTCCGGGAAGGTTGCGACTACTTTAACCCCCTTGCTGGCAACAGCATCAGAGCCATACACAATGCCCAGCGGGGCTTCATTGCGCTCCACCAGCGCCAGCGCGCCGCGAACGTCTTCCGCCGGCGCCAGCTTCGGCGACAAGGTCTCCCACGCGCCCAGCTTTTGCAGCGCTTCTTTAGCGTAAATCCCGGCCGGAACGTGCTCCGGGTCTCCCACCGCCAGACGGCCGCCGTTCAGAAGGCGGGTCCAGTTTGTCTCTTTGTTGATGGTGAAGTCGGCCTGCGCGCTGGCTTTTGGCGCCACGACGACCAGGCTATTGCCCAGCAGCGTTTCGCGGGTTGCCGCATCCATCGATTTCTTCTCCACCGCGTAATCCATCCACTTCTGGTCAGCCGAAATGAACAGATCCGCCGGTGCGCCCGCTTCTATCTGACGCGCCAGCGTAGAGGAAGAGGCAAACGAGGAGACCACCTCGACGTTTTTCTCTTTTTTATACGCTGCCGCGATATCCTGCATTGCGTTGGTCAGCGACGCCGCCGCAAAGACCGTAATTTTACCGTCGTCCGCCAGCGCGTGGCCGGTAAGTGAAAGCGTCAGCGTTGCCCCTGCGAAAAGGCGTACCCATGTACGTGCCATTTGTAACTCCTGTGAGTAGCGTTATATACATATTAATATAACGGTAACGACAGGGAGATCCCAGCGTTTAATCGTACCGCTCAAGGGGTAAACCGGGTGTTGCGTTAAATGATATCGGCGAAAGTGAGAAAATCTTGAGAGCAAAACGCCCGGACAAGCCGGGCGTTTTGTGGGGAATCAATGCTGCTTTTTAGCCTGGTCTCGGTGACCAATGTTCGAAAAGACGTTGAACACTTCACCCAGGCCGTAGATGGCACCGAGGATGATGGCCATCACTACTGGTACCATGATCACGGCGAATACCAGACTTTTCAACAACTCTAACATGGTTTTCTCCAGATATTGTGAACGGCTTATTCTACCCTTTCAAGTGAGAAAAACATCCCCTTTTGTGCGGTACCCTTTGCGCCCTGCACCATTTGGGTCACAATACTCTTTTTGCCAGGATACTGTTATGCAGGCCGAAATTCTCCTCACTCTCAGACTTCAGCAAAAGCTTTTCGCCGATCCGCGACGTATCGCCCTGCTTAAACAAATAGAACAAACGGGCTCGATTAGCCAGGGGGCGAAAAATGCCGGGATTAGCTATAAAAGCGCCTGGGATGCCATCAACGACATGAACACCCTGAGCGAGCAACCGCTGGTAGACAGAGCCACAGGCGGCAAAGGCGGCGGTGGCGCAATCGTAACGCGCTATGGCCAGCGCCTGATTCAGCTTTACGATCTCCTGGGCCAGATCCAGCAAAAAGCGTTCGATGCGTTAAGCGATGACGATAACGTGCCGCTGGACAGCTTGCTGGCTGCCATTTCCCGCTTCTCGTTGCAAACCAGCGCCCGCAATCAGTGGTTTGGTACGGTGACGGCGCGCGATAATCTCCAGGTACAGCAGCATATTGAGATCCTGCTTGCCGATGGCACCACCCGTCTGAAAGCCGCGATAACGGCACAAAGCGCAGAACGGCTTGAGCTGGATGAAGGTAAAGAGGTGCTGGTGCTGCTGAAAGCGCCGTGGGTCAATATCACGCGCCATCCCAACGAGGTAAAGGCAGCAGATAACCAGCTACAGGGCGCAATCAGCCATATCGAACGCGGCAAGGAGCAGTGCGAAGTGCTGATGACCCTGGCAGACGGGCAACGGCTTTGCGCGACGGTCCCACTCAGCGAGGCAGAGGATTTAGAAGAAGGTGCTGTCGTCACCGCCTGGTTCAACGCAGACCGGGTGATTATCGCCACATTGTGCTGAGCGCATTGACAATCGCACCAACAGTGCGTATCCCTGATATCTATTGCTGCAAAAACAGGGATAAATCATGTCATCATTGCATATTTCGCAAGGCACGTTTCGTCTTAGCGATACCCGAACGCTGACGATTGCTGATTTGACGCTACGCGCGGGTGAAAGCTGGGCGTTTGTCGGCACTAACGGCAGCGGTAAATCTGCGCTGGCCCGCGCGCTGGCCGGCGAGCTCACTCTCCTTAAGGGTGAATATCAAAATCACTTTACGCGCCTGACGCGTCTGTCATTTGAACAGCTACAAAAGCTGGTCAGCGACGAGTGGCAGCGCAACAACACCGATTTACTCAGCCCTGGTGAAGAAGATACTGGCCGCACGACGGCGGAAATTATTCAGGATGAAGTGAAGGATCCCGCCCGCTGTCAGCGCCTGGCAGAACGGTTCGGCATCACCGCCCTGCTGGACCGGCGCTTTAAATACCTTTCTACCGGCGAGACGCGAAAAACGCTGCTTTGTCAGGCGCTGATGAGCGAGCCTGAGCTGCTGATCCTCGACGAACCGTTCGACGGGCTGGACGTGCAGTCCCGTGCGCAGCTGGCGTCCCTGCTGGAGTCGCTTAACCAGCAGGGCTATACCCTCGTGCTGGTGCTTAACCGTTTTGATGAAATTCCGGATTTTATCCAGCACGCAGGCGTACTGGCCGACTGTAATCTGACCGAGACCGGTGAAAAATCGGCGCTGCTGAGTCAGGCGCTCATTGCCCAGCTCGCCCATAGCGAACGGCTTGACGGTATTACCCTTCCGGAACCCGACGCCCCTTCGGCCCGCCACGCGCTTGATCCCCACCAGCCGCGCATCGTGCTGCGCGATGGGGTGGTCTCTTATGACGATCGCCCGATCCTTAACCACCTCAGCTGGACGGTCAATCCTGGCGAGCACTGGCAGATTGTCGGCCCCAACGGCGCGGGAAAATCAACGCTGCTGAGCCTGATAACCGGCGATCACCCACAGGGCTACAGCAACGATCTCACGCTGTTTGGCCGGCGTCGCGGCAGCGGCGAAACCATCTGGGATATCAAAAAGCACATTGGCTACGTCAGCAGCAGCCTGCATCTGGACTACCGGGTCAGTACCACGGTACGCAACGCGATCCTTTCCGGCTATTTTGATTCCATCGGTATTTATCAGGCGGTGTCGGACAAACAGCACAAGCTGGTCCAGCAGTGGCTGGATATACTCGGCATGGACAACCGGGTCGCTGACGCGCCGTTTCATAGCCTGTCGTGGGGGCAGCAGCGCCTGGCGCTTATCGTCCGCGCGCTGGTGAAACATCCTACGCTGCTCATTCTGGATGAACCGCTGCAGGGACTGGATCCGCTAAACCGCCAGCTGATCCGCCGCTTTGTCGATGTGCTGATTGGCGAAGGCGAAACGCAGCTGCTGTTTGTTTCACACCACGCCGAAGATGCCCCCTCCTGCATCACCCATCGCCTGGAGTTTGTTCCGGACGGTGAACACTATCATTATCTGCAAAGCAAAATCGATTAATCCCCGGAGGGCCACGCCCTCCGTTTTTCAGATAACCTGCACTAAGACATCTCTATCCCATTGATCTACAATGCCCCATTGCGGTTGAAAATCGGATTTTAAAATCAGTGTAAACGATTCCACTATTTTATCCCATGTCACACTTTTCGCGTCTCTGTTATGCTATGGTTATTACATACCATAAGCCCAATGGAGCTAAATATGCGAGTTCTGGTAACAGGTGGTAGCGGTTACATAGGTAGTCATACCTGCGTGCAGCTGCTGCAAAACGGCCATGATGTCATCATCCTTGATAACCTGTGCAACAGTAAGCGCAGCGTGCTGCCTGTGATTGAGCGTCTTGGCGGTAAACAACCTACCTTCGTGGAAGGCGACATCCGCAACGAAGCGCTGATGACCGAGATCCTTCACGACCACGCCATTGAAGCGGTGATCCACTTCGCCGGCCTGAAAGCCGTCGGTGAATCCGTTGCAAAACCGCTCGAGTATTACGACAACAACGTCAACGGTACGCTGCGTCTCATCTCCGCCATGCGTGCGGCCAACGTCAAAAACTTCATCTTCAGCTCGTCCGCCACCGTCTACGGCGATCAGCCCAAAATTCCTTACGTTGAGAGCTTCCCTACCGGTACGCCGCAAAGCCCGTATGGCAAGAGCAAACTGATGGTGGAACAGATCCTGGCCGACCTGCAAAAAGCACAGCCGGAGTGGAGCATCGCCCTGCTGCGCTACTTCAACCCGGTCGGCGCTCATCCGTCTGGCGATATGGGTGAAGACCCGCAGGGCATTCCAAATAACCTGATGCCGTATATCGCCCAGGTTGCCGTGGGCCGCCGCGACTCGCTGGCGATTTTTGGTAACGACTACCCAACCGAAGACGGTACCGGCGTGCGCGACTACATCCACGTGATGGATCTGGCCGACGGCCACGTTGCGGCGATGCAGCAGCTGGCCAACAAGCCGGGCGTGCATATTTACAACCTCGGTGCCGGGGTCGGCAGTAGCGTGCTGGATGTGGTTAACGCCTTCAGCAAAGCCTGCGGCAAGCCGGTGAACTACCACTTTGCTCCGCGCCGTGAAGGCGATCTCCCGGCGTACTGGGCCGATGCCTCCAAAGCCGATAAAGAGCTTAACTGGCGTGTTACCCGCACGCTTGATGAAATGGCACAGGATACCTGGCACTGGCAGTCGCGCCATCCACAGGGTTATCCGGACTAAGGATCCGTCATGACTTCGTTTAATCCCGTCGATCACCCGCATCGTCGTTTTAACCCGTTAAGCGGGCAATGGATTTTGGTTTCTCCGCATCGCGCCAAGCGCCCCTGGCAGGGGGCGCAGGAAACGCCTGCGAAACAAACGCTGCCGCAGCACGACCCGGACTGCTTCCTGTGTCCGGGCAATACGCGCGTGACGGGAGATAAAAACCCGGATTACAAAGGCACCTTTGTTTTCACCAACGATTTCGCTGCTCTGATGACCGACACCCCGGACGCACCGGAAAGCCACGATCCGCTGATGCGCTGCGAAAGCGCGCGCGGTACCAGCCGCGTGATCTGCTTCTCGCCCGACCACAGCAAAACGCTGCCGGAGCTGAGCGTTGAAGCGCTGAAAGAGGTGGTGAGCACCTGGCAGACGCAAACCGCAGAGCTGGGCGAAACGTACCCGTGGGTGCAGGTCTTTGAAAACAAAGGCGCGGCCATGGGCTGCTCCAACCCGCATCCGCACGGTCAGATTTGGGCGAACAGCTTCCTGCCCAACGAAGCCGAGCGTGAAGACCGCTTGCAAAAAGCGTATTACGCGGAAAACGGTTCCCCAATGCTGGTCGATTACACCCGCCGCGAGCTGGCCGACGGTAGCCGCACCGTGGTGGAAACCGAACACTGGCTGGCCGTCGTGCCTTACTGGGCAGCCTGGCCGTTTGAAACGCTGCTGCTGCCGAAAGCGCACGTACAGCGCATCACCGATCTCAGCGACGCGCAGCGCGACGACCTTGCTCTGGCGCTGAAAAAGCTGACCAGCCGTTATGACAACCTGTTCCAGTGCTCCTTCCCATACTCAATGGGCTGGCACGGCGCACCGTTTAACGGGGAAGAGAATCAGCACTGGCAGCTGCACGCCCATTTCTATCCGCCGCTGCTGCGCTCTGCGACGGTGCGTAAATTTATGGTGGGCTATGAAATGCTGGCGGAAACCCAGCGTGACCTGACGGCGGAACAGGCGGCAGAACGTCTGCGCGCCGTTAGCGACGTCCACTATCGCGAATCAGGAGTCTAAAAATGAGTCTGAAAGATAAAACACAATCCCTGTTTGCTGAAAAATTTGGCTACCCTGCCACCCATGTTATCCAGGCGCCTGGCCGCGTCAACCTGATTGGTGAACACACCGACTACAACGACGGCTTTGTTCTGCCCTGCGCCATTGATTACCAGACGGTCATCAGCTGCGCGAAGCGCGACGACCGTAAAGTCCGCGTGATTGCCGCGGATTACGGTGATGAGACGGACGAGTTTTCCCTCGATGCGCCGATCGTGACGCACGACAGCCAGCAGTGGTCTAACTACGTGCGCGGCGTAGTGAAGCATCTGCAGAAGCGTAACAAGAACTTTGGCGGCGCGGATTTAGTTATCAGCGGCAACGTGCCGCAGGGTGCGGGCTTAAGCTCCTCTGCGTCTCTTGAAGTCGCCGTGGGCACCGTCTTCCAGCAGCTTTATCACCTGCCGCTGGACGGCGCGCAAATTGCGCTGAACGGCCAGGAAGCAGAAAACCAGTTCGTGGGCTGTAACTGCGGCATCATGGATCAGCTGATCTCGGCGCTGGGCAAAAAAGAACACGCTCTGCTGATCGACTGCCGTTCACTTGGCACCAAGGCCGTTCCTCTGCCGAAGGGCGCGGCTGTCGTGATCGTCAACAGCAACTTCAAACGCACGCTGGTAGGCAGCGAATACAACACGCGCCGCGAACAATGCGAAACGGGCGCTCGCTTCTTCCAGCAGCCTGCCCTGCGCGACGTGACGCTTAATGAGTTCAATAAGGTGGCACACGAGCTGGATCCGGTCGTTGCCAAACGCGTTCGTCACGTACTGACAGAGAACGCCCGTACCGTTGAGGCTGCGTCCGTACTGGCGAAAGGCGACCTGAAACGTATGGGTGAACTGATGGCGGAATCACATGCCTCGATGCGCGACGATTTTGAAATCACCGTTCCGCAGATCGACACCCTGGTGGACATCATCAAAGCCACCATCGGCGACAAAGGCGGCGTGCGCATGACCGGCGGCGGCTTCGGGGGCTGCATCGTTGCCCTGGTGCCGGAAGAACTTGTACCCGCCGTCCAGCAGGCGGTAGAAAAACAGTACGAAGCGAAAACGGGAATAAAAGAAACCTTCTACGTGTGTAAAGCATCACAAGGAGCCGGACAGTGCTAAATGAAACACCTACCCTCGCACCGGATGGTTTGCCGTATCGCCTGTTAACCCTGCGCAACAGCGCAGGGATGGTGGTTACGCTGATGGACTGGGGAGCCACGCTGCTTTCCGCCCGCGTTCCCATGCCGGATGGCAGCGTACGCGAAACCCTTCTCGGCTGCGCCTCGCCTGAGCAGTATATCAATCAGTCCGCCTATCTGGGCGCGTCCGTAGGCCGCTATGCTAACCGCATCGCGAAAAGCCGCTTTGAGCTCGACGGTGTGCATTACGCCCTGCTCCCAAGCCAGGGTGAGAACCAGCTGCACGGCGGCCCGGAAGGCTTTGATAAACGCCGCTGGAAAATTGTCCGTCAAAACGACGGCGAAGCGCTGTTCTCACTGGATTCGCTTGATGGCGACCAGGGATTCCCGGGAAATCTTATCGCCTCCGCACGCTTTACGCTTACCGACGACAACCGTATCGCCATTGAATACCGTGCGACGGTCGACAAGCCATGTCCGGTTAATATGACCAATCACGCGTACTTCAATCTGGACGGTAACCAGTGCGACGTACGTAACCACACGCTGCAAATCCTTGCGGATGACTATTTGCCGGTTGACGAGACGGGCATTCCGTATCAGGGCCTGAAATCCGTGAGCGGCACCAGCTTTGACTTCCGCAGCGCGAAAACCATCGCCCAGGATTTCCTGAGTGATGACGATCAGCGCAAGGTGAAAGGTTACGACCACGCTTTCCTGCTGCAGGCAAAAGGCGATGTGAAACAGCCTGCCGCACAGGTCTGGTCTGCGGATGAGAAGCTGCAGATGACGGTATATACCACCGCCCCTGCCCTGCAGTTCTACTCGGGCAACTACCTTGGCGGCACGACGGCGCGCGAACACGATGAGTACAGCGACTGGCAAGGCCTGGCGCTGGAGAGCGAGTTCCTGCCGGACAGCCCGAACCATCCGGAATGGCCGCAGCCAGACTGCGTGCTGCGCCCGGGTGAAGAGTACGTGAGCGTGACGGAATACCATTTTATTCCGCATTGATTTTCAGCCCTCCCATTGGAGGGCTTTTTTCTGCCCGCTTTGCTGAAAATAGCGCCGATCGCAGACAAAATCATAACCCTGGATTCACAAGCATCTTACACTCAGAGACTATTTTCGCTATGGTTAGGGTTAAGCGTTGCTGGTGGCACGACCACGGCAATATAATGAGAATTGTTATCATTCTACAAATGCTTGAGGAGTAAGAGATGGCTATTACTAAGCTGGTTCTGGTGCGTCACGGCGAAAGCCAGTGGAACAACGAAAACCGCTTTACCGGTTGGTACGACGTTGATCTGTCCGAGAAAGGCGTAAGCGAAGCAAAAGCAGCAGGTAAACTGCTGAAGGAAGAAGGCTTCAGCTTTGATTTTGCTTACACCTCTGTGCTGAAACGTGCCATCCACACTCTGTGGAACGTTCTCGACGAACTGGATCAGGCCTGGCTGCCGGTTGAGAAGTCCTGGAAACTGAACGAGCGTCACTACGGTGCGCTGCAGGGTCTGAACAAAGCAGAAACCGCTGAGAAATACGGTGACGAGCAGGTTAAACAGTGGCGCCGCGGTTTCGCAATTACGCCACCGGAGCTGACCAAAGATGACGAGCGTTACCCGGGCCACGACCCACGCTACGCGAAACTAACCGATGCTGAGCTGCCAACCACCGAAAGCCTGGCGCTGACCATCGACCGCGTTGTGCCTTACTGGAACGAAACCATTCTGCCACGCCTGAAAAGCGGCGAGCGCGTGATCGTCGCTGCTCACGGTAACTCCCTGCGTGCGCTGGTGAAATACCTGGACAACATGGGTGAAGACGAGATCCTCGAGCTGAACATCCCAACTGGCGTACCGCTGGTGTATGAGTTCGACGAAAACTTCAAGCCAATCAAACATTACTATCTGGGTAACGCGGAAGAAATCGCGGCGAAAGCAGCGGCTGTCGCGAACCAGGGTAAAGCGAAGTAATTTTCGCAAGACATAAAAAAAGCGCGGAGCCTTCCGCGCTTTTTTATTTCTGCATCCGCATTAACCGCGACGCGCTTTTACCGCGTTCGCCAGCTGACGCAGAATCGTGTCGGTATCGTCCCAGCCGATACAGGCATCCGTGACGCTCTTACCGTAGACCAGTGGTTCGCTGCCTTCCAGGTTCTGGTTACCTTCAACCAGATGGCTTTCGATCATCACGCCAATCACCGCCTTCTCACCGCCGGCAATCTGCTGACAAACGTCTGCCCCCACTTCCATCTGCTTTTTGAACTGCTTGCTGGAGTTGGCATGGCTGAAATCGATCATCACCTGCGGTGGCAGCCCGGCTTTTTCCAGCCCGACCTTCACTTCTGCGACATGTTTTGCACTGTAGTTTGGCTCTTTGCCGCCGCGCAAAATGATATGGCAGTCGCCGTTGCCGCTAGTGTTAACGATGGCGGAATGACCCCATTTAGTCACCGACAGGAAGCAGTGCGGTGCGCCAGCAGCATTGATGGCATCAATAGCTACCTTTATCGTGCCATCCGTGCCGTTTTTAAAACCAACCGGGCAAGAGAGGCCGGAAGCCAGCTCGCGGTGAACCTGAGATTCCGTGGTGCGGGCACCTATTGCGCCCCAGCTCATCAGGTCTGCCAGGTATTGTGGCGTAATCATGTCCAGGAACTCACCCGCGGCGGGCAGTCCGCTGTCGTTAATCTCCAGCAGCAGCTTGCGCGCGATGCGCAGACCGTCGTTGATCTGGAAGCTGTTATCCATATGCGGATCGTTAATCAGCCCTTTCCAGCCCACGGTGGTACGCGGTTTTTCAAAGTACACGCGCATCACGATTTCCAGCTCGCCTTTCAGTTCTTCACGCAGGGTGAGCAGACGGGCTGCGTACTCTTTCGCGGCTGCCGGGTCGTGGATAGAGCACGGACCAATGACCACCAGAAGACGATCGTCATTACCTTTCAGGATCTTATGGATCGCTTTACGAGCATGAGAAACCGTGTTTGCGGCATTTTCAGTGGCGGGGAATTTCTCAAGGAGTGCTACAGGAGGTAATAACTCATTGATCTCTTTAATACGTAAATCGTCGTTCTGATAATTCATTTTCTTTCCAGCTCTGCCATATCTTTAGTAATGAAAGCAATCCTTTCAATCTATCTTGTCGACCAGGAAGTGTAAACACGGTTTTACACTTCACGCAGATAATTCCTGGAATTAGCCTAAAAATCGCCACAAAATAGCGAAAAACGAGATCTCACCTAAGCTTTTTAACTGTAACAACCATTTTTACACGCTTAAACGCGATTCCCTACTGACGTAAGTCGGTAAGGCGGGATCTTTCGCCTCTGAAAAAGATGCACTGTTGGAGAATGTTATCCAGCGTAACGACAAGAACAGGAGCACCATGATGAAAATGACAAAACTGGCAACCCTCTTCCTGACTGCCACACTCACCCTGGCAAGCGGCAGCGTCCTTGCTGCGGAAACGAGCTCATCGGGTAATGGCGATGCTAACGCGGCTGCGTCAGCAGGCCAGGTGGCCCCTGATGCCAAACAGAATGTCGCCCCGAACAATGTCGATAATAGCCAAATTAATACCGGGAACACGAACACCGGCGGCACGATGCTTCACCCTAATGGTACCGACTCTGGCACCATGAATCATGACAATATGAGCAAGGATGAGGTTCACAAAAACACGATGTGTAAAGACGGCCGTTGCCCGGACGCGAATGACAAAGTGGGCGATGATGCCAATACCAAAACCGATGGCACGACCCAATAATCCGTTGCGATCGAAAGAAAAAGGAGAGCTCAGGCTCTCCTTTCTTTTTGGAGCAACCCATTAAAAACGCTACACTAAAAACAATAATAAATCAGGAAAGCAGACATGGCGCACACCCATTCACACTCACATACCCCGGGCAACGACAACGCAAAAAGACTGATGCTGGCCTTTGGCGTCACGGCAACGTTTATGGTCATCGAAGTCATTGGCGGGCTGGTTTCCGGCTCTCTGGCGCTTCTGGCTGATGCCGGACATATGCTGACAGATGCAGCAGCGCTGCTCTTCGCTCTGCTGGCCGTCCAGTTTGCTCGTCGCCCTCCAAATGCGCGCCATACCTTCGGCTGGCTGAGGCTGACCACCCTTGCCGCGTTTGTTAACGCCATTGCTCTGGTGGTTATTACCGTTCTTATCGTCTGGGAGGCCGTACAGCGCTTCAGGCACCCTCAGCCGATTGCCGGGGCGACAATGATGGTGATTGCCGTGGCAGGGCTGGTGGCGAATATTCTGGCATTCTGGATTTTGCACCGCGGCAGCGGGGAGAAGAACCTCAACGTGCGGGCGGCCGCCCTGCACGTGCTGGGCGATTTGCTCGGTTCAGTCGGGGCGATCGTGGCCGCACTGGTGATCCTTTATACTGGCTGGACGCCTGTCGATCCGATTCTGTCCGTGCTGGTATCGTGTCTGGTGTTGCGCAGCGCCTGGCGGCTGCTGAAGGAGAGCGTCAATGAACTGCTTGAAGGGGCTCCGGCCTCCCTGGATATCGACGAGCTGAAGCGCAACCTGCGCCGTTCTGTCCCGGAAGTCCGCAACGTCCATCATGTTCACGTCTGGCTGGTAGGGGAGAAACCGGTCATGACGTTACACGTCCAGGTCATTCCGCCGCACGACCACGATGCGCTGCTTGAACGCATCCAGCACTTCCTTGAACATCATTACGAAATTGGCCACGCCACCATCCAGATGGAGTATCAGCCCTGTAACGGGCCGGACTGCCACCTTAACGAGGCGCAGTCCGGCCATTCACATCATCATCACCACTAGCTGGAAAGCGCGTGAGAGCCACGCTCACGCGCGCTGTTAATCCACATCCGGCTACCGTTCAGCGCGATGAAGGTCAGAAGCAGATATTCCAGCGACATGGCATAGACGCCCTGCAGAGCAAAAATCACCACGCTGATAACGTTAATGATGACCCACAGCAGCCAGTTCTCAACGTATTTGCGGGTCATCAGGATCATTGCCGCAATCGACAGTACCATCATGCAGGAATCCCAGAACGGGAAGGCATCCGGCTGGAGCTCCGGCATCGTCACATTCAGGCCGATACCGGACATGACCGTAACGGCAACGCGGGTCAGGAACGCAAACACCGGGTTGATATAGACGGTCATTAAACCAATGGCCACCACGCAGGCGGCAAGCCAGGCGATGGCTTTTGGCAACGGCAGCCAGCGGATTTGAAGCTCGGCCTCCTGCTGGCTGTTCTGACGCGACCACGCGTACCAGCCGTAAATATTGGCGGCAAAGAAGAACAGCTGCAAAAGCAGGCTGGCATAGAGCTGGATCTGGAAGAAGATAATCGCAAACAACGTGACGTTAATGAGCCCGAACGCGTAGTTGCTGATCTTCTCCAGGCTGGCGAGCCAGATACACAGTAATCCCGCCAGCGTGCCAACGGCCTCAATCCATGACAGGTCATAGCCACCTGCACCAATCGGTATATGAACCAGAATGTTCTGTGTGCTAAAAAAATCCATCTTTTCCCCTGGGCGTATTGAATTAAGTACGTAGTGTAGCCGCAAAATCCAGCATGCGGTTAAGCGGAATTAACGCACCTTCACGCAGAGCAGCATCCACATGAATTTCATGCGCTGCACCGCCGGTCTCAAGCCCTTCGGCAATGGCCTTCAGGCCGTTCATTGCCATCCACGGGCAGTGTGCGCAGCTGCGGCACGTTGCCCCCTCGCCTGCCGTTGGCGCTTCGAGAAGCTCTTTTTCTGGCACCGCCTGCTGCATCTTGTAGAAGATACCGCGATCGGTCGCCACGATAAGCTGCCTGTTAGGCAACGTTCTGGCAGCGTTAATAAGCTGGCTGGTTGAACCCACGGCATCCGCCATGTCGACAATCGACTGCGGTGATTCAGGGTGAACAAGAATGGCGGCGTCAGGATAAAGCGCCTTCATGCGGGCCAGCGCCTGAGTCTTGAATTCGTCGTGCACAATGCAGGCGCCCTGCCAGCAGAGGACGTCAGCCCCCGTCTGCTTCTGGACATAATTTCCGAGATGGCGGTCAGGCGCCCAGATAATTTTCTCACCCATACTGTCCAGGTGTTCAATCAATTCAACGGCGATGCTTGACGTGACCACCCAGTCTGCCCGCGCTTTTACCGCCGCGGAGGTGTTGGCATAAACCACCACGGTCCGGTCAGGATGGGCATCGCAGAACGCGGTGAATTCGTCAATCGGGCAGCCGAGATCCAGTGAACACTCCGCATTAAGCGTTGGCATCAGAATGGTTTTTTCAGGGCTGAGGATCTTTGCCGTTTCGCCCATAAAGCGCACGCCTGCGACCAGTAGCGTGGAAGCCGGATGTCTTGCACCGAAGCGCGCCATCTCCAGTGAGTCAGAAATACAGCCGCCGGTCTCTTCCGCCAGCTGCTGAATTTCCGGATCGGTATAGTAATGGGCCACCATCACCGCATCTCGCTCTTTAAGAAGACGCTTGATCTTCTCGCGGTAGAATTGCTTTTCATCCTGGCTCAGCGGGACAGGTTTTGGCGGAAACGGATAGATTGCGGCTTCAGGATCAAACATCACGCTCATTATGGCTTCTCGTTTTACTGGCTTAACAATATTGCCTTTCTTTTGCCTTACATAGCAAAACGCACGGCAATTGTGTTTTGTATACTAAACAATATAGCGAATTTGAGAAGAAAAGTCACCGGGTATAGGTACACATAGCATTTGTCGGGTGGCGGCTTCGCCTTACCCGACCTACAGGAGAGGATTCTGAAACTTCAGATAGCAAAAAGGCGCCTTTAGGGCGCCTTTCTACACTGGTGGGTCGTGCAGGATTCGAACCTGCGACCAATTGATTAAAAGTCAACTGCTCTACCAACTGAGCTAACGACCCCTTGCGGGATTTTTTTCTTCGAAGTGGTGGGTCGTGCAGGATTCGAACCTGCGACCAATTGATTAAAAGTCAACTGCTCTACCAACTGAGCTAACGACCCATTCGGGTGCTGACTTCGAAGATTTTTTACTCGGTACCACTTTTAAGTGGTGGGTCGTGCAGGATTCGAACCTGCGACCAATTGATTAAAAGTCAACTGCTCTACCAACTGAGCTAACGACCCGAGTGGTGGGTGATGACGGGCTCGAACCGCCGACCCCCTCCGTGTAAAGGAGATGCTCTACCAACTGAGCTAATCACCCACTCTGTACTGCCGGTATTGCGTTAAGTGGTGGGTCGTGCAGGATTCGAACCTGCGACCAATTGATTAAAAGTCAACTGCTCTACCAACTGAGCTAACGACCCACTTTTACGCTGTTTTCACGTTGTTTGATATCCCGTGGCAACGGCGGCATATATTACTGATTTAAGAATTCAGCGCAACAAAAATTTCGATGAAGATCACTTAACTGCTTAGTAATCATGCTGCACGACCAGAAATAACGCGATTTCTGGTCATGCGATAATCATCCCATCGAATTCAGACGTTTTTGCGCCTGCTTAGCACCTTCGGTGCCCGGGAATTTTGCAACCACCTGCTGATAAACCGCTTTGGCTTTCGCAGTGTCGCCTTTGTCCTGCATGATAACGCCCACTTTGTACATCGCATCAGGCGCTTTTGGCGATTTCGGGTAGTTTTTCACCACGGAGGCAAAATAAAACGCCGCATCGTCCTTTTTACCCTTGTTGTAATTCAGCTGACCGAGCCAGTAATTCGCATTTGGCTGATAAGTGGAATCAGGGTATTTCTTAACGAAGCTCTGAAACGCAGCAAGCGCCTCATCCTGACGAGATTGATCCTGCACCAGGGCAATGGCAGCGTTGTAATCCGTATTCGCGTCACCGCTCTGTACAGGCGCGCCTGCTGAAGCAGATGCATCCGCTGCCGGTGCAGATGTCGCCGCACCACTCTGATCGCCTGCTGCTGGCTGTGCTTGTGCTGCACCACCACCGCTGCTCAGGCTATCTATCTGCAACAAGATTTGCTTTTGACGTTCCACAACCTGGTTAAGCTGATACTGGCTTTCCTGAATCTGTCCGCGGAGAGAGTCAATATCGCTTTGGTTATCAGAAAGTTGTTGCTGGAGTTGGGTTAAAAGCTGGCTGTGAGCGTTAGAAATACGCTCGAGTTGGGTGACCCGGTCTTCTACCGAGCCTGAGCCGACACTACTGATTGGTGCCTGAGCAAAAGCGGCCCAGGGGGCCGCTATTCCAACCAGTAACGACAGACTCAACAGATGATGTCTGAAGTTACTGCTCATGCAATTCTCTTAGTAAACCAGTACGGCACGACGGTTTTTGGAGTAAGCCGCTTCGTCGTGACCCAGTACTGCAGGTTTTTCTTTACCGTAAGAAACGATGGAGATCTGGTCAGCAGAAACGCCTTTACCCTGCAGGTACATTTTAACAGCGTTAGCACGACGTTCACCCAGGGAGATGTTGTACTCTGGAGTACCACGTTCGTCCGCGTGACCTTCTACGGTGACTTTGTAAGATGGGTTGCTACGCAGGAAGTTAGCGTGAGCGTCCAGCATCGCAGCGAAGTCAGAACGGATGTCGTATTTATCCAGATCGAAGTAAACGATGTTGTTCTGCTGCAGCTGCTGCATCTGAAGACGCGCTTGCTCTTCAGAAGACATGTTGCCATTGCCGTTCGCGTCCATACCGGTGCCGGCACCCATCATGCCTTCGCCGCTCTGGTCATTGCTGGCGTTCTTGTTAGAAGAACACGCTGCGATTGCCATTACAGGCAGAGCGATCATCAGCCCCTTCAGCACTTTGTTCAGTTGCATTTCTATGATTCCTTTAGTAATCAATTAATTATTATTTACAGATACGGCGACCAGGCAGGTGATTTTACCTGTCCATCAGTTGCCGGAATACGCGCTTTGAAACGCCCATCTGTAGAAACCAGATTCAGCACAGATCCCATCCCCTGAGAAGAGCTGTAGATTACCATAGTGCCGTTAGGTGCCAGACTTGGCGTTTCATCCAGGAACGTTGACGACAGAACTTGAACGCCACCCGCTACCAGATCTTGTTTGGCAATGTGCTGCTGCCCACCGTTGGAGCTCACCATTACCATAAATTTACCGTCGCTGCTCACGTCTGAGTTCTGGTTCTGAGAACCTTCCCAGGAAATACGCTGCGGAGCACCGCCGTTAATGTTCACTTTATAGATTTGTGGACGGCCAGCCTGGTCAGAGGTAAATGCCAGGTTTTGACTGTCCGGGAACCATGATGGTTCGGTGTTGTTGCTACGACCATCGGTCACCTGACGGATCTGGCCAGAGCCAATGTCCATCACGTAGAGGTTCAGGCTACCGGTTTTAGACAGCGCAAAGGCCAGTTTAGACCCGTCCGGAGAGAACGAAGGCGCACCGTTGTGACGAGGGAATGACGCCACCTGACGAACAGCACCGTTGGCCAGCGTCTGGATAACCAGCGCAGAACGTCCGCTTTCGAAGGTTACGTAGGCCAGCTTAGAGCCATCCGGAGACCAGGCTGGAGACATCAGAGGCTGGGAAGAACGTTTCACCAGGAACTGGTTGTAGCCATCGTAGTCAGATACGCGCAGCTCATACGGGAACTGACCACCGTTGGTCTGGA
Source organism: Enterobacter sp. AC1 (assembly GCF_050434705.1). Classification (NCBI taxonomy): domain Bacteria; kingdom Pseudomonadati; phylum Pseudomonadota; class Gammaproteobacteria; order Enterobacterales; family Enterobacteriaceae; genus Enterobacter; species Enterobacter sp. AC1. The sequence goes on along the minus strand of NZ_JBNDIZ010000002.1, from coordinate 451,805 downwards.
CCACATAAGCAATACGTGTACGGAATGCACCTTTGATGCCGGTCAGTTTTTCGAATACCCCATCGCTGGCGGCGTGTGCCGCATAGCGCAGGTACTGTTTAGTGACCTTGTAAGAGTTCTGTGCCAGAACGGTACCTGGTGCACCGCCGGTATCAACCAGCTGCCAGGCCACGTTGTAAGAACCGTCCGGGTTAGGAGTAACCTGACCCACAACCACGGCATCAATACCCAGTGCAGACCATGCCGCAGGCTGGACTTCCTGCGCGCTACCCGGCTGCTGAGGCAGACGAGAACGATCTAACGGGTTGAATTTACCGCTGTTACGCAGGTCAGCCGCCACGATGCCACCGGCATCTTCAGGTGCAGCGCCAGGACCGGCCCACTGGAACGGAACAACACCGATTGGGCGTGCCGAGTCGTTCCAGTCAGTAATATCGATGCTGACCGTTGCATGTACTGTTGCAGTTAACAGTACTAAAAAACCAAAAGCTAATCGTAATGCCTGCTTCATCATATCTCCCTTATCCGAACAATAAGTCCTGGATAATTTAGCAGAAGGTTAACAAACTCATATACACAAAACTATCAGAACCCGTTAACGGGGGTACCGTTACCGCTCTGCTTATGGCTTAAAGTTCAGCGAGGCATCTTTAAATACCTCGTAGACAGCCTGAGTAGGTGGCTTAGGCAATTTGGCCTGGTTAACCGCCACAAGCGCGGCCTGGCATAATGCTTCATCCCCACCTTCTGACTCAACGCTCTTCACCAAACCGTCAGGAGCCAGCTTAATATGCAGCCTGCACGTTTTCCCGGTATACAGTGATTTATCGTTAAGCCTGCTGGATATAGCCGCAGCTATCTGGTTCTTATAGTCATTGATCTCAGCGCCAGTAGCACCGTTACTCTTAGTGTTACCACTTCCCGTCGGCGCTGCGTTGTTTCCTTTTGCACCACCGCCAGTTTTCGGCGCATTCTTACCTGAACTCAGGTCGCCCAACAGATCGTCAACACCGGCAGCAGCGGCGGCTTTTTCAGCGGCGGCAGCTTTTTTCGCAGCCGCTTTTTCAGCCGCGGCTTTCTTATCGGCAGCGGCCTTCTCAGCTGCAGCTTTTTTATCAGCAGCGGCTTTTTCTGCTGCTGCCGCTTTTTCTGCAGCAGCTTTCTCAGCGGCAGCCGCTTTCTTCGCAGCCTCGGCAGCAGCTTTCTTCTCTGCTTCCTGAGCGGCTTTCTTCGCGGCTTCTGCTTCAGCTTTCTTCTGAGCGTCAGCAGCGGCTTTCGCTTCGGCTTTCTTCTGAGCATCAGCAGCCGCTTTCTTCGCAGCTTCCGCTTCGGCTTTCTTCTGGGCATCAGCAGCGGCTTTTTTCGCGGCTTCCGCTTCAGCTTGCTTCTGAGCATCAGCAGCCGCTTTCTTCGCCGCTTCGGCCGCTAATTTTGCCTGGGCATCAGCCTGCGCTTTGGCGTCCGCTGCGGCTTTTGCTGCCGCCTCTTCCGCCTGCTTCTGCTGTTGCTGGGCTTGTTTCGCTGCGGCTTCCGCTTGTTTCTGCTGTTCTGCCTGCTCTTTCGCGGCTTCCTGTGCCTGCAAACGTTCTTTCTCAAGCTGCTTCAGACGTTCCTGCTCGGCGGCCTGCTTTTCACGCAGTTCTTCCGCTTGCTGTTGCGCCTGTTTTTCACGCTGCTCTTCCGCCCGTTTCGCACTCGCCTGCTGCTGTTGCTGGCGATTATAGTTCTGCACTACCGCACCGGGATCCACCATCACGGCATCGATGGAGGATCCCCCACCGCCGCCTGAGGCATCAATGTGCTCATCGAACGAACTCCAGATCAGCGCTGCAAAGAGAATAACGTGCAGCACTGCGGAGACGATTATCGCTCGCTTAAGCTTGTCGTTCTGTTCGGTTGCCTTTGACACTATCGGTTCCCAAAAACTACGCGGATGATCAAATAGGTTGAGTCATTAAGCCAACTGACTTAACACCCGCACTATGTAGCAAGTTCAGCGCTTTAATAATTTCATCGTATGGTACGTCTTTCGCGCCACCGATTAAGAAGACCGTTTTCGGATTTGACTCCAGGCGACGCTGCGCTTCAGCAATAACCTGCTCGGGTGGAAGCTGATCCATACGATCTTTTTCTACCACTACGCTGTATTGCCCTACGCCGGAAACCTCAATGATAACCGGAGGATCGTCATTGGTGCTCACCGCCTGTGATTCTGTCGCATCCGGCAGATCCACTTCCACACTCTGGGTAATGATTGGCGCTGTCGCCATAAAGATCAGCAGCAGTACCAACAGAACATCCAGCAGTGGAACGATATTGATTTCGGACTTGAGCTCGCGACGACCTCGTCCACGCGATCTGGCCATGGTTTACCCCTTGTTGCTCTCGGTGCTGGTAAACGCCTGACGGTGCAGAATCGCAGTGAACTCTTCCATAAAGTTGTCGTAGTTCAGTTCCAGTTTGTTCACGCGCTGGTTCAGACGGTTATACGCCATAACCGCCGGGATTGCGGCAAACAGACCGATAGCGGTCGCAATCAGTGCTTCTGCAATACCCGGGGCAACCATCTGCAACGTCGCCTGCTTCACCGCGCCAAGCGCGATAAAGGCGTGCATGATCCCCCAAACGGTACCAAACAGACCGATATACGGGCTGATGGAACCTACCGTCCCGAGGAAAGGAATATGCGTTTCAAGGTTTTCCAGCTCACGGTTCATCGAGATACGCATCGCACGCGAGGCACCTTCCACGACCGCTTCCGGCGCATGATTGTTTGCGCGGTGCAGGCGGGCGAACTCTTTGAAGCCGCTATAGAAAATTTGTTCGGAGCCAGTAAGGTTTTCACGGCGTCCCTGGCTTTCCTGGTACAGACGAGAAAGCTCAATACCCGACCAGAACTTATCTTCAAACGCTTCAGCTTCACGGCCAGCGGCATTGAGGATACGCGTTCTCTGGATGATGATGGCCCAGGATGCGATTGAAAAACCAATCAAAATCAACATGATAAGTTTAACCAGAAGGCTTGCCTTCAGGAACAAATCAAGGATATTCATGTCAGTCACTGCTTAAACTCCGCGACAATAGACTTAGGAAGCGCACGAGGCTTCATTATGGTTGGATCAACACAAACAATCAGTACTTCAGCTGAGTTCAGTACGGTGTTCTCTGCGTTGACTATCCGCTGCGTGAAAACCAGTGAGGTCCCGCGCATTGATGTAATTTCAGTTTGGACTTCGAGCATATCGTCGAGTCTGGCAGGCGCAAAATACTCAAGCGTCATCTTGCGTACCACGAAGGCAACTCGCTCAGCCAACAGCACCTGTTGACTAAAGTGATGATGGCGCAGCATCTCTGTGCGTGCCCGTTCATAAAAAGCAACGTAGCTGGCGTGGTAAACCACACCACCGGCATCGGTATCTTCGTAATAGACACGAACCGGCCATCGAAACAGCGTTGTATTCACTTTACATCCCAGTAATGCAACAAAAGTTAGAGCTTTTAAACTTCGCTACTATACGCGCGGGAATGATGGTTTGGAATGGGAGAAAGTAAACGGAGAGTAAATTTTTATGGGCTCGGGTAAGCCCATAACGTTAACGGACATTTCTTATTCAGAAGAAGAAGAAAATCAAACCGGCGAGAAGCACCAGATCGGCAATGAGCGGGCAAAAAATTCCCTGCCAGTGAACGGCTTTCGGACGAAAGCCCACGCCGTGGATCACACCTGCGCACACCGCCCACATAATGAGGAAGCCGTGCCAGATTTCAAGCTCGCTGGTTTTCGCTGCAAAGCGCGAAGGGTCCCAGAAGATACAACCTGCCAGCAGTAATGCCATCACTAAAGAAAGCGCCCGTAACGGGCGCTTATCCATTACCGCGTAAAGTTTCGCGATAATATTCATCAGTGTTTTTCTTCACCCGCTTTGGTCGCTTCCACGTGCTCAAGCGCCAGGGCAGTGATGACACCAAATGCACAGGCAAGAAGCGTCCCTAAAATCCATGCGAAATACCACATATTCAGCTCCTAACTTAGTACATAGAGTGGGTGTTGCTTTCGATATGTTCTTTGGTGATACGACCGAACATTTTCCAGTAACACCAGATGGTGTAGGCCAGAACAATCGGAACGAACACGCAAGCAACATACGTCATCAGGTTCAGCGTCATATGGCTGGAGGTCGCATCCCACATGGTCAGGCTAGCATTCAGCATGGTGCTGGATGGCATGACGAATGGGAACATTGCGATACCCGCCGTCAGGATGATGCACGCCAGCGTCAGTGAAGAGAACACGAACGCCAGAGCGCCTTTCTCCAGACGAGACGTCAGCACGGTCAGCAGCGGCAGCAACACGCCCAGAGCAGGAATAGCCCACAGCACTGGCGTCGTGTTGAAGTTCACCAGCCATGCACCCGCCTGACGCGCCACTTCTTTGGTCAGCGGATTAGACGGCGCAGTGTGGTTGATCGCAGACGTCACCACGTAACCATCAATGCCGTACACCACCCACACACCGGCCAGGGCGAAGCAGACCAGCGTAACCAGCGCAGCAACCTGAGCCGTCGCGCGAGAGCGCAGGTGCAGTTCACCCACAGTACGCATCTGCAGATAGGTTGCGCCCTGAGTGATGATCATCGCCACGCTCACAACACCGGCCAGCAGACCAAACGGATTCAGCAGCTGGAAGAAGTTACCGGTGTAGTAAAGACGCATATATTCGTCCATGTGGAACGGTACGCCCTGCAGCAGGTTACCGAACGCCACGCCGATCACCAGCGGTGGAACGAAGCTACCGATGAAGATGCCCCAGTCCCACATGTTGCGCCAGCGGGTGTCTTCAATCTTGGAACGGTAGTCGAAACCGACCGGACGGAAGAATAAAGAGGCCAGCACCAGAATCATCGCCACATAGAAACCGGAGAACGCAGCCGCGTAGACCATCGGCCAGGCAGCGAACAGCGCGCCGCCTGCGGTGATCAGCCACACCTGGTTACCGTCCCAGTGTGGGGCGATGGAGTTAATCATGATTCGACGCTCGGTGTCATTACGACCGAGGAAGCGGGTGAGCATCCCCACCCCCATGTCGAAACCATCCGTGACGGCAAAACCGATCAGCAGAACGCCGACCAACAGCCACCAGATAAAACGCAATACTTCATAATCGATCATTTGATGACTCCTGTCTTAGCGTGCCGGCTGAGTAGTCGCAGTGGACTGCTCGTAGTGATAGCGACCGGTTTTCAGGCTGCTTGGGCCAAGGCGCGCGAACTTGAACATCAGGAACAGTTCAGCCACCAGGAACAGGGTGTACAGACCACAAATCAGCAGCATGGAGAAGATCAGGTCGCCCGCTGTCAGGGACGAGTTCGCAACCGCCGTTGGCAGCACCTCACCGATTGCCCATGGCTGACGGCCATACTCCGCAACAAACCAACCGGATTCGATCGCGATCCACGGCAGTGGAATACCGTACAGCGCGGTGCGCAGCAGCCATTTTTTCTCGCCGATGCGGTTACGAATTACGGACCAGAAGGACGCCGCAATGATCAACAGCATGATGATGCCGCAGCCCACCATGATACGGAATGCAAAGTACAGTGGGGCAACACGCGGAATGGAATCTTTGGTGGCCATCTGGATCTGTGCTTCCGTCGCATCAGAAACGTTCGGGGTATAACGCTTCAGCAGCAGACCGTAACCCAGATCTTTCTTCACGTCGTTAAACTGGTCGCGAACAGCCTGGTCGGTAGAACCGGCACGCAGCTGTTCCAGCAGCGAGTAGGCCTTCATACCGTTACGGATACGCTCTTCGTGCTGAACCATCAGCTCTTTCAGACCCGTCACCTGCTTATCAACAGAACGGGTTGCGATGATACCCAGCGCGTATGGGATCTGAATAGCGAAGCGGTTTTCCTGCGCGTCCTGATCGGGAATACCGAACAGCGTAAAGGCAGCAGGTGCCGGTTGCGTTTCCCATTCAGCTTCGATGGCAGCCAGTTTGGTTTTCTGCACGTCACCCATTTCGTAACCGGATTCATCACCCAGAACGATAACAGAGAGGATTGCAGCCATACCGAAGCTTGCAGCGATAGCAAAGGAACGCTTAGCAAACGCGAAATCACGACCACGCAGCATGTAGTAAGAGCTGATGCCCAGCACAAACATCGCGCCGCATACATAGCCAGAGGCTACGGTGTGAACGAATTTAACCTGTGCAACCGGGTTCAGGACCAGCTCGGCAAAGCTGACCATCTCCATACGCATGGTTTCGAAGTTGAAATCAGACGCGATTGGGTTCTGCATCCAGCCGTTCGCCACCAGGATCCACAGCGCGGACAGGTTCGAACCTAATGCAACCAGCCAGGTCACTGCCATATGCTGGACTTTACCCAGACGGTCCCAGCCGAAGAAGAACAGACCTACAAAGGTGGATTCGAGGAAGAAGGCCATCAGACCTTCAATGGCCAGCGGCGCACCGAAGATATCCCCTACATAGTGGGAGTAGTAAGACCAGTTAGTCCCGAACTGGAACTCCATGGTCAGACCGGTTGCCACGCCCAGCGCGAAGTTGATACCAAACAACTTGCCCCAGAACTTGGTCATATCTTTATAAATCTGTTTGCCGGAGAGAACGTATACCGTTTCCATGATGGCCAGCAGGAACGCCATACCGAGCGTCAGTGGCACAAACAGGAAGTGGTACATCGCGGTCAAGGCAAACTGTAAGCGCGACAGTTCGACTATATCTAACATCATGACTCCTTGCTCATCGCATGAAGACTCCGAGAGTGAACCCCACCAGAGAGAGATCCACACGCATGCCCCAATACAAATTATTCGCATCCTTGTCGTCGTTATTACCCTGAAGGAGGATAAAAACGATGACGTGAGGTTACAAATACGTTAATAAAAAATTCAAATTGATCCCGCAAATATAATACGCTGCAAAACCCTTACAATAAACAGGTTTTTATTGAATCATATTTACGTTTTTCGACGGCGATCAATTTATAGCAAAATTACCACTTTTCGGCCATTTTGATCGGGGACAATTTAGCGCTTTTCAGTGACTTTTTCCAAGGATTAAACTTTGATTTAAATCAAAAACAACCATTGTTGTTAACCATGTTTAATCGTAGTAAGAATGGTAAAAACCATGTTAACGATATGTGCATGCAAAGATGTGATTGGTTATCGAAGACGGGAAAAAATATAAACAGAAGTGATTTTAATTAACGCGTAAGAAAAGCCTCATTTCGCTGCGCGACAAACAATAAAGCATAGTCGGGCCGGGTTATTTTTTCATTGTATTTATGCAGCCATTCGCAATTACATTTATTTTACTTTTATCACTCCATAACTTAACACCGCTGTGTGACTATTGACTGAAAAAAGGCCGCAAACAGTGCAGCCTTTTAACGATATCAGCGGTTCTCAGGCAAGAAGAATGCTAAAGGTTCGCGACTGTCCCGGCATGAATGCCCCGACAATGCCCTCGTCTTCACCGTGGCCCATCAGCCGTTCATTCATGTCCGTTTCGCAGCACCGTTTCACCGTCGGATTCACAGATAGCGTCGCGTCACATGCGCTGGAAGCCGAAGGGTTGAACAGGCGGAGAATGAGCTCATTACGATCTTCAGCCTTTTTGAACGCACTGAGCACGCAACCCGTGGGCGAAAGCGCTAACAGACTGTAACTTTCCGGCGTGATAAACGACGCGCGATTCAGTTTCATCGCATCCCAGGGAATTTTGTTATAGCACTGCACTGGCGTTAACCACGATTTAGCCTGCTGGGCAACGCCCGCGTTTTCCGGCGTGCCGCTGAAGCTGAAAAGGCTAAAGCGACAGGTTAACGGCCCGCGCACCTGAGAGTCAGGAACAGGCATTTTGATCCCAGAAGGTCTGCCTGGACGCAACAGCAAATCTTCTTTCCCGAGCAGCCCCACGCCGCGCAGCAAGGTTAAGGCGAAGGCTTTTTTGTCATCGCCCACCACTTCAAACTCGCGCAGTCCCTCGGTGAAGAGCGCCAGCCCGTTGCGCTTTTCCTGCAGGACGGCATAGTTGAGTAAATTCCAGACGGGAACCGGCGCTTCTTTCCAACCCTCTTCAAGCCAAGTCGCCATCGCCGCGTCCTGCACCGGGCGAGTGAGCGAGCCAAACTGCGTATCTGCTAACACCTCCTGGGTCGCAAACGGCGTTGGGATCAGCACGCGAACGCGGTGGTCGTCGGCCTGATTATCCAGCCGCACCGCCACATCAACACGCCTGCTGTTATGGCTAAGCGTGATTTCAAACTCAGCGTCCAGATAGCCGTTTCGCTGACGCGACGCGCGTTCGGCCAGATTAGCCGGAACGGCAATTCGATGACGGATAGCCGCCCTGCTCTGCCAGCCTTCATGCGTGACCGCAACTTCGTGCTCGCCCTGCGCTGAAGTGAGTCTCCACTCTTCCCGCGAAGGCGAGTAGTCGTACTCATCGCCATCATCCGAGCTCTCTTCGATTTCCAGCACGCGGTCATAAATAAGCCCGCTTTCTTTATCCCGCAGGCGCAGCGTACCGTCATCGTTTAAGTCAATTTGCCAGAAGGCATTTTCAAGTAAGGATTCGGTATTTTTCACCGCCGGGAGCACCTTCCCGGCCACGTTCGGTTCGATATACAGCGTACGGTAGCCCATCGACGGCAGTATCTGGCTGAGCTGAATATCAAACTCCATAAACGGTTCGTAATTGCCGTAATGGACAATCTGCCGGTCAATAAGGCCGGGGTCGAGTTCGCGCGCGCTGCGGATGAAATAGGGGATCTCGTTGCCTTTTTCATCCCGCAGTCTGAACTGGCTGGCCCGCAGCCGAATCGTGGTATTCATTACCTCTTCACGCGGCCAGGGCATCAGGTTAAACATCACCAGCTTATCGGCGTCGCTTTGCGGCATGTTGTCGACAATCTTGCGCATATAGAAACGCGCCAGGTTGTCAGCCATGTCCTCAGCCAGTTCAAAGCGGGAGACAATCTCGCGATGCACCTTATCGCTGCAGCAGCAGCCGATGCTGTCGTGAGCGTGGTTTTTGAGGATCTCTTTCCACATCTTCTCCAGCAGGCCGTGGTGGTAGTCGAAGCCCAGCGTCCAGGCAAGCGTCGCCAGCGGCTCGAGGATATTGACAATTTTGTTCTCAATACGCGCGTGGGCGATTTTAATGTCCATGCGCGTGGAGCCGATGGTCCGGTGAACGCGCATGTATTTCCCGTCGATAAACTCCCCTTTAAGCGTCGCCAGCTCATCACGGTGCGCGTCGATATAATCAAACACGTCTTCGAAACGACTCATCACAAATTGACGCTGGGGATAGATTTCACGAAGCTTATCCATCACCGCGAAAATGTTCTGCTGCAGCGGCATCTGGTCGTGACCGTTGGGCAGTAATATCTCTTTGGTAACGGAGGCGTTTTCCAGTACCCCGAAATAGCTGTCGAGCCGTTTTCTCAGCCCTGCTTCGTCCTCCGGTAAGTACTTACCAATCGCGTAGCCCAGCGGCAGCACCTGCGCCGTCACTTCACTGCCGTCCTGGCTCTGCCAGAGAAACTCGGTTTTGTCGGTCCCGTGTCGTTCAGAACAGCCGCGCCAGAACATCGTGCGGGTAATGCCAAACCCGTTATAGATATGCGGTAGCTGGCCGGACATACCAAACGAATCCGGCAGATAGCCGATCCTCATCGGCTCGCCGAATGCCATACAGTCGCGCATGCCGTACATAAGGTTGCGGACAATCGACTCGCCGCTGACAATCGTGGTATCGGTCTGGGTGTACCAGGGCCCGATAATCAGCTTTCCTCGCTCCACCAGCGCTTTCACCCGCGGGCGGTTTTCGGGCACGACGGCAAAATAATCCTCCAGCACCGCCGTCTGTCCATCGAGGACGTAGTATTTGTACTCATCATCCTGCTCCAGACGGGTCAGGATCTCTTCCATATTATTGACCAGAAGAATACGCGACTCTTCGGTGGTGAAGTACCACTCACGGTCCCAGTGCATATGCGGCGTGATATGAACGCGAGATACGGCTTTCATCTTCGTTTCCTGTTTGTGCGTTTTTACGATAAGGCGTCTTCAGTGACGTAGCTGCCCTTTTTTACCGCCTGGCGTCGCCAGAGCAGCAGAACAAAGGTGGAGATAGCGGTACCCACCAGCGCCGCGCCAAACCAGCCCGCCGCCGCAACCACACCGCTCAATCCGGCATCGTGAAGTAAAAAGAGAGAGAAAATACCGGCCCCCGGCGTGGACAACCCGATCTCCATCGCGCCAACAGCCGCGCCTGTTACCATCGAGCCGAGTACAAATGAGCCAATAACGCGAAGCGGATCTTCAATCGCCATCGGAATGGCCCCTTCGGTAATGCCCGCGAGGCCAAGCAGCCAGGTAGATTTACCGGTTTCAATTTCAAACGATCTGAACAGCTTCGGTGCCAGCATCGTTGATGCCGTGACGGTGAAGGCTGAGACCATTTTGACGGAAGCAAAGATCGCATAGGGACCGTAAACCCCGTTCGCCATCGCCCCCAGGCAGAACGCGTAAGAGGCTTTGTTGACCGGGCCACCCAAATCAAATGAGCACATAAACCCGAGGATCGCCCCCAGAAGAAGCGCATTCGCGCCGGACAGACCGTTAAGCCAGGCGGTGAGCGTAGTATTAAGCCAGGCCACCGGCTCACCGACCACGAACAGCATCAGGCTGCCCGCCCCCAGTACGCCAATAACCGGATAGAGATAAAAGGTTAAAAAACCGTTGAAACGGCTACTCAGGCGAATGTGATTTTTCACCCAGCGCATCAGGTAACCCGCAATCAGCCCGCCGATGATAGCCCCCAGAAAACCGGAGCCGATCATATTGGCCGCAAGACCGGCCGCAAAGCCCGGCGTCAGCGCGGGTTTATCCGCCAGCGAGTAAGCGGTATAGGCTGCCAGAACAGGGACCATTAAAATGCCCAGCATGCCGCCGCCAAGCTTGCGGTACATCCACAGCCATGAGTTTTCCTGGTCGAACAGGTGCTGCAGGCCCAGAATTTGCGCCAACAGCACCGATACGGCCAGCACCGTACCGCCGGCGACGATCAGCGGCACCGCAAAGGAGATACCGCTAAGGAGCGCCTGCTTAAGCTCCGTCTTAACGCTCTTTTTTTCTGCCTGTCCGGGAAGGGCTTCAGACGAAGACGGTAATGCCAGCGCGCGCTTAATCAGCGCTTCAGCATGACGCAGGGGTTCCGCGACGGGTACAGAGATGGCGGGGATCCCCTGAAAACGCTCGCTCTCTTTGATCGCCACTTCTGCGGCAAAGATACACGCTTTGGCCTCCTGCAACAGCTGCGCGGTGATGCGCCCCTCAATGCCGTTCGCCCCTTGCTTTTCGACCACCACGTTGACGCCCAGCTTACGTCCCGCTTTTTCCAGGTACTCGGCTGCCATATAGGTATGGGCAATCCCGGCCGGACAGGCGGTGACGCAGATGACGGTTGGTGCATTCACCAGAGTGGCAACCTCGTCTTCCTGCGAGCCACCGTTCAGCGCATCAAGCAGATCCTCTGCCGTCTCTGCGGACATGACGCGCTCCCGAAGTGCATCATCGGCCAGGCGAGACGTCAGTGTCGTCAGCACCTGGATATGCGTGGATCCCGCTTCAGCAGGCGGGATGGCAAGCAGGACGATGAGCTCAACGTTTTCAGGGCCGTCCACCCCCTCCCACTCCAGCGGTTCGCTCAGCGTAGCAACCGCAAAAGCCGCTTCGTTCACCGCGCTCGATTTACCATGCGGGACAGCCAGCCCTTCCCCCAGTGCGGTCGGGCCCTGAGATTCACGACGGTAGACCTCCGCCAGAAATGCATCGCCATCGGTAATTTTGCCCAGCGCCACCAGCCGCATCGTAAGCTGGCGAATAGCCTCATCACGGCTGACATAGTGTGCCTGCACGCAGACAGCGCTGGAGTGGGTCAGAGTCGTCAGGTTCATAAGATCCTCACACGTAACTTGTTATTGTCTGGCGGCAATTGTGGCAGGCAATGCAATACATTTATGTGATCACTTTCACTAACAATGCAAATTTGTATTTAAATTGTATTATTTACAAATTTTCCGCTGAAGGCATAATTCCGTGAAAAGGTATTAGAAAGGCAGATTCTATGGGTAACAAACCGATGTACCGGCAGATAGCCGACGCGCTTCGCGAGAAAATCAATACGGGTGAGTTAAAACCTGGCGATGCGTTACCGACGGAATCCAGCCTTCAGGAGGCGTTCAACGTGAGCCGCGTAACGGTGAGACAGGCGCTGAAGCTGCTTACGGAAGAGCAGATCGTCGAGAGCATTCAGGGCAGCGGCACCTACGTAAAAGAAGAGCGCGTTAACTACGACATTTACCAGCTCACCGGCTTTTACGAAAAGCTGGCGGACCGAAACGTCGATACGCACAGCGACGTCAGCGTCTTCGAAGTGGTGAAAGCCGATGAGAGGCTCGCAGCAAGGCTGGCGATCAACCCGGACGATAAAGTCTGGCACGTCAAACGCGTCCGCTTTATCAAACAAAAACCGGTGAATCTGGAAGAAACGTGGATGCCGCTGACGATGTTCCCCGACCTCACCTGGGAAGTGATGGAGAATTCGAAATACCACTACGTTGAGCAGATCAAAAAGCTGGTTATCGATCGCAGCGAGCAGGAGCTGGTGCCGATCGTGCCATCAGAAGAGGCGATCGCCGCGCTGTCGCTCGATCCGGCAAAGCCGATCCTGGAAAAAGTCTCGCGCGGGTTTCTGAAGGACGGACGGGTATTTGAATACAGCCGCAACGTATTCAATACCGACGATTACAAGTTCACGCTTGTCGCCAAACGCAGGCAATAAAAAAGGCCGCTTTTCAGCGGCCAACCATGTCGAAACGGACATTTTTATACTGCAACGCCCCCCTTGCGGGGAGCAGAGAGGACTTACTTAATGATGGATTTCAGTGCTTCGCCGATATCCGCCAGGCTGCGAACGGTCTTCACGCCTGCGGCCTCCAGCGCTGCGAATTTCTCATCAGCCGTACCTTTACCGCCAGCGATGATTGCGCCTGCGTGACCCATACGTTTACCTTTCGGAGCGGTCACGCCCGCGATGTAACCCACAACAGGCTTGGTCACGTGATCTTTGATGTAAGCAGCGGCTTCTTCTTCAGCGCTACCACCGATCTCACCGATCATGACGATCGCTTCGGTCTGCGGATCTTCCTGGAACAGCTTCAGGATGTCGATGAAGTTAGAACCCGGGATTGGGTCACCGCCGATGCCCACACAGGTGGACTGGCCGAAACCGTAGTCAGTGGTCTGCTTAACCGCTTCATAGGTCAGCGTACCGGAACGGGAAACGATGCCCACTTTGCCCGGCTTGTGAATGTGGCCCGGCATGATGCCGATTTTGCATTCGCCTGGGGTGATCACGCCCGGACAGTTCGGGCCGATCATGCGCACGCCTGCTTCGTCCAGCTTCACCTTCACGGTCAGCATATCCAGCGTCGGAATACCTTCGGTGATGGTGATGATCAGTTTGATGCCTGCGTCGATCGCTTCCAGAATGGAGTCTTTGCAGAACGGAGCCGGAACGTAGATCACGGTCGCGGTTGCGCCCGTCGCTTCTACCGCTTCACGCACGGTGTTGAACACCGGCAGGCCCAGGTGCGTGGTGCCGCCTTTGCCTGGCGTTACGCCGCCAACCATCTGCGTACCGTAGGCAATCGCCTGTTCGGAGTGGAATGTCCCCTGGCTACCGGTGAAGCCCTGGCAGATAACCTTGGTATCTTTATTAATTAAAACTGACATTATTTCCCCTCCACTGCGGCAACAACCTGCTGAGCTGCATCCGTCAGACTTTTCGCTGCAATAATATTCAGGCCGCTGTCAGCCAGTTTTTTCGCGCCGAGTTCAGCGTTGTTCCCTTCCAGACGCACAACAACCGGTACGTTAACACCCACTTCTTCTACCGCACCGATGATGCCGTCGGCAATCAGGTCGCAACGCACGATGCCGCCGAAGATGTTCACCAGAACGGCCTTCACGTTATCGTCAGAGAGGATGATTTTGAACGCTTCGGTTACGCGCTCTTTGGTTGCACCACCGCCTACGTCGAGGAAGTTTGCTGGCTCACCGCCGTGCAGCTTAACAATGTCCATGGTGCCCATTGCCAGGCCCGCACCGTTAACCATGCAGCCGATGTTGCCATCCAGCGCAACGTAGTTCAGCTCCCACTGTGCAGCCTGCGCTTCACGCGGGTCTTCCTGAGACTGATCGCGCATTTCACGCAGATCGGACTGGCGGAACAGCGCGTTGCCGTCAGCGCCCAGCTTGCCGTCGAGGCAGATCAGGTCGCCCTGGGTGGTGATCACCAGCGGGTTAATCTCGATCAGCGCCAGATCGCGCTCCAGGAAGATGTTTGCCAGCCCCATGAAGATCTTGGTGAACTGCTGAACCAGCTTGCCTTCCAGACCCAGTTTGAACGCCAGCTCGCGACCCTGGTAAGGCATTGGACCTGCCAGCGGATCGATAGCCACTTTGTGGATCAGGTGCGGGGTCTCTTCCGCCACTTTTTCAATTTCCACGCCGCCTTCGGTAGACGCCATGAACACCACGCGACGGGAGCTACGGTCAACAACCGCGCCCAGGTACAGCTCTTTCGCGATGTCGGTCGCCGCTTCAACCAGGATCTGGTTAACCGGCTGGCCGTTTGCATCCGTCTGGTAGGTCACCAGACGTTTGCCGAGCCAATGTTCAGCAAACGCGCGAATTTCTTCTTTGCTCTTAACAACCTTCACACCGCCCGCTTTACCACGGCCACCAGCGTGAACCTGACACTTAACTACCCACGGGCCGGCACCGATTTTAGATGCAGCTTCTTCTGCTTCACGCGGGGTAGTACAGGCATAACCCACCGGAGCCGGTAAGCCATACCGGGCAAACAGCTGTTTGGCCTGATATTCATGTAAGTTCATGTGTTCTATCCATCCTTCAGGGTAATCGTTATCTTCAAACCTGTAGACCGGCGCGGTCTTTGCGCCGGCCTACAGGGCAGGTGATGCTAAAAGTAACTAGACGTCCAGCAGCAGACGCGTTGGATCTTCCAGCAGCTCTTTAATGGCTACCAGGAAGCCCACGGACTCGCGGCCGTCAATCAGGCGGTGGTCGTAAGAGAGCGCCAGGTACATCATTGGCAGGATCTCAACTTTACCGTCAACCGCCATAGGGCGATCTTTAATGGCATGCATACCCAGGATCGCGCTCTGCGGCGGGTTAATGATCGGGGTAGACATCAGTGAACCGAATACGCCGCCGTTGGTAATGGTGAAGTTACCGCCGGTCAGGTCGTCTACGGTCAGCTTGCCGTCGCGGCCTTTAACAGCCAGCTCTTTGATATTTTTCTCAATATCAGCCATACCCAGGGTATCGACATCGCGCAGAACCGGGGTTACCAGGCCACGTGGAGTAGAAACCGCCATGCTGACGTCGAAATAGTTGTGGTAAACCACGTCATCGCCATCGATAGACGCGTTCACTTCCGGGTAGCGTTTCAGCGCTTCAACAACCGCTTTCACGTAGAAGGACATAAAGCCCAGACGGATACCGTGACGTTTTTCAAACGCGTCACCGTACTGCTTACGCAGGTCCATGATTGGCTTCATGTTTACTTCGTTGAAGGTGGTCAGCATCGCGGTGGAGTTTTTCGCTTCCAGCAGACGCTCGGCCACACGCTTACGCAGGCGAGTCATTGGCACACGTTTTTCGCTGCGGGCGCCCAGAGCAGGCTGCGCTGCTGGTGCTGCCACAGGGGCTTTCGCTTCTGCCTGAGCAGGCGCTTTCGCCAGGTGTTTGTCGATGTCTTCGCGGGTCAGACGCCCGCCCACACCGGTACCCTTGATGGCGGCCGGATCAAGGCTGTGTTCAGCCAGCAGGCGACGGATCGCCGGGCTGAGCGCGTCGTTAGACTGTTCTTCCAGAGAAGCCTGCTGGCGCTGAGCCGGCGTAGAGGCTTTCTCTTCAGATTTCGCGCTGGACTCTTTGCCGGCGCTGTTGCCTTCGCGCAGGCGACCCAGGATCTGACGAGAGGTCACGGTCGTGCCTTCATCTTCCAGGACTGCATCCAGAATGCCATCCGCCGATGCCGGTACTTCCAGTACCACTTTGTCAGTTTCGATTTCTACCAGCACTTCATCGCGCTTAACGGCGTCGCCTGGTTTTTTGTGCCAGGTGGCGACGGTCGCATCTGCTACAGACTCAGGCAGGTCGGGAACAAGAATATCTACGCTACTCATTATGTATCCTTTAATTAATCGACGTTCAGCGCGTCATTGACCAGATCTTGTTGCTGCTTCTGGTGAACGGACATATACCCTACCGCCGGAGAGGCGGAGGCCGGGCGACCTGCGTAACGCAGGGCAGACCCAAATGGAATCACTTCACGGAAATGATGCTGGCTGCAGTACCATGCGCCCTGGTTAAGCGGCTCTTCCTGGCACCAGACAAAATCATGTACGTGAGCATACTGTTTCAGCACTTCCTGCATCGCCTGATGCGGGAATGGATAAAGCTGTTCGATACGCACAATGGCGACATCTTTCTGATCGTTCTTGCGGCGCTGTTCCAGCAGGTCGTAATAAACCTTACCAGAACACATTACGACACGCTTAACGCCCTTCGGATCCAGCTCGTCAATTTCACCGATAGCTGGCAGGAAGGTGCCGTTGGCCAGTTCATCCAGGCTGGAGACCGCCAGCGGATGACGCAGCAGGGATTTCGGCGACATCACCACCAGCGGACGACGCATACCGCGCAGCGCCTGACGACGCAGCATGTGGTACACCTGAGCCGGGGTGGACGGCACGCAGACCTGCATGTTCTGCTCAGCGCAGAGCTGCAGATAACGTTCCAGACGCGCGGAGGAGTGCTCCGGACCCTGACCTTCATAACCGTGCGGCAGCAGCATCACCAGGCCACACATGCGGCCCCACTTCTGCTCGCCGGAGGAGATGAACTGGTCGATAACCACCTGCGCGCCGTTGGCGAAGTCACCGAACTGCGCTTCCCAGATGGTCAGGGTGCGGGGTTCCGCTGTGGCGTAACCGTATTCGAATGCCAGCACCGCTTCTTCAGACAGCACGGAGTCCCAGACCTTGAACTGGCCCTGACCGTTGTGCACGTGCTGCAGCGGGGTGTAGGTTGAACCGTTGGACTGGTTATGAACAACCGCGTGACGGTGGAAGAAGGTACCGCGGCCCGCATCCTCACCGGACAGACGAACAGGAATGCCTTCGTCAACCAGCGTTGCGTAAGCCAGCGTTTCCGCACCGCCCCAGTCGAACAGCTTCTCGCCTGCCGCCATGGCCTGACGGTCACCGTAGATTTTCGCTACGCGAGACTGCATTTCGATAGCGTCCGGTACGGTGCTGATGCGTTTAGCCAGCTCCTGCAGGCGCTTCATTTCAACCTTGTTCGGGTAGCTCTCATCCCACTCGTGGTTGAGGTACGGCGACCAGGTAAAGGAGTGCATGTTCATCGGGCGCAGCTCTTTCACCACGCATTCACCCGCATCCAGCGCGTCGCGGTAGAGGTTGACCATTTCGGTCGCATCTTCCAGCGTCGTCACTTTGTCGCTTTCCAGCTTGTCAGCATAGATTTTGCGCGGCGTCGGGTGTTTTTTGATTTTCTGATACATCAACGGCTGGGTTGCACTTGGCTCATCCGCTTCGTTGTGGCCGTGACGGCGATAGCAGAACAGATCGATGAACACATCGCGTTTAAAGGTATTACGGAAGTCCAGCGCCAGGCGGGTCACGAAAGCAACGGCTTCCGGATCGTCCGCGTTAACGTGGAAGATCGGCGCCTGAACCATCTTACCGATGTCGGTGCAGTACGGAGTAGAACGCGCATCCAGCGGGTTAGAGGTGGTGAAGCCCACCTGGTTGTTGATCACAATGCGAACGGTCCCGCCCACTTCATAACCACGCGCTTTCGACATGTTCAGGGTTTCCTGAACCACGCCCTGCCCTGTAACCGCCGCATCACCGTGGATGGTGATTGGCAGCACTTTATTGCTGCTCGGCTCGTCCAGACGATCCAGACGCGCGCGCACGGAACCGATAACTACCGGGCTGACGATTTCCAGGTGCGACGGGTTAAACGCCAGCGCCAGGTGAACCAGACCGCCTTCGGTTTCGATATCCGACGAGAAGCCCATGTGGTACTTCACGTCGCCGGTGCCGAGATGTTCTTTATGTTTGCCCGCGAATTCGTCGAACAGGTCCTGCGGTTTTTTACCCAGCACGTTGACCAGTACGTTCAGACGACCACGGTGCGCCATGCCCAGTACCACTTCACGGGTACCGCTCTTGCCTGCATGACGAATCAGCTCTTTCAGCATCGGCACCAGCGCATCGCCGCCTTCCAGCGAGAAGCGTTTTGCGCCCGGGAATTTCGCGCCGAGATAACGCTCAAGCCCTTCCGCTGCGGTCAGTTCGTTCAGGAAGCGTTTTTTCTCGTCAGCCGAGAAGGTCGCGTGGCCCGCTACGGATTCGATACGCTGCTGGATCCAGCGTTTCTCTTCGGTAGAGGTAATGTGCATGTATTCCGCGCCGATGGAGCCGCAGTAGGTTTGCTTGAGCGCGTCAATCAGATCGCCCAGCTTCATCGTGTCTTTGCCGATGGCAAAGGAACCTACGTTAAAGCTTTCCTGGAAATCGGCCTCGGTCAGATCGTGATATGCCGGATCGAGATCGGCCACACGGTCTTGTTTCCACAGTCCCAGCGGATCGAGATTCGCATGCTGGTGACCGCGGAAGCGATAAGCGTTGATAAGCTGCAGGACTTTAACCTGCTTCGCATTGGTGTCAGGGTCGGAAATCGCAGAAGAGTAACGTGAGGCATCCTTCGCCAGACGACGGAAATAATCACGTGTTTTGGAATGGAATTGATCCGGTTTGACTCCCGTACCAGGCAACTGCTGGAACATGGAACGCCAGTTTGCGTCCACTGAGTCAGGATCGGTTAAGAAGTCTTCATAGAGCTGTTCTATCCAGCTCTGGTTGGCACCAGAGAGGTAAGAAGAGTCCAGCCAGGCTTTCATTGCGCCGTTCTGCATCGTGATCCCTTAAGCATTTTTATGCTTACTTTCGCCGTAGAAACTACCACGCACACACCGTGTACGTGCCGGGGTTCACCTGCGAGCTCTTTTCATTTGGCCCGCGAAGGAACCTTTAGAAACTGTCTAGACTTCAGGGCAGTTTTTAAAGGTTTCTGCAATCTGTTCCCTCTCCCTTTGGGAGAGGGTTAGGGTGAGGGGAACAGCGCTCCCCTCTCACTACTTACGCACTGCGCTGCAGCAGCATCGACTTAATATGGCCGATGGCGCGCGTCGGGTTCAGCCCCTTCGGACACACACTGACGCAGTTCATGATGCTATGGCAGCGGAATACGCTGAAAGCGTCACTCAGTCCTTCCAGACGGCTATCGGTTTCGGTGTCGCGGCTATCGATCAGGAAGCGATAGGCAGCCAGCAGACCAGCCGGGCCGATAAACTTGTCCGGATTCCACCAGAACGACGGGCAGGACGTAGAACAACATGCGCAGAGAATACACTCGTACAGCCCATCGAGTTTTTCACGCTGCTCAGGAGACTGTAAGTGCTCGCGAGCGGGTGGATTTTGCCCATTATTCAATAAGTAAGGCTTAATCTTCTCATATTGTGCATAGAATTGCCCCATGTCTACCACCAAATCACGCACGACCGGCAGGCCTGGCAGAGGACGGATAACAATTTTCTGGCCAGGACGCTGCAGCGCTGAAATTGGCGTGATGCAGGCCAGGCCATTTTTGCCGTTCATGTTCACGCCGTCAGAGCCACAAACCCCTTCACGGCAGGAGCGGCGAAACGACAGTGTCGGATCTTTTTCTTTCAGCTGGATTAAGGCATCCAGCAGCATCATGTCGCGACCTTCTTCCGCTTCCAGGGTGTAGTCCTGCATACGCGGAGCGTCATCAACATCCGGGTTATAACGATAAACTGAGAATTCGAGTTTCATTATCCTGTCTCCGCATTAGTAAGTACGAATCTTCGGCGGGAACGCCGGACGCAGTTTCGGTTCCATGTTGACGCTACGACGCGTCATGGATTCCGACTCTGGCAGATACAGGGAATGGCACAGCCAGTTTTCATCGTCACGATCCGGGAAGTCGAAGCGGCTATGCGCGCCACGGCTTTCGGTACGGAAGTTTGCCGACATCGCGGTTGCGAACGCGGTTTCCATCAGGTTATCCAGCTCCAGGCACTCAACGCGCTGGGTGTTGAACTCGCTGGAGGTATCGTCCAGACGGGCATTTTTGAGACGCTCGCGGATCGCTTTCAGCTGCTCAAGACCTTTGGCCATCGCGTCACCTTCGCGGAATACCGAGAAGTTGTGCTGCATGCATTCCTGCAGCGCTTTACGGATTTCCACCGGATCTTCGCCGTTACGGTTGCCGTTCCAGCGGTTGAGGCGCTCAAGAGAGGCATCGATTTCGTCGTCGGTCGCATCACGCAGCGCGCCCTGCTCGGCAATGGATTCCTGGAGATGCAGACCCACTGCACGACCAAACACCACCAGGTCCAGCAGGGAGTTGCCGCCCAGACGGTTTGCGCCGTGTACGGATACGCAGGCAATCTCGCCTACCGCGAACAGGCCAGGGATGACCACGTCTTCGCCCTGCTCGTTCACGGTCAGCGCCTGGCCGGTCACTTTGGTCGGAATACCGCCCATCATGTAGTGACAGGTAGGGATAACCGGAATCGGCTCTTTCACCGGGTCGACGTGGGCGAAGGTGCGGGACAGTTCCAGGATGCCCGGCAGGCGGGATTCCAGAACGTCTTTACCCAGATGGTCAAGTTTCAGCTTCGCGTGTGGACCCCATGGGCCGTCACAGCCGCGGCCTTCACGGATTTCGATCATGATGGAACGCGCCACCACGTCACGACCCGCCAGGTCTTTCGCATTCGGGGCATAACGCTCCATGAAGCGCTCGCCGTGTTTGTTCAGCAGGTAGCCACCTTCACCACGGCAGCCTTCCGTCACCAGAACGCCTGCACCGGCGATACCGGTTGGGTGGAACTGCCACATCTCCATATCCTGCACCGGCACGCCCGCGCGGATGGCCATACCGACACCGTCACCGGTGTTGATGTGGGCGTTGGTGGTGGACTGATAAATACGGCCTGCACCGCCGGTCGCCAGCACGGTAGCGCGGGCTTTGAAGTAAACGACTTCACCGGTTTCGATGCACAGCGCGGTACAACCTACCACTGCGCCATCGGCGTTTTTCACCAGATCCAGCGCGTACCACTCGGAGAAGATGGTGGTGTGGTTTTTCAGGTTCTGCTGATACAGGGTGTGCAACAGCGCGTGACCGGTACGGTCAGCCGCTGCCGCGGTGCGTGCCGCCTGCTCGCCGCCGAAGTTTTTCGACTGGCCGCCAAACGGACGCTGATAGATGGTGCCATTTTCCAGACGGGAGAACGGCAGACCCATGTGATCCAGCTCCAGAATCGCTTCCGGGCCGGTTTTACACATATATTCGATGGCATCCTGGTCGCCGATGTAATCGGAACCTTTTACCGTGTCGTACATGTGCCATTCCCAGTTATCTTCATGGGAGTTACCCAGCGCAACGGTAATACCGCCCTGCGCAGACACGGTATGGGAACGGGTCGGGAAAACTTTTGAGAGCAGTGCACAGGTCTGGCCGCTCTGGGAAATTTGCAGCGCGGCACGCATACCTGCGCCACCCGCACCAATGACTACAGCATCAAATTCTCTGACTGGCAGTTTCATTACACACCCCACACCACAACGAATCCATAAATAACGTAAACCACCAGAGCAACAACAATGGCCAGCTGCAGAGGGAGGCGAATCGCCAGAGGTTTAACGTAATCGGTCAACACCTGCCACATGCCAATCCAGGCATGAATAAGGATAGAGAACAGCGCCAGCAGGGTGAACACTTTGGTGAAGGCAGATCCGAAGAACCCACTCCAGATTTCCCACGTCAGCGTGCCGCTGGTTGCGAAGAAACCGATCATATAGATGATGTAAAGGGTGAGAACGATGGCGGTAGCACGGACCAGAATGAAGTCATGTACGCCGTTGCGTCCTAATGCGGAGGCGTTGCTTACCATACGAGAACTCCTGCGAGAAGTGAAAGCACGACTGTAATCACAAATGAAATGTTAGCGGAGCGTTTCCCGGCTTCGAACGTTTCTTCCAGGTAACCGAAGTCCATCAGCATATGGCGAACACCCACAACAACGTGGTACGCCAGCGCGGTCAGAATGCCCCACATGATGAATTTCACGAAGAAGCTGTTCATGATGGCAGAGGCCTGGAGGAATCCTTCAGGAGAAGAGAGGCTGGTGCCCAGTAACCACAGCAGAATACCGACCGCCACAAACGTAATCACACCGGACACACGGTGCAGAATGGACGCTATTGCTGTTACAGGGAACCGGATCGTTTTGAGATCCAGATTGACAGGTCTTTGTTTTTTCACATTTCTTATCATGAATAACGCCCACATGCTGTTCTTATTGTTTCCTTCCTCCGGACTGCGATGCGGGTCAAGCAGCGTTCCTTTTCTATAACTGCGCGTCATGCAAAACATTGCTTCCAAATGCTAAAACGACACGTTACAACGCTGGGTGGCTCGGGATTGCAGGGTGTTCCGGAGACCTGGCGGCAGTATAGGCCGTTCACAAAATCATTACAATTAACCTACATACAGTTTGTCGGGTTTTCTCTGGAACAGTGATCAGGGTCACGATAACAACATCTTTTTAATTTTTAATCATCTGATTTGACAAATGTTAAA
This sequence comes from Enterobacter sp. AC1, assembly GCF_050434705.1. Taxonomy (NCBI): domain Bacteria; kingdom Pseudomonadati; phylum Pseudomonadota; class Gammaproteobacteria; order Enterobacterales; family Enterobacteriaceae; genus Enterobacter; species Enterobacter sp. AC1. The sequence continues at coordinate 428,906 of NZ_JBNDIZ010000002.1, read as the reverse complement.
CAATATTGTTACAAACGTCATCAGAAAAGGCATATAATGCGCAAAAGTTATGAGGTCTCTCTTTCACCTGACAAATAGTTATGTAACAGTGTGATGGTATTGACCGAAGTTATCAGGACAGTTATTAGTGATATACAGGTTTGAATAATTCGGACTGCAAAAACGCTGATTTGCTGTTGTTTCACTGATATTTCATTCGTTTACCTGCAAGGCGCCATAGCTCTGTACCCTGGTTTGTCCTCGTGAGCTGAGCGGTAAGCCAAATAACAATCTGGTAACGGTGATTAACAGCTGAAAGCAAATCCGGTAAAGCGCAGTCTTAAGCATAAGGCGCTAAGGAGACCGTAAATGGCTGATACAAAGGCAAAACTCACCCTAAATGGTGATGATGCTATTGAACTGGATGTGCTAAAAGGCACGCTCGGTCAGGATGTTATTGATATCCGTACGCTGGGTTCTAAAGGGGTTTTCACCTTTGACCCAGGATTTACCTCTACCGCATCTTGCGAATCCAAAATCACCTACATTGACGGTGACGAAGGTATCCTGCTCCATCGCGGCTTCCCCATCGATCAGTTAGCCACCGAATCCAACTATCTGGAAGTGTGCTACATCCTGCTGAACGGCGAAAAACCGACGCAGGCGCAATACGATGAATTCAAAACCACCGTGACCCGTCACACCATGATCCATGAGCAGATTACCCGTCTGTTCCATGCGTTCCGTCGTGACTCTCACCCGATGGCGGTGATGTGCGGTATTACCGGTGCGCTGGCGGCGTTCTACCACGACTCCCTTGACGTGAATAACCCACGTCACCGCGATATCGCGGCGTTCCGCCTGCTGTCCAAAATGCCAACCATGGCGGCGATGTGTTACAAATACTCCATCGGCCAGCCGTTTGTGTATCCGCGTAACGACCTCTCCTACGCGGGTAACTTCCTGCGCATGATGTTCTCCACGCCGTGCGAAGAGTACGAAGTGAACCCGGTGCTGGAACGCGCGATGGACCGTATACTGATCCTGCACGCTGACCACGAACAAAACGCTTCGACCTCCACCGTCCGTACCGCAGGCTCTTCAGGCGCGAACCCGTTCGCCTGTATCGCTGCGGGCATCGCCTCCCTGTGGGGACCGGCGCACGGCGGCGCGAACGAAGCGGCACTGAAGATGCTGGAAGAGATCAGCACCGTTGAGCACATTCCTGAGTTCGTGCGTCGCGCGAAAGACAAGAATGACTCCTTCCGCCTGATGGGCTTCGGTCACCGTGTTTACAAAAACTACGACCCGCGCGCGACCGTCATGCGTGAGACCTGCCACGAAGTGCTGAAAGAGCTCGGTACCAAAGATGACCTGCTGGAAGTGGCGATGGAGCTGGAGCACATCGCGCTGAACGACCCTTACTTCATCGAGAAGAAACTCTACCCGAACGTCGATTTCTACTCCGGTATCATCCTGAAAGCGATGGGCATTCCGTCTTCCATGTTCACCGTGATCTTCGCGATGGCGCGTACCGTAGGCTGGATTGCGCACTGGAACGAAATGCACAGCGAAGGCATGAAAATTGCTCGTCCTCGTCAGCTGTACACCGGCTACGAGCAGCGTGATTTTAAGTCTGATATCAAACGCTAACAGACGTTGGGTGTGGCCTGATGCCTCACCCCGGCCCTCTCCCACAGGGAGAGGGTAAAAATATTAAAAACGGTAACCTCAGGGTTACCGTTTTCTTTTATTTCTGGCAGTGCGGGCACCAGTAAAACGGTCGTGAAGAGAGCATTATCCTGTCGATAATGCCGCCGCACCTTTCGCATTTCTTTCCCGCCCGATGAAACACCTTAAAGCGGAACAGCGCCCCGTGATGCGTGTTCTCATCCACCACGCCGCGCGTGTTATACGAGAGCCGCGGAATATCCAGCAGCGCATGGGATAATGCCTCCAGCTGTTCATCGCTTAGCTGAGACGCTTTGTGCTGCGGTGCCAGCCCCACTTCCCACAGAATTTCTACCCGCAGATAGTTACCCAGCCCTGCCAGAAACGCCTGATCGAGCAGTAACCCGGAAAATTGCCGGTTGCGGAATTTGGGGGATAACAAGCGGGCTTTGACATCGCTCGGCGTCAGGCGCATGTCCAGCACGTCCGGCCCGACACGCTGTAAGAACGGGTGAGTGAGCAGTTGCTCCGGGGTTAACATTTCAATATCCGACGCGCTGTAAAGCAGGATGGCTTTATCCGCCGTTTGCAGCCTGACGCGCAGTACGCGGGTGGTTTGCGGCTGCTCGTCCGCCTCCACCACTCGCCAGACGCCGTAAAGCTGGTTATGGCTATATAACGTCAGGTTATGGGAAAAGTGCGTCAGTAACGCCTTGCCGCGTGTTTCAATATGCGTCACCGTTTGACCCACGAGCTGGGCTTCAAACGCTTTCAGTTGAGGAAAAGCAAACCAGACGTTCGTCAGGGTTTTGCCCTTTATCGCCGCCTCGAGGCTATCCGCCGCGCGGCGGATCTCCGGGCCTTCAGGCATTTTTCTGTCCTTATCGTGAGTGTCAGGCGCTGACGAGGATCCCCTGCTCTGCAAAGGCCGCCCGTAAGCGGCGCGCGAACTGCAGCGCATGCTCGCCATCACCGTGTAAACAAACCGTATCCGCCTGCACGCTGGCCGTAGAGCCATCCGTCGCGTTGACCGTGCCCTCCCGCACCATCTGAAGCGTCTGCGCCAGCGCCTGAGACTCATCGGTGATTAACGCGCCGGGCTGGGTTCTCGGGACCAGGCTGCCATCGGGCAAATATCCTCTGTCCGCAAACACTTCCTGACGCGTGGTTAACCCCAGACGCTGCCCGGCGCGGATTAGCTCGCTGCCCGCCAGGCCAACCAGTATCAGCTGCGGATTACAATCCCGTACCGCGCGGGCAATGGCGTCCGCAAGAGCGGGATCTTTCGCCGCCTGATTGTAGAGCATGCCGTGCGGCTTCACGTGGCGTAACACGCCCTGCTGGGCGCGTACAATCGCCTCCAGCGCGCCAATCTGGTACAGCACCTGGGCGTAGACCGTCTCCGGCGGCAGGTTCATCGCGGTGCGGCCAAAGTTTTCCCGGTCGGGGAAGCTCGGGTGAGCACCAATCGCTACGCCGTTTTTAAGGGCATTGCGCACGCTCTCCAGCATGATCCGCGCATCACCCGCGTGAAAGCCGCAGGCGATATTGACCGAGGAGACCAGGGTCATCAGCTCGGCATCCGCGCTGCCGCCCTCGCCCAGATCGGCATTCAAATCAATCTTTACCATCGAGCCTCCACGCCAGCTGTTCCAGATAGCGCTGCCGATCCTGACGCGCCTTCAGCGCCTCCTCCAGCGAACATTGCACGAAGTGGATCGGCTGTCCCAGGGGAATTTGCGCCAGATGGTAGCGATCGGCTTCAATAATGCAGGCAATACGCGGATAACCGCCGGTCGTCTGCGCGTCGTTCATTAACACAATAGGTTGACCGTTACCCGGCACCTGAATGACGCCGGGCAACAGACCGTGGGAAAGTAATTCTCGGTCCGTCGTACGGGTTAGCGGCTGTCCCTGCAGGCGATACCCCATGCGGTTACTTTGCGGGCTGAGCTTCCACGGCGAGCGCCAGAAGGACTCTTTAGAGGCCTCGTCAAACTCATGATATTCCGGTCCCGGTAAGGCGCGGATCTGGTTACCCCAGAGGAGCTGCTTCACGCCCTGAGTCGTCGAGAAGCGACGCGCGGAGGGCTTGATCGCCAGACGATCGCCATCGCGCAGCAAGCGCCCTTCGTGACCGCCAATACCGGCTTTCTGATCGGTACTGGATGAGCCCAGCACCTCCGGCACGTCAATCCCGCCCGCGACCGCAAGATAGCTGCGTACCCCGTGCAGAGGACGCTTAAGCGTTAAACGCTGCCCGGCTTTCGCCCGCAGCCGCCAGCCGGTCCAGACCGCTTTGCCATCAAGCGTGGCATCGCACCCGGCGCCGGTTAACGCAAACCAGGTCTCGTGACTAAACTCAATGACGCACTGCCCTAGCGTAATTTCGAGCGCCGCCGTATTGCCGGGGTTGCCCACCAGCACGTTAGCAATCTCCAGCGCGGGCCTGTCCAGCGCGCCACAGTAGCTCACGCCGGACTGGCGCATGCCAAAGCGGCCCGCATCCTGAACGGAGGTGTAAAGCCCGGCGCGAATAAGCGTTAACATACGCCCTCCTTCTGCGGGATAAAGCGGAGGGTATCGCCAGGACGCAGGAGGACCGGCGATGCCTGCCCGGGTTCAAATAACGGCGTGGACGTGTGTCCGATAAGCTGCCAGCCGCCAGGCGAAGCCAGTGGATAAATGCCGGTCTGCTCGCCGCCAATCGCGACGGTGCCAGCCGGCACGCTCAGCCGTGGCTCCGCGCGACGCGGCGTATGCAGCCTCGGGGAAAGTCCGCCAAGATACGGAAAGCCCGGCTGAAATCCTAAAAACCAGACCACGTAGTCAACGGAGGCGTGTAGCTCAACAACCTGCTTTTCCGTTAACCCGCAGTGCTCGGCGACCACGCAGAGGTCGGGCCCCTGCGCACCACCGTACACCACCGGGATCTCAACCGTTCTGGAGTCAGGCTCCAGCGCCTCACTCTCTTCCCACCAGCGCTGCAAACGTTCGATTGCATCCAGAGCCAGCGTATGCGGGCTACGCAGAACGACGGTAATGTTATTCATGCCCGGAATGGCCTCAACCACTTCAGGCATGTCGGCCAGACGCTGGGTCAGCCGCCAGATACGCTTCTGTGTGGCCAGCGTAACGGGCGGCTCCAGCTCCAGTACCACTGCGGTTTCACCCAGAAGATAACAACGCGCTCGCTGCACTTAACTACCTCTCATCAGGCCGGATTGGGGATATCAATAAAGGTCACATCCAGATCGGTATTTTCCGTCAGCCACTCGCTGAGGGCGCGAATGCCGCCTCGTTCGGTTGCATGGTGACCAGCCGCGTAAAAATGAAGCCCCTGCTCGCGGGCGGAGTGAACCGTCTGCTCAGACACTTCACCCGTAATAAACGCGTCGACACCGAAGCGCGCGGCGCTATCGATAAAGCCCTGCCCGCCCCCGGTGCACCAGGCCACACGCTTCACCAGATCCGGGCCGGTGTCGCCGCACCACAGGGGACGACGCCCGAGGCGCGCTTCGATCCATGAGGCCAGCTCCAGCCCGGGAACCGGCATTGCCAGTTCGCCCCACGGCACCAGCGGTTCGATTTCCCCCATCACGGTAATACCCAGCAATTGCGCTAGCTGCACGTTGTTACCCAGTTCCGGGTGCGCATCCAGCGGCAGGTGATAACCGTACAGGTTGATGTCATTTGCCAGCAGCGTTTTCAGGCGGTTGCGCTTCATGCCGCGAATAATCGGTGATTCGTTTTTCCAGAAATAACCGTGGTGGACAATCACCGCGTCGGCGTCCTGACGAACAGCCTCGTCCAGCAGCGCCTGGCTTGCCGTCACGCCAGTGATAATTTTTTGCACCGTCTCACGTCCTTCAACCTGAAGCCCGTTTGGGCCGTAATCGCTGAAGGCGGTGCTGTTCAGTTTTTCGTTGATCAGGCTTTCCAGTTCGCTATTTTTCATCATCACTCTCTCAAGCTTTGCGGGCGGCTTCATAGGCCGCCAGCGTGGCGACGCGCGCCTGTTTATGGTCAACAATCGGACGGGGATAATCGAGCTTCACGCCCTGTTTATCCGCCCATGTCCACGGGTCGTGGATCGCTTTCGCAGGAACATTCCTGAGCGCGGGCAGCCAGCGACGAATGAAGTCACCGTCTGCGTCAAATTTTTGCCCCTGGGTGGTGGGATTAAAAATCCGAAAATAGGGAGCCGCATCGGTGCCGGTCGAGGCGGCCCACTGCCAGCCGCCGTTGTTCGCCGCCAGATCGCCATCGATCAGCTGAGAAATAAAATAGCTCTCCCCGGCACGCCAGTCGATAAGCAGATCTTTTACCAGAAAGCTGGCGGTAATCATCCGCAGACGGTTGTGCATCCAGCCGGTTTCATTTAGCTGGCGCATCGCGGCGTCCACAATGGGGTAGCCCGTTTCACCTTTCTGCCACGCCTGGAAGAGCGCCTCATCGTGCTGCCATGTTACGTTATCGGTCCACGAAATGAATGGACGATGTTTACATAAATCAGGGTGATACGTCATCAGATGGCGATAGAACTCGCGCCAAATCAGTTCGTTAAGCCACACCGATCCGGGCCCACCTTCCAGCGCCTGAGGCTGCTCGGCCAGCAGACGTTGCAAACACTGGCGAGGAGAAAGCACGCCCAGCGTCAGGCACGCGGATAAGCGGCTGGTTCCTTCAACGGCCGGGAAGTCCCTGCGTGCGTCATAGTCGCCCGCGCCCTGCTTGCAAAACTGGCGCAGCTTCGCAATGGCGGATTTCTCGTTGGCGGGGAACAGAAGCGCATCGAACGCCGCCTGGGGATAAGTAAACGTCAGTTCCGGCAGGTCCGTTATGGCCTCCCCCCGAACTGCGGGCGCGGCCACGCACTCCGGCAGCGCCTCTTTAAGACGTTTAACAAAGGCGTTTTTAAAGGGCGTAAACACCTTGTACATCTCATGATTGCCGGTCATGACGCTGCCCGGCGCCAGCATCACGCTGTCATCAAAGCCCTGGCACTGCACGTCCTTCAGCGATGCCTCCAGCTGACGATCCCGCTGGCGCTCGTTCAGTTCGTACTGATAGTTATAAAAAAGATGCGTGACATGGTGCTGCTGACACACCTCCTGCACCGCCAGAAGCTGCGCGGCAAAGTCGCTGACCTCTTTATAAATCAGCGGAATGCCTTTTTCGGCAAGCGAGCATTGCAGTTCGTTCAGATGCGCGTTGAGATAAGCGGCCTGTCGGGGCGCCATATCATGCTGCTGCCACTGTCCGGGCGAGGCGATAAACAGCGCCAGTACCCTGGCATCCTGAGAGCGGCAGGCAGCCGCGAGAGCGATGTTGTCATGCACGCGCAGGTCCGCGCGAAACCAAACCAGATGGGTGGGCATAAAACTCCAGGCAAATATCCATTATGTCCGTAAGGGCACGCCACTAAAGGAAAAAGCGGCGGGCTTTTAATGTACTTTGCCATGAAGTGTAGACGGGATGAAATAAAAAAGGCCGCCCGAGGCGGCCTTAACGCTACTTGTCCTGCGCTATCGTGGTCAATGCAACAAACCCGGTCGGTTCATCACGCTTAACAACAAGTACGCTGGCGACAATGAACGCAATGCATATATAGCGTTTCATTATGCGGTCCCTGCAGCTAACCGCTCCACCGTTCACCACCGGTGATAAGTCGGTGGACACAAGCTCTGTGTGGAGCCTGACTCACGGTTGTGGAAATACCTCTCCCGTGACCGGTGCCCATTTGCGAGATGGCGGAAAGGGACGCTGCATAGTAATCTCCGCGCGAACGAAGCGTAATCCATTGAAATTGTTTTTAAGAATATATTTAGGATCTAAGCGTTTGAATCTTCAGCTTGCAGAAGTATGCTTGAAAACCTCTGTGTGAGAGCTTGATAACCCACCCAACGGACCGCGAATCCTGAGGGACAAAAAAACCGCCACATTACTGTTGGCGGTTTTTTTATTGCTGCGTGTAGTCTTAGTATCAGTAAAAATCGCAGGTCGCTTTCTCGGCCTGGTCCATCCACACCGGCTTCTCGCTGGTTTTCGCCCAGACGCGGTGCAGATAGCTGTAAAAACGTGCACGATCTTTCCAGAACAGCATCACCGGCAGAGCCAGCACGCCAGCCACTACGGCGAAAGTGCGACGCATGAACACGATATGAGCCGGATACTCTTTATAAAGATCCATATTTTCTCCCCTATAGTTGGCCGGAAACGTCATCCGGAAAATTCAAAATCTGTGACCTGGCTAAAATAATATCGCTTTGTTTGTAATTTTACTACTCATCCGACCACTTATTTTTGCCCGTTTAGTGAAAATTTACATTCACGCCGTAATTAAGTTACAAAAAAGTTAACGATTTACTTATCAATAGTTAAATTGTGGGCTTTCTCATTTTTATACTTTTTTTACACCCGCCCTTCTCATTTTTGCGAAATCTTTGCGCAGGAAATCCTACCGTTAGCACAACAACAAAAGTCACCCGGAGGTGGATTGTGAGTGCAGGTCTTATTGCCGGCATCGTGCTGGTGTTCCTGTTACTGGGCTATCTGGTTTATGCCCTGATTAATGCGGAGGCATTCTGATGGCTGCTCAGGCGTTTTTGCTTATCGCCAGCTTCTTAGTGGTCCTGTTCGTCCTGGCCCGGCCACTGGGAACAGGGCTGGCACGGCTTATCAACAACGTCCCTTTGCCCGGCACGGGAAGCGTTGAGAAAGGGATTTGGCGCGTGCTGGGGATACGCGATCGGGAGATGAACTGGCGCGAATATCTGATTGCCATTCTGCTGCTGAATATCGTTGGGCTCATTGTGCTCTTTGCCATGCTGATGCTGCAGGGCAGCCTGCCGCTGAATCCGCAACAGTTACCGGGCTTGTCCTGGCATCTTGCGCTGAACACGGCCGTCAGTTTTGTCTCCAACACCAACTGGCAGTCCTATTCCGGTGAAACAACGCTGAGCTACTTTAGCCAGATGGCTGGCTTAACCGTGCAAAACTTCCTCTCTGCCGCCAGCGGTATCGCGGTGATCTTCGCGCTAACGCGCGCGTTTGCCCGCCAGAAAGTGAGTACGCTGGGCAATGCCTGGGTGGATCTGACGCGCATTACGCTGTGGATCCTTCTGCCGATTGCGCTGCTGATCGCACTCTTCTTTATTCAGCAGGGCACCCTGCAAAACCTGATGCCTTACGCGCCATATACCTCGCTGGAAGGGGCAAAACAGCTCCTGCCGATGGGGCCGGTGGCTTCGCAGGAAGCCATCAAGATGCTCGGGACAAACGGGGGTGGTTTCTTCAACGCCAACTCGTCGCATCCATTTGAAAACCCTACTGCCTTGACCAACTTTGTGCAGATGCTGGCGATTTTCCTGATCCCCGCCGCGCTCTGCTTTGCCTTTGGCGACGTGGTCAACGATCGCCGTCAGGGGCGCACCCTGCTCTGGACCATGTCACTTATCTTTGTGGTCTGTGTCGCGCTGGTGATGTGGGCCGAATGGCAGGGGAACCCGCACTTCCTGACACTGGGTGCCGATAGCGCAATCAACATGGAAGGTAAAGAGAGCCGCTTCGGCATTCTCGCCAGCAGCCTGTATGCGGTGGTCACCACGGCGGCCTCGTGCGGCGCAGTCAATGCCATGCACGATTCCTTTACGGCACTGGGTGGCATGATCCCGATGTGGCTGATGCAGATTGGCGAGGTTGTGTTTGGCGGCGTGGGCTCGGGTCTTTACGGCATGCTGCTGTTCGTGCTGCTGGCGGTGTTTATAGCCGGTCTGATGATTGGCCGCACACCGGAATATCTGGGTAAAAAAATCGACGTTCGCGAGATGAAATTAACCGCGCTGGCGATTCTGGTCACCCCTGCCCTTGTGCTGCTCGGCACCGCGCTGGCGCTGATGACCGAGGCCGGACGCAGCGGCATCTTTAACCCGGGTATTCACGGCTTTAGCGAAGTGCTGTACGCCGTCTCCTCGGCTGCCAATAACAACGGCAGCGCCTTTGCTGGCTTAAGCGCCAACTCACCGTTCTGGAACTGCCTGCTGGCGTTCTGCATGTTTGTGGGTCGCTTCGGGATCATTGTGCCGGTCATGGCGATTGCCGGATCGCTGGTGAATAAAAAAATTCAACCGACCACTACCGGGACATTACCGACCCACGGCGCGCTGTTTATCGGCCTGCTGACGGGCACCGTGTTGCTGGTCGGCGCCCTGACCTTTATCCCCGCCCTCGCGTTAGGCCCGGTCGCGGAATACCTCTCTTTACGCTGATTTTGCGGAGAAATTGTCATGAGTCGTAAACAACTGGCCCTGTTCGAACCGTCATTAGTTCGCCAGGCGCTCATGGATGCGGTGAAAAAGCTGAGCCCCCGCGTGCAGTGGCACAACCCGGTGATGTTTATCGTCTGGGCGGGAAGCGTCCTCACCACCGCCCTGGCAATTGCCATGGGAACGGTCCACATGCCGGGAAACGCCCTGTTTACCGCCGCCATCAGCCTGTGGCTGTGGTTTACCGTACTGTTCGCCAACTTTGCGGAAGCGCTGGCGGAAGGCCGGAGCAAAGCCCAGGCCAACAGCCTGAAAGGGGTAAAAAAAACCGCCTTCGCTCGCAAGTTACGTGAGCCGAAATACGGCGCGCAGATGGATCACGTTCCGGCGGATGAACTGCGTAAAGGCGATGTGGTGCTGGTGGAAGCCGGTGATATTATCCCTTGCGACGGGGAAGTCATTGAAGGGGGCGCATCGGTGGACGAAAGCGCCATTACCGGGGAATCCGCGCCGGTCATCCGTGAGTCCGGCGGCGATTTCGCCTCCGTGACGGGCGGGACGCGCATTCTCTCCGACTGGCTGGTTATCCAGTGCAGCGTGAACCCGGGCGAAACCTTCCTCGACAGAATGATCGCCATGGTAGAAGGCGCCCAGCGTCGTAAGACACCCAACGAAATTGCTCTCACCATTCTGCTGGTGGCGCTGACCATCGTCTTCCTGCTGGCAACGGCGACGCTATGGCCGTTCTCCGCCTATGGCGGCACCGCGGTCACCATCACTGTTCTGGTGGCTCTGCTGGTCTGCCTGATCCCAACCACCATTGGCGGCCTGCTGTCTGCCATCGGCGTGGCCGGGATGAGCCGCATGCTTGGTGCCAACGTCATCGCCACCAGCGGGCGCGCGGTGGAAGCCGCCGGTGACGTGGATGTCTTGCTGCTGGATAAAACCGGGACCATTACCCTCGGTAACCGCCAGGCGTCAGATTTCTTACCCGCACCGGGCGTGGATGAGAAAACGCTGGCGGATGCGGCACAGCTCTCCTCGCTTGCCGATGAAACCCCGGAAGGCCGCAGCATTGTGATTCTCGCCAAGCAGCGCTTTAACCTGCGCCAGCGCGACGTGCAGAGCCTGCACGCCACTTTTGTACCCTTCACGGCGCAAACCCGCATGAGCGGCATTAACATTCAGGATCGGATGATCCGTAAAGGCTCTGTCGATGCTATCCGTCGCCACATTGAGGCCAACAACGGCCACTTTCCACCGGAAGTGGACAGCCTCGTCGAGAGCGTGGCCCGTCAGGGGGCAACGCCGCTGGTGGTGGCCGAGGGGGCACACGTCCTGGGAGTTATCGCCCTGAAGGATATCGTCAAAGGGGGCATCAAAGAGCGCTTTGCCCAGCTGCGAAAAATGGGGATCAAAACGGTGATGATCACCGGGGACAACCGTCTTACCGCGGCGGCGATTGCCGCCGAAGCGGGTGTAGATGATTTTCTTTCCGAAGCAACGCCGGAAGCCAAGCTGGCATTGATTCGTCAGTATCAGGCGGAAGGCCGTCTGGTGGCCATGACCGGTGACGGTACCAACGATGCCCCCGCCCTCGCGCAGGCCGACGTGGCGGTAGCGATGAACTCCGGTACGCAGGCCGCAAAAGAGGCGGGCAACATGGTTGACCTCGACTCCAACCCAACCAAGCTGATTGAAGTGGTGCACATCGGCAAGCAGATGCTGATGACGCGCGGTTCGCTGACCACGTTCAGCATCGCCAACGACGTGGCGAAGTATTTCGCCATTATTCCGGCCGCGTTTGCCGCGACCTATCCGCAATTAAACGCGCTGAACGTGATGCATCTGCACTCTCCGTCCTCGGCCATTCTCAGTGCGGTGATTTTTAACGCCCTGATTATTGTCTTCCTGATCCCACTGGCGCTGAAGGGCGTGAGCTATAAGCCGCTCACCGCAGCCGCCATGCTCCGCCGCAACCTGTGGATTTACGGCCTGGGCGGGCTGGTGGTGCCTTTCATCGGTATCAAGGTTATCGACCTGCTGTTGACGCTGTTTGGCCTGGTTTAAAAGGTGAATCAAATGACGATGTTACGCCCCGCTATACTTCTGTTTATTCTGCTGTCTCTCATTACCGGCGGGCTGTACCCGCTGGTGACCACCGCGCTGGGCCAGTGGTGGTTTAAGGATCGGGCCAACGGCTCGCTGATTATGCAAAACGGTGAAAACCGCGGTTCACGCCTGATTGGACAGAACTTTACGGATCCCCGCTACTTCCAGGGACGCCCTTCCGCCACTGCCGAAAGCCCGTATAATCCGATGGCATCCGGCGGCAGTAACCTGGCGGGCAGCAACCCTGAGCTGGATAAAGCCGTCGCAGGGCGCGTGGCTGCCCTGCGCGCCGCTAATCCGCAGGCCAGCCGTGACGTTCCCGTGGAGCTGGTGACCGCCTCGGCCAGCGGGCTGGACTACAGCCTGACGCCGACAGCGGCGGCATGGCAAATTCCGCGCGTCGCCGCCGCCCGTCAGCTGACCGTCGAACAGGTTAGCCAGCTGGTTGCCGAGCACACGCAAAAGCCGCTGGTCAGCTTCATCGGCATGCCCGTGGTGAATATTGTTGAGCTGAATCTGGCGCTGGACGCGCTAAGGAAAAACTAAATGACCGACGAGCCCATGCGCCCGGATCCGGACAGGCTGCTCGAACAGACGGCTGAAGCCCATCGCGGCAAACTGAAAATTTTCTTTGGCGCCTGCGCAGGCGTCGGGAAAACCTTCGCCATGCTGACGGAAGCCCAGCGGCTCCGGGCGCAGGGGCTCGATATTCTGATCGGCGTGGTAGAAACCCACGGACGTAAAGAGACGGCATCGCTGCTGAAGGGGCTGGCCACCCAGCCGCCCCGACGCATCAACCACCGCGGTCGGTTAGTCACTGAATTCGATCTCGATGCCGCCCTCGCCCGCCGCCCTGCCCTTATCCTGATGGACGAGCTGGCGCACAGCAATGCGCCAGGCTCGCGCCATCCCAAGCGCTGGCAGGACGTTGAAGAGTTACTTGAGGCCGGCATTGATGTTTTCACGACGGTTAACGTTCAGCATCTGGAAAGCCTGAACGACGTGGTGAGCGGCGTCACCGGCATTCAGGTGCGCGAGACGGTGCCCGATCCCTTCTTTGATTCCGCCGATGAAGTCGTGCTGGTTGACCTGCCCCCTGATGATTTGCGCCAGCGCCTGCACGAAGGAAAGGTTTATATTGCCGGCCAGGCCGAGCGTGCCATCGAACATTTCTTCCGTAAAGGTAACCTGATTGCCCTGCGCGAGCTGGCCCTGCGTCGTACTGCCGATCGCGTCGACGATCAGATGCGCGCCTGGCGCGACCTGCAGGGACAGGAACGCGTCTGGCACACGCGAGACGCCATCCTGCTGTGCGTGGGGCACGGCAGCGGCAATGAAAAGCTTGTGCGCACCGCGGCCCGGCTGGCGGCTAAATTTGGCAGCGTCTGGCACGCGGTGTATGTCGAAACGCCGCAGCTGCACGCCCTGCCCGAAAACCAGCGCCGCGCTATTCTGAGTTCGCTGCGCCTGGCGCAGGAGCTGGGTGCCGAAACCGCCACCCTTTCCGACCCCCAGGAAGATAAAGCCATCCTGCGCTACGCGCGCGAGCATAACCTGGGCAAAATCGTGATTGGCCGTCGCCAGCACCGCCGCTGGTTTAGCCGGGAATCCTTTGCCGACAAGCTGGCCCGCCGCGCGCCGGATCTGGACCTGGTGATCGTGGCGCTGGATGACAAACCCACGCCCTTACCGACTCGCGCGCCGGACAGCCGCACCTTCAGCGATAAATGGCGCATTCAACTCCGCGGCTGCCTTGTCGCCGTCGTGCTCTGCACCCTGATTACCGTGATTGCCAGCCAGTGGCTAATAGCGTTTGACGCCGCCAACCTGGTGATGATTTACCTCCTTGGCGTGGTGGTGGTGGCGCTCTTTTACGGACGCTGGCCGTCGGTGCTGGCGACGGTTATCAACGTCATCAGCTTCGATCTGTTTTTTATTGCCCCCCGCGGCACGCTCGCGGTGTCGGACGTGCAGTACATTCTCACCTTTGGCGTGATGCTCACCGTCGGGCTGGTGATCGGGAATCTGACGGCAGGCGTGCGCTATCAGGCACGAATTGCCCGCTACCGCGAACAGCGCACGAGGCACTTATATGAGATGTCAAAATCGCTGGCGGTTGGCCGTACCCCGCTGGATATTGTGCAGACCAGCGAGCAATTTATCCGCTCGACGTTTCATGCCAGCAACCTGATTTTACTCCCGGACGAACACGGCAGGCTGCGCCCGCTGACGTCGGCCTCAGGCATGACCCCCTGGGACGAGGCCATCGCGCGCTGGAGCTTTGATAAAGGTTTACCTGCGGGCGCAGGGACCGACACCCTGCCCGGCGTGCCTTATCAAATTCTGCCGCTGCGCAGTGCCGATAAAAATCAGGGGCTGGTCATCGTTGAGCCCTCCAACCTGCGCCAGCTGATGATCCCCGAACAGCAGCGGCTGCTCGAGACCTTCACCCTGCTGGTTGCCAGCGCGCTGGAGCGGCTGGCCCTCACCGCCAGCGAAGAGCAGGCCCGGCTGGCGAGCGAGCGTGAAAGCATTCGTAACTCGCTGCTGGCGGCGCTCTCTCACGATCTGCGAACCCCGCTCACCGTCCTGTTTGGTCAGTCAGAAATCCTGACGCTGGACCTGGCGGCGGAAGGCTCAAAGCACGCTCCTCAGGCCAGCGAAATCCGCCAGCACGTGCTTAATACCACGCGCCTGGTGAACAACCTGCTTGATATGGCGCGTATTCAGTCAGGCGGCTTTAACCTCAAAAAAGAGTGGCTTACGCTTGAAGAGGTGGTGGGCAGCGCCCTGAAAATGCTCGAGCCTGGTCTCGGTGGACGACATATCGCGCTGAACATGCCCGAACCCCTGACCCTGATTCACGTTGATGGCCCATTGTTCGAACGGGTGCTGATCAACCTGCTGGAAAATGCCGGCAAATATGCGGGCGCCAGCGCGCGGATTGGCGTGGATGCGACGGTGGGCGATGGCACGCTTCATCTTGACGTCTGGGATACCGGTCCGGGCATTCCTGCCGGGCAGGAGCTGGCTATTTTTGAAAAGTTCGCGCGCGGCAATAAGGAGTCGGCTATTCCGGGCGTCGGGCTGGGGCTGGCGATTTGCCAGGCGATTATTGACGTTCACGGCGGGTCCATTTCCGCAGAGAATCGTCCGGAAGGCGGCGCACGTTTTTGTGTTACACTTCCTCTGGAAACCCCGCCAGAACTTAATGAATTACCAGAGGATTTGTGATCAACGTTCTGATTGTTGAAGATGAGATCGCCATTAGCCGGTTTCTGCGCGCTGCGCTGGAAGGAGACGGTCTGCGCGTTCATGACGCAGGTACGCTTCAACGGGGTTTAATTGAAGCCGCCACCCGCAAGCCGGACCTGGTGATCCTCGATCTTGGGCTGCCGGATGGCGATGGCATCGACTTCATTCGGGAAGTCCGCCAGTGGAGCCAGATGCCGATTCTGGTGCTCTCCGCCCGCACTGAAGAGACGGATAAAATCGCCGCGCTGGATGCCGGGGCGGATGACTATCTGATAAAACCTTTTGGCATCGGCGAGCTGCAGGCCCGCCTTCGCGTGGCGCTGCGTCGCCACAGCGCAACCACGCCAGCCGACCCAGTCTATACGTTTAGCGATATCCGGGTTGACCTTGCCGCGCGACGCATTGTGCGCGGTGAAGAGGAGATCCATCTCACGCCAATCGAGTTTCGCCTGCTCGCCGTGCTGCTCAACAACCACGGTAAGGTTCTCACCCAACGCCAGCTGTTAAATCAGGTGTGGGGACCTAACGCTGTAGAACACAGTCACTATTTGCGCATATATATGGGGCACCTTCGTCAGAAACTCGAAGTTGACCCCGCGCGCCCTCGCCATTTATTAACTGAAACCGGTATCGGTTATCGGTTTATGCTCTGAATAATTATTCATTTTATTTTTAATAAAAACAAAATTACTCATAAAATATTTTCAAAAATAGCCACGCCGTTATTTTCCAGGGCTGTTTTGTCTATTTAAACATTGGCAATACAACCTGTTAACTCATCATCAACAAATCAGAATTTTGATCTGCGATATTCATATAAACCGAATATTTATTTCTGATTTGATCGATTAACGGTGATCTACCTCACGGTTAATCGCCTTTTCCTGGATAAAATGACCATGCTTTCAATTACTGAAAGGAAAATGAATCATGGAAAACAACAATCGCTTGATGCCCCATATAAGGCGGACAATACATATCATGATGTTTGCCCACCGAAACTGCTTTGACTTTCACCTCTTTAACGCCCGGTAGTCCTTCGACTTCTGGCGCACTCGCTTACAGGTCATCCTTAAATACATTATTTTACAGGCTATTGCCTGTGAACCCGTGCGCTCATTCATCTTGATTCAGACTCATCCGCACCGGGCGGACTGAATTTCAATCATCAAAAAAGCAATTGACTGATTTTAATCAGCGGCCACCCTTTGCTTTTTTTTCCGGAAAATTATCGATTTCTTTCTAGCAAGAAATCGAGGGACGCATATTACCTAAAATAAAGAGAGAAAGATGAAAAGTTTAAAAATTGCAGCCAGCCGTGCCTGCCCGGATTGCTTTACCACCCAGCGTGAACTGGTGGATGTACGGACCTCGGATTATATTGACGTTGCCGCCGTTGTTCTGGCGGTCAGCGATATTACTGACGGCATCCTGGAAGAAATAGAAGCCACCGGCTTTGGCATTCCTGTTTTTGTCGCGACGCACAAAGAAGAGATCATCCCAGCAGATTATTTATCGCGCATTCATGGCGTATTTGATTATTCAGACACCAGCAACGACTTTTATGGACGCCAGCTGGAAGCCGCTGCCCAGAAGTATGAAACCCAGCTGCGTCCGCCGTTTTTCCGCGCCCTGGTCGACTACGTGAAGCAGGGCAACAGCGCGTTCGACTGCCCGGGCCATCAGGGTGGGCAGTTCTTCCGCCGTCATCCTGCCGGTAACCAGTTTGTCGATTTCTTTGGTGAGACGCTTTTCCGCTCCGACCTGTGTAACGCCGACGTGGCGATGGGCGATCTGCTGATCCATGAAGGCGCGCCGTGCATTGCGCAGCAGCATGCGGCCAAAGTCTTTAACGCCGATAAGACCTACTTCGTGCTGAACGGCACCTCGTCATCCAACAAAGTGGTGCTTAATGCCCTGCTCACTCCGGGCGACCTGGTACTGTTCGACCGTAACAACCATAAATCCAACCACCACGGTGCCCTGCTCCAGGCAGGCGCTACGCCGGTCTATCTGGAAACCGCGCGCAATCCTTACGGCTTCATTGGCGGCATTGACGCCCACTGCTTTGAAGAACGTTATCTGCGCGAGCGGGTCGCAGAGGTGGCACCTGGCCGTGCACGCGATGCGCGTCCGTTCCGTCTGGCGGTGATCCAGCTGGGTACCTACGATGGCACCATCTATAACGCCCGTCAGGTGGTGGATAAGATTGGTCACCTGTGTGACTACATCCTGTTTGACTCAGCCTGGGTGGGTTACGAGCAGTTTATTCCGATGATGGCCGACTGCTCTCCGCTGCTGCTGGAGCTAAACGAAAACGACCCGGGGATCCTGGTTACCCAGTCCGTGCATAAACAGCAGGCAGGCTTCTCGCAGACCTCGCAAATCCACAAGAAAGACAGTCATATCAAAGGCCAGCAGCGCTATGTCCCGCACAAGCGGCTGAATAATGCCTTTATGATGCACGCCTCCACCAGCCCGTTCTATCCGCTGTTTGCCGCGCTGGACATCAACGCCCGGATGCATGAAGGCCAGAGCGGCCGCAACATGTGGATGGACTGCGTGGTGAACGGTATCGAGGCGCGCAAGCTGATCCTGGAGAACTGTCAGTATCTGCGCCCGTTCGTGCCGGAAACGGTGGATGGCCGTCCCTGGGAAAGCTGGGACACGGCGGACATTGCGACCGATCTGCGCTTCTTCCACTTCGTGCCGGGTGAACGCTGGCACGCCTTTGAGGGCTACGCTGAGCACCAGTATTTTATCGACCCGTGCAAGCTGCTGCTGACCACGCCGGGCATCAACGCCCGCACCGGGGAATATGAGGACTTCGGCGTACCCGCCACCATCCTCGCCAACTTCCTGCGTGAAAATGGCATCGTGCCGGAGAAATGCGATCTCAACTCGATCCTGTTCCTGCTCACCCCTGCGGAAGATATGGGCAAACTACAGCAGCTGGTGGCGCAGCTGGTGCGCTTCGAAAAACTGCTCGAGAGCGATGTGCCGCTAAAAGAGGTCCTGCCCTCTCTCTATAAACAGCATCCTGAGCGTTACGCGGATTACACCCTACGCCAAATCTGCCAGGAAATGCATGACCTGTACGCCCGCCACAACGTGAAACAGCTGCAAAAAGAGATGTTCCGCAAGTCTCACTTCCCGCGGGTGATGATGAATCCGCAGGACGCGAACTACGCCTATCTGCGCGGTGAGGTTGAACTGGTGTCCCTGCGCGACGCGGAAGGCCGCATCGCCGCCGAAGGCGCTCTTCCTTATCCGCCAGGGGTGCTGTGCGTTGTCCCGGGGGAAGTCTGGGGCGGCTCCGTGCTGCGCTACTTTGCCGCGCTGGAAGAGGGCATCAACCTGTTACCGGGTTTTGCGCCGGAGCTACAGGGCGTATACGTCGAGGAGTGTGACGGTCAAAAACAGGTTCGCTGCTACGTCATTAAACAACCCGCCGCTCAGCCATCTCTGCTGAAAGGAGAAAAATTATGAGCAAGTCCAATAAGATGGGCGTGGTGCAACTCACCATCCTCACCATGGTCAACATGCTGGGATCCGGAATTATCATGCTGCCCACCAAGCTCGCCGAAGTGGGAACCATTTCGATTATCTCCTGGCTGGTAACGGCAGTCGGTTCAATGGCGCTGGCGTGGGCATTTGCCAAGTGTGGGATGTTCAGCCGTAAGTCTGGCGGGATGGGGGGCTATGCCGAATACGCCTTTGGCAAGTCGGGCAACTTTATGGCCAACTATACCTACGGGGTGTCGCTGCTGATCGCTAACGTGGCGATTGCCATCTCCGCCGTGGGTTACGGCACGGAGCTGTTTGGGGCCACACTTAGCCCGGTACAGATTGGTTTAGCCACCATCGGCGTGCTGTGGATCTGCACCGTGGCCAACTTTGGCGGCGCGCGCATCACCGGGCAGCTCAGCAGCATCACCGTCTGGGGCGTGATTATCCCGGTAGTCGGTCTGTGCATCATCGGCTGGTTCTGGTTTAGCCCGACGCTGTACGCCAACTCCTGGAACCCGCACCACGTGCCGTTCTTTAGCGCTGTCGGGTCATCAATCGCCATGACGCTGTGGGCCTTCCTCGGTCTGGAATCCGCCTGTGCAAACGCGGAAGTGGTAGAGAACCCGGAAAAGAACGTCCCGATTGCCGTTCTGGGCGGAACGCTGGGTGCGGCGGTGATCTATATCGTGTCAACTAACGTTATTGCCGGCATCGTACCGAACATGGATTTGGCTAACTCCACGGCGCCGTTCGGGCTGGCCTTCGCGCAGATGTTCACCCCGGAAGTCGGGAAGGTGATCATGGGTCTGATGGTGATGTCCTGCTGCGGTTCGCTCCTCGGCTGGCAGTTCACCATCGCGCAGGTTTTCAAATCTTCGGCTGACGAAGGTTACTTCCCGAAAATCTTCTCCCGCGTGACCAAAGCCGATGCGCCGGTGCAGGGCATGCTGGCGATTGTCATCTTCCAGAGCGGATTGTCGCTGATGACCATAAGCCCGTCGCTGAACAGCCAGTTCAACGTGCTGGTCAACCTGGCGGTTGTGACAAATATCATTCCTTATATTCTGTCGATGGCGGCGCTGGTGATTATTCAGAAAGTCGCGAAGGTGGAACCACGCAAGGCGCGAGCGGCCAATATCGTGGCGCTGATTGGGGCAATCTACAGCTTCTATGCGCTCTACTCATCCGGCCAGGAGGCGATGCTGTATGGCGCGATGGTGACCTTTATGGGCTGGACGCTGTACGGTCTGGTGTCACCACGGTTTGAATTGAAGAATAAACATAGTTAGGTAAAAGCAAAACGGCAACCCTGAGGTTGCCGTTTTTAATGTTTTCTCCCTCTCCCTGTGGGAGAGGGACGGGGTGAGGGCATCAGCCCGCACCAAACACCACTTACGCGTTTTTCAGCACTTCGCTGACAATCTCTACCGCTTCTTTCTCAATCTGCTGGCGATGCTCAGCGCCGAGGAAGCTCTCGCAATAGATTTTATACGCATCTTCCGTACCGGATGGACGCGCGGCGAACCAGCCGTTGTCGGTCATCACTTTCAGACCACCAATGGATGCGCCGTTGCCCGGTGCCGCCGTCAGACGCGCGGTGATCGGGTCACCCGCCAGGGTGCTTGCGCTGACCATTTCCGGAGAGAGTTTCGACAGGGCCGCTTTCTGGGCTGACGTCGCGCCAGCCTGAATGCGGTTATAGCTTGGCGCACCAAAGCGTGCCGCCAGGTCATTGTAATGTTCCTGCGGGTTTTTACCGGTGACCGCGGTGATCTCCGCCGCCAGCAGGCACATGATGATGCCGTCTTTATCGGTTGACCACGGGGTGCCGTCGAAGCGCAGGAATGACGCACCGGCACTCTCTTCACCACCGAAGCCGAAGCTGCCGTCGTGCAGACCGTCAACAAACCATTTAAAGCCAACCGGCACTTCCACCAGCTTGCGACCCAGCGCGTCGACCACGCGGTCGATCATGGCTGAAGAGACCAGCGTTTTACCGACGGCCACCTCTTTGCCCCACTGCGGACGGTGCTGGAACAGGTAGTTAATCGCGACGGCCAGATAGTGGTTCGGGTTCATCAGCCCGGCAGGGGTGACGATACCGTGACGGTCATAATCCGGGTCGTTAGCAAACGCCAGGTCGAATTTGTCGCGCAGCGCCAGCAGGCCCGCCATCGCACACTCTGAGGAGCAGTCCATACGGATCGCGCCGTCTTTATCGAGGTGCATAAAGCGGAAGGTCTGATCGACGTGATCGTTCACGATGGTCAGGTCCAGCTTGTAATGCTCGGCGATACGTTTCCAGTATTCAATACCGGAGCCGCCCAGCGGATCCACACCCAGCTTCAGGCCAGCTTTCTGAATCGCCGCCATATCAACGATGTCCGCCAGCCCTTCCACGAACGGCTGAACCAGATCCTGCTCTTTAACGTGTCCGGACGCCATGGCGGCATCCAGGGAGATGCGCTTCACGCCTTTCAGATCGTCTGCCAGCAAGGCGTTCGCACGGTCTTCCACCACTTTGGTGACGTTGGTGTCTGCCGGGCCACCGTTAGGTGGGTTGTATTTGATGCCGCCGTCTTCCGGTGGGTTATGGGATGGCGTGATAACGATCCCGTCTGCCAGCGCGCCACCTTTTTTATTGTGCACCAGGATTGCGTTAGACACCGCAGGGGTTGGGGTGAAACCGTTGTTCTCCTGAACAATCACATCAACGCCGTTTGCAGCCAGCACTTCCACCACAGAGATGAACGCCGGTTCAGACAGCGCATGGGTGTCTTTCCCCACGTAGCACGGACCGGTAACGCCATTTTTAGCGCGCTCTTCCGCAATGGCCTGAGCAATGGCCAGAATGTGCGGTTCGTTAAAGCTGTGGCGCGCCGCGCTCCCGCGGTGACCAGATGTACCAAACTTCACTGCGTGTTCTGCGTTGCCCACGACCGGTTTCAGCACGTAATACTGCGCGGTCAGCTGAGCGACGTTAATCAAATCGCTTTGTTGTGCAGGTTGGCCTGCACGGCTGTGATTTGCCATTACCGGGTCCTTCTGATGCAAGGGTTAAATTGTACCGCAAACCTTTTCAATCAATTCCGCCGGGAACTGCATGGACTGCATGATATGTTCAATCATGCTGCACTTGCGGCCCGTATTGGTATTGGTGATCACCCAGTACGGGGTGCCAGGAACATGTTTTGGTTTGGTTTGGTTGCCATTTTGCAGCAGCGTCTGCTCGTCACCCGCGAAATAGACGCGAGTACGACCGTGCAGCGACTCGGTCGCTTCAGCAAACGCTTTGTTATCCAGTGAATAAAGTGTAGACAGCACCAGCATAAAGCGGTTAACCGCCTTTTTCTGCTCCGCATATTCATCGGACAGCAGCAGCTCGCGCATCGCGCGCACTTTATCTTTTGCCGGCGTCACGGCAGGTTTAGCCTGTGCAGCAACGCTCGGCTGAGACACGACATCTTTGGTGACTGGGGTTGCAGGCTGTGAAGCGGCGGAAATTTTAAGCATGCGCCGTAAAATGTCGGACGCGCTCTCCCCGATATGCCGCGTCTGGCTGGCAATATACTGATAGAGTTCGTCATCAACTTCGATTGTTTTCATCTTAATCCAGTGCGATTTCTTATCTGAATACAAGTCATTGGGATTATAGGGTCAAATCCCAACAGCGGATAGCGTCAAACCCGGTTGGCAGCAAAAGTCAGATTAAACTGGAACCTTGCAGCCGGGCGGCAGAATGGTCAACATGATACCCTAACCTGACATACGTAAAAAAAGAACTTTGCCATGAAATTGAATACCCGAGCGCAAACTGCACAATCGCCGAACAATAATTCTCCCATCGTACTGGTTCACGGGCTTTTTGGCAGCCTGGATAACCTGGGCGTGCTGGCGCGCGATCTGGTTACCGACCACGATATTTTACAGGTCGATATGCGCAATCACGGTCTTTCCGGGCGTTCAGACGAAATGACCTACGCCGCGATGGCACAGGATCTGCTGGATACGCTGGACGCCAACGGCCTGCAGAAGGTAACACTCATCGGGCATTCAATGGGCGGCAAAGCGGTAATGGCCCTGACGGCGCTTGCGCCGGAACGTATTAACGGCCTGGTGGTAATTGATGTCGCGCCCGTGGATTATGACGTCCGCCGTCACGACGAGATTTTTGCTGCCATCAATGCGGTCACTGAAGCGGGCGCTGCGACCCGCCAGCAGGCGGCTGCGGTCATGCGTGACCATCTTGATGAAGAAGGCGTCGTGCAGTTCCTGCTGAAGTCGTTTGTTGACGGACAATGGCGTTTTAACGTGCCGGTGCTCTGGGCGCAGTACAATAATATCGTGGGCTGGGAAACGGTACCTGCCTGGCCACACCCTACCCTCTTCATTCGTGGCGGTAACTCTCCTTATGTTACCGACGCGTACCGCGACACCTTGCTGGCACAATTCCCGCAGGCGCGCGCCCACGTGATTGCCGGGGCCGGACACTGGGTTCATGCTGAAAAACCTGATGCCGTGTTGCGCGCCATTCGCCGCTATCTTGCTGATACTGCAAATTGATTAAAAAGAGAGCGACTGGAAGGCTGCGGGCTTCCAGTCGTTGGCGTGCCGTTTTTGGTGATGTATGATGGCGCGCTTATCGCCCGGGCATTAGCAGGGCGGCGTGTTTCCCCCGAAGTCTCAGAATCATGGCCAAAGAACAAACGGACCGTACGACACTAGATCTGTTCGCGAATGAGCGTCGACCGGGACGACCCAAGACGAATCCGCTCTCGCGCGATGAACAGCTGCGTATCAATAAACGCAATCAGCTTAAACGCGATAAAAATCGTGGGCTTAAGCGTGTCGAACTGAAGCTTAACGCCGACGCCGTCGATGCGCTTAACGAGCTGGCTGACGCGCGGAATATCAGCCGCAGCGAGCTCATTGAAGAGATGTTGATCGCCCAGCTTGAGACGTTACGCAGCCAGGCATAAGTCTGAAAATCCCCTTTATCGCCCTTTTCATGTAGCACAGAGTGCAGTCCTGCGCGATAGCTGTTTCCGCAGGGTTGCCAGTTCTGCTATTATTGCCCTTATCCGTGGCCAAATTGCGCCACCATACTATTAAGTTTCAAGAGGTTATTTTACTCATGGCAATCATCGGCATTTTCTTTGGCAGTGATACCGGCAATACCGAAAATATCGCAAAAAACATTCAAAAACAGCTCGGTAAAGACGTTGCTGATGTGCATGACATCGCCAAGAGCAGCAAAGAAGATCTCGAAGGCTATGACATTCTTCTGTTGGGTATTCCAACCTGGTACTACGGTGAAGCCCAGTGCGACTGGGATGATTTCTTCCCGACGCTGGAAGAAGTCGACTTCAACGGAAAGCTGGTCGCCCTGTTTGGCTGCGGCGATCAGGAAGACTACGCCGAGTACTTCTGTGACGCGCTGGGGACTATCCGCGACATCATTGAGCCGAATGGCGCAGCGATCGTTGGCCACTGGCCAACTGCCGGTTACCACTTCGAAGCGTCTAAAGGCCTGGCCGATGACGATCATTTCGTGGGTCTGGCCATTGATGAAGACCGTCAGCCAGAGCTGACGGCAGAGCGCGTTGAGAAATGGGTTAAGCAGATCCGTGAGGAACTGCACCTGGACGATATTCTTAACGCCTGATTTCTTCCGCGGCGCAGCGGCGGCTGCGCCAGTGCTCCAGGTCAAACCGATTAAATTAATCGCTACAATCTTTTAACTTTTTCGTCCAGACCTGTACAATGTCTCCCTGATAAACGTGGTTTTCCTTTGAACAAGTTTGTTGGTGATACCACGTTTTTATAAGCATATTTTGCCTGAGACTTGCAGTTTTCATTTAGCCATGGCAGTTCTATAATGAGACGCATTATCCCGGGTGCATTTTCTGTCACTTCCTACAGAAGTGAATCGTTTAGCAACAGGACAGATTCCGCATGACTGACAACAATACCGCATTAAAGAAGGCTGGCCTGAAAGTTACGCTTCCTCGGTTAAAAATCCTCGAAGTGCTTCAGGGTCCAGACAATCACCATGTCAGTGCGGAAGACCTCTACAAACGTCTTATCGACATGGGTGAAGAGATTGGGCTGGCTACCGTCTATCGCGTGCTGAACCAGTTTGACGACGCGGGCATTGTTACCCGTCATAATTTCGAAGGCGGTAAATCTGTTTTCGAACTGACCCAGCAGCAGCACCACGATCACCTGATCTGCCTCGATTGCGGCAAGGTCATTGAATTTAGCGATGATTCCATTGAATCACGTCAGCGTGAAATCGCCGCGCGTCATGGCATCCGCCTGACCAACCACAGCCTGTACCTTTACGGTCACTGCGCTGAAGGCGACTGCCGCGAAGATGACCACGCGCACGACGCAAAATAATCAGTATTCATACTCTGAGCCAGCCGCAAGGTTGGCTTTTTTTTTTCCTGTTTTCAGGCATAAAAAAGCCCGGTAAGCTTAGCGCCACCGGGCATGATAACAGCAGGTTAATTACTGTTACTGCTGCGGATCTCTTTCCAGATCTGGTCGCAACGCTTCGCCACTTCCTGATCGTTACCGGTTTTACGCGCCTGGATACAGGCCTGGTAATCCATCACGCGAACATTTTCCTGCGTTGCGAACTGTTCATGCGCTTTCTCTTTTTTCAGCACATTCAACACGCTCTGGCAGGCCTGAATTTTCTCCGGCGAGCCTTCAGCGGTATTGATGCACGCGCTGTAGGCCTCCTTGAGACGGGAGTCTTCTTGAGGGGCCTGAGTCTGAGCACACGCCACCAGCCCCGACGCCAGCAGCGCGACAATTACGATTTTTTTTATCATGTGCAGTCTCCGGTCCGGCGGGCGCTAACCCGCCGGACGATTCATCAGAAGATGGTGAACGGTGCGATAACCATGAATTTCACGTCACGTTCGTCCTGGAAGATGTTGCCGTAACCGCCCGCATAGCTCGGGATATCGGAGTGGTTGTCATACTGGGTGAAGTGCAGTTTGAACATCGTGCCTTTCGCGCGACCATCCTGCAGGGTATAGATAGCATCCAGGCTGTAGGAGGACTCTTTCAGACGATAGTTTGGATCGTAGTAGGCATCCGGTGTTGCCATATCGGCAGGTTTTGCATCCCAGGCGTAAGCGTAAGAGGCACCCACGGCCCAGCCAGGCAGATTCCAGTTTTTGAGGTCATACATTGCGCCGAAGAAGACCGCTTTCTCGCCGTCGGCGTTGAAGTCGGAACGGTTATCCCACCAGATATCCAGGCGGCCGTTGGACGATGCATAGGTCGGGGTCATACGCTGCAGGAAGTACCCCTGCTGCCCTTCCGCCTTAACCCATGTGCCTTCCAGGCGCAAATCAACCTGACCGACCTTGTAGCCGAAGGTCAGCGCCTGTAACCACGCGGTGCCGTCATAAATATCATTGACGCCACCGTTGCTGACCTTGTCGCGCGTACCGTAGAACTGGTAGCTGGTGCTCAGCGGGCTACCCGCGACATCAAACTTATAGCTGGCCTTGGCAAAGTACTGATCGACATAATCTTGCGCCTGGCCAAATGCGGCTTCGAGAACCAGATCGTTTTTGAAGTCGTATTTCGCACCCAGCGAGTGCAGATAATCTACTTTGGTTTTCTTATCGTTCTGGTAGAACTTGTCCATTTCGATGTGCCATGGTGCTTTATACTCGTTGGTCCACATATAAGAGAAGCTCAACGCACCCGCATCACCGTAGTCAAAGTTCGCCCCGGCTTCTGCCCCCTGATAGGTACCCGGCATAAAGCTCCAGTGCGGCGCTAACAGCGTCTGGCCGGTTGGCTGAATATAGCCACCGCGCGCCCATACCGGGCCGTATTTAAATTTCGCTGCGGCCTTATAAAGGCTGATTCCGCTCTTATCCCCGGACCAGTCTTCTTTATAGGCTTTGTTGCTGGAGGAGAAGGCAATTTCGTTCGGGTGGCCGCTGTCGCCGTTTTCCGCCATTTCGATTGCGGTGAACGCAGCAATATCCAGACCGAACATATCCGCGGCATAACCCGACTGGAAGTCCAGGTTGGCGTTCCAGGTGGAGTGAGAAAGGTTAGTTTTGTATTTGTCTTCAGTGACGTCTTTACGGTCACGTTCACGCTGCCAGTAATAAATACCGCCCGTGAGGGTAGAATCTTCGATGAAACCCGCGGCTTTCGCCTCTGGTGTAACGACCAGGCCCGACATTGCTGTCACACCGGCAATAGCCAGCGCCAGCGCACTACGTTTGCCACTGAACGTACGCATAGATTATTCCTCTTTGACGAATTAAAACGCCTGAAACGGCGAAAATAAAAAAGACCAAATGGTCAGGGGTAGTTATAAATACCCTCGAATTAACTACCGTCTTTAGGTTATTTTTCGCGACGCGAATTATCAATGCTTTTCAGCGGACAAAAGTCAGGATTATGACGAAGTGCACATAATTGGTAGTGCTTTGTAACATTTACCGGAGGGCGAGATTTGGCGGGGCAAGCCATTAAATTTCAGAGGGTAAGATCGTTAATTGCTGTTACTTTTTACAAATTGCGTATTGATGATAAAAAACAAACTTTTTTCAGAAAAATAAGTAGCACCACATTGACCTGATATTTTCCACGATATTATTACCCCCCTGCTTTAACGATATGATCGTTAAATAAAAAAACGCCGCAATAAGCGGCGTTTGTCTCTCATTGACCAATGCAGCGTTATTATTCGCCGATTTTGGTCCAGGTATCACGCAGACCCACGGTACGGTTAAATACCGGTTTTTCCACCGTGCTGTAACGGCTGTCCAGGCAGAAGTAACCTTCACGCTCGAACTGGAACGCTTTACCCGCTTCAGCGGCTTTCAGGGAAGGCTCCGCATAACCCTGCTTGATCACCAGAGATTCCGGGTTGATGGTCGCCAGGAAGTCTTCAGCAGCACCCGGGTTTGGCACGCTGAACAGACGATCGTACAGACGAATTTCCACCGGCAGCGCGTGGGATGCGCTCACCCAGTGAATAACGCCTTTCACCTTGCGGCCGTCCGCCGGATCTTTACTCAGCGTTTCAGCGTCATATGAACAGAAGATGGTGGTGATGTTACCTTCCGCGTCTTTCTCTACGCGCTCTGCCTTGATGACGTAGGCATTACGCAGACGCACCTCTTTACCCAACACCAGACGCTTGTACTGCTTGTTGGCTTCTTCGCGGAAGTCAGCGCGGTCGATCCAGATTTCACCGCTGAACGGCACGTCACGGCTGCCCATTTCCGGCTTATTCGGATGGTTAGGCATGGAGACCAGCTCGCTTTCACCCTGCGGATAGTTCTCGATAACCAGCTTCACCGGATCGATGACCGCCATCGCGCGCGGTGCGTTTTCGTTGAGGTCTTCGCGAATGCAGGATTCCAGAGAAGCCATTTCAATGGTGTTGTCCTGCTTGGTCACGCCGATACGTTTGCAGAACTCACGAATAGACGCGGCAGTATAACCACGACGACGCAGACCAGAGATGGTCGGCATACGCGGGTCGTCCCAGCCCTCAACGTGCTTGTCGGTCACCAGCAGGTTCAGCTTACGCTTGGACATCACGGTGTATTCCAGATTCAGACGAGAGAACTCGTACTGACGCGGATGCACAGGAATGGTGATGTTATCCAGTACCCAGTCATACAGACGGCGGTTGTCCTGGAACTCCAGCGTACACAGGGAGTGGGTGATGCCTTCCAGCGCATCGCTGATGCAGTGGGTGAAGTCGTACATCGGGTAGATGCACCACTTGTTACCGGTCTGGTGGTGTTCAGCAAATTTAATACGGTACAGCACCGGATCGCGCATCACGATGAACGGAGACGCCATATCGATTTTGGCACGCAGGCAGGCTTTGCCCTCTTCGAAGCCACCGGCACGCATTTTTTCAAACAGCGCCAGGTTCTCTTCCACGCTGCGATCGCGGAACGGGCTGTTTTTGCCCGGTGCGGTCAGCGTACCGCGATATTCACGGATCTCGTCAGCAGACAGCTCGTCGACGTACGCCAGACCTTTGTTGATAAGCTCTACCGCATAGGCGTACAGCTGATCAAAATAGTCAGAGGAGTAGCAGATATCGCCAGACCAGTTGAAGCCCAGCCATTGCACGTCGTTCTTAATGGACTCAACGTATTCGATGTCTTCTTTTACTGGGTTGGTGTCATCGAAACGTAGGTTGCACTGCCCCTGATAGTCCTGGGCAATGCCAAAGTTCAGGCAGATAGATTTTGCATGCCCGATATGCAGGTAGCCATTTGGCTCCGGCGGGAAGCGGGTATGAATTGTGGTGTGCTTACCACTGGCCAGATCTTCATCGATGATCTGACGAATAAAGTTACTCGGGCGGGCTTCTGCCTCACTCATCGTGGATTCCTCAAAGCGTAAACAACGTATAACGGCATATGATCTTATAAGCCGGACGTAGTGACAACCCTTAAAACGGCTCTGAAGAAAATAATGGGGGCATTTGCTGCAAAAAAAAGCGGCGGAGGATATCCCCCGCCGCTTAAGGCATGACTCTACTCAGGAGCGATTACTTGCCTTTAATCTCATACAGCGGCGTTTGACCCGCAACCACCTGACCTTTCGCCTGGATGACCAGGCCACTGAAGTCGTCGATGTTGCTGCAAACCACCGGGCTTATCATGGAGCGCGCGTTGGCGTTCAGGAAGTCCAGATCCATTTCCAGAACCGGCTGACCGGCCACCACTTCAGCGCCCTCTTCCACCAGGCGAGTAAAGCCCTGACCGTTCAGCGCAACGGTATCGATACCCATGTGGACAACGATCTCCGCGCCATTTTCGGTTTCGAGGCAGAACGCGTGGTTGGTGTTGAAGATTTTCACGATGGTACCGGCAGCAGGAGACACAACGGTTTTGTCCGTTGGTTTCACCGCAACACCGTCACCGACCGCTTTGCTGGCGAACGCTTCATCAGGCACCTGCTCAATCGCAACGACCTCACCGGTGACGGGAGATACCAGCGCGGCAACCGTTTTGGCGTTAGGTACCGCCTGCGGTTTTGCAGCAGCAGGGGCCGCAGCGGGCGCAGCGCTTGCTTCAGCGGCTGCAACCGGGCCGGTCGTTTTCATTGCGTTGGCAATTTTTTCCGCAACGAAGCCGACGATAATCTGCACGCTGGTTTTGTTCAGGCGGATAACACCGGACGCGCCCAGGCGTTTTGCCAGCGCTTCGTTTACCAGAGAAGAATCTTTCACGTTCAGACGCAGACGGGTGATACAGGCATCAATGCCGGTCAGGTTGTCAGAACCGCCAACAGCTGCAATGTACTGACGCGCCAGGCCTGATACGTCCTGATCCTGAACACCGCTCACGTTCACATCCTGACCATCCGCTTCGCTACCGGCCACGGCCAGTTCACGACCCGGGGTCATCAGGTTGAATTTGGTGATAGTGAAACGGAAGACCATGTAGTAGATGGCGAAGAACACCAGACCTTGTGGGATCAGCATCCACCAGTGGGTTGCCAGCGGGTTACGGGAAGAAAGCACCATATCCACCAGACCCGCACTGAAGCCAAAGCCCGCAATCCAGTGCATGCTTGCCGCGATAAACACGGAGATACCGGTCAGCACAGCGTGGATCACGTACAGCACAGGGGCCACGAACATGAAGGAGAATTCCAGCGGCTCGGTGATACCGGTGAAGAAGGCCGCAAACGCGCCCGCCATCATAATACCCAGCACTTTCGCTTTGTTTTCTGGACGCGCGCAGTGGTAGATAGCCAGCGCAGCGCCTGGAAGACCAAACATCATGATTGGGAAGAAGCCTGCCTGATAACGACCGGTAATACCGACAACCGCTTTACCTGCTTCGATGGACTGTGCGCCACCCAGGAAGTTAGGGATATCGTTAATACCCGCAACGTCGAACCAGAACACGGAGTTCAGCGCGTGGTGCAGACCAACCGGGATCAGCAGACGGTTGAAGAACGCGTACACGCCCGCACCGACGGAGCCCAGTTTCTGGATGTGTTCACCGAAGTTCACCAGACCGTCGAAGATCACCGGCCAGATGTACATCAGGATGAACGCAACAAAGATCATCACAAAGGAGGTCAGAATAGGCACCAGGCGACGACCGCTGAAGAACGACAGCGCTTTTGGCAGCTCTACGCTACTGAAGCGGTTGTACAGTTCGGCAGAGATGATACCCACAAGGATACCGACAAACTGGTTGCTGATCTTACCGAATGCCGCCGGAACCTGGTCCGCCGGAATTTTTTGGATCATGGCCACCGCTGCAGGCGAGCAGAGAGTGGTTAACACCAGGAAACCGACAAAACCGGTCAGCGCAGCGGCACCGTCTTTGTCTTTGGACATACCGTAAGCCACACCAATTGCAAACAACACGGACATGTTGTCGATAATGGCGGAGCCTGACTTGATAAAGAACGCCGCCAGCGCGCTGGTGTTACCCCAGCCGTTGGGGTCGATCCAGTAGCCGACACCCATCAGGATGGCTGCGGCAGGCAGCGTGGCGACCGGCACCATCAGTGCGCGACCAACCTTTTGTAAATAACCTAGAATACTCACTTTCTTCCCCCTATGAGACCCCGTTTAAGGCATGTTCTCAGCTCTGTTTTTTATTGTGTCACGAACTCTATATACAGTTGATGATTCACTGGCATTGTGAGTGTGTGAAAAATTAATTCGTATCGCAAATTAAACGCGTACTTTTTGTGATTTTTGTCACCAAATATCGTTTATTACCCTCCCTTTCACTGGCTAACAACGAAAACTTATTTTATCATTCGAAAAATCAAGACGGATTGATCCGGCCTGAAAGGTTCCAGGTTACGCTTAAGCATCAGGTTCCGATAGCCATCCGCCCACTCTTCTACTTTAACTCTTGAGGTGAACAATGAGACTGATTCCCCTGGCAACTGCTGAACAAGTCGGCAAATGGGCCGCTCGCCATATCGTTAACCGCATTAACGCGTTCAAACCGACCGCCGATCGTCCTTTCGTACTGGGTCTCCCGACGGGGGGTACTCCGCTGACCGCGTATAAAGCCCTGGTAGAGATGCACAAAGCAGGCCAGGTTAGCTTCAAACATGTTGTGACCTTCAACATGGACGAATACGTCGGCTTACCGAAAGAACATCCGGAAAGCTACCATAGCTTTATGCACCGCAATTTCTTTGATCACGTTGATATTCCATCTGAAAATATTAACCTGCTGAATGGAAACGCGCCGGATATTGACGCAGAATGCCGTCAGTATGAAGAAAAAATCCGTTCCTACGGTAAAATCCACCTGTTCATGGGCGGTGTAGGCAACGACGGTCATATCGCGTTTAACGAACCGGCGTCATCTCTCGCTTCCCGTACGCGTATTAAAACGCTGACCCATGACACACGCGTGGCAAACTCCCGCTTCTTTGACGGTGACGTTAACCAGGTTCCAAAATACGCTCTGACCGTAGGCGTAGGCACCCTGCTGGATGCCGAAGAAGTGATGATTTTGGTCCTGGGCGGCGTGAAAGCGCAGGCGCTGCAGGCTGCCGTTGAAGGCAACGTGAACCATATGTGGACCATCAGCTGCCTGCAGCTGCATCCTAAATCAGTCATCGTTTGCGACGAGCCGTCCACGATGGAGCTGAAGGTGAAAACGCTGAAATACTTCAACGAGTTAGAAGCTGAGAACATCAAAGGTCTGTAATTGAATAACCGCCTCTTCATCAAGAGGCGGCCGCTTTTTTTAACCGGGGGTCGTTATGTACGCTTTAACCCACGGTCGGATTTATACCGGCCATGATATTCTGGATGACCATGCGATTGTTATCGCCAATGGCCTGATTGAACGTGTTTGCCCGCTGGCAGAGCTGCCGCCGGAGATTGAACAGCGCTCACTCAATGGAGCAGTAATCTCCCCCGGTTTCATCGACGTACAGCTGAACGGCTGCGGCGGTGTGCAATTTAATGACTCCGCCGATGCGGTAACGGTCGAAACGCTGGAGATCATGCAGAAAGCCAACGAGAAATCAGGCTGCACCAGCTATCTGCCAACGCTCATTACCAGCAGTGATGACCTCATGAAGCAGGGTATCCGCGTGATGCGCGAATACCTGGCCAAATATCCGAATCAGGCGCTGGGTCTGCACCTTGAAGGGCCATGGCTGAATATGGTCAAGAAAGGGACGCATAACCCGAATTACGTGCGTAAACCTGATGCGGAACTGGTTGACTACATGTGCGCGAATGCCGACGTCATCACCAAAGTGACGCTGGCGCCTGAAATGACCGGCACTGACGTCATCAGCAAACTGGCCGCCGCCGGGATTGTTGTATCAGCGGGCCACTCTAACGCCACGCTGAAAGAGGCCAAAGCCGGCTTCCGCGCGGGCATTACCTTCGCGACGCACCTTTATAACGCCATGCCGTACATCACGGGACGTGAACCGGGTCTGGTCGGCGCGATTCTGGATGAGCCAGACGTTTACTGCGGCATTATCGCGGACGGTTTACACGTCGATTACACCAACATTCGCAATGCCAAGCGGCTGAAAGGTGACAAACTCTGTCTGGTAACGGATGCCACCGCCCCGGCAGGTGCAAATATTGAGCAGTTCATTTTTGCCGGTAAAACAATATACTACCGCAATGGACTGTGTGTGGATGAAAACGGTACGCTGAGTGGTTCCTCTTTGACCATGATTGAAGGGGTGCGTAACCTGGTTGAGCATTGCGGGATTGCGCTTGATGAAGTCCTGCGTATGGCCACCCTTTATCCAGCTCGCGCTATGGGCGTGGATAAACAGCTTGGCGGAATTGCACCAGGTATGGTTGCAAACCTGACGGCATTCACACACGATTATAAAATTATTAAGACCATCGTTAATGGTAACGAGGTCGTCACTGAGTAAGTAAAAGTATGACACCTGGCGGACAAGCTCAAATTGGTAATGTCGATCTCGTTAAACAACTTAACAGTGCGGCGGTATATCGTCTGATTGACCAACACGGGCCAATCTCACGTATTCAAATAGCCGAACAAAGCCAGCTTGCTCCCGCCAGCGTGACAAAAATTACCCGCCAGCTCATTGAGCGCGGTCTGATCAAAGAAGTCGATCAGCAGGCTTCCACCGGGGGCCGCCGCGCGATCTCCATTATTACCGAAACCCGCAATTTTCAGGCAATTGGCGTCCGGCTGGGTCGCCATGACACCACGCTCACGCTCTACGATCTGAGCAGCAAAGCCATTGCGGAAGAGCACTATCCCCTTCCGGAGCGCACCCAGGAGACGCTGGAGCATGCGCTGCTGAATACCATCGCGCAGTTTATTGAAAGCTGTCAGCGCAAGATCCGCGAACTCATCGCCATCTCCGTCATTCTTCCCGGCCTGGTCGATCCGGAAAGCGGCGTGATCCGCTATATGCCGCACATTCAGGTTGAAAACTGGGGGCTGGTCGACGCGCTGGAGAAACGTTTCAAAGTGACCTGCTTTGTGGGCCACGACATTCGCTCACTGGCGCTGGCTGAGCACTACTTTGGTGCGAGCCAGGATTGCGAAGACTCTATTCTGGTGCGCGTTCACCGCGGTACGGGCGCAGGCATTATCTCTAACGGCCGAATTTTTATCGGTCGCAACGGTAACGTCGGTGAGATTGGCCACATTCAGGTTGAACCCCTCGGTGAGCGCTGCCACTGCGGCAACTTCGGTTGCCTTGAAACCATTGCTGCCAACACGGCCATCGAGCAGCGCGTTCGCCATCTGCTGGAGCAGGGTTATCAAAGCCGCGTCACGCCCGACGATTGCAAGATAGGCACCATCTGCAAAGCCGCCAATAAGGGCGACGCGCTGGCCTGTGAAGTGATCGAGCAGGTGGGGCGCCATCTGGGGAAAACCATCGCCATCGCCATTAACCTGTTTAACCCGCAAAAAGTGGTGATCGCGGGTGAAATTGTGGAGGCAGAAAAGGTGCTGCTGCCCGCCATTGAAGGCTGTATTAACACCCAGGCGCTGAAAGCATTCCGCCAGAACCTCCCGGTGGTTCGATCAAAGCTTGACCATCGCTCGGCGATTGGCGCGTTCGCGCTGGTCAAACGCGCCATGCTCAACGGGATCCTGCTCCAGCATTTGCTGGAAAGTTGATCGGGACTTATAGTAACGCCTTCTTTTTTTGATGCCGGATTGTCCATGACCATTAAGAATGTAATTTGTGATATCGACGGCGTGCTGATGCACGACAACGTTGCCGTGCCGGGTGCTGCGGAGTTTCTTCACCGCATCATCGACAAAGGAATGCCTCTGGTTCTTCTCACGAACTACCCTTCCCAAACCGGTCAGGATCTGGCAAACCGCTTTGCCACGGCGGGCGTCGACGTTCCGGACAGCGTGTTTTATACCTCGGCGATGGCCACGGCGGATTTCCTGAAGCGTCAGGAAGGGAAAAAAGCCTACGTCGTCGGTGAAGGCGCGCTGATCCACGAGCTGTACAAAGCGGGTTTTACCATCACCGATGTTAACCCGGACTTTGTGATTGTGGGTGAAACGCGCTCCTATAACTGGGAGATGATGCATAAGGCATCCTTCTTTGTGGCTAACGGCGCGCGCTTTATTGCGACCAATCCGGATACCCATGGCCGTGGTTTTTATCCGGCCTGCGGCGCGCTGTGCGCCGGTATTGAGAAGATCTCCGGGCGCAAACCATTCTATGTTGGCAAGCCAAGCCCGTGGATTATCCGCGCCGCGCTCAACAAGATGCAGGCCCACTCCGAAGAAACCGTTATCGTCGGCGACAACCTGCGCACCGATATTCTGGCCGGTTTCCAGGCGGGTCTGGAGACGATTCTGGTCCTCTCCGGCGTCTCTCAGCTTGATGACATAGACTCGATGCCGTTCCGGCCAAGCTGGATCTACCCCTCCGTCGATGAAATTGACATCATCTGATACCGAACCACGCCTCAGGGCGTGGTTCTTTATTTTTACGCCTGCAAAACACAACCCCATCTAACAAAAAAGCACTTTCATTGCATAATCATCAATAAATGTGCTCATGGCATACGCATTTTTCACCGATCCGCAACCGCCATTGCACTATTTCCGCTTTTACCCGTAAAACGCTTGCGCGCCCTGCCCCTTTGCGGCATTTTCATAAGCAAGCAACATTACAAAGCAACAGGGTTAACGGAGAAGGTTATGTGTTCAATTTTTGGCGTACTGGATATTAAAACTGACGCGGGCGAACTGCGTAAAAAGGCACTCGAACTGTCCCGCCTGATGCGCCATCGCGGTCCGGACTGGTCCGGCGTTTACGCCAGTGACAAAGCGATTCTGGCTCACGAACGTCTGTCTATTGTTGACGTCAACGCCGGTGCACAGCCGCTGTATAACGAGAAAAAAACGCACGCGCTGGCCGTCAACGGTGAGATCTACAACCACCAGGTGCTGCGCGCCGAGTACGGCGACCGCTACGCCTTCCAGACCGGCTCTGACTGTGAAGTCATCCTGGCGCTGTATCAGGAGAAAGGCCCCGAGTTCCTGGACGACCTGCAGGGCATGTTCGCCTTCGCCCTGTACGACAGCGAAAAAGACGCCTGGCTGATTGGCCGTGACCACATTGGTATTATCCCGCTGTACATGGGCCACGATGAACACGGTAACTTCTATGTTGCGTCTGAAATGAAAGCCCTGGTACCGGTCTGCCGTACTATTAAAGAGTTCCCGGCGGGAAGCTACCTGTGGAGTAAAGACGGCGAGATCCGTCAGTATTATCAGCGTGACTGGTTCGACTACGACGCGGTGAAAGACAACGTCACGGACAAAGCCGAGCTGCGTCAGGCGCTGGAAGATTCCGTTAAAAGCCACCTGATGTCTGACGTGCCATACGGCGTGCTGCTCTCCGGCGGTCTGGACTCCTCCGTGATCTCCGCGATCACCAAGAAATTCGCCGCGCGCCGCGTGGAAGATCAGGAGCGTTCAGAAGCCTGGTGGCCACAGCTGCACTCCTTTGCCGTGGGTCTTGAAGGGGCACCTGACCTGAAGGCCGCGCAGGAAGTGGCAAACCACCTGGGTACTGTGCACCATGAAATTCACTTCACCGTGCAGGAAGGCCTGGATGCGATCCGCGATGTGATCTATCACATTGAAACCTATGACGTAACAACAATTCGCGCCTCCACGCCGATGTACCTGATGTCGCGTAAGATCAAAGCGATGGGCATCAAGATGGTGCTCTCCGGTGAAGGTTCTGACGAAGTGTTTGGCGGCTACCTGTATTTCCACAAAGCGCCGAACGCTAAAGAGCTGCACGAAGAGACCGTGCGTAAGCTGCAGGCCCTGCATATGTTTGACTGCGCGCGCGCCAACAAAGCGATGTCGGCATGGGGTGTTGAAGCGCGCGTTCCGTTCCTGGATAAGAAATTCCTCGACGTGGCGATGCGCATCAACCCGCAGGATAAAATGTGCGGCAACGGCAAAATGGAAAAACATATCCTGCGTGAATGTTTTGAATCCTACCTGCCGGCAAGCGTTGCCTGGCGTCAGAAAGAGCAGTTCTCTGATGGCGTCGGCTATAGCTGGATCGATACCCTGAAAGAGGTGGCGGCAAAACAGGTTTCTGACCAACAGCTGGAAACCGCAAGCTTCCGCTTCCCATACAACACGCCAGGCTCGAAAGAGGCGTATCTGTACCGCGAAATTTTTGAAGAGCTGTTCCCGGTTCCGAGCGCTGCGGAGTGCGTACCGGGTGGTCCTTCCGTCGCCTGCTCTTCTGCTAAAGCGATTGAATGGGATGAATCGTTCAAATCCATGAACGATCCATCAGGACGTGCGGTAGGCGTTCACCAGTCAGCCTACAAGTAATCACTCAAATCGCACCAGGGCCCCTCAGGGGGCCCTATTTTTTTGCCTCACATTTCATCGCCAAAAACCGATTAATAACCAATAATTGCCGAATATTCGGTCACGCTGTTCGCAACCTAACCAAACAGTCACATTCCGGCTATTTTCGTTGAAAAAGGTGTTGACGCTGCAAGGGTCTATACGCATAATGCGCCCCGCAACGCCGATAAGGTAACGCGAAAAAAGATGGCTACGTAGCTCAGTTGGTTAGAGCACATCACTCATAATGATGGGGTCACAGGTTCGAATCCCGTCGTAGCCACCATCTTTTTTGCGGGAGTGGCGAAATTGGTAGACGCACCAGATTTAGGTTCTGGCGCCGCAAGGTGTGCGAGTTCAAGTCTCGCCTCCCGCACCATTCCCAGGTAAGCGTTGCACGGATGGGGTATCGCCAAGCGGTAAGGCACCGGTTTTTGATACCGGCATTCCCTGGTTCGAATCCAGGTACCCCAGCCATATTTCTTCGATTTTGCGGTTCTCCGCGGTATTGGGGTATCGCCAAGCGGTAAGGCACCGGTTTTTGATACCGGCATT
Organism: Enterobacter sp. AC1; assembly: GCF_050434705.1. Lineage (NCBI taxonomy): Bacteria > Pseudomonadati > Pseudomonadota > Gammaproteobacteria > Enterobacterales > Enterobacteriaceae > Enterobacter > Enterobacter sp. AC1. The sequence continues at coordinate 390,676 of NZ_JBNDIZ010000002.1, read as the reverse complement.
CCCTGGTTCGAATCCAGGTACCCCAGCCATCGAAGATTGCAGTACTGGCTACGTAGCTCAGTTGGTTAGAGCACATCACTCATAATGATGGGGTCACAGGTTCGAATCCCGTCGTAGCCACCAAATTTAGATTGTCGATTTTTCGGTAATCAAGACAAATTGTTGGGGTATCGCCAAGCGGTAAGGCACCGGATTCTGATTCCGGCATTCCGAGGTTCGAATCCTCGTACCCCAGCCAATTTAAAAAGTCGTTAAGCAGTTTGTTTAACGCAATTGGGGTGTCGCCAAGCGGTAAGGCTCTGGTTTCTGATACCAGCATTCCGGGGTTCGAATCCCTGCACCCCAGCCACTTAGTAACAAACAAGCCCGCTCTGCGGGCTTGTTTGTTTTTGTTGTTCGACATTGTGCGGCCTGATTCCCCCTCACCCTAACCCTCTCCCCAAAGGGGCGAGGGAATAGTCGGAGCAAAGATTAGAGGCCGAGGGCGTACTTCAGGGCCTGACGCTTCAGACCACCGGCGCGTTCCGCCGCCATTAAACCAATATTACGCAGAATGCGCACCGGGGCTAAATCATTGCTGAACCCGGCATAGAACAGATCCATTCCCGACTGCATGATAAAGTTATCCGCCATGCGACGCGTCTGGTAACGCTTCAGAACCTGATGGCTGGACCAGTTTTCCGCATGCCCGCGGGCGCTGCTCAACACATCCAGCAACGCCTCAACGTCACGATATCCCAGGTTCACACCCTGCCCGGCCAGCGGGTGAATGGTGTGTGCCGCATCCCCCACCAGCGCCAGCCCTTCACGGGCATACTGCAAAGCGTGACGACGCGTGAGCGGGAATGCCCCTGCAGCGACCGGCGTAACGTTGCCCAGACGGCTCGGGAAGTTCAGATGGATTTCCCGCTGCAATTGCTCCATTGAAAGCCCCTGCAGCTGGCGAATGCGCGCCGGTTTGTCGTACCACACCAGCGACGCCCAGTTATCGAACAGCGGTAAAAAGGCGTGCGGACCATTCGGGGTAAAGTGCTGCCAGGTGCTCTCACCGGGCGCATTTTCACACTGAACGGTGATCAGCATGCAAGACTGCTGATACTGCCAGGCATGAACGCCAATGCCCGCCATCTGTCTGACCTGCGAATTGGCACCATCCGCCCCCACCACCAGCTTCACGGCCAGCTCATCGCCATTATCCAGCGTCAGCACATATCCACCCGGTTGATGATGCAACGCCTTGAGTGAGTCAGGAACTCGCAGCGTTACCTTCGGGTGCGCCTCCAGCGCCTGCCAGAGCGCCCGCTGGAGCACGTTGTTTTCCACCATATAGCCCAGGCGCGGTAGCTTCAGCTCAGCGGCATCAAACGCGACGTGGGCATTTTCCCACTCCCAGGTTTCAAGACGGCTGTAAGGATGGGCGCGCATCGCCAGCACCGCCTCCCATACGCCCAGCCCGCGCAGAAGATCAACGGAGGCGGCGCTGATAGCGGAGATGCGCACATCCGGATTGGCCGCCGGGTCGTATTGCGCAGGCACCGACAGTTCAATTACCGTTACCTCAAATCCCTGCTGCGCCAGCCCCAGCGCCAGCGCGCCGCCGACCATACCGCCGCCGACAACGGCAACTTCGGTGTGTTGGAGTGTCATGGTCAATTTTCCTTATTGGAGAATCCCTTAAGTTTACCGGATTTTTTCGGTCCTGAGACACATAACCTTCATACTGGTCACAACCCCACCAAAGCATTACAATACGCGGCTTGCAATCCTGAGCTGAGCAAGTCGATGACTAAAAAACTCCATATAAAAACCTGGGGCTGTCAGATGAACGAATACGATTCATCCAAGATGGCCGATCTGCTGGATACCACCCACGGATACCAGCTGACTGAAAATGCGAAAGAAGCGGACGTGCTGCTGCTGAACACCTGTTCCATTCGTGAAAAAGCGCAGGAAAAAGTCTTTCACGTATTAGGTCGCTGGAAACTCCTCAAGCGAAAAAATCCGGACCTGATCATCGGCGTGGGTGGCTGCGTCGCATCGCAGGAAGGCAAGCTGATTCGCCAGAGAGCCCCCTATGTGGATATTGTCTTTGGGCCGCAGACCCTGCACCGTCTGCCTGAGATGATCAATCAGGTTCGCGGCAATCGCAGCCCGGTCGTTGACGTCAGCTTCCCGGAAATCGAAAAATTTGACCGCCTGACGGAGCCGCGCGCCGATGGCCCGACCGCCTTCGTCTCCATCATGGAAGGCTGCAACAAATATTGTACTTACTGCGTGGTGCCGTACACCCGCGGTGAAGAGGTCAGCCGCCCGGCAGATGACATTCTGTTTGAAATCGCGCAGCTTGCCGCACAGGGCGTCCGCGAAGTGAACCTGCTGGGCCAGAACGTTAACGCCTGGCGCGGAGAGAACTACGACGGCACCACCGGCAGCTTTGCTGAACTGCTGCGTCTGGTGGCCGCGATTGACGGCATCGACCGCATTCGTTTTACCACCAGCCATCCGATGGAATTTACCGACGACATCATCGACGTCTATCGCGATACGCCAGAGCTGGTGAGCTTCCTGCACCTGCCGATTCAGTGCGGCTCTGACCGCGTGCTGAACCTGATGGGCCGCCCTCACACGGTGCTGGAGTATAAGTCGACCATCCGTAAGCTGCGTGAAGCCCGTCCGGATATCCAGATAAGCTCTGACTTTATCGTCGGCTTCCCTGGCGAAACCGCTGATGACTTCGAGCGCACCATGAAGCTCATCGGCGAAGTGAACTTTGACGTCAGCTACAGCTTCATCTTCTCCGCGCGTCCGGGAACGCCCGCGGCCGACATGGTTGACGATGTGTCTGAAGAAGAGAAGAAGCAGCGTCTGTATATTCTGCAGGAGCGCATCAACCAGCAGGCCAACGCCTGGAGCCGCCGCATGCTCGGCACCGTTCAGCGCATTCTGGTAGAAGGCACTTCGCGCAAGAGCATTATGGAACTCTCTGGCCGCACCGAGAATAACCGCGTGGTGAACTTTGAAGGCACCCCGGACATGATCGGTAAATTTGTGGACGTTGAGATTGTCGACGTGCTGACCAACTCGCTGCGCGCAAAAGTGGTACGCACCGAAGACGAAATGGGCCTGCGTATTGCAGAATCGCCGGAATCCGTGATTTCGCGTACCCGCAAAGAAAACGATTCTGGCGTGGGAATTTACCAGCCTTAATCCTCATGGCCTGCCTTTCCGGCAGGCCTTGTATTTCCTCTTATCGTCCCCAATATCATCCGCAACGCTTGCGCCTTTATTCTATGGCGTGAATAATTTCGGTAATGACCGTTTTATTACGCCCTGTCGCAACGGATCAGTTAACCAATCAAAGAGGAACAGTTTGAACATAGATACGCGTGAAATTAGCCTTGAGCCAGCAGACAACGCTCGCCTGCTGAGCCTGTGCGGGCCGTTTGATGACAACATCAAACAACTGGAGCGACGTCTGGGTATCGAAATCAATCGTCGCGATAATCATTTCAAACTTACCGGACGCCCTATCTGCGTCAATGCCGCCGCGGACATCCTGCGTAGCCTGTATGTCGATACCGCCCCGATGCGCGGCGAAATTCAGGATATTGAACCGGAACAGATCCACCTCGCCATTAAAGAGGCGCGCGTGCTGGAACAGAGCGCGGAAAGCGTGCCGGACTATGGCAAAGCCATTAACATCAAGACCAAACGTGGCGTGATTAAGCCGCGCACCCCAAACCAGGCGCAGTACATCGCCAACATTCTTGACCATGACATCACCTTTGGCGTGGGTCCGGCAGGTACGGGTAAAACCTATCTGGCCGTTGCCGCTGCGGTTGATGCGCTGGAGCGCCAGGACATCCGGCGCATCCTGCTGACCCGCCCTGCCGTTGAAGCAGGTGAAAAGCTGGGCTTCCTGCCGGGCGACCTGAGCCAGAAGGTCGACCCGTATCTGCGCCCTTTATACGATGCGTTGTTTGAGATGCTGGGCTTTGAGAAGGTCGAGAAGCTCATTGAGCGTAACGTTATCGAAGTTGCTCCGCTTGCCTACATGCGTGGCCGTACGCTGAACGATGCGTTCATCATCCTCGATGAAAGCCAGAACACCACCATCGAACAGATGAAGATGTTCCTGACGCGTATCGGCTTTAACTCTAAGGCAGTCATTACGGGTGACGTGACGCAGATTGACCTGCCGCGCAGCACCAAATCGGGCCTGCGCCACGCCATTGAGGTGCTGGCCGAGGTCGACGAAATCAGCTTTAACTTCTTCCACAGTGAAGACGTGGTACGCCACCCGGTGGTCGCGCGTATCGTTAACGCTTATGAAGCCTGGGAAGAGGCGGATCAGAAGCGTAAGGCCGAACTGGCCGCAGAACGTAAGCGCGAAGCGCAGGAGCAAGAACAGAAATGAGTCAGGTGATCCTCGATTTACAGCTGGCCTGTGAAGATAATTCCGGCATGCCGGATGAGGCACAGTTTCAGAAATGGCTGGATGCCGTTATCCCCCAGTTTCAGGAAGAATCAGAAGTCACGATTCGCCTGGTGGATGAAGCAGAAAGCCACGAGCTTAACCTGACCTACCGCGGGAAAGATAAGCCGACCAACGTGCTCTCTTTCCCGTTCGAAGCGCCGCCGGGTATCGAGATGCCGCTGTTGGGCGATCTGATCATCTGCCGTCAGGTGGTTGAACAGGAAGCCAAAGAGCAGCAAAAACCCCTTGAGGCCCACTGGGCGCACATGGTGGTACACGGCAGCCTGCATCTGCTCGGCTACGATCATATCGAAGACGACGAAGCGGAAGAGATGGAGTCCCTCGAGACAGAGATAATGCTTGCTCTGGGCTATGAGGATCCGTACATTGCCGAGAAAGAATAGTCCGTCACCTGACGGACTAACATGCCGCCACGAAAGGACATCGCGTGGCGGTAAACGTTGAACTAACAAGAGAACCCTTAACAAACGCCATGAGCGACGACAATTCACACAGTAGCGACACGACAACCAGTAAAAAGGGATTTTTCTCCCTCATTCTGAACCAGCTTTTCCACGGCGAACCGAAAAACCGTGATGAACTGCTGGAGCTGATTCGTGATTCCGGGCAGAACGACCTTATCGACGAAGATACGCGAGAAATGCTCGAAGGGGTTATGGACATTGCCGACCAGCGCGTCCGCGATATCATGATCCCCCGTTCGCAGATGATTACCCTGAAACGCAACCAGACCCTGGACGAGTGCCTCGATGTGATCATCGAATCCGCCCACTCGCGTTTCCCGGTCATCAGCGAAGACAAAGATCACATCGAAGGGATTTTGATGGCGAAAGATCTGCTGCCGTTTATGCGCAGCGATGCCGAAGCCTTCAGCATGGAAAAAGTGTTACGCCAGGCCGTGGTCGTGCCGGAGAGTAAACGTGTGGATCGGATGCTGAAAGAGTTCCGCTCTCAGCGTTACCACATGGCGATTGTTATTGATGAATTTGGTGGCGTGTCCGGTCTTGTCACGATCGAAGATATTCTTGAGCTGATCGTGGGCGAAATCGAAGATGAGTATGATGAAGAAGAAGATATCGACTTCCGTCAGCTCAGCCGCCACACCTGGACCGTGCGCGCACTGGCCTCGATTGAAGACTTCAACGATGCCTTCGGTACCCACTTCAGCGATGAAGAGGTTGATACCATTGGCGGGCTGGTGATGCAGGCCTTTGGCCATCTTCCGGCGCGCGGCGAGACCGTTGACATTGACGGTTACCAGTTCAAAGTGGCAATGGCCGACAGCCGACGTATTATACAGGTTCACGTCAGAACGCCGGATGATTCACCGGTGCCAAAACTGGAAGATTAATGTAAATGGCATTTGCCTCACTTCTTGAACGCCAGCGCGTCCGTTTGCTGCTGGCGCTATTACTCGGAGCCAGCGGTACGCTGGCTTTTTCTCCTTACGACATCTGGCCTGCGGCCATTCTCTCCCTGATGGGGCTACAGGGTCTGACCCTGAATCGTCGTCCGGTACAGGCTGCCGCCATCGGCTACTTCTGGGGGCTGGGGCTGTTTGGTTCCGGCATCAACTGGGTCTACGTCAGCATCGCCCAGTTTGGCGGTATGCCGGGCCCGGTTAACGTCTTCCTTGTGGTGCTGCTCGCTGCATATCTCTCGCTGTACACCGGTCTGTTCGCAGGCATCCTTTCTCGCCTGTGGCCAAGAACGACCTGGCTGCGCGTCGCTATTGCCGCGCCGGTGGTCTGGCAACTCACCGAGTTCCTGCGCAGTTGGGTGCTGACAGGCTTCCCATGGCTGCAGTTCGGCTACAGTCAGATTGACGGCCCGCTGAAAGGGCTGGCGCCAGTGATGGGCGTTGAGGCCATCAATTTCCTGCTGATGGTTGTCAGCGGCCTGCTGGTCCTGGCGCTGGTCAAGCGCTGCTGGAAGCCGCTGGTTGTGGCGCTGGTGCTGTTCACTCTGCCCTTCCCGCTGCGCTATATCCAGTGGTTCACCCTTGAGCCCGAACGCGCCACGCAGGTTTCTATGGTTCAGGGAAATATCCCGCAATCCATGAAGTGGGACGAGAAAGAGCTGCTGAATACGCTGAAGATCTACGCCAACGCCACGGAAGAGGTGATGGGTAAATCACAGCTGATTATCTGGCCAGAGTCGGCGATCCCCGATCTGGAGATTAACCAGCAGCCGTTCCTCAACATGATGAACGACCTGCTGCTCTCGCGTGGCAGCACGCTGATCACCGGGATTGTTGATGCGCGTCTCAATCAGCAGAACCGCTACGACACCTACAACACCATCATTACGCTCGGCAAAGACAGCGAGTACAGCTACAACTCCACTGACCGGTACAACAAGAACCACCTGGTGCCGTTTGGTGAGTTTGTTCCGCTGGAGTCGATTCTGCGCCCGCTGGCACCGTTCTTTGACCTGCCGATGTCCTCTTTCAGCCGCGGGCCATACGTTCAGCCCCAGCTGCATGCGCATGGTTTTGCTCTGACGGCGGCCATTTGCTATGAGATTATCCTCGGCGAGCAGGTGCGCGATAACTTCCGCCCGGACACGGACTTCCTGCTGACTATCTCTAACGATGCCTGGTTTGGTAAGTCAATTGGCCCGTGGCAGCACTTCCAGATGGCGCGGATGCGCTCCCTTGAGCTGGCGCGTCCACTGCTGCGCAGCACCAACAACGGCATCACCGCCGTGATTGGACCGCAGGGTGAAATTCAGGCCATGATCCCGCAGTTCACCCGGGAAGTGCTGACCACAAAAGTCACGCCGACATCCGGCCTGACGCCATACGCCCGTACCGGTAACTGGCCGCTGTGGATTTTGACCGTGCTGTTCGGCTTTGCCGCAGTGCTGATGAGCCTGCGTCAGCGTCGTAAATAACCTTACCTCCTTTGCCGGGTGGCGCTGACGCTTACCCGGCCTACATTTCGTTCCCGTAGGTCGGGTAAGGCGTAGCTGCCACCCGACAGTTCCCTCCAAAGTTCAATTCTGGCACGCCTATTGCTTTGTTTATTCAGGTAAACGCAGTTTGGCTTAATGTGCAACTTAGTCGCACCAGCGTAGATCATCGGTAGCACCGAAACGGTGCAACGGGAGATATTTGCCTCTGAATGGTGCGGCGCGCTTCGCAAAAATAAACAATAACGCAGCAAAATCTTTACATTAAGCCAGACTAAATGTTAACAAGCTTGCATAACACTGCACTCGCATTGCGCGAGATATAACAACATCACAATGGGTATCAAAGCGTCACTGGCGCTGATAAAAAAAGGAGTTGGGTATGCAATTACGTAAACTGGCCACAGCAATGCTGGTTATGGGAATGTCTGCAGGCGTGGTTCACGCTGAAGATGCTCCGGCAGCAGGCAGCACTCTCGACAAGATTGCCAAAAACGGCGTCATCGTGGTCGGCCACCGTGAATCTTCTGTCCCGTTCTCTTACTACGACAACACGCAAAAAGTCGTGGGCTATTCACAGGATTACTCCAACGCCATCGTTGAAGCTGTGAAGAAAAAGCTGAACAAACCTGACCTGCAGGTGAAGCTGATCCCAATCACTTCACAGAACCGTATTCCACTGCTGCAAAACGGCACCTTTGACTTCGAATGTGGCTCCACCACCAATAACCTCGAGCGTCAGAAACAGGCTGCCTTCTCGGATACCATCTTTGTTGTGGGCACCCGCCTGCTGACCAAGAAAGGCGGTGAGATCAAAGACTTCTCTGACCTGAAAGGCAAAGCGGTCGTTGTCACTTCCGGTACCACCTCAGAAGTGCTGCTGCACAAGCTGAACGACGAGAAGAAAATGGATATGCGAATCATCAGCGCGAAAGACCATGGCGACTCCTTCCGTACTCTGGAAAGCGGTCGTGCCGTCGCGTTTATGATGGATGACGCCCTGCTGGCGGGCGAGCGTGCGAAAGCGAAAAAACCGGACAACTGGGATATCGTCGGTACCGCGCAGTCGAAAGAAGCCTACGGCTGTATGCTGCGTAAAGACGATCCGCAGTTCAAAAAGCTGATCGACGACACCATCTCTCAGGTGCAGACCTCCGGCGAAGCGGAAAAATGGTTCGACAAGTGGTTCAAGAACCCGATTCCACCCAAAAATCTCAACATGAACTTTGAACTGTCTGAAGACATGAAAGCGCTGTTCAAATCTCCAAATGACAAAGCTCTTAACTAATTAGAACAACAGGGGCGGGATCTCCTGCCCTCTCGATTGTCGGGAAGCATGGACAGACTATACGTTGAGTGGTCGTTCCCCACTCAGCGCGAAAAATGAGCTTCTCACCAATCTTCGAGGGTAGCGCTGCTACCCTTTTTTTTCTGGAGTTTATTATGTCAATAGACTGGAACTGGGGCATATTCCTGCAACAAGCCCCGTTCGGCAACACCACCTATCTTGGCTGGCTGTGGAGCGGCTTTCAGGTTACCGTGGCATTATCGATAACGGCGTGGATTATCGCGTTTCTTGTCGGTTCTCTGTTCGGTATTCTGCGCACCGTCCCTAACCGTTTTCTTTCAACACTTGGCACCCTGTATGTGGAACTGTTCCGTAACGTTCCGCTGATCGTGCAATTCTTTACCTGGTATCTGGTTATCCCGGAACTGCTGCCGGAAAATATTGGCATGTGGTTCAAGTCGGAACTGGATCCGAATGTACAGTTCTTTGTTTCCTCCATGATGTGTCTGGGGCTGTTTACCGCTGCGCGCGTTTGCGAGCAGGTGCGTGCCGCCATTCAGTCATTACCCCGTGGACAAAAAAATGCAGGCCTGGCAATGGGCTTGACCCTGCCGCAAACCTACCGCTATGTGCTGCTGCCTAACGCCTACCGCGTTATCGTTCCACCGATGACCTCTGAGATGATGAACCTGGTGAAAAACTCGGCCATCGCCTCAACCATCGGACTGGTCGATATGGCTGCACAGGCGGGCAAGCTGCTGGATTACTCCGCGCACGCGTGGGAATCCTTCACCGCGATCACGCTCGCGTATGTTCTGATTAACGCTTTCATCATGCTGGTGATGAACCTGGTTGAACGCAAAATCCGCCTGCCGGGTAATCTGGGGGGCAAATAATGTACGAATTTGACTGGAGTTCTATCGTTCCATCCATGCCATACCTGCTTGATGGCCTGGTGATTACCTTAAAAATCACCGTTATTGCCATCATCATTGGTATCGTCTGGGGCACCCTGCTGGCCGTCATGCGCCTGTCGAGCTTTAAGCCTTTCGCCTGGTTTGCGACCGCCTACGTTAACGTGTTCCGCTCCATCCCGCTGGTGATGGTGCTGCTGTGGTTTTACCTGATTGTGCCCGGCTTCCTGCAAAACGTGCTGGGTCTGTCGCCGAAAACCGATATCCGCCTGATCTCCGCGATGGTGGCGTTCTCGATGTTTGAGGCTGCTTACTACTCGGAAATTATCCGTGCGGGCATTCAGAGTATCTCCCGCGGGCAATCCAGCGCCGCACTGGCGCTGGGGATGACGCACTGGCAGTCCATGCAGCTCATTATTCTGCCGCAGGCGTTTCGCGCCATGGTTCCGCTCCTGCTGACCCAGGGTATCGTGCTGTTCCAGGATACCTCCCTGGTCTACGTTCTGAGTCTGGCGGACTTCTTCCGTACCGCGTCAACCATCGGTGAACGTGATGGTACGCAGGTCGAGATGGTGCTCTTCGCGGGTGCGGTCTATTTTGTGATTAGTTTAAGCGCGTCGCTGTTGGTCAGCTGGCTGAAGAAAAGGACGGTATAATGATTTCCCTGAAAAATGTTTCTAAATGGTATGGGCACTTTCAGGTGCTGACCGACTGCTCCACCGAAGTGAAAAAAGGTGACGTGGTGGTAGTGTGCGGGCCGTCCGGTTCCGGTAAATCGACGCTGATCAAAACCGTTAACGGCCTGGAGCCGGTGCAGCAGGGTGAGATCGTTGTCAACGGCACCAAAGTCAACGACAAGAAAACCAATCTCGCCCAGCTTCGCTCTCACGTTGGCATGGTGTTCCAGCACTTTGAGCTGTTCCCTCACCTCTCCATTATTGAGAACCTGACCCTGGCGCAGGTGAAAGTGCTTAAGCGTGATAAAAAAGCGTCGCGCGAGAAAGGCCTGAAGCTGCTGGAACGCGTTGGGCTCTCTGCGCATGCCGATAAGTTCCCGGCGCAGCTTTCTGGCGGCCAGCAGCAGCGCGTGGCGATCGCCCGTGCGCTGTGCATGGATCCCGTTGCAATGCTGTTTGATGAGCCAACGTCGGCGCTCGATCCTGAGATGATCAACGAGGTGCTGGACGTCATGGTCGAGCTGGCGCACGAAGGGATGACCATGATGGTGGTGACCCACGAGATGGGCTTTGCCCGTAAGGTGGCTAACCGCGTGATCTTTATGGACGAAGGGAAAATTGTGGAGGACTCGCCGAAAGAGGAGTTCTTCGCGAACCCGAAATCCGAGCGCGCAAAAGACTTCCTCGCCAAAATCCTGCATTAATCTTCCCGGTGCGCAATCTGCGGATTGCGCACTGCTTCACGCTTTAGATTTCTTCCTCTATTCGGCGTCACATTGCAGCGTTAACCTTGTCACAAAATAACGCTATGAATGGAGAACGCTATGGCACAGCCGATCATTCTCGATTGCGATCCGGGTCATGATGACGCGATCGCACTCGTCCTTGCAGTTGCCTCCCCTGAACTCGACGTAAAAGCCGTCACCTCTTCTGCCGGAAACCAGACGCCGGACAAAACCCTGCGTAACGTTTTGCGCATGCTGACGCTGCTTAACCGTCCCGATATTCCCGTCGCCGGCGGAGCGGTCAAGCCCCTGATGCGCGAGTTAATTATCGCGGATAACGTGCACGGTGAAAGTGGGCTGGACGGTCCCGCGCTGCCGGAGCCAGGCTTCGCACCGCAAAACTGCACCGCGGTAGAGCTGATGGCAAAAATTCTGCGCGAAAGCGCCGAGCCCGTCACGCTGGTGGCGACCGGGCCGCAAACCAACGTCGCGTTGCTGCTGAACAGCCACCCTGAACTGCACAGCAAAATCGCCCGTATCGTCATCATGGGCGGGGCCATGGGTCTGGGAAACTGGACGCCGGCTGCCGAGTTCAACATCTTTGTCGACCCGGAAGCCGCCGAGATCGTCTTCCAGTCCGGTTTGCCCGTCGTGATGGCGGGGCTGGACGTGACCCATCGCGCGCAGATTATGGCGGACGACATTGAACGCTTCCGTGCCGTGGGTAATCCGGTCGCGACAACCGTGGCTGAGCTGCTCGATTTCTTTATGGAGTATCATAAAGCCGAGAAGTGGGGATTCCACGGCGCACCGCTGCATGACCCCTGCACGATTGCCTGGCTGTTAAAACCGGAGATGTTTACCACGGTGGACAGATGGGTTGGCGTTGAGACGCAGGGAAAATACACCCAGGGCATGACGGTGGTGGATTACTACTCGCTGACGGGGAATAAACCGAATACGACGGTGATGGTGGATATTGACAGGCAGGCGTTTGTGGATTTACTGGCGGAGAGACTGGCTTACTATAGTGCGGCCTGATGCCCTCACCCCAACCCTCTCCCACGGGGAGAGGGTGCAAACAGTTTTGCTTTTACCTAGGGTTCAAACGGCCGACGCTGGAACTGGTCGTGCCCGCACTTCGGACACAGCGGCAATACATCCGGCGTATAGACCGCAATATGGTGATGGCACTTCTCACACACCAGGTTGCCCAGCCCCACCACTTCGCCACTCTGGTAGACGCCGTGGTGGTTCAAATCCTGGAATACCTCGCGCCACTCCAGCTGCGTTTTATCGGTGATATCCGCCAGCTCCTGCCACAGACTCTCTTTAATCACCCGCATAAACACGCTGTCCGCGACCTCGTCCTGGCTCTCCTCGTAACTGCGCGCGAACTCTTCCAGGTCACGACGCACGGCGCGGGTCACCTCTTCCACTTCGGTTCGCGTTAACTCACCCGTTTGCGTCACGCGGGCACGTGCCTGCTCAACCAGCGCGTCAATATCGCGCTCGCCGTTACGCAGCCGTTCCGTCAGTGTCGCCACCAGTTCGCGGTAAAATTGAGCAACCTTGTTCATCATTTTGCCTCCCGGGTAAGTAACTATTTCTAATAATAGACCTTATTTCATCACCGCTTTGTCAGGTGAAGCACAGACCCGGTAAATTCCTGCAAAGCGCATTTGTGCGAAAGGCTGTTTTGACGCGGGCGTTTGGGCTATGCTATGCGGATCTGAATTACTACATCCATTGGCTACATTTGTAGCTGTATTGAAAACAGGACCACTGGCTGCCATGCAAGAGCAATACCGCCCGGAAGAGATAGAATCAAAAGTCCAGCAACACTGGGACGAGAAGCGCACCTTTGAAGTAACCGAAGACGAGAGCAAAGAGAAGTATTACTGCCTGTCGATGCTTCCCTATCCTTCTGGTCGACTACACATGGGCCACGTGCGTAACTACACCATCGGTGATGTGATTGCGCGCTACCAGCGCATGCTGGGCAAGAACGTTCTGCAGCCTATCGGCTGGGATGCGTTCGGTCTGCCTGCAGAAGGCGCAGCGGTAAAAAACAATACGGCGCCAGCCCCGTGGACCTACGACAACATCGCGTACATGAAAAACCAGCTCAAAATGCTGGGCTTTGGCTATGACTGGAGCCGCGAGCTGGCAACCTGTACCCCGGAATACTATCGCTGGGAACAGAAATTCTTCACCGAGCTGTATAAAAAAGGCCTGGTGTACAAGAAGACCTCTGCCGTTAACTGGTGCCCAAATGACCAGACCGTTCTCGCAAACGAACAGGTTATCGATGGCTGCTGCTGGCGCTGCGACACCAAAGTTGAACGTAAAGAGATCCCGCAGTGGTTTATCAAAATCACCGCTTACGCTGATGAGCTGCTGAACGATCTGGATAATCTGGACCACTGGCCAGATACCGTTAAGACCATGCAGCGCAACTGGATCGGCCGTTCTGAAGGCGTGGAAATCACCTTCAACGTTGAGAACTATGACCAGACCCTGACCGTCTATACCACCCGTCCGGATACCTTCATGGGCGCGACCTACCTGGCCGTGGCCGCAGGTCACCCGCTGGCGCAGAAAGCGGCAGAAAACAATCCAGAACTGGCCACCTTCATCGACGAGTGCCGCAACACCAAAGTGGCCGAAGCCGACATGGCAACGATGGAGAAAAAAGGGGTTGATACCGGCTTTAAAGCCATTCACCCACTGACTGGCGAAGCCATCCCTGTCTGGGCCGCCAACTTCGTTCTGATGGAGTACGGCACGGGCGCCGTAATGGCCGTACCGGGTCACGATCAGCGCGACTACGAATTTGCCACCAAATACGGTTTGACTATCAAACCGGTTATTCTGGCCGCCGACGGTTCTGAACCAGACCTGTCCGAACACGCACTGACCGAAAAAGGCACCCTGTTCAACTCCGGCGAGTTCAGCGGTCTGAGCTTCGAAGAAGGCTTCAACGCCATCGCCGATAAGCTGGCCTCCCTTGGCGTGGGCGAGCGTAAAGTTAACTTCCGTCTGCGCGACTGGGGCGTTTCCCGTCAGCGTTACTGGGGTGCGCCAATCCCAATGGTGACGCTGGAAGATGGCACCGTGATGCCAACGCCGGAAGATCAGCTGCCGGTGATCCTGCCGGAAGATGTGGTCATGGACGGCATCACCAGCCCGATCAAAGCCGATCCTGAGTGGGCAAAAACCACCGTCAACGGCCAGCCTGCGCTGCGTGAAACCGACACCTTTGATACCTTTATGGAGTCATCCTGGTACTATGCGCGTTATACCTGCCCGCAGTATCAGGACGGTATGCTGGACTCCGATGCGGCAAACTACTGGCTGCCGGTAGATATCTACATCGGTGGTATCGAACACGCCATCATGCACCTGCTCTACTTCCGCTTCTTCCATAAGCTGATGCGCGATGCCGGCATGGTGAACTCTGACGAACCGGCTAAACAGCTGCTGTGCCAGGGCATGGTGCTGGCGGATGCCTTCTACTACGTTGGCGCAAACGGCGAGCGTAACTGGGTTTCTCCGGTTGATGCTATCGTTGAGCGTGACGAAAAAGGCCGTATCGTGAAGGCCAAAGACGCCGCAGGTCATGAGCTGGTCTATACCGGCATGAGCAAGATGTCCAAGTCTAAAAACAACGGCATCGATCCGCAGGTAATGGTTGAGCGCTACGGCGCGGATACCGTGCGTCTGTTCATGATGTTTGCCTCTCCGGCAGACATGACTCTGGAATGGCAGGAGTCTGGCGTTGAAGGTGCGAACCGCTTCCTGAAACGCGTCTGGAAACTGGTGTACGAACATACCGCTCTGGGCGATGCCCCGGCACTGAACGCCGCCGCGCTGACGGAAGATCAGCAGGCGCTGCGTCGTGATGTTCATAAAACGATTGCGAAAGTGACCGATGATATTGGTCGTCGTCAGACCTTCAATACCGCAATTGCGGCTATTATGGAACTGATGAACAAGCTGGCGAAAGCCCCGCAGGACGGCGAGCAGGATCGCGCCTTAATGCGCGAAGCGCTGCTGGCGGTTGTTCGCATGCTGAACCCGTTCACTCCGCACGTCAGCTTCACCCTGTGGCAGGAGCTGAAAGGCGAAGGCGATATCGACAACGCGCCGTGGCCACAGGCTGACGAAGCAGCGATGGTGGAAAACACGACGCTGGTCGTAGTCCAGGTCAACGGCAAAGTCCGCGGTAAAATTACCGTGGCGGTCGATGCAACCGAAGAACAGGTTCGCGAGCGCGCGGGCCAGGAAACTCTGGTCGCAAAATATCTTGAGGGCGTTACCGTGCGTAAAGTGATCTACGTACCGGGTAAACTGCTGAATCTGGTCGTTGGCTAAGCGCGGGAGGAAACGTGCGACAACTGGCAACAATACTCTTATCTCTGGCGGTGCTTGTCACCGCTGGCTGTGGCTGGCACCTGCGCAATACTACGGCGGTGCCTGCTCAGATGAAAACAATGATCTTTGACTCTTCGGATCCAAATGGTCCGCTCAGCCGGGCAATCCGTAATCAGCTGCGTCTGAACGGCGTTGAGTTGATTGAGAAAGACACGCTGCGCCAGGATGTTCCGTCTCTGCGTGTTCTGGGGATGACGCTCGGCAAAGATACGGCCTCTATCTTCCAGGATGGCCGCACCGCAGAGTATCAAATGGTCATGACGGTTAACGCAGCCGTGCTGATCCCGGGTAAAGACATTTATCCAATCAGCACAAAAGTGTACCGTTCGTTCTTTGATAACCCGCAGACGGCGCTGGCAAAAGATGCCGAACAGCAGATTATCATCAACGAAATGTACGACAAGGCGGCGGAACAGCTGATCCGTAAACTGCCGACTGTTGCAGCGTCTAAGAAAGAAGGCTCTGACATCATCGAAAAACCGGACGCTAACACAGCTCCTGTTTCTACCTCCATGGGTAACTGATGATCAGGCTGTATCCTGAACAACTCCGCGCGCAGCTCAATGAAGGGCTGCGCGCGGCGTATCTGCTTCTTGGGAACGATCCGTTATTACTTCAGGAAAGCCTGGATGCCGTGCGCCATGCGGCGGCGGCGCAGGGCTTTGATGAACACCATACCGTCCAGATCGATAACAACACCGACTGGAACGCCCTCTTCTCACTGTGTCAGGCGATGAGCCTTTTTGCCTCGCGCCAGACGATTCAAATCCTGCTGCCGGATAACGGTCCTAACGCGGCCATTAATGAACAGCTCGCCACGCTGGTCAGCCTGTTACACAGCGATCTGCTCCTCATTGTGCGTGGCAATAAGTTGACCAAAGCCCAGGAAAACGCAGCATGGTTGACCCAGCTCGCCACCCACGCGGTGCTGGTCACCTGTCAGACGCCTGAGCAGGCGCATCTACCAAAGTGGGTGGCAGCGAGAGCGAAGCAGAACAACCTTCAGCTGGATGATGCGGCAAATCAACTGCTCTGCTACTGCTATGAAGGTAACCTGCTGGCCCTGGCGCAGGCGCTGGACCGACTCTCCCTGCTGTGGCCGGACGGCAAGCTGACCTTACCACGCGTTGAGCAGGCCGTTAACGACGCGGCGCACTTCACGCCCTTCCACTGGGTGGACGCGCTGCTGTCGGCGAAAAGCAAACGCGCCCTGCATATTCTGCAGCAGCTGCGTCTGGAAGGGAGCGAACCCGTCATTCTGCTGCGTACGCTGCAGCGCGAACTGCTGCTGCTGGTGACGCTCAAGCGACAGTCTGCCCATACGCCGTTGCGCTCGCTGTTTGATAAACATCGGGTGTGGCAAAACCGCAGGGCGATGACCACCGAGGCCGTTAACCGCCTGAGTCATGAACAGCTTCGTCAGGCTGTACAGCTTCTGATGCGCGCTGAGCTCACGTTAAAACAAGATTATGGTCAGTCGGTCTGGGCAGAGCTGGAAAGCCTTTCTCTGCTGCTTTGCCATAAGGCGCTGGCAGACGTTTTTATTGATGGATAGTATGCATTCCTTACAGGCCTTGTATGGCGGCACCTTCGACCCGGTACATTACGGGCATCTGAAGCCGGTTGAAATTCTGGCGAATCTGATCGGCCTTCAGCGCGTCATCATTATGCCCAATAATGTCCCGCCCCATCGTCCGCAGCCCGAGGCAACCAGCGAGCAGCGAAAAGAGATGCTCGCCCTTGCCATCACAGATAAACCGCTCTTCACACTAGATGAGCGTGAGTTGCGTCGTGACACGCCCTCCTGGACGTCTCAGACGCTTCAGGAGTGGCGAGCCGAACAAGGACCAGACCAGCCGCTGGCCTTTATTATCGGTCAGGATTCCCTGCTGAATTTCCCGACATGGCATCAGTATGAAACCATTCTGGAGAACAGCCACCTGCTTGTCTGCCGCCGTCCGGGCTATCCGCTGACCATGCGCGAAGCACAGTACCAGCAGTGGCTGGAAGACCATCTCACGGATAATGTTGAGGATCTCCACAATCAGCCTGCCGGGAAGATTTATCTGGCGGAAACGCCGTGGTTCGATATCTCTGCAACACTCATTCGCGAGCGTTTACAACAAGGTTTAGCATGTGACGATATGCTACCGGCCCCGGTGCTGGCGTATATCCATACACACGGTTTGTATCAGAAAAGCGCAGATGAATAGCCGGAGGGCATAAAAAGTGGCTTATTGTTTATCCTGCCTTGACAGGTTAAGCCATACTGTTATCCTCCGCTGCCAGACTTTCCCGCCGATCATTGCTTTACAGAAATTGTTTTACAAAAATGGCGATGCAATCTCAGGCGGAGGGTGGGATGATACCCGCCTTCAAAAGCCTGGCCGGAGACAGTTGTCCCGATACAGGCGTGAGTTCAGGTATACTGCCTGGCTACGAATTCAACGTTTTATAATCTCATTCACCCCAGGGGGAAAACTTGCAGGGTAAAGCACTCCAGGATTTTGTTATTGACAAAATTGATGACCTGAAAGGTCAGGACATCATCGCTATCGACGTTAAGGGTAAATCCAGTATTACCGACTGCATGATCATCTGCACCGGTACTTCTACGCGTCATGTGGTTTCGATTGCCGATCACGTGGTTCAGGAATCGCGTGCAGCAGGGCTGTTACCGCTGGGTGTTGAAGGTGAAGCGACGGCTGACTGGGTAGTTGTCGACCTCGGCGATGTGATTGTCCATGTCATGCAGGACGAGAGTCGTCGCCTGTATGAGCTGGAAAAACTCTGGGGTTAATGCGTGAAGTTGCAGCTGGTCGCCGTCGGCACCAAAATGCCGGACTGGGTACAAACCGGTTTTACTGAATATCTGCGTCGTTTTCCAAAAGACATGCCGTTCGAACTGGTGGAAATTCCCGCCGGAAAGCGCGGCAAGAACGCTGATATCAAACGTATTCTCGATAAAGAGGGTGAACTGATGCTGGCTGCCGCAGGCAAAAACCGCATCGTTACCCTCGATATTCCAGGGAAGCCCTGGGATACGCCGCAGCTGGCGCACGAACTTGAGCGCTGGAAGCAGGATGGCCGTGACGTCAGTCTGTTGATTGGCGGGCCTGAAGGGTTATCCCCTGCCTGTAAAGCGGCAGCAGAACAAAGTTGGTCTCTCTCCGCGCTGACGCTTCCCCACCCGCTCGTTCGGGTTCTGGTAGCGGAAAGCCTGTATCGCGCGTGGAGCATTACTACCAACCACCCCTATCACCGCGAGTAATGACTGACCAGGGTAGATTAAGCAGCGGATGAAACTACAGAATTCTTTTCGCGACTATACGGCTGAGTCCGCGCTGTTTGTGCGCCGGGCGCTGGTCGCCTTTACGGGGATTTTGCTGCTTACCGGCGTGCTGATCGCCAACCTTTATAATCTGCAAATTGTCCGCTTTACCGACTACCAGACGCGTTCAAACGAAAACCGCATTAAGCTGGTGCCTATCGCACCCAGCCGCGGCATTATTTACGATCGTAACGGCACTCCGCTTGCGTTAAACCGCACCATCTATCAAATAGAGATGATGCCGGAAAAAGTCGATAACGTTCAGGATACGCTGGAAGCGCTAAAGAGCGTTGTCGATCTTAACGATGACGATATCGCCGCCTTCAAAAAAGAGCGCGCTCGCTCTCACCGCTTCACCTCAATTCCGGTTAAAACCAATCTGACGGAAGTTCAGGTGGCCCGCTTTGCGGTGAATCAGTACCGTTTCCCCGGCGTGGAAGTGAAGGGTTACAAGCGTCGCTACTACCCTTACGGCTCCGCGCTGACGCATGTGATTGGCTACGTTTCCAAGATTAACGACAAAGACGTCGACCGCCTCGATAAAGACGGCAAGCTGGCCAACTACGCGGCAACGCACGATATCGGTAAGCTGGGGATTGAACGCTACTACGAAGATGTTCTGCACGGGCAAACCGGCTATGAAGAGGTTGAAGTTAACAACCGTGGCCGCGTTATTCGCCAGCTGAAAGAAGTGCCGCCGCAAGCGGGACATGACGTCTATCTGACGCTCGATCTGAAACTGCAGCAGTATATTGAAACCTTACTGGCGGGCAGCCGTGCAGCCGTGGTGGTGACCGATCCGCGTACCGGTGGCATCCTGGCGATGGTGTCAATGCCAAGCTATGACCCGAACCTCTTTGTTGACGGCATCTCCAGTAAAGACTATTCCGGCCTGCTTAATGACCCCAATACGCCGCTGGTGAACCGCGCGACGCAAGGGGTTTATCCTCCGGCATCCACGGTTAAACCGTACGTGGCGGTCTCGGCACTGAGTGCCGGCGTCATCAACCGTAATACCAGCCTGTTTGACCCGGGCTGGTGGCAGTTGCCAGGTTCAGATAAGCGCTATCGTGACTGGAAAAAATGGGGCCACGGCCATTTGAACGTCACCAAATCGCTGGAGGAGTCTGCGGATACCTTCTTCTATCAGGTGGCTTATGACATGGGGATCGACCGCCTGTCAGAGTGGATGAGCAAATTCGGCTACGGACATTACACCGGCATTGACCTTTCAGAAGAACGTTCTGGCAACATGCCAACGCGTGAATGGAAGCTGAAGCGCTTTAAAAAACCGTGGTATCAGGGTGACACCATTCCGGTGGGTATCGGCCAGGGCTACTGGACGGCAACGCCGCTTCAGATGAACAAAGCCATGATGATCCTCATCAATGACGGTGTGGTGAAAGTCCCTCATCTGCTGCAAAGTACGGTTGAAGACGGCAAAAAGGTGCCCTGGAACCAGCCGCACGAAGCGCCTGTGGGTGACATTCACTCCGGCTTCTGGGAAATCGCGAAAGACGGTATGTACGGCGTGGCAAACCGCCCGAACGGTACCGCGCATAAGTACTTTACCGGCGCACCGTACAAGGTGGCCGCGAAATCCGGTACCGCGCAGGTGTTTGGCCTGAAAGCCAACGAAACCTATAACGCACACCGCATTGCTGAACGTCTGCGTGACCATAAGCTAATGACGGCGTTTGCCCCTTATGATAACCCGCAGGTCGCGGTGGCGATGATTCTGGAGAACGGCGGTGCCGGGCCAGCGGTAGGGACCATCATGCGCCAGATCCTGGACCACATTATGCTGGGTGATAACAACACCGAACTGCCGGCTGAAAACCCGGCCGCCGCTGCGGCGGAGGACCAATAATCATGACGGATAATCCAAATAAAAAATCGCTGTGGGATAAAATCCACATCGACCCAGCCATGCTGCTGATCCTGCTGGCTCTGCTGGTTTACAGCGCTCTGGTTATCTGGAGTGCCAGCGGTCAGGATATCGGCATGATGGAGCGCAAAATCGGCCAGATCGCGATGGGTCTGATCATCATGGTGGTGATGGCGCAGATCCCGCCGCGCGTCTACGAAGGCTGGGCGCCCTATCTCTACATCTTCTGTATTATTTTGCTGGTTGCGGTAGATGCGTTTGGCGCCATTTCAAAAGGGGCGCAGCGCTGGCTGGATCTGGGTATTGTCCGCTTCCAGCCTTCGGAAATTGCCAAAATCGCCGTTCCATTGATGGTGGCTCGCTTTATCAACCGCGACGTCTGTCCGCCGTCGTTGAAAAATACCGCCATCGCGCTGGTGCTGATTTTCCTGCCGACGCTGCTGGTTGCGGCACAGCCTGACCTTGGCACCTCAATCCTTATCGCCCTCTCCGGCCTGTTTGTCCTTTTCCTGTCGGGACTGAGCTGGCGTCTGATTGGTATCGCGGTAGTGCTGATCGCGGCGTTCATTCCTATCCTCTGGTTCTTCCTGATGCATGATTACCAGCGCCAGCGCGTCATGATGCTGCTCGATCCGGAAACCGATCCGCTGGGCGCGGGCTATCATATTATTCAGTCCAAGATTGCGATTGGCTCCGGCGGTCTGCGCGGTAAAGGCTGGCTGCACGGCACGCAGTCGCAGCTGGAATTTTTACCGGAACGCCACACCGACTTTATCTTCGCCGTACTGGCGGAAGAGCTGGGGCTGGTTGGCATCTTAATATTGCTGGCACTGTACGTCCTGCTGATCATGCGGGGATTGTGGATTGCAGCACGCGCGCAAACCACCTTTGGTCGCGTCATGGCGGGCGGGTTGATGCTGATTTTATTCGTTTATGTCTTCGTAAATATTGGTATGGTGAGTGGTATTCTGCCGGTGGTAGGCGTACCGCTGCCGCTGGTGAGCTACGGAGGCTCGGCACTGATCGTGTTGATGGCCGGGTTTGGTATCGTAATGTCGATCCATACCCACAGAAAAATGTTGTCAAAAAGCGTATAAAAATAAGGGGATCGGAATGCGTAAGCAGTGGCTGGGGATCTGCATCGCGGCAAGTTTACTTGCGGCCTGCACAAGTGATGATGGTCAGCAACAGGCAACCGTCGCGCCGCCGCAGCCTGCGGTGTGTAATGGCCCGAACGTTGAAATCAGCGGTGCCGATCCCGTTTATGAACCGCTGAATGCCAGTGCGAATCAGGATTACGAGCGCGACGGCAAAAGCTACAAAATTGTTCAGGATCCTTCCCGTTTCAGTCAGGCTGGCTTTGCCGCCATTTATGATGCCGAGCCAGGCAGTAACCTGACGGCCTCCGGGGAAGCGTTCGACCCAATGCAGCTGACTGCGGCACACCCAACGCTGCCGATTCCAAGCTACGCTCGTATCACCAACCTGGCGAACGGCCGTATGATCGTCGTGCGCATCAACGACCGCGGCCCGTACGGGAATGACCGGGTGATTTCCCTGTCTCGCGCGTCCGCCGATCGCCTGAACACCTCGAACAATACCAAAGTCCGTATTGACCCGATTATCGTGGCGCAGGATGGCTCGCTCTCCGGGCCGGGCACCGCGTGTACGACGGTGGCGAAACAGACCTATGCCCTTCCCGACCGTCCAAATCTTGACGGCGGAATGGGAAGCGCCTCGTCTCCGGCAGCACCTTCACAGCCGGGTGGCGAAATCCGTCCGATCAGTAATGACACCCTGCAAAGCGATGATTCAACCGGCGCACCGGTAAAGAGCAGCGGTTTTCTGGGTGCACCGACGACCTTAGCCTCGGGCGTGCTTGAAGGCAGCGAACCTACACCAGCCCCTGCTCCAGTTACAGCTCCTGTTACAGCACCAGCGACCCAACCGGCTCCCGTAACGGCGCCGGCGACTACGCAAAGTGCAGCGGTGGCGGCTCCGGCAGCGGCCAGCGGCAGCTATGTGGTTCAGGTTGGCGCAGTGAGCGATCGGGCGCGGGCTCAACAGTATCAACAGCGTCTGAGCCAGCAGTTCGGGGTACCAGGACGCGTTGAACAGAACGGTGCGGTGTGGCGTATTCAGATGGGGCCGTTTGCCAGCAAATCGCAGGCAACGACCCTTCAGCAGCGCCTGCAGAATGAAGCTCAGCTTCAGTCATTTATCGCTGTTGCTAAGTAATTAATCGGCGGTATCCGAAATGTCAGTTTGTGTAAAACACATTCACAAACTCATGCTTAAAGTCGGATGCCTGCCTGAATAGCATTTGCTATAGTAAGGCACTTTTTTTAATTCCATCACGGATGTCGTAGTTCTGACC
Organism: Enterobacter sp. AC1; assembly: GCF_050434705.1. NCBI lineage: Bacteria > Pseudomonadati > Pseudomonadota > Gammaproteobacteria > Enterobacterales > Enterobacteriaceae > Enterobacter > Enterobacter sp. AC1. Next base: position 367,628 of record NZ_JBNDIZ010000002.1, on the reverse strand, counting down.
ATGAAGACCACCTTTTCTGCTCGTTTTGTGCAGCGCATGGCGCTGACCACGGCCCTTTGCGCTGCTGCACTTTCTGCAGCTCACGCCGATGACCTGAATATCAAGACCATGATCCCTGGCGTTCCGCAAATCGACGCGGAATCCTACATCCTGATCGATTACAACTCTGGCAAAGTGCTGGCAGAACAGAATGCCGATGCCCGCCGTGACCCGGCCAGCCTGACCAAAATGATGACCAGCTACGTTATCGGCCAGGCGATGAAGGCAGGTAAATTCAAAGAGTCGGATCTGGTCACCATCGGTAACGATGCGTGGGCAACCGGGAACCCTGTCTTCAAAGGTTCTTCTCTGATGTTCCTGAAACCGGGTATGCAGGTTCCTGTTTCTCAGCTGATTCGCGGTATCAACCTGCAGTCAGGTAACGATGCCTGCGTGGCGATGGCCGATTTCGCTGCCGGTAGCCAGGATGCCTTCGTGGGTCTGATGAACAGCTACGTGACCGCGCTGGGTCTGAAAAACAGCCATTTCCAGACCGTACACGGCCTGGATGCAGACGGTCAGTACAGCTCCGCACGCGACATGGCCCTGATTGGTCAGGCGCTGATCCGCGATGTACCCAATGAGTACTCTATCTACAAAGAGAAAGAGTTCACCTTCAACGGTATTCGTCAGACAAACCGTAATGGCCTGCTGTGGGATAACAGCCTGAACGTTGACGGCATTAAAACTGGCCATACCGACAAAGCGGGCTACAACCTGGTGGCATCTGCCACTGAAGGTCAGATGCGTCTGATCTCAGCCGTGATGGGCGGTCGTACCTTTAAAGGTCGCGAAACCGAAAGCAAGAAACTGCTGACCTGGGGCTTCCGTTTCTTCGAAACCGTGAATCCACTGAAGGCAGGCAAAGAGTTTGCTTCTGAACCCGTCTGGTTTGGCGACAACGACCGTGCTTCCCTCGGCGTTGATAAGGATCTGTACCTGACCATTCCTCGCGGTCGTATGAAGGATCTGAAGGCCAGCTACGTCCTGAACAGCACCGAGCTGCATGCCCCGCTGCAGAAAAACCAGGTCGTGGGTACCATTAACTTCCAGCTGGATGGCAAGACGATCGATCAGCGTCCGCTGGTTGTTCTGCAAGAAATTCCTGAAGGCAATTTCTTCGGCAAAATCATTGATTACATTAAATTGATGTTCCATCACTGGTTTGGTTAAAAATTGAACACTTGAAAGTGTGATTTTGATCCCCATATACTAAGTATCCTGATAACTCCCACCTGACGTGGGAGTTATTCTTTTTGACGTTACGCCGGAGCTGACATGAAAACCAAACTTAACGAACTGCTTGAATTCCCTACCTCATTTACCTACAAAGTAATGGGTCTGGCGAAACCTGAGCTGGTTGATCAGGTGGTTGAAGTGGTACAGCGCCATGCGCCGGGTGACTACTCTCCGTCAGTAAAACCAAGCAGCAAGGGCAACTACCACTCGGTTTCTATTACCATCACTGCGACACACATTGAGCAGGTTGAGACGCTGTACGAAGAGCTCGGCAATATCGAAATTGTTCGTATGGTGCTGTAGTCCCTTTGCGGTTACCCGCTTTGCCGGGTAACCCCTCTTCCCCGCTGTGATATACTCCCGCACACCTTTTGTCCCTCGTCTTCGGAGACGCAGTTTTGTATCAGGATAAAATTCTGGTCCGTCACCTCGGGCTGCAACCCTATGAGCCTGTCTCCCAGGCTATGCATGACTTCACCGATTCACGCGATGACAGCACCCCGGATGAGATCTGGCTGGTGGAACACCTGCCGGTATTTACGCAGGGTCAGGCGGGAAAAGCGGAACATTTATTGATGACGGGAGATATCCCGGTTATTCAGAGCGATCGCGGTGGGCAGGTCACTTACCACGGGCCCGGACAGCAGGTAATGTACGTCCTGTTGAATCTGAAGCGCAGAAAGCTTGGCGTGCGTGAACTGGTTACCTTACTGGAGCAAACCGTCGTCAACACGCTGGCGGAATACGGTATTGACGCGCACCCACGGGCCGATGCGCCGGGTGTCTACGTTGGGGAAATGAAGATCTGCTCTCTGGGACTGCGTATCCGTAAAGGCTGCTCCTTCCACGGCCTCGCATTGAATATTAATATGGATCTCGCGCCTTTCCTGCGCATAAACCCCTGCGGCTACGCCGGCATGGAAATGACGCACATGCGCCAGTGGGTTGAAACTGCGACGCCAGAAACTATTCGTCCCGTATTTTTGAAGAACGTGTTAGCACTACTTAACAATCCCCCGCACGAATATATCCCTGCTTAATATATCGTACAACATGGCTCGCTAATTTGACGGGCCACTGTTTATTTACCGCTTTTGCGCTTTACAATAAACCCCAGATTCTATATTTTCGAAGCGCCCGAATATTACCGTTACATATTATTTAGCCTTACGCAAACGCGGCAAACACGGCCTAAGTAACGTGAGTGATAATCACACAACTGTTTGTTTTCGATAAACAAGTGAAACAAAACCAACACTTTACGAATCTCTACAAGCATAATAAATAAATTCAACTATCATTCATATTGTGAATGTATACGGAGTGAAAGCGTGGAGTATAATAATTTACCAGCCAAACGCCTGAATGACTCTGGTGGCGAAGACAAGCCGCAAATTTTTCGGACTTTACGTAATATTGATCTCAATTTACTGACTATTTTTGAGGCAGTATATGTCCATAAGGGTATCGTTAACGCTGCGAAAATTCTTAATCTCACGCCATCAGCAATAAGCCAGTCAATTCAAAAGCTACGCGCTATATTCCCCGACCCGTTATTTATCCGTAAGGGCCAGGGTGTAACGCCGACGGCTTACGCCACGCACCTCCATGAGTTCATCAGCCAGGGGCTGGAGTCGATTCTGGGCGCTCTGGATTTAACCGGAAGCTACGATAAGCAGAGAACCATCACCATCGGCTGTTCGCCTTCTGTGGGTGTACTGGTGATGCCTGCAATCTTCCAGGCCGTGAAAGAGCATGCGCCACAGCTTCTGCTTCGCAATGTGCCGCTCAATGAACCTGATATTCAGCTTGCCCAGTTCCAGACGGACCTGATTATTGAAAGCGGTAGCTTCAGTGCCAGAGCGCTGGGGCAAAATGTGCTCTATGCGGATAACCTGGTTCTGGTGTGCCGCCAGCAGCATCCCGCGCTCAGCGAGCCGTTGACCCTCGAAAACCTGCGCAACTACGACCACTCTTCTTTCATCACTGAGGGGCAGTCTAATCATGCTCTGCGCCAGCGTATCGATGAAATTTTCCCTGAGCGTCAGATCAGCTTCAGTAGTTACAATATGTTCACCACTGCATCCCTGATCGGCAGCAGCGACATGCTGTGCATCATGCCGGCACGCCTGTTTAGCCTGCTGCGGAAATGCTGGCCGCTGGAAAGCATCCCGCTAGGGCAACTGAATGCGGAATCTGTCGAGATTTCACTGCATTACAACAAACTGAGTTTACGCGATCCGGTACTGGAAAACGTCATCCGCATTATCCGTCAGGCCTTCTGACAGGTTATGCCAGCACAAGCCCCTGCGCTATGCAGGGCAAAAGGCACAAAACAACAACTATTTTACAAATTGGCGACGTGGCAGGCTGCTTTAACGACCGTTTCAATGATATACTGCCTGTCGTTCGTTCAAAAATAGTTGATAAATACAACATTCCCTTGAATTGAAACGCTTTCCTTCGATATTCGCAACTGGAACACGCACGCTATGAGTAAACCCATTGTGATGGAACGCGGTGTTAAATACCGCGATGCCGATAAAATGGCCCTTATCCCGGTTAAAAACGTGGCTACAGAGCGCGAGGCGCTGTTAAGAAAACCGGAATGGATGAAAATCAAACTTCCGGCAGACTCTTCGCGTATCCAGGGGATCAAAGCGGCGATGCGCAAAAACGGCCTCCACTCCGTCTGTGAAGAAGCCTCTTGCCCGAACCTTGCTGAATGTTTCAACCACGGTACCGCGACGTTTATGATTCTGGGTGCTATCTGTACCCGTCGCTGCCCGTTCTGCGATGTAGCTCATGGCCGTCCAGTTGCACCCGATGCTAACGAACCCCAAAAACTGGCGCAAACCATCGCTGACATGGCGCTGCGTTACGTGGTTATTACGTCCGTTGACCGTGACGATCTGCGTGATGGTGGTGCTCAGCACTTCGCTGATTGCATTACGGCCATTCGCGAGAAAAGCCCGAACATTAAAATTGAGACGCTGGTTCCAGACTTCCGCGGCCGTATGGACCGTGCGCTGGACATCCTGACCGCGACGCCACCAGATGTGTTTAACCACAACCTGGAGAACGTGCCGCGTATTTATCGCCAGGTGCGTCCGGGTGCAGATTATAACTGGTCTCTGAAGCTGCTGGAGCGTTTCAAAGAAGCGCATCCGCATATCCCGACCAAGTCAGGTCTGATGGTGGGTCTGGGTGAAACCAATGAAGAAATCATCGAGGTAATGCGCGATCTTCGCCGCCACGGTGTAACCATGCTGACCCTGGGACAGTATCTGCAGCCAAGCCGCCACCACCTGCCGGTACAGCGCTACGTGAGTCCGGACGAGTTTGATGAAATGAAAGCCGAAGCGCTGGCGATGGGCTTTACCCACGCAGCATGCGGCCCATTTGTTCGCTCCTCATACCATGCCGATATGCAGGCAAAAGGCGAAGAAGTTAAATAATGCTGTAATATTCGCTTACACTAATACAAAAAAACCGGCCTCATGAGCCGGTTTTTTTTCGCAAGCCCTCAGGCATTGCCGTCACTCTTTGTGGGAAAGCTTATCTGCCGGGACGGCATCCTCGGCGCTTTTCTTCGCAGCCGCATCATCGTCGTTCATCGCTTTCTTGAAGCCTTTAATGGCCGCGCCCAGGTCACCACCCAGCGTACGTAACTTCTTGGTACCAAACAGCAGGACGACCAGTGCGGCAACCACCAGCAGTTTGGTAATACTAATCTCACCCATAGATACCTTCTTTACTTAAAACAGGCTGCATTCAGCGCCAAAACCTGATTGTATTAACGGTCATTTAGCGCGTGCACACAATAGCAATCTGTAACAAGGTGAATCAAGCATTGTTGAAAAAAACATCACAATAATTGCGGTGGCGCAAATCGACGATTGCGAAGAACGGGTAATTGCTGACGGGCAAGCGCAATTCTGTCTAAGTTTATCTCCGCTATCAGCAAAACCGGGACTTCAGCGGCGGCGGCGATCGTCACTCCCAGCGGATCAACCACCCTGCTTTGCCCAATGTTTTTAGTACCACACTCTCCTGCGGCAACGACATAACAGGTTGTATCCAGCGCGCGCGCCGCGATCAGCGTTGACCAGTGGTGCTCTTTTGACGGTCCTTTGACCCACGCGGCAGGCAATACCAGCACGTCCGCGCCCTGTAGCGCCAGATGAAGCGCCAGCTCCGGAAAACGCAGGTCGTAGCAGGTCATCAACCCAACCTTCAACCCGTCAATCTCCAGCAGCGGTGGAATATGGTCTCCGGGGTCAACGCGCCGCGACTCCTGAATGCTGAAGGCGTCATAGAGATGCAGCTTGGCGTAACGTGCAACAATTGCCCCGCCACGAATCGCCACGAGCGTATTCACCGCACGACCCGGCGTAGAGGGAACATGCACCGTAAAAATAGTTGTCATCTCGTTGCCGACGCTCTCGGCCAGTAATTGCTGTAAAAACCCGCCGTCCAGAGGCTGTGCCGACTTCACCGACAGATCCGGGTCATTATCATCCCTTGCCAGCAGCGCTTCGGGGAGAACTAACAGCGACGCGCCCTTCTGCCGGGCCTGCATCATCAGGTTGACGCATTGGCTTGCGTTCTCATGCCAGTCAGGCGTGACCGCAAATTGCCCTACCGCTACATACATATTTGTCCCCTCATCATAATCGGCGTTAAACTCGCTACTCTAACAATCAAATAGCAGGTATTAAGCGTGTTACAACTACTTTTAGCCGTTTTTATTGGTGGGGGAACGGGTAGCGTTGCGCGATGGTTTCTAAGTATGCGGTTTAATCCCCTGCATCAGGCGATTCCAATGGGAACGCTTGCTGCAAACCTGATTGGTGCCTTTATCATTGGCATGGGCCTGGCCTGGTTTAACCGAATGACGCACATCGACCCCATGTGGAAGGTCTTGATTACAACAGGTTTCTGCGGCGGGTTAACCACCTTCTCCACGTTCTCTGCCGAAGTGGTATTTCTCTTTCAGGAAGGCCGTATCGGCTGGGCGCTGGCGAATATCGCGATTAACATGCTCGGTTCCTTTGCGATGACGGGGATCGCATTCTGGCTGTTTTCTACGGCAAGTACACATTAACGGACGGGACGTTAATGTTGGCTTAATTTTTCTCTGTCACTCTGAATGCAGTACTGAACGAGGGTGACAGAATGAAACAGAGTCTGATGAGCGCAGGAATGGTGTTGTTGAGCGTGCTGATCGTTGCCAGCTTCCTGAAAATGTATCTGCTTGGCTGATTCAAAACGAAAAAAACCCGCTCAGTGAGCGGGTTTTGAAATTCTTGCTGACGCGTCTGAATTACAGAGCGATTACGTTAGCAGCAGAAGGGCCTTTGGCACCGTTAGTGATTTCGAACTCTACACGCTGACCTTCAGCCAGAGTTTTGAAACCATTAGACTGGATTGCAGAGAAGTGTACGAACACGTCTTTGCTGCCATCTTCAGGAGTAATGAAACCGAATCCTTTGGACTCATTAAACCACTTAACGTTACCTTTAATCTTAGACATCAAAATTACCTTTACATTAAAAAACGACACAAATGCTGTGTCGGTTACCAGTACATCAATTGTGGAACCTTTTGTCCAGCGGATCTTTGATAAAAAGTGACTAAAGTCGCGTTAATTTTCACTGACAGATTTTTATCGTTTATGAATCAACGACTGCGCGTTTTTTCACCACCATGTAAAGTTTTTTCAGTTAAAACTGAAAACGCATCCAGGCGAAGTAAACGTTACCGTTGTTATAGGTACCCGGGATATAGGTCATCTGGAACGTTGCAGGGCCGTAGCCAATAGAGGCCAGCGGCAGCAGCACCGGAATCGGAATGTAGTTCCAGTTGTCACGTGCAGTGACCCCGGCGGTATAGCCCAAACCGACGTGGAAGTTCTCGTCCGCTAATGGTCGCCAGGTTTTCTCCCAGCCATAACCCCCAATCGGTTCCCATTTATTAAACGAGTCTTTAAAGGCCATCAGATAGATGCCATGCCAGTTTCCCTTTTCATCCCAGCGCGACTGGCCAAAACCCGCCCCCCAGGGACGCTCGTTGTATTTATCTGTTTTCTCTTTGTCATAAGCAAAACGCGCATGCCACGTTATCGCCGGAACATAGAGGTCATAATGTTCAGGAGCCGTCCAGGTTTGAGAAACATGATCAGTAAAGGTTGAGAACCAGCCTTTATCCGTCGCGTCGTCACCTGCCTGTGCAACAGAAGAAAACGTTAACTGCCCAAAAATAAACAACAAAATAGAGAAAAATGTATTACGTACGATCACAATGCAATTACCATTCTTAGTATTCGAGGCAAAGTTTACCATAAAGTAGTTGAATCAAAGCTTAACGACATCGGCGTTATTCCTAATTATTCGCTCTCTTTTCTGGAATATTCTTAATAAATCCGGGCAGTAAGTCTGAATACGCGCATACAAGGTGTGCCTTTTGCCGCTTTAACCTTCTTTATCAGTAACATGCCAAATTACACAAAGCATTAACAATCTGTTATCATTGTAAAGACATGTTGCGCTATTTCTGCTGGTCAAGGCTCTCATGACATAAATGTCTGGGCCATGGCAAAAACACGATTGTTCTGTTCTCTAGTCGTCTGTTTATTGATTTTAATCAGCAAGAACAGCCCATTTATTGGGCACATTTCATCCTTCTTTTTTTATTGATTTTTTGTGCTCCAGTGCAGCAAAGATACAGGGGAAATCATGCTTACGTTAATCGAACTCCTTATTGGAGTCGTCGTCATTGTCGGTGTCGCACGCTACATCATTAAAGGCTACTCGGCCACGGGCGTATTATTTGTTGGCGGGTTAACACTGCTGATTATTAGCGCAATAATGGGGCATCAGGTATTACCTGCCAGCGCAGCCAGCACCGGTTATACCGCCACTGATATTGTTGAATACATTAAAATATTGCTCATGAGCCGCGGTGGCGACCTGGGTATGATGATCATGATGCTGTGCGGTTTTGCGGCCTACATGACCCATATCGGCGCCAACGACATGGTGGTTAAGCTTGCCTCAAAACCCCTGCAGTACATCAACTCGCCGTATCTGCTGATGGTCGCTGCCTATTTCCTCGCCTGCCTGATGTCGCTGGCCGTGTCGTCCGCAACCGGACTTGGCGTGCTGCTCATGGCCACGCTGTTCCCGGTCATGGTGAACGTCGGTATCAGCCGTGGTGCGGCAGCGGCAATTTGCGCATCTCCGGCAGCCATTATTCTCTCCCCGACCTCAGGCGACGTTGTGCTGGCAGCCAAGGCTGCGGAGATGTCACTCATCGACTTCGCCTTTAAAACCACGCTGCCGATCTCGATTGTTGCTATTGTCGGGATGGGCATCGCGCATTTCTTCTGGCAGCGCTATCTCGATAAGAAAGAAAACATCAGCCATGAAATGATGGACGTGAGTGAAATCACCACAACCGCTCCCGCCTTCTACGCCATCCTGCCGTTCACGCCGATTATCGGGGTGCTGATTTTTGACGGCAAATGGGGTCCGCAGCTGCACATCATTACCATTCTGGTCATCTGTATGCTGCTGGCCGCCGTGCTGGAATTTGTGCGCGGCTTTAACACGCAAAAAGTGTTCACGGGTCTGGAAGTGGCGTATCGCGGGATGGCGGATGCCTTCGCGGGCGTGGTTATGCTGCTGGTGGCAGCTGGCGTCTTCGCTCAGGGTCTGAGCACGATTGGCTTTATCCAGAGCCTTATCTCCATTGCCACCTCGTTCGGCTCGGCCAGTATTATCCTGATGCTGGTTCTGGTGGTGCTCACTATGCTGGCGGCCATGACCACCGGTTCCGGTAATGCGCCATTCTACGCATTCGTGGAGATGATCCCAAAACTGGCCCACTCCTCCGGTATTAACCCGGCGTATCTCTCCATTCCCATGCTGCAGGCCTCAAACCTGGGTCGAACCATTTCGCCGGTATCGGGTGTAGTCGTCGCCGTTGCCGGGATGGCGAAAATATCGCCATTCGAAGTGGTAAAACGCACCTCAGTGCCTGTTCTTGTTGGGCTGATTATCGTGATTATCGCCACGGAAGTGCTGGTTCCTGGCGCAGCCTAAGCTAAATTACTGATATCCAAAAAGCGCCTGCGGGCGCTTTTTGTGCTTTAATAACCTCCAGAAATTAATCGTGTTCATTCGATCAGGAAATCATATGTTCAGGAAGGATATCGTTATCCCATCTGGCGCGATGGCGCTTGCACTCAGTGTCTTCTCCGCCCAGGCCGAACCGCTCAAGGCAACGCAGTATGGCGATTTCGATCGCTATGTTCTGGCGCTGTCATGGCAAACCGGTTTTTGTCAGAGCATGGTCGAGCGCAACCGCAATGAACCTGACGAGTGTCGCCTGCAAAAAGAGGCCGAAAACAAAGCCGATTTTCTGACCGTGCACGGATTATGGCCAGGTCTGCCGAAATCTATTGCCTCGCGCGGCGTGGATGAACGTCGGTGGATGCGCTTTGGCTGTGCCACGCGTCCCATCCCGAACATGCCGGAAGTGAAGGCCAGCCGCAAATGTGCCGCCGCCGAAACCGGACTGTCGCTCTCCGGCGCCGCAAAGCTCAACGAGGTGATGCCAGGCGCGGGGGGGAATTCCTGCCTGGAACGTTACGAATATGCCAAACATGGCGTCTGCTTTGGTTTTGATCCCGACGCCTATTTCGGCACGATGGTGCGGATGAATCAGGAAGTTAAAACCAGTGCGGTGGGTAAATTCCTCGCCAATAACTACGGAAAAACCGTCAGTCGTAGCGACTTTGACAATGCCGTTGCCAAAACCTGGGGCAAAGAGAACGTCAAAGCGTTCAAGTTAACCTGCAACGGCAATCCGGCGTATCTGACCGAGATGCAAATTTCGCTGAAGGCAGACACCATTAATAACCCACTTTCAGCGACGTCGTTTGCACCGCAGCCACATCCGGGTAACTGCGGAAAACAATTCATAATTGATAAAGCCGGTTACTGATCCGCCCCCGGTCGTACCATATCAAACCGGTTTTCATCACTGATGCCATAGTAAGCCGTCGGCCCACCCGCACGCAGGATGGGCTGCGCTTTCGCCGTCTGGTATATCCCCTCTTCCAGCAGCGTTTCGGCAATATGAATACCGACCACTTCCCCCAACACCAGCCACGTATCCACCGGCGTGCCGTCGGCTCCGGTAAGCTGAATGCACTGCGACAGGCGGCACTCAAAGTTCACCGGGCTTTCTGCGACACGGGGCGCATTAACCAGCTGGCTGGCCGCTGGCGTTAACCCGGCAAAGCTAAATTCATCCCGATCGTGGGGAAGCATTGCAGAGGTTTGATTCATGGCCTGGGCGAGGTCGCGCGTCGCCAGGTTCCAGACAAACTCTTTTGTCTCGGTGATATTACGCACGCTGTCCTTCCAGCCGTTACTGGAAAAACCGATGATCGGCGGGCGATAGTTAAAGCAGTTAAAGAAGCTATACGGTGCGAGATTCAACTGACCGGCACTATCGCATGAGGAGATCCAGCCGATCGGGCGTGGACCAATAATGGCGTTCAGCGGGTCATGCGGCAGGCCGTGTCCCTGAGACGGTTGGTAGAAATACATAGTTCTCTCTCGTTGGTGGGCAACGCCCGGGTTCAGGACGTTCAGCGTAACGCAATCCGCCTGGAATACAGACTGAATAAATTTCAGTGAAAATTCATATGGACCATGAATGTGACCTTCATCACTTCAAACTTGCGCGCTCAGCCAGTATCATCGGGAGAGTTAAACCCTCGCTGCCAGACGGCGAGGGTTTTCTTTTGGATTGGTTTCTGCGTGACACGCAGCATTAACGACATGGAGTAAAAATGTCCAGACCTACAATTATCATCAATGAGCTCGACGCAGAACGTATCGACAGGCTGCTGGAAAAAGCAGAGTTTGCTTCACTTCCGGTGGCCGACGCCCTGAATGAGGAGCTTGACCGGGCGCAGATGTGCACCCCTGAGTCAATGCCGCATGACGTGGTCACCATGAACAGCCAGGTAAAATTCCGCAACCTGACCACCGGTGAAGAGCTGACCCGCACGCTGGTTTATCCGGCACAGATGACGGACAGCAGCGAACAGCTTTCCGTTCTTGCTCCCGTGGGTGCCGCACTGCTGGGGCTGCGCACGGGCGATACCATCCACTGGGAATTGCCGGGCGGCACCTCTACCCATCTGGAAGTGCTGGCGTTGCTTTACCAGCCAGAAGCCGCGGGCGATTACCTGCGTTAACCTCTTCTGAACAAGCGCCCCCGCTTTGCACAGAGGATGCAGCCGCATCCTCTTTCCGCAAATTCACCCCATTTTCCTATATCGCGCGAAAAGGCCTTAATCCACGCTTAATCTGTTTTGGTGCCGCGGGGACGGTCATGAGTGAAATACTGGCTATCACACTCATTTTTCTGATTTTTGTGGCGATTATCGTCACGGCCGTACTCTACCTGGAACGCCACTGGTAAGCGGGCATTCTCACGCAACGCCCCCCGGAAAAGCATTGACCAGGCCTTTCACTTTTTGCTCTGCGGCCTCAGGCGTTTCTGCGCCAGGAACCAGAATGACCTTCCGGCACTCCTCCTCCCGTTTTTCAAAAATCTTATAGGCACGTTCCGCATCCGCAAGGGGGAGATAGTGGGTCACGATCTCTTCCGGCGTAAGCAGCCCTTTTTCGATAAGCGGCAGCAGCTCACCCAGCCAGGCGTGGACGTGCGTCTGGCCCATCTTAAACGTCAGCCCCTTATCAAACGCATCGCCAAACAGGAAGCCATGAATAAACCCGGCGTATACGCCAGGTACGCTGACCACCCCGCCGCGCCGAACGGCCGCAATGCACTGACGCAACGCTTTGCCGCTGCTGCCTTCAATTTTCAGATTGCTGAGGATCGTTTCCGTGGTGCTGCCTTTCGCTTCGAACCCTACCGCATCGATCACGGCATCAACGCCGCGCTGGCCAGCGGTCTGCCCGATGATTTTTTCCGCTGCATCATCGTCATCATCAAAGTTGATGGGGATCGCCCCGTAACGCGCCTCGGCAAATTGCAGCCGGTACGGGTGGTGATCGATAACAAAGATTTGCTCAGCTCCTAACAGCCGCGCGCAGGCAATGGTCAGTAGCCCCACCGGCCCGGCGCCAAACACGGCTACGCTTGAGCCTTTTTGAATCTGCGCATTTTTTGCCGCCTGCCATGCCGTAGGCAAAATGTCGGACAGGAAAAGCGCCTTATCATCAGAAAAAAGCTGCGGGACCTTAAACGGTCCAACGTTACCTTTTGGCACGCGAACGTATTCCGCCTGCCCCCCCGGCACGCCTCCGTAGAGATGGCTATAGCCAAACAGCGCGGCCGGCGCGGGGATTTGCTTTTTATTCAGCGCCGCGCCCTGTCCGGCGTTGGTGTTCTCGCAGGCCGCGTACTGCTGCAGGCGGCAAAAAAAACAGTCCCCGCAGGCGATGACAAAGGGGATCACCACCCGATCGCCTTTTTGCAAATTCTTCACCCCGGCACCGCACTCAACGATTTCTCCCATAAATTCATGGCCAAAAATGTCACCGTGCTGCACCTTCGGGATTTTTCCGCGATAGAGATGCAAATCGGAGCCGCAGATAGCGGTGGCCGTAACGCGCAGAATGATATCGTCGGGCTGTTCAATGATGGGGTCGGGGACATTCTCGACGCGAACATGGTGCGGACCGTGATACGTAAGTGCTTTCATGCGACCTCCGAAAGGTTCCAGGTAAGTGTATAAGGGTAGCTACCCCTGAAGCTCTCCCCGGGAATATGGGTCTTTTGAGATTTATCCTGGCGAGATAAGAAAACTGCCGGGGCGCTTACAGAAACCATTTGTATTTTGTGGTTGAATAAGTTCAGCGTTTATAAACAAGGAGAAACGGGTATGTATCAGAGAATCATAATGCCGGTTGATGTTTTTGAGATGGAGCTGAGCGACAAGGCCGTACGCCATGCGGAGTTCCTGGCGCAACAGGACGGCGTCATCCATCTATTGCACGTGCTGCCGGGTTCCGCCAGCCTGAGCCTTCACCGCTTTGCCGCCGACGTGCGTCGCTTCGAGGAGCATTTGCAGCACGAAGCGGAAACGCGCCTGCAAACCATGGTCAGTCATTTCAGCATCGACCCTTCGCGCATTAAAACGCACGTCAGGTTTGGCAGCGTACGCGATGCGGTAAATGAACTGGCGAACGAGCTGAAAGCAGACGTGGTGGTCATCGGTTCGCGCAACCCTTCCATTACCACGCATCTGCTGGGATCTAACGCCTCCAGCGTGATCCGCCACACCCACATACCGGTGATGGTCGTAAGATAAAAAAAGAGGCCACCTTTCGGTGGCCTCTCGCTCTTGCAGGTGTAGTCTTACTTTCTTTTATTATGCGGTTTTGGTGCGAATCAGATAGTCAAACGAACTCAGAGACGCCTTCGCACCTTCGCCGGTGGCAATGATGATCTGTTTGTACGGCACGGTGGTACAGTCGCCGGCGGCAAACACGCCCTTCACGCTGGTCTCACATTTCGCATCGATGATGATCTCGCCCATGCGGTTGCGCTCAATCGCCCCTTCCAGCCAGGTGGTGTTTGGCAGGAGGCCGATCTGCACGAAGATCCCCGAAAGCTGAACGCTGTGAACATCGCCGCTCACGCGGTCGCGGTATTCCAGACCCGTCACTTTGCTGCCGTCGCCCTTCACTTCCGTGGTCTGCGCGTTCAGTACGATGTCGACGTTTTTCAGGCTGCGTACTTTATCCTGCAGAACCTGGTCCGCTTTCATCTCCGGGGCAAATTCCAGCAGGGTAACGTGTTCAACAATACCCGCCAGGTCGATTGCCGCTTCCACGCCGGAGTTACCGCCGCCGATCACCGCCACGCGCTTGCCTTTGAATAGCGGGCCGTCGCAGTGCGGGCAGTAGGTCACGCCTTTGGTGCGATACTGATCTTCACCCGGGACGTTCATGTTGCGCCATTTCGCGCCGGTGGCAATGATAATGCTGCGTGCTTTCAGCACCGCGCCAGAGGCGGTTTCAATCTGGTGTAAACCACCCTCGACCGCTGCCGGTACCAGCCTGCTGGCGCTCTGGCTGTCGATCACGTCCACGTCGTAATCGCTGACGTGCGCCTTCAGCGCGCCGGCCAGCTTCTGGCCTTCGGTTTTCGGTACAGAGATGTAGTTTTCGATATCCACGGTATCGAGCACCTGACCGCCAAAGCGTTCGCCCATCAGGCCGGTGCGAATTCCTTTACGCGCGGAGTAAACCGCTGCCGCCGCACCCGCAGGGCCGGAACCGACAATCAGGACATCATACGCATCACGCTTGTTCAGCTCTTCTGCGGCACGTTTTTCAGCGCCGGTGTCCACTTTGGCCACGATTTCCGTCAGGGTCATACGGCCCTGGCCGAACTCTTTGCCGTTCATGTAAACAGCCGGAACGCCCATCACGTTGCGATCGGTGATTTCATTCTGGAAGGTACCACCGTCAATCGCCGTGTGCTTGATGCGCGGGTTCAGAACCGACATCAGGTTCAGCGCCTGCACTACGTCCGGGCAGTTGTGGCAGGAGAGTGAATAATAGGTTTCAAACTCGAAATCGCCGTCGATATCGCGGATCTGCTCCAGCAGCGCCTGGGCCTCTTTCGACGGATGGCCGCCGGTCCACAGCAGCGCCAGCACCAGCGAGGTAAATTCATGCCCCAGTGGAGAACCGGCAAAGCGCGGCCCCTGGTCAGAGCCTGGGTTAGTAATCAGGAAAGAAGGCTTACGAACGGCCAGCGCGTTATCTTCCTTGAACGTCACTTTCGGTGACAGTTCAGCGATCTCCGCCAGCAGTTCCTTGATCTCTGCCGATTTCGCGCTGTCGTCCAGCGTGGCAATCAACTCAACGGGTTTGGTCAGTTTCTCAAGGTAGGCCTTGAGCTGGGTTTTCATGTTTGTGTCGAGCATTGTTCTTCCCTCTCTTAAAACGTCATCATGCAAGCTGCCTTATACGGGCGGCCTGAATGCAACTTGCATCATGGTGCTGGAATGAAATGGGCGCGGGTGCGCCCATTGATTGCCGGGTGGCACTTCGTTTACCCGGCCTACGATACTGTAGGCCTGTGCAAGCGCAGCGCCGCCAGGCTTTACAGACTTAGATCTTGCCGACCAGGTCCAGAGAAGGAGCCAGCGTCGCTTCGCCTTCTTTCCATTTCGCCGGGCACACTTCGCCTGGGTGAGACGCTACGTACTGAGCGGCTTTCACTTTACGCAGCAGGTCAGATGCGTCACGGCCGATACCTTCAGCGGTAACTTCGATAGCCTGGATAATGCCCTGCGGGTCAACAACGAAGGTCGCGCGGTCTGCCAGGCCTTCATCTTCACGCATGTTGTCGAAGTTACGGGTCAGGGCGCCAGTCGGGTCACCGATCATCGCGTATTTGATTTTCGCGATGGTTTCAGAGCTGCCGTGCCATGCTTTGTGGGTGAAGTGGGTATCGGTAGACACAGAGTAAACGTCTACGCCCAGCTTCTGCAGTTCGTCGTAGTGGTCTGCCACGTCACCCAGTTCAGTCGGGCAAACGAAGGTGAAGTCAGCAGGATAGAAGAAGAACACGCTCCAGCGGCCTTCGGTATCTTTCTCAGTGACTTCAATGAACTCACCGTTTTTGAACGCCTGGTTTTTGAAAGGTTTAATTTTGGTATTAATCAAAGACATCTGTACTTCCTCCGTGTTTTCGTTGAGATGTAAGGTAACCAACTTTGCTCATCGGGGCTAATGCGTATGCTTTATCAAATCAATCAGCCAAACCTTACAACCTGAACAAGACAACGTGGTGAACTGAATAAACAAAAGCCCGAAAGTAAAAAGGCCGCCCTGGTGGGCGGCCCTGATACCTGAACTTTCCACAGGAACTTTCAGTGCCGGTAGTACTACCAGCGTTGCGTTGCGCTCTACTTACCTTTATATCAAGGTCGTAACAGCGACCCGATTACACCACCCGCAGCGTCACAGGGCAATGCAATAGAGAGGTAATCGTATCTATGGCTGCGATAGGTTTTATCGAACATTGTTGCAATCGGCGGAGAGCTCCCCCCATCGAAGAATAAAAACGAATGATAATTAAGTGGCGACATATAAATAAAAGTATTTTTACTCAAATTCAGATGACGTTTTAAAGATAAAATTATCTTAATGCCTGGTGAAGTTCTATTTCATTAATCCGCCATCATGATATATTAAGTTAGCGTGCAAATTAAATTAAGCGAATTAATCACAAGGATGGTAAATGGTTAACTTCGTTCTATAGTTATCAGTGATGTGATAACGCAATGCAACTCACTCTGGATGAAATATGGCAAATCTTTATGATCTCAAAAAATTCGACCTTAATCTGCTGGTGATTTTCGAGTGTATCTACCAGCACCTGAGCATCAGCAAAGCGGCTGAAACGCTCTATATCACACCTTCGGCAGTCAGCCAGTCGCTCCAGCGACTGCGTAATCAGCTCAACGACCCGCTGTTCATTCGTTCCGGGAAAGGGATCACACCGACCACTGTCGGGGTCAATCTGCATCATCATCTTGAGCAAAACCTGAACCAGCTTGAGCAGACCATTAACATTATGCATGGCTCAGATCTGAAGAAGAATTTTATCATCTATTGCCCTCAAGTCCTGACCACAGACAATCTCCTCAACCCTATGAAATTGTTGATGAGAGAGCATAATTACGAGATTATTCTCCATGATATGCTGCTCACCGCTGACTCGGCAGAAGATCTCCTTGCGTATCGTAAAGCAGACTTAATATTTTCTATTGCTCCGATCAACAACCGCTCGATGGTGTGTGTTCCCTATACTCAATTCGACATGATACTGGTGTGCAGCCAGGATCACCCCCGGATAAAAGATGCTGCCACCCTGGAAGAGCTTCAGAACGAGAAGTTTTCGATATTTCTCAGTGATGATACGGGGATCAGAGACTATCAATCCAGAACTGAGCAGGTCCACGCCAACCGAAACATCGGTTTCCGCTGCGACTCTTTGTTCTCCATTATTGCAATGATCAGTGCATCACATTTGCTTGGATATATTCCCAGGGTGCTTTTTGAGAAATACAGTGAGGTGCTAAGGCTTCAAAAGATTGATGCGCCCTTTTCTCTTCCTATCCTGGAAATATTCATGATTTATAATCGATCCGCGCTGAATAGCTCGATTTTTTCGAAATTCATAGGGCAAGTCTCCACCCAATAAATACTAAAGGCTGTGTTAATCACAGCCATTCACGCCGTCAAAAATATACACCGTAATTATAGATTGTAAAAACGGTACTTTTTTTTCATTTACCTGCCTTTATTTTTCACTACTATTACTCTCTTCTTGTATTGACACACCCATCCGGTATTTATTTCCAGGAGGAGCTTGCTTTTGTCAATGTACAAATATCCACTTGATAAAAACGTCCTTGAGGCCGCCACAGAGCGTATTGCCTGGGCTTTAGATAATTTGCCCAGAGTCTGCGTTTCGTTTTCTGGCGGAAAGGATTCCACCATTATGCTGCATTTAACGGCTCAACTGGCCCGGAAAAAGGACAAGAAAATACATCTGTTATTTATCGACTGGGAGGCGCAGTTCACGTTCACTATTCAGCATGTGAATAACATGAAGCAGCAATACGCCGATGTTATTGAGCAATGCTGGTGGGTGGCATTGCCGCTTACCACGCAAAATGCGCTGTCTCAGTATCAACCCGAATGGCAGTGCTGGGAGCCGGGCGTAACCTGGGTGCGCCAGCCCCCGGAAGAGGCGATTACCGATCCCGACTATTTTGCTTTCTACCAGAAAGGGATGACCTTTGAAGCCTTCGTTCGTGAATTTTCCGACTGGTTTTCCCAGAATCGCCCCGCGGCGGTTTTGGTCGGCATTCGCGCTGATGAGTCCTATAACCGCTTTCTGACTATCGCAAACGCGCGTAAACAGCGTTTTGCCGACGATAAACCCTGGACCACCACCGCGCCTGGCGGCCATGCCTGGTATATCTATCCGATCTATGACTGGAAAACGGCGGATATCTGGACGTGGTTTGCGAACACAGGCAACTGCTACAACCCGCTCTACAATCTGATGTTTCAGGCGAGGGTTCCGCCGCGTTATATGCGCATTTGTGAACCTTTTGGCCCCGAGCAGCGCCAGGGATTATGGCTCTACCATGTTGTCGAGCCGGAACGCTGGGCCGCCATGTGCGAACGGGTCAGTGGCGTACGTAGCGGTGGCGTCTACGCCGGGCAGGATAGCCACTTCTATGGCCACCGCAAAATCCTCAAGCCTGACCATCTCTGCTGGCGAGAGTACGCCATGCTGCTGCTTGACAGTATGCCGCAAAGAACCGCCGAGCATTACCGCAACAAAATCGCCATCTACCTGCACTGGTACCAAAAGCGAGGGATGGAAGATATTCCCGACACCCAGGAGGGCGACATCGGCACAAAAGATATCCCCTCCTGGCGACGTGTCTGCAAAGTCCTTCTGAATAACGACTACTGGTGCCGGGCGCTCTCGTTTAGCCCGAACAAACCCAGGCATTACAAGCGCTACAGTGAACGGATGAAATTAAAACGCCAGGAATGGGGGATCTTATGCAACAACGATTGATCAAAGAAATGGAAAGCTACCTGCAATCGCTCCCGGAAGAGGAGCGCATCAATGCCATCAACGCCTTTCGCCAGGCCATCCATGAACACAGCCCTTTTCGCGAGCAGCCTGTCGACTGCGTGCTGTGGGTCAAGCAAGAAAGCATTACCGCGAATGATTACAACCCCAACAACGTTGCGCCGCCTGAAATGCGCCTGCTCAGCACGTCGCTGGAGCTCGACGGTTTCACGCAGCCCATCGTGGTGACGGAAAATGGACTGCAGCATTACGAAATAGTGGACGGTTTTCACCGCCATGAGATCGGTAAAAACAGGGCCGCGATGAAGCGCCAGCTGAAGGGATATCAGCCGATCGCCTGCCTGCGTAAAGAGCGTCAGCAAAAACTCGACCGGATTGCAGCCACCGTTCGCCACAACCGCGCTCGCGGACGCCATCAGATCAACGCCATGTCAGAGCTGGTACGCGAGCTGGCGTTACTGGGCTGGAACGATGCGAAAATCGGCCAGGAGCTGGGAATGGACGACGACGAAGTATTACGTCTGAAGCAAATCAACGGTCTGCTGGAGCTCTTTGCAGACCGTCGTTACTCCGAAGCCTGGACGGTGAAATAATCAGAGCGCGTTAAGACGCTCTGCCGCCGCCAGCAGCGTCGATTCCTGTTTCGCAAAGCAGAGGCGAATCAGCTTATGCGGGAAGGGATCGGCGCAAAAAACGGATAGCGGGATCGCCGCAACGCCCGCCTCTTTGGTCAACCACTGGCAGAAGCTGACGTCATCCAGATCGGAAATGGCGCTGTAGTCCGCCAGCAGGAAGTAGGTCCCTTCCGAAGGCAAAATCTCCAGACGGCTTTTGCTCAGCGCAGACACGAACAGGTCCCGTCGTTCACGGTAGAAACGCGGCAGCTCGCGATAGTGCTCGGGTTCCGCACGCAGCATATCCGCCAGCGCCAGCTGGGCCGGCGTATTCACGGCAAACGTCAGGTACTGGTGCACTTTGCGCAGCTCCGCGCTAATGGCGGCCGGCGCCACGCTATAGCCCACTTTCCAGCCGGTCATATGATAGGTTTTACCAAATGACGACACGGCAATTGCGCGCTCGCGAAGCTGCGGATGGGCCAGCACGCTGGCGTGCCCTTCCTCAGCAAAGCAGATGTGCTCGTACACTTCGTCGCTCAGAACATAAATTTCACGCTCGGCAATGGCCTGCCACAACGCGGCGAAATCGGCTTTCTGCCACACCGTAGCGGACGGGTTGTGCGGCGTGTTCAGAATCACCAGACGGGTCTTATCGCTCAGCAGCGCGGTAAACGCCTGCCAGTCCGGGCGGAAATGCGGTGGCTTTAACGCCACGCGCTTCACCACGCCGCCGGAAAGTTCAACCGCAGGCGCATAGCTGTCGTAGCTCGGGTCAAAACAGATAACCTCATCGCCCGCGCGCACCAGCGCGGTGATGGCCGCATACAGTGCTTCGGTTGCCCCTGCGGTCACCGTAATGTCGGTGTTCGCATCGGGCTTATGGCCATAGAGCTCCGCCGTTTTATCTGCAATGGCTTCCCGCAGCGCCTGCACTCCGGTCATCGGCGCATACTGATTCGCCCCCTGCGCAACGTGGTACGCCAGGCGCTCCTGCAAATATGACGGTCCGTCAAAATCCGGGAACCCCTGCGAAAGATTTATCGCATTGTGCTGCTGCGCCAGGGCGCTCATCTGCGTAAAGATAGTCGTACCGAGATTCGGGAGTTTACTCTGCGGAATCAATGCGTTATTACTCATTGTGTTGTGCCTGCTTGTAATACTTATGTTGCTGCCACTATAACACGATGTTAGTCTTTGGCAATCAAGACGCTTAGACGTCTAAACAATATGAATATTCCTGGCCGAGAGGGTAAAAGGAAAATGACAGACAACCTGCAACTCACGCATCTGGTCGACGCCTGCCGCTGGATTGGCGCCAAAGGCTGGGCTCCCGCCACCGGCGGCAACATGTCGGTGCGCCAGGACGAACGCCTGTGCTGGCTCAGCGAATCCGGCAAAGACAAAGGTAGCCTGACGACAGCGGATTTTCTGCAGGTCGAGATCGCCACCAACCGTGCGCCGTCTGGCCGCACGCCCTCGGCGGAGACCGGGCTGCACACCCTCATCTATCGTCTGTTCCCGCAGGCCAACGCCGTTCTGCACGTT
Source organism: Enterobacter sp. AC1 (assembly GCF_050434705.1). NCBI lineage: Bacteria > Pseudomonadati > Pseudomonadota > Gammaproteobacteria > Enterobacterales > Enterobacteriaceae > Enterobacter > Enterobacter sp. AC1. Next base: position 346,497 of record NZ_JBNDIZ010000002.1, on the reverse strand, counting down.
CACACGGTGAACGCCACGGTGCTGTCGCGCCTGGTGAAAGAGGCCGAACTGACCATCAGCGGCTTCGAGATGCAAAAATCCCTTAGCGGGCAGACCACACATCAGGCTACGGTGGCTATCCCGGTGTTTGATAACGACCAGGATATCGACGCCCTCGCCTCGCGAATCGCCCATTACGCGCGGGAACGCACGCTTAATTATGGTTTTCTTCTGCGCGGTCATGGCTTAACCTGCTGGGGACGCGATGTGGCCGAAGCCCGCCGTCATCTGGAAGGACTAGAATTCCTATTTGAATGCGAAATGCGTTTACGACAACTGGAGAGAGTATGATTCGCGCCATTGTGACGGATATTGAAGGGACCACCAGCGATATCCGTTTTGTCCACGATGTTTTGTTCCCCTACGCGCGTGAGCGGCTGGCGGCTTTCGTGACCGCCCAGCAGTACGCCGAGCCGGTCAAATCCATTCTGGGCAATCTGCGTGATGAAATTGACGCTCCGCAAGCCAGCGTCAGCGACCTTATCAATACGCTGTTCACCTTTATGGATGAAGACCGTAAGTCGACGGCGCTGAAGGCCCTTCAGGGAATTATCTGGCAGGACGGCTACGTCAACGGCGACTTTACCGGCCACCTCTACCCGGACGTGCTGCCTGCGCTTGAAAAATGGAAAGCGCAAGGCATTGATCTCTATGTTTATTCCTCTGGCTCCGTCGCCGCGCAGAAACTGTTATTTGGCTACAGCGACGAAGGTGATATTACTCATCTGTTCAGCGGCTATTTTGATACCCACATCGGCGCCAAGCGCGAGGTGCAGTCTTATCAGAACATTGCGACCCAAACGGGCATTGCCCCGTCGCAGATCCTGTTCCTGTCGGATATTCATCAGGAGCTGGACGCGGCTGAACAGGCAGGCTTTCGTACCCTGCAGCTGATTCGCGGTGATGATGACGGCGCAAGCCACCACCATCAGATCCACCAGTTTGACGAGATTAATCCGGAGCAGATCCCTTCATGAGCGCATTAACGATTTACTCTGATAAAGACGGCAGCAAGCATCAGTGGCACAGCACTAACGCGGACGAAATAGCCCAACAGCTCAACGCTAAAGGGGTGCGGTTTGAACGCTGGGCGGCCGATCGGGATTTAGGCCAGGATCCTGCGCCTGAGGTGGTGATCGAAGCCTACCAGCATGCGATCGACAAGCTGGTAGCGGAAAAAGGGTACCAGAGCTGGGACGTGATTAGCCTTCGCGCCGACAACCCGCAGAAAGACGCGCTGCGCGCGAAGTTCCTGAACGAGCACACCCACGGCGAAGATGAAGTGCGCTTCTTCGTAGAAGGCGCGGGGCTGTTCTGCCTGCACATTGGCGATGAGGTGTATCAGGTTCTGTGCGAGAAAAACGACCTGATTTCCGTGCCCGCGGGCACGCCGCACTGGTTTGATATGGGTTCAGAGCCGAACTTTACGGCGATTCGTATTTTCGACAACCCGGAAGGCTGGGTGGCGCAGTTTACCGGCGATGCGATTGCGGATGCGTATCCACGCCTGGCATAGGTGAAAGCAAAACGGCAGCTAAAGCTGCCGTTTTTAGTGTTTGCTCCCTCTCCCTGTGGGAGAGGGCTGGGGTGAGGGCATCAGGCCGCTCGAGCTTCAACGCTTCAATCCCTTCACATACCCCACCAGCTGATCCAGCACAATGCCCCACCCTTCGTGGAAGCCCATCTGCTCATGCTGCTCGCGGATGTCCTTCGTCGGATGGCGTGCAATCGCCGTGTAGCGGGTTTTGCCCTCGCCGACGTCTTCCAGCAGAAGGATCGCCGTCATAAACGGTTTCTCGGCCGGTTTCCAGCCTTCGGTATAACCGTCGGTAAAGACCAGCTTTTTACCGGGATCGATTTCAAGGAAGACGCCGCGGTTATCCATACGCTGACCGTCCACCTCAAACACGGTGTTGAACCGCCCGCCCACGCGGAGATCGAGATCGCACTCGGTCACCTTATGGGGAGCAGGAATGAAGAAGTTTTTGATGTGCTCCGGCGTGGTCCAGCACTGCCACAGCAGGTCGCGCGGGGCATCCACCACGCGCTCCAGTTTTAAGTCAGTTTCAGGATCGAGCGTCACGATATTGTCCTCTTAAGGGAAACCCTTAAAGGATAGCCGGACTCAGGCGAATTTCCCTTCCGCCACCTCTTGCGGCGTGACCACGCCCGTATCCAGTACCCAGCCGCTAATCAGCGAGGCAGGCGTAACGTCAAAGGCCGGGTTATAGACCCGTGCGTTTTCCGGCGCCCACTGCACCGCGCCAAAGCTCCCCGCCACGCCCGTGACTTCGCTGGCGGCACGCTGCTCGATGGGGATCGCGTCCCCGTTCGGGCAGGCCGGATCGAGCGTGGTATGCGGCGCGGCGACGTAGAACGGAATGCCGTGGAACTTCGCCAGCACCGCCAGCGAATAGGTGCCAATTTTATTTGCCACATCGCCGTTGGCGGCAATACGGTCTGCGCCCACCCACACGGCGTCTACCTCGCCTTTCGCCATCAGGCTGGCGGCCATGGAATCGGTGATGAGCTGATACGGCACGCCCAGCTCGCCGAGTTCCCAGGCGGTCAACCTACCGCCCTGCAGCAGCGGACGGGTTTCATCGACCCAGACGTTGCTGACGTTACCTTCCTGATGCGCACGGGCAATGACGCCAAGCGCGGTGCCGACGCCCGCGGTTGCCAGCCCGCCGGTATTGCAGTGGGTCAGCAGACGGCTGCCGGGTTTGACCAGCGCGCTACCGGCTTTCGCAATCGCGTCGCAGAGCTGTTTATCTTCTTCAACCAGGCGCAGCGCCTCAGCCACCAGCGCCGGCACAAAGTCTTCCTGCCACAGCGCCTGCTTCATGCGGTCAAGGTTGTTCATCAGGTTCACGGCCGTGGGGCGCGACGCGCGGAGGGTATTCAGCGCCACGGTCAGCTCGTCGCGGCTTTTGCCGCTTTCCGACAGCAGCGCCAGCAGCAGGCTTGCAGAGAGACCAATCAGCGGCGCGCCGCGCACCCGCAGGGCGTGAATATGCCCCACCAGCGCCTCTACCGTAGAGGAGTCCAGCCAGCGTTTATCCTGCGGAAGGGCCTGCTGGTCGAGAATAAAGAGCTGATTATCCGTCACCCGCAGGCTGGTCGTCTGTAATGTCTGCATGTCGTTAATTCCCTGTTGCGTTGTTGTAGCACATTGTGTCAGGATGAAATCCAGATGTATAGACGTCTACATGTCTTTATTAGCAAACCCGTGAGGAACAGGCCATGTCGCAATACCGTACCTTTACCGCCCAGGACGCCGTGGAGTATGCAAAGCAGTTCGGCGGCCTTGACGATCCTTCATCGCTGGTAGAGGCGCAGGAGGTGGGCGACGGTAACCTCAATCTGGTGTTTAAAATATTCGACAGCACGCGCGTGAGCCGCATTATCGTCAAGCAGGCGCTGCCCTACGTGCGCTGCGTCGGTGAGTCCTGGCCGTTAACGCTGGATCGCGCCCGCCTGGAGGCACAAACCCTGGTCGAGCACTACCGGCACAGCCCGCAGCACACCGTGAAAATTCACCACTTTGACCCGGAACTGGCGGTAATGGTGATGGAAGACCTCTCCAGCCATCGCATCTGGCGCGGCGAGCTGATTAAAAATAATCACTACCCGCAGGCCGCGCGCCAGCTGGGGGAATACCTCGCGCACGCGCTGTTCCACACCAGCGATTTCTCCCTGCACCCGCACGAGAAAAAAGCGCAGGTGGCGAAATTCATTAACCCGGAGATGTGCGAGATCACCGAAGATCTGTTCTTTAACGATCCGTACCAGATCCACGAGCGCAACAGCTACCCGGCCGAGCTGGAAAATGACGTAGCGGCCCTGCGCGACGACGCCCAGCTTAAGATTGCCGTGGCCTCCCTGAAGCATCGCTTCTTCTCGCACGCCGAAGCGCTCCTGCACGGCGATATTCACAGCGGGTCGATCTTCGTGGCGGACGGCAGCCTGAAGGCCATCGACGCCGAGTTTGGCTACTTCGGCCCGATTGGCTTTGACCTGGGCACCGCCATCGGCAACCTGCTGCTCAATTTCTGCGGCCTGCCGGGGCATCTGGGCATTCGCGATGCCGCTGCCGCACGCGAGCAGCGCCTGACCGATATTCAGGAACTGTGGAACACCTTTGCGGAACGCTTCCAGGCGCTGGCAAACGAGAAAACGCGCGATGCGGCGCTCAGCGCACCGGGCTATGCCTCCGCGTTTCTGAAAAAGGTCTGGCACGATGCCATTGGCTTCTGCGGCACCGAACTGATTCGCCGAAGCGTGGGGCTTTCTCACGTGGCGGATATCGATACCATTGCGGATGACGCCATGCGCCACGAATGCCTGCGCCACGCCATTACGCTCGGCAAGGCGCTGATTGTCATTGCCGACCGTATCGACAGCGCGGAAGAGCTGGTGGCAAGGGTGCGCCAGTACAGCTGATTTTCTCCCTCTCCCCGTGGGAGAGGGCCGGGGTGAGGGCATCAAACCGCACTCACCCCAGATACTCAATCACCGACAGCCCGCCGTTATAGTCCGTGCTGTAAATAATCCCCTGCGCATCCACAAACACGTCGCACGACTGGATCACCTGCGGGCGATTGGGCCGCGTGTCCATCATTCTCTCCGGCGCGGCGGGCACCAGTGCGCCGGTTTCCACCGGGCGATACGGATTGGAAATGTCGTACGCGCGCACGCCCGCGTTCTGATAGGTAGCAAAAATCAGCGTTGAGCTGACGAAGCTCCCCGGCCGGTTCTCGTGCAGGTTGTGCGGGCCGAAATGCGCCCCTTTCGCCACGTAGTCGGTTTCATCCGGCTGCGGGAAGGTAGAAATGCTCACCGGGTTCGCCGGCTCGCGGATATCAAACAGCCAGATCAGCTTTTCGCCGTCCTCCTGGTTATCCAGCACCGCCTCGTCGAGCACCACCAGCAAATCGCGATCCGGCAGCGGTAGCGCGGTGTGCGTCCCGCCGCCAAACGGCGGGCTCCAGTTGCGATGGCTAATCAGCGTCGGCTGCGCGCGGTCCTTCACGTCCAGCAGCGTCAGCCCGCCGTCGCGCCAGCTGCCGTAGGCGGTATCCCCGGCGATAATCGCATGGTGCAGCGCGTAGCGTTTGCCTTCCGGCCAGCCCGGCTGCTCGCCTTCGGCCTGGTTCATGCCCGGCAGCCACCAGCGTCCCGCCACTTCGGGCTTACGCGGGTCCGCAAGATCGATGGTCAGGAAGATGTAGTCGGTAAAACCGTCGATCAGCGCCGAGACGTACGCCCAGCGCCCGCCGACGTACCAGATGCGGTGAATGCCGATGCCGCTCAGCGACAGAAAGCCGATTTCACGCGGCCTGTCCGGGGTGGAGATATCAAAGACGCGCAGCCCGGCGCTCCAGCCTTTTTCCTGCACGTCGCTGACGGTCTCGCCCACCTGCCGTGTGTAGTAGACCTTCTCGTCGGCAAAACGCGCATCGGCAAACAGATCCCGGGCGTTGATCACCAGCAGCAGATCGTCATGCGCCTGAAGGTGCACGTTCCAGGTGCCGGGCGGCGCGGGCACATAGCCCGCGGGTTTCGGATTCTTCGGGTCGCGCACGTCCACAATGGAAAAGCCCTGCGACACCATATGGCCGATATAGGCAAAACCACGATGCACCATCAGCTGCACGCCGTCAGGGCGACCGCCCTGGTCGCTATGGCCAATCAGCCGCATATTGCGGCTGTATTCTGGAGGGGGTACTTGCGTCACCGTTAGCTCCTGTTGGTTTTCCCCCTCTCCCTGTGGGAGAGGGCCGGGGTGAGGGCATCAGGCCACACCTGACGCTACCCGGCTTGGTTTTATTTATTTTTCGCTTCCAGCGTCGCAAACCACGGGGCGATAAAATCTTCCGTCTGGCCCCAGCCCGGAATAATTTTACCCAGCGACGCCACGTTCACCGCCCCCGGCTGGGCGGTCAGCAGCGCCTGTGGAATGGCTGCCGCTTTGAAATCGTACGTCGCAGGCGTCGCTTCCCCGGCAATCTTGTTCGCCACCAGACGCACGTTGGTCGCACCAATCAGCTTCGGATCCACCGCCACGCTCACCTTCCACGAACTGCCCGGTTCGCGCATCAGCTGCAGATCCTGGTTGGAGATGTCGATGCTGTAGAGCTTGATCTCGGTGCGGCCGTTCTCTTTCAGCGCCTTATACGCGCCCTGGCTGAAGGCGTCCCACGTGCCCCAGATGGCGTCAATTTTGCCTTTCGGGTATTTCGCCAGGATCGCGCCCACCTTGTTGGCGGTGTCGCCCTGCACGTCAGAGGAGACGGCACCGATAGACTCCAGCTCTTTGATGTCCGGATACTGCTTTTGCAACTCTTTATACGCCGCCTGACGACGCTCCATCGGCGGGAAGCCCGCCACCCACAGCTTGACGATATTGGCCTTGCCGTTGAAATCTTTCGCCAGCTGGCCGAAGGAGAGATTCGTCAGGGAGGCATCGTCCTGCTGGGTCACGGTCACGCCCGGGATCTCGCCGTTCACGGCGGTATCAAATACCGAGACTTTGATCCCGGCATCCACCGCTTTCTTCACCAGCGCGGTGGAGTACGGATCGCGCCCCTGGGAGAGAATAATCCCGTCATATTTCTGGCTGATCGCCTGGTTCACGAAGTCCTGGAATTTGGCATCGTCCCCGTTGCTTAAAAAGGTGCTGACCTTAAAGCCGAGCTTCTTCCCTTCCTGAATTGCCCCGGCAATAAACTGCGTGGTGTTGTCGTCTGAGCCAAGGTTACGGATCACCGCGATGCGGATCGGGCCGTCATGGTTCGCAATGGCAGCCGGAAGCGGCGCGGGCGTAGCCGCGAAGCCTGGCAGAGCCGTGAGCAGTCCAAGCGCCACTAAAGAGAGTGCAATCTTTTTCATTTTTTATCCCGTTGTGTTGTCAGCGTTTTTGTATGTAGGTAATCGCCAGCGCTACCGCGAGCACCAGCCCTTTTATAATGTCCATGGCGTAATACGGTACGGAGAGCATCACCAGCCCGTTCGACAGCACGCCAAGAATGACCGCCCCGACCAGCGTCCCCAGCGCATTGGGCTTGCCGGACCCGGCCAGCGAGAAGCCGATCCAGGCCGCGGCTACCGCGTCCATCAGATAGCCGCCGCCCGCATTCACCTGCGACGACCCGATGCGCGACGCCAGCAAAATCCCGCCCAGGCCCGCCAGCAGAGAGGCAATCACGTAGGCCGCCACCTTGTAGCGTGTGGTCCGAATGCCGGAGAGGCGCGCCGCTTCCGGGTTACCGCCAATGGCGTACATCCGACGACCGTGGGTAGTGAGCGAAAGCCCAAGCTGCGCCAGAATCGTCACCACCAGCATGATGATGACGATGGTTGGCACCTGCCCCAGCAGGCTGAACGCCGCCGGAATAGTGCCTTCCGCCATGTCGCCGCTCGGCAGCACCATGTTTTCGGTAATCGACCCGCCGTAGCTGTAGGTCATCGCCACGCCCTGGATCACAAACAGGCTGGCAAGCGTCGCGAGCATGTCCGGAATACGCAGGATGACGATCAGAAAGGCATTAAACAGCCCCACCAGCGTGCAGAGCGCGAGGGTGATCAGAATCGACTCGGTGGTGCCGAAGCCGTGCCAGACGAAAAGCGAAATCACCAGCGCGTTCGCCAGCGACGCCGTTGACCCCACGGAGAGATCGAACCCGCCGATGGTCAGGGAAATCGACACGCCAATGGCTATCACCGTCACGATGGCAATCGAGCGCAGAATATTGATGATGTTGTTCGGGTCGAGGAAGTTGTCCGACGCCAGGCCAAAAACGGCCACCAGCGCGACGACGGTAAGCAACATGCCCCACCTGTAGAGAAAATCGAAAATCTGCTGACGGCCAGACGCCGCCGCGTTCACTGAAAGGGCCTTGCTCACGACGCCGTTCCTCCGGTTGAATAATAAAGTAATGTCTCTTCGCGGGCCTCGGCCCCGGCGATTTCCGCCACGATGCGCCCGTCCCACAGCACGCAGATGCGATCGCACAGCCCCACCAGCTCGGCAAATTCGCCGGAGGCGTAAATGACCCCTTTGCCCTCGCGCGCCAGGCCGTCAATCAGCTGGAACAGGTCGGTTTTAGCCTTCACGTCCACGCCCTTGGTCGGCTCGTCGAAAATCAGCACGCTGGCGTCATTGCGCAGCCATTTGCCGATGGCGACCTTCTGCTGGTTACCCCCGGACAGACGGCGCAGCACCTGCCCCGGCCCGCGCGCCCGAACGCCAACGCGGGCTATCACCTCTTCCGCCCAGCGCCACGCCTGACGATGGCCAAACAGGCTCCAGCGCGAAAAGCTGTTATCGGCGCACACGGCAAGGTTCATGCTCACCGGCTCGTCGATAAAGATCCCCTCTTTGCGCCGCTCCTCCGGCACCAGCGCCAGCCCGCGCAGTACGGAATCCGCCGGGTCGCGCGGTTTCCAGGATTGATGATTCAACTCGCCGTTTGCCACGCGACTTCTGGTGGCGCCAAACAGCGCCTTGCAGAGTTCGGTTTTGCCCGCGCCCGCCAGTCCGGCAATACCGAGAATTTCGCCTTTGCGCAGGTGCAGGGAGATATCTTTCAGCAGCGCGTCGTCGTGCAGTCCCTCCACGCGCAGCAGCGTTTCGCCGCCGTGCGGAGGGCGCGCGGGCGGATAGATATCGCTCAGCACGTGGCCGAGCATCTTCTCGACGATAGCCTCGCCGCTGAGGTCCGCCATCGGGCCGGACTCGATCAGCTTGCCGTCGCGCAGCACCGTCAGGGTGTCGCAGATGGCTTTCAGCTCGTGAATGCGATGCGAGATAAATACCACCCCGATGCCCTGCTGCTTTAAGCGCCTTACCACCGCAAACAGGCGCTCGCTTTCGTGCGCGTCCAGCGGCGCGGTGGGTTCATCAAGAATCAAAAAACGGCAGTGGTGGGACAAGGCGCGTGCCAGCAAAATCTGCTGCTTTTCGGCCAGCGAACAGCTGTCGATGGAACGGCGTACGTCCAGAGAGACATCCAGCTGCGCCAGCGCCTGTCTCGCCTGCTGGCGAACGCTGCGCCAGTTGAAGCGATGTCCCGGCTGCGCCAGCTGGTCGAGCATGATGTTCTCGGCGATGCTCAACCCCGGGATCAGGGCCACATCCACCTCCTGCTGCACGAGGTGGATCCCCAGCCGTTTGGCGTCCAGCGGTTCGCGGATCGTCACCGGCTGGTTGTTAATGCAAATCTCGCCCTCATAGTGGTTGTGCGTGCCGCACAGCACCGCCATCAGCGTCGATTTTCCCGCGCCGTTGGCGCCGGTCAGCGCATGCACGGATCCGCCGGTTAAGGTGAAATTCACGCGCGACAGCGCCTGAAAGCCGGAAAAGGCCAGGCTGATACCGCGCATTTCAAGGCGACTGGAAACCATCCGCGTAAATCCTTCATTACTCTTCTGATTTATCGAATTTTTCACAGCTCCGGTTGACTGACAACGACGGAAAAGGCATAAGATAAAGCGAAATATTATTAGCCATCCGGATGTCCAGACATAACATCGGGTTAGCGCTTCCAAAAAAAGGATACCTCCATGAGCAACACCGACATCCGCGTCGTACCCGGCCCGGCGAACTATTTCTCCCATCCCGGAAGCCTTGCGCATCTGCATGACTTCTTTACCCCGGAACAACTTTCCCGCGCGGTGTGGATTTACGGCGAGCGCGCCATCGAAGGCGCGCGCCCTTTCCTGCCGGAGAGCTTTAACGCGCCGGGGGCGAAGCACCTGCTGTTTAAGGGCCACTGCAGCGAGCGCGACGTCACCCAGCTGGTGAATGACGCCGGTAGCGGTGCGAGCGTGGTCATTGGCGTTGGCGGCGGCGCGGTAATGGATACGGTGAAAGCCGTGGCGCGCCGTTTAGGCGTTCCGTTCGTGGGTATCCCCACCGTCGCTGCCACCTGTGCGGCGTGGACACCGCTCTCCGTCTGGTACAACGATGCCGGTCAGGCGCTGCAGTTTGAGATCTTCGACGACGCCAACTTCCTGGTACTGGTGGAGCCGCAAATCATCCTCAACGCGCCGGCGGAGTATCTGCTGGCGGGGATTGGCGATACGCTGGCGAAGTGGTACGAGGCGGTGGTGTTGGCACCTGAGCCGAAGAACCTGCCGCTGACCGTGCGGCTCGGCATCAACGGCGCGCTGGCGATCCGCGACGTGCTGCTGGAGCACAGCGAGGAAGCGCTGGCCGACCAGCAGCGCGGTGACCAGACGCAGGCGTTCCGGGACGTGGTGGATGCGATTATTGCCGGTGGCGGGATGGTCGGCGGTCTGGGCGAACGCTATACCCGCGTGGCGGCGGCGCATGCGGTGCATAACGGCTTAACCGTGCTGCCGCAGACGGAAAAATACCTGCACGGCACCAAGGTGGCCTACGGGATTCTGGTGCAGAGCGCCCTGCTCGGCCAGGACGACGTGCTGGGTCAGCTGGTCTCGGCGTATCGGCGTTTTAACCTGCCGACCACGCTTCGCGCGCTGGAGGTCGATATCCATAACCGCGACGAACTGGATAAGGTCATTGCCCACACCCTGCGCCCGGTCGAGTCGATTCATTATCTGCCGGTGACGTTAACGCCTGAGGTTCTGCGCGCGGCGTTTGAAAAGGTGGAATCCTTCAGCCGTTAATCGCCCCGACCGTCTATACCTAATGATGATTCTCACCACTCTCGCAACGAGGTCATCATGCAGATCGATTTAACAGGTAAGAAGGCGCTGGTTACCGGCGCCAGCCGTGGGTTGGGTCGCGCTATCGCGCTGTCGCTGGCGCGCGCCGGTGCCGACGTGGTTATTACGTATGAAAAATCTGCCGACAAAGCCCAGGCGGTTGTCGATGAAATAAAGGCGCTTGGGCGGCACGGTGAAGCCGTGCAGGCGGACAGCGCCAGCGCGCAGGCGATTCAGGATGCCGTCACCCATGCAGCGCGCTCCCTCGGCGGGCTGGACATTCTGGTCAACAACGCGGGTATCGCGCGCGGCGGCCCGCTGGAGTCCATGACGCTGGCGGACATCGACGCCCTTATCAACGTCAACATCCGCGGCGTGGTGATCGCCATTCAGGAAGCGCTGGTACATATGTCCGACGGCGGGCGCATCATTAACATCGGCAGCTGTCTGGCTAACCGCGTGGCCATGCCGGGCATTGCCGTTTACTCAATGACGAAGTCCGCCCTCAACTCCCTCACCCGCGGGCTGGCCCGTGATTTAGGGCCGCGCGGCATTACCGTTAATCTGGTACACCCCGGCCCCACCAACAGCGATATGAACCCGGAAGACGGGGAACAGGCGGAAGCCCAGCGCCAGATGATTGCGGTCGGTCACTATGGCCAGCCGGAGGACATCGCGGCGGCGGTCACCTTCCTTGCCAGCCCGGCAGCCGGGCAGATCTCCGGTACCGGTCTGGACGTAGACGGCGGTCTGAACGCCTGATCGCATATTTTCTGTAAGCCTCTGTCGCCTGGCAGAGGCGTTTTCGAGCCGCTTCGACGGTTTGCGTTTTGCCTCTTACCTGCGTTTTTTCTCCGCTCTACAGTACCCCATAAGAAATTCGGAATTTATCTAATAGCCTTATTATTTCCTTATATTTTGTGTGGGCGTACAGTGGAGGTATGGATGAAGATTGTCTGGTCCAATGGTGCAAAGAAGGCGTTTTCAAAGATTGACGAGCGGTATCAGCGACGCATTGAGGTAAAGCTTACTGAGCTGGATGACCGCTCAGCTCCCCGGCCTGATATCAAAAAAATATCGGCGACAGAAGATCATTTCCGGCTACGCGTTGGCGATTACCGCATCATCTATACGCTTCGGGACGATCCCGACAACCATTGTTATATTTTGGCCGTCAAGCGCAGAACTTCAACGACTTACCTGCATGAGGAGAGTGCCAACTATGGCTGTACAGCTAATCAAGGACGATAACGGGAAAACGCAGTACGTCGTTATTCCCTATCACGAATATTTTCGTATGCTTTTACAGATGGCAGAAATTGACGACGAAACCGATGACGATCTGGAGGATATTGAGGTCGAACACGATAGTCTGGATGACGTGGAATTGCCGGGAGAAGTGTGCAGCATTATGACCTGGCAGAACGTCAGCCTGCAGGCCGCATGGCGCATCCTGCGCGGCATGTCCCAGCAGGAGGTGGCAGAGAAACTCGGCATCAGCCAGTCTGCCGTGTCACAGCTGGAAGCGCTGGACTCCCGTCCGCAAAAGCGCACCCGCGAAAAGCTCGCGGCAATCTACGGCTGTAAGCAGGAACAGATCAGCCTCTATTTACCGAAAGAGGGTTAACAGCACTTCGCCCCGCCCTTGCCGCCGTAGCGGGCGTCCTGGCGGTCGCGGAAAAATTCTTCGTAGGTCATGGGCGTCTGGTCCGGATGGTTGACGCGCATATGCTCGACGTAGTTGTCGTAGTCCGGCACGCCAATCATCATTTTTGCGGCCTGGCCCAGGTACTTACCTGCTTTGGAAAGGGTGTCGAACATAGGTCATTTCTCGTTTGTTTCCCCCTCACCCTAACCCTCTCCCCAAAGGGGAGAGGGAACTTACAACACCCTCTCCCCTTTGGGGAGAGGGCCGGGGTGAGGGGTATGTTTGATTAAATTAATGCGCCCCTTTGGCCTGGGTGACAATCTCTTCCAGGTTTTCAGGCATCGGCTCGTAAGGTGTCTCTTTCGCCGTTGGCTTGTCGACTTTCAGCGCCGCCAGCGCGGTCTTCAGAGAATACAACGCCAGCACCACGACCACCACCATAAAGAAGATGGTCAGCCCGGCATCCAGACGGTTGTTAAACACCAGCTGCGACAGCTGTGATTCCGTATACTGCGCCGGGATCTTGGCGCTGTCGATCATCGCCTGGAACTTGTTGGCAATCGCCAGGAAGCCCACCTTGTTGTCCGGGCTGAAGGCCTTCTGCCAGCCCGCCGTCAGAGTACAAATCAGCAGCCATGCCGTTGGCACCAGCGCCACCCACGCGTAGCGCTGGCGCTTCATCTTGAACAGCACTACCGCGCAGAGCATCAGCGCCATGCCTGCCAGCATCTGGTTGGCGATACCGAACAGCGGCCACAGGGTGTTAATCCCACCCAGCGGGTCGACCACGCCCTGATGCAGGAAATAGCCCCACGCCAGCACGCACAGCGCCGTCGCCAGCAGGTTAGCCGGGAGTGAATCGGTACGCTTCAGGTTCGGGGAGATCACGCCCAGCAGATCCTGCAGCATAAAGCGCGCCGCACGGGTGCCTGCGTCCACCGCCGTCAGGATAAACAGCGCCTCGAACAGGATGGCGAAGTGATACCAGAAGGAGACGTCCATCAGCCCGCCCAGCGCGCCGTGGAGAATGTAGGCCATTCCCACCGCAAGCGTAGGCGCCCCACCCGCACGGGAGATGATCGACTGCTCGCCCACCTCATTAGCAATGTGCGTGAGCGTTTCAGGGGTAATCGCAAAGCCCCAGCCACTCACCACCTGCGCGGCAGACGCCACGACGTCAACGGTGCCGGCAGGGGCCAGTACCGCCATCGGGCTGTTCATCGCGAAGTAGACGCCCGGGTCGATAATGCAGGCGGAGACCAGCGCCATGATGGCAACAAAGGACTCCATCAGCATGCCGCCGTAGCCGATCAGGCAGGCCTGATTTTCATTCGCCAGCATCTTCGGCGTGGTGCCGGAGGCAATCAGGGCGTGGAAGCCCGACACCGCACCGCAGGCGATGGTGATAAACAGGAACGGGAACAGGTTGCCGGTCCAGACCGGGCCGGTGCCGTCGATGAATTTAGTCAGCGCGGGCATGGTCAGGGTCGGGCGCATAATCAGAATGCCGATCGCCAGCCCGACGATGGTGCCGATTTTCAGGAAGGTAGAGAGGTAGTCGCGCGGGGCCAGCAGCAGCCACACCGGCAGCACCGCCGCCACGAAGCCGTACCCCACCAGCATCCAGGTGAGCTGTACGCCGGTAAAGTCGAAGAACGGGGCCCAGGTCGGGCTTTCCGCAACCCAGCCGCCGGAGATAATAGCGAACACGAGGAACACCAGGCCAATCACCGACACTTCACCAATGCGGCCCGGACGCAGATAGCGGATGTAGATCCCCATAAACAGCGCCAGCGGAATGGTGAAGGCAACGGTGTACGTCCCCCACGGGCTGTGGGTCAGCGCTTTCACCACGATCATCGCCAGCACCGCGAGGATGATCACCATGATCATAAAGGTCGCCACCAGCGCAATCACTCCGGCCGTCGCCCCCATCTCCTCTTTCACCAGCTCGCCCAGCGAACGCCCGTCGCGGCGGGTGGAGACGAACAACACCATAAAGTCCTGCACCGCGCCCGCCAGCACCACGCCGGCGAGGATCCAGATCATCCCCGGCAGGTAGCCCATCTGCGCCGCCAGTACCGGCCCCACCAGCGGGCCTGCCCCGGCAATCGCCGCAAAATGGTGACCGAACAGCACTTTTTTGTCGGTCGGCACGTAGTCCAGCCCGTCGTTATGACGCACGGCCGGCGTCATGCGCGTGGCATCGACCCCCAGGACGTTCTTCGCGATATAGCGGCCATAAAAACGATACGCGATCAGATAAATGCAGACGGAGGCGACAACGATCCACAGCGCGTTGATCTGCTCCCCCCGGTTGAGGGCGATATAGCCCAGGGCAAAGGCTCCCACAACGGAGAGCCCTGCCCATGTAAGGTATTTCCCTGAGTTGTTCATCGTGGTTATCCGTTGTTGTGAAACAGTGAGATGTTACATTTTGTTTCTAGAACAACCGGAAAAATTTAACAACTTTGAAACGCAATAATGCGTGGTCAAACCAGACATTTACACCACATTGTTAAGCCGATCACTTTCGTGGCGTCACCGGTCACACTTTTGCCTTTTTCATCCGTGCGCCGCCTTACGGAATGATTTGTATCATTTTTTTTGTTCATAACCTCGCCAGAATGATCCTGCGCAATCGCGTACATACAAGGAAAAGGATATGAACAGTTCAGTACCTCAGGAGAGTCAGGTCGGGCCGGGCGCGTACTTCGCCCTGGCGTTTGCAGCCGTTTTCTTCTCCGGCCTGTTAGGCGGAAAAGAGTGGTACGGCGTTTTTGATTTCACCACCCTTAACGGCGCGTTTGGCAAAGTGGTCAGTAAAGCCAGTCTGGATGACGGTACGTTAACCACAGCCAGCAGCGCCTTTCGCGGCACCGGCGGCAGCGGCGCGATGGACGGGTTTCTCTTCGCGCTCGGTTTAATTCCGGCCGTGATGTTCGCGCTGGGGATGATCAACGTGCTGGAACACTATGGCGCGCTGCGTGCCGCCCGCAAACTCTTAACCCCTCTGCTGCGCCCGCTCCTGGGCATTCCCGGCACCACCGGGCTGGCGCTGATAGGCAGCCTGCAAAGCACCGACGTCGGTGCTTCCCTCACCCGAAACCTGTCTGATGAGGGGCAAATCAGCGAAAAAGAGAAAGACGTTTTCGCCATGTTCCAGTTCTCTGCCGGGGCGATGATCACCAACTTTTTCTCTTCCGGCGCCATCCTCTTTACGCTGGTCGCCGTTGACGGCACGGCTGCAGTGCCCACCTCCATCGGGGCCTGCATCGCCGTCATGTTCATTATGAAAATCGTGGGCGCCAATCTGCTGCGATTGATCCTGTCTTTCACCGGTAAAGGAGGTGCCGCATGAGTGCCCCACAGTCCAATCCCGTCATTACCGATGTGTTTATCGAAGGCGCGCGCAAAGGCTGGAGCATCGCCACCAGCAGCACCCTGCCCAACGTGGTGATGGCCTTTATCATCATCAAGGCGCTGGAAATTACCGGCGCGCTAAAAGGGCTGGGCACGATCTTCGCCCCGCTGATGGGCCTGTTTGGCCTGCCGGGCGAAGCGGCCGCCGTGCTGATTGGCGGCTGGATGTCGATGGGCGGCGGGATCGGCGTCGCCATCGGCCTGTTTGATAAGGGCATCCTCACCGGCGAGCACCTGGCGATTCTGGCCCCCGCCATCTACCTGATGGGCTCGCAGGTGCAGTACCTGGGCCGCATTCTGGGGGTGATCGGCACCCGCGCCAAACGCATTCCGCTGATGATCGCCATCTCGGTCGTCAACGCATTTTTAGCCATGCTGCTGATGCGCATTATTCTCTGAACAGGACGTAAACATGAATCTTGACCACTACATTGAAGAACTGAAAACCCTGGTGAACGTGGACTGCGGAACCCAGACGATTGACGGCGTAACAGCCGTCGCAGGCATCATGCAGCAGCTCTGGCAGCGCGAGGGCTGGCACACGGAGCAGGTGAATTTGGGCGACAAGGTGGGCCCCGGCGTATTCGTCAGCAACAAACCGCAGGCAGAACGGTTCGACGTGCTGCTGGTCGGCCATCTGGATACCGTGTTTCCCGCTGGCACCGTGGCCGGGCGTCCGCTGAGCGAGGACGATACCCGCCTGTACGGCCCCGGCGTGTCGGATATGAAGAGCGGACTTCTGAATATTTTGTGGGCAATGCGCGGGCTTGACGCCGCAGACAACGAGCGTCTCGCGATTGCCGTCGCGATGAACCCGGACGAAGAGACCGGCTCTGTCCATTCCCACGAATGGATTGGCGAGCTGGCTAAGCGTTCCCGCTGCGTGCTGGTGTGCGAAGCCGCCCGCGCCGACGGCTCGCTGGTGAAAGCGCGTAAAGGGATGGCGGGCTATCACCTCACCTTCAGCGGCGTGGCGGCACACGCGGGCAACGACCCGGAGAAAGGTCGCTCGGCAATTACCGCGCTGGCAAACAGCGTCATCGCCATTAATTCGCTAACCGACTGGGATCGCGGCACCACGCTCAACATCGGGGTGATTCACGGCGGCAGCGCGGCGAACGTGGTCGCGGACAGCGCCGTGGCAGAACTGGACGTTCGCTTCTGGGAAAACGACGAGTACGACCGGGTGAACCAGGCGCTGGAGGCGTTATGTGAAAAAGGCTTTTTAGACGGCGTCACCACTACGCTTGCGCGGGTGAATCACAAGCCAGCGATGGCAGCAAGCATTGCGACCCAGGCCCTGATGCAGCAGGTAGAAGCTGCAGGAAAAGCGGAGGGTATCGACATTACCTGGCAGGCGGTCGGCGGCGGCAGCGACGCCAACCACACCGCCGCGCTCGGCATCCCGACGCTCGACGGCCTGGGGCCGGTTGGCGCCGGGTTCCACAGCCCGGCGGAGTGGCTGGATAAGGCGTCGATTGAGCCGAGGATTCGATTACTCAGACGTGTAGTCTCTATGCTCTAATTTTGCACTAAACCGTCCCCTCTCCCTGTGGGAGAGGGTTAGGGTGAGGGCAACAGACCGCACAAAATCAACCCAGCACCATCGTACTCAACCGACACGTACAGCACCGCCGCCCCTGCTCGTCGAAGACCACAATCTCCCAGCTCTGGCTGGAACGCCCCAGATGCAGCGGCTGACATACCCCGCGCACCTTGCCGTGCGACACCGCCCGGTGGTGCGTGGCGTTAAGCTCCGTTCCCACCACGCTCTGCCCGTCGCGGGTCATCAGATACCCGGCCATCGAGCCGAGCGTTTCCGCCAGCGCCGCCGAGGCCCCGCCGTGCAGCAGGCCAAACGGCTGGTGGGTACGCGCATCCACCGGCATCTCCGCTTCCAGCGTGTCGTCACCGATGCGGGTATAGACGATACCCAGATGCGCCACCAGGGTATTCAGGCTTGTCGCGTTCAGCTCCTCGAGCGGTAAGTGACGTTTCCAGATCATCTACGCCCCCAGCGTGGACCCGCCGTCCACCACGATATCCTGCAGGGTGATATGGCTGGCGGTATCGGAGGCGAGGAACAGCACCGTACTGGCAATCTCCTGCGGGCGGGCGATTTTGCCCAGCGGAATGCCGAGCTTAAACTGCTCGCCAAAGCCGCGAATGCGCTGCTGCTCCGCGTCGTCGCTTTTCCACAGGGTGCGCTGCATGTCGGTATCCGTTGAGCCCGGCGACACCAGGTTACAGCGCACGCCGCTGCTCGCCAGCTCCAGCCCGACGGTCAGGGCCAGGCTCTTCAGCGCCGCTTTCGACGCACCGTAGGCGCTCATGCCGATGCGCGGCGTATGTGCCGCGTCAGAGGCTACCGTCACAATCGCCCCACCCTGCTGACGGCGGAACTGGCCCATCGTCTGCTGGAACAGGTTGAACGCGCCGCCGACGTTGACCGCGAAGGTCTGCTGCCAGTCCGCATGCGAGAGCTGGTCCGTCGCCCCCATGCGCAGAATGCCCGCCGCGTTGACCAGCACGTCCAGACGCTCAAGGGTATTAAGCAAACGGCCACACACATCGCTGACCTGAGCAAAATCTGCCACGTCCAGCGTTTCGATGGCAAACGGATAATCTTCCTGCGGGAAGGCCAGATCGAAGCCGGTCACCTGCGCGCCGGCTTCGGCAAACGCCAGCGCCGTCGCGTAGCCAATCCCCTTTCCCGCGCCCGTCACCCAGACGGTTTTGCCGGTAAAATCAAAACCCATCACTTCACCTCGCGGGAGAGCAGCGCCCACCAGGCGTCGAGGGTGGGATTTTTGGCCAGCATCACGAAGTCGATATCGCCATGCACTTTGCGCCAGCGCGCGGCCAGCGCCATCATGCGTACCGAGTCCAGGCCGTAGTCGATCAGGTTTTCGTCATCCATCGGCTCGTCGGACTCGTCCAGCAGCGGCAGGATCAGCTCGCGCAGCGCGGCCTTCGAAGCCGGCACCGACGGCAGCAGCTCGTCGGTCATCACCACGCGGCCAGAGCGCCCGGCGACGTAGTTAAGGGACATCAGATGCTCGTCGCGGGTGAAATCCGCCAGCGCGTCGGCAATAAAGAACGGTTTGATGTCGCGCATAAAGGCATCGGTGGCGGTGGTCATGCAGCCGATGTGGGCGTAAACGCCGGTAATCAGCAGCTGGTTGCGGCCCGTCTCTTTCAGCATCTGTTCCAGCGGCGAGCGGTGGAACGCGCTGTAGCGCCACTTCACCAGCACGGTATCCGCTTCGTCCGGCGTCAGCTGAGCGACGATACGCTGCTGCTCCGGCGAGCGGGTCAGGCCCGGCCCCCACATGTCGTTCAGCAGGGCGCGGTCTTCGTCGCTCTGCTCTTTCGGCTGGGCGGTGTAATAGACCGGAATATGGTGCGCTTTGCAGTAATCGCGAAGTTTAGCGATGTTCGCCACCACCTGCTGCATCATCGTGCTATTTTCGCCCCAGAAGTTCAGGAAGTATTCCTGCATATCGTGGATCAGCAGCGCGGCGCGTTCAGGCTCAAACGCCCAGTTCACTTTACTGGTCGGCAGCTCTGCGGCGGTTGGCAGCGCGTAAGCGGTTAATTTTGGGATAGCCATACTCTTTTCCTCAGCCCCGGGCGCGTTCAGCAAGCCACAGGCGCAACTGTTTCTTATCGACTTTGCCGACCGGCGTCAGTGGGAGCGCATCCACGCTCTCCACGCGGTCCGGCAGCTTAAATTCGGCAACGCCCTGCTCGCGCAGGAAGCGACGCACCTCGACCGCGCGCAGGGGCTGTTTCACCACCAGATACGCGCAGCTTTTTTCGCCCAGCAGGTTGTCCTCCATGCTCACCAGCGCGGCGTGGATCACCGCCTCGTGGCGCAGCAGCAGGTTCTCGATCTCCTCGGCGGCGATCTTCTCCCCGCCGCGGTTGATCTGATCCTTCTCGCGCCCCTGCACGGTGATGTAGCCCTGCTCATCGATGGCGATCAGATCGCCGGAGCAGTAAAAGCCGTTGGCGTCGAAGGCGCTGGCGTTGTGTTCCGGACTGTTGAAATAGCCGCGGAAGGTATAGGGCCCGCGCGTCATCAGACGCCCGACCTCGCCGTGCGGCAGCGGGTTGCCGTGCTCGTCCGCCACCCACACCTCGTCGTCCGGGCACATCGGGCGGCCCTGGGTGTTGATGATGCGCTCCGGCGCGTCGTCGAGCGCGGTGTAGTTCACCAGCCCTTCCGCCATGCCGAACACCTGCTGCAGCTGGCAGCCAATCTCGGCCGGAATGCGCGCCGCCAGCGTGGCGGACAGGCGCGCGCCGCCCACCTGCAGCAATTTGAGCGATTTAAGCTGCGCGTTGCCCGCGCCGTCGGCGATGGCCTGCAGCCACAGGCTAACCGCCGGGGGCACCAGCGAGGTGACGTTAACCTGATGCCGTTCAATCAGCGGGAAGCAGAGCGTCGCACTCGGATCGTTCGCCAGCACCACGCACCCGCCCGCGGTAAAGACGCCTAACGATCCCGGGGAGCTCATGGCGTAGTTATGCGCCGCAGGGAGCGCGTTCAGGTAACGGGTTTCGGCGGTAATGCTGCAGATCTCGTTGCTGCGGCGGATGCTGTAGTCGTAATCGTTATGCGTGCGCGGGATAAGCTTGGGCGTGCCGGTGCTGCCGCCGGAAAGCTGGAAAAACGCCACCTCGTCCGCAGGGGTCGGGTTGGCAATAAAATTGTCCGCCGGGCGGGAAATCGCCGCCTCCAGCGCATGCTCGCCCCCGTCACCGCGCAGCAGGACGACGCGTACCGAACGGTGTTCATCCACGAAAGCGTTGAGGAAGTCATCGCCCACAAACAGCGCGTGGTCGCGATCGGCAATCAGCACGGCGGGTTTGATTTGCAGGGCGTAAGCGTTCAGCTCGCTGCGCTGGTGGCTAAAGAGCGCGTTCACCGGCGCCACGCCAATTTGCAGCAGCGCGAAGAAGGTGATGTAGAACTCGGCCACGTTGCCAAGCTGCACCAGCGCCGTCTCGCCGCGCTGCAGCCCCTGCGCCTCAAGGGCGGACGCCAGGTTGTTCACCGCCTGATTAAACGCGCGGTAGGTGATGTGCCGCTCGCCGTCGATTATCGCCACGGCATCGCTGTCCGCGCGATCCGTCAGGATGTGGGTCAGCGGCAGATCCTGCCAGTAGCCTTTTTCACGGTAGCGCCGGGCAAATTCCTCAGGCCAGCGGGTAAAGGGAATGGTCATCAGTCTTCCTTAGTGCAAACCAAAAACGTTGAGCATGGTGGAGAGCTTCACGCCGGTCTCGCGCCACTCGCCCACCGGGGAGGAGGCGGGCACAATGCCCGCACCGGCAAACAGGCGAACGCTATTTTTATGCAGACGCGCGCAGCGGATGGTCACCACCCACTCGCCGTTGCCTTCGCTGTCGCACCAGCCGACGATGCCGCCGAACAGCTCGCGGTCGAACGGCTCCAGCTCGGCAATCAGCTCTTTTGCCGCCTGATGCGGGAAGCCGCTCAGCGCCGGCGTCGGGTGCAGCAGGCAGGCCAGGGTCAGGGCGTTCTCGTTTTCACGCGCCTCGCCCTCCACGGGCGTCGCCAGATGCCACAGCGTCGGCGTGGTAATCAACTGAGGAGAATCCGGCATGCTGAGATGGTGGCTGCGCGGTGCCAGAATGGCCTTCATCGCCTGGGTCACCAGGTCGTGCTCGTGACGGTCTTTTTCGGACGCCAGCAGCTTGTTGCCCGCCTCGCGATCCAGCACGTCATCCGGCTGGCGGCGCGCGGAACCCGCCAGCGGCAGCGAGCTAAAGTGCGCGCCCTCTTTGCGCAGCAGCAGCTCCGGGCTTGCCCCGAGCAGCACGCCGCCGTCTTCCAGCGGCACGTGAAAGTTGAAGCTCGATGGGTTCTGGGCAATAAGGCGCTCCAGCAGGGCGCCGCTGTCCATGCGTTTGTCGGTCGCGATATCAATCAGGCGCGATAGCACCACTTTGTTCACCTGCGGCGTGGCGGTGAGTGCCGCGGCGCGGGCGACCATCTCTTCAAACACGGGCTGCGGCGGGATCTCGGTGCGTTGTTCCACCTTCAGCGCCTGCGAGCCGGAAAAATAGCGTGATGACTGCTGACGCGCGGGACGGGAAAAGGTCTGCCAGCGCTGCGGAATAAACAGCGACGAGGGCTTGCGGGTATCAAATGGGATCGCCCCCACCATCACCGGGTGAGCAATGCCGCTGGCTTTTGCATTCCGGAAGGCCTGGGCTAATTTTTGCTGGAACGGACCCGCCGGATCGTCGCCGCCGACGGCGGGTTCATTGAAGCGGGCAAAACAGCCGGACGCGGTAAAACTGCGGTAAGGCGACATAAAGAAAAAGCTGTCTGATTGCAGCGTAGTTGCGGTGTGCTGAACTTCCTCAGCCAGGGACGTATCCATATCATCCTCCTCAAAATGATAAAAGAAGCAATAATGATTATCATTTATATTTTCGTCGGCTAACCTAATCCCACAGCGCCCCGCTGTCAACCGTCGGTCAAACAACTTGTGCGACAAACGCTTGCATCCCTTCCCGGCAATCATGAAAATGAGAAGCATTAACTTCAACGATAACAGGATGCCGCTCAGTGAAATTCCCTGCCCTTTGCCGTAATGCCTTTCTTCTGACAGGCCTTTTTGTTTTAGGACTAACCTCAGCGACCGCCGCCGACTGGCCGCGCCAGGTGACCGACAGCCGCGGCGTGCATACCCTGGAGAGCAAGCCGACGCGCATCGTCTCAACCAGCGTGACCTTAACCGGCTCCCTGCTGGCAATTGACGCCCCGGTCGTCGCCAGCGGCGCCACCGCGCCGAACAACCGCGTGGCGGATGGGCAGGGTTTCCTGCGCCAGTGGGGGGATATTGCGAAACAGCGCAAGGTTGCGCGGCTGTACATTGGCGAGCCGAGCGCCGAAGCGGTTGCCGCCCAGATGCCGGATCTGATTTTGATCAGCGCCACCGGCGGGGATTCCGCGCTGGCGCTGTACGATCAGCTCTCCGCCATCGCGCCGACGCTTATCATCAACTACGACGACAAGAGCTGGCAGGAACTGCTGACGCAGCTCGGCACCCTTACCGGCCAGGAAAAGCAGGCCGCAGAGCGCATTGCCGCTTTTGATAAGCAGCTCGCGCAGGTAAAAGAGCAGATGAAGCTGCCGCCGCAGCCTGTGAACGCCATCGTCTACACCGCCGCCGCGCGCAGCGCCAACCTGTGGACCGCTGAATCGGCCCAGGGCAAGCTGCTGCACCAGCTGGGCTTTACGCTGGCGGAGCTGCCCGCCGGGCTGCAGACCTCTAAAAGCCAGGGCAAACGCCACGACATTATTCAGCTGGGTGGGGAAAACCTGGCGACGGGGCTGAACGGTGAAGGATTGTTTGTGTTTGCGGGCGATAAGAAAGACGTCGACGCAATTTACGCCAACCCGCTGCTGGCGCATCTGCCGTCGGTGAAAAACAAACGGGTTTGGGCATTGGGAACCGAGACGTTCCGCCTGGATTATTACAGCGCAATGCTGGTGTTAGACAGATTGAATGCGTTGTTTAAGTAGGCATTTTCCCTCCCTCTCCCTGTGGGAGAGGGTCGGGGTGAGGGCATCAGGCCGCACCGTCGTTCAACACACTCTCCTGCCTGAACCGCCGCAATTCCACCAGCGCCACGAACAACATCACGCCAACCATCGCTAACGCAAACCCGCAGCTGCTCGCCGAGGCCACCGGGGTCATCATCGCCCCCAGCCCGCCGAGGATCGCCGCGCCAATCGCATCCCCCGTCACGTTCTGCGCCGTCCACAGGCCGTTAATGCGCCCGAGCATCCCTTCCGGCGTCTGGGTCTGGATCAGGGTGTACTGCAAAAGCGAGCTGATGGCGCTCAGCCAGCCGAAGATCACCAGGCACAGCACGCCCAGCGCCCACACCGGCATCAGGCTAAAGAAGCCAATGGCGATAAACGACGCCAGCGTGGCAAGCAGCATAATCAACCCCGGCCGCGCGCTTTGCGCCAGGTTGCCGCTGGTCAGCGCTCCGCACGCCGCGCCGAGCGGAATGGCGGCGTACAGCACGCCAATCTCCGAGGCGCTCATCTGCCACTCTCCCGCCAGCGCCGGGTAGAGCACGCGCACGGCGCTCGCCATCGTCAGCAGGCCGCCGAGCAGCGCAATGCCGCCAATCAGCGGGTTGCTGAACAGGAAACGAATAGCGGCCATCAGCGATTTCAGCGGATGCTCGCGCGGCTGCGGCGGAGGCGGCAGCAGCGGCAGGCGCAGCAGGGTCAGGGTGGTGATAAAGGTCCCCGCCGCCGCCAGTCCGTAGTTCCACGCCACGTTGCCGGTCGCCAGCAGCAGCCCACCCACCATCGGCGAAATCACCGAGCCGAGGCGCACGGTGAGCATGGTGATCGCCCCCGCCTGCATCAGGTTCTCGCGCCCGACCAGCGCGGGCGTTGCCGCCAGCAGCGCCGTCACGCCCAGCGAGGCAAAGAAACCGTCCCACAGGCCAAGGGCGTAAATGGCAATCAGCGACGGCTCCGGCAGCAGGGCGTTCAGGCACAGCCCGATAAAGCCCACGCCGCAGGTGCCGCGCGCCAGCAGGATCAGCTTTTTACGCTCGTAGCGGTCCGCCAGCACGCCGCCGACCATCAGGCCGATGAACATCGCCCCGCCGGTTAAGGTGACGGATAACCCCACCAGCCAGCTGGAGTGCGTCAGGGTCTGGATCTGTACCGGCACGGCCACGCCGAGCAGCCCGAGGGACAAAATGGAGATAAAGCGAGCGATAAATACGGCGCGATACGCCGGGTGCGTTTTCAGCAGGCTGAGGTTGAGCAGCCAGGATTTTTGATTCATGACAAAGCCTTGAGTCTATTTCTACCCTTTCCATGGGCGCACATGCTAACATAGCCAAATAAGATAGATAACGATAATCACTATCATTATCAAATCATGGATGTTGCTATGTCGTTTTCCTCTTCTGCGGTGCGCGCCGTTGCCGTGCCCGTTTTACTGCTGCTCCTGAGCCTTGCGGTTGCACTCAGCCTGCTGGTTGGCGCGAAGCCGCTGCCCGCGTCCGTTATCGTTGATGCGCTCTCCGGCACCTGCCGGAGCGCTGACTGTATTATCGTGCTCGACGCCCGGCTCCCCCGCACGCTTGCCGGACTGCTGGCGGGTGGCGCGCTCGGCCTTGCCGGTGCCCTGATGCAAACCCTTACCCGTAACCCGCTGGCGGACCCCGGCATTCTCGGCGTTAACTCCGGCGCCAGCTTTGCCATCGTGCTCGGCGCGGCGCTGTTCGGGTTGACCTCACCTTCCGAACAGCTGGCGATGGCCTTCTGCGGCGCGCTGGCCGCCTCGCTGGTCGTGGCCTTTACCGGCAGCCAGGGCGGCGGCCAGCTGAGTCCGGTCCGCCTGACGCTGGCGGGCGTGGCGCTCGCGGCGGTGCTGGAAGGCTTATCCAACGGCATCGCCCTGCTCAACCCGGACGTTTACGACCAGCTGCGCTTCTGGCAGGCCGGTTCGCTGGATATCCGCACCCTTGAAACGTTAAAAGTGGTGGCGATCCCAGTCATTATCGCTGCCGCCGTGGCGCTGTTTTTAAGCCGCGCGCTCAACAGCCTGAGCCTCGGCAGCGATACCGCGACCGCCCTCGGCAACCGCGTGGCGCGCACGCAGCTGATTGGTCTGCTCGCCATCACCGTACTGTGCGGCAGCGCGACCGCGGTGGTCGGCCCGATCGCCTTTATTGGCCTGATGATGCCGCACATGGCGCGCTGGCTGGTGGGGGCGGATCACCGCTGGTCGCTGCCGGTGACGCTGCTGGCCACCCCTGCCCTGCTGCTGTTTGCCGACGTGCTGGGCCGCCTGCTGGTGCCCGGCGAGCTGCGCGTCTCGGTGGTCAGCGCCTTTATCGGCGCGCCAGTGCTGATCTTCCTCGTGCGCCGTAAGCGCGGAGGTGGCGCATGATGGCCCCGTCCCGGCGTTTAGTCGCCTGCGTCTCGCTGCTGCTTATCGCCATTCTGCTGCTGGCGGTCTGGAGCCTGCGCAGCGGCGCGGTCACGCTCGATTTTGCGCAGGTCTTTAACGCCCTGCTCGGCAGCGCGCCGCGCAACATCACTATGGTAGTGACGGAGTGGCGACTGCCGCGCGTGGCGATGGCCATTCTGGTGGGCGCGGCGCTCGGCGTGAGCGGTGCGATATTCCAGTCGCTGATGCGCAACCCGCTCGGCAGCCCGGACGTAATGGGCCTCAACACCGGGGCCTGGAGCGGCGTGCTGGTGGCGATGGTGCTGTTTGGTCAGCACCTGACGGCGATTACCTTTACGGCGATGGCGGGCGGCATTCTGACGTCATTACTGATCTGGGCGCTGGCCTGGCGCAACGGCATCGACACCTTCCGTCTGATCATCATCGGTATCGGCATACGCGCCATGCTGATGGCCTTTAACAC
This sequence comes from Enterobacter sp. AC1, assembly GCF_050434705.1. NCBI lineage: Bacteria > Pseudomonadati > Pseudomonadota > Gammaproteobacteria > Enterobacterales > Enterobacteriaceae > Enterobacter > Enterobacter sp. AC1. The sequence goes on along the minus strand of NZ_JBNDIZ010000002.1, from coordinate 320,234 downwards.
CTGGCTTTTACTGCAGGCCTCGCTGGAAACCGCCCTCTCCGCCGGGCTGTGGTATGCCGGCTCGCTCAACGGCTTAACGTGTGGCAAAACCTGGCCCGCCGCGCCGCTGATTGTGCTGATGTTTATCGGCGCGCTGCTGCTGGTGCGACGCATGCGCCTGCTGGAGATGGGCGACGACAGCGCCTGCGCGCTGGGGGTGGGCGTCGAGCGCTCGCGCCTGATGCTGATGCTGGTCGCCGTACTGCTGACTGCCGCCTCTACCGCTATCGCCGGGCCGATTTCGTTTATCGCCCTCGTGGCACCGCACATCGCCCGCCGCCTTAGCGGGACGGCGCGCTGGGGATTAACCCAGGCGGCGTTCTGCGGCGCATTGTTGCTGCTGGCCGCCGATCTCTGCGCCCAGCGGCTGTTTATGCCTTATCAACTGCCGGTGGGCGTGGTGACCGTCAGCCTCGGCGGGATTTACCTCATCGTCTTGCTCGTTCAGGAGTCACGCAAGAAATGACAGATTCAACCACCCGCTTGCGCGGCGAAAATCTTACCCTCGGCTACGGCAAAAAAATTATTGCCCGTGACTTATCCGTCGCCATTCCGGACGGCCATTTTACGGCAATCATCGGGCCGAACGGCTGCGGCAAATCGACCCTGCTGCGCACGCTGAGCCGCCTGATGACGCCGGCTGAGGGTAGCGTGTTCCTCGACGGCGAGCAGATCCAGCGCTTCGCGAGTAAAGAGGTGGCGCGGCGCATCGGGCTGCTGGCGCAAAACGCCACCACGCCGGGAGACATCACGGTACAGGAGCTGGTCTCGCGCGGGCGCTATCCGCACCAGCCGCTGTTCACCCGCTGGCGTAAAGAGGATGACGAGGCGGTGAACCGCGCGATGCAGGCGACGGGGATTACCGATCTGGCCCAGCAGAGCGTGGACACCCTTTCCGGCGGGCAGCGCCAGCGCGCGTGGATCGCGATGGTGCTGGCTCAGGAGACTTCCATCATGCTGCTGGACGAGCCGACGACCTGGCTCGACATCAGCCATCAGATTGACCTGCTGGAGCTGCTGAGCGAGCTGAACCGCACGCAGGGCTACACCCTGGCAGCGGTGCTGCACGATTTAAACCAGGCGTGCCGCTACGCCACGCATCTGATTGCGCTACGCGACGGCGAGATTGTGGCGCAGGGCGCGCCGAAAGAAATTGTGACGCCGGAGCTGATCGAGCGGATCTACGGCATGCGCTGCATGATTATTGACGATCCGGTGGCGGGCACGCCGCTGGTGGTGCCGCTTGGAAAGCGTGCGGTCTGATGCCCCCTCACCCTGACCCTCTCCCCTATGGGGAGAGGGCTGGGATGAGGGGCTGTTAACGTTACCCCAATATCTCCTTCAACACCGGCCCTATCTTCTCAAACGCCTGCGGTGAAATGATATCCACGTGGGCGCAATCCTGACTATACACCTCAAGCTCCGCCACCCACGGCGACCAGGCCTGCTGCGGATCCATCGTGCGCGTGCGCTCGGCGACAAACAGCGTCGCTTTGCCCTCAAACCGCGCGCTGTGGGTCGTGGTGAGCAGCCGCACCGCGTCGGCGTAGTTGCCCTCAATGGCGTTAAACAGCTCGCTGGAGCCCTGCCCCTGCTGCGCCGCGATAAACGCCTGACGCTCGCGCTCGATTTCCGCCAGCACCTCCGGGTCGAGACCGTTGGCCTCTTTCTCCGCCCAGTTCTGGGTTTCGGGCGGCCAGGTATCCAGCAGGCCGAGGAACGCGACCGCTTCACCCTGCGCGCGCAGACGCGCCGCAATACCCTGCGCCAGCGTGCCGCCGAGGGAATAGCCGAACAGGTAATACGGCCCTTGTGGCTGCTGCTTTCGCAACGTCTTCAGATGATGTTCGATTACTCCATCCAGGTCCGCGCACTGCTGCATCGGCCCTTCCGGGCGCGGTGACTGAATGCCCATGATGGACCAGCGCGGGCTGAGGTAGCGCGCCAGGACGCTGAACTGCCACGCGAACCCGGACGCCGGATGGAAGCAGAACAGCGTCGGGCCGTCGCTCTCGCGCAGCGGGAGCAGGGTTTCATACCCCAGGCGTTGCGCCTGCTCGTCGCTCATCTGCGAGTCCAGCAGCGTGCTGAGCTTGCTCACCGTGGAGGCGACCATAATCTGCCCCGGCGTGACCTTGCGGGCAAACGCGCGGCTGAGCTGTGCCGCGAGGCGCATCGCCAGCAGCGAATGACCGCCGAGGGCAAAGAAGTCGGCTTCGATATCGTTCACCTCGCAGCCCAGCAGCGCCGAGAACGCCTGCGCGACAGTGATTTCGGTTTCGCTTTCCGGCGAGCGGCCGGATGTTTTGCGGGTCAGCTCCGGCAGCGGCAGCGCCTTGCGGTCAAGCTTGCCGTTAGCGCTGAGCGGCAGCGCGGTGATTTGCAGCAGCACCACCGGCACCATGTGCGGCGGCAGCTGGGCTTTGAGCGACGCCAGCAGCGCGTCGCGATCCAGCGGTAAGCCGGATTCAGAGACGACATACCCTACCAGCTGACGGGCATCGCCGCCGGTTGCCGCCGCCTGGTTGAACACGCAGGCGTGGGCGACGGCCTGGGCGACGTCCGGCAGCGACAGCATCGCCCGGTCGATCTCGCCCAGCTCGATGCGCTGGCCGCGAATTTTCAGCTGATCGTCGCTGCGGCCGAGATATTCCACCGCGCCGTTGTCCAGCCAGCGGGCAACGTCGCCGGTGCGGTACATCCGCTCGCCGGGGGCAAACGGATCGGCGATAAAGCGGCTGGCGGTGAGGTCCGGACGGCCCAGATACCCCTGCGCCAGCTGGATGCCGGTGAGATACAGATCGCCCGCCACGCCGAACGGCACCGGGCGCATCATCGCGTCAAGGATGCGCAGCCCCGTGTTCCACACCGGGAAGCCGATCGGCACGCTGTTGCCTTCAACGGCCGCCAGCTCCGGGCCAAACGCCGGATACCAGCTGACGTCCACCGCCGCTTCCGTTGGACCATAGAGGTTATGCAGCGGCACATGGGTGAGCTGTTCCCACTCGCGGCATAGCCCGGTGGGCAGCGCCTCGCCGCTGCAGAACACCTGCTTAAGCGACGCGCAGCACGCGACGTTTTCCGGCGCCAGCGAGGCGACAAACGCCGCCAGCATCGACGGCACGAAGTGGGTGGTGGTCACGCCGTACCGCGCGAAGAAGCTCTGCATTGCCTGCGGATCGCGGTGCGCGTCCGGCTCGGCCATCACCAGCTTCGCCCCGGCGATAAACGGCCACCAGAACTCCCACACCGACACGTCAAAGCTGCACGGCGTTTTCTGCGCCACCACGTCAAACGCCGTCAGAGGGTAATGGTCCTGCATCCACTTCAGGCGGTTAACGATGGCGGTATGACCGACCATGACCCCTTTCGGGCGTCCCGTCGAACCGGAGGTAAAGATGATGTACGCCGTCTGCTCCGGCGTCGCCAGGCGCAGCGGTTCAGCATTCTCAGCCGGTAACAGTGTGTTGTAACTAAACGTCGTAATCGATAGGTCGCTAAAGCGCGGGAGCTGCTCGTCGGTGGTAATGAGCAGGGAAGGCTTCGCGTCCTCCAGCATCATCCGCAGGCGGTCGTCCGGGTAGCCGGTATCCAGCGGCAGCCACGCGGCACCGGCCTCGACGATGCCGTGCAGCGCCAGCGTCAGGAACACCGAGCGCGGGAGTGCCACCGCCACGCTGTCGCCCGGCTTCACGCCGCGCTCGCGCAACAGGTTTGCCAGCGCGACGACCTGCTCGCGCATCTGGCGATAGTTCAGCTCGATGTGCGCATCCGCCAGCGCAGGGGCGTCCGGCGTTTTGCTCGCCTGCTCCGCCACCAGATCCGCCAGCGTGGTAGACGGCAGCGCCAGCCCGGTATCGTTGATGCGGGCGAGCTTCGCGTATTCCTGTTCTGAAACGGTTTCCACTTCGCCGCAGCGCAGGTCCGGATTAGCCGAAAACTGCAGCAGCATCGCGTTCAGGCGCGAAACGTGGCGGGCGAGCGTGGCTTCGTCGTAACGCTGCTTATTGGCGAGGATCTCAATGCTTAATCCGCCCTGCTCGTCCGGGAACAGCGCCAGCTCGAGATCGTTCACCGGGCCGGTTGCCAGCGTGTGGGTGATGGCCTCCACGCCGTCGATATCCAGCTGATAATCGAAAACCTTAACGTTCAGCACCGGGCCAAACAGCGCTTCGTCGCCCGCGGCACGCCCGCTGTCGCGCACGATCTGCTCGGCGTCGTAGCGCTGATGGCGGCGCATTTTTTTCAGCTGGTTAGCCAGTCGCAGCGCCAGTGCGGGCAGGCTCTCCTGCGCGTCGATATTGACCGCCAGCGGCAGCACGTTCAGCACCGGCCCGGTCGCGGTGAGCGCCGCAGAACCCATGCGGCGCATAAAGATAAACCCGGCGGCGTAGTCCAGCCGTCCGGTGAGGCGGCCCAGCCACAGCGCCACCAGCGCAAGCGCCAGATCGGTGCGCTGCGCCTGCCCTGCCGCCTGCGCAAGCTGGCTAAAGGCCCGGCCGTCCATTGCAATTTTCAGGCGCAGAATGTCGGTAGTGGCGGCGCGTCCCGGCAGCGGCGCTGAAGAGAGCGAGACCGGAGAAGGAAGCTGCCTGCGCTGCTCTGCCCAGAAGGCACCGTCGCGCGCGTATGCCTCGCTGTCGCGATAGCGCTGATACTCGTCCACCACTTCGGCAAACGGTGTAAACGGGGATGCAGGCGTCGGTTCACCCTTTTTCCAGGCGGTATAAATCGCGGCGATCTGGCGGGTAATGGCCGGGAAGCTGAAGCCATCCACCACCAGATGGTGATAGCGCTGATACCAGTACCAGTGGCTTTCCCCCACCTGAATCAGCTGGTGAAACGCCAGCGGCTGGCCGCTGTCAACGCGCAGGTCCTGGTTGAGATCGGCCTCCATCAGCGCCACGGCGTCGTCGTGAGAGGTAGCGCGAACGATGGACGGCTCCGGCAGAACGAAGGTGTCATCCACCCACTGCCACACCTCGCCGTTATCCTCGGCGAAACGCATCCGCAGGGTATCGGCCTGCATCATGCCTTCCGCAATCGCTTTTGCCAGCAATGGCGCGTCAATGTCGCCTTTCAGTTCGGTGTAGTGCGCCACGCTCCAGGCGTTTGGCAGGGAGGAAAGCTGCTCCGCCATCCAGATACCCGGCTGGGCGGCAACGAGAGGAAGACGGTTCATGCGCTCCCCTCCGCAAAATGGGACGGGACAAGCGTTTGCCAATGCCCGGCAAGCCACTGCTGGCACGCCTCCTGGGACTGCGGCTCGCAGACAACGCGCCAGCCTGCGGGCAGTTCGCACTGCTGCGGCCACAGGCTGTACTGCCCCTGGTCGTTTTGCAGAATGGCGAACTGTCCCTGCGGATTATCGAAAGGATTGCTGAATTCCATACAGACTCCGTTAGTGAATAAGCGGCTGCCAGAGGGTCATCAGCCCCTGCGTCAGCCCACCGCGCCAGCAAAGCGCATCGTGCCCGCCGTCAACCTGACGCCAGAAAATCGGCTGCTGCGTGTGTAGTTCGGCGAAAATCGCCTGATTCGCGCGGAAGATAAGCGGCTCGTTGCGCCCGGCCTCGAGGACAATGCGCAGCCCGCGTGCGGTTTTTTCACCCGCTTTAAGTTGTTCGACGAGCAGCCCGTCCTGCTGCGCGCCGCGGTGCGGCCACCAGTAGGAGCCGGACTGGCTGAGGATGCAGCCAAAACGCTGCGGCCAGTTGAGGCCAGCATAAAGCGCAGAGAGGCCACCAAAGCTCTGGCCCGCCACGATGGTCCGATCGGCACGGTCGCTGAACGAGGCGGTTGTTTTCACAAGGGGAAGGAGTTCTTCCTGCACCGCCAGCCAGAAATCGGGATTACAGGGCAGTTCCCGGCTGCGATGTTCTGTGTCGATCGCATCAATTAAGACGAAGACCGCAGGCGGCAGTTTTCCCTCGCGGGTCAGCGACGCCAGCGCAGGCCAGACGGGCATGCTTTCGGCCCAGAACTGCCCGTCGAGCAGCACCGCCAGCGGGCGTTCCGGGTTATCGTCTCCGGTGGTGAAAATCCATACGCGACGGCGGTTTTTCAGGCGCGCGCTTTCCCATTCAATGCAGACCGGCGCGCTATGGGGTGTATCCGGATGATGCCAGCCCGGCTGAACCGGGGCTTCCGGCATCTCCAGCGCCGAGACGGCATGTCCGCGCCCGCCGCGCCAGCTCTGCGGATTCAGCGGGTCAGACACCGCGTGCGGCAGCAGCCTGCGCCAGCCTTCGCGCAGCGCCATACGGTCCGGCTGCTGGCCTTCGAATACCGCGTCGGCAAAATCGTTTTCATTCACGGAGGGTATAAAACAGTAGCTTCCGCGCCATTCGGGGCTGAACTCGCCCTGCCATTGCCAGACGTCGGTATCAGGAATGCGTTCGAGGGATTGCGGGCGGGCATTTTGATGGTGATCGGTCACGCCGGTGATATAGAGCCAGACGCGTTTGGTCGGTGACGAACGTTGGGTTCCTGCCGGGTCACGCCACCAGAACGTGACGCAATACTTTCCCTTTTCCGGCGTCCATTCAGGCCCGTTTTTCGACTGCCACCACGCTTCACTTCCCGTTGTTAACGTCGTCACCCTTATAACCTCATGTTTAGCGGTCTTTTTTGTCTCAGGACAAATTTTATTGATAATATTATTGATAACTATTTGCATTTGCAATAGCGTAGTGCCCGCGCTGTGGGAAGCGCGCTCAAAAAACAATCATGCCCACTTGCGGGTGACACCATGCCGCCTCCTCTCCCCTTCGGGAATGGAGCCAGGGGACGCGGCGCGAAAAGCAGGACATACAATGAATAAGAAGATTCACTCCCTGGCCTTGCTGGTCAACTTAGGGATTTACGGCGTCGCGCTGCCAGCCCTGGCAGACGACAACACCGCCTCCGCGCAGCACGAAGATACGATGGTCATCACCGCCGCCGAGCAGAACCTGCAGGCGCCGGGCGTGTCGACCATCACCGCCGACGAGATCCGTAAAAACCCGCCCGCGCGCGACGTGGCTGAAATCATCCGAACCATGCCGGGCGTTAACCTGACCGGGAACTCCACCAGCGGCCAGCGCGGGAATAACCGTCAGATTGACATTCGCGGCATGGGCCCGGAAAACACCCTGATCCTGATCGACGGCAAGCCGGTGACCAGCCGTAACTCCATCCGCCTGGGCTGGCGCGGCGAGCGTGATACCCGCGGCGATACCGGCTGGGTGCCGCCGGAGATGATCGAACGCATCGAAGTGATCCGCGGCCCGGCCGCGGCGCGCTACGGTAACGGCGCGGCTGGCGGCGTGGTGAACATCATCACCAAAAAATTCGACAACCAGTGGCACGGTTCCTGGAATACCTACCTGAATGCGCCAGAACACAAGGACGAAGGTTCCACCAGGCGCACCAACTTCAGCCTCAGCGGTCCGCTGGGCGGCGATTTCAGCTTCCGCATGTTCGGCAACCTGGACAAAACCCAGGCCGACGCGTGGGACATCAACCAGGGCCACCAGTCTGACCGTACCGGCGCCTACGCCGACACGCTGCCCGCAGGCCGTGAAGGTGTGGAAAACAAAGACATCAACGGCGTGGTGCGCTGGGACTTCGCGCCAATGCAGTCTCTGGAGTTTGAAGCCGGCTACAGCCGCCAGAACAACCTGTACGCAGGTGACACGCAGAACACCAACAACGACAACAGCTCCAGCGGGCTGGTGAAGAAAAACTACGGCAAAGAGACTAACCGTATCTACCGCCAGAACTTTGCGGTGACCTGGAACGGCGGCTGGGATAATGGCATTACCACCAGCAACTGGGCGCAGTACGAACACACCCGCAACTCCCGTCTGGGCGAAGGGCTGGCGGGCGGTCTGGAAGGATTGTTCAACAGCAATAAATTCACCGACACCGACCTGGCCGACGTGATGCTGCACAGCGAAATCAACCTGCCGATTGATTTCATCGTCAACCAGAACCTGACGCTGGGCACCGAGTGGAACCAGCAGCGCATGAAGGATTCCACCTCTAACACCCAGGCCCAGCAGGGCGGCACCATTCCGGGCATGAGCGACGACCGCAGCCCGTACTCCTCGGCGGAGATTTTCTCCCTGTTCGCCGAAAACAACATGGAGTTGACCGACAGCACCATGCTGACCCCTGCCCTGCGCTTCGATCACCACACCATCGTCGGCAACAACTGGAGCCCGTCGCTCAACCTCTCGCAGGGCCTTGGCGATGAATTCACGCTGAAGATGGGGATCGCGCGCGCCTACAAAGCACCGAGCCTGTACCAGACTAACCCGAACTACCTGCTCTACAGCAAAGGTCAGGGCTGCTACGCAAGCTCCGACGGCGTGGGCTGCTACATGATGGGTAACGACGATCTGAAAGCTGAAACCAGCATCAACAAAGAGATCGGCCTGGAGTGGAAACGTGACGGCTGGCAGGCGGGTGTCACCTGGTTCCGTAACGACTATCGCGACAAGATTGAAGCAGGCTACGCGCCGATTGGCCAGACGTCCACCAGCAAAGTCACCACCGATATTTACCAGTGGGAAAACGTGCCGAAGGCGGTGGTCGAAGGTCTGGAAGGCTCCCTGAACGTGCCGGTCAGCGACACCATTAACTGGACCAACAACATCACCTACATGCTGCAGAGCAAAAACAAGGAGACCGGCGACCGTCTGTCGATCATTCCTGAGTACACGCTGAACTCGACCCTGAGCTGGCAGGTTCATCAGGACGTGTCGCTCCAGTCGACCTTCACCTGGTACGGCAAGCAGCAACCGAAGAAGTACAACTACAAAGGTCAGCCGGTGACCGGGTCTGAGAAAGACGAAGTCAGCCCGTACAGCATCGTGGGCCTGAGCGCGACCTGGGACGTGACCAAAAACGTCAGCCTGACCGGCGGCGTAGACAACGTCTTCGACAAGCGCCAGTGGCGCGCGGGTAATGCCCAGACCACCGGGAACACCACGACCGGAGCGTATATGTACGGTGCGGGTGCGTATACGTATAATGAGCCGGGCCGGACCTGGTATATGAGCGTGAATACGCATTTCTAGGTAAAAGCAAAACGGCAACCCTGTTGCCGTTTTTAGTGTTTGCTCCCTCTCCCTGTGGGAGAGGGGCGGGGTGAGGGCGAGGTAAAAGCAAAACGGCAGCCCCATTGCCGTCTTTAGTGTTTGCTCCCTCTCCCTGTGGGAGAGGGTCGGGGTGAGGGCATCAGGCCGCACTATTCGTTGTTAAAGGAAATCCCATGCACGCTACCCACCGCACGTTTGCTCTCGCCAACCTCACCGTCCACCGCATTACCTTCGACCCCACCACCTTCACCGACGCCGATCTCCTCTGGCTTCCGCATCACGCGCAGCTCGGTGATGCCGGACGCAAACGCAAAGCCGAGCACCTGGCGGGTCGTATCGCTGCCGCGCACGCCTTACCGGATCACCCCATTCCCGGCATTGGCACCAGCGGCGAACCGCTCTGGCCGGACGGTATTTCCGGCAGCATCACCCACAGCGGCACGCAGGCCATGGCGGTCGTGGTCCGTGAGCGACAGGCGCTTATCGGCATCGATTGCGAAGCTATACTTCCCGAAAACGAAGCCAGAGAAATAAAGGATGGGATCATCGATGTGCAGGAAGAGCCTGTGCTTTCCCGCTCGGGATACCCGTTCGCCCTTGCACTGACGCTGGTGTTTAGCGCCAAAGAGAGCCTGTTTAAAGCCCTCTTTCCACGGGTGCAGGCTTATATGGGGTTTGACAGCGCCCGGGTGACAAAGCTTGACGATAAGACGCTTACGCTGGCGTTGACTCGTCAACTGGCAGGCTTTAACGAAGGCGCAGCCTTCACCCTTCACTGGCAACAGCAGGGTGAACAGGCGATCACCCTGCTGTCACGCTCTCCTGCCGACGGGCCTTCACGCTGGTGACCCCGAACGTCACGATAAACACCATTGCGAACAGCACTACGATGGTCGGCGCAGGCGCGCTGTCGAGATAAAACGACGCATATACACCGCTTACCGACACGAGGGCTGAAACGGCGACCGCGACCAGCAGCGCCATGTGAAAGCGTCGGGTGATCAGCACCGCCACCGCGCCGGGGGCAATCAGTAGCGAAATCGACAGAATAATACCCACCGCCTTCAGCGTCGCCACGATGGTTAGCGAGACCATGCACAGCAAGCCGTAGTGCAGCCAGCGGGTGCGCAGCCCGCTCGCCTGCGCCTGCTGGTAATCAAAGCAGAACAGCAGAAAGTCGCGCCACTTCAGGCCAATCACCAGCGCGATCAGCCCCGCCACGATCCCGCTTTGCAGAATGTCCATCCCGTTAATGCCCAGCATATCGCCGAACAGAATGTGGTCGAGATGCACCTCGGGTTTGACGGCGATATAAAGGATCAGGCCCGCGCCGAACATGCCGGAAAACACGATCCCCATGACCGTATCCTGCTTGATTCGGCTGTTATCCTTCAGGTATCCGGTGGCGACCGCGCAGAACAACCCGGCCACAAACGCCCCCAGCGCCAGCGGCAGGCCCATCATCCACGCCAGCACCACGCCGGGAAACACCGCGTGGCTCATGGCGTCGCCCATCAGCGCCCAGCCTTTCAGCACCAGAAAAACCGACAGCAGCGCGCAGGGCACGGCCACCAGGAGTGAAATCAGCAGCGCGTTGTTCATAAACGCAAACTGGAAGGGTTCAAGGAGCAGCGCCATCATGGGTGTGCCTCCTGTGCGAGACGTGCGCGACGGCGGCTGGCGAGCAGCCCGTGCTTCGGCGCAAAGACGAACGCCAGCAGGAACAGCAGCGTCTGGGCCACGACGATAATACCGCCGGTCGCGCCGTCCAGATAGTAGCTGGCCCACGCGCCGAGGAAGCTGGTGATGCTGCCAATGGCGACCGCAATCATCAGCAGGCGCGGAAAGCGGTCGGTCAGCAGCCACGCGGTCGCGCCGGGGGTGACCACCAGACAGATCACCAGAAACGCGCCGACGGTTTGCAGCGCCGCCACGGTAGAGACCGCCAGCAGGGTAAAGAAGAGGATTTTCAGGCGTTCAGGACGCAGGCCGATGGCGCGGGCGTGGTTCTCATCAAAAAAGGTCACCATCAGATCTTTCCATTTGAACAGCAGGATAGCCATCGACACCACGCCGATAATCGCCAGTTGAACGATATCCTCCGGGGCGATAGCCAGAATATTGCCGAGCACGATGGTCTGAATGTTCACCGAGGTCGGGTTGAGCGAGACCATAAACAGCCCGAGCCCGAAAAAGGAGGAGAAGATCAGCCCGATGATGGCATCCTCCTTCAGGCGGCTGCGCTGGTTGAGAAACAGCATGCTGCCCGCCGCCAGCCCGCCCGACAGGAACGCCCCCAGCGAGAACGGCAACCCGAGCATGTAAGCGCCCGCCACGCCGGGCACGATGGAGTGCGACAGTGCATCGCCGATCAGCGACCAGCCTTTAAGCATCAGATAGCAGGAGAGAAACGCGCACAGCCCGCCCACCATCGCCGAGACCCACATCGCGTTGAGCATGTACTCGTAGCCGAAGGGTTCGAGAAGCGCGTTCATTTTGCCTCCTGTCGGTGCGTCACGAAGGGGCGTTCATCGTCGGTAATAATGCGATCTTCCGAGCCGCTGAGCACCACGTGGCGCAGCACGCCGCTAAAGGCGCGCTCGAGATTCTCGGCGGTAAAGGTGGTTTCCGTCGGGCCGCTCGCCAGAACGGTGCCCTTGACCATCACCGTGTAATCACAAAACTCCGAGACCGAGCCCAGGTTATGGGTCGAGACCAGCATCGTTTTGCCCTCGTCGCGAAGCTCGCGCAGCAGGCTGATGATCCTGGCTTCGGTTTTGACGTCCACGCCGGTAAACGGCTCGTCGAGCAGGATCACCTCGCCCTGCTGGGCAATCGCACGGGCCAGAAACACGCGCTTCTTCTGCCCGCCGGACAGCTCGCCAATCTGCCGATGGCGCAGCTCGAGCATATCCACGCGCTTCAGGGCGTCGGTCACGATTTGTCTGTCGCGATCTGTGGGCCGACGCAGAAACCCCATGTGCCCGTAGCGGCCCATCATCACCACATCTTCGACCAGCACCGGAAACGACCAGTCAACCTCTTCCGACTGCGGCACGTAGGCGACCAGGTTCTGGCGCAGCGCCCGGTGAGGCGGCAGCCCCAGAATGGTGATAGTGCCGCTCGCCGCCCGCACAAAGCCCATCACCGCCTTAAACAGCGTGGATTTGCCGGAACCGTTCACGCCAACCAGAGCGGCAATCGATCCGCCCGGCACGCTGAACGACGCGTCGCGCAGCGCCGTGTGGCCGTTGCGGTAGGTCACGGTGACGTCTGAGACAACAATCCCCTCGTGCATGGTTACTCCTTCATGCCGTCACGGATGCCCTGCACCAGCGTGCGGGTGGTGACGTTCAGCAGATCGATATAGGTCGGCACCGGGCCGTTTTCCGCGCTCAGTGAGTCGACGTACAGCACGCCGCCGTAGTGGGTGTCGGTTTCCCGCGCCACCTGACGCGCGGGCTTATCGGAGACCGTATTTTCGCTAAACACCGCCGGGATATGATGTTTTATCACCTGGTCGATCACCTTGCGCACCTGCTGGGGCGTGCCCTGCTGATCGGCGTTGATCGGCCACAGGTAAAGCTCTTTCATCCCCAGATCCCGCGCCAGATAGGAGAAGGCACCTTCGCTGGTTACCATCCAGCGCTTGTCTTCCGGGATCTCTGCCACCTGCTTACGCAGCGGTTCGAGAGTGGCGGTGATCTTCTGCTTGTAGGCTTCAGCGTTGCGCTGATAGGTCTGTGCGTTGGCCGGATCGTACTTCACCAACGCGTCGCGGATGTTATCGACGTAAATCAGGGCGTTATCCGGCGACATCCACGCGTGCGGGTTGGGCTTGCCGTTATACGGCCCCTCGCCGATCCCCATCGGCGTAATGCCGTTAGTGACAATCACTTCCGGCACGCCGTTCAGGTGCTGATAAAAGCGCTGGAACCAGAGTTCCAGATTCATGCCGTTCGCCAGAATCAGCTGTGCCTTCTGTGCGCGTTTTATATCGCCCGGGGTGGGCTGATACTCGTGAATTTCAGCGCCCGGCTTAGTGATGGACGTCACGTCTGCGGCGTCACCCGCCACGTTTTTCGCCATATCAGCGATAACGGTAAAGGTGGTTATAACCTGAAACTTTTCAGCCGCCAGCGCGCCGGTCGTGGTCGCAGTCATGAGCAGCGCGCCGAGCAACAGACGCTTCAATCCTTGCCGTGGGTGCATCGCAGAAGTCTCCTGAGGTGATTAAATTCAAAGCAAAATTAGCCCCTGCTATAAGGTATAGCACAGGCTATATTTAAATGAAAATGGTTATCATTAAAGTTATGTCAACCTGGACTGTCAGGCGGAATTTTTAGGAAATGTGCTTTCTTTTTTCTCTCACGGTCAGGAGTATTATTTACGGCCAATACTCATACTAACATAAGGGAATTGACATGCCGGTTAATGAAAGAATTCATCCCACTTCAGGAACCCCGATTAATCCGGGCGGGATCCGACAGCTCACAATTGGTGAAATCGCCCTGGCGAAGACGCTTTACGGTTACAGCATCCGTTATCATCTGGTGTGGGTACACAGGGAAAGCTATCTTCCTTTTAATCTGCAACCCGTTGATGTGGCGATGAGTCCCAATGGGGAGATGTGGTACAGAGAGGAAACGTATTCGCCGGATTTTTCGCTAGAAGATGACATTGTTAAAAAACATCGATTCATGCATGAAATGATGCATGTCTGGCAAACTCAAAAAGGGATGTTTGTCAGAACAAGAGGCTTATTTTCAGGCATTGCTGACTATACATATAGTTTAGATAAAGCAGATTTACAGCACTATGGCTTAGAACAGCAGGCATCTATTGTAAGTGATTACTGGCTATTGAAATACTTTGGTTTGGAGAGGAATCAAGAATTATTACAATACAGAGACTTAAAACTTAGGGAAAGCTTGTATTTCCTTCTGCAGAAATACAAAAATATCTTAAAGGGATTTCCAGGATGAAAAACACATTCATCATCTTTATCCTCTGCATTTTAATAACTGGATGCCCAGGAGGTAATCGCGCCCCCAAAAACAGATTTACGTTTATTAATGGCAACCACTTATGTTTTAGTATCGATAAAAATGATGTCTTGAACTTTTACACTATTTATTCAAGCAAAGATCATAAAATTACTATCATAACAGGTTCGGAATATAAAAATTTAAACATCTCCTACCCGGGCACATGTTTAAATATAAAATTGGAAAATGGACGTACTTACGTTATTCATTACGGATTAAACAATAAAAAATATGTACACCAATTTGATGTCGATAATAACGGAAAACAAATCAACTTAGGAGAATTATAATGTCATTACCCGCTTACTTATTTCTCTACGATGAGCACGGAATGCAGGTTCAGGGCGACTGTATGATGCCTGGCCGGGTAGGTGCTATCGAAATTATGAACAGCAGTTACGGTATAAAACAGGCAGTGGACAGTCATACCGGAAATATGACCGGAACTCGACAGCATGGCCCTGTTACTCTGCATAAGCAATTGGATAAAGTGAGCCCTTATCTTGCCGTTGCCGCCTGCGAGGGCAGACGGCTGCAAAAAGCCATTATCAAATATTATGAAATTGTTGAAGCGGGAGCAGAAAGGGAGATCTACACCATTACGCTTGATAGCGTAGTGATCTCATCTCTGGATTTCACGCACGTTTATTACCCGGGCAGCTCAGCCCCGAATATGCATGAAGTTGTTGGGCTTCGATTCCGGGGCATTCAGTGGAATTATGTGAAAGGTAATATTCTTTATGGCGATGCATGGATGAAACCCGCTCAGAAAGAGAAGAGTAACGCATAATTTACCTGGCTCATAAAGATCAATGCATGCTGCCGCTCAGAAACGGCGATCCTGGCATTCCCTGGATCGCCTCGTTAATTTTTACCACTACTATTTTCTACTTTCGTTCACGGGCAAATCCCCCGTATCAATCAATGCTCCCGGAAATGTCTCCAGCCACTTCATCACCTTCAACTTATTGGTATACGTTGCGCTGACGCCTTCCAGACAACCCCACAGCTCACGGGAATTTTGCGGCGTGATCACAATGCAATCCGGCATCACGCGGATCTTCACGGCTATTCCTGCTTTAAACCCTGCTCGGGTTAACCACGCGCCGGTTAACGGCAGATAGTTGCGCTCCATTCGAGTATAAAGTTCTACACAGGCGGAACCCACCTCTCCTCTTTCATGAAGATACGCGGAGTGCACTGGCTCGTCATGCAACGCCCGGATGCGTTTTTTGCGTAGCTTCTCGCGATTTTCTTGCTGAATCTCTAAATCTGCATTTTGTGTTTGGGCAATAGCCCGCTCTGGCATAGAATTCTTCGCAGCCATAATCAACTCCGTATTAGTTGTTAGTGGTTAGCGGTATGGAGGTGGTCGCACACCTTTGTACCGCGATTCCTCTTCTTACCTTTTTACATATTCTTTCAAGATCTCAGTGCTGGCTTAACTGCCGCTATTATACTGCCATGGATAAATGTACAGAGGTCGAATATTAGGGAAATGCGAGGCGGCTCGAGTAAATAAAGAAAAATAAAATGGTGAATATAAAGAAATGAAATATTGCCCTTCAGATCCAATGCTCATTAAACGCCTGATGGCGCTTCGCTTATCAGGCCTACGATAAACCGGTTTTGTAGGCCGGGTAAGGCATCGCCGCCACCCGGCATGAGGGCAGCGGCGATGCCTTTGTGCGTTCTTCAGATCAAGCCTCAAACATCCGGGAACATCACGCTATTCCCAGGCGCTTCCCTGTGCAGATGGATAAAGTTCAGGTGCCGTTCATACTGATCCAGAATGTCCGTAATCACCTGCTCCTTGCTGTAATCCATCAAATCATTTCCCTGGCTCCCTTCCAGCAGGAAGGTCTCCAGCCGGTAGTAGGTCGACTTCCCGCTGCGCGCACGGTAGGTAAAGCCGGGAACCGAATACTGCTGTGGCCAGATCTGATAGACAAAGTTCTGCTCGTCGCCCATGTGCACCAGCAGATCCAGGTGCCCCAGGTTCTCGCCCTCGTCCGGCGGCAGGTTTTTCAGCTCCACGTAGGCACCGCGCAGCTTCAGCTCCTGCGCCACCTCTTGCATGGCCGGGTAACACACCGTCTCCATCATCTGTCGGGTATAGCGCGTGCCGGGGTAGTTCATCAGGCGTGAGAGGCGTTTCTTCCAGCTCAGCCTGTCCTGCGCCCCCATCGGTCGCGGCGCGGTGTCGCGGTTGGCGCTTTCGCGGCGGTAATCTTCCACCTTGAGGGATTTATACAGCCCGGCCATCACGAAGAAGATCACGAAGCTGAACGGCAGACCCATGATCACCGTGGTGTTCTGCAGCGCAGAGATACCGTTGGTCATCAGCATGCCGAGCGTCAGCAGGCCGATGGCGACGGACCAGAAGATGCGCAGCCAGTTCGGCGCGTCGCTGTAGATGTCCTTCAGCTTCGAGGTGAAGTTCCCCAGCACCAGCGCGCCGGAATCCGCCGAGGTGACGTAAAACAGCAGGCCGGTGATGGTCGCCACCGAGGCGCTAAACGTAAACGCCGGGTACTGCGCCAGCAGGCTATAGAAGCCGCGCTCCGGGTGCGCCATCGCTTCCTGCGCGAAGGTCGCATTGCCGTGGATAATTTCGTGCAGCGCGCTGTTGCCGAAAATCGATAGCCACAGCAGGGTAAAGGTGAACGGAATAATCAGCGTACCCATTACGAACTGACGAATGGTGCGGCCACGCGAAATGCGCGCCAGGAACAGGCCAACGAACGGCGACCACGCCACCCACCACGCCCAGAAGAACAGCGTCCAGTTGTTCATCCACTCTACCGGGCGGTCGAAGGCGAAGCTGTTCAGCGTCATGCCCATAAAGCGGTTCACGTAGTCGCCCACGTTCAGCACTAAGGCATTGAGCAGAAACGAGGTGTCGCCCATAAATAGCACGAACAGGATCAGGCCCAGCGCCAGCGCCACGTTCAGCTCGGACAGCACGCGGATGCCCTTATCAACGCCAGACGTCACCGAAATGGTGGCGATAATGACGGAGAGCGCAATCAGCGCCGCTTTGGCGGCCATCGAATCCGGGATATCAAACAGCACGCTCAGCCCGTAGTTGAGCTGCACCACACCAATCCCGAGCGTCGTCGCGATACCGAAGATGGTGCCGATCACCGCCGCAATGTCGACGCTGTGGCCAATCGGGCCGTTAATTTTTTTCCCGAAAATCGGATACAGCGCAGAGCGGATGGTGAGGGGCAAATTATAACGATAGCTAAAGTATCCGAGCGCCATGCCCATCAGGGCGTACATCGACCAGCCGGTCAGACCGTAGTGGAACAGCGTCCAGACCATCGCCTGGCGCGCGGCCTCCATCGTCTGCCCTGCCCCTTCCGGCGGCTGCATATACTGCGTGACCGGTTCCGCCACGGAGAAGAACATCAGGTCGATGCCGATGCCCGCGGCAAACAGCATCGCGGCCCAGCTCAGCAGGCTGAACTCGGGCTTGGACTGCTCCGGCCCGAGCTTCACCGACCCGAAGCGGGAGCAGGCAATGCAAACCACGAAGACAATATAGAGCGTTGCCGCCAGCAGATAGTACCAGCCGAAGGTCTTCGACACCCAGTTCAGGGTGCGCCCAATCCACTCGGCAGAAAAATCACGAAAGAAAATGGTCGTCAGGGAAAACAACAAAATCAGCCCGGCGGAAGTATAAAAAACGACCGGGTTGATTTTGTCTTTTTCTCTGTCCTGTGAAAGGTCTGTCATCCAGTATCCCCACTGTTTTTGTAACTATTGAAATCCAAATCCGCAACAATTAAGACACATTTTATATTGAACGTCCAATCAAAAACCGCTTTAATGGTTAACCAACGCTGATGAATGGAGTGGCAAAAATGCCCAAAGTGGGGATGCAGCCGATCCGGCGCAGGCAGCTTATTGACGCCACGCTGGAAACAATAAATGAAGTGGGTATGCATGACGCGACGATCGCGCAGATCGCCCGTCGGGCGGGCGTTTCCACGGGGATCATCAGCCATTACTTCAAAGACAAAAACGGTCTGCTGGAAGCAACCATGCGCGACATCACCGGCCAGCTTCGCGACGCGGTATTGAGTCGTCTGCACGCCCTGCCGGACGCCAGCGCGGAGCAGCGATTGCAGGCGATTGTCGGCGGCAACTTTGATGAAACCCAGACCAGCGGCGCGGCAATGAAGGCCTGGCTGGCCTTCTGGGCGAGCAGCATGCACCAGCCGATGCTCTACCGCCTGCAGCAGGTGAGCAGCCGCCGTCTTCTGTCGAACCTGGTGTGCGAGTTCCGCCGCGAGCTGCCCCGCGAACAGGCCGAAGAGGCAGGCTACGGGCTGGCGGCGCTGATTGACGGCCTATGGCTGCGCGCCGCGCTGAGCGGCAAACCGCTGGATAAGACGCTGGCCCAGTCGCTTACCAGCCACTTTATCAGCCAGCATTTACCGACCGTATAACCGAGGAGGATTTATGTCCCGAATGGCAGAACAGCAGCTTTATATCAATGGTGGTTATACATCCGCCACCAGCGGTCGCACCTTCGAGACCATCAACCCGGCCAACGGTGAAGTTCTGGCGACCGTACAGGCCGCCGGGCGAGAAGACGTCGACCGCGCCGTGGAAAGCGCACAGCGCGGGCAAAAAATCTGGGCGGCGATGACCGCCATGGAGCGCTCGCGCATTCTGCGTCGCGCCGTCGATATCCTGCGCGAGCGCAACGACGAACTGGCGAAGCTGGAAACCCTCGACACCGGTAAAGCGTATTCCGAAACCTCAACCGTCGACATCGTCACCGGCGCAGACGTGCTGGAATACTACGCGGGGCTGATCCCGGCGCTGGAAGGCAGCCAGATCCCGCTGCGTGAGACCTCGTTCGTCTACACCCGCCGCGAACCGCTGGGCGTGGTGGCGGGTATCGGCGCGTGGAACTACCCGATCCAGATCGCCCTGTGGAAATCCGCCCCGGCGCTGGCGGCGGGCAACGCGATGATCTTCAAGCCGAGCGAAGTGACCCCGCTCACCGCACTCAAGCTTGCCGAGACCTACACCGAAGCGGGCCTGCCGGACGGCGTGTTTAACGTCCTGCCGGGCGTGGGCGCGGAGACCGGCCAGTTCCTGACCGAGCATCCGGGCATCGCCAAAGTCTCCTTCACCGGCGGCGTCGCCAGCGGCAAAAAGGTGATGGCCAACTCGGCGGCCTCGTCCCTGAAAGAGGTGACGATGGAGCTGGGCGGCAAATCCCCGCTCATTATTTTTGACGATGCGGATCTGGATCTCGCGGCGGACATCGCCATGATGGCGAACTTCTTCAGCTCCGGCCAGGTGTGCACCAACGGCACCCGCGTGTTCGTGCCCGCGAAATTTAAAGCCGCGTTTGAGCAGAAAATCGTTGAGCGCGTGGGCCGCATCCGCGCGGGCGATCTGTTCGATGAAAACACCAACTTTGGCCCGATGGTCAGCTTCCCGCACCGCGACAGCGTGCTGCGCTACATCGCCAAAGGCAAAGAGGAAGGCGCGCGCGTGCTGTGCGGCGGCGACGTGCTGAAGGGCGAAGGCTTTGACAGCGGCGCGTGGGTTGCCCCGACCGTCTTCACCGACTGCACCGACGAGATGACCATCGTGCGCGAGGAGATCTTCGGCCCGGTGATGTCCATCCTCTCCTATGAATCCGATGAAGAAGCGATCCGCCGCGCCAACGACACCGACTACGGTCTGGCGGCGGGCATCGTCACGGCCGACCTGAATCGCGCGCACGGCGCCATTCATCAGCTTGAAGCGGGCATCTGCTGGATCAACACCTGGGGTGAATCCGCCGCAGAGATGCCGGTGGGCGGCTACAAGCACTCCGGCATTGGCCGCGAGAACGGGGTGATGGCGCTCCAGAGCTACACCCAGGTGAAGTCCATCCAGGTTGAGATGGGTAAATTCCAGTCCATATTTTAACCGGGAGGTTTATTTGCAATTTGACTACATCATTATCGGGGCCGGCTCTGCCGGCAACGTACTGGCAACGCGACTGACCGAAGATCCGAACACCACCGTCCTGCTGCTAGAAGCGGGCGGGCCGGATTACCGCTTTGACTTCCGCACCCAGATGCCCGCCGCGCTGGCGTTCCCGCTGCAGGGCAAGCGCTACAACTGGGCATATGAAACCGAGCCAGAGCCCTTCATGAATAACCGCCGCATGGAGTGCGGGCGCGGCAAAGGGCTGGGCGGCTCGTCGCTGATCAACGGCATGTGCTACATCCGCGGTAACGCCATGGATCTGGACAACTGGGCCAAAGAAACGGGCCTTGAACACTGGAGCTACCTCAACTGCCTGCCCTACTACCGCAAGGCAGAGACGCGCGACGTGGGCCCGAACGACTACCACGGCGGCGACGGCCCGGTGAGCGTCACCACCTCGAAACCGGGCGTGAACCCGCTGTTTGAAGCGATGGTCGAAGCCGGCGTGCAGGCGGGCTATCCGCGCACCGACGATCTTAACGGCTATCAGCAGGAAGGCTTCGGCCCAATGGACCGCACGGTGACGCCGCAGGGTCGACGCGCCAGCACCGCACGCGGCTATCTGGACCAGGCGAAACCGCGTCCGAACCTGACCATCCGCACACACGCCATGACCGATCATATTGTCTTTGACGGCAAACGCGCCGTGGGCGTCGAGTGGCTGGAAGGCGAAAGCACTATCCCAGCCAAAGCGACGGCGAACAAAGAGGTGCTGCTGTGCGCAGGCGCGATTGCCTCCCCGCAGATCCTGCAGCGCTCCGGCGTGGGCAACGCGGAGCTGCTGAAGCAGTTTGATATTCCGCTGGTACACGACCTGCCCGGCGTGGGCGAAAACCTGCAGGATCACCTGGAGATGTACCTCCAGTACGAATGCAAAGAGCCGGTATCCCTCTACCCTGCCCTGCAGTGGTGGAACCAGCCGAAGATTGGCGCGGAGTGGCTGTTTGGCGGCACCGGCGTGGGGGCGAGCAACCACTTCGAAGCGGGCGGGTTTATCCGCAGCCGCGAAGAGTTTGAGTGGCCGAACATCCAGTACCACTTCCTGCCGGTGGCGATTAACTACAACGGCTCGAACGCGGTAAAAGAGCACGGCTTCCAGTGCCACGTTGGCTCCATGCGTTCCCCGAGCCGCGGCCACGTGCGGATTAAATCCCGCGATCCGCACCAGCATCCGGCGATCCTCTTCAACTATATGTCTCACGAGCAGGACTGGCAGGAGTTCCGCGACGCGATCCGCATCACCCGCGAGATCATGCACCAGCCCGCGCTGGACAAGTACCGCGGTCGCGAAATCAGCCCGGGCGTCGAGTGCCAGACCGACGACCAGCTGGACGAGTTCGTGCGCAACCATGCCGAAACCGCTTTCCACCCGTGTGGCACCTGCAAAATGGGTTACGACGAGATGGCGGTAGTCGACGGCGAAGGCCGCGTTCACGGACTGGAAGGGCTGCGCGTGGTGGATGCGTCAATTATGCCGCAGATCATCACCGGCAACCTGAACGCCACCACCATTATGATTGGCGAGAAGGTTGCCGACGCCATTCGCGGGCGCGAGCCGCTGGCGAAGAGCACGGCGGCGTATTATGTGGCGAACGGGGCGCCGGTGAGGCGCTGAAAATATTTCCCCTCACCCTGGCCCTCTCCCCATAGGCTGAAGGATCCCCAGTAATTTTTAAGCAGCATCAATAACGTTGTTTAAGAACGACTGAAGCCTTTCAGCGATGCCCTGGTCCGGCTGTAAATCGCTGAGGCGTTTCCTGCAGGCCGGGGCGAGGCGCATGGATGCGCCGAGAGGGCGGGCTTTACAGGGACGTTACCTCCGCCCGTCCCCGATAAGCCGGAAGGAATAAGCCGAGGGCACCGCGTAGCGGCGATTTACCGCCGGGAGCCCGGGTCGCCAGGGTGGTGGCGACTGAGCCAGCCTGGCACGTTCACCGGTTATGGGGTTACAGAGTAGCAAGGAACATAAAGTGAACGGAATGACCACTACAGCTGTATGTTCCCCTCACCCTAACCCTCTCCCCGGAGGGGCGAGGGGACTGTTCCGTGCTGGCATTACTTTGTGGGGCCCCCCTCAGCCCCATAGGGGAGAGGGGATTAACCTACCCCTTCAAAAATTTATTTTCATTTCCCTGCATCCAGTTTTCACCCTGCCCTCGTATGTGAGTATGTGAGCAACGCCTTTGCTCCCTAATCCGAGGATAAATGATGAAAAAGCTACTCAGTGTTGCATTCGTATCCAGCGCTTTACTCTTCTGTGCAGGCGCATCAGCAGCCATGACGTCAGGCTCCGTGATGGTGGGTGGAGCGGCAATGTTCCCGAGCAAAAACATTGTTGAGAACGCCGTGAACTCGAAAGATCACACCACCCTGGTGGCGGCGGTCAAAGCGGCCGGGCTGGTGGATACGCTTCAGAGCAAAGGGCCCTTCACCGTCTTTGCGCCAACCGATGCGGCGTTTGCTAAATTGCCTGCGGGTACGGTCGACAATCTGGTGAAGCCGGAAAATAAAGCGCTGCTCACCAGCATCCTGACCTATCACGTGGTCGCCGGTAATTACGATATGAAAGCGCTGGAGCAGAAAATTAAACAGGGCGGCGGTCACGCGGAGCTTAAGACCGTAAACGGTCAGCCTCTGTGGATCATGAGCAACGGCCCGCACAATATTCAGCTCAAGGACGGTAAAGGTAACGTGGCGAACATCAGCACCTATGACGTCCATCAGAAAAATGGCGTGATCGATGTGATTGATACCGTCCTGATGCCTAAGTAGTTGTCTATACTTCGGAAGTGTGACGTTGCCTTCCGGGAAAAACATGGATAACGCGCTGGCTGAACAGCAGTTGAAATTAATGCAGGCGGTCGCAAACGGCGATCGCCGCGCATTTGAACAACTATACCGACTCACTTCACCGCATCTGTTTGCCGTCGCGCTGCGCATGCTGCGTCATCGCGCCTGGGCAGAAGAGATCCTTCACGACTGTTTTGTCACCGTCTGGAGTAAAGCTGAAACCTATAACGCCGCCCTGAGTTCTCCGATGACCTGGCTTACGCATATTGTGCGCAACCGCTGTATTGACTGGCTGCGCAGCGGGCAAACCCGTGCTGCCGCCCGCGAGGAGTCGTATTCAGAAGATATTCTGTTGAGCGAAAGCGACGAGCCGAACAGCTGGCACGACGACGCGCAGGCAGCACGGCTCAGGCATTGTCTGGAACACCTGAGCCACGAACAGCGTCAGAGCATTACGCTCGCCTACTATCAGGGCATGTCCCACAGCGACATTGCAGACTGGCTTCAGCAGCCTGTGGGCTCAGTAAAAAGCTGGATCCGCCGCGCAATGGATCATCTTCGGGAGTGTGTAGGGCTATGAATGACGCTGAAAAACGCGACGACATGCTGGCAGCAGAATATGCCCTCGGCACCCTGCGGGGAGGGGCGCGGCTTCAGTTTCAGAAAAGGCTTGCCGATGAACCCGCCCTGGCCGCCCGCGCTGCGTACTGGCAGAACATGTTCAGCGCGCTCGATAGCCATCTTGCGCCAGTTCCTCCGCCAGAAACGGTGTGGAAGAGAATCGCCCTCGATCTGCCCTCTACAATGCCTTTGCGTAAAAGCCGTCCTTATATCGGCTGGATGGCCGCGGCTTCCCTCGCCGCCGTTACCGTCATTGCCTGGTATTCCACCCGCACGCCGGAACTCGCTCCGCTGATGGTGCTTAACGATGCCCGGCAGCATGGGGAGTGGGTAGTCAGTGCGGACGCCAGACGCGAGCATCTGAGCATTACCCCGCTCAGACCGAACGCCATTGCGGCGCAACATAGCCTGCAGCTTTGGCTGATCCCTGACGGTCAGGCACCGATATCGCTGGGGCTGCTGCATACCGCCATACCGACACGCGTTACGCTCAGGAATACAGCGCTGACTCCTGACGCCACGATAGCGATAAGCCTTGAACCAGAGGGAGGCTCACCCACCGGCCTTCCCACAGGGCCCGTGCTTTACAGTGGAAAAATATAACCCTCCAGCCTTATTCGCAGGGACGCGAGGACCACCCAATTTCATTCTGTTTATATGACAGTTACATATAAGAATTAAATATTAGGCTTGCAATTAATTTTATTATTATAAAACGTCATTGACATACTCTCCCGGACTCCATTAAGTTTTAAATGAACCTTATTCCATGTCAGATATACAATATATCAAAAACGAGAATTAAAGAATTCACCGTTATTCTTTAATCCTTCCCTGCCTTTTATTTTTTGAATCACACAACAGTGAGATAAGATCATGAATAATAGTGCAAACAAGGTTGTCGTTATCACCGGAGCCAGCAGCGGGATTGGTGAGGCCATAGCCCTCCATTTAGCGAATAACGCGTATTCGCTGGTCCTGGTGGCGCGCCGTCAGGACCAAATTAATGCCCTCGTGGACAGGATAATCCAGCAAGGCGGTAAGGCCATCGCCGTCAAGGCCGATGTGACCCGTCAGGAAGAGGTCCAGCGCGCCATTGAGGCCGCCCTCTCCGCATACCAGCGCGTGGACGTGCTGATCAACAACGCTGGCTTTATGGCTATCGCCCCCCTCAGCGAGCTGAAAACCGACGAATGGGACAAGATGATTGATACCAACCTGAAAGGGGTGCTGTACGGCGTCGCGGCCGCATTACCGGTGTTCCAGCGCCAGGGAAGCGGACACTTTATTAACGTTGCCTCGGTGGCGGGCATCAAGGTCCTTGCCCCCGGCGGCGTGGTGTACAGCGCGACAAAATTCGCCGTTCGCGCGCTGAGCGAGGGTCTGCGCCAGGAAGCAGGTAAAACGATACGCACCACGCTTATCTCTCCCGGCGCGGTCGAAAGCGAGCTGCAGTTCGGCAGCTCAGACGAAGAGAGTAAAAAATTTCTCCATGAATTTTATAAGCAAGCTATTTCGGCTGACGCGATTGCCCGCTCCGTTTTATTTGCTATCGAACAGCCAGGCGATGTTGATATTAATGAAATTGTTGTTCGTCCGACGCAGGAAGAATTTTAGCATGCCTTAAATAATACTGAATGAGGTGTCATTATGATTAAATCATTAACGTCCTTATCAGATTTAAATATGCGCTCCGGCGCCGATATTCTCCTTGAGGTACTGGGGAGTGAAGGCGTGGAATATATTTTTGGCAATCCCGGCACCACCGAACTTCCGCTCATCGATGCTCTGCTTCGGCATGAAAATATTCACTATGTTCTGGCGCTCCAGGAGAGCAGCGTGGTTGCCATTGCCGACGGCTACGCAAAAGCCTCTGGCAAAACCGGCTTTATCAATTTGCATACCGCCAGCGGTCTGGGGCACGGCATGGGGAACCTGATCAATTCGCGGATCATGAAAACCCCGCTGGTGGTCACCGTCGGACAGCAGGACACGCGGCACTATGTCCGCGACCCGCTTCTGTATGATGACATTGTCTCCATTGGCTCACCGGTGGTTAAGTGGGCGCAGGAGGTTACCAGCGCCGACCAGCTCCCGGTGCTGGTGCGCCGCGCGTTTCACGCGGCCAGCTATCCTCCGGGTGGCCCGGTCCTGCTCTCTCTGCCGATGAACGTCATGGAAGAGCTAAGCGACGCCGGGATACAGACGGCATCCAGAGTGGACTATCACACCGTCGCGGGCTCGCTGGACGAGCTGGCGCAGTCGCTGAGCGCGATTTCCCCCGGCAGGCTCATGATTGTGGCGGGCGATGAAGTTCACTCCAGCGGCTCGACGCAGGAGATTGTCCAGCTTGCAGAAGCGCTCAGCGCCCACGTATACGGCTCATCCTGGCCGCTGAATTTGCCTTTTCCCACCCAGCACGCGCTCTGGCGGGGCAACATGCCCACCACCGCAGGAGAAATTGCCAGCATTATCAACGCCTACGATGCCGTATTTATCATCGGCGGCAGAAGCCTGATCGCCATTTTGTATAGCGAGGGCGAGGCCATTCCGGACAGCTGCGCGGTGTATCAGCTCTCGGCGGATATGAACGAGCTTGGCCGCTCGTATGCCACTCGCCTCTCGGTGATGGGTGACATCAAGCTCTCTCTGCGCGACCTGCTGCCGAGACTGGACCAGCACCGGGCTGCCAGCAAGCTGCTCCACCAGCAACTGCTGGCTCAGGCGCGCGAGGAGCGGGAAAACGAGTGGCGGCAGCAGGAAGAACGCCTGGCCGCCGAACGGTTGCGCCCGGCTATCTCACCGATGGTGGCGGCCTGGGAAGTCATCCGCGCCATTCCGCCGGGCACGACGATTGTCGATGAGGCCATTGCCACGGCCAGACATGTCCGCAAGTTTATTTCCGATCGTCAGCATCAGCGTTACTACTTTATGCGCGGCGGCGGTCTGGGCTGGGGGATGCCCGCAGCAGTAGGCCACTCGCTGGGGCTGGGGCGCGAGCCGGTAGTGTGTCTGGTTGGCGACGGCGCCTCGCTGTATTCACCGCAGGCGCTCTGGACGGCAGCGCATGAAGCGTTGCCCGTCACCTTTATCGTGATGAATAACCTGGAGTACAACATCCTGAAGAACTTTATGAAAGGTCAGCCGGGCTACAGTTCGACGAAGCTGGGGCGTTTTATCGGGATGGATCTGATTAACCCGCAAATTGATTTTCAGTCGCTGGGCACCGCGTTGGGCATCCGCTGCTGCCGGGTCACCCAGGCCGCGGATATCGCCACGGCGGTGACGCAGGGGCTGCAGTCCGGAAAAACCAATTTGATTGAAATTGCCATTTCCGCAGATTGATCGACCGTTTCAGATGTACCCTACACAACACTTATAACCGAAACGCCTCTAACCGCTTAATCTGCCGCCCTTCGTCGTCAAAATTCTCCGCCGCCAGCCACGCGCGCAGCTCTACGTCTCTTTGCGGCCATTCGCCGTCAATAATAGAAAGCATATCGCTGTCGCGGTTGCGCCCTTTGCGCACCAGCTTCTGGCGCAGCCGTCCCTCCCAGACAAACCCCAGCCGCTCCGCCGCCCTGCGCGACGCCACGTTCATGGAATCGCACTTCCACTCCAGCCGACGGTAGCCGTGCTCAAAGGCATTTTTCAGCAGCAGCCACACCGTTTCGGTGCCGATGCGGGAGCCTTTCATCTTCCGCGACCAGGTCACGTGGCCGATTTCGACCGACCCCAGCAGACGTTCGTTGGCCATATAGCTCACCAGCCCCACCGCCCGCTCGGTGCGTAAATCAATGACGGCAAACGGTACCAGCTCATCGTCCATCACCTTCGCCACGATCCAGTGCGCGGTGGCTTCCACGCTCGTCGGCAGCGTGCTGGCAAGCCACGTCCAGTCGCTGTCATCGCCCAGGGCATACGCCTCATAGAGATCGGCCGCGTGGCGATCGGCATCCAGCACCTCCAGACGGCAGTACTGGCCAAACAGCGGCGTGCGGGTTAAGACGCGCGCGCCCGTCCAGCCAGGCACGATATCGTTAACGGTTTGACCATGTTGATTGATTTCTGGCACGGCGTTGACTCCCTGAAAGGTAAGGAGTTTGTTATAGCAGGTTAAAAAGCGGGCGAAAAGCAGCGTATTTTAATAGCCCGAGCGCATGCATTATTCCAGAAAGGCATAAGGAAAGCTGAATTTCGACTTTGCGTAATTTCAGAGACCACCTAACGTAGCGGAGCATAAAACAATCACAATATATTCTTCTCAGGGATCGCTATGACTAAAAAATTGCTGCCGTTACTGGTGCTGGCTGCGCTCTCAAGCGCTGCCCACGCCGCTACCCCGCCTAACACCCTGGTTGTTGCCCAGGGGCTTGATGACATCGTGAGCCTCGACCCGGCGGAAGCCAACGAGCTCTCCAGCATCCAGACCGTGCCGAGCCTGTATCAGCGCCTGGTGCAGCCGGACCGCGATAACCCGAAAAAAATCACCCCGATTCTGGCGGAAAGCTGGGACGCCGACGCGGCAGCAAAAACCCTGACCATCAAGCTCAAGCCCGATGCAAAATTCGCCTCCGGCAACCCGCTGCGCCCGGAAGACGTGATTTTCTCGTACACCCGCGCCGTGACGCTGAACAAATCCCCGGCCTTTATCCTCAACGTGCTGGGCTGGGACGCCAGCAACATCGCCAGCCAGCTGAAAAAGGTGGATGACCATACCCTCCAGCTTCACTGGACGGCGGACGTGAGCCCGGCGGTGGCGCTGAATATTCTCTCCACGCCGATTGCCTCCATCGTGGATGAAAAGCAGGTTGCGGCGAACGTGAAGGATAACGACTTCGGCAACGCGTGGCTGAAAATGCACTCGGCGGGCAGCGGCGCGTTCAAAATGCGCGTCTATCAGCCGCATCAGGCCATCGTGCTGGAAGCCAACGACTCCGCCCCTGGCGGTGCGCCGAAGCTGAAAAGCATCATTATTAAAAACGTCCCCGATCCGGCCTCCCGCCGCCTGCTGATCCAGCAGGGTGACGCGGACGTTGCGCGCGATCTGGGTGCAGATCAGATTAGCGCCCTGGACGGCAAGCCGGGCGTGAAGGTGCTGAGCATCCCGTCCGCCGAGCAAAATTACCTGGTGTTTAACACCGGCAACAGCGCCAACCCGCTGCTGAACAACCCGGCATTCTGGGAGGCCTCGCGCTGGCTGGTGGACTACGACGGCATCACCAAGAACCTGCTGAAAGGCCAGTATTTTGTGCATCAGAGCTTCCTGCCGGTCGGCCTGCCGGGCGCGCTGGAAGACAATCCGTTTAAATTTGACCCGGCGAAGGCGAAAGCGATCCTCGCCAAAGCGGGTATTAAAGACGCGCATTTCACCCTCGACGTGGAGAACAAGCCGCCGTTTATCACCATCGCCCAGTCGATGCAGGCGAGCTTTGCCCAGGGCGGCGTGAAGGTGGATCTGCTGCCCGCGGCCGGTAGCCAGGTGTACGCCCGCGTGCGCGCCAAGCAGCATCAGGCGGCGATCCGTCTGTGGATCCCGGACTACTTCGACGCGCACTCCAACGCCAGCGCGTTCGCGTGGAACGACGGTAAATCCAGCACCGTGGCGGGCCTGAACGGCTGGAAAATTCCGGAGCTGAACAAAGCCACGCTGGCGGCGGTAGCCGAGCCGGATCCGGCGAAGCGTCTGGATCTCTACAAGAAAATGCAGGAACAGCTGCAGCATAGCTCGCCGTACGTGTTCGTCGATCAGGGAAAAACCCAGATCGTGGTGCGCGATAACGTGAAGGGGTATCAGCAGGGGCTGAACGCGGATATGGTCTGGTACGATCGCGTTACGAAGTAGCTTTTCCCCCTCTCCCAACGGGAGAGGGAGCCGTCCGTGCATATTTTCAGGATAACGGTTTTCCCATGCCACATCTTTCCACCCGCGTGCTCCAGGGTCTACTGACCCTGCTGCTCACGCTTTTCGGGCTGCTGCTCGTCACGTTTGCGCTTTCGGCGTTTTCCCCGGTCGATCGCGTGCTGCAGATCGTCGGCGATCACGCCAGCCAGTCAACCTACGATCAGGTTCGCCACCAGCTCGGGCTGGATCGGCCCCTGCCCGTGCAGTTCTGGCACTATCTGCAAAACCTCGCCCACGGTGATTTAGGCACCGCCAGCGCCACCGGACAGCCGGTGCTGCAGGATCTGCTGCACGCCTTCCCCGCCACGCTGGAGCTGGCGACCCTTGCCTTGATCATCGGTGCCGTACTCGGCGTGATTGCCGGAGTGCTGTGCGCCCGCTACGCCGGTTCACCGCTCGATCTCGTCATCAGAACCCTCACCCTGCTCGGCAACTCGGTGCCGATCTTCTGGCTCGGCCTGCTGATGCTGGCCCTGTTCTACGCGAAGCTGCAGTGGAGCGCGGGTCCCGGCAGGCTGGACGATATCTGGCAGTTCACCGTCGAGCCGCGCACCGGCTTTGCGCTGGTGGATACCTGGCTTTCCGGCGATCGGGAGGCGTTCCGCAACGCCATCAGCCACCTGGTGCTGCCGGTGATGCTGCTGGCCTACTACTCGCTGGCGAGCATTACCCGCCTGACGCGCTCCGCCTGCCTGAGCGAAATGAACAAAGAGTACATTCTGCTCGCCCGCGCCAAGGGTGCCGGGGAGATGTCCATCCTGCTGCGTCACGTGCTGCCGAACATTCGCGGTACCCTGCTGACGGTGATCGCGCTGGCCTACACCAGCATGCTGGAGGGCGCGGTATTAACCGAAACCGTCTTCTCGTGGCCGGGTATCGGGCGCTACCTCACCACCGCCCTGTTCGCCGGCGATACCACCGCGGTGATGGGCGGCACGCTGCTGATTGGCGTCTGCTTTGTGCTGATCAATAACCTTACCGACCTGCTCGTGCGGGCAACCGATCCCAGGGTGCGCTGATGCCGTTTTATCTTTTCTTACGCCGCCTGCGCCGCTCCCCTGCCGCGTTTTGCGGGCTGGTTGCCATCGTACTGCTGGTGCTGATCGCCCTGTTCGCGCCGTGGCTCGCGCCGCTTGACCCGAACTGGCAGGACGCGGCCGCGCGCCTGCAGGCACCAAACGGCCAGCACTGGCTGGGCACCGACAGCTACGGGCGCGACCTGCTTTCGCGCCTGATTTACGGCACGCGACCGGCGCTCGGACTGGTGGCATTAGTCACCGTTATCACCCTGCCCGCCGGGCTGCTGGTGGGGATTTTGTCCGGCTACTACGGCGGCTGGATGGAGCGCATCCTGATGCGCTTTACCGACGTGGTGATGTCGATGCCGCGCCTGATCCTCGCCTTCGCGTTTGTGGCGATGCTTGGCCCGGGGCTGGTCAACGGCGCGCTGGCGCTGGCCTTAACCACCTGGCCCGCCTACGCGCGTCAGGCCCGGAGTGAAATTCAGCGCCTGCGCCACAGCGACTACCTCGCCGCCGCCGGGATGATGGGCATTCGCGGCCCGCGCCTGCTGGTCGACCATATTCTGCCCCTGTGCCTGCCGTCCGCAATTGTGCGGCTGGCGCTGGATCTTGCAGGCATTATTCTGGCGGCCGCCGGGCTGGGCTTCCTCGGCCTTGGCGCACGTCCGCCGATGGCCGAATGGGGTGCGATGATTGCCGACGGCATGCAGGTGATTTTCGACCAGTGGTGGATTGCCGCCATTCCGGGCGGAGCGATCCTGTTTGCCAGCCTGGCCTTTAACCTGCTGGGCGACGGCCTGCGCGACGTACTGGAGCCACAGCATGACTGAACACCGCGTCATCGTCGATGCGCTGAATATCGACTACCCCGCCGCGCGCGTGGTCAACAACCTGAGCTTCACGCTTGGCAACGAGCGGCTGGCGCTGGTGGGGGAATCCGGCTCGGGCAAGTCGATGTCCGCCCGCGCCCTGATGGGTCTGGTGCGTAAGCCCGGCATCGTAAGCGCGAACCGGCTTAACGTGCTCGGCAACGACCTGCTGACCCTGAGCACACGCCGCTGGCAGGCGCTGCGCGGCAACGGAATTGCGATGGTCCTGCAGGATCCGCGCTACGCGCTGAATCCGGCGAAAAACGTCGCCGCCCAGCTTGATGAGGCGCTGACCCTGCATCAGCGCCTGCCCCGCGCTGAACGCCTGGCGCGCATTCACGACATCATCCGCGCCGTCGGACTCAACGAACATGTCCTCCAGCGCTACCCCGGCGAACTCTCCGGGGGCATGGGCCAGCGCGTGATGATTGCGATGGCGCTGATCAACAACCCGCAGGTGCTGATTGCCGACGAACCCACTTCCGCACTGGACGCCCGCCTGCGCAACCAGATCCTCGAACTGCTGGTGCAGCAGTGCGAAGAACGCCAGATGGCGATGCTGCTCATCAGCCACGATCTGCCGCTGGTGGCGGAGCACTGCGACCGCGTGCTGGTGATGTATCAGGGCGAAAAGGTCGATGAGATGGCGGCAAGCCAGCTCCCGCAGGCGACGCATCCGTACACGCGCACCCTGTGGACCTGCCGTCCGAACGTCAGTACCTATGGACAGATGCTGCCGACGCTGGACCGCTCGCAGCCGTGGAAGGAGGTGAACAATGGCTCTCGTTGACGTAAACCAGCTCCAGGTGAGCTTCGGGGAGAAAACGGCGGTCTCCGCCGCCAGCTTTGCTATTGAGAAAGGCGAGACCTTCAGCCTGATCGGTGAATCCGGCTGCGGGAAATCAACACTTCTGCGCGTGCTGGCGGGGCTGCAGCGCGAGTGGAACGGCCGTATTTCGATCCTGGGAGAAGCGTTACGGCCAGGACGACGTTTTGAAGGCGAGCTTCGCCGCAACGTGCAGATGGTGTTTCAGGATCCGTGGGCCTCTTTGCACCCGAACCACACCGTTGCGCGCACCCTGTCAGAGCCGTTAAACATCCACGGTGAAACTCAGGTTGCCGAAAAGGTGGCAGATGCGCTGCGGCAGGTGGGGCTTTCCGCCGACGCGGGTAAACGTTATCCGCATCAGCTTTCCGGCGGCCAGCGCCAGCGCGTTGCCATTGCCCGCGCGCTGCTGCTGCGCCCGCAGCTACTCCTGCTGGACGAGCCCACTTCGGCGCTGGATATGTCGGTGCAGGCGGAGATCCTTAACCTGCTCAACCGCCTGAAAGTCGAGCACGGCATGACCTATCTGCTGGTGAGCCACGACGCGGACGTGGTTGCGCATATGTCCGACCGGGCAGCGTTTATGGCGCACGGGGAGATCCAGCGTGTGTTTGACCGGGAGGCGATGTTAAGGGGCGAGCACAGGATGGGATAAACCGTGTGGCGGCGAGCGCCGCACGGGTTTGGTAGGCCGGGTAAGGCGCAGCCGCCACCCGGCAAAAATTCACTTCAGCAGCTTCACCGTGGCATCGATGTCGATCTCATCTTCGGTGAAGATCAGCGTCGTATTCTGGAAGGTGGTGATCGCCAGCTTCTTCACCGAACGCGTTTCGCCCGGCTTTTTATCGGACTTCGGCTTGATGCTATTCATCAGTAGCCCGACCGACAGCACCGCGTTCTCTTTGTCGATTTTGGCATCAACCGGCTCTTCTTCGCTGAACACCACGAAGGATTTGATCGAGGTGAGCTTCACGCGCTCGCCCGCAATATAGAGGTGCTTGCTTTCGGGGATCACCTTCACCGCGTAGGCGGAAAGGCCTTTATTGTTGGTGGTTGGCTCGAAGGTCACCGCGGCATCTTTCTTAATCAGATCGGGGTTCGCGACCTTAATCACATGAAAATAGCGGTTATCGCCGTTTTCATCTTTGATAAATCCAAAGCCTTTATCTTTAAACCACGTTGTGATTGTACCGTTCATCGCTGTTACCGCCTGTCAGATCGTAATGACTAAAGTTTTGCAGCGCGCAGTGTAATGCACAATGGCGGAGGAGACAAAAAAAAGCCCCTGCACGGGGGCAGGGGAAAACTCATGTCAGAGCTTATTAGTATTTAGTTGAACACCATTCCACCGTCGATCAATAAGGACTGGCCGGTCATATAGTCAGAGTCTGGCCCGGCGAGGTATGAAACGCAGGCGGCGACGTCTTCCGGCTCGGACAGGCGGCCAAGCGTAATACGTTTGGCAAAGGTTTCGGTCCCGTAGCCGAGCGGTTTACCCGCCGCCTCGGACACCTGACGGTCGATCTCCGCCCACATCGGCGTTTTGACGATGCCCGGGCAGTAGGCGTTAACGGTGATCCCCAGCGGCGCGAGATCCCGCGCGGCGGTCTGGGTTAAGCCGCGCACCGCGAACTTGCTGGAACTGTAGACGGCCAGCTCCGGGTTACCGGTGTGTCCCGCCTGGGAGCAGGCGTTGATGATCTTGCCGCCGTGCCCCTCTTTACGAAACGCGTCAATTGCGGCCTGAATGCCCCAGATCACCCCTTTCACGTTGATGTTGTAGACCTTGTCGACAATCTCCGGCGTGATGGATTCGATGGGCGTAGACGGCGCAACCCCGGCGTTGTTAACGATCACGTCGAAGCCGCCCAGCGCGGTACGCGCTTTCTCCACCGCCGCAAACACCTGCTCGCGGTCAGAAACATCGACCTTCACGGCGACGGCGTTGCCGCCGTTGCGGATGATTTCGTCGGCAACGGCTCTCGCCGTCGCGTCGTTATAGTCGGCGATGGCGACGGCAAAGCCGTCCTTCACCAGGCGAAGCGCAATCGCTTTACCAATCCCCTGGCCTGAGCCCGTTACGAGAGCAACTTTTTGCATTTCTCTGTCCTTATATTGATTCACAAAATCTGGCTGAGATGGAGCTGGCCCATCAGCAGCGGGTTATCGCTGTAGTCGACGGGAATGGCCACCACGGCGGGGCCGTCGACATCCATTGCCGCGCGCAGCGTCGGCTCGAGCGCCTCGGCGCTCTCCACGGCAAAGCCCTTCGCGCCGAACGCGTCGGCATACACTTTGAAATCGACCGGGCCGAACTCGACGCCGGAAAGACGCTGGTATTTTTTTTCTTCCTGAATCGCCACCATGTTGTAGCCGTTATCCACCCAGATGATGTGCAGCACGTTGGCGTTGAGGCGCACCGCGGTTTCCAGCTCCATGCTCGACTGCAGGAAGCCGCCGTCGCCGGAGACGGACACCACTTTGCGCCCCGGATTCACCAGCCACGCGCCGATCGCCCACGGCAGCGCGACGCCCATGGTCTGCTGACCGTTGGAGATCATCACCTGACGCGCCCGGAAGCTGTAGAGGTAGCGGGCGATCCAGATGTGGAAGCTGCCCATGTCCACGGTGAGCGTTACGTCGTTATTCACGATGTCCTGCATGGCGCGCACGATGCGCAGCGGATGCAGGGCAAACTGGTTGAGCGACGCGCCACGTCGGTCGAGCAGATCGCGCTGATGCTGGCGATCGACCAGAATCTCTGATGCCCGCTGGCTCAGCTCCAGCTTACGATCGATGCGGTTAGCGAGCAGGTTCAGGGTTTCGGCGATGTCCCCCACCAGCTCCAGATCCGGCACGTAGTTACGTTCTTCATAGGCGGGCAGCACGTCAATGTGCACCAGCGTGGCGTCGCCGCTGTTCCACATGGACGGCTCGTACTCCACCGGGCTGTAACCGATGCAGATAATCAGGTCCGCCAGGTGCAGCAGCCGGTCGCCCGCCTGGTTATTGAACAGGCCGACGCGTCCGGCGAAGCGGGTGAAGTGCTCCTGGTTTACCGCCCCGGCGGCCTGATAGGTGCTGGTCACCGGAATGCGGCTTTTCTCCAGCAGCGTGCGCAGCGCGGCGCTGTTCGCGGGCTGGCTGGCCATCAGGCCGAGTAAGATAACCGGATTTTTGGCGTTCTCGATAAGTTTCGCCACGTCGTTAATGGCGGATTCCGGCGCCGGGCCCATCAGCGCCGGGCCGCTGGCGGGTAAAATCGCCCCCGTCGCGGGCTGGTCGACAATATCCTGCGGCAGGCTGACGAACGCGCCCCCCGGCCTGCCGTGCTCGGCGGCGCGAAACGCGTTCGATACCACCTCGGCAATCGCGTCCGGCGAGCTGACTTCTACAGCGTATTTGGTGACCGGGCTGAACATGGCGACGGTGTCCATGCTCTGGTGCACCAGCTTGGCTTTATCCGCCCGCTTCACCGCCCCGCCCAGCGCCACCACTGGGTCGCCCTCGCTGTTGGCGGTGGCGATGCCGGTGATCAGGTTGGAACAGCCCGGCCCGGAGGTGACCAGTGCGACCCCGGCCTTGCCGGTCAGCCGCCCTACCGCCGCCGCCATAAACGCCGCGTTAGCCTCGTGGCGCACCGGGATGATCTCGATGGAGGAGTCCAGCAGGGAGTCAAAGACCTTGTCGATTTTCGCACCCGGGATGCCGAACACCTGCTTCACGCCCTGCGCTTCCAGCTGGCCGACAACCATATCGGCGCCGTGCGCCCACTGACGTGACTGTTTCTCACTGTTCACGGTAGTTCTCCTGTTAATTTTCGACGGAACGGATCGCTGCATCAAGATTGCTGGGGTGAAGGTTGGCCTGTAAAAACGCGCTGTCGGCGGGCAGGTCAATCATGAGCTTGTGAATTTCACCGAAGGTGAGCACGCCGCTCTCCAGCTGGTAGTCGAGCAGATGTCCCCCGCCCTGACGGTCATCGGTGATGAAATGCTCGTGATAGCCCGCCACGTTGATGCCCTGCATATGCTGCGGCGTGCGGAACCCGACCAGCACCCCTTCGCGCTGGTTAAAGCGGAACACCGGCTGGTCGTCCAGCACGTCGGTCATCGCGCGGTACGGCGGCGTCTGGCGCGGCACGGTGCGGGTGTGGGCATGGCGGAAGTTGCCGTCGATGCGCAGCGCGCAGAACAGGTTGTCGGAGGGGATTTGCTGGTCGATCGCGTCGTGGATCTGCTGACGGCTGACCGGCGCATTGAAGGTTATCCTGTACTGCGGCTGGAACCAGGTCATCACCGCGAACGGCGTTTTCTGCTCCGGCTTCGCCGCCCGGGCGCTGCCGTCGGCGCGCAGCTGGTACACTTTGCTGCTGAAGGCAATCATTTCGCCGTCCAGCTCGTTGAAGGTGCCCAGACCAAAATCACCGTGTGCCAACAGATCGGCGATGGTGGTCTCCCCCTCGTACACGCCGCTTAGCAGGGCGCTCATTAGCGATGTCTGATAGATCACGCTGTCAGGATGCTGGGCGGAGAACCCGCGCAGGGTCTCGCACAAGCTGGCCTCACAGTCGCAGGCAGATGAATGCATCATCACGCTCGTCCTCTTCAACTTTATTTAGAAAGGTTAAATAAATGTTGACCCGATTCAGCAGAGAGTTCCAATATAGAATCCATGGTGGTTTGAGACGTTTTTGATATGGAACTTCGTTATCTGCGGTATTTTGTCGCGGTTGCACGCGAGCGACACTTCACCAGGGCGGCCGAAGCGCTGGGTATTTCACAGCCTCCTCTGAGTCAGCAGATCAAACGGCTCGAAGAGGAAGTGGGCACGCCGCTGTTCAGACGCCTGACGCGGGGCGTGGAGCTGACCGAAGCGGGAGAAGCCTTCTACGAGGACGCCTGCAAGATCCTGGCGCTGAGCGACGCCGCGCTGGAGAAAGCCCGCGGCATCGCGCGCGGGCTGAACGGCAGCCTGTCGATTGGGATTACCAGCTCCGACGCTTTTCATCCCAAAATTTTCGCGCTGATCCGTCAGTTTCAGGTGCAGAACATGGCGGTGCAGGTTCACCAGGTGGAAGCCAATATGTCGTCGCTGACGACGATGCTGGCGGAGGGGGAACTGGATATTGCCTTCGTGCGCCTGCCGTGTGAGAGCAGCAAGGCGTTCGAGTTAAAAGTCCTCGACCGGGAGCCGATGGTGGTGGCGCTGCATCGCGACCATCCGCTGGCGACGTGCGATTCGCTGGCGTTAGAGCAGCTTCGGGATACGCCGGTGGTGCTGTTCCCGCAGGAGGTCGCGCCGGGGCTATACGAACGGGTTCACGGCTGCTGCGAACGGGCCGGGATTGACGTGCAGCACGCGCTGCAGTCGTCACAGCTTTCATCCTCCCTGAGCATGGTTTCCGCCGGCGGCGGCTTCGCGCTGGTGCCGAAGTCGATGGCGGCCATTTCTCCGCCGAATGTCACCTACCACGCGCTAAGCTCACCGGAGCTTTATACCGATATCGCGCTCTGCTGGCGACGCTTTGAACGCTCGCGGACGGTGAAGCGGTTTCTGGCGATGATGAGCGAGGGGTGACGGCGCAGCGCTGCTGGTTTGTAGGCCGGGTAAGGCGTAGCCGCCACCCGGCAAGTCAGCCTTTGTTGTCAAATCACGGGATCCTGGAACGGTAAAGGTCTTACTGATGCACGCTTCGGTACTACGCTTTCCTGGTAATTGTCTGCCGCAAACCATCTGTTACTCTGGCAGGACTCAAAGGATGACAAGGAAGAGGAATGCTGAACCCCGGCTTCGTTACCCGCAAAGCGCTTGCTCAGTGGCAGGATGTTCCCGCTTTTCTCCCCCAGTTCCAGTTTCATGAAAAACACCGAGCGGTCATTCATACCGCGCATCCTGAAAATATTCTGCCGTTGATTGCAAACTTTGACGTCCGGCAAGATGCCGTGATTCGTCGACTGATGGCTTTACGGCAATTACCGCAAAAATTACTACGTAATCAGCAGGCTGACTCAATCAGCAACTTTGGCCTGCACAGTTTTACCCTGTTGAAAAACTCTGCATCAGAACTCTGCTATGGCTTAAAAGGACAATTCTGGCGGACTAATTTCGGTCTGGAAAACGCACCGGACGCCATGGCTTTTCAGTCGCCAGCCGCGCCGGGTAGCGCGACATTGCTGCTGCGCTACCAGGTAACGGAACTGGCGCCAGGTCAACATGAACTCTGTACGGAAACCTTCGTCTATTGTCCGGACAAACGTACTCAACTCAAAATGGCAGCCTACTGGCTGGCAATACGGGCCGGGAGCGGCTGGATCCGTAAAAGGACGCTGAAAGCGGTTAAGTCGAATATTGAAGGGCTGGAATGAGCGAGGAGCGAAGCTATGCTTCACAGAAAACCCTATCAGGTTTCAGAGAAATACGAATGCTATAAGAATAACTATCTGGTGAGTACAGACAGAGAAAAGCTTGATGTACAGGCTATTCATCAATATCTGACGAGGTCAACCTGGGCAAAAGGCATTCACCTGGACATTGTTTCTGCCTCAATAGAAAACAGTCTTAACTTTGGCCTTTATCATAATGAACACCAGATTGGTTTCGCGCGTCTGATAACAGATTATGCGACCTTCGCCTACCTTTGCGATGTCTATATCCTTGAAGAACATCAGGGCAAAGGGCTTGGAAGATGGGTTATGGAATGCATACATCATCACCCTGTGTTTGAGCAGCTTCGCAGGATCATGTTATTTACCACGACTGCACCCTGGCTCTATGAAAAATTTGGCTACGAGCCCGTTAACAGAAAAAACTATGCATGGACGATTACGCGGCCTGATATCTATTTGAATGAAAAATAGCCTGACTGATAATCCCTGTTCAGCTCCCCGTTGACTTATTGACTCTGTGTTTTCATCATCCGTTTCCGGGACAACGCGAACCCGTTCGGTCTGTGAAGATCGAACGTACGCTAACGACAGCAGCGCTAACCTTAAAGAGCGGGACTATTTGCTATGAATCCAAGGGAAAATATTGTCAGTACATTCAGCGAGTTGTCTGCAGAATTACAGCGTGCTGCCGAGTTCTCGCTACAGAATACCAATCAATTGGTTGTGCTATCAATGCGTGCCTTCGCCAGTGAAGCCGGTGTAAAACCCGCCACGTTGCTGCGGTTGGCGCAGCGATTGGGTTACAACGGCTGGGGTGAACTCAAGGACGCTTTCATTGATGAACTCGGGCTGCGCAATGATACATATGTCTCCAAAGCCGAGAAACTGATCGCCAAAGGCACTCAGCCGCAGCTGTATGAAGAGGTATTTCAGGCACATCAGAGAAATTTGGCTTTTACACAGCATGAAAACCATCAGGCCATGGAGCAGGCTGTATCGCTGTTGGACGCGGCCGAGAATGTCTATATTTGCGGCTTCCGGGCCAGTTTCCCTATCGCATGGTCGCTGTTTTATGTCTATCGACTGTTCAATCGGCAAGTCTCGCTCATTGATGGGCTGGCGAGCAATATCGAGGTGTTCACCCGCGAATTAACAGCACAAGATTGCCTGTTACTCACCAGCTTTGCGCCCTATTCACGTGAGTCGCTCGATGTCCTGCGCGCGGCTCAGCAGGCGGGCGTGACAATCGTCGCCATCACGGATTCTCCCGTCTCGCCATTAGCACAGGCCGCCGACTGCACGCTGCTGTTCTCTATCGACAGCCCGTCGTTTTTCCCTTCTGTGGTGTCTGGCATGGGCCTCGCCGAGTGTTTACTGGCGATGCTGGTCGCGCGCCATGGTCGGGACGCAGTGAATAAAATCGAAAATGCTGAACGCTATCTTAATGACTCTGGCGCCTATGTGGCGCCCGGAAAACCCTGAAAAATGATTCATATGCATCTGGCATAAGAAAACAGAATGCACTTGTATCAAAAATGAAATTGACGTGATACAAATGGATCCTGCAAGATGCGCTTCATTAGCACAGCGTATTCAGGAGCAAGACCAGCATGAGCCATATTATTCACCGCAGTCTACGCAACACGCCTGCCGTGGCGGTACGCGCCCAGGGGGCGTACATTTTCGATGCACAGGGAAAACAGTATCTGGATGCCTGCGGTGGCGCCGCCGTGTCCTGTTTAGGTCACGCGCATCCTGACGTGCTGGCTGCGATGCATCGCCAGATCGATCAACTGGCCTATGCCCATACCAGTTTTTTTACCAGCGACACCGTTGAACAGCTTGCTGAACAGTTGACGCGTACGGCGCCAGGCGATCTTAACTATGCTTATTTCGTTTCGGGCGGTTCGGAAGCGGTCGAAACCGCGCTCAAGCTGGCGCGTCAGTATTTTGTTGAGATCGGCCAGCCGTCGCGCACCAAATTTATCGCCCGTAAACAGAGCTATCATGGCAATACCCTTGGGGCGCTCGCAGTGGGAGGCAACGAATGGCGCCGCCGCCAGTTTGCTCCCTTGTTGATCGACGTGATCCGCGTTTCGGCCTGCAATGAGTATCGCGACCGCCGCGCAGACGAAACCCAGCAGCAATACACCACGCGTCTGCTCAACGAGCTGGAGCAGGCTATCATTGAGGCCGGTCCCGACACCATTATTGGTTTCTGTGCAGAAACCGTGGTAGGGGCCACCACTGGCGCCTCCCCGCCTACCCCGGGCTATCTTAAAGGTGTACGCAACCTGTGTGATAAATACGGCATCCTCTATATCGCGGATGAAGTCATGTGTGGCATGGGACGCACCGGCACATTGCACGCCTTTGAACAGGATGATGTGGTGCCGGATTTGGTGACGATCGCGAAGGGGCTGGGAG
The DNA here is from genome assembly GCF_050434705.1 of Enterobacter sp. AC1. Lineage (NCBI taxonomy): Bacteria > Pseudomonadati > Pseudomonadota > Gammaproteobacteria > Enterobacterales > Enterobacteriaceae > Enterobacter > Enterobacter sp. AC1. The sequence continues at coordinate 279,206 of NZ_JBNDIZ010000002.1, read as the reverse complement.
GCGGCTATCAGCCGATTGGCGCAGTATTAGCGAGCGAGAAGATTGTCTCAGCCCTGCAGGCCGGTAGCGGTCTGTTCCAGCACGGGCACACCTACATTTGTCACGCGACCGCCGCTTCCGCAGCCCTGGCAGTGCAGCAGGTGATTGCGCGCGATAATTTGCTGCAGGCGGTTAAGCAACAGGGGGCTTACCTGCACAACGCATTGCGTGAGGTACTGGGGGAATTACCGCACGTCGGTGATACGCGTGGACGCGGCTTGTTTGCCGGCGTTGAGCTGGTACGCGATAAAGCCAGCAAAACCCCCTTCGATCCTGCCCTGAAGCTGCATGCAGCAATCAAAGCAAACTGTATGTCACGTGGGCTGATGGTCTATCCAATGGGTGGAACAATTGACGGGCAATATGGCGACCATATCCTGATCGCGCCACCGTTTATTGTCACGCCTGGCCAGCTCGACTTTGTGGTGGAGACGCTGAACACCGTGATTCGCGAAGAGACCAGCAGATTATGATCAATCGTTTACCGCCGCTGGCGGAACATGAGTGGGACGACCAACAGCGTACTTTGGCCGAAGAGATAATCAACGGGCCCCGCGGTGCGCTGCTGCCCCCTTTCGAGCCGCTGCTGCGCAGCCCAGAGCTGATGGCCCATGCACAACGCATGGGAGAATACCTGCGTTATCGCAGCGCGCTGGGACAGCGCCTGTCGGAACTGGCGATTTTGATGACCGCGCGGCACTGGTCGCAGCCTGTAGAGTGGGCGATTCATGCGCCGATAGCGCGTGAGAGGGGTATTTCTGCTGCGGCGGTGCAGGCGATTAATGAAAAACGTCTTCCAGAGGATCTGCAGCCGGATGAATGGGTGATTTATCACTTTTGTAAGGAGTTACATGAGCAGCAGAAGGTCAGCGATGCCACCTGGCAGCACGCTATCGCGCTGTGGGGCGAGAAAGGCGTGGTAGATCTGATCGGAATCAATGGTTATTACAGTTTTCTCTCAATGATGATGAACGGCGCACAGACGCCGGTACCCGACACCTGGGATGAGATTATTTCCGCATAAGTTTTCGCTTTAAATTTGGCGCATGAAAGTGCGCCCTGCATATCAACGTTTTATTTTCCCACCCCGCCGATGTATTTCGCCGGGTGACATTCATGCACGCTACTTCACTGACGCCGAGGGTTATTATGTCCGGATTATTGACTAAATTAAAAGTTACGTTAGCGCTGGTCGCTTGCTCCGCCAGTTTTGTGGCACAAGCGCAGGATAAATTAACGGTTGGCGTTGATACCGCGTTTGTCCCCTTTGAATTTAAACAAGGCGATAAATACGTCGGCTTCGATATTGATTTGTGGGATGCCATCGCTAAAAAAATGAATGTCAGCTACGAATTACGCCCGATGGACTTCGGCGGGCTAATTCCGGGGTTGCAATCACGGAATCTGGATGTCGCCATGGCGGGCATTACAATAACCGACGCGCGTAAACAGGTCGTCGATTTCAGCGACGGTTATTATGATGCTGATTTATTAATGGCGGTTAAAAGCAGCGACAATACCATTACTAAATTCAGCGATTTAGCAGGAAAGAAAGTAGGATTAAAGCAGGGAACGGCGGCGGCCAGCTTTATGAAAAGCAAATATAAGGCGAATTATGTCGAATTCCCGAATATTGATAACGCCTATCTTGATTTGCAGGCAGGTAACCTTGACGCCGTGGTGCATGATTCCCCCAACGTGCTCTATTACGTAAAAACGGCAGGTGATGGAAAAGTGAAATCAACCGGCGAAACTGACAGCATTCTGCCGCAGCAGTACGGCTTTGCGATGCAGAAAAACAGCAATCTGACGCCAAAGATCAACGCAGCGCTGCAGGCGTTACGTGCAGACGGAACTTACAGCAAGATTTACGTGAAGTGGTTTGCTAAACAGCCAAAATAATCCCGCCAGGTCGGAACGATCCGACCTCGTTGCATCTTAACGGGTAACATGATGAATTTCGACAGTAAATATATTTGGGAGTCCCTGCCGCTGTTGTTGCAAGGGCTACAGCTGACGCTGGTTATTTCACTATCAGGTTTATTGGGTGGTTTTGTTATTGGCCTGCTGGCGGGAACCTGCCGGGCGCTCGGAGGGAAAATATCAAAGACAGTCTCGTTAATCTTTGTCGAGTTAATCCGCGGAACGCCTATTATGGTGCAAGTGATGTTTATTTACTTCGCACTCCCCATGGTGCTACCGATTCATATCGACCCGGTAACCGCGGCCATTACGACCATTGTGATTAACTCGGGTGCCTATATTGCAGAAATCACCCGAGGGGCGATCCTCTCAATTAATAAAGGATTTAGAGAGGCCAGCCTGGCAATGGGATTATCCCAACGCAGCACGCTATGGCATGTCATTATGCCGCTGGCATTGCGCCGTATGATCCCGGCGTTAGGTAATCAGTGGATTATCAGTATTAAAGACACCTCGCTGTTTATTGTGATTGGTGTAGCGGAATTGACTCGTCAGGGGCAAGAAATTATTGCCGGTAATTTTCGCGCGCTGGAAGTCTGGACCGCCGTGGCAATGATCTACCTGCTGGTGACGCTGTGCCTGAGTTTCTTGCTGAAGCAACTGGAGAAGAGGATCCATATTTTATGAGCATGGTTGAGTTTAGCGCAGTGTCGAAAAATTTCGGCGCCACTCAGGTGCTGCACGACATCAATTTAAAAATTGACGCCGGCGAAGTGGTGGTGATCATCGGCCCTTCCGGGTCGGGTAAGTCGACGCTGCTGCGCTGCATTAATAAGCTGGAGGAAATTTCCTCCGGCACGCTGCTGGTAGCGGGAATGCATCTTACCGATCCTCACGCTAACGAGTGTGATATCCGCCGTGAAGCCGGGATGGTGTTTCAGCAGTTCCATCTGTTTCCCCATCTGACGGCGCTGGAGAATGTGATGTTTGGTCCGGTTCGCGTACGCAAACAGAGCAAAGCTGCCGCGCGGGAACAGGCACTCGCGTTACTGGACCGCGTTGGCTTACGCGAACGCGCCAGCCACTACCCATCAGAGCTCTCTGGCGGTCAGCAGCAACGCGTGGCCATTGCCAGAGCTCTGGCGGTGAAACCGAAAATGATGCTGTTCGATGAGCCGACCTCAGCGCTGGACCCCGAATTACGGCATGAGGTACTGAAAGTCATGCGCTCGCTGGCCGAAGAAGGCATGACCATGGTGATTGTGACCCATGAAATCGGCTTCGCCCGCGATGTGGCATCGCGGCTAATCTTTATTGATGGCGGCACCATTGCCGAAGATGGTCCACCTGATATGCTGCTGAATAGCAGTCCCAATCCACGCCTGAAAGAATTTTTGCAACACGTATCCTGAACAGAAGTGAATGATAACACTATGAAAAAAATCGACATTCGTGGTTCCGCTTTTGCAGTAGGTCAGGCGCTTGGCGCGTTCGGCCGCGAAGCCTGGCATGCAAAACTGACGCAAACGGCGTTGTGGCAAACCGTTACCGCCATGAAAGACGCAGAACAGACCCGGAGCATGCGCTCGCTGGTCCAGTCTCAGTATCCCCTTATCTGGCAGGAACTGGAGGGATTAGCCGAGGGTCTGGAAGCACCGTTTGATGAGGTGTTTGCCTGGAACTGCCGCGGCGATCTGGTGCGCTCGACCTCTGACGGCTGTACCACAGTAGCGGGAAGCACCGCTGAGGGAGAGCTGATTATTGCGCATAATGAAGACGGTTTCCCACAGCTTCGGCATGACTGCGCCATCGTCAGCATTACCCCGGATGACGGCCTGGCGTTTACCAGTTTTGCCTACCCGGGATCGATTTGCGGACATACCTTCGCCGTAAACGAAAAGGGCGTGGTGAATACGGTGAATAACATACGCGCTTTGCACCGTCCACGCGGCATACCGCGTCAGGTATTAGCCCGCGCCGCGCTGAATGCCGCCACGCTTGCTGAAGCCATCTCCATCCTGACGACCGAGCCACGCGCCGGTGCATTTCACCATACGGTGGGACAAATGGGAGACAGCCGACTGTTTAGCGTGGAGGCTACGGGAACAGGCTGTTCCGTTATGCCGCTGCGGGAGGTTTTCGCCCATGCTAATCACCTTATCCACCCTCAGCTTGATGCGGTTGAGCAGGTGATCACTGACAGCTCCCGGTCACGCCAGCAGCGGCTAAACGCCTGGCTGGAGACGCAATCTCACCTTGATGGTGCGGCAGCACTGGGTATTCTTTCAGACCAGCATGATCCCGCGCTCCCGATTTATCGTCTCTCGCCACAGGACCCGGATGAAGAGAACACGCTGGCCACTGCCGTCTTTACCCTGAGCACGTCGGACATAAAATGGCAGATATTCACTCACGATCGGCAAAAACCCGCTTTAGCGTCTTACTGAGTCGCTTCCGCAACTAATGCGGCCTGCACCGCTGGACGGGCACTGATTTTTTCCCTGTATTCCAGCAACGCAGGCCAGGGGCTCAGCTCAATGGCGAAGAACCTGGCCCACCCCAGCACGGTGAAAAGATAGGCATCTGCCACGCTGAATGACGCTCCCGTCAGATAAGCGCTTGTGGAGAGCGTCTCCTGAAGAAAATCGAACCGCCTGAACAGCTTCTCGCGAAAAATAGTTTTGACCTCTTCGGGCAGCGCGCGGTTGAAAAGAGGTGCCGATCCGGCGTGTATTTCACTGGTGATAAAGTTAAGCCATTCCTGAAGCCGTACCCGCTCCCAGCTATCTGCTCGCGGTGCCAGCCCCCTCTCCGGCTTGAGGTCCGCGAGGTACTGCAAAATCGCTGGCCCTTCGGTCAGTATTTTCCCGTCATTCAACTCAAGCGCAGCGACATACCCTTTAGGGTTAATGGTCAGGAAGTCGCGCCCGTCAGCGGTAAGCTTGCTCCTGTTGTCCACTTTAACCAGTTCAAACTCAATCGCCAGTTCGCGAAGCACGATATGGGGTGAGAGTGAACAGGTGTCCGGGGCGTAATAGAGTTTCATAATCTCTCCGTTAAAGCGGCTAAGTGATAAAGATTCGGTTTGCCTACACTGTGCTTAAAGCCTCTCTCACTGTAAAATTAATGATTCATAAATTATCTATTAGCTGAGCTACTGATACCAATGATGAATCTTTTGCACTGGCGCTTACTGGTTGCAGTGGCCGATGCCAGTAATATTTCGCGTGCCGCTGAAGAGGTTGGCATGACGCAGTCGGGTGCCAGCCAGGCGATCGCCCAGTTAGAGGCCTCATTAGGATTTGCGGTATTCACGCGTGAGCGTCGGCACATCGGCGTAACTGCCCTGGGTGAGCGGGTTGTTAAAGAAGCAAGAAGTATGCTGGCGCGGCTGGACGCCATCCGCGTACTGGCGGATGAGAGCCGGGGGCTGAATGGCGGGCGCATTCGTCTAGCCAGCTTTCCTTCGGTGACATCCACATTTTTGCCAGGACTGCTGCGGGAATTTAAGCGGCTGCATCCTGAAATCGAGGTGGTTGTACTGGAAGGGACGGACCAGGAAGTCGAGGAATGGATTGCAGCAGATACGGTTGATCTGGGCGTGGTCATGAACCCTACTCCCGGACGCGCTGAAGCGATCTTAGGACAAGATGCGTGGGTCGCGGTGCTGCCGGCCAGTCACCACCAGGCTCGTTATGCACGCGCACGCGGCATCACCCTTGAGGAACTGGCAGACCAGCCTTTTGTACTCGCTACAGGCGGTTGTGCCGTTAATGGAAAAAGCCTGATGGAACAGGCAGGCTTGCGGTTGTCTGACGTACGCGTGACCGTCCGCGACTGGATCAGCGCCTGCCTGCTGGTACGCGAAGGCATGGGCGTCGCGCTTATACCCGAATCCGCCCTGCCGGGTGAATTACGCGGTTTGTGCGTCGTGCCCGTGATGCCTTCGCTGTGCCGGGAGTTTGGGGTGGTTTGTTCGCAGGCGGGCAAATCTTCCCGCGCGACGCAGGCGTTATTAGAAGGGTTGAGCAAAATGAAAAGGTCTGCGTAAGGAGTTACGGCGGTGCAAACTGTGCCCGGCGGCGCTGCGCTTGCGCGGGCCTACGGTTCGTGTCGCGGGGAGGTGTAGTGTTAGGTTTTGTAGGCCGGGTAAGGCGTAGCCGCCACCCGGCAATGCCCTTCTGGAAGCCGCCTCGCAAAGCTGCAAGCAACCTTATGTAATTCAGGGGCATCTCTTTTCATCCTTTTTTCGCCGCCGTAAAGTGCCTGCGTTGCGGCACATCCGTAACCGGGCGTAGGAACCCGTTTAACATGACTCGGCAATTATTTTTGTCGCGACAGCGCTCATCCCGTTAAAATACGGTCGCGCTGGCGGAGCAACCGAAAGGTTGGCCGTTTTGTCATGTGCGGCATTCCTACCTCCGTCAGCGCTACCACCCATGAGCGTAGGAACTTATGTGGTGGTCTGGATTTTTTTTGAAAAGGAATACTACATGACAACTATCCCTACCCTGACTTACGCACTTTCTGAGGAAAGCGCTGTTTATCACCTTCTCCACCTGCAACTTCCCGATTCTGCGGATCTCTTCGAGTTGGCTGACGCCTGCACTGCGTATGTGAGCGTGCTGGTGGAAACTGACGATGCGGTGACGTTTGCCACGCTCTGTGAGCGATTGCTGGCTGCGCTGAAGCGGCTGCGGGAATGCTGCGATGACGAACTACCTTCGTATCTGGTTGAACAATTGATTGCAGGGGAAAAGATGACCTCCTGCGTGCCGGACTGCTGGCAGGAGACGACGCTGCAAGTAGACTATGCCGTAGCGTTAACGCTGGCGGTGATGGACGGGACACTGCCTGCGGGCGTGGCGAAAGAACTCACCGGGCTACTGCATGATATGGTCTGGCTGCTGGCTGAGTTTGTGAAGGAGCCGTATATTTCGGCGCATTGAGGCGGGTGATGGGAGGCCGGAGTTCTGCTGGATAAGAAGCAGGATTTCGGCCTTACGCAAAGTACAGCGCTGTTTGTTGAATGTCCGTTAAGAGCGAAGAGCCGACATGCGGAAGCGTGGGCTATGTATGAAAGTTAATCACGAAGTAACTAAACTCTATTATTGCGGTGATGAAGTCAAATGTGATTGCACTGATAGTAGGATTGGTTTTGCAGTAATTTAAATGCGGTGTGGGAAGATTGATTTTATCGCATATGATTGAAAGCATTCGGTACCGAAAAATCGCGAGCTAGGTATTGGGCTGGGAGAACCTATAAGGGTATAGCTTATTCTACATGACACTAGAAATCGAATTCGTAGCATATTGCACAATAATTGCAGCATTTAATAAAATCGCACACACATCACACTTTTAAGAGATTCCCGAGCGTCGATTCAAAGAATATGTTAATGAGGTAACTCCCTTTTTATCTAAACACAGCTAAAATATGAAACTAATTCGCATTGACATTCAAAATTTTAGAGGCATATCTTCTGCTTCAATCAATCTTGAGAATTTTACAACTTTAATTGGTTCAAATAACATTGGAAAATCGACAATACTTAAAGCAATTAAAATTCTTGTTGATACGACCAACCCCACCTCTGAAGATTGGCCATTCCGTACAGCAAGTAATGATGAGATGATCATCACCGGTACGTTTTATGATATTCAAGACTCTGAAATATCGAAGCCCGCAATATCTAATTTAATTCATGATGGTAAATTAAAAATTCGAGTCAAGACCAAATGGGATTATGATAATGAATGTATGGGCGTTCCTTCTTATGAAGCTTATTATAATAAAGAAAGCATAGAGGATTTCACGACATCAATCGTTGCAGCAAGATCTATCCCATGGCTTTTGGATATTATCCGCGAACTTGATTGCAATAACAGCAAAGCCTACAAAGAAATGCAAAATGATGTTATTGGCATAATTAAAGAACGACACCCTGAAAAAGTCACATCTGATTTGTGTTGGACGTCAGATGGTATTAATTTTAAAAATAGCTTACAACAAGCATTACCACACGTTCTATACATCCCTGCATGCTTTAAAATTGAAGATGATCTTAAATCTCAAAAAGGCACTCCGTTTGGATTTTTATTTTCAAATAGAGTATATCCTGTTTTACAGGCTGATTCATCATTCGAACAATATACATCCTCACTTGACCAGTTACATAAAAAAATGAAAGGTGAATTGGATGGCGAGCTTATCGAAGGACTTCAGGAGTTAATGGAATCAATTACTGATTCACTTAACCAAGTTATGGATCTGAAATCCAAAGTAAAATTGAGCCTCACTGATATAGATATTAATGCTGCATTGATGAAAGCAGCGACGTTAGTTATTGAAGATAAATTAGAAACTCAACTTGAGTATCAGGGAAGTGGGGTTCAAAGGGCTCTGGCATATGCACTTTTAGAATCTAATGCATTGTTCGAAGTGACTGAATCTCGAAGGTCTACTATAATTTTATACGAAGAACCAGAGTTATACATCCACCCGCATCTAATGAGATTATTAAGAGATAAACTTAGAGATAAATCTTCAAATTCCTCTTATCAAGTTATCGTCAGTACTCACTCACCTTTTTTAATTGATATCGCTGAAAATCCATCATCCCTAAAACTCATAAAAGATAATAATGAGGGTGCAAGGACGGTTCATGAAATTGATGATTCAATTTTCCATGTAGGTGAAGAATATGATGAAAGGGAAATGCTTAGAGCAGCATTAGATTTTCATCCGACTGTATGTGAAGCATTTTTTGCCAAACGAGTTGTTGTTGTCGAAGGTGACACCGAAGTTGCCATACTTAGATTTTCATCTGAGTTATGCGATAAATTAGGGATAAGTAAGGATTTAATTAAAGATACAACTATAGTCTCCGCAGGAGGAAAGTGGACGATACTAGCTATAGCAAGAATTTTATCCAAGCTGAGTATTCCTTTCAAAGTTGTCCATGACACCGACCGCAAAGGAATGACAGAAGAGCAAATTGCAAATATTTCTGCTATTAATGCTTTTCGAGCAAATGACAAAATTAGAGATATCGTTGGTGATGCTAATGTATTTCGTGTAAATGACACATTTGAACATCTGCTATGGGACCCTGTGATTGATGGCAATGCTCCATCTGAAGGAGGAAAACCCTTCAATGCATGGAAAAGGGTTCGCTCTTATATTGATGGTTCTATTGCTTTAAACCCAATCTGCGAGGGTAAACTACGATCTGTTCTTCAATTTATCTACTAATAATTGTAGGTACAGTTATCGCATGCCGGTATTTTTACCGGCATGCACTGTAGCAATATGCTCAGTATTCGAAAGTTTGTTTTATCTGAGCACTTAAGCAGCATGATGAGAATGGATAGTTTTATGAGCAGGTGTATGTATCCCAGCAAAAAGAACCATCAACTTTTAGAGTCTCTGGCACTCCAACTTCCGCTGTTGGAACAAAGCGGACATTTCTTTCACAGTCACCTCATAAAGTGTTCGCACACATTAAATGAGCGCCTTCATCACGAGCAAATGAACACTGCACTCCATCAATGTTTCTACATTATCAACCCACCAACCATCACCTATAATGTTCCCTGTCTGGAAACAAGGGGCAAGGATGCACGTAGTCTCAAGAGCGCCTTTCGATACAGCCACCAGACAATTTCCTAATCAAGCACCCGCTCTGGACGATCTTTACCGGGTACTAAAAAAGGAACACTATCCATCACCAGATGACATGCGAAAGCGCTTTCCCAGCATGGATCGGATGAAATCTAGGAAAAATGGTGGTCATTGATTTATCGCTGGCATCGATTAAATGCATATCCTTAGCGAGAAGATCATCAAGATAAAAAGGTTGTTAGAACCAGTAATGTCACCACTGCTCTAGTCACGAAGATGTTACCTCGTGTCAGGGGGATCCAGGTTTCATTCGGTTGTAAATATAAGTACGGCAGAGCCCGGCATCCTGCAGCAGGCGGTAGTCCTGCCACAGGAATAGGTCTACCCGATCGGATAGACATAATTAAATTTTATAAAAATGCTGTTTCGCCACTACCAATTTTCTTCACTTCAAGCCCTTTAAATTTGATGCCAATCCCATGATCCTCATCTAAACTGGTCGAGAACATGAACCCAAATTCATTGTCCTCATCAGGGGAAAGATAAACTTTCAGCAAAATCAAGTCTTTTGCATCCGCACCATAAATACGCTTGCTATATGTCTGGGTTTCAGTTGCGATTTTCTCGGAAAAATATTTCTGTTCCTTAATAAGAAAATCGATGTCTTTTTTCATTTTTTCATCGATAGAATAAAATTCAAGGTTTATGCACTGGACGAGAGAAGGACCAAATGCCGATAATACAAAATCGACTGAAATACCTTCATCATCTTCATAAAATTCCATATCCACTGGCATTGAAAAACCTCTTTCATGATGAATCACAGATCAATAGTTAGATTCATTCCTGAGCCAAATGATGACTCACAAATTCTCTCGTAAAAATCAGTAAATCCATTACTAATTCTATAAATATTTCCGAACTCATTTTGCTCAGCGATATAAAACTTTTGGATATCATACTCTGCATGTAGATGAGTTCTATCCCAATAATACACACCATGGCTTTTACTGCCATTTAATATAAGGTAAAAGTTACCTCCAGGATCACCGCCAATGATTAATTTATCATCAATAAAATCAAGTTCATTTAAAAAACACTCATTTTGACGAAAAATGTCGTGATTAGGGTTTTTCATATTTATTCCAAAAAGGGCATAAAAAGCTATAACCCCTTCATCGACACCTTCGTACTCCAGTTCACAAAAATCTGGAGATTTTACAACAAAACCATTTTTCAACCTGAGAAATTCTTTATAATCTTCTGGCAAACCGACTTTAAATTTTGCCTCCAAAATTCTAATTTCATCTTTTGTGTTGGGTTTACCGCATGAAATAGGCATAAGCTATCCTTAGTATATAACTCCTTGATGTTAGATAATCCACCTCAAAAAAAATCAAACTACAATTAATTTTTACATACATAATTTAATTATAGCAATAAAGTCGGGAAAAATATCCCGACTTCTTATTTCAAATGCTTTCGAACTTGATAACAGATGGGGGAAAATCATCAGGGAATGATTTACATCTAATTTTATTTTTTAATAATCCCTCAAGAAAATCAGTTAGCCCACCATCAAAATACTCAACTTCTGGTGATCGTGCTGCAATAATAGCAACGGTCCATAACTCACTATTATCTTTAGAATTTACCACCCAGAATAGATAATCCCCATTATCGGTAACTCCTAACGGAATCAACCCATTATCCTTGGGATACAGTTGGAAATTATAATAATCCTTATCTGACGCAATCAGATAATTAAGGTCTTCCAAAATAAATTTATACTGTTCAAAAAAATTGACATCTTCATTTTTACTAAATGGGTTAAAAATAACAATAAAGTCCGCAATACGACCTGAACCATACTCATTTATAAACTCAATATAATCAGAGGGGAAAGGTAAACCATCCTCAATCTGTGGCCATTTCATTCCCTTCCCCGAATCCGAAGGGGCGACAGGTGCTGCTAATATTGTAATCAGTTTATTTATTGACATATTTACATTCCTGGAGGATTAAGTACTGTGACATGTTCGAAGAACCCTCCAGTCCCCTCTGCTTTAATTGTAATTCCAGCAGGAATTCTGGAAGGACCATGATAAATAGGAGTTATATTCAAATCAATAGTTTCCCCCTGCTCTAATGCTTTCCTTATTCGACCTTCAACAGCACTCATTACAGGTGTGTTAGCTGGGCGCTGCTGGATAGTTACTAGGTTTCGTACATCATCCCCAGAGCCACCTAATTGACGACCAAGCAAATGTCCTCGAGCTCGATTAGAGCCAGCACCAGTAATAAATCCAGGTGGTTGAATATTAGGATTTGCATGCGTTCCAGTATTTATATGAGTCGCATTTAATCGGGCTTGAACGCCTGTTGGACGACCTAAATTATCCAGTTCACCATATTTGATACCACAATTTTTTAACCCCAGCGGATCGATCCAAGTGAGGGGATTCGGCGCATACTGATAAAGGTTCCACCCACCATTCAGCCCAATCGGGTCCTGCACAATAAACCGCCCGACCTGCGGGTCGTAGTAGCGGAACAGGTTATAGTGCAGTCCCGTTTCACCGTCAGCGTACTGCCCGGCATAGCGCAGCGGCTGGTGTGCCATCGCCGAGCAATTCACAAGCCGTGAGAACCCTTCGCTCTGGTGGCGTACCTCGCCAAAGCTGCCGTACTGGCCGCTCCAGCGCACCGCGCCGCGCTCGTCGGTCACTTCCAGCGGCGCGCCGTTCAGGTCGGTGTTGAACCAGTAAATCTCACCGCTGCTCTGGTCACGAAGGTGATCCACCCGCGCCAGCGGGCTCCAGGCTTCATTCGGGTCGTATACATACGTGCTGCACAGCCCGCTCTCCTGCTGCTCCTGCAGCAGGCGGTAGCCCTGCCACAGGAAGCGGGTGTTGGTAGTGCCGTGCGTCGTGGTGACGATTTTGCGCGTGCGGCGGCCCAGCGCGTCGTAGTGATAGCGCGCCTCAAAACGTCCTTCCGGCCCGGTTCCCCGGGCGGATACCAGACGGTTCTCAGCGTCATACGCATAATGCTGCTCATACAGCCCGTTGCGGCGGCTGACCAAGTTGCCCCAGTGGTCGTATTTCATAAACAGCGCCTGCCAGTGCTGCAGGCGGTTATCCGTGACCGGTACCGCATCGTCATTGGCGGCGAGGTTGTCCGCGGCGTCGTAGCTGAACTGCGCGCGGCTGTGCCCCTGTCGGGCCTCGTAGTGCTTCAGCAGACGCCCTTCGGCGTCGTAGCCATAGTCCACCTCACCGCGCAGGGTGTCACTGACGCCGGAAAGCTCACCGCGCGCGGTGTAGCGATACAGGCGTTCCAGTAGCGCCTGCTCCGGCAGGGTCACGTCCGTGCTCACTTCGCTGCGCTGCAGGGTGCGTCTGCCGAGACTGTCATAATGACGGAGCTGCTCGCGCGCGCCCTGGGTGCGGCGCACCTCGCGGTGCAGGCGGTCGCGGGTGAACTCGGTCACCAGCTGCTGCCCGAAGCGGATGGCGCTGACGTGGCCGGAGCCGTAGTGCAGCCAGGCCAGCTTTTGCTCGCCGGGCAGGGTCAGGCCGGTCAGGTTGCTCAGGGCATCCCATTCGTAGCCCACCTCGCCGTTAATGCCGGACTCGCTCAGCACGCGCCCGGCGGCATCGTGGCGGTAAGCGATCTCATCGCTTTCGATACCCAGGGCAACGCCTTCGGCGGTTGGCGTGCGGCGGATGCGGGTGATCTGGCCGCTCAGGTCTCGGAAGTAGCGGTACTCCGCGTGGCGCTGAGTGCGCCCGATCAGCAACCCGCTGTCGTCATAGCTGAACTGCTGGACGCGACGGGCAATGCCGCCGTCGGCGGCAGGCCGGCCGTTTTCTTCGAGCGCGCAGAGGAACCCTCGTGCGTCCCATTCCATATGGCGCACGGTCTCGTCCGGGCGCGTTTCGCTGAGCGGGCGACCCACGGCGTCGTAGGTGAAGCGGTATTCCGCCCCGTTGCCGTTATCGAGTCGCAGCAGGTTACCGCGCGGGTCGTAGCGCCACTGGCGCACGCGGCCAATACGGTCGGTAAGGCTGACCGGGAGGCCGAGCGCGTTATAGGCCCAGCTTACCTCGCTTTCCAGCGGGTCGCGCCAGCCCGTGAGCTGGCCGCGTTCGTTCCACACCAGCGACTCGCGGCTGCCATCCGGATGGATCACGGCGCTCAGCAGCCCGGCACGGCTCCACTCCCGGCGCGTGATATTCCCTTCCGCATCCTCGCTGGCAATCAGTTGCCCGAAGCGGTCGTAGGTGAAGCGGGTGACGCTGCCGGAGCAGTCGGTGCGCTGCGTCAGCAGCCCCTGGTGGTTCCAGACCAGACGCACCACGCCGCCGATGGCGTCGGTAATGCTCTCCGGCAGATTTTCTTCATCGTCGGGATAGCGATACGCGGTAGTGCTACCGGCCGGATCCGTTTCCGACAGCAGGCGACCGCGAAGGTCGTACATGGCCTGCGCAGATGTGCCGTCCGGGTAGACCGTGCGGGTGATGCGGTCGGTCAGGCGATGCCAGTGATACTCCGTGCGGCGGCCCGCCGGGTCCGTCTCGCTGGTCATGCGGCCGTATTTGTCCCACGTGCTGCGGCGCATTGCGCCGCCCGGCAGTATGACGTCGCAGAGCTCGCCGTCGCGGTAAACAAACGTCGTCTGGCGACCGTCGTAATCCGTGAAGCGCGCGACGTTGTCGTCGTCATCCACCAGCCAGTGCGCCTGCGCGCCGTCTTCGCGGGTCGCGCGGCGGGTGCCGTTGTCAAAATCGTATTCGAACGTCAGCTGTTCGCCGCCGCTGTGGCGGAAGCCGACCACGCGCGGCAGGCCGTCAATCTCCCGCCAGCGATATTCGCTCAGCAGGCCGTTGGCGTCCTCGTGGGCGCTCATCAGCCCGTCCTGCCAGCTGAAGCGTCGGCGCACGCTACCGCCCCGGCCGGTCACGGAGACCAGCTGGCGTTGTTCATCATAAGCGTAACTGACCAGGCAGATCTCGTCATCCAGCCAGGCGCCGAGGAGCCTGTCACGGTCGTAGCGGCAGACCACGCATTGGCCCGCGCTGTCGGTCAGGGCATGCAGGGTATTATCCGCATTCCACTCGAAGAGGATATCGTTGCCGCAGGGTTCAGAGATGCGCTGGAGCAGCGACGGGGCATCATCCTTAAGCGGCGCATAGTGCCAGCGCTCGCCGCTAACGTCATACACCGACCAGCTGTCGTCCTGGTGATGTTCAAGCCAGTTTTTTTCGCTTTCGCAGTAGGTGCGCAGCCCTTTCGGGACCTTCGGGAAGGCGACGTAATCGCCGGACGGCGCGCGCCACACCAGACCGTCCTGAAACGTCTCCAGGCGGCTTTCCCAGAACAGGCTCCAGCCGCGGCCCAGCACGCTGTCGCCGGGGTTGCCGCTGCGCCAGTAGCGCTGCCAGCGCACCGGCAGACGGGAAGGCAGGACGAAGTCCAGCTCATCATCCCCGCTGAGAAACTTCTGTCCGCTGACGATATCCACCGGGCGGGCGATGATCCCTGCGGCCGCCACACCTGTCATCAGCGTGCCGGCGCGACAGGCGATACGGGCCAGCTTGTTGATGCCGGGGATTTTGCCCAGCAGCTTTGAGAGCGCCCCGACTTTGCCAGCGGCACCGCCCCACCCGCCGAGCAGGCCGGCGAACAGCAGGGTTAGATCGGAGACTTTGTAGAGCCACTCGGGCACTTCAGACTGAATGGGCAGGGTTTGCTGCGGGTCGCCGCCGATAATGACGTTGTCCGAACCGGTCATCACCTTCGCGTCGCAGGTGGTGCGATCCCCGATGCGGGAGGCAGGCTGGCTGTTAATGGAGACGCGCTTAGAGCCTTCGGCCATCTGCTGCGAGCCGTCGTCAGAACAGTCGACGGTGCTATCGGTGGCAAGCGCGGCGGGTTTACCGTTGATAAACACGTTGGGCGAGCCGGAGGTGATGACGCCTTTCTTCGTCATGCTGGATGCCCCGGCGTCCGCGATGCTGTCCCGGGCGGCGGTTGCCAGCTCCCCGGTGTAATACCCCACGGCCAGGCTGGCACCGACGAGCAGGACGCCCACGCCAAGACAGGATGCGCCGAGACCGGCAATAAACATGGCCCCCGCCAGAATGCCCCCGGCGGCGGCAATCAGGCCACCGACAATCGTTCCGGCAATCATCCCGGCCAGCGCACCGGAGTGGCCGATATCATCACCAACGCGTGCTGCTTCAAACATAACAACGGTCCCTGAAGTTAATGGTGGAAGCGGAAGCTCCTGAGAAGATCGCCAAACAGCGCACCGTCGGCATCGCCCAGCGCGCGGGTGCAGGTCATGGTGAACACCAGAATGTTATCGCCGTCGACGTTAAACACGGCCTGCTGCTGCCAGATGCGTTTCCCGTCGCGCAGGTAGCTGGCATGGACGGTTTCACCCTGTGAAAGGCCGTCGCCCAGCGTCGCGGCGCTGCGCTCACCCTGCTTCCAGCCCTTGATGTGTTTTGCCATCAGGGCGAGCTGGCGATCGATATACGCGGCAAGCGCCTCGCCGGGGTTGAGGGCATCGCGAGAGATGTTGAACGCTGGCGCGTCCGCAGCGGGCGGCGCGAATACGTTGACGGTACGATCCTGATAACCCTCAGGAACGTTGATCAGTCCTTCACTGAACAGGCACTGCGAATGTTGTTCTGACATTGAGCGGGTCCCACCACATATTTTCAGAAGCGGTAAGTTTCGCATATGTGTTTAAGGCTGACTATCCCCAGATTATTGCCCCACCGACACGCTCGCCGACAGACCCGCCACCAGTTCAATCCCCTGCGGCAGCGTGTCGATATGAATGCGCACCGGCACGCGCTGCGCCAGCCGCACCCAGCTGAAGGTAGGCTCGACGTCGGGCAGCCCCAGCCCGCCCGTCTCATCATTGCTGTCTCCAATCCCATGCCCAATGCTCTCCACGTGACCCGTGATGACAGGCTCATACCCCATCAGCACAACCTGCGCGGCATCCCCGACGTGAATATGGCGCAGCCTGGTCTCCTCGAAGTACCCCACCACCCAGAAGCTGTGGGCATCGACGATGGCAACCTTTGTTTCCCCCGCCGTCGCGTAGTCTCCGGGGCGAAGCCGCAGGTGCGTGACGTACCCCGAAACCGGCGCACGGACGGTGGCGTGCGCCAGATTAAGCTCAGCCAGATCCAGCGCGGCCAGCGCACCGTGATAGTTGGCCGCCGCGACGTTCGCCGCGCTGCCGGTTTGCTGCAGATCTTCGCTGGAGATGGCGTTTTTAATCAGCGTGCGTCGCCGGGCCGCATCCTGGCGCATCAGCATTTCATGGCGTTTCGACTCGACGTCCGCCTGCGCGCTGACCACCGCCAGCTTAAGCCAGCGCGGATCGATGGTGTAGAGCACATCGCCCCGGTTCACCCACTGATTATCCCGCACGGCCACGCTGATGACCGGCCCGGAGACGTCCGGCGCAATCTGCACCACGTCCGCCCGCACGCGGCCGTCTCGGGTCCACGGCGTTTGGGCGTAGTGTTTCCACATCATAAACGCCAGAAGCGTGGCAGCTGCGGCCGCGCTTAACGTCAACGCATAGCGAGTCAGTAAAGAGAGCAGTGATTTCATGACAATAACCCCAACGCGGTCAGGCCCTGCATCAGCAGGAAAAAGGTGACAATCCAGGTGGAAACGTCCAGCAGCGGGCGAAACGGCAGGTGCCGGTAGAGCCTGCTGAGAGAGAAAAGCGCCACGAGGCCCAGCGTGCAGACCAGCGCCGCGAGGGCGACCATCAGCAGCCCCGGAATAAAAACGCCGCCGATATTGAGATCGTTAACCATGGTCTGGCTCCCGTAATGCACAGTGCAGATCCAACAGCCTGAAGACAAACTGGCGCGTATGTTCATCTGCCGCAGGCAGGTGCCGCTCGATGATGTCGGCGATGCGTTCGCGCAAGGGGCTGCTGTCTTCAGTTGCAATCTGATGAAAAAGCCCGGAGACCTCCCTGCCGGGCGGTGTTTCATCGCGGCGTAAATGCATAACCGAAAGCCCCAGACGCAGCGCGTGCAGCAGCCGGTCAAGAGCCTGCTCTGGCGCATGTTCACTCCTCTGCAAACGCGGCAGCAGCAGAGCGGTGCGGTCCATCATCAGGTTTATCCAGTGCGTTTCATCAACCCGCAGCGTGCCCTTCACGCTGCGGCGAATGTCGCGCTGGCACAGGCTCAGCAGGCGCGCGATGGCGGCGTCCGCCTGCACGGTTTGCAGCAGGCTCATGCTGACGACGGCGAAGCCGGTGGCGGCAAAGAGCGCAATGGCGGTGTTGGCCGCTACGGCGAAGTTTCCGCTGTAGCGCGCGCCCATCTCGCACAGAATGGGCAGCGTCAGGGTGATCCCCATCGCCATAAACGTGGTGGGCGGACGCGCCTGAAGCGACCCGGCCAGCAGATACGCCGGGGCAAGCACCGCCACCAGCACCGGGAAATCGCTCACCTGCGGCAGCAGCGCAAAGCTGTAGAGCAGGCTAATCAGCACGCCCCAGAATGAGCCAACGATGTACTTCACGATATGCGGTGCCGGGGTGTCGAAGCTGCCAAACAGCGTGCAGCAGACGCCGAGTATCGACACAGCCGTTGCGCCGTCCGGCCACGCAGAGAAGATCCAGACCAGGCATCCGCTCAGGATAATGGTGAAAGCCCCCAGCGCCGTGCGGGCTGCAGTAAGAGGATCCCGGTGGAACACGTAGCCTTTTGCCGCACGGGTTGGTACCTCCCCGAAGACCGGCTTCGCGTGGCGAATGGCCCCGGAAAGGCGCTCGCACTGCTGCAGAAGAGCGATAGCCTCCGAGAGGTAGCGGATAAAACTGACCTGCAGCGCGTCGTCAAACGTCTGCGCCTGCGCGGCATATCGCGCGATGAGCTGCGCGCTGCGGTGCCTAAGCGCCTCGCCGCCGCGGCTGCCGCCTTCAGCGGCAAGCCAGGCCTGAACGTCCTCCAGCAACGTCTGCACGTCGGCGGGCAGGGTTCCGATCGCCGGCAGGCGGTCGTGTAATTCACAGTTGACGATAACGAGCCGAGCCAGCCGATCGTGAATCGCTTTTCTGGCCTGCCGCACCGGGGCTGAGAGGGCAAAATCGTACGGAATATGGTGGCTGATGCCCTGCAGGAACTGCAGCGCCAGGGCCAGATGCAGCGGGCCGGAAGCCGCGTCGGGTTTGCCCGCTAAGGTATCCGCCACCCGCCCGCGCGCGGCCCGTAGCGTCCAGGATAGCTTAGCGTTGAACTGGCCCGATACCCGCGCGGGCAGCACGTAGCGGTGGATCAGCGCCGCGCAGAAAATCCCAATCGCGATCTCCTGCACGCGGACAATGGCGACGTTGAAGATGCCGCCGGGATCGGACACCGCCGGAAAGCCAATCAGGCTCGCGGTGTAGCCCGCCAGCACGAAGGCGTACGCCCGGGGCGTGCGCTCCAGCAGGGAGAGCCATAGGCAGAACGCGATCCAGCCCGTCAGTACAACGCTGCACAGGATCGGCGTATTGGCGAAGGTGGGCACAATCAGAACGGTCGCGCTGGCCCCGACAACCGTACCGGCCAGCCGGTAGAGGCTTCTGCTGAGCGATGCCCCCACCGACGTCTGCGACACGATGTAAACCGTAATAATCGCCCACGAGGGACGTTCGAGGCCGATCGACAGGGCGAGGTAATACGCGAGCATCGCCGCGGCAAAACTCTTCGCGGCGTAGATCAGCGCCCCCGCGTCGTTTCGCAGCGCGGGGTGAGAGAACATGTTTTTCATGCCGGGATTATTACCGGCTTGCAGACCTGCTTAAATACTTTATTCTGTCAAAAAATACCTAAATGTTGCCAGAATCGTGATGCCCCAACTTGCTCATACGCTGTATGACCCTGACTCTAGCGCCTCGCCTGCCGTGGCGCGTCATCTGGACTTCGTGGACTACGCCGCGGAAGTGCCGGTACACACCCACCGCAAGGGGCAGCTGATTATTGCCCGCTTCGGCGCGGTCAGCTGTTATGCGGAAAACGATATCTGGATCGTGCCGCCGGACTGCGCCGTCTGGATCCCGGGCGGGATCCCGCACAGCGCGAAAGCGACCTGGAACGCGCACCTGAACTATCTGTTTATTGAGCCCGGCGCGGCAGCGCTGCCGGAGACGTGTTGCACGCTGGCAATCTCGCCGTTGATTAAGGAGCTGGTCGATCGACTGACGCATGAGGGCGTTGATTATCCCCCCGACGGCCACGTCGCCAGGCTGACCCGGGTGACGCTGGACGAGCTCGCCAGCATGCCCCAGCAGAAGCTGAGCCTGCCGGTCTCAGCCGACCCGAAAATTCGCGCCATGGCCGACGCGCTGGTCAGCCGTCCGGAGGACAGAAGCACCCTGAAGGCGTGGGCGAAGCGGCTGGCCCTCAGCGAACGTTCTTTTGCGCGGCTGATGCAGCGCGAAACGGGGCTAAGCTTCGGGCGGTGGCGCCAGCAGCTGCATTTGATTATTGCCCTGCGGGAGCTGGCAAGCGGCGTGCCCGTCCAGAACGTGGCGACAACGCTCGGGTACGAATCCGTGAATGCGTTTATCACCATGTTCAGAAAAGCGATGGGCAGCACGCCCGCGCACTACTTTGCCGAACGGAAAAACAGCGGCCGTTAGCCCGGCGGGGTACGATCTTAGCCAGGATTCCTCCGCGCTTATTGCGGCCATTTAAACACCAGCAAAAGGATTTCAGCTCTCCCGCTTTAACCGTTTTCACAGCTGTCGCTACTTGCTGGCGGGTATTCTGACGAGCTATCAGGAGCTATTAATTAACTCATAAATCGTCAAATTGATGTAGCCCTAATAACAGTTCAACTATTTATTACACTTGCAATCATTATTCACTTAATCAAATTTTAAGTTAACCCACGATATTAATCATTAATACTTTATCCATTTCCAAACTGTAAGATCCCATCCTTTCTTAATATTCATCAACGAAACCGCAGATTTTTTTATATCCATGTCGTACAAAAATTGACGAGCAACTTTGGAAGCGCTAGCGTTGCAATAGTTACATAACCCACTAACCCAAAAGGGTTTTTCAGAATTTCCTTAAATGGAGTTTATACAAATGGCTATTCCCGCTTATTTATGGCTTAAAGATGATGGCGGTGCCGATATAAAAGGCTCTGTCGATATATATGGTCGTGAAGGAAGTATCGAGATAATCGGACTGAATCACGGCGTGGCGCAACCAACCGACAAGCATAACGGCAAGGCAACCAGTCTACGCGTCCATTCTCCCTATTCTTTCGATAAAGAGATAGACGCCTCCAGCCCCTATTTGTACAAGGCTGTCAGCACAGGTCAAAAGTTTAAATCCGCAGAGGTCAAATTTTATCACATCAATGATGCAGGACAGGAAGTGGAATATTTTTCCACCTGCATGGAGGGCGTGACGATCGTGAGTGTCTGTCCAATGATGCTTGACGTCAAAGACCCTGACTATGAGAAACATAACCATCTTGAGCTGGTGGAACTGCTGTATGAAAAAATTACCTGGCGCTATGTCGACGGTAACATCGTGCATTCAGATAGCTGGAACGACCGCAAGACGGCATAAGGATAACGTTATGGGATGGAAGTATGAGCAGTCTACCGGCAAGATGTATAAAGACGGCAAATTAATTGAGACCGGATATTCAGGTGCTCTGACAAATAAAAATAACCCGGACCGTCAGCATGTGAAAGGACTGGGGCCACTGCCTCGCGGGACGTATAAAATCGCGGGTCATTCGAATTCTAAAGGACCGATAACCATCATTCTTGAGCAAACCTCGGGCGAAAGTTTTGGTCGCTCAGAATTTCGCATTCATGGTGACCACAAGTATGGTCCCGCCGGTTTTGCATCCGAGGGATGCATCATTCTCTCACCGTCAACGAGGCGTAAGATCCTTCGCGACGGCGGCAAGCTAGAGGTTGTACGATGAAATACCCGATCGTACTGCTGCTATCTGCTTTTATAGCCCCGGCATTCGCTGGCGCAACTGACTGGTCTTCTGCACTTAAGGGAATCGCCTCAGGTGATGCACACTGGATTGAGCAAGCCCCGGCGCTGTCTGCCGTGGCTGATGGGGATCAGGCGCAGCGGCTAGAAGATGCCCTGGCCGCTGCGCTCACAACAAACACGGACGCCACGCTAAAAACGCTCCGCACCATTGACGCTGGAAAATGGCCGCACATGGTAGGCAGCGATATCGTCTGTACCCCGCCTTTAGAGAAATCACCCACAGAAATCGACGCGTTCTATCAACTCACACGCCAGGCGCTACTGGAAACCGTAGACGGTGCTCGGTGCCTCTGGATTCTGGAGTCCACAATGGAAGAGTTAAAAGCAGACAAAGCCCGTCAGCCTAAGTAAGAGTCACCCGGCGCACAACGGCCGGGTCTTTTCATCGCTCCAGACCGTATCTCACCCCGGCCCCTCGCTCCCCGCCGCCAGCAGCGGCACCACCACGTCGCTGATGGGTACCGCAATACCGTGTTTGCGGCCGTAGCGCTGGATCACGCCGTTGCGGATATCCCACTCCATCGGGCGATCGGCCTGACGGTCGGCAAGGATCGACGTGCCCAGGTCCTCAGGCGCGCGCTGGAAGTTCGCCAGAATCTCCTGGGCCACAGCATCGTCCAGCTTCGCCCCTTCGGCGCGGGCGACGGCAAGCCCCTCGCGCAGATAGGCCAGCGAAAGTTCGCTGACATCCTCACGTCTGAACATCCCGGCGCGGCGGTTAGCCAGCACCATCAGCCCGGCAACCGCGTTTTGCAGCAGCTTGCGCCAGGCGACGCTCGCGAAATCTTCCGAGAGCTCAACCGCGCAGCGCGTATCGCGAAGCGCCTCCACTACCCGCTGCGCCTGCGGCACGTCCGGCAGCGTCAGGCGCGGTTTGGCACGCAGCCACACGGAGGCATCCGGCTCGCGCTGCGCCGGGAACCAGACCACCGACGGCAGCACCGTCGCGCCGTTGACCCACGGCTCCAGCTGGGCTTTCTGCTCCACGCCGTTTTGCAGCGCGCAGACCACGGTGTGTTCATCGCACAGAGCCCGCAGCCACCCGGCGCTGTCGGCATTTTGCGTCGTTTTTACCGCCACAAACACCAGATCGGCGGGGCGCGTGATGGCGGACGGATCGGTTAATACCGGCCCCGGCACCACCGTTTCACCCTCGTCGTAGCGTAAACGCAGTTCAGGATGCGCGGTACGTCCGCAGAGCTGCGGCGTACGACCAGCCTCGTGCAGCACTGCGGCAATGGTGGTACCAATTGCACCCGGTCCAAGCAGCGCTATGGTTGGATAGTCAGACATGAGTCACTCCCCTTTTCGCTAAGCCTGCTAACAGTTATACCACCCTGAAAAGTGAGCGCCACGTCGTTGTCTATACTCAACACACAACAGACAACGGAGTGCGCCATGCCTTTACCTGATTTCAAATCCTCTGAACCTTTTACCCTCGGCATCGAACTTGAGCTGCAGGTGGTTAACCCGCCGGGGTACGATCTCAGCCAGGACTCCTCCGCGCTTATCGCCGCCGTCAAAGACGACATCAAAGGCGGCGAGGTCAAACACGACATCACCGAAAGCATGCTCGAAATCGCCACCGGCGTGTGCCAGAACATCGACCAGGCGGCCGCGCAGTTCTCGGTGATGCAGCAGAGCATCCTGCGCGCCGCGGCGGAGCAGCATATCCAGATCTGCGGCGGCGGGACGCATCCGTTCCAGAAGTGGCAGCGGCAGGAGGTGTGCGACGACGAGCGCTATAACGTCACGCTGGAGCGCTTTGGCTACCTGATTTTGCAGGCAACGGTGTTCGGCCAGCACGTCCACGTCGGCTGTCGGACCGGGGATGACGCCATCTACCTGCTGCACGGCCTGTCGCGCTTTGTCCCGCACTTTATCGCCCTGGCCGCGGCCTCACCTTACATGCAGGGCACGGACACGAAGTTCTCCTCGTCGCGGCTTAACATTTTTTCAGGGTTCCCCGATAACGGCCAGATGCCGTGGGTCAACAGCTGGCAGGAGTTCGAGGGGCTGTTCCGCCGCCTGAGTTCGACCAGCATGATCGACAGCATTAAAGATTTGCACTGGGACATCCGCCCCAGCCCGCACTTCGGTACCGTGGAGGTGCGGGTGATGGATACGCCGCTGACGCTCGGCCACGCGATTAACATCGCAGGACTGATTCAGGCGACGTCCCACTGGCTGCTGACCGCGCGGCCGTATAAGCATCAGGAGAAGGATTTCCTGCTGTATCGCTTTAACCGTTTTCAGGCGTGTCGTTATGGATTAGAGGGCATTCTGACTGACGTGCATACCGGCGAGCACAAGACCGTGGCGGAGGATATCGCCTGGCTGCTGGAGCAGGTTGCGCCGTCGGCCGAAAAGCTCGGCGCGACGAGCGCAATCAATGAAATTGCCCTGCTGTTAAAGCAGGGCAAGAGCGAGGCGCAGCGCATGCGGGAGTTTATCGCCGACGGCGGCTCGCTTATTTCTCTGGTTCAGAAACACTGCGAGCTGTGGGCGACGAGTCCGTAAGGCCGTGGCCCCACTCGCGCAGGCGCTGGAACAGCACGAACAGCGCGGGGATGAAGATAATCCCCACCACCGTGGCCACCAGCATGCCGCTGAACACCGTGGTGCCGATGATGCGGCGGCTCTGGGCTCCCGCCCCGGTCGCCAGCATCATGGGCAATACGCCGATAATGAACGACACGGCGGTCATCATCACCGCGCGGAAGCGGCGCGAGGCCCCTTCCCGCGCGGCATCGACAATCGCCATCCCGTCCATGCGCCGCGCGCGGGCAAACTCCACGATCAGGATCGCGTTCTTGGCGGCGAGGGCTATCAATAGCACCAGACCTATCTGCACGTACACGTCGTTGGCGTATCCCGCCAACCACAGCCAGACCAGCGCCCCGCCGATGGCGAACAGCACCGAGAGCATCACGCTCGCCGGTAGCGTCCAGCTCTCGTACTGGGCGACGAGGAATAGCCACGCCATGACCACCGCCGCCAGCACGATCCACATCGCCTGGTTGCCGGTCTGCTGCTCCTGATACGACATGCCGCTCCAGGCATAGTCGTACCCGGCTGGCAGGTTTTCCGCCAGAATCTCGCCCATCGCCGCCATCGCGGTGCTGCTGCTCACACCGTCCGCCGCCGAGCCGCTCACCGACACCGACGGGAACTGGTTGTACTGCTGCAGGAACGGCGCGCCGACGGTCGGCGTAATGGTGACCAGGTTGCTCAGGCGCACTCGCTCACCGCTGTTGCTGCGCACGTACAGTTCGCTAATCTGCCCGGCGCGCTCGCGCCACTGCATCTCGTTCTGCATGACGACGTGGTAAACGCGGTTATTCACGCTGAAATCCCCGGCGCGCGTGCCGCCAAAGGCCGTTTGCAGGCTGCTGAAGATACGCGACACCGGCACGTCGAGACGGGCGGCGCGCTCGCGGTCAACGGTCAGCGTCAGCTGCGGCACGTTGCTGCTCCAGGTGGTGAACACGCGGTTCAGCTGCGGGTGCTGGTTGGCTTTCGCGAGCACCTCACGCGTCACGCGCTCCAGATCCGCCGGGCTCTGCCCCGCCTGCGCCTGAATGCGCAGGTCAAAGCCGGAGGCGTTGCCCAGCCCCGGCAGCGTCGGCGGCGCGAAGGTCATAATGGTCGCTTCCGGCAGGACCAGCAGCTGGCGCTGCAGGGTGCCCATCACCTCATCCAGCGGCGGACGTTCGCTCCAGTCTTTGAGCATGATGGAGATAAACCCGCCGTTGGAGGCGCTGGTACCGTTGAGAATGTTAAACCCGGAGACCTGAATCACGTCCTCCACCGCCGGGTTTTTGGCGATTAATTCGCGCGCCGTGGTCATCACCGCCTCGGTACGCTCCAGCGAGGCTGCTTCCGGCAGCTGGACGCTGGCGAAGAAGTAGCCCTGGTCTTCCTGCGGCAGGAAGCCTTTAGGCATCGACGTAAAGCTGAACGCCACCACGGCCGCCGCGCCTGCGGTGGCCAGCAGCGCCAGCCACGGGCGCAGGTTTAAAACGTTCACGATGCGGGTGTAGAAACCGCGCGTGGCGTCCAGCCCGCGGTTAAAGGCGCGATAGAGTGCCGCAGGTTTCTCCGGGCGCGGACGCAGCAGCATCGCGCACAGCGCGGGCGTCAGGGTCAGCGCCACCAGGCTTGAAAGCGTCACGGCGGTCGAGAGCGTCACCGCGAACTGGCGATAAAGCTCGCCGACAATCCCCGGCAACAGCGCCACCGGCACAAACACCGCCAGCAGCACCAGCGTCGTCGCAATGACCGGCCCGGCAATCTGGCGCAGCGCCAGCGCGGTCGCCGCCGTGCGGCTCTGCCCTTCCGCCATCAGCGTTTCGACGCTCTCCACCACCACGATGGCGTCATCCACCACCATGGTGAGTGCCAGAATAATGGCGAACAGGCTGAGGGTGTTGGCGGAGTAACCGAGCGTGTAGAGCACCGCAAAGGTGCCCACCAGCGACACCGGAATGGCGAGCGCGACGATCAGCGTTGCGCGCCAGCTTTGCAGGAACAGGGAAACCACCACCACGACCGCCAGCATGGTCAGCGCCAGGGAGACGCCGATCTCTTTGATCGTCGCCGCGACAAAGGTAGTGGTGTCGAATTTCACCTCATAGACCAGGTCGTCCGGGAAGCGCGTCGAGAGGCGCTCCAGCTCCGCGCGCACCGCGTCGGCCACGCGTAGGGCGTTGGCGGACGGCGTCGGGTAGATGCCGAGGTAGGCGGAGTCGTGCCCGTTCAGCTGCGCGCCGGAGCTGTAGCTGCGCGAGCCGAGTTCAATGGTGGCGACGTCCTTCAAGCGCACCAGTTGGCCCATCTCACCCGCGCGGATGATGATGTCGGCAAAGTCTTCGGCCTGGCTTAAGCGCCCCAGCCCGTTAATGGTCAGGGTCTGCTGCTGGCCGTTAAACACCGGCGGCGTGCCGACCTGGCCTGCCGCCCCCTGCACATTCTGCTCGCGCAGCGCCTGCGCCACGTCATCGGTCGTGACGTTCAGGGCGTTCATGCGGTCCGGACGCAGCCAGATGCGCATGCTGTAGTCGCGCGCGCCGAACATCTGTACCTGCCCGACGCCCGGCAGGCGAGACAGCGCCTCGCGCACCTGGGTGCTGGCGTAGTTGCTGACGAACAGCGGCGTGTGGGTGTTATTCGGTGAGTAAAGACTTACCCCCATCATCAGGTTGGTGGCCCGCTTGCGTACCTGCACGCCGTTTTGCTGCGCCTCGGTCGGCAGCTGCGCCACGGCCTGCGCCACGCGGTTCTGCACGTCGATGGCGGCAAGGTCCGGATCGGTACCCGCCGCAAAGGTAATGTTCAGGCTGTAGGTGCCTTCGTCCGAGCTGGTGGACTCCATGTAGAGCATGTGATCCACGCCGTTTAGCTGGGTCTCCAGCGGCGTGGCGATGGCCTCCGCCACGTCAGCCGAGCTGGCGCCGGGCCATGACGCTGACACATTCACGACCGGCGGCGTGATCTGCGGGTACTGCTCTACCGGAATAATCCTCAGCGCGATGGCCCCCAGCAGGGTGATGACCAGCGCAATGACCATCGCGAAGCGCGGGCGTTTGATGAAAAACGTCAGCATGATGGCTCCTTAATTCAGTATCTGGACGGCAGCGCCGGGCTGCACGCGCTGCGCGCCGTCAGTGATTGCTCGCTCACCGGGCTTCACGCCGGAGGTAACCTGGAACTGCTGGCCAATCTGTCCGGCGACCTTCAGCGGGCGCATTTCGGCTTTGCCGTCGGCGTTAACCACCCAGGCAAAGAACCCGGCGCCGTTCTGCTGTACCGCGGCGGCGGGCAGGGTCAGAACCGACTGCTCGCTTGCCGGGCGCAGGGTCACGTTCACGTTGCCGCCGGGCAGGAGCTGATGGCGCGGGTTGGCAAACTCGGCGCGCAGCATCACGCTGGCGGTGCGCGGGTCGATGCGGTTATCCACCGACGTCAGCTCACCGCTGACGCGCTGGCCGTTGCTGTCAATTAACGCCTGCCAGGCCTGCTTCATGGCGCTGATATCCGCATGCTGTCCGGCTTTGGTGGCAAACGCCCCCTCTTCCAGCGCAAAGGCGATGCGGATCGGATCGAGCTGGACCACCTCCACCAAAACGCCGCTCGCCGGATTGACCAGACTGCCGACGTGGAAGCTGCTGTGCCCCACGCGTCCGTCAATCGGCGAGGCGATGCGGGTGTAGTTCAGGGTGACGCTGCGGGTGTCGAGACGGGCTTTCGCCTGCTCCAGCGCGGCGCTGGCGACGTCCCGCTGCATGCGGGCGTTATCCACGTCGTGACGGCTGATGGCGTTGCTGCTGCCCAGGCTTTCAAAGCGGGAAAGCTGCTGCTGCGCCTGACGCAGCGTGGCTTCGGCGCTTCTCACCTCGGCCTGCGCCAGGCGCAGGGCGGCGCGCGGCTCGGCGTCGTCCAGCTCGAACAGCACGTCGCCCTTTTTCACGTACTGCCCGTCGCGGAAGTGGATTTTCGTTATCACGCCTTCCGTGCGGGCGCGCAGCTCAACGGTGTGAATCGCTTCGATGCGGCCCGGGATCTGACGCTCCGCGGCGTGGGCGGTCTGCTCCACGGCGGCGACGCGGACGGGAATGGCGGCAGCGAATGCGGGTTGCAGGGTGCAGGCGAGGAGCGCGAACAGGAGTGGGAATTTCATGGGAGTACCTCAGTATTTTCCCCTCACCCTAACCCTCTCCCCAGAGGGGAGAGGGAACTTGAACACCCTCTCCCCTTTGGGGAGAGGGCAGGGTGAGGGGTAAGGTTTTCGTTATGCAGCCTTACGGAACCTGCGGGTCAGTCGCTTCTCGATTTCGACGACGAAGAACATCACGCCCGCCACCGCCAGAGTCACGAACCAGTAGCGCAGCGGCAGCGCTTCGGTGCCGAACAGCATCTGCATAAACGGCAGGTAGATAATGGCCGCCTGGAGCAGGAACAGCACGCCCGTCACCAGCCAGATACCTTTGTTCGCCAGCAGGCCGCGGTTCAGGGAGAACCCTTCGGTGTTGCGGCAGTTAATCATGTACACCCACTGGGCGCAGACCAGCATCTGCAGCAGCACGGTGCGGATGAACTCCGCGCTGTGGCCGCGCGGGGCGAGCCAGGCTTCCAGCGCAAAGGCGGCGATGGCAATCATGGTGCCGACAAAGGCCACGCGCCAGACGGCGTAGGCGTCCATCACGTGCTGCCCGGTCTGACGCGGCGGACGGCGCATGATGTTGCGCTCGGCGGCTTCAAAGGCCAGGCCGAAGGAGAGCGTGGCGGAGGTCGCCATGTTCATCCACAGAATCAGCACCGGCGTCAGCGGAATGATGTTCCCCGCCAGCAGCGCAATCACAATCAGCAGCCCCTGCGCGAGGTTGGTCGGCATGATAAAGAGGATGGTCTTCTTCAGGTTGTCATAAACGCGACGCCCCTCTTTCACCGCGCTGGCGATGGTGGCGAAGTTATCGTCCGTCAGGACCATGTCCGCCGCCTCTTTGGTCACTTCCGTGCCTTTGATGCCCATCGCGATGCCCACGTCCGCCTGACGCAGCGCCGGGGCATCGTTCACGCCGTCACCGGTCATGCCGACGATTTCACCTTTATCCTGCAGCGCTTTCACCAGGCGCAGCTTATGCTCCGGGCTGGTGCGGGCGAAGATGTCATACTTCACCGCCGCGTCCGCCAGCTCGGCGTCGTCCATTTTCTCCAGCTGGTAGCCGGTCACCGCCTGCTCGCTATTGGTGATCCCCAGCATCTGGCCGATGCTCATCGCCGTCTGCGGGTGATCCCCGGTGATCATCTTCACGCGGATCCCCGCCTGCTGGCAGGCGCTAATCGCGTCAATCGCTTCCGGACGCGGCGGATCCATCATCCCGGCGATACCGAGGAAGATCAGGCCGTGGCTCAGGTCGTCGTGCGTCAGCTCCTGCTCGCCGTTCGCTGGCTTAAACGCCGCGGCAACCATGCGCAGCCCCTGACGCGCATAGCGCTCCATTTCAGCTTCCCAGTACGCGTGGTTAAAGGCTTCCGCGCCGTGACGGGTCTGCTGCTGCGCGCACAGGGCGAAAATGACGTCCGGCGCGCCGGTAATCAGGATCTGCTCCTCACCGTCAATCTGATAGTGGGTGCTCATGTACTTGTACTGCGAGTCGAACGGGATCTTGTTAACCAGGGTGGTCATGACCGGCTCAAGGTTGGCCTTCGCCGCCAGCACCTTCAGCGCCCCCTCGGTTGGCCCACCGGTGATGCCCCACAGGCCGCGCTCGTCCTGAATCAGCTGGCTGTCGTTACACAGGTCGATGGTGCGCAGGTACTGCTCCAGCACGGTGCCCGGCTGGATCTGCACCGGCTCGTCGCTGCCTTCGAGGTAAATGTTGCCCACCGGCTCGTAGCTGTTGCCGTCCACGCGGTAGCAGGTGTCTGCGGTGATGATGGCTTTAACCGTCATTTCGTTCATGGTCAGGGTGCCGGTTTTATCCGAGCAGACCACGGTCATCGCGCCCAGGGTTTCAACCGTTGGCAGCTTGCGGATAATCGCCCGCTTACGCGCCATCGCCTGCACGCCCAGGGAGAGGATGATGGAGATAATCGCCGGCAGACCTTCCGGTACGGACGCCACCGCCAGGCTAATCAGGGAGAGCAGCAGCTCGCCCATTGGAATTTCGCGGAACACCAGGCTGAAGACAAACAGCGCGGCCATCATGGCGAGGATAATGGCGAAGATCGCTTTGCCCAGCTTGTCCATCTGCACCAGCAGCGGCGTGCGGTGCTTTTCAATGCCCGCCATCATCTGGTTGATGTGGCCGAGTTCCGTATCCTTACCGGTCGCGGTGACCACGCCAACGCCGCCCCCCGCGCTCACGGTGGTTCCGGAGAAGACCATATTGGTGCGGTCGCCCAGCGGCAGTTCGCCGCTCAGCGGATTCGTGTGCTTATCCACCACGGTGGATTCACCGGTCAGAATCGCCTCTTCCACGCGTAAATTATGCGCTTCGATTAGACGCATATCCGCCGGAATACGATCCCCCGCGCGTAATACAATAATATCGCCCGGAACTATTTCAGTTGTGGGTATCGTTTCGTGGCTGCCGTTACGAATAACGCGCGCCTCGCTGGAGAGCATATTGCGAATACTCTTCAGGGATTTTTCCGCGTTACTTTCCTGAATATGGCCAATTAAGGCATTGATTACCGCAACGCCCAGAATAACCAGCGTATCAACCCAGTGGCCCATTACTGCCGTTAATACGGCGGCGGCCAGCAGGACATAAATCAGCACATCATTAAAATGGGCCAAAAAACGCAGCCAGGCGGGTTTACCTTTTTTCTCCGGCAGCGCATTCGGACCTGATTTTTGCAGACGCGCCTGCGCCTCTGTGCGGTCCAGGCCGCTGGCCTGGCTCTGCGCGTGAGCGAGCACCTGCTCTACGGTCTGCTGGTATGCCAGCCCGCCGGAAGGCGGCATGTTTGGGGATAATTTTTTTTCGGTCATCGTATTTTTCCTTCAATATCCGGTGAACAGAAGCCTGAATTCCTTTCTGGCTTAAATAAATTCATTTTTAAGTCTTGCGGGTAAAATTGATCTACCGCAATATAATGACTTCTCGGTTATTCAAAACTGATTAAAACTATTTCGATGACCTGATTTTTACAAAATATTTCTAAACCAACGCTAAACGAGGGGGAACCATGTTTGGTATTTATCGCGGACGACGCCTGGCGTTATACATTGTCGCAGCCATTGTTATTGCCACGTTAATTGGATATAGCACCTACACGTTTGTAAAATTATTTTCCTGATACGGACATTTATTTACATAACGCGATATTAATATGAACACCGGGTCGTATAGTGTTATTTATTCGCAGTAATAATGTCTTTGTTTTATTCAAAATGGCCAGCGGGGCTGATATTGCTTTACGTTACAGAATGCCGGACAATGACATTTTTAACTGACGATTAACATTACAATGAAACACCCGTTAGAATCGCTGCTTACGGCGGGAGGCATTTTATTGCTGGCCCTGCTCTCCTGCCTGCTGTTACCCGCGCCGTCGCTGGGTCTGGTGCTGGCGCAGAAACTGATGACGACCTTTCACATGGTCGATCTGAACCAGCTTTACACCATTCTGTTTTGCCTGTGGTTTTTGGCACTCGGCGCCATCGAATTCTTTATCCTGCGTTTCGTCTGGCGCCGCTGGTTTTCACTGGCGTCGTAAGCCGGTGAAGTCACGCATGCCGTGGATCAGCGCTTCACACCAGGCCGCGTAGTCGTGACCGCTGGATGAGGGATGGAAGCTGACGCGATACCCTTTCTCCCTCAACGCCTGTTCGAAATCCTGCGTAGTGCGATAAATGCCCCCGCCCGGCCCCGTGGTTTCAAACTTTCCGGCCTGCAGCCAGAAGCGCACCGGATATGGCGGCGACTGAGTATATTGCCGCGTCAGCCAGCCGGGAGCCTCCCCTTTCGGTGCCCACCAGT
Organism: Enterobacter sp. AC1; assembly: GCF_050434705.1. Lineage (NCBI taxonomy): Bacteria > Pseudomonadati > Pseudomonadota > Gammaproteobacteria > Enterobacterales > Enterobacteriaceae > Enterobacter > Enterobacter sp. AC1. The sequence goes on along the minus strand of NZ_JBNDIZ010000002.1, from coordinate 247,053 downwards.
ACGAACCTGAAAGACTCAGCACGTTACCAAACAGGCGCGGATAGCGCAGCGCGACCCATGACGACGCGATTCCCCCGTAGCTCGACCCCGCTAGCACCGTTTTCTGCCGCTGCATCGCGATGCCCTGCCCGCGCAGCCACGGCAGCAGTTCATGCGCCATAAAGTCGGCGAAATCCGGGTTCGGCGGCAGCTCGTTGCCGCGTCGGGCGTGATCGAGGCTGTCGATAAACACCACGTTAATCGGCGGAAGATGATGGCGGGCGATCAGACCGTCCAGCACGTTAGCGAAATGGTACTCGTCCTGATAAATCTGCCCGTCAAAGAGGATGAGCGTCCAGCGTGCAGGCTGTGCGCCGCGCGGTTTATAGATCATCACCTGGCGGGAATTACCGAGGATATTGCTCGTGATGCTCTGGCGGCTTAATAACCCGTGGACCAGCGGCTGGGCCGTGGCCTGCACGGAGCAATAGCGTGCCGGGCTGAGATCGAGCAGCGAATAGCGGTTCCAGCGATCCGTCTTTTGTTCACCAAAGGTATTCGGGTTGAGCGGATCGGCCTGGGCGCTCACCAGGATCGCGCGACGTTGATCGCGTGAGGACCCCTCGACGATCGGCACATCGGGCGCGAGCTTGTACTGCATCACCGTGTCAGCGGGCACCACATAGCTGCGGAACCAGACGTCGCTGTTGGCCAGGCGGAACAGCGGGTCGTGATCCCCCGCCGGTGAGCCGAGAATAAAGACGTTATCCCGCGCGCCGCGCCATAGGAAGGTGACGCGCTTATGTTCTGCGTCTACCGGCTCCACCATCGGCGTTCCCTGCCGAATCTGCGTCTGCCAGAACGCGTCGGTACTCCCTCCGGCAGCAATCTCTTTTGCCAGCGCCTGAAGCGTCGGGCTTTCAGGTGCAAGCCTCTGTACGCGCGGTAGCGCAGATGTCTCTTTCATCCGCCACTGAAAACGCCAGGGTTTACCCGCTTCGCCGTGCAGGACCAGCGAGGTGCTCTGCTTTTCCGGCAGGGCAAAAAGCAGCGTGTGTTCGCCATCGGCGGGCCCATTTTCAACCAACGTACGAATGCGGCGGTTTTGCCCGTCCAGCAGGCGGGCATCCGTTACGCCATGCAGCGTGGCGGAGACATAATTTTCAGCAAGCTCTGGCAGCATAAAACAGACTTCACCGCTGGCATCAAACTTCCCCTGGACGTCTCCCTGCCGGGAAGAGTGTTCGCAGGTTGCCGCCACCGCAGGCAGCACACCTATCCCGAGTAATAATCCGCTCCATACCCTCTTCATTACCGCTTGTTCCCTGACGAAATTTGTTATCAACGCTAATGCAAATGGTAATAATTTGCAATATCATCTAACGCGTTTTAACGGTGTTTTTATGGCGATAGCAACCAAGGATGAGTAGAAAAAATGTTTAAAAATAATAAGATAATGCAGCTGTGGCTGCTGAGTCTGGCGACGACCAGCGTAGCGGCTCAGGCCGAGAATAGAGAAGAAACCATAACGGTGACGCAGAGCGTGAGTGAAGACCCCACCGCCCCGGTAAAAGGGATTGTGGCAACCCAAACGCTCTCCGCCACCAAGACCCGCGCGGAGATCGTGAAAACGCCGCAGTCGGTATCGGTGATCACCCGCGATCAGATGAACATGCAGGACGTGACGTCCGTATCGCAGGCGCTTCGCTACTCGGCGGGCGTGTTTACCGAGTACCGCGGCTCGTCGAACCGTAACGACGAGGTGTTCGTGCGCGGTTTTAGCTATGTGCCGAAATTCCTCGACGGCCTGAGCTTCGGCGCGACAGCCTCGTCCCAGACGGGTACGATTGACCCGTGGTTACTGGAGCGCGTGGAGCTGGTGCGTGGCCCGGCGTCGGTGCTGTTTGGTCAGGTCAACCCTGGCGGGTTAATCAGCATGACCAGCAAACGGCCGACCGCGGAATCCATCCATAACGTGCAGTTCCGCACCGGCAATAACGATCTGGCAGAAGGCGCGTTTGATTTCGGCGGCAAGCTGAGCGACGACGGCCGCGTGCTTTATCGCGTCAACGGTATCGCCCGTACCCAGCATAATCAGGTGGATGATTATAAAGAGACGCGGATGGCGATCGCGCCTGCTATCACCTGGTACCCGAACGATCAGACCCGCTTTACGCTGCTGACCAGCTACCAGAAGGATCCGGATGCGGGCTACCGCAACTTCCTGCCCGCCTACGGCACGGTCAAAAGCGTCGACGGGAAATACATCCCGCGCGACTTTAACGTCAGCGATCCGAATTACAACCAGTCCTGGCGCGAGCAGACGACGATCGGCTACGAGCTGGAACATCAGTTCGCCGACGACCTCACCTTCCGCCAGAACGCGCGTTACGCCAGCATCAAACAAAAATACCGTTACCTCGTTTACGCCAGCAGCGCGGCCAACAGCACGGTATTGACGCGACGCGCGCAGCATGAAGAGCGCACCACCAACGAATTTGGCCTGGATAACCAGCTTGAGTATCTGCTGGAGACCGGCAGCGTCAGCCACACCCTGCTCGGCGGGTTCGACTACAAGACCAGCAAAGATAAACAGCTGCTGGAACGCGGGAGCGGTTCACAGTATGACCTCGACTGGACGAACCCGGTGTACGGCGTGAACGTGGATGAAAGCACCTTCAAAACGGCCACCGACGAGCAGCAAAATCTCGACCAGATGGGGCTGTATTTGCAGGATCAAATGAGCTGGAACAGCTGGGAATGGCTGGTCTCCGGGCGCTACGACTGGAGCGAAGTGCGAACTCACGACTTCACCGACGGCAGCTTAACCCAGCAGAACGACAGCAAGTTCACCTGGCGAACCGGCCTGCTGTACGCGTTCGATTCTGGCCTGTCGCCGTACCTCAGCTACAGCACCTCGTTTGAACCGAACCTGCAAACCAACCGCGCGCCGGGCGTTGCCCCCTTCAAGCCAACCACCGGGGAGCAGACCGAGATTGGCCTGAAGTATCAGCCGGTCGACAGTACGCTGATGACCCTCGCGCTGTACGATTTAACCCAGGACAACGTGGCGACCTACAACAGCGCCGAAGGCTGGTTCGAGAACGCGGGTAAAGTGCGTTCGAAAGGCGTTGAGGCGGAAATCCACTCCACGCTGATGGACAACATCAACCTGATTGGCTCATACACCTACACCGATGCGAAAACAAAAAGCACGACGGTGGCGGGAACAGAAGGCAAAACGCCGGCGCGTATTCCGGCGCATATGGCATCGGCGTTTGCCAGCTATACCGTTCCGGGCGGCGCGCTGAAGAGCCTGACCGCTGGCGTGGGGATGCGTTACATCGGTACCAGCTACGGCGATGCGAAGAATACCTTCAAGGTGCCGTCGGTGGATCTGTATGACGCGATGCTGAGCTACGATCTCGGCGAGTTGAACCACAGCCTGAAAGGGACGAGCGTGCAGTTCAACGTCAATAACGTGGCGGACACGAAATATGTTGCGTCGTGCGCAAGCGATACGGCGTGCTTCTACGGGATTGGCCGAACGGTGACGGCGACGGTGAATTATCGGTGGTAAACAGGGTGCGGTCTGGCCCCTCACCCTAACCCTCTCCCCAACGGGGAGAGGGGACGATTACACCCTCGCCCCGTTGGGGAGAGGGCCGGGGTGAGGGGAATTTCTTTCAATGCGCCCGACTGTGGTTCTCTTTACGATACGCGCCTGGCGGCTGGTTGAACGTGCGGGTGAAGATGCGGGTAAACGTCTGCTGCGAGTCAAACCCGTAGCGCAGGCAGATCTCATACACGCGCTCGTCCGACTCACGCAGATCCCGCGCCGCCAGCAGCAGCTTGCGTTCACGGATATAGCGTCCCAGACTCTCCCCTTTGTACTGCATAAACAACCGCTGCAGGTGCCACTTCGAGTAACCCGCGTGGCGGGCAATCTCTTCTATACGTAATGGCTGATGCAGGTTGTCGTCGATCCATTCGACAATAGTGTCGATGACTTGAGCGGAAATGGTCATACTGCTCTCCCCCTCTGCTTCTTGCTTAAACATTATTCCCACCACGCGCGAAATGCCTGAGTGGTATCACTCACCCGGACGGGCTCGCCCAGCTCCGGCGTCAGCAGCCGATAATTTTTGTCCTTGCTGGCTTTGGCCAGCTGGATCAGCGGGTCGTTCCAGGCGTGTTTCGCCAGCACGAAGCGTCCGTTATGTCCGGGCACCACGGCTTTCGCGCGAAGATCCGCCGACGCCTGCGCCGTTTCCTCCGGCAGCATGTGGATGTACTTCCAGTCCTGGTCGTACTGGCCGTTTTCCATAATGGCCAGGTCAACCTCGCCAAACTGCTCGCCGATGGCCTTAAAGTGCGGGCCATAACCGGAATCCCCGCTGTAGTAAACTTTCTGCTCAGGCGTGACGAACATAAAGCTGCCCCACAGGGTCCGATCGCGTTTGATACCGCGCCCCGAAAAGTGGCGCGCCGGCAGAACATGCACCGTCAGCTCATCGCTGATGCGCACCGACTGGTTCCAGTCGCGTTCGTCGATAATGTCGGGGTTCATCCCCCAGTAGCGCAGATGGGATCCGACACCCAGCGGCGTCACCACTCGCTTCACCTTCGGCAGCAGCGCCCTGATGGTGGCGTAGTCAAGATGATCGTAGTGATCGTGCGAGATAATCAGCAGGTCGATCTCCGGCATGCTTTCAGCGCGCCACGGATACTCGCCGGCAAAGGCCTTATTGAGGAACGAGAATGGCGCGGCGTAGTTGCTGAGCACCGGGTCAATCAGAATGCGTTTACCCGCGAGCTGCAGGTACCACGAGGAGTGACCGAGCCACACCAGGGTGTCCTGCTCCAGCGGCAGGCTCGCAAGATCGGTTTTTACCAGCGGCAGCGGCTGCGCCGGTCGTGCGTTTTCGGTTTTTTTGGTCAGAAATTCCCACGTCGCGACCAGCATGTTTTTGTCGCCGTTATAACCCGGCGTCGGCAGCGTATTGTGGAATTTCCCTTCGCGATACTGCGGGGAGGCCTCCACTTCGGTGAGCTGCTCGCCCTGCGGCGGCTGGCCAAATCCGGCATTCAGAACACAGGGTAAACTTGCAGCTGAAGCAATAATCATGATTAACACCACGCAGATGAAGAGAGGTTTTTTCATATCCTGACCCGAAAACGCGCCCCATCCGATAGTTTGCGCGGGGTAAACTTGATTATGAGTGAGTAAGCACTCATTATAGATATGATGATAAAGTCGTCAAGACGTTTTCGATCTTTGACATTCCGCGTTGCAGCGTGTCAAAGCACGTGTTTCAATCGGGGTTTTTACAATTGACAGGAGGAAAATTTAGTGGCACGTCCGAAGAGTGAAGATAAAAAACAGGCCTTACTGGAAGCCGCAACGGTGGCATTTGCACAGTCAGGTATTGCCGCCTCAACGGCGTTAATTGCCCGTAACGCGGGCGTCGCCGAAGGCACCCTGTTTCGCTACTTTGCTACCAAAGACGATCTGCTAAATGCCCTCTACCTGCACCTGAAGCAGGACCTCTGCCAGGCGATGCTGTCAAACCTGGATCGTAGCCTTACCACGCCGAAAGAGCACACGCGCAACATCTGGAACAGCTACGTTGACTGGGGGATCAAAAACCCTCTTGCGCACGCCGCGATTCGCCAGCTTGGCGTCAGCGAGAAGATCAACGCCGAGACGGAACAGGCCGTGAAAGAGATGTTCCCCGAGCTGCATGAGCTCTGCCGCCGCTCGGTGCGCCCGGTATTTATGTCGGATGAATTTAAAACGTTCGGCGATGCGCTTTTCTTATCGCTGGCCGAATCCACGATGGAATTTGCTACCCGCGATCCTTCCCGCGCCGTTGATTTTAAAGCGCTCGGTTTTGATGTGATGTGGCGCGGTCTTGCGTATGAGGGCGCCAATGGAGAGTAAAGCCTTACAGGATCACGCCATGCGCGTGGCCCTGGAGCTGCCGTTCACCGAACACTGCTGGCCGTTTGGGCCGGAGTTTGATGTCTTCAAAGTGGGCGGGAAAATTTTCATGATTGTGGCGGTCGCGCACAGGCGGCCGCACGTCAGCCTGAAGTCAGACCCGGAGAAATCTCTGCTTAATCAGCAGATCTATCGCGGGATAGAGCCGGGCTACCATCTGAGTAAAAAGCACTGGATTTCCCTTTACGGCACTGACGACGTGACGCCGGAGCTGGTAACCGACCTCATCAATGATTCCTGGAATCTGGTGGTGGATAAGCTGCCCAAAAAAGACCAGAAATGGATTAGGCCAGTCTGATTGTTCGTCTGAGACGAACAGAGTAAGCGCTCGAAATGCACTTATCTTTTTCCGCGTCCCGCTGTAATCTGCTCACCTTTCGCGCCCGCACGCGGGCGAATTTCATCACCAGGAGTTGTTATGGATATCATTTCTGTCGCCCTGAAACGCCACTCAACCAAGGCGTTCGACCCAGCCAAAAAACTGACCGCTGAAGAAGCGGAAAAAATCAAAACCCTGCTGCAGTACAGCCCGTCCAGCACCAACTCCCAGCCGTGGCACTTTATCGTGGCCAGCACCGAGGAAGGTAAAGCGCGCGTGGCGAAATCCGCTGCGGGCACCTATGTGTTCAACGAACGCAAAATGCTGGATGCTTCTCACGTGGTGGTGTTCTGCGCGAAAACCGCGATGGACGATGCCTGGCTTGAGCGCGTTGTCGATCAGGAAGAGGCCGATGGCCGTTTCAACACGCCGGAAGCCAAAGCCGCCAACAATAAAGGCCGCCACTACTTCGCCGACATGCACCGCGTGGATCTGAAAGATGACGATCAGTGGATGGCGAAGCAGGTTTACCTGAACGTCGGCAACTTCCTGCTGGGCGTTGGCGCACTGGGTCTGGACGCGGTGCCGATTGAAGGCTTTGACGCGGCGATCCTCGACGAAGAGTTTGGTCTGAAAGAGAAAGGCTTCACCAGCCTGGTGGTAGTGCCGGTTGGGCATCACAGCGTGGAAGATTTCAACGCCACGCTGCCGAAGTCCCGCCTGCCGCTGAGCACGATTGTGACCGAGTGCTGATCGCTACAGGCGCGCCCGTTACCGGCGTGCCTGTTTTCAATAGAGCGTAATCTGCGGGTGTTTAACCCCACACACCAGTGCATAACGCGTTAAGGTATCAAGACTCGCCCGGGTTATATTCGCTTCCATTCTTGATACGGTGGGTGCGCTGACGCCCATTCGCTCCGCCACCTGCGCGCGCGTCAGACCGGCCTGGTTTCGCCATTGCGCCAACATTTCGCGCAAGCGCTCTTTTCGTTCTTCAGCATCAAAAGAGGCCTGTACCTCTGAATTGCTTAACAGCTCAGATCGGAGTTCATCCCAGTCAATAATCTTCTTGCTCATCCAACATCTCCTGTTGTCGCTTCAGTGCCAGACGAAGTTCAGCAGAGGGCGTTTTTTGCGTTTTCTTGATAAACACTCGCAGCAGAAAAATTGTCTTTTCCCGCTGATAAACGTAAATCCCCCGAGAATGGATCAGCCCGACGGTTCTGATTTCGAACAAACCATGCGGTAAGGGTTTGCTGTCAGGTTCCCGCAGTGCTGTCGGGTTAGCGCGTAATTTATCAAGCTGTCGAATCAGCTTCGCCTGTACCCCAGCAGGCAGTGAGAGAATCTCTCCCCTGACCGCCTCATGAACAATAAGTCTGAACACGGTTTTTCATCCCTGATGATATTAGCATATAAGGCAATTTGCATTAAAGGCTAATTTAGCCTTTCATGTTTACCTTACCTGCTCTTAGCAAACATCACCGGATCAGCATTAACTCCCTGAAAGCCCCTCGCAAAAAACTTATTTTCCCTGCGCCGCCAGCCATGCCATCGCTCGCTCTCCCGCTTCATCCACCGGCAGATAAACCAGCAGCCGAGACCCGTTTCGCGGCGCGGAGTACCAGTACATCTGCTGCAGCGTAAACTCCCCCAGCTCAGGATGGGTAAACAGCTTGATCTGATTTTCCACGCCGCGCACGTCGTTGCGCTGGTGCCACAGGGTTTTGAACTCTTCCGATACCGCAAAGAAGCGCGCCAGCTTCGCTTCCCAAAGCGGGTCGCCCCGGTGTTCGGCCATCGCCGCCCGGAAGTAGGAGACAAATATCGGCAGCACGTCGTCACGCCTGCCGAGACGCGCGCGCCACGCCGGATGCGTGAGGAACAGATAAATACAGTTGCGGTCTTCCGGCGGGATCTCATTGAAATCAACGCCCATCAGGTGGCCGAAGCTGTCGTTCCACGCCACGATGTCGAAGTTCGGTTTCTGGATGCTGGCGGGTTTCGGCATCAAGGTATCCAGCAGGCGGCGCGTGCCTTCGCTGATGCCCTCGCAGCAGACCGCCTGCGGCGCTTCACCCGGCGGCAACCCGGCCAGCACAAACAGGTGTCGGGCTTCGGTTGGGGTACACTGAAGCGCTTTTGCCACGGCGGCCATCACCGCGCTGGACGGGTTGACGTCCCTGCCCTGCTCAAGCCAGGTGTACCAGGTCACGCCCACATCTGCGAGCATCGCCACCTCTTCCCGGCGCAGGCCCGGCGTACGGCGCCGACCGCTGCGCGGCAGGCCGAGACGCTGGGGGTCGAGGCTTTCACGCCGCGCGCGCAAAAATGCACCCAGCTGTTTTCGGGTGTCGTCCTGACGTAAGGCAACCGGTTCAGACATCAAGGCCATAAATCCCCCTGCATGGTAGTGCCAGTACCAGTATAAGCAAGAACTGGTACCCGTTTATTAGATGGTTGATGCTACGACCATCTGTTGAATGACGCAATGGAGTTACCATGAATACGTCAGTTGTTTCACCGGGTCGCGCAGGCCTGATACTGCTGTTAACCGGCCAGATGCTGCCGATGATTGATACCTCAATCACCAACGTGGCGCTGGACGCTATCACCCATTCACTGCACGCCACCGCCACCGAACTGGAGCTGATCGTCGCCCTCTACGGCGTGGCCTTTGCCGTCTGCCTCGCCCTCGGCAGCAAGCTCGGGGATAATTTTGGCCGTCGTCGGCTGTTTATGTGGGGCGTGGGGATCTTTGGCCTGACCTCGCTGCTGTGCGGCATGGCAGGGAACATCGAACAGCTGCTGGCCGCGCGCATCGTTCAGGGCGCGGGAGCCGCGCTTATCATGCCGCAAATTCTTGCCACGCTGCACGTAACGCTGAAAGGCACCGCTCATGCGAAAGCCATTAGCCTGTTTGGCGGCATCGGCGGAATTGCATTTATCGTCGGGCAAATGGGCGGCGGCTGGCTGGTGTCGGCGGATATCGCCGGGCTGGGCTGGCGTAACGCCTTCTTTATCAACGTGCCGATTTGTCTGGTGGTGCTGGCGCTGAGCCGCCGTTTCGTACCGGAAACCCGTCGCGAGACGCCTTCCCGCATCGACTGGGCAGGCACCGTGATGCTGGCCATCATGCTTTGCTGCCTGCTGTTCCCGATGGCGCTTGGCCCACAGTGGCACTGGTCCTGGCCGCTGAAGGCGATGCTTCTCGCCCTAATCCCACTGGCCTGGCTGATGGCGCTGAATGCGCGCAAAAAAGAGCGTGATAATGCCCACCCGCTGATCCCGCCGCGCCTGCTTGCACTTCGCAGCGTTCGCTTTGGCGTACTGATTGCGATGCTCTTTTTCAGCGTCTGGTCCGGGTTTATGTTTTGCATGGCGCTCACCATGCAGAGCGGTCTGGGGATGGCGCCGTGGCAGTCCGGGAACAGCTTTATTGCGCTGGGCGTGACCTACTTTATTTCCGCGTGGTTCGCGCCGCGTCTGATTGCCCGCTACAGCACCAGCACCATTCTGCTGACGGGTCTGGCGATCCAGATTATCGGCCTGCTGGCGCTGATGGCGACATTCCGGCTGTGGGGTATGAACAACACCGCGCTGACGCTGGCACCCGCCACCGGGCTGGTGGGCTACGGCCAGGCGCTGATCGTGAACAGCTTCTACCGCATCGGCATGCGCGATATTCAGCCTGACGACGCGGGGGCCGCGAGCGCTATTCTCAGCACGCTGCAGCAGGCCGCGCTGGGCCTTGGCCCGGCTATTTTTGGCGCGGTTTTGCTGCACGCGCTGCAACACCATCACGGGGATTACACCCAGGCGGTGAACGTCTTCCTGATGGTGGAAACGGTCATGATGGTGGTGCTGGCCCTGGCGACGCTGCGCATGCGCCATCGCCTGTGCCTGCCGGCAGTGAAGGTCTGTCAGGCCGCCAAATAGGCCCGTGAATTTGCATAATAGATCCGCAGCCGCCATTATGGGGCTGCATCAATACAGGAGACGTTATGCAGGAATTAATTGCTCAGGTTGAAGAGTTAGGCATTGAAATTAATCACACCACCTCTTTAGTGATTATCTTTGGTATTATTTTTCTTACCGCCATCATCGTTCATTTTATTCTGCACAAAGTGGTGCTGCGGGCTTTTGAAAAGCGCGCGCAGGCCAGCAGCCATTTATGGCTGCAGATTATTACCCAGAATAAATTATTTCACCGTCTGGCCTTCACCCTTCAGGGGATAATCGTCAACGTTCAGGCGGTACTGTGGCTGCAAAAAGGCAGCGAAGCGGCGGAAATTCTCACCACCTGCGCGAAGCTGTGGGTTATGGTGTATGCCCTGCTTTCCTTCTTCTCGCTGCTGGACGTGATTTTCAATCTGTCGCAGAAAATGGCGACCGCCTCGCAGCTGCCGCTGAAGGGGATCTTCCAGGGCATTAAGCTGGTGAGCGCCATTCTGGTAGGGATTTTGATTATCTCCCTGCTGATCGGCCAGTCTCCGGCGATTCTGATAAGCGGCCTGGGCGCCATGGCGGCGGTATTAATGCTGGTCTTCAAAGACCCGATACTGGGGCTTGTCGCCGGGATTCAGCTCTCCGCCAACGATATGCTCAAGCTTGGCGACTGGCTGGAGATGCCGAAATACGGCGCCAACGGCACGGTGACGGACATCGGCCTGACCACCGTAAAAGTGCGTAATTTTGATAACACCATCACCACCATCCCGACGTGGGCGCTGGTCTCCGACGCCTTTATCAACTGGAGCGGCATGTCGGCGTCCGGCGGTCGACGCATTAAGCGCAGCCTGAATATCGATACCACCAGCATTCATTTTCTCGACGAGCAGGAGCAGCAGAAGCTGATTCAGGCAAAGCTGCTGAAGCCTTATCTGGCCGCGCGTCATGAGGAGATTAACCTGTGGAATCAGCAGAACGGTGAAGGGGAATCGATATTAAACCTGCGCAAGATGACCAATATCGGCACCTTCCGCGCCTACCTGAATGAATATCTGCGCAACCACCCGCGCATTCGCAAAGATATGACGCTGATGGTGCGCCAGCTCGCGCCTGACGCGAATGGTTTACCGATTGAAATATATGCCTTCACCAATACGGTTGTCTGGGCGGAATATGAGGAGATTCAGGCGGACATCTTCGACCATATTTTTGCGGTGGTGGATGAATTCGGCCTGCGCATTCACCAGTCGCCAACCGGGAACGATATTCGCTCCCTGACGGGCGCTGTCGCCAGATAATCAGGCGCTGGCGCGGGAAATAAAGCGCCAGTCCATCATCACTCTTTCCGTGGGCGCATCCGGGTTGTCGATCTTATTTAAGAGCAGATCGACCGCCTTGCGCCCGATATCCCGCGACGGCTGCTCGATGGTGGTGAGCGAAATCATGTCCGCCAGCTCGGTGCCGTCAAACCCCACGACCGCGATCTCCTCCGGCACCCGCAGCTCTGCCTGCTGAATGGCGCGTAAGGCTCCCGCCGCCAGCGTGTCGGAAACGGCAAATACCGCGTCCGGCGGGTTTTCCTTCAGCAGATTTTGCATGGCGGCCATCCCGGCGCGGGAGCTGAGATCGCTCGCGTACTCCACCGCCTGATACGCCAGGTCTTTAAGGTGGATCACGCTCTTGTAGCCGCGCTCGCGCAGCCGGGCGTATTTATAGCTGAGGTCGTGGTTGATCATCGCGATACGCGTGCGGCCGCTCTCGGCCAGCTGGCTGACGGCATGCTGCGACGCATCGACGTCGTTAATCCCCACGCAGGAAACCGTCCCGGCGTCGGCGTATTCGGCGCACTGCACCCACGGGGCGGACCCTATCAGCGCGGCCAGTTCCGGGAGCTTCGAAAAGGCGTCCATGGTGATAATGCCGTCGACGATCTTGCCTGAAAGCAGGCTTAAGCCCGAGCGGGAACGTTCGATATCCGAGCCAGAGTTGCAGAGCAGAATGCGGTAGCCGTTTTTCTCAGCCTCTTCTTCGATACCTTTCACCACCTCGGCGCAGAACGGGTTGGCAATGTTCGAGACCATCACCAGAATCATATAGCTGCGGGCGGTGCGCAGCTGGCGCGCCAGCAGGTTAGGCTGGTAGTTGCTCTCCTGGATCGCCTGCAGGACGCGCTCGCGATTTTTCGCCTTCACGGTGTCGCTGTTGTTGAGCACGCGGGAAACCGTCGCCACGGAGACCCCGGCCAGCTGAGCGATTTTCTGAATTGACATAGCGACGACACATCCTGCGGTTAGCGTTTTGTGCAGGCTACCATAAATTCGTTGCCCGGCGAACCGGGCAACGCGTCAATACGCCACGCGCACCCAGCGCTGCTGCTGATGGCTTTTCACTATTGCATCAATGATATACATCACGTTTGCGCCGTCGTAGAAGGTGGCAAACGCGGGCCGATCCGGCATCGCGCTCGCCTGCACGGCGCGGTAGAACTGCGCCATCATGTTTTTAAAGGCGTCCGGCCAGCCTTCGATATGCCCGCCGGGGAAGTGGGCGCTGTCGGCCACGTCAGGGTTCATCAGGCTCGGGTCGTCGGTGAGCGTCTGGTTTGCCCGCGCGCGATGGCCGATCCACAGCCGCTGCGGGTTCTCCTGATCCCACGCCACCGACCGCTCGCTGCCGTTGATCTCAAACGCCAGGCGGTTTTTGCGCCCGGCGCTCACCTGCGAGACGCTGAAGCTGCCTTTGCTGCCGTCGTCGAAGCGGAACAGCACAGAGCCGAAGTCTTCCGTGGTGACCGGTTTGTCCTCATAGCGGGCGTGCTCGTCATGCACGAAGGTCTGATTTCCAGCCACGTTAGCCTTGCGCGTCGGCCAGACGATGGCGAGGTCGGCCATCACCTCGATGATGCGCCGGCCGGTGACAAACTGCACCGTGTCGCACCAGTGGGAGCCAATATCCGCCACCGCGCGCGACGCACCGCCCAGCGCGGCATCCACCCGCCAGTTGTAGTCGGTTTCCAGCAGCATCCAGTCCTGCAGATAGCTGCCGTGCGCGGCAAACACCCGTCCGATATCGCCCGCGCGCATCATGCTCGCCGCCTGGCGCACCATTGCAAACTGGCGATAGACAAAGCTCACGCCGTGCACCACGCCCGCCCCCTCTGCCAGCGCCACCAGCTCGCGCGCCTCGTCCGGGGTCATGCACAGCGGCTTCTCGGAAAAGACGTGCTTTCCCGCGCCCAGGATCTGGCGGTTAATCTCCGCGTGCAGATGGTTTGGCGTGCAGTTGTGCACCACGTGCAGATCGGGATGGGCGAGCAGTTCCTCCACGCTGGCGTAGGCGTGCGGGACGTTAAGCCGACGCGCTTTTTCCTGCGCCTGTGCCCGCGTGCTGTCGCACAGCGCGACGACCTGGACAAAACCCAGCCGCCTGAGCGCCTCGATATGCGCCGGGCCGATAAACCCGCTGCCGATAATCCCGACGTTAATCATGCTTGCCTCCTGCCGCGAAGTCGTCAAACGCGCGCCCGGAGACCGGGATAATGTGGCGGCGGATAAACTCGCTGCCTTCCCTCGCGCCGGTTTCGCCGTCCTTCAGGCAGCACTCCCACTCCAGCACCGCCCAGCCGTCATAGTCGTACTGGGTCAGCTTGCTGAAAATGCCCTTAAAGTCGATCTGCCCGTCACCGAGCGAGCGGAAGCGTCCGGCGCGGTTGATCCACGGCTGGTAGCCGCCGTAGACGCCGCTGCGCCCGCTGGGGCGGAACTCGGCATCCTTCACGTGAAACGCCTTGATGCGCGAATGGTAGATGTCGATAAAGGTCAGGTAGTCCATCTGCTGCAGCAGCATGTGGCTTGGGTCAAAAAGGATGTTACAGCGAGGATGGTTATCTACCCGCGCCAGAAAACGCTCGAAGGTCACGCCGTCGTGCAGATCTTCCCCCGGATGCAGCTCAAAGCAAACGTCCACACCCTGCTCGTCGAACGCATCCAGAATCGGCCGCCAGCGGGCTGCCAGCTCCCCGAATGCATCCTGAAAACGCTGCTCGTTATGCGGCGGCCACGGGTAGAAAAACGGCCATGCCAGCGAGCCTGAGAAGGTCGCGTGCGCTTTCAGGCCCAATCTGGCCGAGGCAACCGCCGCCTGCCTCAGCTTATCCGTCGCCCACGCCCGTCGCGCCGCATCGTTGCCGCGCACGGCGGCGGGCGCGAAGTGGTCAAACGCGTCGCTGTAGACCGGGTTTACCGCCACAAGCTGCCCCTCCAGATGGGTCGACAGCTCGCTGATGACCAGCCCGTGCGCGGCCAGCTTGCCGGTAATGTCATCGCAGTAGATCTGGCTCTCTGCCGCTTTTTCGACATCAAAAATGTGCGGATGATTGCAGGGGATCTGCACCGCTTTATAGCCCTTCCCGGCTGCCCACCCGGCCAGCCCGTCGAGCGAGTTGAACGGCGCTTCCCCGCCAATAAACTGTGACAGAAAAATGCCGGGTCCTTTCATCGTCCTCATACCACCTCCTTAACGTTGCGCCTTGTCATCGTCATACCTGAACGTGAGAAGGAAAATCAGCGCGATCGCCGCGGCTGCCACCGCCGGGATCCACCAGAATGTCACCCACGCCTGCGGCACGGTTTGCCCCGCCACCAGACGGTTATAAAGCGCGCCCGAAATCTGCGAGCCGAGCAGCATGCCGATGCCGTAGGTGAACATCACGATCATGCTCTGCGCCTGGCCTTTCACCTTTTCACCGGCTACGCGGTCGGTATAGATAAAGCCCACCACAAAGAAGAAGTCATAGCACACGCCGTGCAGCAGAATGCCGATATAGAGCAGGAAGCGCCCCTCTTCGCTCACGCCCAGCGCGAACATGGCGTAACGGACGAACCACGCCAGCATGCCAATCAGCAGCATGACTTTCACGCCCAGGCGGCGGAACAGCAGCGGGATCACCAGCATGAAGAAGATCTCGGACATCTGCCCGAAGGACATGGCGGTGCTGACGTCGGCAATCCCGGCATCCGCCAGGTATGAGGCGGTATAGGCGTAGTAGGTGCCCAACGGGACGGAGATCAGCATCGCGCAGACGGAGAAGACGAAGAAGTGGCGGGTTTTGAGCAGCGCAAAGGCATCCGCGCAGAAGAGATCGCGCACCTTAACCGGCAGGCCTTTCGCCGGGGCTGGCGTGTGCGGCAGCGTCAGGCTGTAAAGCGCCAGCAGCACGGAACTGGCGGCCGCCACCTGGAAAATGGTCACGCTGGACGCCACGCCGGTCACGCCGATGAAAATGCCCGCGACGATCCAGCCGATGGTGCCGAACACGCGCACCACCGGGAAGGTTTTATCCACGTTCGCCAGGCTGTGAAACGCGATGTTGTTGGTTAACGCCAGCGTCGGCATATAGCAGAGCGTGTAGCCAAACAGCAGGCCGATCAGCAGTGCGCCGTTCTCGGCAATTAGCGCCCCCGGCACGAACCAGAGGATCGCTGCGCCCGCCAGATGCATTACCGCCATCACCTTCTGCGAGGCGAAGAAGCGGTCCACCAGCATCCCGAGCACGAACGGCGAGAGAATAGACGCAATGGGTCCGGCGGAGAAGGCATCGCCAATCAGCAAAGACATGTTGTGCTGGGTCATCACCAGGCCGAGCGTAACCGACCAGCTACCCCAGATAAAAAACTGCAGAAACATCATCAGCGACAGCCGCGGCACCAGCAGCCGGTGCTGCGCTATCGCCTTTCCACTACTTTCAGTTGTTGACACCATGATGAGCCTCACCCAGAAAAAGTAATCGATTACAAAACGGTTCAAATAAAAAGTAATCGATTACAAAATAAAGATCCTGTAGATCGAAACAGATTTGGGAGGAGGGTCACGATAAAGGTGGAGTGATACTTTGTAGGCCCGGTAAGCGTAGCGCCACCGGGCGTGAAGGCAGGTGGGGTCTGGTGCCCTCACCCCGGCCTTCTCCCACAGGGAGAGGGTGCAAACACTAAAAACGGCAACCAGGTTGCCGTTTTGCTTTTACCTTCTCGAGAGCTTAAATGCAATAAACAGGAATACTACCCACACCGGCAGCAGCATCGCTGACAGGCGCATCTCATCCATGGTGCACATCAGCACCAGAATCAGCCCGAGGAAAGCGATACAGAGATAGTTGCCCGCCGGGTAGAGCAGCGCCTTGAACTGCGTCTCGCGCCCCTTGCGGCGCATCGCGGCGCGAAAGCGCAGGTGCGCCAGGCAGATCATGATCCAGTTCAGCAGCAGCGTGGCGACAACCAGCGCCATCAGCAGGCCAAAGGCCTGTTTCGGCAACAGGTAGTTGATCAGCACCACCAGAGAGGTAATCGCGCCGGAAAGGAACAGCGAGTTGACCGGCACGCCGCGGCGGCTGACGCGGGTGAGGAACTTCGGCGCGTTGCCCTGTACGGAGAGACCAAACAGCATGCGGCTGTTAGAGTAGACCCCGCTGTTATAGACCGACAGTGACGCGACCAGGATAACGAAATTCAGCGCAGAAGCGACCACGTTGCTGTTCAGATCGTGGAAAATCATCACGAACGGGCTGCTGTCGGATTTCACTTCCACCCACGGATAGAGCGCCAGCAGCACGACCAGCGAGCCGATGTAGAACAGCAGGATACGGTACACCACCTGGTTAACCGCTTTTGGAATGCTTTTGTGCGGGTCGCGCGCTTCGGCGGCGGTAATGCCAATCAGCTCCAGCCCACCGAAGGAGAACATGATCACCGCCAGGGAGAGGATCAGCCCTTTCCAGCCGGTGGCGAGGAAGCCGCCGTGCTGCCAAAGATTGTCGATCGTCGCGCGCTCGCCGCCGTGGCCGGAAAACAGCAGCCACAAACCAAAGCCGATCATGCCGATAATTGCCAGCACTTTGATGAGCGCAAACCAGAATTCGGTTTCACCGTACAGGCGCACGTTTACAAGGTTAATGGCGTTAATAATGATGAAGAAGGCCGCCGCCCAGATCCACGTCGGGACATCCGGCAGCCAGTACTGCATGTAGATGCCTGCGGCGGTCAGCTCCGCCATCCCTACCAGCACGAACATGACCCAGTAGTTCCAGCCGGACAGGAAGCCTGCAAACGGGCCCCAGTATTTATAAGCAAAGTGCGCGAAGGAGCCTGAAACCGGCTCTTCGACGACCATCTCACCAAGCTGGCGCATGATCAGGAAGGCGATAACCCCGGCGATACCGTAACCCAGCAGAACCGCCGGGCCAGCCATCTGAATGGCGGGGCCGATGCCGAGAAACAGCCCGGTCCCGATCGCGCCGCCAAGGGCAATTAACTGAATATGTCGATTTTGCAAACCACGTTGCAGCGTCGGATTC
Organism: Enterobacter sp. AC1; assembly: GCF_050434705.1. Classification (NCBI taxonomy): domain Bacteria; kingdom Pseudomonadati; phylum Pseudomonadota; class Gammaproteobacteria; order Enterobacterales; family Enterobacteriaceae; genus Enterobacter; species Enterobacter sp. AC1. Next base: position 229,452 of record NZ_JBNDIZ010000002.1, on the reverse strand, counting down.
TGATCCGACGAGGCTTCAGCGCTACCATGGCCTGAAGCGGATGACGCGTCTTTCACGTCCTACCCCTGTCTCTTTTTTAGAAGGGGCACGTTTTAACACTTCATGCTGGAGGTAGCAAGGGATTGGGGCATCCCTGCCCCGGATAACGAGATGGAACGCTTAGAACTCGTAGCCAACCGAGACCTTAAAGGTCCGCGGTTCACCCTGAGTGATGTAGGTACCGGAATCGTCCACGCTGGCCCAGTAGTTTTCGTTGGTCACGTTGTCGATGCCCGCGCGAACCGTCATCTGGTTTTCATTGCGGTTCACCGCGAAGCGATAGCGCATGCCCAGATCCAGCGTGGTGTAGCTGTCGAGCTTTTTGCTGTTCGCGAGGTCAGCATACTGCGTGCCGGAGTGGTTCACGCGCGCGGTCGCGGTCAGGCCGTCGATCGGTTTAATGTCATATTCCGCACCCAGCACGGCGTAGAAGTTCGGGACGCCGATCGCGTCATTACCCTGGTTGAGACCGTTGTTGGTTTTGGTCAGCTCTGCCTGTAGCCAGGTGGCGCTGGCGTTGAGGCGCATCCCCAGCATCGGCTCGCCGAACACATTCAGCTCAACGCCGCGGTTGCGCTGCTCGGCGTCCAGGCCGTAATGCTTCGTCTGGCTGTCGAGAATAGCGGACGGCATTTTGATTTCGAACAGCGCCAGAGAGCCGCCCACGCGGCCGAAGTCGGCCTTCACGCCCACTTCATTCTGCTTAGAGTGAACGATACCGGTGCTCTGGCCGTAGTTAGTGGCGGTGTCAGGCGCGTTTTTGCCCGGCTGCAGCGCTTCGGTATGGTTAGCATAGAGGGAGATTTGATCCCATGGCTTGTAGACCACGCCGTAGGTTGGCATCCAGCGGCTGCCGTCGAAGCCGTCCGCGTCGTTTTCCGCACCGGTAATTTTGTTATACCCGCGGATGACCACCTTCTGGTGGCGCGCCCCGGCGGTGAACAGCAGCTTATCGTCCAGTACGCCCAGCGTATCGCTCAGCAGCCAGCCCTGGGTGCGGGTGCGTCCGCTGGTCAGCGGATCGCTGTACTTTCCGCCAGAGCCGTTGAAGTTGCTGCTGTCAGGCATATCGACGCCGGTATTGTGGTAGATGTTGGTCGTCGGGTTATCCTTCGCTGCCGACATTTTCCACGCGATTTTTTCGTTTTTCGTCATCGCCGAATAGCCGACGTTCACCTTATGGGACACGAAGCCGGTCGTAAAATTACCGCGAATGCCCGCCATCCCGCTAACGGCGTCGCTGATGCGGTTGGTGTCGAGGCGGCTGACCGTCGCCTTACCGCTCTTATCGACCAGCTTCGGTGCGCTGTAGGTACCTTCCTCGTGCGCGTGCTGCGCCCCCAGCCCGGTATAGATCGTCCAGCCGTCGCTGATGTCGTACTCGCTGCGCCACATCCCGAACTCGTTTTCGATATTGCTGTAGGCCCACTTCTGCGAGATGTTGCGATCGTTTTTCGGCGGCTCGGGCACGAAGTCCACTGCCGAAATATTGACGCTGGTCGGGCTGCCGTGGAAGGTTTTCTTCTGATAGCCGAGATCCAGCGAGGTGCGCAAGCGGTCGCCCTTATAATCGAGACCGGTGGAGAGCAGCGTGGTGCGGCGGCGATCGTTCGGTATGCCGGTTTCCCCTTCGCGGTGCACCAGGTTCACCCGCGCGCCAAACTGGTCGCTGTCGCCATAGCGACGGCCCGCATCCAGCGTGGTGCCAATCTGAGAATCCGATGTGTAGTCGATCCCGACTTTCGCCTGCGGGAGTTCGCCCGCGTGTTTTGGCTCAAGGTTGATCATTCCGCCCACGCCGGAGCTCGCCGCGCCGTTCATCAGGGCGTTTGCCCCTTTGAAGATCTCAATGCGATCGACCATCTGGGCATCCACCACCTGGCGCGGCAGGACGCCGGACAGGCCGCCAAAGGTCATGTCGTCGCCGTCAAACTTCAGGCCGCGGATGCGGTACGTTTCCGCGCTGTTGCCGTAGCCCTGAACGAACTGTACGCCCGCGTCGTTGGCAACAACGTCCGCAATGGTTTTCGCCTGCTGGTCTTCCACCAGCTTCGAGGTGTAGCTGATGATGTTGAACGGCACATCCATGGCGTTCTGCTGGCCGAGCATCCCCATACGCCCGCCGTTCGCGACCTGTCCGTCAAGGAAGGCCGGCACTGGCTGGTCGCCGCCGGGTTTAAAATCGCCGGCGGGTGCAGACTGCACAACAATGGTGTCTTCTTTTTTTCCATCCGCCGCGTAAGCGGAATGTGTCACCGCGCCAACGGCGAGCGCCAGCAGCGTTTTATGTAATTTGGTGTTGTTCATCGTTAACTCATTCGAAAGTGCGCGCAAAAATGGCCCGTTGCCGGACCTTAAAAGTATTGGTTACAATGCAAATGAGAACTATACGCATTATCTTTGAATGTTCAAGCATTAGCATACTTCACCCCCAGGTGAGAATAGGGGGCAAGAAGATGGAGGCACTCTCTTTCAGCTTTTTGAACAGTAAAACGCTGGCGAATTTCCGAAGCTAAACAGGTAGCCAGAAGCGTTCACCGGAACAATGCCAAGACTGATACCGCGGTCGCGATAATAGAAAAAATCGGGAATATAATGACGAAAGGGTTCATCTTTTTTGGGTAGCGCGTTCGTCTCGCTGGAAACCAAAATGACCCGATCCTCCTCATACCAATATTTAAAGTTAATCTTGTTGCTAATGATAAGAGGTTGCTGACCTGCCTGACTATATTCACCGGTTGAATCGTACGCGCCCGAGCCATGATGAAAAGAAAAGGTCATGAGAGAATCGACCCTTGAATCGCCATCGACTATCGTCAAATGACTCTCGCAGGTAAAATTATTTCGCTGATAATGAAGGTGGGCTGTATAGAATAAAGGTGCAGCAATAGTCAGAGTAATAATCGCCCAGCGTACAACCTGACTATTCAGCTTCATGATATTGCTCCAGGTACATGATGGAATCACAGCGCGCACCGGCAACGTTGGGTAGCCTGTCACACACAAGTACCGAAATACCATTCTGAAAACGATTTAGCGTCATCAGAGCAACGCCCCCGGGACTACACTGAACGGGATAACGTTTGTCCAGGCCTGTGTAAATACGCTGGCTTTTATTCTTATCATGCCAGGACGAATAGACATCACAGCCGTTGATTTTGCCAATGGAAAGATATTCTTCCAGCCCAGCGCTCCGGGCGTTAATTTCATGAATGAGCGCCAGACAAGAAAGAATAAATAATAAACCCGCCAGAGCCCCGGCGATTTTACTGCGAAAAAAAAGAACACCATGATTAACCGAAGGTGAACATTCGCGCCCGGCATCAGGGAACGTTTCAACAGGCTCTAAGGCCGCGGGCGTAATAAAATCGTCGAGCGTCCCCGCCTGAATATGAGCGACCGACTTAAACCCCTCCTTGGGCACCGTCTGGACCATATTTTCTGCCAGACCAACCGTCTTTAGCGCTTTACGAATAGAGGCAATGGTCTGATAAAGCGCATTAGTTGTAACAACAGCGCCCTGCTTTTCCCATACAGCAGCAAAAAGGTCACGTTGTGACATCACCTGACCATTGTGTTCGAGCAGCTGCAGCAGGCACTCGCTAACGGGAGCATGTAAGACGACGGCACGCTCGGGATAATTGGCCAGCAGATAAAGCCGGCGCTTTTCCGGCTCGAAAAGTACCGAGTGATTAATCAGGAAAACGGGTTTCATGACGCGCCTGCGGCGAGAGGAGTACGATAAAGTGCATTCATCATTGGTATGTTTTCGCGTCCGTTTACTTTTTCTGATTCATATTTTAAGCAATAATTATCAAGCAGTTAGAAACACAGACCGCTTTTGCGAACCGGATTCGCCCCTGCGGTAACCCCCGCCTGTTCAGTATAAATCATATAACTTCATTCCTCTTTTTTACTGAAAAATCCTAATCTCATACTCATCTGGCCGCCCCTTACGAGGCTTGAGGTTGCGCGGAGCATCCAGAATGAAAAACTGAAATTTTCCTAAAATTCGCGTTTTAATGTTGAGCTATCGTTGGATTATCGAAATTTAGAATGAAACCAAACAAATGAATTAACTTTAAGAATTTTATGCCGAAAATATTACTTTAATCGACTATTGCGCCATGCCGGGGTGATGTACAACCGGTTTCTCATAGCGCACAGGGATGTGTATTGGAAAGCATTCATAGCAGCCATATAATCCACCACATAAACGGTATGGATTCTCTCAGCGCTTATATGTAGTGATGCATGTTCGTCTTCATTTATATGGGTTTTAGTTATGGGTTATCGTCTATACGGATTTATGATCGGTAATGACATTCATTTCGATATTACCAATCGGAGGCTGTATCGGCTTACCGGCAGTCTTAATGATAACAGCATCGCTTTTGCATCAATTTATTTCAATGAAACGATGCTAAGACTTTTTTTATATTTGATGATTAATGGTCGAAGAGCGCCCATTCCGAAAGAAGAGTTGTTTGAAGAAATCTGGGAGGCCCATAACCTGAGCCCTTCCACACAGCGATTATGGCAGGTCCTGCACAATCTCAAGAATAAGCTGAAGCTTTTAGGCTTACCCGACGATTTTATTCGCAATATTAAAGGGTGCGGTTACATTATTACTTATCAGAATGTAATCCCCGTTTATTACAGGATAAGTGAACTCCCCGCTCATCCTGTTAAAAAAGAGGAGAAGACAGATACCCTGAGTGAGTGATGTCAACTCAGGTGTTTGCCCTGAGCGCTGGTGCGCGAGGGGCTTTTTTTTCCCTCCTGTTCAAGAAACATTTTCCGTTAATGATTTTAAAGCACTGTGAGTCGGCCCCGCTGACGCTGGAATTATATATGAGCATAATTAACCGCTTTACCGATTTAAAAGTGAGTAAGAAATTATTCTTTGGTTTTTTTACCGTTCTGCTCGTGACGATTATTATTCTGGGGGCCGGGTTGTTTGGCCTGACCAGCATCCAGGATAAGGTTGAAAAGAACGGACATACGACAGCGCTCTTTAACGCGCTGTCGCAGGTCCGCCTGGGCCGAACCAATTTTCAATATACGCTCGATCCAAAGTTCCTCGACCAGATCAATGCGGGTACCCAGCGCATGCAGGGCATTGTTTCTGAGATGGAAACCTTCAACTGGTCGCCAGAAGGGAAAAAAGCCCTCGACGATACGGCAAATGCCGTCACGAGCTATATAGCCACGCTGGTTCCGTTTACCCAATCGCTTTCAGAAAAGAAACTCAGCGAACAAAAACTGAATACACAGAGGCTATGCGATAACTCAGAACTGGCGTCAAAACTTAGCCGAAACGGCAGCCTTGATGCCCAGCATTCGCTTATCGCTGCTCAGATCGCGTTTATCATGAGCGATATTGATTCACAGGTCACCCTTTACAAAGCGCACCCGACGGAGGCGTTAATTCGGGAGATCCTGACGCGTATTGAGACAGCGAGGGCTTACACGGGGCAGTTACTCGCCGTTGCGTCTGAAGACCAAAAAGCCTGGCTGCAGTCCGGCCTCAACACGATTAATAACGTGGCCGAAGCAATGTCGAATTATAAAACCGTCTGGACACAGCAGGCTGCCCTCTCCGATACCTTAACCGGAAAGGCATCGGCCCTGACGCATGCCATTCAGATGCTATTTGACATGCAGCAGAAAAAAGTTGCCGATACGGTAGATAGCGTACAGATACAGATGGCCATCGTCGCCGCGATTGGGATTGCGCTCGGTATCCTTATGGCAATGGGTATTACCCTTTCCATCACCCGTCCGCTGAATGAGACCCTGCGCGTAGCGGAGCAGATCGCCAGCGGAGACCTGACAAGCACGCTGACCAGCACCCGCCGCGATGAGCCCGGACTGTTGATGCAGGCTGTCGCCACCATGAACGCCAATCTTAAGAACATCATTAATGACGTTCGCGATGGCGTGGAGAGCGTCGCGCGCTCTTCTACTGAAATTGCGGCTGGCAATATGGATCTGTCGGCGCGAACCGAGCAGCAGTCTGCTGCCGTTGTCGAAACCGCCGCCAGCATGGAAGAGTTGACCTCTACCGTGGCGCACAACGCGGAAAACGCTACTCACGCCAGGCAGTTAGCCGATGAAGCGGCGCAAAACGCCACCGAGGGAAGCCAGATTTCACTGCAGGTGATTGATACCATGAAAAATGTGCGCAGCAGTTCGCACCGTATTTCTGAGATCACCACCGTGATTAACAGCATTGCCTTCCAGACCAATATCCTGGCGCTGAACGCCGCCGTTGAAGCTGCCCGCGCGGGCGACCAGGGTAAGGGCTTCGCCGTGGTCGCCGCGGAAGTCCGAACGCTTGCCCAGCGCAGCGCGCAGTCGGCGAAGGAGATTGAAAACCTGATCAACGAGTCCGTATCGCATGTAGACACCGGGTTTAGCCTGGTTGAAAGCGCCGGCGATGCGATGACAAAAATCGAAACATCCGTGGCGCAAGTTCGCGACATCATGAATGAAATTGCTGCCGCCACTGAAGAACAGAGCCGCGGCATTTCCCAGATTGCACAGGCAATGGCAGAAATGGACACCACCACCCAGCAGAACGCAGCCCTGGTGGAAGAGTCGTCGGCGGCGGCGAGCTCACTGGAAGATCAGGCTGTACAGCTGGAAAAGGTGGTATCGGTTTTTCGCGTCTCCAAAGAGAGCGCCCCACGCGCTGAAAAACATCGTTCACACGGCGCGAGTATTGCCACCGTCGTTGCGATGAAGCGTCCCACACATAACGACCAGGATGACTGGGTCAAATTCTGATGACTGCCGTGCGGTAGTCCCCATGGCTACCGCACGCTAAAGGACTCGCGAGAATGACAACACCTAAACGCCCCCCTGGATTCCTCTCCGGCATACGCTCACTGATGACGCCGTTTTTCGCACACGTCACGGCAAGAACGCTGGTTGAGGCTATCGCTCAGCACCAGATCGTGCCGGTTTATCAGCCCTTTTACGACAGCCAGACGGGGCGGATGGCGGGAATTGAGGTACTCGCCAGATGGAAACACCCGCTTTACGGCAACGTCGCGCCGGATACCTTCATTCCCCTCGCGGAGAAGCACAGCCTCATTGCTATGCTGACGCATCATCTGATTCAGCAGGTCATCACCGATCTTCAGCACCAGATCCATCTTTTTCCTGAGGGGCTTTACGTCAGCCTGAACCTGAGCCCCTCTAACTGTCTCGATCCCGATTTTGAATCAGACACCGTGGCGCTTTTACAAAAGCTTGCCACCCGCCATGTGCGGCTGATAATCGAGATTACTGAAAAACACCCGCTGCATGTCACACCGCAGTTAAGCGAGTGGTTTGCCGCGCTGCGGCGATTGCCCATTTCCCTTGCGCTGGACGACTTTGGAACAGGGTATTCCAATCTTGCCTATATCCACGCTCTGGATCCTGAGTACATCAAAATAGACAGGCTGTTTGTCAGCCAGATAGGAGAACATGGCGATACACGTCTTATGGAGAGCCTGATTGAATTGGCTAAAAAGATGGATCTGCGTATTATCGCCGAGGGTGTTGAAACTCAACATCAGGCGGACTATCTACGGCTCAACAGGTGTGATTTCTTACAGGGATACTACTTCTGCCGTCCGGTTCAGGCTGATGAGCTCATCAGGATAGCTAACCAGGAGGAGCGAACAACCACCCCAACCGAGGGGTGGCTGCAATGACATTATTTTTTCTTGTAAATATTGGCCGTACCGTGAATTTTATTGTTGGTGTTCCCGGAAGTGAGCACCAGGACATCCGCGCCTTTTTTATCGGCTTTCTCAATCAGTTCTTTTTTTGCATCATCAACCGATACCTCATTCGAGGTGTTTACCGTACCGATTTTTTTATACTGAGACGCAACTTTCTTGAACTCGCTTTTAGTCAGCAGCTGTGCAGCAAAAGCATTGGTCGTAAACAGTAACGCCGTTCCCAACAAAATAGCAGTCGTCTTTTTCATAACCTTTTTCCTTGAGATTAATCAGCAACTACAAAAAACCTCACTCGTATGGTGAGGTTTTATGAGCATGGTAGAGAATCTCAGGAAATGCCATACGCTCTGGAAAATTCTTTTATAACAACCCGTTGCACGAAATTACTAACGAATATTAAGAATATTCGAATACCCGCGCGGTGCCAGCAATATCAATGCGTACCGCGGCGCCCGGGTTCCAGCCAGGCTGGCTTACGGTCTTCAGAATCACGGGCTGTTGCTCCCCGGCTAACGCAAGGGTGAGCGTCGACAGCTGGCCGGTGAAGTCCACGTCAAGAATCGAGATCGAGCTTTCATGCGCGGCACATGCCGTCACGCTCAGCTGCTCCGGTCGTAGCATCACTCTGCCCTGCCCTGTCGCATGGGCGTTATCCGTAGGCACCTCGCCCAGCGCGCACACGGCGTAGCCCGCGCTGAGCTCTGCCGGCAGGATCAGCGCATCGCCAAGAAACAGCGCCGTCTCTTCGTCAACGGGACGGGTGTAGACGTCATAAGGCGTCCCGACCTGGGTGAAGCGCCCGGAGCGCATGACCGCGACCTGCGTGGCAAAGGACAACGCTTCGTTCTGATCGTGGGTGACCAGAATCGAGGCCACGCCCGCTTCAGCCAGCAGATCGGCCGTGGCTTTACGGGTCATGGCGCGCAGGCCGGTGTCCAGCGCCGAGAAAGGTTCATCCAGCAGCATCAGTGAAGGACGCTGGGCCAGCGCGCGGGCAAGGGCCACGCGCTGCTGCTGTCCGCCGGAAATCTCATGGGGCCAGTGCGTCGCGAGCTGCCTGTCCAAAGAGACCATCTCCATCAGCGCCTCAACGCGCTGGCGCTTCTCGTGGCGGGTACCGTCCAGCCCCCAGGCAATGTTGTCTGCCACATTGAGGTGCGGGAACAGCGCGCCCTCCTGAGGAACAAAACCGATCCGGCGCAGGTGGGCGGGGACAAAGTTGTTTTCATCAAACAGCGTTCTCCCCTGCATGACAATGCGCCCCGTGTCGGGCGTTTCAAAGCCGGCAAGAATACGCAGCAGCGTGGTTTTACCCGACCCGGATGGCCCGACAATTGCCGTCCTGCTTCCCGGCGCAACGCTCAGGTTTAAGCTGTCGAGCACCTGCACGTCAGAAAACGATTTTGAAATGGCGGTTAATTCAAGCATGTCATAGCCCTGCAATTTTCTTCGACTGCATATAGAGAATGGCGGTCAGCGGGAGTGAAATCAGGATCATCAGCATCGCGTATGGCGCGGCAGCCACATAGTCAATTTCACTGGTCAGCGCCCAGAATCCGGTAGAGAGCGTGCGCGTTCCCAGCGGAGAGAGCAGCAGGGTGGCGGTCAACTCGTTGCTGACGCCGAGGAAAACCAGCGCGGCTCCCGCCGCCGCACCCGGCGCGGCCAGCCGCATCGTGACGCTCCAGAGCGCCTTCGCCGGCGTGCTGCCCAGGCTACGTGCCACGTTTTCCAGCTCGACCGGCGCCTGCGCAATCCCCGCCCGCAGGTTGATGAGCGCACGGGGCATAAACATCAGCAGGTAGGCAAGGAACAGGGTAATTTCCGTCTGGTAAATGGGGCGGGCGTAATGAATGGTGACGGTGACCAGGGCGAGCGCCGTGACAATCCCCGGCAGCGAGCTGGTGATATAGATGCACCCTTCCAGCATCCGGAAGATGCGGTGCGGGTAGCGAATACCGAGCCAGGCGATGGGGATCACGCACGCGGTCGTCAGCAGGGCTCCGCCCACGCCGAGCATCAGCGTCTGGCGCAGAGAGTGCCAGAGATCGGCGCTCATCCAGTTTTGCACGCCGCCGAGCCAAATCCAGCGGCACAGAACAATTAACGGCACGCCCAGCGCCAGCACGATCAGCACGATGAAAAACAGCTGGCCCAGCGCGGCGGCCGCAGGCTTCAGCGGCCAGCGTTTTTGCTCGCGCGCGGCCCCGGCGCCAATGCGCGCGTAGCGTGCCTTTCCGCGCGTCACGCCTTCCAGCACCAGGATAGCCAGGCAACACAGGGCCAGCACGCCCGCCAGCATATTCGCTGCCGGGCCGCTGAAGGTTGACTGGAACTGGTCATAAATCGCCGTGGTGAAGGTATCAAAGCGGATCATCACGTACAGGCCATATTCCGCCAGCAGGTGCAGCGCCACCAGCAGCGCGCCGCCGCAGATAGCCAGCTTGAGCTGCGGTAACACCACGCGGAAAAAGATCCGCCACGGCGGCGTGCCGAGCGACGCGGCCACATCCTCAAGCGTCGGGTCAAGGCGGCGCAGCACCGCCGCAACCGGCATATAGATAAACGGATAGTAGGCAAGAACGGAGAGGAACACGCCCGCGGAAAGCCCGTGCATCGACGGGACAACGCTCACCCAGGCATAGCTTTGCACAAACGCGGGGATCGCCAGCGGGGCGACCGCCAGCGCAGACCAGATCCCCCGCCCGGCAAGCTGCGTGCGCTCGGTAAGCCAGGCTATGGCCACGCCCGTTACGATACAGAGCGGCACAGCTATAGCCGTCAGCCACAGCGTGTTGCTGAGCAGCTCGGCCACGCGCGGGCGGAACACCAGCGCCTTAATGGTTTCCCAGCCTGTCTCAATGCCAATGGCAATGATAAAACCCAGAGGCAGAAGCGCCATCAATGAAAACAATACAGCTAACGCAACCATCGTCAGCGCAGGACGCCTGCGGGCAGGCTCCTGCACTCTGTTTTTTCCGATGTCGAGACTCAGACCAGACATAAGACGTTCACTTCACTCTCAGGATCACAGCAGGCCGGCCTGCGTCATCAGCTCGATAACTTTTTTACTGTTGAGCGATGAAGGTTCAACTTTCGGCGCATCAAGATCCTTCAGCGGAACCAGTTTCGGGTTTGAGGCCGCGTTCACGCCCACAGCGTATTCAAAGGCATTGTTGGTACGCAGGCTTTCCTGACCTTCTTTACCGGTAATGTATTTGATGAAGGCCTGCGCCTGCGCTTTGTGTTTGCTGGACGCCAGCACGCCGCCGCCAGAGAGGCTAACAAACGCGCCCGGATCCTGGTGTTTGAAGTAGTAGAGTTGGGTGTTTTTGCTGTTTTCGCCCGTTTTGGACTGATCGACAAAGCGGTAGTAGTGATAAATCACGCCGCCATCAATCTGGCCGGCATTGACCGCTTTCATCACGGTGCTGTTGCCTTTATAGGCAACGAAATTGGCTTTCATCGCCTTGAGCCATTCCAGGGTAGCCTGCTCGCCTTTCAGGGCCAGCATTGCGCTCACGATGGCCTGGAAATCCGCGCCTGACGGTGATGCCGCCCAGCGGCCTTTCCACTCGGGTTTTGCCAGGTCCATCAGCGATTTAGGCAGCTGCTGTTCGCTCAGTTTTTCCGGGTTATAGACAAACACCGTGCTGCGGGCAGCGATGCCGATCCAGCGACCGTGCGCCGGACGATATTCCGCCGGTACCTGCTTCAGGGTGTCTGCATCCAGCGGCGCAAACAGGTTGGCATTATCCACCAGCACCATCGACGGCGAGTTCTCGGTCAGGAAGACGTCCGCCGGGGATGCGCTGCCTTCCTGAACCAGCTGGTTACCCAGCTCGCTGTCATCGCCGTTACGCAAAGTCACTTTGATGCCGGTTTCTTTGGTAAAACCGTCAACCCACGACTTCACCAGGTTTTCATGCTGCGCGTTATAGACAACGATACCTTCGCTGTTATCGGCAGCAACCGACTGTGTGGAAAGGAAAAGTGATGAAGACAACAAGGCAAGCGAGAAGCAGGACAGCAGGCGAGAATTCATGAACATATCCTTAATAGACCAACGGGAGTAACTACTCATAGCTTTGTGGGACAGGATTAAAGCATACAACAACGCTAATGATAATTAGTATCAATCGAGTTTAAACGTAAAAGTGTAAAATTTCTTTATTACGGAGTTTGAAATGATAAAAATCCAGTTTTTAATCCGGGATAATATTTAGATTAAGAAAACCTTAAGCCTGCCCGCAATGAAATTCATTAGCCGTCTATTCATTCTGACGCGAAGTGAAATTTGTTATTCACGCGCCCGGTATATATAAAAAAGCCCCGATATTTCGGGGCTTTTTATGTTTATCCAGAGGCAGCCAAATTATTAGGCTACTATTTAAAAACGCATCACACCGCCGCGTGAGGGGCATACATCGGATAGGTGAAGAACAATAAATGCACGCAGTTCAGCCCAAAATGGAATAACGTTGCTACCCAGAGCCTTCCGCTCCACATCCACGCCAGGCCGTAAATAATGCCGGAGAGGCTGGCAAAAATAATCAGCAGTAAACCGCCGCTATAATGCATCAGCCCAAAAATGACTGAGGCAATCAACAGCGCGGCAACAGGATGAATAATCCGGGACAAGCGCTGCTGCAGGTAGCCTCTGAACAAGGCTTCCTCGGCCAAAGAGACGAAGAAAATATTCGCAAGGGCAAATTGAGCGAACCATTCTGGCGCATGCGGCTCAATTCTCAGCCCGCCCAACGCCACAGCCAGAAGTAACAGCGCGGGTATCGCAAGAACCAATATTCCCCAGCCGATCTTACCCGCTTTATAGAGGGGTTTGGCTACAAATAGCGTTGGCATGCACGTAATTAAAAAGAACGGCACCACCGCCTTGTCCATATTAAAGTACATACTGAACGGTATGCTTTGCGGACCAACAACCACGGCATCCAGCACTTTGGGGTTATGGAAGCCCGGGAGCACATGCATAACCAGGGCAACGGCGATGGCCACGCACAGGCCTTCGACCAGATAAGTATATTTATTATTTTTATTACGTAGCCATTCAACAACAGACCAGCCAATAACGATTGATGCGATCACCAGCAGCGCCGGGGCGTCAAGAATGCCCTGTTTCCAGCCAAGAAACGCCGTTAACCCCAGCATCAGGTAAGCCAGGCTTTTATTAAGGGAAAGTGCGGCAAGCGAAGTTGCGAGTAGATACCACATATTTGTCCTTCATGAACGGTATGTACAACAGTGAAAAGGCATGTCGTGCCGGAGGCATACTGCGGGAAAGCCATAAATATGGTGCCGACTACCGGAATCGAACTGGTGACCTACTGATTACAAGTCAGTTGCTCTACCTACTGAGCTAAGTCGGCGTTGGTCCGCCACCGGAGCCTCGAACCCCGTACTACAACATCCTGGTTGTCGCTCTTCCCGATGAGCTAGTGGCGGTATGGTGGCCCTGGCGGGAACTACGCCAATGACCGGTCGATGGCGGAACAAACGTTCTCACCGACAGGCTCCTGGGCCGGGTGCAGAATGATACACATCTGGAATTAACCATGCAAATCCGACGGTTAAAATCAGGCACAGGGATTGGTAGCGCTTGGTCGGTCAGGGGAAAAAAGGGCGGGATTACGCGCTGAGACTAAATGGCACGCCCTGTAGGATTCGAACCTACGACCTACGGCTTAGAAGGCCGTTGCTCTATCCAACTGAGCTAAGGGCGCACTGAGAAGAGTGTACTTCGCGGTGGTGAAACGCGAAGAATTATACGGTCAATGGCAGGTGAGTCAATGCCTTTTCCGTTTTCTGGCCTGATTAGGGCTAGTTGATTGTAAATATGGCTGTTTTTTCTCCATCCCCCCGCTTTTCTCCCGTACAATTTCGTGCTGCGAAAAGGCTTAGTTGCATTTAAGTAACGCCTGCTGTTTTCCTGTACGTCAGCTCGTCACACTAGAGCCTGGTATCCCGGCCGCCTGGAGGCTGACAGACAACAGGACAATGGAGTGAGAGCGCAAAACCCGATAGATTCGCCCCCCCGGTTACAGTACGTTTCTCAGGACATCGTCGGCATTAAGCTTGAGCCCATCGTCGCCCTCGCCTCCTTGCGCCAGGTGGGTGTAGAGGTTCTCAGCGTCCTTTCCGAGCCGCGGCACAGTGAAGGCTTTTTCTGCGATCGGTCTGCAGACTGGTCGATTAGACTGCTTGAAGCACAGCTTGCCGCGTTAAAAAATACGCCGCGCGGCCATAACCTTTTTATTAATCTGCCGATAACCGTCCTGACGGAGCCTGCGTCTTTTCAGCGACTTATCAGGTTGCCAGCCGCGCCGCTCAATATTGAGATTATCGACCCCGCGGCTTTTTTGGCGCTGTCCGCCGAGCAGAAACAGCGCGCCATTCAGAATCTGCTGCTGCTCAGAAAACAGGGACACGCAATCTGGCTGGATGACGTGGATGATGTCTTAGTGCAGTCGTTGTTAGCCTGCCGACTCCCGTTAAGCGGCATCAAAATAGATAAGGAAGCATTCTGGCGTTTACGCGATACCCCTGCGCTGAGGCAACTGGTTTCCCTTTGCTTTCAGCTTGCCGGAAAAGTGCTTATCGAAGGTATTGAGACTGAACGCGATCGCACCTGGGCACTGCAGGCAGGCGCCGATCTCGGCCAGGGGTATTACTGGCCGTCCTGGACATGGCCGGAGGATTAAAACGCCATTTCCAGGAGGGAGGCCATGCGAATGACAGTGCGCCGTTACCGGCGGCGGCGTACGGGAAGTGATGCACTGGGATTTACGCACTCACCTTTCGCTCCCCCCTTTTTCGACCGGCTCGAATTTTTGAGCCAGTCCATCAGCCAGCCCCGCAAAACAGACGCCCCGTTTATCATTCTGGTGACGGAGGATCACTTCCTGCGCACCGGTTTTCTCAACGGCCAGTTTCCCCTGAGCAGCTGCTGCGACTTTGCCACGCTGGACGACGCCCTTGTCGCCCAGACGCAGTGGCCATCAGCCCGTCTGGTCGTGGATATTGAAAGCCGGTCCACGGGGCTGCTGGAAAAACTGGATCAGTTGAGAAGGCATAGCCTTTTCCCGCCTTTTCTGACGCCCTGGCTGCTCGTCCGGGCCGATAATTACGACACCCGCCTCTTCTGCAAAGCGGCAGGGCCCTTTCATGTCCTCGAACGTCAGCTGAACGCCGCAGCGCTCCAGCACAGCCTGCTGGACATCAGCCCCCCGCTGGGTTCCAACAAGGACTGGTTCTCCCGCAACGAATGGCCCATCCTGCAGGAGCTATCACGGGGCAGGACATTGCGCCAGATTGCCCTGATGCAGAATCGTCCCTACAGCCGCATTATTTATCGCCTCAGCTGCATCCTGCTGAAATTGGGGCTCAGCCATCGTCAGGAATTGCTGCACCTTCTTAATAACCTTTCAGATTGCACGTTTTAACGCACGCCCTAACCCCTTATTTCCTAAAGAGGTTTAGGAAATTACTTACCATTCACGTTGCAAAAATGTTAATTATTAACAATAAAATCGAATTTATAACTATTCCTAATTTACGGGCGCGAACCTTGTGAAATGCCACAAATTGAATGAACGGCAGCACTTTCCTCCATCCGTTAAGTGAATGCAGATAGCGTTAACAAGATGATAATGATGTAAAAACAAGCAGCTTAGCGAGTTCCCCTGGGAGCAAAAAGCGAAGCGGACAGCATGTTCTCCTGTGCAGCAGACGCTGTTCTCCAGGTCAACCGGAGCACTTTCAGATGAAGGCCTGCCGGCCTGCGAGGGCAATTTTTCACCTGTCCGCCGCGGAGTCGCCCCCTGAAATGAGGCGTATTTTTATTAACAACTGATCAACATACAGAGATATCTGTTATTTTTTGTTATTACATAAAGATGAAAAAATGCGGTAAATGGGATAACAGGATATTTCCGCTAATTTTAAAATAATAGCGATTCAGATCCAGAACATAATACAAACCCATAAGCGGAGATTAATTTACAGGGTTTTCGGAAAAAACTTACCCTGTATAATAAGATGCGTACCAAATCTGAATAAGAAAAACCTTTTTGCCAACACCAGCCAAATGAGATGACCGCGCTGAGGCATAGTTCTTTTCATTACGTAAACAAGGATGCTTTCGCTCTTTCCAGGGAAATACTACGGTATAGGGATCTGCACATTATATCCTTCCGGCATTTCGAGAGTTTTACCAAACTCTGCATAACGCTTTTAACAATCTGAGGCATTAAAAATGAAACCGGCATCCGTTATCATTATGGACGAACATCCTATCGTCAGAATGTCGATAGAAGTCCTGCTACAGAAAAATAAAAATATCGCAGTCAAGCTTAAGTCTGGCGATAGCCATGAAGTCCTTGACTGTATCCGCAATCACCCTATCGATCTGGTGATCCTTGACATTGAACTCACAGGCACGGATGCCTTTGATTTACTTAAGAGAATCAGAAACTTAAACAAGAGCATTAAGGTTCTGTTCCTCTCGTCTAAATCAGAGATATTTTACGCAGGTCGCGCCATTCGCGCCGGGGCAAATGGTTTTGTCAGTAAAAGAAAAGATTTAGGTGAGATCTACAACGCCGTAGAGATGATCCTGATGGGCTATTCTTTTTTCCCGTCGGAAACGTTGAACTTTATAAACCATTTGGGTTCAGGGAAAGGAATGGCAACCGATATGCCATTATCGAATCGCGAGGTCACGGTATTACGGTATCTGGCGAATGGATTATCCAATAAGGAAATTGCTGAGCAGCTACTATTAAGCAACAAGACCATTAGCGCGCATAAATCCAATATTTATTCCAAGCTGGGTGTGCAAAGCATCGTGGAATTAATTGATTACGCCAAAGCGCACGAACTGCTATAACCTGAATTCACTCCCTGCAGCTTAGCTGAGCTTCAGGGAGTGCGGTCAGTGCTAATTATAATTAATCATGAAGGTGGCATCTGCATCAGCCCGACCGGGCTGAGGGTCATCGGCAGTGGCGATATAATTGGCATAAAACGACAACGTTGCATTCCCCTGTGCATCAACCGAAACCGGCTGGCTGGCCTGCTGGAGAGCCAGACGCGTTTTATCCGCATCCCTGATCTCCACCGCGACACGGCTTGCTGTACTGGCGTCATTCAGCGCCAGCAAACCGTTATTGCTGCCGTCGGCTTTACCCGAAAACGTAATGGACGCTGCCCCCGGGGGGCAGCCGGTCAGCTTCAGCGTAAACGGCATGGGCTGCGTGCGGCTCCCGGTGGAGCCGAGCTGTTTCGTGGGCCAGGTGCCCAGCGTGACGGTCTTGTCGCTATCGCTGCCCTCCGCGACGCAGGTGAAATCGACAATGTTGCCGGACATCTGAATGTTGATCTCGCCCAGCGCTGTGGCTGACCACGCGTTTGCCTGAAGCATCGCCATGGCCACCGCAGTGAAATGTCCTTTCCAGTTCCGCATCTCTCCCCCTTAATCGTAATCCACGCGAAGATAGCCGCGAGAGGTGAAGCGGCCTTCTGCGGGTTTATTCCCCGTAATGCTCACCGGCCATACCCGAATCCCTACCTGCGCCTGCGCGCTGTCGTCCAGGCGGAACGGTATTTTGCTGTTCAGGTTGTTAGGCGTCAGAGGAGCCCCGCTGTCGTTCGCCACCACAAAACCCAGATCGGGGTTATCGGAGATCAAGGCGTTGCCAGAGACTTTTTCCGCCTCGATGCGCATCGTCAGATAAGCGTTGGCCTCCACGTTCGTACATTTAATCGCAATGGTTTTGCTCTGCGGTGAGACTTTCTGAGGACGATTACCGGCACCCGCCTGGCTGAACAGCGATGCGCCAATATCGCCAAAATCAAACTCCACGACCTGCCCGGCATTTATCGCGCAGCTCTGTGGTACCTGAATGGTTCCGCTATAGCTGATGGTATACACCGGCGTATTCAGCGGGTCAGATGCCGTGGTCGTCACATACACCCGAAACATGGTTTGCTGAGGGATCACCACCATATTGATAAACCGCCGCGTGACTCTCAGGCGGAAGACCAGCTTCGAGTCGGTAACCGGAAACGCCTTGTTGTTCGGAACGTTAGGGTGCTGCCCCATCTGGATATAGTTGGCTGGCGGGTAGAACGTACCCGCGAAGTCATCGTGGATCTGCATTGCGCCATCCAGGTAGTCGTTCAGCTGGACATACTTATAGCTATCAATCACCGTCGTTACCGGCAGACTGGTGACGTAGCTACGCATCGTCGACTTCCCGCTAGTTCCTTTGGGGCAGATAGCATTTACGCCGACCAGCCCGGACTTTTGCGCAAGGGTCACTATTTGCCCCGGTTTGTTGTTGGAGCTGTTAAAAACGTTTGAGAGATCGTAGGAGATATCCTTCGCCACGCCAGTGGAGTTCTGGCAAACCGTTGCCCATGCGGGCATCGCGCTGCATAGCAGCGCAAAGCTCATTACGTTGCGTAAAATGCGCATCTTTGGAACCTCGTTAACGATCACAGCTTGCCCCCGCCATGGTAATGGCCTGGTTCTGGCTTTCAGGTGACAAGCGATAGTGCGCGCGACACTGGGACTGTGCCCCGTCGCCCCACTGGATCAGCAGTTCGCCTTCCAGCGGCAGCCCACTCAGGTAAATTTGTCCGTCATCCCCCACCATGCTGGTCACGCCGCTTTGGGTTTCACGGACCACCGCGCCGAACGGCACGGGCTGGTTGCCGCGCATCACCGTCAGCAGGGCGCGCACGCCAATGCGGGTATCAAAGCTGGCGCGCACCAGCGCGCCTTTGGTCGGCACCACGCTGCTCACGTTATTTTCGATATCGGTGTTGTTGCTCATGGTGTTGGTATCCAGCGCCACGCGGTTATAGCGATAGACGGTGGCATACGGCATCACCGCATAGCCTCGCCAGTCGGTTCTTACGCCGGTCTGGTTTTCAACGCTGACGCCTGATGCCCCCGGGGCTTTGATCAGCACGTTGGTGTCGCCCAGCGGCTGGCTGAAGGTCACGCCGTCAGCATGGCCGACCACCCCGCCGGAGAGCTGCCAGTTGAGATCGTGCTGATCGCGGCTGTAGTTGTAGCCCACGCCCAGCGTGCCGTAGGTTGCCTGCCAGTTGGCGCTGGCGCTCCCGCTTGAGCCGTTGGTGCTGGTGTGTCCCTGGGTCACGCTGTAGTTCAGGTTGCGATCCTCCAGCAGCGTGCCGCTGACCCCGGTTTGCCAGCTTGTGTCGCCATCGCTGTTTCGGCTGGCGGATGCCGTGGCGTAGGCCCTGTCGATGGCGCTGTCGCGGCGATAGCCCTGGCGGGTAAAGAGGCTGAACGGCACGGAGACGTTAAACGACGCGATCCGGTCAGTACCGTCGATCCCGACGGATTTGTTCCACGACCACGAAACGGAGTAGTTAACCCCCTTCACGCCCCCCGCATACCCCAGCTGATACCAGAGGTTCGTCTCGTCCGTTCCCCAGTAGGTCTGCTCGCTGCCGGAGATGTACACCGAGCCGTAATCCCCCAGCGACTGAGAAACGTTGAGCTGGAAGCGGCCTTTTTTATTCCACGTCAGGTTGTGATAGCTCTGCACGTCCGGCACATCGTTATCGTTCTGGCTGTCGGCATACTGATAGCCTTCCATCGAGCGCCAGGCGACATCGTCCAGGGTATAAAACCCTTTTGTGGAGTAGCGGTAGCCCAGCAGCTGGAAGTTGGTGCCGAAGCCGTTAAGGGATTTCGCGTAGAGGAAGCGCAGAGACTGCCCTTCATGTTTGCTGTCGTCCGCGAGCTGGCTGCGGGCATGGGTGATATCAAGCGAGACCGCGCCCCAGTCGCCGAGGTTTTTACCGGCCCCGATGGCCACCGCGGTATAGCGTGACGCCAGCTGCGTCCCGCCGTAGAGCGTATAGCCGTTGGCAAGGCCGGTAATCAGGGTACCCTGGGTGAAGAACGGCGTATCCTGATCGCTGTTGCCGCTGCGGTAATCCCCCGCGACGAGGTCGTACTTCCAGCGCCCTTCACGCTGCAGGAGCGGCACGGTGGAGTACGGCACGGTATAGCGCTGCGGGGAGCCGTCTTTCTCTTCGACCGTCACCTCAAGGTCGCCGCTTGAGGAGGTCGGGTTGAGATCGGTAATGGCAAATGCGCCCGGCTGCACGTAGCTTTGATAGATAACGTAGCCGTTCTGACGCACCACCACTTTGGCGGGCGTCCGGGCGATCCCGCGCACGGTCGGTGCGTAGCCCTGCAGGCTATCCGGATACATGCTGTCCGACGAGAAGAGCCGACCGCCGCGAAAGCCCACGCTGTCGAAAACGTCATTTCCGGTATTGCTGTCGCCCAGCACCAGTTCACTTTTCAGCGGAATAACGGTGCGCTGCGCCCAGGTGCCAATATTCTGCCACTCGCTGTGCCGCTGCCCGTTATTCTGCGTGTAGCGCCACGCGCCGTTGTTACGTAAACGCCAGGCGCCGTAGTTAAGCCCGCTCTGCAGGTTCAGGTAGTAGCTGTCGTCCTCGCTTCCCCGGTTGCCCGTGAAGCTGTAGTTCACCAGTGCGGCGGGGATGCCTTCATCCCACTGTTCAGGCGGAATGTAGCCCCGGGCGCTGTTCTGCAACGCCACCTGCGGCAGGCTGACGTTCAAACGCTGCGAGGCAAAGTTGAACACCGTTTCGCTGCCGGGAATGGCCGTGGCCAGCGGAACGCAGGTCTCGCCCTGCACGTTAGCCAGCTCGGGAAACGCCGCGGCATTGACGCCAAAGCGATCGAGCATCGCGCGGGTAATACACGGCGACAACCCACCCGCCACGGGCGGCGTGTTCTCGGCCTGCTCAAAGCGCACGTCCTGGGTACCGATAAACTCATCGTTACGCCAGATATCCACGCGATAAACGCCGGGTGCCTGCTGGTGCCCTTGTTCAAAACGCGACAAATCCGCCACGCTGGCGGCGTCGTCGGACAGGAAGGCCGGGTTGAAATAGCTTTCGCTCCAGCCAGCCTGCGGCCAGAGCGCCGCCATCAGCGCCAGTGCAACCGGGCAGTAACGTCCCTGGTGGTTTTTCATCGCCCTGACTCTGTTCACAGGTTAACGCTACGCGCCGGCGTGATAGCACCGTAGTCATTCACGCTCTGCCAGGAAAGCGTGCCGCCGGCACCGGCTGGCAGCACCTGCTGCGCCGAGCTTTTCGGTGCAACCATCAGGTTATCCAGCGTCTGCCCGCCCAGCTTCAGATTGACCAGAGTGATGTAATACGGAGACGCGTTGCTGACTTTAAGATGGTTGCCGGCACGCTCAAACCGCAGCTGGGAAAGCGCCTCTTCCGGCTGCATCGCCAGGTTGTTCGGGCGCACAAACAGCTTGATGCGCGAGAGAATCGCCAGCTGCAGCACGTTATTGTTTTCGGTTTTGGCTTTGTTTACTGACGGGATCGCTTTTACGTTCATGTAAAAGAGCGATTCGCGATCGGCAGGCAGTACAGGGCCGGCGTAAATAATACGCAGCGTGTTTTCGCTGTCCGGCTCGCTCACAAACAATGGCGGGGTAACGGCAAAGGTTTTTTCTTTTTGCCCGTTCGCATTTTCGATCCACGCGTTAATTAAATAGCGTTCTTGTTTGTTGCTGTTGGTAATCGCCAGCGACGTTTGCTTCGCGTCGGCCGGGTAAATAACGCGCGTGGCCCCCAGCGCAATACCGCCGGACGCATTCGCGCATGCAGAAACCATCATTAAAATAAACGATAAAAAAAGTCCTGGTTTAATTAGGGTATTCATCACAACCGTACCTTTAATATTGTGTTCGCAGGTGTTATGGATAAATCAGCGTAAACCAGACATCCGACTGAATTCTGCCTGGCTCGAGGTGTTCGGAAATAGCCCGATAGCGGGCGCTAAAATGGAACGCCAGCTCGCGGGTATCGACCGGTAGCCAGCTGACGGCCGTGGCATTCGGGATAATCTGACGCTGCTGTTCGTCAAAGAGCGCCAGTCCAACGCCGCTGCTGACAGGTGTTTCACCCGGTCGCGATGTCGCCAGAAAGACCTGCGGATCTTCTGCGGGCGTGACGCCCTGAAACTGGATCCCTACGGTGCGCGAGACATCAACGCTGCAGTCCAGCAGCCGCACGGTGAAAGGCACATTTACGGTGGAAAAGCTGCCCACACCGGAAAATGAATTGGTTCGGTACTGCCCCATGTCGATGCGCATATTCTGGCTGTCCGGCGCCACGGCGCAGCCGCCGTTCACCAGCTCACCTCTGAGATGCACTTTGCCGCCTTCGATCACCACGGTATGCGCCGATACCGGGCCAGCCATCGCAAGCGTTAACAGCAGTAGTGTTCCGGTCCTTGTCATCCTTCGTTCCTGGCATTTGCGTATGACGGGCCTCATCCGTGAGGCCTGAACATCCCTGTGCGGAGGAATTACTCGTACTTCATTACGAAGGTGGCGTCAGCGTTTGCCTGGCCTGGCTCGGTGGTCGCAGCCGTTGATTTATAACGCGCGGTGAACTTCAGGGTGTTAGTCCCTTCGATCAGCGTCTGCGCGGCAGAGAAGGTTGCACCGTCCGGCGTCAGAACGCTGGATTTGCTGTCGAGGATCTCGATACCTACGCCCTTCGCGGTGTTGTCGTTGCTGCCGGAGGACACTGCCAGCAGAGTTTTGTCGGTTGGGTCGATCTGACCGGTGAACGCAACGGCTGCGGTTTTCGCTACCAGCGGATCGCAATCGTTCAGTTCAATGTTGAATGGAATATTGGAGGTGGTGTCGCCCACTTTAGTGAATTTCGCGGTACGATACTGACCCAGATTAACGGTCTGCTCGGAAGAATCAGTATTTACTGAACAAGCAGCATTAACCAGCTCACCTTTAAAATGTACGGTACCGCCATTTACGGAAACCGGGGTAGCAGGGTCTGCTGCATTTGCGGCACCCGAAACCAGGGCCAACGTAGCAATAACAGTAGAAGCAATGTTGCTGAGTTTCATGTCTATTCCTTTAAAATGTAAATAACCCTTCCCGCGAATAATCGGGAATAAGAAATACGTTCAATTGGTTAATTGAAAGCTTATTTCGGAGGAGACAAAGTAGCTCAGGACGCGTTTTTTAAATATGTCAAAACGCTGCCATTTCGCCAGGTCACATCCTAATCCCGCCTAAGAAATTGACCACCCGTTAAGAAGGGTTTTTGCGTCTCACTGATAAAAACGCGTAAAGGGTGACTGACAGCGGCGCTCGCTTCTGACAAAATACAGGCAATCCCCCCTTTCAAACGTTACAGACGGAATCTTCTCTCTGATGGCAGCAAAGATTATTGACGGTAAAACGATTGCGCAGCAGGTGCGCTCTGAGGTCGCGGAAAAAGTGAAGGCGCGTAAAGCCGCCGGAAAACGCGCCCCCGGGCTGGCCGTTGTGCTGGTTGGCAGCAACCCGGCATCGCAGATTTATGTCGGCAGCAAGCGCAAAGCGTGTGAAGAGGTCGGCTTCGTCTCCCGCTCTTACGATTTGCCGGAAACCACCAGCGAGGCAGAACTGCTGGAACTTATTGACACCCTGAATGCCGATAAAGAGATCGACGGTATTCTGGTTCAGCTGCCGCTGCCGGCAGGTATCGACAACGTGAAGGTGCTGGAGCGTATCGCACCGGATAAAGACGTTGACGGTTTCCACCCGTACAACGTTGGCCGCCTGTGCCAGCGCGCGCCGCGTCTGCGTCCGTGCACGCCGCGCGGTATCGTGACGCTGCTGGAGCGTTATAATATCGACACCTATGGCCTGAACGCCGTGGTTATCGGCGCGTCCAACATCGTGGGCCGTCCGATGAGCATGGAGCTGCTGCTGGCCGGCTGCACCACCACCGTTACCCACCGCTTCACCAAAAACCTGCGTCATCACGTAGAAAATGCCGATCTGCTGATCGTCGCGGTCGGTAAGCCGGGCTTTATTCCAGGCGAATGGATTAAAGAGGGTGCAATTGTCGTGGACGTCGGAATTAACCGTCTGGAAAACGGCAAAGTGGTCGGCGACGTGGTGTACGAAGATGCCGCGGCTCGCGCCTCTTACATCACGCCGGTACCGGGCGGCGTAGGCCCGATGACCGTAGCAACACTGATTCAGAATACGTTGCAGGCATGCGAAGAATATCACGACGTAGAGGACGCGTAAGATGGCGACTTTTTCATTAGGTAAACATCCGCACGTTGAGCTGTGCGATCTGCTGAAGCTGGAAGGCTGGAGCGAAAGCGGCGCGCAGGCGAAAATTGTTATCGCCGACGGGCGAGTAAAAGTCGACGGCGCGGTAGAAACGCGCAAGCGCTGCAAAATTGTTGCGGGCCAGACCGTGAGCTTTGAAGGTCAGAGCGTGACCGTTACGGCCTGAGTCCCCTCACCCTAACCCTCTCCCACAGGGAGAGGGGATAAAAATCCCCTCACACCCATCACGGTTATTTATCGATCAACTTCAAATAATCACTATTTCCTCTGTTGAAAAGTGAAAATTCGGTTGCGCGTTTTTCACTCTTTGCCCACGATAAGTAGAACGTTCTACTAAAACGTTCTACTTACAATAACAGCGCTAAAAAAAGCGCTACTCGGGGGAAATCAGCATGAGTCTGATATCAGGGTTTGTTAAATCGCTGTCTAAGTTATCGATGATTGGTCGCGCCTTAATGCTGCCAATTTCACTGCTTCCCGCTGCGGGCCTGCTGCTGGCCTTCGGCGATAAGTTTCATCTACCGCTGATGATGAACGCGGGCGGGGTGATCTTTGATAACCTGCCGATGCTGTTTGCCATTGGCTCTGCCGTGGGTTTGGCGTCGGAATCCGGCATTGCGGCGCTCTCTGCGGCGGTCTCGGTGTTTGTCACCAATATCACCATCAGTACGGTGCTGAGCATCACGCCGGAAATGGCCTCTCAGGGCGGAAAATACGCCATGGTCGTCGGCATCCCGACGCTGCAAATGGGCGTCTTCGGCGGCCTGATCTGCGGTATTCTCGCGGCCTGGTGCTATAACCGCTTCCACACCATGCAGCTGCCGGAATTCCTGGGCTTCTTCTCCGGCAAGCGCTTCGTGGCGATTGCAACGGCGTTCCTCTCATTCCTGATGGGGCTGCTGCTGCCGTACGTCTGGCAGCATATTCAGGCCGGTATCGACGCGCTCTCCGTGGTGGTTAACGGCGATAACCAGGCGGCGTCGACCTTTATCTTCGGTCTGGTGGAGCGCGCGCTGATCCCGCTCGGTCTGCACCATATCTGGTACCCATCTTTCTGGTATTCGTTCGGGGATTACACTACCCAGGCCGGCCAGATTATCCACGGCGACCAGACCATCTGGTTCAAGATGCTGGAAGAGGGGGTGAAATCCTTCAGCAGCGACACCTATCAGAACGCCGGTAAGTTCATGCAGGGTGAATTCCCGCTGATGCTGTTCGCGCTGCCCGCCGCGTGCCTGGCGATGTATCACGAAGCCCATACGAAGAATAAAAAAATCGCGGCCGGTATTCTGTTCTCCGCGGCGCTCACCTGCTTCCTGACGGGGATCACCGAACCGGTTGAGTTTACCTTTATCTTCGTGGCGCCGATTCTCTACGTCTTTAACGCCATCATGGCGGGTCTGGCGTACATGACCATGTATCTGCTGCATGCGCATATCGCCAAGTCGTTCTCTGCAGGCTTTATCGACTACCTGTCATTCGGGATCCTGCCGTCCTTCAACGGCTACCAGACCAACTTCCTGAATGCCATTATCATCGGCATTCCAATGGGCCTGATCTATTACTTCACGTTCCGCTTTGTGATCCGCCGCTTCGACGTGAAAACGCCAGGCCGCACGGAAGTCACCGCTAACGCGGATGAGAAGTCTGATTCCGAGCTCGCAACCGAGATCATCACCCTGCTGGGCGGGGCGCATAACATCGACTCCGTCGGCTCCTGCATCACCCGCCTGCGCCTGGAAGTGGCAAAAAGCGAGGCGGTAGACAGAGATGGCCTGAACGGGCTCGGCGCGCGCGGCGTGGTCTTCGTCGGCGACAACGGTATTCAGGTGATTTTCGGTGCCAGAGCACAGTTTATCGCCCAGACCATGTCCACCATGATCGGCAAATAATAAGATGCCTGAACGACGCGTCTCCTGTACGCTGGGAGACGCATTGTCGTATCTGGCTGATAATCGGTTAAATTCAGGGAGCGGTTTTGAAGAAAGTCAGCATTATTGATGTCGCAAAGCACGCGGGCGTTTCGGTCTCAACCGTCTCGCTGGTGCTGCGCCAGAAAGGGAAAATCTCAGAGGCCACGATCGGGAAGGTCAACGCTGCCATCAATACGCTGGGCTATGTTCATAACGTCGCCGCTGCCAACCTCCGCGCCAACACCTCCAACCTGATTGGTCTGATCCTCCGCGACTTTAGCGACAGCTTCTCCATCAGGGTGATGGCAAGCATCGTCCAGGAGCTGGAAAAACAGGGATATATGGTTTTTCTCGGCCAGCCGCAGAACGACGCCGATCATCTCGAGCGCTGCCTGCTGTCGTTTAAGCAGCAGGGCGTTGCCGGGGTTATCTATCTGGCCTCGGACACCCGCACGTCCACCCTGCCGGAACAGATTCGCCGCTGCCCGCTGCCGCTGGTGGTGGTCTCTCAGTCCCTGCTGGATGAAAAATGCAACCTCGTGATGCGCGATAATCGCCAGGCGGCAAATCTGGCGGTGCGTTATCTTATCGAGCGCGGCCACCGCAATATCGCCTACATTGGCGGGCGTGAAGGCTGCCTTATCCGCGAGCAGCGCCTGCTCGGCTTTCGCAGCGCGATGACGCAAAACGGCCTGGTCTGGCGCGATGAATTCTCGCCGGCCTGCAGCGATGACACGCTGGCCGCGGGTTTCGCCACCCGCCAGCTGCTGGAAAAAAACAACACCATTACCGCCCTGCTCTGCCACTCGCCGGATGCGATGATCGGCTCCATCTCCGGTATTCATCAGGTCGGACGTACTGTGGGTAAAGATGTGTTTCTGACGCAGCAGGTCGCGCTGGTCGGTTTCGAAGATATGCTGCACGTTAACCTCACCTCGCCGTCATTTACCTACGTCTCGTCCGCCAGCGAAGAGACGGGGCGTCAGGCGGCCGGGCTGATTATTCGCACGCTGAAGGAGCCGACGCTGCAAACGCAGCGTATTACGCTCTCCGGGCAGCTTATCGCGCGCGAGTCGGCGTAAAATCAGAATTTCGCACGGGTCTTTTAGCGCAAGATGACTGCTATATTTCCATGATTTGCCATGGATAATCACAATGCCTACCGTCATTACACACGCTGCTGTTCCCCTTTGCCTGGGCTTAGGTCTGGGAACAAAAGTTGTTCCTCCCCGCCTGCTGTTCGCCGGAATTGTCCTCGCCATGCTGCCGGACGCCGACGTGCTGGCGTTTAAGTTCGGCGTCGCTTACGGCAACGTTTTCGGCCATCGCGGCTTTACCCACTCCCTGCTGTTTGCCTTTGTGGTGCCGATACTTTGCGTGCTGATTGGCCGACGATGGTTCCGGGCGAGCCTGACCCGGTGCTGGCTGTTTTTAACCGTGTCATTGCTGTCGCACAGCCTGCTGGACTCAATAACAACGGGCGGGAAAGGCGTCGGCTGGCTGTGGCCGTGGTCAGATGAACGCTTCTTTGCGCCGTGGCAGGTGATTAAGGTCGCGCCGTTTGCGCTGTCACGCTACACCACGCCGTACGGGCACCAGGTCATTCTCTCTGAACTGATGTGGGTGTGGCTGCCGGGTGTGGTGGTGATGGGGTTGCTGTGGTGGAGGCGGAGGTAAAAGCAAAACGGCAACTCTCGTTGCCGTTTTTGGTGTTTGCACCCTCTCCCTGTGGGAGAGGGCTGGGGTGAGGGCATCAGCGCGCACCAGACTTACTTACGGCGCCAGGTGGTTCCCTGCGGGCCGTCTTCCAGAATGATCCCCATCTCGGTCAGACGGTTACGCGCCGCATCTGCCGCCGCCCAGTCTTTCGCCTGACGCGCTTCCAGACGCGCTTTGATTAACGCTTCAATTTCCGCCACTTCGCCGTCGTCCGCCTGCGCACCGCTCTGCAGGAACGCGTCCGGCTCCTGCTCCAGCAGGCCAAGCACGGAAGAGAGCTTACGCAGGTGCGCCGCCAGCGCATTCGCCGCGGCCATATCCTCTGACTTCAGGCGGTTCACTTCGCGGGCCATGTCGAACAGCACGGAGTACGCTTCCGGGGTGTTGAAGTCATCGTTCATCACCTCAACAAAGCGCGCTTCGAACGCCTCGCCGCCAGCGGCAGGAACAGACCTGTCGGTTCCGCGCAGCGCGGTGTACAGACGCTCCAGCGCCGAGCGCGCCTGCTTGAGGTTCTCTTCGCTGTAGTTCAGCTGGCTGCGATAGTGGCCGGACATCAGGAAGTAGCGCACGGTTTCCGCGTCGTAATACTTCAGCACGTCGCGCACGGTGAAGAAGTTGCCCAGCGATTTGGACATTTTCTCGCGGTCAACCATCACCATCCCGGAGTGCATCCAGTAATTCACGTATTCGCCGCCGTGGGCACAGGTGGACTGCGCGATTTCGTTTTCGTGATGCGGGAACATCAGGTCTGAACCGCCGCCGTGGATGTCGAAGTGTTTGCCCAGCTGTTTGCAGTTCATCGCCGAGCATTCAATGTGCCAGCCCGGGCGGCCTTCGCCCCACGGGGATGGCCAGCTTGGTTCGCCCTCTTTGGACATCTTCCACAGCACGAAGTCCATCGGGTTGCGCTTCACGTCAACCACGTCAACGCGCGCGCCGGCCTGGAGCTGGTCCAGATCCTGGCGGGAAAGCGAACCGTAGGTAGGGTCGGTCGGCACCGAGAACATCACGTCACCGTTGTCCGCCACATAGGCGTGACCGCGCGCGATCAGCTTTTCGGTGATGTCGATAATTTCGTGAATATGGTGGGTGGCGCGCGGCTCGCTGTCCGGACGCAGAATATTCAGGGCGTCGAAATCTTTGTGCATCTCCACGATCATACGATCGACCAGCGCCACAAAGCTCTCGCCGTTCTCATTAGCGCGCTTGATGATTTTATCGTCGATGTCGGTGATGTTACGCACGTATTTCAGGTTGTACCCCAGAAAACGCAGGTAGCGCGAAACCACGTCGAAGGCGACAAAGGTACGGCCATGGCCAATGTGACAGAGATCGTAAACCGTAATACCACACACGTACATGCCGACTTCCCCGGCATGGATAGGTTTAAATTCCTCTTTTTGGCGCGTCATTGTATTAAAGATTTTTAACATCGAAGATTCCATGTAAACACGTGTGTGGTTGAAAACCGGGTATTCTACCCGTAATTCAAACCCGAAGCAGCACACAATGCAAGGTGATCGCATCCTGTGGTTATGCTATAACAAGCCCCTATATATGACCCGAACGCGGGTCGACGTACCACAATAACGGAACAGGATGCAAAAATGGTTACTTTCCACACTAATCATGGCGATATCGTAATCAAAACCTTTGATGACAAAGCGCCTGAAACAGTTAAAAACTTCCTGGACTACTGCCGCGAAGGTTTCTACAACAACACCATCTTCCACCGTGTGATCAACGGCTTTATGATCCAGGGCGGCGGTTTTGAACCTGGCATGAACCAGAAAGAAACCAAAGAAGCGATCAAAAACGAAGCGAACAACGGTCTGAAAAACACCCGCGGTACGCTGGCGATGGCCCGTACTCAGGCGCCTCACTCTGCAACCGCGCAGTTCTTCATCAACGTGGCTGACAACGACTTCCTGAACTTCTCCGGCGAAAGCCTGCAGGGTTGGGGCTACTGCGTATTCGCAGAAGTGGTTGAAGGCATGGACGTGGTTGACAAGATCAAAGCCGTCTCTACCGGCCGCAGCGGTATGCACCAGGACGTTCCTAAAGAAGACGTTGTGATTACAAGCGTGACCGTCAGCGAGTAATTCGTGGCGACACTCTTTATTGCAGATCTGCATCTGCAAACGGAAGAACCGGCGATCGTCGCCGGTTTTCTGCGTTTTTTACGCGGTGAAGCGAAAAGCGCCGATGCGCTGTACATCCTGGGCGATCTCTTTGAAGCCTGGATCGGCGACGACGACCCTAATCCGCTGCACCGTGAAATGGCTGCGGCCATAAAAGCGCTGGTTGATTCTGGCGTCCCCTGTTATTTCATTCACGGCAACCGCGATTTCCTGCTCGGCAAGCGCTACGCCCGCGAAAGCGGTATGACGCTGCTGCCGGAAGAACAGGTGCTCGACCTCTACGGCCGCAAGATCCTGATCATGCACGGCGACACGCTCTGCACCGACGATACCGGCTACCTGGCGTTTCGCGCCAAAGTCCACACCCCGTGGATCCAAACGCTGTTCCTGGCCCTGCCGCTGTTCATCCGCAACCGCATCGCTGCCAGAATGCGTGCGGGCAGTAAAGCCGCCAACAGCAGCAAATCCATGACCATCATGGACGTTAACCCGCAGGCGGTTGTCAACGTCATGGAAAAGCACCGCGTCCAGTGGCTCATTCACGGCCATACCCATCGTCCTGACGTGCATTCCCTTATCGCCAACGGCAAGCCCGCGCACCGCGTGGTATTGGGCGCCTGGCACAGCGAAGGATCGATGGTCAAAGTCACGCCCGAAGGCGTCGAGCTGATCGCTTTCCCGTTTTAATCCTCGCGCAAAATTCATTCAATTTAATTGAATGATATCGGCAAATTGTTTCGATTTTAATCAGCCCATGGTCGGTCTATTATTTATCACATCAGGGCAACATGCCCTATCCCAGATAAATTACTTAAGGAATACGACCATGAAATCCATCAAAACTTTCGTTGCAGTTGCCGCATTTTCTCTGGCTTCTTTCGGTGCTTTCGCTCAGAGCGTCAGCGCAACCGGTTCAACCCTTGACCGCGCAGAAGCGAAAATCGCCGCTCAGGCCGCTGAACAGGGTGCCTCTTATAAAATCACCAGCGCACAGTTCAACAACCGCGTGCACATGACCGCAGAACTGACCAAATAATGATTGCCGCACAACGAAAACAGACCGCCAGAATGCGGTCTGTTTTGTTATGAATGAATGGCAACAACGGCTCACCTTTTAACCGCGCAACCGTTTTCCTTGCCCGTATAACATGCTATTCTCTGTGCCCTCGAAAGCAGTGTGTTTCGCACCACAGGAGTTTTAAGACGCATGTCTTCCCGCAATAATCCGGCGCGTGTCGCCATCGTGATGGGGTCCAAAAGCGACTGGGCTACCATGCAGTTCGCCGCCGAAATCTTTGAAATCCTGAATGTTCCGCACCACGTAGAAGTGGTCTCCGCACACCGTACACCGGACAAACTGTTCAGCTTCGCCGAAAGCGCCGAAGAGAACGGTTATGAGGTGATTATTGCCGGTGCGGGCGGCGCAGCACATCTGCCAGGCATGATTGCCGCCAAAACGCTGGTGCCGGTTCTCGGCGTCCCGGTACAAAGCGCCGCGTTAAGCGGTGTTGATAGCCTCTACTCCATCGTTCAGATGCCGCGCGGTATTCCGGTCGGCACGCTGGCGATTGGCAAAGCGGGTGCGGCAAACGCCGCCCTGCTGGCAGCCCAAATCCTGGCGACTCACGATAAAGACCTGCACCAGCGTCTGGCCGAATGGCGTAAAGCCCAGACCGACGAGGTGCTGGACAATCCAGACCCGCGGGGTGCGGCATGAAGCAGGTTTGCGTCCTCGGTAACGGCCAGCTGGGCCGCATGCTGCGCCAGGCAGGTGAACCGCTGGGTATTGCCGTCTGGCCCGTCGGGCTGGATGCTGAACCTGAAGCCGTGCCGTTCCACCAGAGCGTGATCACCGCCGAGATCGAACGCTGGCCGGAGACGGCCCTGACACGCGAGCTGGCGCGTCACAACGCCTTTGTTAACCGCGATGTGTTCCCAATTATTGCTGACCGCCTGACGCAAAAGCAGCTGTTCGACAAGCTCGGCCTCGCGACCGCGCCGTGGCAGCTCCTGTCCGATAAAAGCGAGTGGAATGACGTCTTCGCGATGCTGGGCGACCTGGCAATCGTGAAGCGCCGCGTGGGTGGCTACGACGGCCGCGGCCAGTGGCGTCTGCGCGCGAACGACACCGCCGAGCTGCCGGATGACTGCTACGGCGAATGCATCGTTGAGCAGGGCATCAACTTCAGCGGTGAAGTGTCGCTGGTTGGCGCGCGCGGGCACGATGGCCGCACGGTGTTTTACCCTCTGACGCATAACCTGCATCAGGACGGTATCCTGCGCACCAGCGTGGCCTTCCCGCACGCCAATGCCGACCAGCAGGCGCAGGCGGAGGATATGCTCTCTGCCATCATGCACGAACTGGGTTATGTAGGCGTCATGGCGATGGAGTGCTTTATCACCCCGTCCGGTCTGCTGATCAACGAACTCGCGCCGCGCGTGCACAACAGCGGCCACTGGACGCAAAACGGTGCGTCCATCAGCCAGTTCGAACTCCATCTGCGCGCCATTACCGACCTGCCGCTGCCCCAGCCGGTGGTGAACAGCCCGTCGGTGATGATCAACCTGATCGGTACCGATCTGAACTACGACTGGCTGAAGCTGCCGCTGGTGCACCTGCACTGGTATGACAAAGAGGTTCGCGCGGGTCGTAAAGTGGGTCACCTGAACCTGAACGACAGCGACACGGACCGCCTGAGCGCCACGCTGGAAGCGATGATCCCTCTCCTGCCGCCGGAATATGCG
Organism: Enterobacter sp. AC1; assembly: GCF_050434705.1. Lineage (NCBI taxonomy): Bacteria > Pseudomonadati > Pseudomonadota > Gammaproteobacteria > Enterobacterales > Enterobacteriaceae > Enterobacter > Enterobacter sp. AC1. The sequence continues at coordinate 196,936 of NZ_JBNDIZ010000002.1, read as the reverse complement.
AGCGGCATTGTCTGGGCACAATCAAAGCTTAAATAGCGCTCCCTCCGCCGGGGAGTTGACCTCCTCTTTCCCCGGCGTACAATTCCCGCCCATTGCTGCTTAGCTTTTTTCTGGAATACCCATGAACGATGGAACGGACTATCGCGCGATCCTCGCGTCCGATACCCCTTTAATCGACGTTCGCGCGCCGATCGAATTTGCCCAGGGCGCGATGCCCGCTGCCCTTAACCTGCCGCTGATGAACGACGACGAACGCGCCGCCGTGGGCACCTGCTATAAACGCCAGGGCCCCGAGGCCGCGCTGGCGCTCGGCCACAGTCTGGTAAAGGGTGAGACGCGCGATGCGCGCATCAACGCCTGGCGCGAAGCCTGCCTTGCCCATCCTGAGGGTTTTCTCTGCTGCGCGCGCGGCGGCCAGCGCTCGCATATCTCCCAGGCCTGGCTGAAAGAGGCGGGTGTCGATTACCCGCTGATCCGCGGCGGCTATAAGGCCCTGCGTCAGGCGGCGATTCAGGCGACCATCGAGCAGTCGCAAAAACCGATGGTGCTCATCGGCGGCTGTACCGGAAACGGTAAAACGCTGCTGGTGAAGCAGCACGCGCAGGGAATCGATCTGGAAGGGCTGGCGCACCATCGCGGTTCGTCGTTTGGTCGCACCCTCACGCCACAGCTTTCCCAGGCAAGCTTTGAAAATCACCTTGCCGTTGAGCTGCTGAAAAAAGATGCCGCGCGCTGGGTGCTGGAAGACGAGGGCCGGATGATTGGCTCCAACCACCTGCCGGAATGCCTGCGCGACCGCATGACTGAAGCCCCTATCGTCGTGGTGGAGGACCCGTTTGACATTCGTCTTGAGCGCCTGCGCGAAGAGTATTTCGACCATATGTGGGCGGACTTTTCTGCCGCATACGGCGAGGAAGCGGGCTGGAATGAGTACAGCGGGTACCTGCACCACGGCCTGTTCGCCATTCGCCGCCGTCTGGGGCTGCAGCGGTATGCAGAATTCACCGCGCTGTTAGATTCCGCGCTGCTGGAACAGCAACGCTCTGGCAGCACGAACGCACACTTCAGCTGGCTTGCGCCGCTGCTGAAGGACTATTACGACCCGATGTACGGCTATCAGCTGGAGAAGAAAGCGGAGAAGATTGTGTATCGCGGGACGTTTGAAGAAATTGCTGAGTGGCTTGATCGCTGAAAAAGAAAGCCGGGTAGCGGCTACGCCTTACCCGGCCTAGAAGTTCTATCCGTCTGTTCCCTCTCCCCTTCAGGGAGAGGGTTAGGGTGAGGGTTAGAAGTCGTAACGCAGACGCACCAGGTTCATGTCGCCCAGGTTGTCGGTGCTGGAGGTGAACACGTGTTCGTAATCCACGCGGAAACCGTAGTCCAGCTGGAAGCTGATACCCACGCCGTTGTCGATGCGCTGGTAGTTACGGCCGTTCACGTACTCAATACGGTCGCCCATGAAGTAAGGCTGGATGGATTTAACCGCGTACTGACCAATTGGGAATTTGTAACCGGCGAAGTATTCAATACCCCACGCGTCACCGGCAAAGTAGTCGTTTACAGACACTTTTTTGGTGGTCAGGAAGTTCTGATACCAGCCGCCGCCTGCGGAGAAGGTCCAGTTATCCGGCGTCCAGCTCAGCGCGGTACCGAGGATGTTCTGGTCGTAGGTTTTGCTGTCGCCGTTGTCCGGGTTACGCATATCCGCACGGGTGTAGTTCCACGCGGCGCCCCAGGTCAGATCGGTGGTCAGGTGGTAATCCAGACCCAGTGAACCGCCGCCTTTACGCTTGTAGCGCAGGCCGTTGCCCGGCAGGTATTCGCTGTCTTCAAACAGGTAGGATGCATAGATATCGGCATCGCCCACGGTTTTCTTATATTTCAGCATCTGGCGTGAACGATAAGAACCGTCGTAGTCGCCGTTGATCCCGTTACCTGGCGCCTGACCAATCATGTCATAGTCCCAGATATCGGTTTTCACGCCAACCACATCATAGTAAACGCTGTTCTGTTGACCGAAGGTCAGCGTACCCCAGGTGTCGCTCTTCAGACCGGTGTAGAGCATACGACGCGTGGTGTCGTGCGCACCTTCGGCGTAGTGGTGATCCCAGTCAAACTGTGCGGGAATGTTCACACCCAGCTCGTAGTAGCTGATCCAGCTGATGTCATCAAACAGGTAGTAATCTGCTGCGAAACGGAAACGGGTGCCGCCGTCGAAGCCGTTACGCTTGTAGCTGTTTTTACCGTCGTCGCCGGTCATGTTCTGGAACTGAGGACGGATGCTGCCGCCAACGGTGAAGTTCAGGCGGCTCAGCGGGTTACCCGCCTGAGGATCTTGTTTAAGAACGGTGATTTCCGCCTGAGAAGCGAAGGACGTGAATGCCACTGCCGCGCCGATCGTTGCCGCCAGCGCTGATTTTTTTATAGTCATTATTTTTCCTTAATAGACACGCTGCTAAATATTTAGCTGGTGAATATTAACTGGAAATAATCGGCCTGTGTGGGCGGGTTTTTAATGTTTTGTGCTACTAAATGAGTGGGTATTATCACTTTGTGCTATTTAAACATTGCGTGCCGGTATTAAAAACCGGCACGCAATTATCACAGGGCTAAATCAACTCGCAAACTGACGGAACAGGGCTTTGCCCTTTAACAGCCGCGTGCCGAGCCAGCCTCCGCAAAGGGAAAGCAGCACCGCGCCGCACAGAGGCAGTATTAACCAAAGGCGCCAGTCAGGCTCCCACGGGAAGTCGAACACTTTTGTCTGCAACACCGCCAGCGCCGTCTCTGCGCCAATGGCCGCCACCAGACCGGCCACCAGCCCCAGCAGCGCAAACTCGCTCCAGAGCGTCATTCGCAGCAGCCGCTTACCGGCCCCCAGCGTGCGGTAGACCACCAGTTCCTGATGCCGCTGGCGCATGCCCACCTGCACCTGGGCCAGCAGTAGCAGCACGCCGCAGATTGTCACCAGCACCACCATCACCTCCAGCGCGCGGCTCACCTGCTCCAGCACCTGCCCCACCTGTTTCAGGATCGCGCCGATGTCCAGCAGGCTGACCGTCGGGAACTCCCGGTTCAGCTGGGTCAGCATGCCGTTGCCGTTTTCCCAGCGGAAGCTGGTGAGCCAGCTCTGCGGCTGACCGTCCAGCGCCCCCGGCGGGAAGATAAAGAAGAAGTTCGGCCGCAGGCTCTCCCAGTCTACCTTGCGCAGGCTGGTCACTTTGGCGCTGAAGTCCTGCGTATCGCCGGTAAACGTCACGCGATCCCCGAGCTTCACGTTCAGGCGCGTCGCCAGCCCCTCTTCCATCGACACCTCTCCCGCTTTCGGCGGCCAGGTGCCGGCGGTAATCGGGTTGTGATCCGGGCGTTTCTCCTGCCAGGTCAGGTTCAGCTCGCGGTTAAGCGACTCGTCCTTGCTCCCCTCCGTTGGCTGGCCGTTGATCTGCGTCAGCCGCGCGCGAACGATGGGATAGAACGACTCCGGAATAATATGATGCTCGGACAGGAAGCCCTTCAGCGGCGTGACCTGCTCAGGGGCGATATTGATCAGGAAATAGTTCGGGCTTTCCGGCGGCAGCTGCTGCTGCCAGCGGTCGAGCAGATCGCCGCGCAGCACCAGCAGCAGGGCCAGCAGCATAAACGACAGCGAAAAGGCCGAAAGCTGGCTCAGCGTAGACCAGGGCTGGTGCAGCAGGCGGTTGACCGCCAGGCGTACGGGCAGGGATTTTACCGTCAGTCGCTTCAGGACGTTGAGCAGTATCCAGCCCAGCACGCCGCACAGCAGCGCCAGCACAACCGCTCCGGCCAGCACCGCCCACAGCAGCGTGCTGCCCCCCATCAGCCAGGCCAGCAGCCCCACCGCCACCGCAATAATTACTGGAAGGTAGACCTTCAGCGGCCAGACGTTCGCCACCACATCGTTGCGGAGCACGCGCAGCGGCTGCGTAGCGAGCAGCAGACGGTAGGGCCGTAGCCCCACCAGCACCGAGATCACCGTCATCGCGCCCATCGCCCACAGCCACGGCCAGAGGCTGGCCGGCGGCAATGCGGCCGGGAGTACCGGCTTCAGCATCACCATCAGCAGCTTTTCAAACAGCAGCCCCATTATCCCGCCGGTCAGCGCGGACAGCATCAGCAGCATCAGCCACTGGCCGACAATCAGCTTGCGCAGCTGCGCCCTGCCCGCCCCCAGGGTTTTGAGGATCGCCACCAGGTCGTAGCGGCTGCGGCAGTAGTGCCCCATCGCCACGGCCACCGCCGCCACAGCGAGCAGCAGGGTTAACAGTGCCGACAGCAGCAGGAACTGCTGAGAACGTTCAAGAGATTTGCCGAGCGCCCCTTCGTCCTGCTCCAGCCCGTACCAGCGGTGCTCCGGCTTGAGCTGCGGCAGGAGCCATTTTTCATACGCATCAAGCTGGGCAGGCGTGCCGCCAAACTTATAGCGCCAGGTGACGCGGCTGCCCGGCTGTACCGCATGGGTTGCCGCAACATCCGCGGTGTTCATCAGCAGGCGTGGCGCAAGCTGGAAGGGGTTAAAGCCGGAATCGGGCTCCTGCACCACTTCCCCGGCGATTTTCAATGTCGCGTCACCCACGTCGATACTGTCGCCGGTTTTCAGATTCAGGAGCGCCATCAGCCGCGGGGCCAGCAGCACCGTGCCGGGCTCTGGCTTCAGCCCGGGCGGACTGGTCTGCAGTTCGCCGTACATCGGGTAGATATCATCGACGGCTTTAACGCTCGCCAGCTGCGGCGTGTCGCCCGCGAAGGTCATCGTCTGGAAGGTAATCTGTTCTCCCACCTTCAGCCCCAGCGTGCGCGCCTCGTCAATCCAGCCCGGCGAAACGGCGCGCGAGCTTTGCAGCGCCCGGTCTCCCGCCATAAACTCCCGGCTCTGCTGGCTGAGCCCTTTTTCCATCCGGTCACTGACGCTGCCGAGCGCCAGCACGCAGGCCACCGCCAGGCTTAACGCCAGCCAGACAATCAGCAGCGACGGCGAGCGCCACTCGCGCCAGAACCAGCGGGTAATCATGCCTCCTCCTGAAGAATACCGTTGACCAGCCGCAGGCGACGGTCGCAGCGGGCGGCGAGCTGCGGATCGTGGGTCACGAGGATCAGCGTGGTACCGTGCTCGCGGTTGAGCGAAAACAGCAGGTCGGCAATCCGGTCTCCGGTTTTACGGTCAAGGTTACCGGTGGGCTCATCGGCAAACAGCACTTCCGGGCGGCCGTTAAACGCCCGCGCCAGCGCCACGCGCTGCTGCTCACCGCCAGAAAGCTGCGCGGGAAGATGGTCGAGACGTTTACCCAGGCCGAGCTGTTCCAGCAGCGCCTTCGCGTGAGCGCGGCTTTCACGGCTATTTTCCCCGCGCAGAAGCGCCGGGAGTTCGACGTTTTCCAGCGCGTTCAGGGTCGGAATCAGCATAAAGGATTGAAAAACAAAACCAACGTGACGCGCGCGCAGCGCGGCCCGCGCCTCTTCATCAAGCTGATGCAGCGGTTGCCCAACCAGGTGGACTTCGCCGCTGCTGCCGTCGTCCAGACCGGCCAAAATTGCCAGCAGCGTAGACTTACCGGAACCGGACTCGCCAATCAGCGCGATGGTTTCAGCGCGTTTGACAACGAGTTCAACTCCAGTAAGGATGGAAAGCTCGTGTTCCCCCTGACCGACGGACTTCTTAAGATGATGAACTTCAACACTGTTTTCCGCTGGCATTTGCCCTTCCTGTTTTTGATTCTGATGACCTTCCGCGCGGCGGCAGCGGACACGTTACTGGTTCTCGGCGACAGCCTGAGCGCAGGCTATCGCATGGCGGCCAGCGCGGCCTGGCCCGCCCTGCTTAATGAAAAATGGCAGAGCAAGACGTCGGTTATCAACGCCAGCATCAGCGGCGATACCTCTCAGCAGGGTTTATCGCGCCTGCCTGCGCTGCTCAAACAGCATCAGCCGCGCTGGGTGCTGGTTGAGCTTGGCGGTAATGACGGCCTGCGCGGTTTCCAGCCTCAGCAAACGGAGCAAACGCTGCGCACCATTTTGCAGGACATCAGGGTGGCAAACGCTCAGCCGCTGCTGATGCAAATTCGCCTGCCCGCCAACTACGGTCGTCGGTATAATGAAGCCTTTAGCGCGATCTACCCTAAGCTTGCCAAAGAGTTTGATATTCCGCTGCTGCCATTTTTCATGGAAGAGGTCTATCTCAAACCCCAGTGGATGCAAGACGACGGCATCCACCCCAATCGCGATGCTCAGCCGTTTATTGCCGACTGGATGGCAACGCGGCTGGCTCCTTTAGTTAAACATGACTCCTGATTAAGCGGAGATCCTGACAGGTAAAGTTATGCAAAAATCGGTCTTAATTACAGGATGTTCCAGTGGAATCGGCCTTGAAAGCGCGCTTGAACTAAAGCGCCAGGGATTTCGGGTCCTGGCGGCCTGCCGCAAACCCGACGATGTCGAACGCATGAACGGGCTGGGCTTTACCGGCGTGCTGCTGGATGTGGACTCGCCGGAGAGCGTTGAGCGCGCCGCCGATGAGGTCATCGCGCTGACCGACAATCGTCTGTACGGGCTCTTTAACAATGCCGGTTACGGCGTGTATGGTCCGCTGGATACGCTCTCCCGCGAAACGCTGGAGAAGCAGTTTTCGACCAACTTCTTCGGCGTACATCAGCTCACCATGCGTCTGCTCCCCGCGATGCTGCCGCACGGTGAAGGGCGCATCGTGATGACATCGTCGGTGATGGGGCTGATATCAACCCCAGGACGCGGCGCCTACGCCGCCAGCAAATATGCGCTGGAGGCCTGGTCCGACGCCCTGCGCATGGAGCTGCGCCACAGCGGCATTAAGGTTAGCCTGATTGAACCCGGCCCGATCCGCACCCGCTTTACCGATAACGTGAACCAGACGCAGGCGGATAAACCGGTCGAGAACCCCGGCATTGCCGCACGATTTACCCTCGGGCCCGAAGCGGTTGTTGCCAAAGTGCGCCATGCTTTTGAGAGTGAACACCCTAAAATTCGCTATCCGGTCACGCTGGTCACCCACGCCGTAGGCTGGTTAAAACGCCTGCTGCCGGGCCGGATAATGGACAAAATTTTACACGGTTGAGTTGAAGCGACGTCGCGCATCCCCATGTAAAGAACAAACCGACAAAAGAGAAAGCCGCATGTCCGTACAGAATATCGTCAATATTACTGAAGCAAACCTGCAACAGACCCTTGAACAGTCGATGACCAAACCGGTGCTGTTCTACTTCTGGTCTGAACGCAGCCAACACTGTCTGCAGCTGACGCCGGTACTGGAAAGCCTTGCCGCCCAGTACAACGGTCAGTTCATTCTCGCTAAGCTGGACTGTGACGCAGAGCCAATGGTCGCGTCTCAGTTTGGCCTGCGCGCCATTCCCACCGTCTATCTGTTCCAGAACGGCCAGCCCGTTGACGGCTTCCAGGGGCCGCAGCCGGAAGAGGCAATCCGTGCCCTGCTGGACAAAGTGCTGCCGCGCGAAGAGGAGCTGAAAGCGCAGGAAGGCATGGCGCTGATGCAGGAAGGCAAATATGACGAGGCGCTGCCGCTGCTCAAAGAGGCGTGGCAGCTGTCGAATCAGAACAGCCAGATTGGCCTGCTGCTGGCGGAAACGCAGATCGCCCTGCACCGTTCAGAAGATGCGGAAGCCGTACTCAAGACCGTTCCGCTGCAGGACCAGGACACCCGTTACCAGGGCCTGGTCGCGCAGATTGAGCTGCTGAAGCAGGCCGCGGACACCCCGGAGATTCAGCAACTGCAGCAGCAGGTTGCCGAAAACCCGGCCGACGCCGCGCTGGCAAGCCAGCTGGCGCTGCAGCTGCACCAGGTGGGCCGCAACGAAGAGGCGCTGGAGCTGCTGTTTAGCCATTTGCAAAAGGACCTCGCTGCCGCAGACGGCCAGGCGCGCAAGATGTTCCAGGAGATCCTCGCCGCGCTGGGCACCGGCGACGCGCTGGCGTCGAAGTACCGTCGTCAGCTGTACGCGTTGCTCTACTAACAAAAAAATGCCCGGTGGCGCTAACGCTTACCGGGCCTACAAAAGACGGTTTATTCCGACTTTTTCAACTGCGTCACCACCAGCTGGTGGCGCGCGTTGTAGAACTTCCGGTAGGTCAGGTAGCAGGCAATGATGGTTGACAGGCTTGCCGTGGAGAGCAGCATAAACGTCACCATGATCTGATACTTAATCGCTTTTACCGGATCGATACCCGCAAAAATCAGCCCCGACATCATGCCCGGCAGGCTTACCAGCCCAACCGTTTTGGCTGAATCTACCGTTGGGATCAGCGATGAACGAATGCTTTCACGAATCAGCCGCGCCGAGGCCACTTTTGGCGTGGCCCCCAGGCTTAGTTTCTCCTGCAGCTGCTGCTGTTCGCTGCTGAAACGCTGGCCAAGGTTGTTATAACAGAGCCCAACGGCCACCATGGCGTTCCCCGCAATCATCCCGGAGATAGGGATAACCTGCATCGGCGTAAATTCAATCGAGCCGGAGAGCACCAGCACCGCCAGCGTAAGCGCCGTCCCGGTGGTAATCGCGATAAACGATGAGATAAACGCCTTATCAATGTATTTACTGCGTTTTTGCGCATTCCACGCCGCGTTAAAGCAGATAAAGAGCACCATCAGCAGCGTCAGGACCGCGTGGTTGACGTTGAAAATGTACTTCAGCACATAGCCGACGATGATGAGCTGAATCACCGCGCGGCAGATACTCCACACAATATCTTTTTCCAGCCCTAGCTTTTCCCGGTAGCTGACCACAATCGCAATCAGCACCAGCACCATCGAAAACGCCAGGGATTCGTTGGTAATATTATGCTCACCCACGGTTTGCCTCCTGCATTTTTCCGCCGTGCGGCTGAAGCGTAATCACGTCATCCGCATGGGTTATTTCGCTGGCGTCGTGCGTCACCCACAACACGGCAATATTCTGCTCGCGGACGTAACGATGAATAATCTCGTTAACGTTGCGTTTGTTGGCGTCATCGAGCGCGCTGGTAATTTCATCCAGCAGCAACACCTTGGGTAAAAACTGCAGGTTGCGGATCAGCGAGACGCGCTGCTTTTCTCCGCCCGACAGCGCATTAATGGATTTGGTTAACGTCTCCTCCGAAAGGCCAAAGCGAGTCAGATCGCGGGTGAATTTTTCCGGCTCCGGCGTTTTTTGACGGATTTGCCACGGAAATATCAGGTTGTCATAAACCGTATCGCCAAAAAGCGCGGGGGTTTGCACACAATAGGAAACCTGCTGGCGATAGCTTTCCGGTGAAAGTGACGCAATATCCTGGCCTTCAAACAGAATGGTGCCCTCTGTGGGGCTGAGCAAGGAGGCCACAATCTTGAGCAGCGTGCTTTTACCGCAGCCTGAAGGGCCCGTTATTAATTTAAACTCGCCCGGCGACAGGCAAAACTCGACGTGCTGAAGGATGGTGTTTTCCCCGACACGAAATCCGACATCCCTGAGATGTATTAAGTTTTTTTTATCGTTCATTGCGCTTCCGTTAACCGCTTTTTGTCATAACCGCCTGTAGCATAATCCTTTCGTGCGCACAGAGCGAATAGCCTCACGCTAAAGCAAGTGTTAAACTTTTTGTTTGTCATTTGTCACCACCATCACTACAGGAAGTATGCAGCATGGCACACATCTTTTATGAGTTCCCTTCCCTGAAGCCTGGTGTTCCTGATGTCGAAACATTAATGGAAGTCATCAAATCTTCGGAACTCACGCGTTTTGTCATTGGTGCAGAGGTGGTCGATTTTGTTAAGAAGGCGCTCATCGTGAACACCACGATCGGCAGTTTCAAAAATTGCTATTTCGCCTTCGACAACGGGACACACTTCCTTGAATTTGACGGCAAAGGAAAATCAAAGCGTTTTACTGAGGTACCCGACTGGTTCGTCTCTCCGGCTGAATTTTCTCGCACCCAGTGGCTTATCAACCACGACCTTGCGGATGTGAAAGCGACCCAATTCATTGACGTTCTGATGTCCTACCCGCTGAAAGCCCGCCGCGCGCATTGCAATTTGCTATTTGGGCTGGAGCTGGAAAAAGTGAACGCGGTACCGGCCACGGCGTCTGCGGCAGGTAAAATCGGCAATAAAAACGGTAAAACCACCAAGCCCCGCGTTACCGACCTGGGATCGTTTGAGCTGTTCAGCCAGTTCTTTGCGCGCATGAAAACCGCCGTGATGGCCGATGAGTTCCCCACCCTGCAGGTCCTGACGGGAATGGATAACCTGGCAAAAGCGCCGCACAGCTTAAAGCAGGGTATCCGAACGTGGTTCAAAGCCATCGCCGGCGACCTTCCCCCCAACAACAAGCGCGTTGAGGCGGGGAATGCCGTACTGTTCTGCGCCCCCATTCGCGAACAGATCCAGCATATCGAAGCGCTGGGGCTGGAGAATTACTACCTGGGATTATCCAAAGCCATCGCGAAGGCGGGTGATGGATTCATCTCTGACTTTACCTATACTTACGAGCAATAAACACACACTTTCACTCGTCACAGCATGCAAAACAGGAGGTTTTTATGCTTATCGTTATTCCCGTCCTTATTTTCGTTGCGCTGGTTATCGTGGGCGCAGGCGTCAAAATTGTCCCACAGGGCTATCAGTGGACCGTCGAGCGTTTCGGCCGCTATACCAATACGCTCCAGCCTGGCCTAAGCCTTATTGTTCCGTTCATGGACAGAATCGGCCGTAAGATCAATATGATGGAACAGGTGCTGGATATTCCTTCTCAGGAAGTGATCTCGAAGGATAACGCCAACGTCACCATTGACGCCGTCTGCTTTATTCAGGTGATTGACGCGCCGAAAGCGGCCTATGAGGTGAGCAACCTGGAGCTGGCGATCGTCAACCTGACGATGACCAACATCCGTACCGTGCTGGGCTCGATGGAGCTGGACGAGATGCTTTCCCAGCGCGACAGCATCAATACCCGCCTGCTGCATATTGTCGATGAGGCAACGAACCCGTGGGGGATCAAGGTCACCCGTATTGAAATCCGCGACGTGCGCCCGCCGGCGGAGCTGATTGCCTCCATGAACGCGCAGATGAAGGCCGAGCGAACCAAGCGCGCCTACATTCTGGAAGCCGAAGGGGTGCGTCAGGCTGAGATCCTCAAAGCGGAAGGGGAAAAACAGTCGCAGATCCTGAAAGCGGAAGGCGATCGTCAGTCCGCGTTTTTGCAGGCGGAAGCGCGTGAACGTTCAGCCGAGGCGGAAGCCCGCGCCACCCAGATGGTGTCTGAGGCGATTGCCGCCGGTGATATCCAGGCCGTGAACTACTTTGTCGCGCAAAAATATACCGACGCGCTGAAAGAGATCGGCTCCGCGAACAACAGCAAAGTGGTGATGATGCCGCTGGAGGCCAGCAGCCTGATGGGCTCTATCGCCGGTATTGCCGAGCTTATCAAAGACAGCGGAAACGAGCGTAAAAAATGATTGAGCTCATCGTCGCACATCCTCACGCTTTCTGGCTAAGCCTCGGGGGTTTACTGCTGGCCGCTGAGATGCTGGGCGGCAATGGCTACCTGCTCTGGAGCGGTGTCGCCGCGGTCATTACCGGGCTGCTCGTGTGGATTTTGCCGCTTGACTGGGCGTGGCAGGGCGCGTTGTTTGCCGTGCTGACGCTGGTGGCCGCGTGGCTGTGGTGGCGCTGGCTTAACCGACGGGTTAGCGAGCAGAAGCCGGTGGACGCGCATCTCAACCAGCGCGGACAGCAGATTGTCGGCCAGCGGTTTACGCTCGACGCCGCGCTGGTAAACGGACGGGGACATATGCGCGTGGGCGACAGCTCTTGGCCGGTGGTCGCCGACGACGACCTCAGCGCCGGAACGCGGGTTGAGGTCATTGCGGTGGAAGGCATTACCCTGCGGGTTAAAGCCTGCTAAGCAGAAGCCTTACGATGACAGCAGCCGGCAAGATTATCGATAATCGGGCAGTCGGCGCTGTCATCCCCCGGACAGGATTCCGCGAGCTGTAGCAGCTGTTTGCGCATCGCCTGCAGCTCGGTGATATGGCGTTCAATCTCGGCCACTTTTTCCAGGGTGCGTTTTTTCACGTCTGCACTGTGACGCTTCGGATCGTTGAACAGGTTAACCAGCTCGCCGCACTCTTCCAGATTAAAACCGACCTGTCTTGCCTGGCGCAGCAGCGTCAGTTCATCCAGATGCAGCTGCGTGTAGCTGCGGTAGCCGTTTTCACTGCGCAGCGGCGGCGTCACCAGCCCCTTCTCTTCATAAAAGCGAATCGCTTTGCTGGTTAAACCGGTTTTTTTTGCCACATCGCTAATATTCACATTTCCCCCTTGACCTTCCCCTTGATGGAAGGTTTAACCTTCATAACAGTTAGTGAAAAGCGTTACTCCGGTCAACAACTGACCAAAATATTATACGGGAGTTTTGTTATGTCTCACACTATTGACCTGACGCTGGACGGCCTTTCCTGCGGCCACTGCGTCAAACGCGTTAAAGAAAGTCTGGAACAGCGTCCTGATGTTGAAAGCGCTGAAGTGAGTATCGATCGTGCCGCCGTCACCGGCAGCGCCAGCGCGGATGCGCTGATTGATACCATCAAGCAGGCCGGCTACGGGGCGGCGCTAAGCCACCCAAAGGCTAAACCGCTGGCAGAGTCATCATCCCCGTCGGAAGCGCTGACAGCGGCCACTCCTGAGCTTCCGGCAGCTGATGATATTGATGACAGCCAACAGCTGCTGATCAACGGCATGAGCTGCGCCAGCTGCGTCTCCCGGGTACAAAACGCCTTGCAGGCGGTACCGGGCGTCGCGCAGGCACGGGTCAACCTCGCGGAGCGCACTGCGCTGGTGATGGGCAGCGCCTCCGCAGCAGAATTAGTACAGGCCGTTGAAAAAGCGGGCTACGGGGCGGAGGCCATCGAAGATGACGCCGAACGCCGCGAGCGCCAGCAGGAAACGGCTATCGCCACCATGAAGCGCTTCCGCTGGCAGGCGATTGTCGCCCTGCTGGTAGGTATTCCGGTGATGGTGTGGGGGATGATCGGTGACAACATGATGGTCACCGACGACAACCGCACGCTGTGGCTGGTGATTGGCGTCATTACCCTGGGCGTGATGATCTTCGCGGGCGGTCATTTCTATACCAGCGCCTGGAAGAGCCTGAAAAACCGCACCGCGACGATGGATACGCTGGTCGCCCTCGGCACGGGTGCGGCATGGCTGTACTCCATGAGCGTGAACGTCTGGCCCCAGTGGTTCCCGATGGAAGCGCGACATCTCTATTATGAAGCGAGCGCCATGATTATCGGCCTGATCAACTTAGGCCATATGCTGGAAGCCCGCGCCCGCCAGCGCTCCTCGAAAGCGCTGGAAAGATTGCTCGATTTAACCCCGCCAACCGCGCGCGTGGTCACGGACGCAGGGGAAAAGAGCGTTCCGCTGGCCGAGGTTCAGCCCGGCATGACGCTGCGCCTGACCACGGGCGATCGCGTTCCCGTTGACGGTCAGATAACGCAGGGCGAAGCCTGGCTGGATGAAGCGATGCTGACCGGCGAGCCCATTCCCCAGCAGAAATCAGACGGCGACGCCGTTCATGCAGGAACGGTGGTACAGGACGGCAGCGTGCTGTTCACCGCCAGCGCCGTCGGCAGCCACACTACGCTGTCGCGCATTATTCGCATGGTACGCCAGGCGCAGAGCAGCAAGCCGGAAATTGGCCAGCTCGCTGACAGAATTTCCGCCATTTTTGTGCCGGTGGTGGTCGCCATTGCCCTGCTGAGCGCGGCGATCTGGTACGTTTTCGGCCCCGCCCCGCAGATTGTTTATACCCTGGTGATCGCCACCACGGTGCTGATCATCGCCTGTCCGTGCGCCCTGGGCCTCGCGACGCCGATGTCGATTATCTCCGGCGTAGGCCGCGCGGCCGAGTTTGGCGTGCTGGTGCGGGACGCGGACGCGCTGCAGCGGGCCAGCACGCTCGACACGCTGGTGTTTGATAAAACCGGCACGCTGACCGAAGGCAAACCGCAGGTGGTGGCCGTCACGACCGCAGGCATTGCCGAAGCGGACGCGCTGCGGCTTGCCGCCGCGCTGGAGCAAGGCTCAAGCCATCCGCTGGCGCGCGCCATCCTTGATAAAGCACATGATACTGCCCTGCCGCAGGTCAGCAGCTTCCGTACACGGCGCGGGCTCGGCGTCAGCGGTGAGGCAGAAGGCCACGCGCTGCTGCTGGGCAACCAGGCATTGCTTAATGAAAACGGTATTGATACCTCCGCGCTGGAGAGCGAGCTGAAAGCGCAGGCGTCGCAGGGCGCCACGCCGGTTCTCCTTGCGGTAGATGGCAAAGCCGCCGCGCTGCTGGCCGTTCGCGATCCGCTGCGCCAGGACAGCGTGGATGCCCTGGCGCGTCTGCACCGCGCGGGCTATCGCCTGGTGATGCTGACCGGGGATAACCCGACCACCGCCAACGCCATCGCGAAAGAAGCCGGAATTGATGAGGTCATTGCGGGCGTACTGCCGGACGGTAAAGCAGACGCTATCAAGAAACTGCAAAGTCAGGGTCGTCAGGTGGCGATGGTCGGCGACGGCATCAACGATGCCCCGGCGCTGGCCCAGGCGGACGTGGGGATTGCCATGGGCGGCGGGAGCGACGTGGCCATTGAAACCGCCGCCATTACGCTGATGCGCCACAGCCTGATGGGCGTTGCCGACGCGCTGGCCATTTCGAAAGCCACGTTGCGCAACATGAAGCAGAACCTGCTGGGGGCGTTTATCTATAACTCGCTCGGTATCCCGATTGCTGCCGGCATTTTGTGGCCGCTGACCGGCACGCTGCTTAACCCGGTGGTCGCGGGCGCGGCGATGGCGCTCTCCTCCATCACCGTAGTGAGCAACGCCAACCGGCTGCTGCGCTTTAAACCGAAAGATTGAACCTTGTACTCGTACGCGCTAGCATGAACCTTTCCATTCATGGAGCGCGTATGGGTCTGTTTAATCGTATAAAAACATCGTTTCGCGCCCTCTTTCCTCGCCGTTACGCCTGGCCGGGCCTGGATATTTCCCTCCCCGGCGGGCAACACCTGCACCTGGTGGGAAGCATTCATATGGGCACGCAGGATATGTCACCCCTGCCGCCCGCGCTGGTTAAACTGCTGAAACGCGCCGATGCGCTGGTCGTTGAGGCGGACATTTCGGGCCATGAGTCGCCGTTTGCCGGGCTGGAGAGCGATCTCACGCTGGCGGAACGCCTGGATGAAACCCAGCTTGCGGAACTGACGCGCGTCGCCGATGAAACGGGCGTCTCGCTCTCCATGATTGACACCCTGCCGCTCTGGCAAATCGCGATGGTGCTGCAGGCTACGCAGGCACAGCGTCTGGGCCTGCGCGGTGATTACGGCATTGATTACCAGCTGCTGAACGTGGCAAGGGCACGCCGTCTGCCCATCATCGAGCTGGAAGGGACGGACAGCCAGATTGCGCTTCTGCGGCAGCTTCCCGACGACGGCCTAATGCTGCTGGACGATACGCTGACTCACTGGCACACCAACGCGCGCCTGCTGCAGACCATGATCGGCTGGTGGCTGGATGCGCCGCCTGCGGACGGTAAGCTGACCTTGCCGTCGACGTTCAGCGAATCGTTATATGATGTGCTGATGAACGCGCGCAACAAAGCCTGGCGGGAGACGCTGCATGCTCTGCCTGCGGGGCATTACGTGGTGGCGGTTGGGGCGTTACATTTGTACGGAGAAGGGAACTTGCCGTCGTTGCTGAAATAAAAAAATGGCCAATATTTCTATTGGCCCGTCAAAGAGGAATTTCATCGTTTTTATTATGCCGAAGGAGACCTTCGGTTGAGCCGATTGTCGCTCAAAGTGACCATCACTGCCAATACTATTGCGCAAGATGGTGCTATTTTTTAGACAAACGTCAGGCGTATGCTGTTGGCATGATTTGTCTGTCGTAAGAAGGATAGCTATGACTCCCGCCGTTAAATTACTCGAAAAAAACAACATTTCCTTCCGGATCCACACGTACGATCACGATCCGAATGAAACCAACTTTGGCGATGAAGTGGTGCGCAAGCTGGGCCTGAACGCGGACCAGGTTTATAAAACGCTGCTGGTTGCGGTAAATGGCGACATGAAACACCTCGCCGTCGCGGTCACTCCGGTGGCGGGACAGCTGGATCTGAAGAAAGTCGCCAAAGCCCTGGGGGCGAAGAAGGTGGATATGGCCGATCCGATGGTTGCGCAACGCACCACGGGCTACCTGGTGGGCGGGATCAGCCCGCTCGGGCAGAAAAAACGCCTGCCGACGCTGATTGATTCCCCTTCACAGGAGTTTGAAACCATCTTTATATCCGGCGGCAAACGCGGGCTGGATATTGAACTGGCCGCGGGCGATCTGGCGAAAATGCTGGACGCGAAGTTTGCGGATATTGCCCGCCGGGAGTAAAAGAAAAAGCCGGGTGGCGGCTGCGAGGTAAAAGCAAAACGGTAACAGGCGTTACCGTTTTTTGTGTTCGCGCCCTCTCCCGGTGGGCTGAGGGTTCCCCACAAAATAATGCCTGCACGGATGCCCCCCCTCTCCCACCGGGAGAGGGTTGGGGTGAGGGCATCAGGCCGCACAACGCTACTGCCAGCTCACCTCACCTTTCGGCTCATACGCATTCACGTCAATCGGCGAATTCTGCTCGATGAACTGCTTCAGCACTTCCGCATCAATAAAGCCGGTATTCACGTAGCCCGGTTTATTATCAATATGCGGATAGCCGTCACCGCCGGTGGCGTTGAAACTTAAGGTCGCCAGACGGTAGGTTTTGACAGGGTCGACCGGTTCGCCTTTGATCTTAAGATCGTTAAGCTTGCCGTCTTTCGCCACAAAGCTGACGTTGGCAAACTGCGGGTAAGCCCCGGAATCCGGCTTCATCTGCGCCACGGCGGTCAGATAGTCAATGACCTCTTTCCCGCTCATGTCGGCATAGACCACCAGGTTACCGAACGGCTGCACCTTCAGGACATCTTTATAGGTAATGTTTCCGCCTTCGATAGAGTCACGAATGCCGCCGCCGCTCATCACGCCGAAGTCAGCGCCGGTACGCGCCATTTGTGCCGCCAGAACCAGGTGGCCCATGTTGGTCTGCACGAAGCGAACCTTACTGCGGTCCCCTTCCAGACGACCGTTCAGCGTGCCGATTTTCACGTCCAGCTGCGCCTTGCCTTTGTTCTGGAACGGCGTCAGCAGGGAGAGCATCTGCTGGTTTTCTGGAATCTCTGGTGTATAAAGTACGCGCTCACTTTTCCCGTCAGGGTACGTAACCTTTTTCTTCAGGTTAACCGGAATGAGCTGGTAATGGACCAGCTTCATCTCACCGTTACGGAACTCGAAGTCCGCGCGGCCCACGTATTTGCCCCACTCGTGCGCCTGGACAATCCAGATACCGTTCTGACGGTCTGGCGCGCACGGCGTGCCCGGCACGTAATCCACCTGCTTTTTGTTCTCCGAGGCCATACACACCGGATCTTGTGAGTGACCACCCACAATCATCGCCAGCGAGCCCGCAGGCAGGCTGCGCGCCATCTCCACGTCGCCGGGCGCGTTAGAGCCGTGCTCGCCGTTGTCGTAATGCCCCATGTGCGTGGCGGCAATGATCACGTCCGGCTTCTCGTTTTGCTGCAGCTCCTGAATCACCAGCTTCGCTTCGTCTGCCGGTTTGCGGAATTCGATATCGGTAAAGAACTCGGGGTTACCAATTTTCGCCGTATCGTCGGTGGTTAAGCCAATGACCGCGATTTTCAGATCCTGACGCTTAAACAGCGCCCACGGTTTAAACAGGCGCTCGCCGGTGCTTTTCTGGTAAATATTGGCAGAGAGGAGCGGGAATTTGGCCCATTTTTCCTGCTGACGCAGCACGCTCAGCGGGTTGTCAAACTCATGGTTACCGACGGCCATCGCGTCGTAGCCAATCAGGTTCATGCCGCGAAAATCGGGCTCGGCGTCCTGTAAGTCGGATTCCGGCACGCCGGTATTGATATCGCCGCCCGACAGCAACAGCACGCTGCCGCCCTGGGCTGCCACCTCTTTGCGAATGCTGTCCACCAGCGTTTTTTGTGCCGACAGGCCATATTCGCCGTATTCACTGCGCCAGAAGTGACCGTGGTGATCGTTAGTATGCAGAATGGTGATTTTATAGGTTTTGTCTTTTTCATACGCCTGCGCGGGCAGGCTTACCAGGCCCCATGCGGCGATGAGCGCCAGCGCGACGCCCCGCTTCATTAACTTCATCTTCTCTCTCCCTGACCAATAGACAAAGGCAAAAATTACAGTGACTAACAAGAATAGACAAATAAGTTTTCAGAATTGCGACTTTCTTCAAATGTCCCGGGCGGGTATGTTAGTCGGATAATAATTACACCCTGCATTTCTAATAACTAAAGACGTGGTAATTCTCTCTATGGCAATCAGTGAATCAACCCAGCCCGTTCCGGGCGCGCCGGCGTCGCCGCCAGCATCGCGCACCTCCTTTAAAGTATTAGGCGCAATCAGCCTCTCGCACCTGCTCAACGACATGATCCAGTCGTTGATTCTGGCCATTTATCCGCTGCTGCAGTCCGAGTTCTCCCTCACCTTCGTGCAGATCGGGATGATCACCCTGACCTTCCAGCTGGCCTCCTCGCTGCTGCAGCCGGTGGTGGGCTACTGGACGGACAAATACCCGATGCCGTGGTCGCTGCCGATAGGCATGTGCTTTACCTTAAGCGGGCTGGTGCTGCTGGCCATGGCGGGGAGCTTTGAGGCCGTGCTGGTTGCTGCCGCGCTGGTGGGCACCGGCTCGTCCGTTTTCCACCCTGAGTCTTCCCGCGTGGCGCGTATGGCCTCTGGCGGGCGTCACGGTCTGGCGCAGTCGCTCTTCCAGGTAGGCGGTAACTTTGGTAGCTCCCTGGGCCCGCTGCTGGCCGCGGTGATTATTGCCCCTTACGGCAAAGGCAACGTGGCATGGTTTGTCCTGGCCGCGCTGCTGGCCATTGTCGTGCTGGCGCAGATCAGCCGCTGGTATGCCGCTCAGCATCGGGTGAACAAAGGTAAACCTAAAGCGAAGGTTATCAATCCCCTTCCGCGCAATAAGGTTATCCTGGCGGTTTCCGTGCTGCTGGTGCTGATTTTCTCGAAATACTTCTATATGGCGAGCATCAGCAGCTATTACACCTTTTACCTGATGCAAAAATTCGGATTATCGGTACAGAATGCCCAGATTCACCTGTTTGCCTTCCTGTTCGCCGTCGCGGCCGGCACGGTCATTGGCGGGCCCGTGGGGGATAAGATTGGGCGTAAATACGTTATTTGGGGCTCTATCCTCGGCGTCGCGCCGTTTACCCTTATTTTGCCGTACGCCAGCCTTGAATGGACGGGAATTTTAACCGTCATCATTGGTTTTATCCTCGCATCCGCCTTTTCCGCCATTCTGGTCTATGCCCAGGAGCTGCTGCCAGGACGTATCGGTATGGTTTCCGGGCTCTTTTTCGGCTTCGCCTTCGGCATGGGTGGGCTTGGTGCCGCGGTGTTAGGGATGGTTGCGGATCACACCAGCATCTTCCTGGTTTATAAAATCTGCGCTTTCCTGCCACTTCTTGGGATGTTGACCATATTCTTGCCTGATAACCGCCACAAAGCGTAAATAACAGGTAGCCAAAGTTTAACTTTGGCTACCTGATACCCTGATGCCATAAGGGTTTCTTCTTCATCTCCTCTCTGAATTTATCAAAATGCGCTTTTTTGGGTGCATATTGCTGTTTTATTCAAAATTCAACAATTATTCATAAACACAAGAGTAAAAATTGTCATAAACTATTACTCGGTTTTTTGGTTTTCACCAAAAAGGAACACCCACAACGAAAGGAGACGGAATGCACCACGCCACACCGCTTATCACCACCATTGTTGGTGGACTTGTGCTCGCTTTTATCCTCGGCATGATTGCTAATAAACTGCGTATTTCTCCTCTTGTCGGCTATCTGTTAGCGGGCGTACTGGCGGGACCGTTTACGCCAGGCTTCGTTGCGGATACCAAACTGGCCCCTGAACTGGCGGAATTGGGCGTGATTCTGCTGATGTTTGGCGTCGGCCTGCATTTTTCTCTGAAGGATTTGATGGCGGTAAAGTCGATTGCCATACCCGGAGCTATCGCCCAGATAGGGGTGGCGACGCTGCTGGGGATGGCGCTTTCGGCCTTACTGGGCTGGTCGTTAATGACCGGCATCGTATTTGGGCTGTGTCTCTCAACCGCCAGTACCGTGGTGCTGCTGCGTGCGCTTGAAGAGAGACAGCTGATCGACAGCCAGCGCGGGCAGATCGCGATAGGCTGGCTGATCGTTGAAGACCTGGTTATGGTGCTGACGCTGGTGCTGCTGCCTGCCGTCGCCGGCATGATGGAAAAAGACAATGTCGGCTTCGCCTCGCTGGCGCTGGATATGAGCATCACCATCGGGAAAGTGGTGGCGTTTATCGCCATCATGATGCTGGTGGGCCGCCGTCTGGTACCGTGGATCATGTCACGCAGCGCGGCGACCGGCTCACGCGAGCTGTTTACCCTCTCCGTGCTGGCGCTGGCGCTCGGTATCGCGTTTGGTGCCGTTGAGCTGTTTGACGTCTCCTTTGCCCTGGGCGCGTTCTTCGCCGGAATGGTGCTGAACGAATCCGAGCTGAGCCACCGCGCGGCGCACGATACCCTGCCGCTGCGCGACGCCTTTGCCGTGCTGTTCTTCGTCTCCGTCGGGATGCTGTTTGATCCGATGGTATTGATTCACCAGCCGCTGGCCGTGCTGGGCACGCTGGCGATCATTATCTTTGGTAAGTCGCTCGCCGCCTTCTTCCTGGTGCGAATGTTCGGTCACTCCCCGCGTACGGCGTTGACCATCGCCGCCAGCCTGGCGCAGATTGGCGAGTTCGCCTTTATTCTGGCCGGTCTGGGCATGGCCCTGAACCTGCTGCCGCAGGCCGGGCAAAACCTGGTGCTGGCGGGCGCAATCCTGTCGATTATGCTGAACCCGGTGCTGTTTGCCCTGCTGGAAAAATACCTCGATAAAACCGAAACGCTGGAAGAGCAGACCCTGGAAGAGGCTATTGAAGAAGAGAAGCAGATCCCGGTGGATATTTGCAACCACGCCCTGCTGGTCGGCTTTGGCCGCGTGGGCAGCCTGCTCGGCGAGAAGCTGATGGCACAGGGCATTCCGCTGGTGGTGATTGAAACGTCGCGCTCCCGCGTCGACGAGCTGCGCGAGCGCGGCATTCGGGCGGTGCTGGGCAACGCGGCGAACGAAGAGATCATGAACCTTGCGCATCTGGACTGCGCGCGCTGGCTGCTGCTGACCATACCAAACGGCTATGAAGCGGGTGAGATTGTGGCCTCCGCGCGCGCGAAGTGCCCAAATATTGAGATTATTGCCCGGGCGCATTATGACGACGAGGTGGAATATATCACCGAGCGCGGCGCGAATAAGGTGGTGATGGGCGAGCGTGAGATTGCGAACACGATGCTGACGCTACTGGAGAATCCGCCGGTTGAAGAAGGGGTGACGGGCTAAGCGTTGTGCGGCCTGGTCCCCTCACCCCAGCCCTCTCCCCATAGGGGAGAGGGTGTTCAAGTTCCCTCTCCCCTATGGGGAGAGGGTTAGGGTGAGGGGTTTTCTTTTACCTGTCCCAGTAAGCCTCTTCGAGGCTGTCTTCCCGTTCCGGCAGGCCACGCGTTAAGCGCGGTGAGTGCTGGTTCAGCACCTGGTAGCTCACGCGGTTCGCGTATTTGCACACCTGCGCCAGCGACGAATAGGTGAGCCAGCTGAACTTGTGCTTGCTGGAGTTCGGTACGTTGGTTTTGTGGTAGGCATTGGCGGTAATGTCGTGCAGCAGCGCGGCCAGCGCGCCGTCGCCCGCGCCGTTGGTATTCATGATCTTCTCCGGTCCGCCCATGTATGGCGCGATGTGAGAGTAGATCCGCAGTGGGTTGATGCAGTCCTGATGGCGCATACCGCGGCTGAATTCGTACTGGTTGAACTCGGCAATCGCGCCAGGCAGCAGCGGGTGCTGGGTTTTGCGTTTGCTCTCTTCTTCCGTAAAGCCTGCCATGTACAGACCGACAGGGCCGGCGGTGCAGAGCACCAGGTCCACCCAGTCCAGCGCTTTGTCAGACGCCAGCAGCGGATCGCTTTCGCCGGTCAACGCTTCCGCCTCTTCTTCGTTCATCGCCAGAATGGAGACGTGCTCTTTCAGGAAAGCCTGCCACCACTCGGGGTTATCGGCAATCACGAATTTGGTGCCCAGCGTCAGAACGACGGGTACGTTGTATTTCTTCGCGTACTCAATCGCCTTCATGGTTGCGTCGGGCATCGGCTCGCCCGGCTTGCAGCGCACCAGGTAGGAGGTCAGCACCAGCGCCGAGGCGCCTGCGATCACCTCTTCCGGGATGCTCTCGGCGCGCAGCTTGTTCATATGCCCCGGGCTGATGGCAAAGGTGCGCTCGCCGGACTCTCCGATAAGCGTAAAGCAGCGGCCAATGGGCCCGTCGACGCCCTGAAGGTAGTTCAGATCGGTGCGGCTGGAGGTGTTGCACAAATAGCGGTAGGCGTAGCCGCCAATTTCAATATTGCTGCACATCACGCCGAGCAGGACCGAGCGGTCGTCGGCCAGCACGGAGTAGTTGTGCATGGTATTGCCGATGGTGCCACCGGCGAACTGATGGGTGATCAGATTTTCACGCACCAGCTCCTGATAGAGCGCTTCGGCAACGTCGTCTTCGATCACCAGCGAGTGTCCGGCGCTCAGACCGTAACGGGCGACAAACGCATCATCCACTTTCGCTTCAATGTCCACCAGCGTCTGGTCGATACCGACGACCCATGCCGCGCTGGTTTCATTTTCTGGCTGGATTTGCTGCAGGAGCGGATCGCGGGCATCAACGGGGAAGTAGTGTTTAGATTTACGTTTACCGGGAAATTTCATGGTCTGAACTGTGCAAAGAATAGAGGCCGGGAATGGTAGCACAAACCCGGCCCGCAGTGCGATCAGCGGCTGTTTGTCACCAGCGAGACCATCATGTCGATATGCTCGGGCGAGTCGTTAAGTGCCGGAATGTACTCGTACTTCTCACCGCCGGCCTCAAGGAAGAACTCCCGGTTTTGCACCGCGATCTCCTCCAGCGTTTCCAGACAGTCTGCCGAGAAGCCCGGTGACATCACCTGAATGTGCTTCACGCCCTTCTCGCCCAGCATTTTAAGGGTCTCATCGGTGTACGGCGTCAGCCACGGCTCGCGACCGAAGCGCGACTGGAAGGTCATCATCACCTTCTCCGGCGGCAGGCCGAGGGCGGAAACCAGCTCGCGGGTGGTATCGCGGCAGCGCTGCGGGTAATCATCCCCTTCGTTGGCGAAACGCTGCGGGATCCCGTGATAGGAGAGCAGCAGCAGATCCGGCTCGCCGTGTTTTTCAAACGACGCGCGCGCGCTGTTGGCAAGCGCCTTGATGTAGAGATCGTTATCCGCATAATCGCGAATAAAGGTCACGCCCGGTATACGGCGGCGGGTCGCCAGAATGCGCGCCAGTTCATCCCAGACGGCAGCCACCGTCGAGCAGGAGTATTGCGGGTAGAGCGCCAGCACGACGATGTGGTCCACGCCCTGCGCCAGCAGGGATTCCACCGCGCTTTTCAGGGACGGTTTCCCATAACTCATGCCGAGCGCGACGGGCATATCCGGCAGGCGGGCAGCCAGCGCTTTTTCCTGGCGACGGCTGTAGACCATCAGCGGAGAGCCCTCTTCCATCCAGACGGACTGATAGAGTTTGGCGACGCGCGGAGAGCGGATCGGCAGAATGACGCCACGCAGCAGCGGCCACCACAGCAGCCGCGGAAAATCCACGACGCGCGTGTCGCTTAAAAATTGTCGCAGGTAGCGTTTTACCGCGTCTGATGTAGGTGCTTCTGGAGTGCCCAGATTGGCAAGCAGGATGCCGGTTTTCGCCTGACTCATTCACGCCTCTTAACCATTTGAATGGTTGTCAATTGTAGCGGAAATGCGTTTAAACGGAACCCATTGCTGTAATAGGTAAGATGAGAATATTTCTCACCCGGAGAACCCGGGTGAGAGTGGTGCAATTAGCCGAGGATTTTTTCCAGCTCTGCACGCACGTCAGCCACGGCTTTGGTGCCGTCAACTTTGGCGTATTTCGTGTTGCCCGCCTGCGCTTCTTTGGTGTAGTAACCGATCAGCGGCGCGGTCATCTGATGGTATTCCACCAGGCGTTTACGCACGGTCTCTTCCTGGTCGTCTTTACGGGTGGTCAGCTCTTCGCCGGTCACGTCGTCTTTACCTTCAACCTTAGGTGGGTTGAATTTGATGTGGTAAACGCGGCCAGAGGCAGCGTGTACGCGACGGCCAACGATGCGGTCAACGATCAGTTCGTCCGGTACGTCGAACTCCAGAACGTAGTCCACGTTGATGCCCGCTTCTTTCATGGCATCAGCCTGAGGAATGGTGCGCGGGAAACCGTCCAGCAGGAAACCGTTACGGCAGTCTTCCTGAGCAATGCGCTCTTTGACCAGAGCAATAACCAGCTCGTCGGTCACCAGCTTGCCTGCGTCCATGATGTCTTTCGCTTGTTTGCCCAGCTCGGAGCCAGATTTAACAGCGGCGCGCAGCATGTCACCGGTGGAGATTTGCGGAATACCGTATTTCTCCATGATGAACTGAGCCTGAGTTCCTTTACCCGCGCCCGGAGCGCCAAGCAGAATAATACGCATTGCGAAAATCCCCTCAAATGTCGTTTCAATTTTTCAAAAGCGCTAAACAATACCACCAGAACGGGTGCGGCTCAAGGAAGGCGGGAAGGCTGAAACGGTTAACGGGGGGAGATTATTTGGGTTAGTGCGATTGATTCCCCCTCACCCTAACCCTCTCCCCTATGGGGAGAGGGCAGGGTGAGGGGTAGGTGTTTATTTACGCCAGCAGCAGCGCATTCACACGTTTAATGAAGAGGTTGGGATCTTCCAGCGTGCCGCGTTCGGCCAGCAGAGACTGGTCCAGCAGCAGCTCAACCCACTCGGCAAAGCGGGCTTCGTCCTGGGTATCTGCCGCGCGTTTCACCAGAGGATGATCCGGGTTCAGCTCAAAGATATATTTCACTTCCGGCACCGCCTGGCCCGCAGCAGCGAACAGCTTCGCCATCTGGGTGCTCATTTCGTCGGCATCGGTGGTGACAATAGCCGGAGTATCGGTCAGACGGTGGGTGAAACGCACTTCCTTCACGCGCTCGCCCAGCAGCGTTTTCACGCGCTCAACGAATGGCTCCAGCGCCTTCTCGGCTTCTTTCGCGCTTTCGTCCACTTCATCCGCCAGCTTGTCGATGGACTCGTCCGCCTTAGCGACAGACTGGAACGCCTTACCGTCGAACTCGGTCAGGTAGTTCATCATCCACTCGTCGATGCGGTCAGAAAGCAGCAGCACTTCGATGCCTTTCTTGCGCAACAGCTCGAGGTGCGGGCTGCTCTTCGCCGCCGCGTAGCTGTCGGCGGTGATGTAGTAGATCTTTTCCTGCCCTTCTTTCATGCGCGAGACGTACTCTTCCAGCGACACGGTCTGTGCGGAGGAGTCGGTATGCGTAGAGGCGAAGCGCAGCAGTCTGGCGATCGTTTCGACGTTCGCGGTGTCTTCCGCCGGGCCTTCTTTCAGCACCAGGCCGAACTGTTTCCAGAAGGTCTGATATTTTTCCGCATCGTCTTTCGCCAGTTTTTCCAGCATCTGCAGCGCACGTTTGGTCAGGGCGTTGCGCAAGTTACGGGTGACGGTGCTGTCCTGCAGAATTTCGCGGGAGACGTTCAGCGGCAGATCGTTGGAATCTATCAGGCCGCGCACAAAGCGCAGGTAGTTCGGCATGAACTGCTCGGCGTCGTCCATGATGAAGACGCGCTGGACGTACAGCTTCAGTCCGTGCTTGTGATCGCGGTTCCACATGTCCCACGGTGCCTGTGCCGGAATGTACAGCAGGCTGGTGTACTCCTGCTTACCTTCAACGCGGTTGTGGCTCCAGGTCAGCGGGTCGGTAAAGTCGTGGGCGATGTGCTTGTAGAATTCGTTGTACTCGTCGTCTTTGATCTCAGACTTGTTGCGCGTCCACAGCGCCTGCGCCTTGTTGATTTTCTCCCAGGAGACCACGGTTTCACCGTCTTTCTCTTCCTGTTTCTCAATCTCTACCGGCAGCGCGATATGGTCGGAATACTTGCTGATGATGGAGCGTACGCGCCAGTCGTTCAGGAAATCGTCTTCCCCTTCACGCAGGTGCAGGGTAATTTCGGTCCCGCGATCCGCTTTGGTAATATCATCAACGGTGTATTCGCCTTCCCCTTTGGATTCCCACAGCACGCCGTTTTCCGCGCTGTCGCCCGCGGCGCGGGTGCGCACGGTGACTTTATCCGCCACGATGAACGCCGAGTAGAAACCGACGCCGAACTGGCCGATCAGCTGGCTGTCTTTCGCCTGGTCAGAGCCCATGGACTCAAGGAACGCTTTGGTACCGGATTTCGCGATGGTTCCGAGGTGGTCGATCACCTCGTCGCGGTTCATCCCAATGCCGTTATCGGCGATGGTCAGGGTGCGGTTCTCTTTATTAAACGAGACGCGCACGCGCAGCTCGCCGTCGCCTTCGTACAGATCCGGGTTAGACAGCGCGCGGAAGCGCAGCTTGTCCGCCGCATCCGAGGCGTTGGAAATCAGCTCGCGCAGGAAAATTTCTTTGTTGGAATACAGGGAATGGATCATCAGGTGCAGAAGCTGTTTTACTTCTGACTGGAAACCACGGGTTTCTTGTCCTTTCATCTATGTCGACCTCAACAATGCCATTTAATGGGGTTTTAAAACGTTGAGTGAGAGATGGGGATAAGGGGAGAAATTTTCAAGCGGAGGCCGCACGTGCAGCCTCCGTTTGGTCAGAAAATAATCTTGTGACGTCCGGCCAGAGAGTGGGACAGCGTGGTGCCGTCCACCATTTCCAGCTCCCCGCCCACCGGCACGCCGTGGGCGATGCGGCTGGCGTCAACGCCATACTGCGAGCACAGCTCGGCGATGTAGTTGGCGGTGGCTTCCCCTTCCACCGTAGGGTTGGTGGCGAGGATCACCTCTTTGATCGTTTCGGACTCAAGACGCTGTTCAAGGCGGTCAAGACCGATATCGTCCGGGCCAATACCGTCCAGCGGGGAGAGATGCCCCATCAGCACGAAATAGCGGCCAGAAAACTGCCCGGTTTGTTCGATGGCGTAGATGTCCGCAGGACTCTCCACCACGCAAATCTGACCGTTTTCCTGGCGACGCGGGTTCGTACAGATGTTACAAACATCCTGCTCGGTGAAGGTACGGCAATCCGCACAGTGACCAATTTCTGACATGGCGCGGGTTAAAGCCTGCGCCAGGCGCATCCCGCCGCTGCGGTCGCGCTGCAATAGCGTAAACGCCATGCGCTGCGCCGACTTCGGGCCAACGCCCGGCAGGCAGCGCAGTGCTTCCATTAACTGCGTGAGCAGCGGACTGGTTTGCATCAGAATGGCATCTTGAAGCCAGGCGGCAGTTGCATACCGCTGGAAACAGAGGCCATTTTCTCTTTCTGAGTTTCGTCGATACGGCGCGCAGCATCGTTAAACGCGGCGGCAACCAGATCTTCCAGCATCTCTTTGTCGTCTTCGAGCAGGCTCGGGTCGATTTCAACGCGACGGCAGTTGTGCGCACCGTTGATGGTCACTTTGACCAGACCGGCACCGGACTCACCCGTGACTTCCAGCTGAGCGATCTCTTCCTGCATCTTCTGCATTTTTTCCTGCATCTGCTGAGCCTGCTTCATCAGGCCACCCAGACCGCCTTTTCCACCAAACATAGGCTTCTCTCTTCTTTCACGTTTAAGGATTACAACCGTAAGTCAGACTCACGATCAAATGGGGCGAATACTCTCTTCATCCAGATCGGCGTCGAAGAACCGGCGCAGGGTCTGAATGTTGTTATCCGCAATAATCGCCTCGCGCGCCTGCGCGAGCTTCTCTTCATAAATGGCCTGACGCCACTCCAGCGGCGTTTTCACTGCCGGATTATCATCTTCAATGATAGTCAATTCAACCGGTGAACCCTGTAAAGCGGCCAGCGCCTCGGCCAGCGCCTTTTGCGCACCGGGTGAATTCAGGTGGCGTTGACCCGGACGCAGGTGTAAACGCACCTGATTGCCGTCCTGCTCTTTCCAGGCATTCAGCGCGACCTGCTCCACCAGCTTCGGCAGCTGGAGTTTGCTGACCTCGGCGGCCCAGGCGTCGCGCGCAATAGACTCTTCGGCAAGCTTCGCGGAAAGCTCCGGCGTTTTCTCATGCTCCAGCGCCTTTTTCAGCGCCTTGGGCGTGGCGACCTCTTCCTTCACCGTTTCGATGATGGTGGTCGCCTTCCAGCGGTAAGCCTCTTCTTTCACCGGGGCTTTCTGCTCGAGCGCGGACGGCGCAGGGCGCGACTGTACGCGCTCCGTCACCGAGGCCAGTCGTTCAAGCGCGGCGTTGTTCACCGGCCGCGCTCTTCCTGGCGCTGCCGGTTCACTCTTTTTTGGTTTGGTTACTCCCTGCGCACGCTGCAGCTGGCTGCGTGCGGCAAGCACCGAACTGGTGGCATCCGACAGCGGCACGTTTTGCGGCGGCGGCGTCGGCTGCGAGGGTACCTGCTGCGGCGACATCACCGCCGTGGGTGCGACCGGCGCGAAAGACTGCCGCGGCACTTCAGGCTCCGGCAACGGCATACGCGGATGGAACGCCAGCGCGCGCAGCAGCGTCATTTCAACGCCCATCCGGGGATCCGGCGCGAACGGTAACTCTTTACGGCCAATCAGCAGCGTCTGGTAATAAAGCTGCACGTCGGCAGGCGGCACGGTGCGGGCAAGTTCACGCATCCGCTGTTCAATGGCGGCCATATCCGCGCCAATCGCCGACGGAGAAAGCTGCAGCATCGCCACGCGGTGCAGCAGGCTGAGCATCTCAACCAGCAGCCCTTCCCATTCAATACCCCGGGCCGCGGCCGCATTCACCTGCGACATCACGCGCTCCCCGTTGGCGGCAATCATCGCTTCGATAAGCGAAAGCGCCTGATCGTCATCCAGCGTACCGAGCATGGTGCTGACCGCTTCGGTGGAGAGTTTGCCGTCACCGCTGGCAATCGCCTGATCGGTTAGACTGAGCGCATCGCGCAGGCTACCGTCCGCCGCGCGGGCCAGCAGCTGCAGGGCGCGCGGTTCGTGGACAATTTTCTCTTCATCAAGAATATGCTCAAGCTGCGCGCGGATCTGCTCAACGTCCAGCGCCTTCAGGTGGAACTGCAGGCAGCGCGACAGGATCGTGACCGGCAGCTTTTGCGGATCGGTGGTCGCCAGCAGGAACTTCACGTGCGCGGGCGGCTCTTCCAGCGTTTTCAGCAGGGCGTTGAAGCTATGACGCGACAGCATGTGCACTTCATCGATCAGGTAGACCTTGAAGCGGCCGCGCGCCGGGGCGTACTGCACGTTATCGAGCAGATCGCGAGTGTCTTCCACTTTGGTGCGCGAGGCGGCATCGATTTCGATCAGATCGACAAAACGCCCCTGCTCGATCTCGCGGCAGTTATCGCACACGCCGCAGGGCGTAGCGGTGATCCCGGTTTCGCAGTTAAGACCTTTCGCCAGCAGACGGGCAATAGAGGTCTTACCGACGCCGCGGGTGCCGGAGAAAAGATAAGCGTGATGGATGCGACCTAGCGACAAGCCGTTCGCCAGGGCCGTCAGCACATGCTCCTGACCGACAACGTCAGCAAAGGTTTGTGGTCGCCATTTACGGGCTAACACCTGATAACTCATGGGCAGGCTCTGCAACGCTGGAAGGTGAATTTATGGAGGGGAATGCTATCACAACCTCACCCATTGAGCGAGGTTGTGAAAACCGGGATTAATGACCCGGGAAAGGCACCAGGCTGTAGCTGGTAATGCCCTGTTTTTCCAGGCGCTGTTCACCGCCGAGATCGAACAGGTTGATGATGAAGGCCGCGTCGCTCACTTCACCACCCAGACGACGGATCAGCTTCACGGTCGCTTCGATAGTCCCGCCGGTTGCCAGCAGATCGTCAACCACCAGCACTTTGTCGCCCGGCTTGATCGCATCAACGTGGATTTCCAGCTGATCGGTGCCGTACTCCAGCTCGTAGCTCTCCGCGATGGTTTCACGCGGCAGTTTGCGCGGTTTACGCACCGGCACAAAACCCACGCCCATTGCCAGCGCAACCGGTGCGCCAAACAGGAAGCCACGGGCTTCGGTACCTACTACTTTGGTGATCCCGGCGTTTTTATAACGCTCTACCAGCAGTTCAATGCTGAGCGCGTACGCTTTCGGGTCTTCCAGCAAGCTGGTGACATCACGGAAAAGAATGCCAGGCTTTGGATAGTCCTGGATGCTTTTGATGCTGTTTTTCAGATATTCAAGCTGCTGTGCAGTTGCGGTCATCGGTTTGTGCCTAAATGAAACAGTGTTACTCACGGCGCGCGACGAGTCGGTAAAGGTAACAATTGTTTAACCTTTAACCAGGCGCACCAGTGCTCGAAAACGGTCGAATTTACTGGCTGCGCGTGATAATTGCAACAGCCATGATGAGGCTTCAGTGCTTTTGTTGCTTTTCATCAACCACGGGGATCCGCCACATGAAGATAAGCAGACAGGTGAGAATGCCCAGCAGCAGGATCCGCACCCACATCATTTTCACCATCCATAATGAAATTGCGAAGGTGATGATGATTACCGCGATCGCGCGCGGCTTCGCGCCAGGCGGCATGGCCCGGTGTTTTTGCCAGTGACGCAGATAGCCGCCAAACCATGAGCGGTAGAGCAGCCAGTGGTGAAAACGCGGTGACGAACGGGCGAAGCACCAGGCCGCCAGGAGGATAAACGGCGTGGTCGGCAGCAAGGGCAAAACGACGCCCAGCGTGCCAAGCACTACCGCAAGCCAGCCAATGATGATTAAAATAGTACGCTGCATAATGCGAATCGTTATCAAACTGAACGGCTACTTTACCACTGGAGAGCGTCTTGAAAACAGACTTGCTTCTGGAGATGCTGCAAAAACAGCTGACCACCCTGCGAGCCGAGGCCACCCCTCTGCTGGGGCACGCCACGCTGAAGCCGCGCTTTGACCGGCAGCTTTTTCGCACCCGCAGCACGGTAATCGAGGATTATATCGCTGAAGCGCAGACCCATCTCGACGAGCTTCGCCATGCCGTTGAGCGTGAACAGCACGAACAGGTGACGTGGCTTGCGGAGCATCTCACTGAGCAGATCACCGCTCTGCACCGCGAAATTGCCGCCTGGCCGCTGCGCGCCTGGGACAGCGCCTCGCCGGGCCTTGCCAAATGGCAGCGCAAGCGGCTGGAGAACCAGGAGTTTGAACGCCGGCTGTTTGAGATGAAGCGCGAACGCGAAGTGCGGCTGAACAACAGCGAAACGCTGGAAGAGCAGCAGCTATTGATGCGCGAGATTAGCGCGCTCGAAGGACGCATCGTCCGCTGCCGTCAGGCGCTGGACGAGATTGAACGCGTCATTGAACGTTTGACCCGTTAACAGGAGCCCGACTCATGTCACTGGAAAATGCACCCGATGAGGTCAAACTGGCCGTCGATTTGATTATGCTGCTGGAGAATCATGAGATCCCCGCCGAGACGGTGCTTAAAGCGCTGGAGATTGTGCGGCGGGATTTTGAGGGGAAATTACCCTCACCCCAGCCCTCTCCCTGAGGGAGAGGGAGAAAATCGTTCCCTCGCCCCTGAGGGCTGAGGGAAATAGATTAGGCAGGAGTGGGATCGTCACCCTTAATCTCACGCTTCACTTCCGTATGCTCATCGCCTTTCTCGTTGCGCAGGTGAACCTCAAGCTGGTTAAAGGCGATATTAATATCGTTTTCACGACACAGGCGATCGATAGAACGGTTCAGTTCATCCACCGTGTAGCTACGATCGCGCAGCTCGCGCACGTATAAACGCAGCTCGTGATCCAGCGTGCTCGGCCCAAACGTGGTGAAGAAGACCGCCGGGGCAGGATCGTGCATCACTTTCGGATGTTCTGACGCCGCCTTCAGCAGCACCTCTTTCACCTTCTCCAGATCCGATCCATAGGCGACGCCCAGGCGGATCACCACGCGCGTTACCGTATCGGAGAGCGACCAGTTGATCAGACGCTCGGTCACAAACGCTTTGTTCGGGATGATCACCTCTTTGCGATCGAAGTCGGTGATGGTGGTGGCACGAATACGGATCTTGCTGACCGTACCGGAGAAGGTGCCGATGGTGACGGTATCGCCGATACGTACCGGACGTTCAAAGAGAATGATCAGGCCGGACACAAAGTTACCGAAGATCTCCTGCAGGCCAAAACCAAGACCGACCGAGAGGGCGGCCGCCAGCCACTGGAGTTTATCCCAGGAGACGCCAAGCGAGCCAAAGACCGTCATCGCACCGGCAATGATGATGACGTAGTTGAGGATCGTGGTAATAGCGTACGATGCCCCCTGACGCAGGTTCAGACGCGACAGGACCAGCACTTCCAGCAGGCCTGGCAGGTTGCGAATCAGCGCCCAGGCCACGACCGACGACACCAGTGCAAACAGCAGGCTACCCATGGTCACGCTTTTCATGACCGCCGCGCCGGCTTCAGTTCCGTTGTATTGCCAGAGGGTAATACTGTCGAGATAGGCGAAAACGGTAATAAGATCGGACCAGATAGCCCAGAACATCACGGCAAACAGGGCAATCATCACCAGCATGGTGATACGCAGCGTCTGCTGGTTAACCTGCTCCAGCGCGATGGTCGGCTCTTCCTGTGGCTCTGCCCCTTCGGCCCCCTCTTTCACCTGATGCTGACGACGCGCGATGGCGCGGCGATAGGCAATGCGGCGCGCTGCCACGCTCAGGCCGCGCAGCACGGTCTGATAGAGCAGGTTCCAGACGATCACCAGATAGACCGTTTCAATCCAGCGTCCGGACAGGCGCAGCGTGGTATAGAAGTAGCCCGTTGCCGTGAGCACCATCAGCGCCAGCGGAATGATCGCCAGTACCGTCACGGTGGCCAGACGAATATTGTGGGACTCTTTATCACGCCAGCTGTCGCGGCACATCGGCCACATCAGGATAGCAATCAGCAGCAGGTTCAGCAGAATGACCAGCTGGCCCAGCACGTCATCCATCAGATGCAGCGGGGAAAGTTCTGAGACAACCGACCAGAAGTGCAGCGGCAGGAGCGCCAGGCTGATGCGTACAATCTGACGACGCCAGTGGCTGGTCAGCTGTGCAGGCATGTTGAAATGGCGCACGGCCACGCCGTCTTTTTCCAGTACCTTCCAGCAGACGCCGAACACCAGCCAGAACAACGCCAGTTTTTTACTGAACGCCCACAGCAAATCGCTGACGTTGAGCTGCATCGTGAGCAGAATCAGGCCCACCGCCAGAATAATCAGGCACACCGGCAGGGCGCGAATGAGATCGATCAGAATCGCTTTTGGCGTATGGAGCTGGCTGTCGTTTCGCAACTGCCCCACTTCGGACGCCAGCTTCGCCTGGTATTTTTTAAGCCAGCCCAGACGCCAGCGGATCAGGCCCGCAATCAGCAGCAGCGGTAACCCCGCCAGCAGGGCAATCGTCACCGCGGGCCAGGCTTTCTCCCAGTTCACGGTAATTTTCATGCTCTTGATCTGCGTTTTCAGCGTTTCGGGGAAAGATTTAATCCAGTCCCAGTCCATCGGTTTATTGCTGTTTACCCAGAAGATCTGCTGGGTCAGGATCTCCTGCAGACTTTTCGAAACGCTCACCAGCTGCTGCTGGTTGATCTGCAGGTTAATGGCCATCATCAGCTGGTTGCCCAGCTGTTTGTTGAGCTGGTCCAGCAGCTCGCGACGCATGTCAACGACCTGGAGCAGCGCGTCGTGCACTTCCGGGTTCACGTCGCTGGAGTGCCCCTCTTCAATTTTGGCGACAAAGGCATCGCTCTGGAAAAGGGCGTCGCGCTGCTGGTTGACGTCAAATTGTTCAAGACGTAAATCCGCAATGCGGTTGGTCATGTCTTCCAGCTCATCGGCGGACGGTAGCGTCTGCTGCTGCTGGTAGAGTATACGCGACAGCAGAAGGCTGCCTTTCAGGACCGCTATCTGCTCTTTGATATTGCGTTCAGCCTGCAGCGCGCGGTCCAGCCAGTTTTTGACTTTGATATTTTGCTGAACCAGCGAGTTGCCGCTTTCCGTCGCCACGATCAGGCGCTGGCTAAGCTGATGGTTAGCCTCGAGCTCCTGCTTCACCAGCGGATTGGCCTGAATGCGGGCGGTTTCGTCAGGCGATACGGCCTCCTGAGCGGTTTTTTCCGTCAGCGTCAGGCGCTTGCTGTTAACCGCCTCCTGCAACAGCTGGAGCTGGTGTTCCAGGCGATTAATGTTCGCGTTGACGTAATCACGCTGTTTCTGCAGCGTATCCTGCAGCACCGTATTCCCTTCCAGGCTTTTACGCTGCTGTTCGATTTGCGCGTTGAGCAACGTCTGCTGAACCAGCAACAGCGTTTGCTGCGTTGGACGCAGCGTGCCTTCCCCCACCGTCGTGCCGTTCAGGCGGTTGCGGATTTGCTGCAGCTGCTGAGACGCGGCGTACATCAGGTTTTGCACGCGCTCGGGCTGGGTCTGCAGGGAGACAAGCTGGCTGTTATACGTTGCGAGGTCGGACTGGGCGGTTTGCAGGTCGTCGAGTAACTGCGCGACGCGCGACTCCAGCTGGCGAAGGGAGAGCGTCGAGAGCGTCTTGCGCGTTTCGTCGTCGTTATCCACGTCGCTCAGGGCATTCAGCGATTCCGTCGCTTTGCGCATGTTTTCTGGGGCCTGCGCCACCTTCTGGCGAAGCTGCGTGGTTTCTGCTTTAACGCGGTCAATTTTATCGAGCGTTTCCAGCGTTTCCGTCAAATCCTGCTGGATAAGCTTATCCTGCGCAGAGAGATCTTTTTGCTTGTTGAGCGTATCGAGCTGCGACTGAACATCGCTGCGCGAGGGAATGTCATTGCTGTTGTCGGCGCGGGCCCAGGTCAGCGGCGCCGTGGCGAAGAAAAACAGCATCGCAAAGAGCAATGCAAAAACAGGATGTTGCGAGCGATTGATGGGCAGCATAGTTGTGAGTGATGTCAGAAGACGACCGAAAATAGTCCGGCGTGAAGAATATCACGCTCGCCTGAAGCAGAATAGCGCGAACGTGAGCCTCTGAGATAAATCCTGGAACCGCTCAGGCAGTCAGCGAAGATGCGTCACCGCGCAGCGTCGGGCAGAGCTGTAGCATTTCCAGTAGAATCGCCACGTAGCTGCGGGCTTCCTCTTTCAGGTCAAAGGATTGGGGGGCAAACAGCCAGTTTTCCATCAGGCCAGAAATGTAGCTGCGCATCAGGATAGCCGCCCGGCGGGTCAAAAGATTAGCCGGTAACAGGTTTGCCTGCATGCACTGGTTGAGGTTCTGTTCAATGCGGTCATAGCTCTCCAGGCTAAGGCTACGTTGCGCCTGCTGCACCACCGCCATTTCGCCAACGAACTCGCATTTATGAAAGATAATTTCCATCATTAATCTGCGACGTTCTTCAACTACCGTCGCTTCAAGGATATATACTAATATTTCTCTCAATACTGAGAGTGGATCGTCGGGGAATTTTGCCCGATACTCACTCTCGAGATCGCTAATGCTGGACTCTGAAAGCTCCCAGATTTCACTGAACAGATCTGACTTGTCTTTAAAATGCCAGTAAATCGCACCCCGCGTTACACCGGCAGCCTGAGCAATCTGCGCCAGCGAGGTTGACGAAACACCTTGCTGAGAAAACAAACGTATTGCCACATCCAGAATGTGTTGTCGGGTTTCCAGCGCTTGTTGTTTGGTTTTTCGTGCCATAGGTGCGTGAATTTACAGGAGTCAGATTTACATACATTTGTGAATGTATGTACCATAGCATGACGATAATATAAACGCAGCAATGGGTTTTAGACTCAGGACCCTTGATCAATTTGAAATCGGACACTCGAGGTTTACATATGAACAAAAACAGAGGGTTAACGCCTCTGGCGGTCGTTCTGATGCTCTCAGGCAGCTTAGCGCTAACAGGATGTGACGACAAACCGGCTCAACAAGGAGCTCAGCAGGCGCCAGAAGTAGGCGTCGTGACGCTCAAATCTGAACCTCTACAAATCACCACCGAATTACCAGGCCGCACAAATGCGTACCGCATTGCGGAAGTTCGTCCTCAGGTTAGCGGCATTATCCTGAAACGTAACTTTACCGAAGGCGGTGATGTGAAGGCCGGTGAGTCTCTGTATCAGATTGATCCAGCAACCTATCAGGCATCATATGAAAGCGCCAAAGGTGACCTGGCAAAAGCACAGGCCGCGGCCAAAATTGCCCAGCTGACGCTGAACCGCTATCAAAAACTGCTTGGTACTAAATACATCAGCCAACAGGATTACGATACAGCCCTGGCGGATGCCCAGCAGGCTAACGCGGCCGTCGTGGCAGCCAAAGCGGCAGTCGAAACCGCCCGCATTAACCTGGCCTATACCAAAGTGACCTCCCCTATTAGCGGTCGTATTGGTAAGTCTTCCGTCACGGAAGGGGCACTGGTGCAGAACGGTCAGACCACTGCGCTGGCGACCGTACAGCAGCTTGATCCGATCTACGTCGACGTGACGCAGTCCAGCAATGATTTCCTGCGCCTGAAACAGGAGCTGGCTAACGGCACCCTGAAACAGGAAAACGGCAAAGCCAAAGTGGAGCTGATTACCAACGACGGTATCAAGTTCCCGCAGGAAGGTACGCTGGAATTCTCTGACGTGACGGTTGACCAGACCACCGGTTCCATCACCTTACGTGCGATTTTCCCGAACCCTGACAAAAATCTGCTGCCAGGTATGTTTGTTCGCGCGCGTCTGGAAGAAGGCACGAATCCAACCGCCCTTCTGGTTCCACAGCAGGGTGTGACCCGTACGCCACGCGGCGATGCGAGCGCACTGGTTGTTGGGGCAGATGACAAAGTCGAAACCCGCAATATCACCGCAACCCAGGCGATTGGCGATAAATGGCTGGTGACGGAAGGTCTGAAAGATGGCGATCGCGTGATTGTTACTGGTTTGCAAAAAGTTCGTCCTGGCGCGCAGGTTAAAGCACAGGAAGTGAAATCTGACGATAAACAACAAGCTTCGGCCGCTGGCCAGTCAGAACAAACCAAGTCTTAACTTAAACAGGAGCCGTTAAGACATGCCTAATTTCTTTATCGATCGCCCCATATTTGCATGGGTGATCGCCATTATCATCATGCTGGCCGGGGGACTTGCGATCCTGAAGCTGCCTGTAGCGCAATATCCAACGATTGCGCCACCGGCGGTGACAATTTCCGCAACCTACCCGGGGGCTGATGCGAAAACGGTGCAGGACACCGTCACTCAGGTTATCGAACAGAACATGAACGGTATCGATAACCTGATGTACATGTCCTCAAACAGTGACTCTACCGGTACAGTTCAGATCACCCTGACCTTCCAGTCAGGTACTGACGCTGACATTGCGCAGGTTCAGGTGCAGAACAAACTGCAGCTGGCGATGCCTTTGCTGCCGCAGGAAGTACAACAGCAGGGCGTGAGCGTCGAGAAATCGTCCAGTAGCTTCCTGATGGTTGTCGGCGTTATTAACACCAACGGCACCATGACGCAGGAGGATATTTCCGACTACGTGGGCGCCAATATGAAGGACGCTATCAGCCGTACTTCCGGTGTGGGTGACGTGCAGCTGTTCGGTTCCCAGTACGCGATGCGTATCTGGATGGACCCGAACAAACTGAACAACTTCCAGCTGACGCCGGTTGACGTGATCAGCGCGATTAAAGCGCAGAACGCCCAGGTGGCAGCCGGTCAGTTAGGCGGTACGCCGCCGGTGAAAGGCCAGCAGCTTAACGCCTCAATCATCGCGCAGACCCGTCTGACCTCGGCCGATGAGTTCAGCAAAATTCTGCTGAAGGTGAATCAGGACGGTTCGCAGGTTCGCCTGCGCGACGTGGCAAAAGTGGAACTGGGCGGTGAGAACTACGACATCATCGCGAAGTATAACGGCAAGCCGGCTTCCGGTCTGGGTATCAAACTGGCAACAGGCGCTAACGCCCTGGACACCGCCACGGCTATCCGTGCAGAACTGAAGAGAATGGAACCTTTCTTCCCGTCAGGTCTGAAAATCGTTTACCCGTATGACACCACGCCGTTCGTCAAAATCTCGATTCATGAAGTGGTTAAAACGCTGGTCGAGGCGATCATCCTGGTATTCCTGGTGATGTACCTGTTCCTGCAAAACTTCCGCGCAACGCTTATCCCAACGATTGCCGTGCCGGTGGTATTGCTCGGGACCTTCGCGATCCTGTCGATATTTGGCTACTCGATAAACACCCTGACGATGTTCGGGATGGTGCTCGCCATCGGCCTGCTGGTGGATGATGCCATCGTGGTGGTAGAGAACGTCGAGCGCGTCATGGCGGAGGAAGGTCTGCCGCCGAAGGAAGCGACTCGTAAATCAATGGGTCAGATTCAGGGCGCGCTGGTCGGTATCGCGATGGTACTGTCTGCGGTATTTATCCCGATGGCCTTCTTCGGTGGCTCCACCGGTGCGATTTACCGTCAGTTCTCCATCACCATCGTTTCTGCGATGGCGCTGTCGGTACTGGTGGCGTTGATCCTGACGCCAGCCCTGTGTGCCACCATGCTGAAGCCGATTCAGAAAGGCGGCCATGGCGAGCATAAAGGGTTCTTCGGCTGGTTTAACCGCATGTTTGATAAGAGCACGCACCACTACACCGACAGCGTAGGCAACATCCTGCGCAGCACCGGTCGTTATCTGCTGCTCTATATCATCATCGTAGTGGGCATGGCTTACCTGTTTGTTCGTCTGCCAAGCTCCTTCCTGCCAGACGAAGACCAGGGCGTGTTCCTGAGTATGGCCCAGCTTCCGGCGGGTGCGTCGCAAGAGCGTACCCAGAAAGTGCTGGATGAGATGACCGATTACTACCTCACCAAAGAGAAAGCCAACGTTGAGTCCGTGTTTGCGGTTAACGGCTTTGGCTTTGCGGGTCGCGGTCAGAACACCGGTATTGCCTTCGTCTCTCTGAAAGACTGGTCTGAACGTCCAGGCAAAGAGAACAAGGTCGAAGCCATCACCGGCCGTGCAATGGGCACCTTCTCGCAGATTAAAGATGCGATGGTCTTCGCCTTTAACCTGCCAGCGATTGTTGAACTGGGTACCGCGACCGGCTTCGACTTCCAGCTGATTGACCAGGGCGGTCTGGGTCACGAAAAACTGACGCAGGCGCGTAACCAGCTGTTTGGCGAAGTCGCTAAGCACCCTGACCTGCTGGTCGGCGTGCGTCCAAACGGCCTGGAAGATACGCCGCAGTACAAAATCGACATCGATCAGGAGAAAGCCCAGGCGTTGGGCGTGTCCATCAGTGACATCAATACCACGCTGGGCGCGGCCTGGGGCGGTAGCTACGTAAACGACTTCATCGACCGCGGTCGTGTGAAGAAAGTGTACGTGATGTCAGAGGCGCAGTACCGTATGTTGCCGAACGATATTAACAACTGGTTCGTGCGCGGCAGCAATGGTCAGATGGTTCCGTTCTCGGCGTTCTCAACGTCACGCTGGGAATACGGTTCACCGCGTCTGGAACGCTATAACGGTCTGCCGTCTATGGAGATCCTGGGTCAGGCAGCGCCGGGCCGAAGCACCGGTGAAGCCATGAACCTGATGGAAGAGCTGGCGAGCAAGCTGCCTTCGGGTATCGGCTATGACTGGACCGGTATGTCCTATCAGGAACGTCTGTCCGGTAACCAGGCCCCTGCCCTGTACGCCATTTCACTGATTGTGGTCTTCCTGTGTCTGGCGGCACTGTACGAGAGCTGGTCGATTCCGTTCTCCGTAATGCTGGTGGTTCCACTCGGGGTTATCGGTGCGCTGCTTGCGGCAACGTTCCGTGGACTGACCAACGACGTTTACTTCCAGGTAGGCCTGCTGACAACCATTGGCCTGTCGGCGAAGAACGCGATACTTATCGTTGAATTCGCCAAAGATCTGATGGAGAAAGAAGGCAAAGGCCTGATTGAGGCGACGCTTGAGGCGGTTCGTATGCGTCTGCGCCCAATCCTGATGACGTCACTGGCGTTTATCCTCGGCGTACTGCCGCTGGTTATCAGCTCTGGTGCGGGTTCCGGTGCGCAGAACGCGGTAGGTACAGGCGTTATGGGCGGTATGATCACCGCGACCGTACTGGCTATCTTCTTCGTACCGGTGTTCTTCGTGGTGGTTCGCCGCCGCTTTAGCCGTAAGAATGAAGATATTGAGCACAGTCATTCGGTAAAACCTCACTGATACCGGTTTCACATGATAAAAAGGCCGCATTAGCGGCCTTTTTCATTTTCAGAAAAAATCATAAATTACGCTTATTGTGGTTTTATTTATTTTCTGCCATCTTAATTAGACATATCATAATTAACTGATAACTTAATCGGTGAATTCAGGATTTTTTTAATTTCATTTCTCCGCTTAAGCTATTAGGAATATTCCTAATAAGAAGTTCAAACAAAGAAAAGTCCGAATCAGAACTTTTCTCATCGTTTAAGCTAAGCTAATGAAACGTAAGGAAGCGATAAAAATCCATTGTTAATTTGGATAAAAAGTTCAGTCCTGGACGAACAATTGCCTGTACGCTCGCAGTCTGCGGTTTTATTTGTAATTTTTCGTAATAGCGCGATGAAATCTTGAAGCGAGTGGCTTATAGTTAGAGTTATCAGGAACACAGCACCCGTGCGGCTAAGTATGTTGTATCCATCCCGACATTGATGTTCGGTGAGTAAGAAATCACTCAGAAGGGGATGCGCTATGGACGAGTACTCGCCAAAAAGGCATGATATCGCGCAGTTGAAATTTCTCTGCGAATCCTTGTACCATGACTGCCTTGCCAATCTTGATGAAAGTAACCATGGCTGGGTAAACGACCCAACGTCTGCCATCAATTTACAGTTGAATGAGCTGATAGAGCATATCGCAACCTTCGCACTTAATTATAAAATTAAGTACAATGAAGATAATAAGCTCATTGAGCAAATTGATGAATACCTGGACGACACCTTTATGTTGTTCAGCAGTTACGGCATTAACGCCCAGGATTTGCAAAAATGGCGTAAATCGGGAAACCGGCTATTCCGCTGTTTCGTCAACGTGAGCAGAGCTAACCCGGTTAGTCTTTCCTGTTAAAATTATTACAATTACTAAGGTGAATTTATGTCTGATAAACCACTCACAAAGATCGATTATTTGATGCGCTTGCGACGTTGTCAGTCAATTGACACGCTCGAGCGCGTCATTGAAAAGAATAAATACGAGCTTTCTGATAATGAACTGGCGGTATTTTATTCAGCCGCTGACCATCGTCTTGCTGAGCTGACAATGAATAAGCTGTACGACAAAATCCCTACTTCTGTGTGGAAATTTGTCCGTTAATGTTTGAAGGGTGTCTGTAGAGTTCTACGCCACGTTATAAGCTGTATATACCTATCCCGTTATGCTCCCTGTGCCCAGGCCAGGTTTCCGTGTAAAACGTGTTCTTCAGCAACAATGTTGTGACGCTAGTCACATCGGCTTTCCGGGAACGTTCCCCTTCTGGCCTGTTACGATTACCCTGCGGTTATGACATCC
Source organism: Enterobacter sp. AC1 (assembly GCF_050434705.1). Classification (NCBI taxonomy): domain Bacteria; kingdom Pseudomonadati; phylum Pseudomonadota; class Gammaproteobacteria; order Enterobacterales; family Enterobacteriaceae; genus Enterobacter; species Enterobacter sp. AC1. Next base: position 155,136 of record NZ_JBNDIZ010000002.1, on the reverse strand, counting down.
AGAGAGGTTTCTCATGAGCGTAGAAAAACAGAAGATGATTGCCGGTGAACATTACCGTCCCGGTGATGAAACATTACGGGCTGACCGACTTCGGGCCCGCCATCTGGTTTACCGCTATAACCACACCGCGCCTGATGAAAAAACAGAACGCCAGAACATTCTGGCGGAGCTTCTGGGGCAAAGCGAAGGGGCTTATATAGAACCGAGCTTCCGCTGCGACTATGGATATAACATTTATCTGGGTAAAAACTTTTACGCTAACTTCGATTGCGTGATGCTGGATGTCTGTCCTGTTCATATTGGCGACAACTGCATGCTCGCGCCAGGTGTGCATATTTATACGGCCACCCATCCGCTGGATGCGGAGGAACGTAATAGCGGCGTGGAGTTTGGAAAACCCGTCACCATTGGTAATAATGTGTGGATTGGTGGCCGGGCGGTCATTAACCCTGGCGTCACTATCGGTGATAACGTGGTGGTCGCCTCCGGTGCCGTCGTGACGAAAGACGTCCCGGCAAACGTCGTCGTTGGCGGCAATCCGGCAAAAATCATCAAAACGCTGTGAGGTTCCGGGGGAGTCAACTGTTATGGTCTTTTAGCGCCAGACTGTTACTTTTTTCAGCCTGATGGCTCCCCTAAAATTGGCAGACACCCTGTATTGTCAACTCTCATGAAGGCAAATAATGACCGAGATACAGCGCCTGCTTACCGCCACCATCGACGATCTTAACCTCCGCGAAAAGCGCGATAATCGCCCGCGCTTTAGCATTAGCTTTATTCGCAAACATCCCGGACTGTTTGTCGCAATGTATGCCGCCTGGCTGGCGACGCTTATTGTGATGCTGAAGTCCGAAACGCTGGTGGACTCCGTCTGGCTGCTCGTTGTGCTGTTTGTTGTCTTTAACGCCTTTTTCTTTTTCGACGTGAATCCGCGCTACCGTTACGAAGATATCGACGTCCTCGATTTCCGGGTCTGCTACAACGGCGAATGGTACAACACGCGTTACGTGCCTGCGGATCTTATCGAGAGCATCATGCACTCGCCGGCAGTTGAAACCGAGCAAAAAGAGAAGCTGCAGAAAATGGTCTCCACCAAAGGCCAGCTCTCTTTCTATGACGTCTTTACCCTTTCCCGCCCTGCTGCTGCGTAATTAACGCCTGCAGGCGTCGGATCCCCGGCGCAAACTGAGAAGCAGAGGTATTGCCGTAGCCTAAAACCAGACCGGTTTGCCCCTGCTTCGACTCCAGGTAATACCCGCTCAGTGCAGCAGGTGCCAGCTGAAACGCCCTCGCCTTCTCCACCAGCCCCCGGTCGTCAATGCCGTCTATCGCCAGCGTCAGATGCATCCCGCCTTCGCCCGCCAAAATGCGGTGCGGCGTATGCAGCTCCGCGCCCAGCACCTCCCGCAGCTGGCGGTAACGCTTACGATAGAGCCGACGCATGGCAGCAAGATGGCGGGCATAGTGACCTTCTTCAATGAACAGCGCCAGGGTACGCTGCTCAGCACGATGTCCACCGCGCAGCAGCGAGCCGATGGCCGGGCGCGCCGCTTTTGCCAGCGCTGGCGGCAGAACCATGAACCCCATTCTGAGCGACGGAAACAGCGTTTTACTGAACGTCCCCAGATAGACAACGGGCGCGTTGGCGACCATCCCCAGCATGGCCGGCACCGGCTCACCGGTATAGCGGAACTCGCTGTCGTAGTCGTCCTCAATAATCCAGGCGTTATGCTGTCTGGCCAGCTCCAGTAATGCCAGGCGCCGCCGTGCACTGAGCACGCTCCCGTAAGGGTACTGGTGTGAAGGCGAGGTAAAAATCAGCGAGGGTGAAGGTGCATTCTGCCCTTCCCAGCACATCCCCTCGTCATCAACCGGTATTCCCGTCATTTTCAGGCCGGTTTTAACAAACGCGCTCTTTGCCCCGCTATACCCGGGGTTTTCTACCCATGCGACATCGCCTGGCTCACTCAACAGCATCGTGCACAGGTTAACGCCCTCAAGCGCCCCTTCCGTTATCACAATCTGGCTGGCGTCGCAGTCAATGCCGCGGGACAGAGCCAGGTGCCGGGCAATCGCAGCCCGCAGCGATGGCTCGCCGGCCGGGTCGCCATACCCTAACAGGGCATATCCCTCCTCCCGCATCACGCGATCGTACAATCGCCGCCACAGCGGCAGAGGAAAATAGTTGATGGCCGGCGTTCCTGGGGTAAACGCCAGAACCGGCGTGTCCCGGATCACCTGCGCAGGCAGCAGGCCGACCCGTCTGGCAAGTTTGATGGCAGGGTCTGGCAATGTCCGGGCGACAGCGCGGTGAGCGAGCTGCGCCACCCGCGTGCCCTGGCGGTTACGCTGCAAATACCCTTCAAGCGTGAGCTGGTCCAGCGCTGCATTAACGGTATTGCGGGAAAGGGAGAGCTGCTGAGCCAGCGTTCGCGAACCGGAAAGCTGGCTGCCGGAGCGAAGCCTTCCGCACAGTATGGCCTCCCGCAGAGCGAGATAGAGCGCGCGCTGGAGCGTCTCTTCCCCACGTTTTTTCAGGGCTGCATTGAGCAAGGTATAAAATTCATCACCCGGTATATTCATCTCACCTCCTCGTGGCACCATCAAAACATAGCCTGGTGGTTCTTTTTTAGGAACCAGCGATTCACTAGTCTGAAGCTCTTTTCAACGTCACGGAAATTAAGATGAAGACATTCAATCAGTTCGGACAGCCAGTGGGCGAACCCCTTCACGACTGGCAACCTCGCCAGCATCCGTCCCGAGTGGTACTTCAGGGTCGCTATTGTCGACTTGAGCCGCTGCGCGTGGAGCATGCCGACGCGCTGTTCTCCGCGTATTCCCTGGCCGAAGATACCCGCAGCTGGACGTGGCTACTGCGCGAGCCCGATGCCACCGCTGAGGAATTTGCCGGATGGGTGGCGAGCGTGAGTGAGTTATCCGATCCCATTCACTTTACCGTTATCGATAACCAGACCCAATCTCCGGTCGGGACGCTTTCCCTGATGCGGATCGATCCCAAAAACGGCGTCGTGGAAGTGGGGCACGTTCACTTTTCTCCGCTGTTAAGCCGCACGCCCATGTCGACAGAAGCGCAATATCTGCTGATGCGGTATGCGTTCGATACCCTTGGCTACCGGCGCTATGAATGGAAGTGCAATAGCCTGAACGAGCCTTCCCGCAAAGCGGCACTGCGTCTGGGCTTTCAGTTTGAGGGGCGTTTTCGCCAGGCGCTGGTCATAAAAGGTCATAACCGGGATACCGACTGGTTTTCGATTCTCGACAAAGAGTGGCCGGCGCTGGCAAGCGCCTTTGAAAGCTGGCTTGCCACCGACAATTTTACTGCCGATGGCAAACAGAAAAGATCCCTGGAGAGCTGGCGAGAAACGCGCGTTTAGCGTCTTTTTTTACGTCCCTGAACCGCCTTAAAGCGCGGGTTGGATTTGCAAATCACGTATAAGCGTCCCTTGCGTTTGACTATCTGGCAGTCCGGGTGACGCTGTTTTGCACTGCGTAATGAGTTAAGTACCTGCATGGTTAGCCCCGCTTCGCATTGAGAAAGCCGCCAAAACGCTTGCGGAAGCGCGCCGTGCTGCCATCCGTGGAGAAAGTTTTCTGCTTACCGGTATAAAACGGGTGCGATTTTGACGAGACGTCGATGGTGATGTACGGATACGTTTCGCCGTCGAGTTCAATTTCGCGCTCGGTCTTAATGGTTGAGCCCACTTTAAAATATTCATTGGCGCTGGTGTCGTGGAAGACCACGGTACGATAAGCGGGATGGATATTTGGTTTCATCATAAACCCTTTATGTTTTGTTATAACATAACAAAATAATATCCAGGCTCGTCTGAAAAAACAACCCCTCTCTCCTGATGATATTTTCGGGTTTACCTGAGATAAAATAATAGCCAGGCCAACCGCGTGCTATAACTATATCATTTCGCGGTAAAATCTTTCTCTTCAGGCAGGGAACTCAGTGCCCAGGAACGGGTATACGAGGAAGGAAACGACAGCATGAAAACTCGACATCTGGTCAGTCTGGTGACTGGCGTACTTATCTTTTCCGTGCTGGTTCCCATTTGCCTCAGCATCTGGCTGGCCCATCGTCAGGCGGAAGATAAATTTGTCGATGCGCTGGATAACTATGCCTCACGCGTGCTGGTACGAACCGACAGGGTCGTGGAGCAGGCAAAAGAAGCGCTCAATCACCTGGAGGCGTTTGAGGGCGTGCCGTGTAGCCCTCTGCAGTTAAGAGAGATGCGCCGCGTCGCTTTCTCGTGGCGATATGTCCAGGAAGTGATTTATATCGATAACCTTCAACCGCTCTGCTCCTCCCTGGAGCAAACCAGCCATGCAGCCCCTTTCCCGCCGCCGATGCGCATTACCGAAGATGGCTACAGCGCATGGCTGACCACGCAAAACGATCTTGGGTTTAACCGCTACATGGCCGTGCTGGGAAAAGGTCATTATCTTGTCATGGTCGATCCAGCCTCACTGGTGGATGTGATCCCTTTCGGTGAGATAGCGATTGACGCCGCCCTGGTAGGAAGTACTACCCACCGCATATTCGCCAGCAGCAATAAACTCGATCCGCATATCCGCGACACGATCGAGGGTCATGAAGTGAGAAGCGTCCAGTATGACGGCTCAATGTACGTCATGAAGCCCGTCCCTGAGCTGGGTTTTACCGTCGTGACATGGGCGACGCTGAAGCCGCTGGCTGAAACCTGGCACCGGCAGCTGCTGCTATGGCTGCCCTTTGGCATCCTGATGAGCCTGCTTGCCGCGCTCTTTGTCCTGCGGATCCTGCGCCGCATCCAGTCGCCTCGCAATCGCCTTCTTGACGCCATTAACAGTCGCGATTTTGTGGTTCACTATCAGCCCATCGTGGCGCTGTGCAGCGGAAAAATCGTGGGCGCAGAGGCGCTGACGCGCTGGCCACAGCCGGACGGAAGCAGCCTTTCACCAGATATCTTTGTGCCGCTTGCTGAGCAAACGGGGCTCATCACGCAGCTGACGCAGTTAGTCATCGAAAAAGTGTTTGAAGATATGGGCAGCTGGCTGCACCTTCACGACGATCAGCACATCTCTATCAACCTCGCGCCCGCCGATTTGACCTCCGACACGCTGCCGCCTCTGCTGAGCCAGTTGCTGAATAAGTGGAAGGTCCATCCCAAACAGATCGCCCTTGAGTTAACCGAGCGCGGCTTTGCCGATCCTCAGGTTAGCGCACCGGCTATCGCCGCTTTCCGTCGCGCGGGCCACCCCATCTATATTGATGATTTCGGTACAGGTTATTCCAGCCTGAGCTATCTGCAGGATCTGGATGTCGACACGCTCAAAATTGATAAATCGTTCGTGGACGCGCTGGAGTATAAAAACGTGACGCCGCACATTATTGAAATGGCGAAGTCACTGAAGCTGGCAATGGTGGCGGAGGGAGTCGAAACGGCAGGACAGCTCGCCTGGCTGCACCGACACGGCGTGCAGTATGGGCAGGGGTGGTACTACAGCAAAGCGCTGCCCAAAACGGAATTTATTCTTTGGGCTGAAAATAACCTCGAAACGCACTCTACTTAAGATAGGATTTGATCACCTGCAGCACTACGCCAAGATCGGCTTCACGCTGCGCTTCTTCAGGCTCTTTCACCACGTGATCGGTTAAATGCCCTTCGATCACCTGCATCATCATGCCGTTGACCGCCCCGCGGATCGCCGCCAGCTGCTGTAACACCTCGGCGCATTCGTGATCGCTATTCAGCATTTTCTCCAGAGCGTTACTTTGCCCCTGAATTTTCTTCAGGCGAGTCAATAACATTTTCTTGTCGCGGACGGTATGTGACATCTCTGCATCTCCTTTCTTTTTGGCTTTGAAAGCATATCACGCTCTACTCCCCCTGAGTATTTTTCTACTGGGGGGTAGTATTACCCTACTGGGGGGGAGTAGTATCAGGGCACGCTTTCCACTTCGGAATTTCCCATGAACGATTTTGCTTCACTCCTGCAGCAGGGCAATGCCTGGCTGTTTGTGCCCAGCGCTATTCTGCTCGGTGCATTACATGGCCTGGAGCCGGGCCACTCAAAAACGATGATGGCCGCCTTTATCGTGGCTATCCGCGGCACGCTGAAACAGGCGGTACTGCTTGGTCTGGCGGCAACGCTTTCCCATACGGCGGTGGTGTGGATTATTGCCATGGCAGGATTATGGTTTGGTCGGGGCTGGGATGCGCATACCTCAGAACCATGGTTCCAGCTTATCTCGGGAGTGTTGATCGTCCTGATCGCCCTGTGGATGGCGTGGCGCACCTGGAAAGAGAGCCAGCCGCACGATCATCATCACGATCATGACCATGATCACCATCACGATCATCATCATGACCACGACCACCATCACGACCACCTGCTGGTTGAAGAGGAGTGGCAGGACGCACACCAGCGCGCGCACGCGCAGGATATTAACCGACGTTTCAACGGTCAAAACGTCACCACCGGTCAGATCGCGATGTTTGGCCTGACCGGCGGGCTTATTCCCTGCCCAGCGTCCATCACAGTACTGCTCATCTGCCTGCAGCTTAAGCATTTTGCCCTCGGCGCTACGCTGGTATTCAGCTTCAGTATTGGTCTGGCGATTACCCTGGTTGCTTCCGGCGCGATTGCCGCCTTAAGCCTCAAGCATGCGACAAAACGCTGGCCCGGGTTTAGCGAATTTTCCCGCAACGCGCCGTGGATCTCAGCGGCGCTGATTATCATGGTAGGAATTTACATGAGCCTGCATGGCCTGAGCGGAATTCTGGCGTAAGCATGCGGCCACGTCGTGTGGCCGCATCTCAATGGTCAGTTAAGGCGCTGCTGCCAGCTGAAGGTATAACGCAGCTGGCGTGTCTGGAGGATAAATTCCGGCGAGACGCTGGGGCTCCAGGAGTCGTCGCCGCCCACGCCCATATGGAACGCGTCGAGGTTGAGCCAACATCCCGGCTCTTCCCGCAACAGATGATGATGGCTTGTCTCACGCAGCTGCTGCTGGCCGTAGCGGCTCGCTGAGAAATGGAACGCGCCATTCAGCTGATGCGCGCCCAGCACAAGTTCCCGGGTATCGCAGCGCAAACCATTTTCCGTCGGGAAGATATACGGCGTATGCATGGCCTCCAGAGGCAATGTCCAGCGCCCCTGCTCTGCCGCCAGCTTTCTGTCCGGGTAGTTTTCATGCGGTCCCAGCCCCAGCCAGTGAACGTTTTCCGGCGTTTCGGCAAGATGAACGCTCAGGCCAACGCGCGCGGGCTCGGGGATATCAGACGCAACATCAACCTGAATATCCCCGTGCAGCCTCCCCTGGTCGTCCACCCGCCAGACTTTACGGCTCAGAAACAGCGCTTTGCCGTGATACTCCCCGACGTGCAGGGTGGTCACCACCACCTCGCCCGCGTGCTGCTCTGCCTCACAGTGCAGAACGCGCAAGGTGTAATCGTACATGCCCGCCGCTTTCCAGCGCTCAACCCACGCGTTCGGATCGATCTGCGTCGCTTCACTCACGCCAATGTCGTTATCCAGCGGTGCGCGGCTTACGTTATCCGTCACCGGTGCGAGCAATGTTTCAACTCCCACGCGCCACCATTGCGTCAGGTTGCCCGAGGTGCGATCGAACTGCCAGCGCTGTTGACGATGCGTGACCTCCAGCATGCGCTCGTTTTGCGTCAAAACCGGCGGCTCGCCCGCAGGCGCTGGCGGCGCAATAAAGAGCGGAGCCGGAAGCGGCCACTGCTCCCATGCGCAGCGATGGTTAGCCGGTGACCACGGCGTTGCCCGCGGCTGGCGGACTTCAACGTTCAGCCAGGCCTCTCCCGGTTCAGCCGTCATCTCTGGCAGGGCAATCTCCAGACGCAGAGTACCTTCAGGCGCCATCGCGAGCGTCACCTCGCCTGAGGCCAGCGTTTCCTCGTCGCGGGCAACTGTCCATCTGAGCACTTCGTTATCGGTGCGGCGGAACAGATAGCCGCTTTGTACCTCTATCACCAGCGGAGACGTGCTCACCCGGGTGAAGGTAAAAAACTGCTGCGCGCGTTGCGCTTCGTACAGCGCCGGGTGCGGCGTGCGGTCGGGGAAGACCAGGCCATTGAGGCAGAACTGCCGATCGTTCGGTTTATCGCCAAAATCCCCGCCGTAGGCCCAGAACGCGTTGCCATTTTCGTCTTTCTTCGTCAAAGCCTGATCGACCCAGTCCCAGACAAACCCTCCCTGCAGGCGAGGATGGCTGCGAAACGCCTGCCAGTATTTCGCGAACCCACCAAAGCTGTTACCCATCGCGTGGGCATATTCGCAGAGGATCAGCGGGCGCGTTTCGTCCGGCATGCCGATCCACTTCTTGATTGACCATTTCGGCACCGCCGGAAAAGGCTGATCCTGATCGACACGGGCGTACATCGGGCAGACGATATCGGTCGCCGCCGTATTTGCCCCTCCGCCTTCATATTGTACCGGGCGCGTCGGATCCGTGGACTTTACCCAGCGGTACAATGCATCGTGGTTTGCGCCGTGGCCAGACTCATTGCCCAATGACCAGATGATGATTGAGGGGTGATTACGATCGCGCTGCACCATGCGGGTCACGCGCTCGCTCATGGCGGGCAGCCAGCGCGGATCGTCAGCAAGGCGGCTCATTGGCACCATGCCGTGGGTTTCGATATTGGCCTCGTCAACGACGTACAGCCCGTAGCGATCGCAAAGCCGGTACCACAGCGGATGGTTCGGGTAGTGTGAGCAGCGAACGGCGTTGAAGTTGTGCTGCTTCATGATTTCGATATCGCGACGCATTGTCGCTTCGTCCATCACCTGGCCGTTTTCCGGATGATGCTCGTGCCGGTTAACCCCGCGGATCAGCAGCGGTCTACCGTTCAGCTTCAGCAGGCCGTTGCTGATTTCAACCCGGCGGAAGCCTACATCGCACGCCTCAATCTCCAGCACTTCCCCCTGCGGGTTAAGCAGCGCAATCGTCAGGCGATACAGCTCCGGCGTTTCTGCACTCCAGAGCGCAGGGGCCTCAACGGGGATCGTTACCGTTAAGCGCTCGGCCCAGCTGCCGCGTTCGTCAACAATGGCCGACCCAGGACGCTGGACTACGCTGGCGCATTTCTCCCCCTTGCGCCACAGGGTAAAGGCCACTTCACACGCCGAAAATTGTGCCCCCTGCAGGGAAACGTCAACCTTCAGCGTCGCGCGGTCCAGCTCCGCATTCAGATCTGTCACGACGTAATAATCGGCAATCTGCGTCTCGGGTTTATGCAGCAGCGTCACATCGCGGAAAATGCCGCTCATGCGCCACATGTCCTGATCTTCCAGATAACTGCCGTCGCACCAGCGCAATACCATGACCGCCATGCGGTTCTGCCCGGGGCGCAATACTGTCGAAAGGTCAAATTCGGCAGGCAGCCGACTGTCCTGGGAATAGCCTATCCACTCTCCGTTGCACCACAGATGAAACGCCGAGTTCACGCCGTCAAAGATAATGCGGGTTTGCCCGGCCTGTAACCAGGCGTCCTCTACGTCAAATGTGAGCGAGTAACAGCCGGTAGGGTTTTCTTGCGGCACAAAAGGCGGGTTAACGGGTATGGGATAGGTCACATTGGTGTAGATGGGCGTATCGAACCCCTGCATCTGCCAGTTAGACGGCACGGGTATCGCAACGGCATCGGCGCAATCTTCGATTACCCATACCTGAGGAACCTGCTCGGGTGCAGCAAAAAAACTGAATCTCCACACCCCGTTAAGACTATGCCTGCTGGCGGATCCGGCGTCGTCCCGGGCGGATTGTTCATTACGCCAGCTGTGTAACGGCGCATGTGCGGCCAGGCGGTTCCACTGGGTAACCCCCGGATTTTCCCAGTCTCGTCGGGCCAGGATGGCGCTGAGGGTCAGCGATGGGGTATTGGACATATTAACCTCTTTGCGAAGCGCTCACAATTTTGATTAACATGCCCTGGCGCTCTGCGACGGTAAAGCGTTCGATCGCGGGGTAGCGAGTCAGATCACAAAAGTCCTATTTGCGGGCAAGCTGCTCGGCCATCAGCGCCAGGCTTCTGAGCTGCCGGGCCAGCTCCTCTCGCTCGGCCTGCCGGGGAGCATGACGCGCGCTGGAATGTCGCGTAACCAGCGTAACCGGCAGCTGAACCTGCCAGCACGCGTCGTCCCCGGTGGGCGCCAGCAGCCACTCCACGCTGCGTTCACCCGCGTCGCGAAAGGCCTGACGAATGGTCGTCAGCGGAGGGGAAAACCAGGCGCTGTCAGCCGTATCGTCGAACCCGACCACGGATATCTGGCCGGGAACCGCGATTCCTTTTTCCGCACAGGCACGCATCACCCCGAGCGCCATTTGATCGTTCGCCACCAGAATCGCATCCGGTAATACCGCCCCAGACAGCAGCAGATGCCCCTTCTCATATCCGCAGGCCGCGCTCCAGTCACCGAAGGCAACCGCAGCGGCGTCAAGACCCGCGCGTGCCAGGGCGGCTTTCCAGCCCGCCAGACGCGCCCGCGCAGAAACCGAGCTTTCCGGCCCGCTCAGCAGGGCAATGCGCTGATGCCCCAGGGAAAGCAGATGCTCAACGCCCAGACGCGCGCCCTGTTCAGCGTTAAACACAAGGCTGTTTACCTGCGCTGAGGGCGATACATCAAGGAACAGCACCGGGACAGGCGACGCCAGCGCCCTGAGCTGTTCGGCATGTTCATCGTCAAGCGGAACATTCACCAGCAGGGCTTCTACGCGCTGCGCCAGCAGCGCCTGAAGCGCGGCCTGACACTGCTGCGGCTGCTCTACCATGGAAATGAGGACGCTTGCCCCCTTTTCGGCCGCACGCGATTTTACCGCTGAGACAATTTGCGAAGGCGCATGCAGGGCCAGATCGGTGGTGATGAACCCCAGCGTGCGGGTGCGTTTGCCCGCCAGCTGCTGCGCGCGAAGGTTAGGAACGTAGTGCAGCTCCGCCATCGCCTGCTGCACCTTTTCCCGCGTGCGGGCAGACACATGTTCCGCGTCGTTAATGACGCGGGAGACGGTCTGATAAGAAACCCCCGCAAGGAGGGCAACATCATAGAGTGTGATAGCTTTCATGCATTCTGGCATCGCGTGTTTCGGAGTTCCTATTCTGGCACAGCGACGCCATTAAAACATGTGAGCGCTTCGTAATTTAGACAACCCGCTCCGGCTGAGGAATTTCCGCAATGCGCGGCTTCTGGCGGAACCAGGGCAGACAGAGCTGAATAAGCGGACCAATGGTCAGAGCATACAATACGGTCCCCACCCCAAACGTGCCGCCAAGCACGCACCCAATCAGCAGGACGGACACCTCAATCGAGGTACGCACGCTGCGAATAGACCATCCCAGCCGGGCATGAATGCCGGTCATCAGGCCGTCGCGCGGACCAGGCCCGAAACCGGCACCGATGTACATGCTGGTCGCAATCGCGTTCATCACGATGCCTCCGACCAGCAGCGTGATTCGAAGGGGCAAGGAACTCAGTTCAGGGATAAGCGCCATGCTGACGTCCGCCGCCAGACCGATACAAATCACGTTGCTGATCGTGCCCAGCCCCGGCATCTGACGCAGTGGGATCCACAGCAGCAGTACCGCAGCACCGACTAAAATGATCACCGTCCCGATGCTCATCCCCAGCTGCATCCCCACCCCAAGGTGGAAAACATCCCACGGATCGACGCCCAAATCGGAGCGAATAAACATCGCGGTGGAAAGGCCATACAGCCCTAAACCGACATAAAGTTGTAGCAGACGACGTACCATTTTTATCTTCTCCAGTGAACCAGTCTTTCATCCTGACCTAAAATGGCATTATGATTAATGTCCAGTTTTCAAATAGTGGACTGCATATGTCATCACGCCGCTTCGGAAGCCAGTCTCTGATACGCCTTTTAGGCCACTGGCAGCAAACTTCGTCCCGCACTCCGCTCTGGCGTCAGCTGGCCGATGCATTGCGTCTGTTAATCCTTGATGGCCGGCTGGCGCTCAATACGCGGCTGCCGGGCGAGCGTGAGCTGGCCTCTGCCCTGGACGTAAGCCGGACCACCGTCAGCAGCGCCCTCGCCCATCTGCGTGAAGAGGGTTACCTGGAAAGCCGTCACGGCAGCGGGTCGCGCGTGATCCTCCCGGACACGCGCGCCGTTCCCACCCTTTCAGCAGCGAGTGCCGCGCTGGATCTCTCCACTGCCGCACTGAATGCCGGGCCGGAGATCCACCAGGCGTATACCCATGCGCTTACGGCCATTACGCAGCACCTTTCGCTGACGGGCTACGATCAGCTTGGGCTGCCGGCGCTGCGGGAGGCCATCGCCGCGCGCTATACCGCGCGCGGTCTACCCACCCGCGCGGAGGAAGTGATGGTCGTCAATGGCGCCGTCAGCGGCTTTGCGCTGGTGCTGCGGATGATGACCGGGCCGGGGGATCGCGTCGTGGTTGACCATCCCACCTACCCGCTGGCGATTGCCGCCATTCAGGGGGCGCAGTGTCGGCCCGTGGGTGTGTCGCTGCCGGAGACCGGCTGGGATACGGACGGCTTCGCGGCAATGCTTGCCCAGACCGCGCCGCGGCTGGCGTATCTGATGCCAGATTTCCATAACCCAACCGGGCGATGCATGGATATCGCGACCCGTCAGGCCATCACCGATATTGCTGCGCAAACCCGTACGGCGCTGGTGGTGGATGAGACGATGGTGGATCTCTGGTTTGACTCGCCTCCCCCGCCGCCGCTGGCCTCCTTTAACCCGCAGGCCACCGTCATTACGTTAGGCTCTGCGGGAAAAAGCTTTTGGGGAGGGCTGCGTCTTGGCTGGATCCGCGCCTCCTCGCGTACTATCGCCACGCTCGCCCAGACGCGAGACACCCTGGATTTAGGATCGCCGCTGCTGGAACAGCTGGCGATGCTGTGGCTCATGAATAACAGCGAGACGTTTCTGCCCGCGCGCCGGAAGATGCTGGCGGAACGACGCGATCGGTGCGGTGAACTGTTGCGCGAACATTTTCCGGAGTGGACGTTCCATGAAGCGGAGGGCGGGCTCTCTTACTGGATAGAACTCCCGGGCATGCTGGCGACTCAGCTTGCCGCGCGGGCTGAAATTCTGGGGATTAATCTGGGGACCGGGACGCGCTTTGGTTTATCTGGCGCGTTTGACCGCTATTTACGGATGCCCTTCTCGCTCGAACCGACAGAGCTTGAGCAGGCGCTGCTGAGGATCAAACCGCTATGGCTTGCTTTGAATAAAAACGTGCCATCGGTAAAACGCAGCGTGATTTAATATTGAAAAGTTTGAAGGCGATCATAAAAAAATAAAAACTGCTGACTGTCACGGAGGCAGTCAGCAGTTTTCACCGTTCAGAAGTTAATGCTGAGCAGGAATAGGAAAACCTTTTAGTGAAATAACAAAGTTTTCACCATCTTTCTTTATTTTTGCGCCGGTATCACACCAGTCAGACGCAATACGAAAGAACTCATCACTTCCGACATTCCAGCCAAGACGTACATGCTTCACGTAGCCTGAACGCAACAGATCGCAGGCTTCTTTGTAGTCGCTGGCAGTTGACAGTTGTTGTTTCATTTTCTCTTCTTCAGAAGTTTACGTAGAGCTTTGATTTCTTTAGGAGTAAAAGGAGAAACGCTCTCTTCTTCCGTATGCTGATTATCAATATCCTCTTCCGATACTCCCGCCTCTTCTACTGCTTCAAACGCCAGCAGCAGCAGTTTCTCTGTCGTCACGCTTAAATTCTCGTTATTGTCTTCCGCATAGTGGCGAAGTCTTTCTTTTAGCGCGTCATTGATCTTAACGTTTAATACCGCTGTAGCCATGTTTGTCACTTCCCTTCGGAATAAGTACTTTATTTAATACACGAAGTTAACAATGTTATCCAGATATATATTTTTTTGAATTATGGTAGAAAATAGACATCCGAATATAAAATGCCAGTCTATTATTACAAGTTTATGACAGTAATATTTCAAAGCGATGAAATATATATTACACGATATAAGCTTAATCTTATTGTGGAATAACGCTAAAGGAAGGGTAAAAAACAAGGAAGAAGGTATGAGTCCAGAAATGGGTGGGGGCCCTGCCAGCTACATCCCGGCACACACGTCGTCTGCCCTGGCTGCTTCCTTCCGGACCTGACCTGGTGAACAGAGTAGCGTTGCGGGAGAACCAACAGAGCCCCCATTGAGAGCGTTGATAACCAACGCGCTGGCGCATTATCCCTATGCTAACGCCCAATTGCAAGCTGCCAGGAACCGGATGCTGGTTTCTTGCGCAAACAGGCGCAGCAATCATCACGATCTTCGTTTACCATGGCTCTCCAGAACATCCCCACAGGTGAAGGTATGGACGAGCACGACTCCTTTCCACAGCGCGTATGGCAAATCGTGGCTTCAATCCCTGAAGGCTATGTCACCACCTATGGTGAAGTCGCACGCCTGGCCGGTTCTCCGCGAGCGGCGCGACAGGTCGGCGGCGTTTTGAAACGGCTACCGGAAGGAAGCACGTTGCCCTGGCATCGGGTGGTGAATCGACATGGCGCCATCTCGCTCACCGGACCGGATCTCCAGCGTCAGCGACAGGCGTTACTTTCAGAAGGGGTGCAGGTGTCGGGGTCGGGTCAGATCGATTTGCAGAAGTACCGCTGGGTGTATTGATCCCCCTCTCCCGGAGGAGAGGGGAAACACAATCATTACATCTGAGTCGGTGGGGTTGGCAGGGACGGCTGGTTGGTCTGCGGCGCGACCGGCACTTCGGTCTGCTGCACAGGGACCAGGTTCAGATCGACTTTTGTCCCACCGTTGTTGATCGCTTCCTGGACCGTATCGGTGATAAACACCAGCTTACCGTTGATCGTTACTGCTGCACTCAGCAGGATACGGGCATTTGGCTGTACGTCCGACGGGTTATACGGCAATACGAAGCTAAACGGCGCCTGCTTGCCTTCAGTACGGACGGCGCGCTGAGCCACAACCTTCGATGGCGCGTCGGCCAGGGAAGCATCAGACAGCGTCACCGTTAATACCGCATCCGGCGGTAACGCGACTTTCTGTTTAATCCAGATGGTACCGGACACGTTAGGCTGCTGAATGGATTGCTGTGAAAGGGTATTAATCCCGTTCGGATCGGCTGCTGGTACAGGCACCTGGGCGCTCTTACCGGCACAGGCGGACAACGCCACCGCAATAGCTACACCACTTAGCATGGGCACGAGTTTCATTGAAGTCTCCTTATCATCAATGCACCAGCGGGATCGATCCCATCCGATGTCGTTTCAATCACATAACGTATACAAGTGTGGCACAAATCACTGATTAATGCCTGAAATCATCCCGATATTCAGATTATTCTACCCATCGGACCACTTTCATTTCTGCGTTATACTCTGCCTATCTTTCGCTACGGCGTTTATTGAGGACAACTATGAGTCAGGCACTGAACAATCTGCTGACATTATTGAATCTGGAAAAAATTGAGGAAGGACTCTTTCGCGGACAGAGCGAAGATTTAGGCTTACGCCAGGTCTTCGGCGGGCAAGTCGTTGGACAAGCGCTGTACGCAGCAAAGGAGACTGTCCCGGCAGACCGTCTGGTGCACTCATTCCACAGCTACTTCTTACGCCCCGGCGACAGCGCAAAACCGATAGTCTATGACGTTGAAGTCCTGAGAGATGGCAACAGCTTCAGCGCGCGCCGCGTCGCGGCTATCCAGAACGGTAAGCCGATCTTTTACATGACGGCCTCTTTCCAGGCGCCGGAACCCGGCTACGAGCATCAGAAAGTGATGCCCCCGGCACCGTCGCCAGACGAGCTCAAATCAGAGACCGATATCGCCCGCGCGCTGGCGCATCTGCTTCCGCCGCAGGTCAAAGAGAAGTTTCTCTGCGATAAGCCGCTTGAAATCCGCCCCGTCGAGTTCCACAACCCAATGAAAGGCCACACCGCGGAACCGAAGCGCCAGGTCTGGATTCGGGCGAACGGTACGGTGTCTGAGGACTTCCACGTGCATCAGTATCTGCTGGGCTATGCGTCAGATTTCAACTTCCTGCCGGTGGCGCTGCAGCCGCACGGCGTCGGGTTCCTCGAAAAAGGGATGCAGGTCGCAACAATCGACCACTCCATGTGGTTCCACCGTCCGTTCAACATGAACGAGTGGCTGCTCTACAGCGTGGAGAGTACGTCGGCATCAAGCGCGCGCGGCTTTGTGCGTGGAGAGTTTTATACGCAGGATGGCGTGCTGGTCGCCTCGACGGTGCAGGAAGGGGTGATGCGTAATAGAGGTTGATGTTGCCCTCACCCTCTCCCACGGGGAGAGGGAACAAACACTAAAAACGGCAACCAAAGGTTGCCGTTTTGCTTTTACCTTAGGCGTTATACGCATTCTCGCCGTGGCTGTTGACGTCCAGACCTTCGCGTTCCTGCTCTTCCGGTACGCGCAGCCCAACCGTCATATCCGCCAGTTTGTAGCCAATGAAAGCGACAACGGCAGACCACACCACGGTGACAGCAATACTTTCCAGCTGCACCAGCACCTGATGGGCCATGGTGACGCCTTCTGCGTAGCCCACGCCACCCAGCGATTTCGCTGCAAAGATACCGGTCATGATACAGCCGACGATGCCGCACACGCCGTGCACGCCAAACACATCGCAAGGGTCATCAACGCTCAGAATACGTTTCAGCGCCGTCACGCCCCACAGCCCCGCCAGACCCGACACCAGGCCGACCAGCAGCGCGCCACCCACACCAACATAACCACACGCTGGAGTGATACCGACCAGACCGGCAATCGCCCCAGAACAGGCACCCAGCAGAGAAGGTTTACCGCGTACCGCCCACTCGCCAAAGACCCAGGAGAGGATTGCACCCGCCGTGGCCACAACGGTATTCACAAAGGCCAGCGCGGCGATTTCGTTCGCGGCACTCGCTGAGCCGGCGTTGAAGCCAAACCAGCCGAAGTAGAGGATCGCGGTACCGGTAAAGACCATCGGCAGGTTGTGCGGCTTGAATGCTTCTTTACCGAAGCCCACGCGTTTGCCAATCAGGTATGCGCCAACCAGGCCCGCTACCGCGGCGTTGATGTGCACAACGGTACCGCCCGCGAAGTCCAGCGCGCCGTGCGTGGCCAGCAGACCGCCACCCCAGACCATGTGCGCAATCGGCACATAGGAGAGCGTCAGCCAGACCACCACGAAGATCAGGACCGCTGAGAAACGAATACGCTCGGCGAGCGCGCCCACAATCAGCCCGACGGTAATACAGGCGAACGAGCCCTGGAAAGCAACGTGAATATACTGGTAGAAGCTGCCCATCAGCGCGGTCAGCTCAATATTTTTCAGCATCACCCAGTCGAAGTTACCAAAGAACGCGTTGCCGGTACCGAAAGCCAGCGAGTAACCGTAAACCACCCACAGCACGCAGACCAGCGCGAACGTTACGGCAACCTGCGTCAGCATGGAGAGAACGTTTTTGCCACGGATTAGGCCGCCGTAGAACAGCGCAATGCCCGGAATGGACATGAACAGCACCAGCGCGGTGCTGATCATCATAAAGGCGTTATCGGCTTTGTCTGCCACCGCAGGTGCAGCAGCCAGCGCCAGGCCCGGCAGCAGCGCCAGCGAACCCAGACCCGTTTTAAGTGTTGCTATCTTCATTTTCTCGATCCCTATCACTGTGTGCCAGGCGTTAATTACAGTGCCGCTTCGTCAGATTCGCCGGTACGGATGCGAATGACGCGCTGCAGTTCGGCAACGAAAATTTTGCCGTCGCCAATTTTGCCGGTATAAGCCGCTTTGCTAATGACATCAATGACTTCATCAAGCTGATCGTCAGCAATCGCGACATCAATTTTTACTTTTGGCAGAAAGTTAACGCTGTATTCCGCCCCGCGATAAAGCTCGGCATGACCCTTCTGACGACCAAAGCCTTTCACTTCGGTGACAGTCAGTCCCTGAATACCCATTGAAGACAACGCTTCACGCACGTCTTCGAGTTTGAATGGTTTGATTACAACCGTAACCAGCTTCATAGATCCCCTCCAGTCAGAATTCGGTAATGGCCGCAGCTAACGCAGAAGGTATTGCAAGGGGTGTGCCAGAAATGAAAACCAGGGGGAATAGCGGTGCAATGAGCGTTACGCGCGCCTGATAAACGCACCGGCGAAAAAAAACGCACCATGCCGGTGCAGGGTGCGTTTCAGTTTTGCACCAACAGGAATGACTGTTAGCGCAGCGCCTCATTTTAGTGCATCAGGCGCTAAGCGACTCTTCGTCGCGCACGCTAGCTGCCAGCTCTTCGCCCGCCAGCTGCAGCTGATACATTTGCCAGTAGCGCCCTTTTGCTTCCAGCAGTTCGCGGTGCGTACCGCGCTCAACAGCCTGTCCCCTATGCAGAACCAGAATAGTGTCCGCATCGACGATGGTCGAAAGTCGGTGGGCAATCACCACCAGCGTCGTATGGTCGCGGACGGCGGCCAGCGCCTGCTGGATGGCCTGCTCGGTGCCAGAGTCAATGCTGGCCGTGGCTTCATCCAGAATCAGTATCTGCGGCGTTTCAATGAGCACCCGCGCCAGCGCCAGGAGCTGTTTTTGTCCGACGGAGAGATTGTTCCCCTGCTCGCCCAGTTTCGTATTGATCCCATCGCTAAACCCGCGCGCCAGCTCTGCCAGCTGCACTTTTTCCAGCACGTCCCAGACCTGCTCCTGTGAGTAGTCTCGCCCCAGGGTCACGTTGGCGTAGAAGGTATCGGCCAGCACGACCGGATCCTGCTGCACCATCGCAACGCCTTTGCGTAACACTCCGTGGCTGAGCGCCGCGAGCGGGCGTCCGTCGAGGCGGATTTCACCCCGGCTGACCGGGTAATACCCCATTAACAGGCTCGCAAGCGTGCTCTTACCGCTGCCGGTATGCCCCACCAGCGCCACGAACCCGCGTGAAGGGACATCAAGCGTGATGTCCTGCAGCACCAGTTGGTCGTCGCGATAGGCAAACGAGACGTTATCAAAGGCAATGGCCCCGCTTTGCAGAGGACGCTCGTCGTCGCCGTAGGTCTGACGCGGCCTGTCCATCAGCTCGAACACGCGCTCCCCTGCCACCACGGCCTGCTGGAGCATCGACTGCTGTGTCGTCAGCTCAATCAGGGGTTCGTTAAGGCGGCCAAGGTAGCTGATGAAAGCGTATAAAACGCCAACCTCGATGGTTCCTCGTGTGGTCAGGCCAAAGAGCATCAGCAGCCCGCAAAGCACCAGCGCGGAGAAGAGGCTCAGCAGCGGGCGTAACAGGAAACCATCAAGCCGCAGGGTCTGCATGCGCGCCATATAGTGCGAACGGCTGGCTTCGCCCATCCGCTCGCCAAAACGCGCCTGCTGGCGGAACTGCTGGATGACGCTCATACCGTTGATCACTTCGTTGAAGCCATCATTGATGTCGGCCAGGTAGGTGCGCACCCGACGGACAATCGGCGTGCTGTAGCGTTGATAGATAACCATCACGATCAGCACCGCCGGGAAGATAGTGATTGCCACCAGCGCCATGCGCCAGTCGAGGCTGAACATCGCCACCAGCATCGCGCCAATCAGCGCTGCGCTGCGCAGCACGGTCGCCACCACGGTGACGTACAGATCGCGGATCACCTCCGTATCGTTGGTCACTCGCGAAATCACCTGCCCGACCGGCTGAGTATCAAACTCGCTCAGCGGCTGGCGAAGCGCGGCGTCCATCACGTCCGTGCGCAGCTGCTGCACAACGCCCACGGCTGCGCGGTTAAAGAGCAGCGACTGGGCATAGTGCAGCCCTGCCGCCGTTAACTGTAGCCCAACGTAGGCCACGCCTAAGCCTGCGACCAGCCCCCACGGCAGATAGCTTTTAGCGACCATGTTGTCGATAAAGTAGCTGATGAGCAGCGGGCCGCTGACTTCGGCAATCGCCGCAATCCACAGCAGAAGCACGGCAACCGAAAGCGGTTTACGCCATGGCGAACCGTAGGCCAGAAGGCGTTTGAGCGTCGGCCACATTGTTCCGAGCTTACGCATGAGTCGCCTCCTCATCCAGCGCCGCTTCAAGCTGCTGATAGCGATACATATCCCGATACCAGCCCGGCTGCTCCGCAAGCGTTTCGTGCTGCCCGCGCTGGGCAACATGCCCGTGCTGCAATACCAGAATTTCGCTGGCTTCGGTAAGCGCTGACAGACGGTGGGCGCTGATAATCACCGTGCGTCCGTCGCCCCACTGCCGCAGGTTATGCAGGATCTGGTGTTCGGTACGGCCATCCACGGCGGAAAGCGCATCGTCCAGGATCAGGATTTCCGCATTCAGCAACAGCGCGCGGGCAATGGAGATACGCTGTTTTTGCCCGCCGGACAGCATGACGCCCCGCTCTCCAACTTCCGTATCGTAGCCCTGCGGCAGGCGCAAAATATCATCATGTACGCTGGCTAACCGCGCCACATGCTCTATCTCTTCCTGCGTTGCCGACGGACGCCCGAGGGCAATGTTGTTCGCCACGGTGTCCGAAAACAGAAACGGCGTCTGGCTCACCACCGCCAGACGACCTCGCCACTCATCCAGCACCAGCCGGGTCAGGGGAATATCGTGGAAGCGAATATCGCCCTGCGTGACGTCAAAGTGGCGCTGGAGCAGCGAGAGCACGGTACTTTTTCCGGCGCCCGTCGGGCCGCAGATGCCGAGCATCTGGCCTGGCTGAAGCGTAAAGCTGACGTTCTCCAGTACCGGATGTTCCGTTTGCGGATAGACGAACTGACGGATGTCGACTTTCATGACGCCGCGCCCTTCCGGTACCGCTTCGCTCCCGTCATTGACCACTGGCGCTTCGGCCAGCATGGCGCGAATGCGGCTATAGGCGGCGCTGCCGCGCTCCACGATGTTAAACATCCAGGCCAGCGCCAGCATCGGCCAGATCATCAGCCCCAGATACATCGCAAAGCTGGTCAGTTGCCCCAGGGTCAACGCGCCCTGCACCACCATCCAGCTTCCGCCGCCAATCGCCAGCAGGTTTGCCATGCCAATCGCGATATAAATCGTCGGGTCAAAACGGGCGTCAATACGCGCGACGCGCATGTTCTTCGCTCCCGTGTCCGCGGCATCGGCCGCAAACAGAGCGGATTGTCGGTCTTCCAGGCCAAACGCTTTAATCATACGGATGCTGGTCATGCTCTCCTGCGTGCGGTCGTTCAGGGAAGAAAACGCCGCCTGGGCAAGCTTAAAGCGTTCGTGCAGCTGTTCGCCGTAGCGATTGATCGCCAGCGCCATCAGCGGCATCGGCAGCAGGGCAAGCAGGGTCAACTGCCAGCTGATCTGCGTGGACATGACGATCAGCACCGCGCAGCCCATCACCAGCGAGTCCACCAGCGTCAGCACCCCTTCTCCGGCGGCAAAGACCACGCGATCGACGTCGTTAGTGGCGCGCGCGATAAGATCCCCGGTACGATGGCGCAGATAAAATTCGGGATGCTGCCGGCTCAGCTGGCGGTAAAAATCCTCACGCAGCTCAACGGCCAGCTGATAGGACGCGCCAAACAGCAGCACGCGCCAGACGTAGCGCAGCAGATAAACAATGACGGCCGTCAGCACCAGCGTGCCAACCCACATCAACACCCGTGCGGTGGTGTAATGCTGTTCGGTGACGCCATCCACGACGTATCCCACCACTTTCGGCGGGATCAGCTGCAGGATGGCAATGATAATAAGCAGGAATACAGCGCCGAGGTAGCGTTGCCACTCCCGACGAAAGTACCAGCTTAATTGGGCAAATAATCGCACGCGGTTTGTTCCTGAAGGTATTTTACGAAGTTATTCAATAGGTAATGCTGTGGTGTATTTAATCTGTTCCATGGCGAAGCTCGAGGTGACGTCCGATAATCCCGGTACGCTGTTCACCAGCCGCTTGTAGAAATCATCATAGCGCTTCATGTCTGCGACCTGAACGCGCATCAGGTAGTCGTACTCGCCGGCCATACGCCAGAAGCCGAGCACCTCTGGCATTTCGGACACCTGCGTGACAAAGCGGCTATACCACTCGCTGCTGTGATGCTGAGTTTTTATCAGGACAAATGCCGTTAACCCAAGCCCCAGTTTTTCGGGATCTAATAACGCGACGCGTCCCAGCAGAATACCGTCATCCTCAAGCTTCTTGAGGCGCTTCCAGCACGGCGTGGTGGTCAGATTAACGGCATCTGCTAACGCCTGCAAAGAGAGGGTGCAGTCACTTTGCAGTAATGAAAGGAGCTTGCGGTCAATTTTATCTAGCATACCCACCTCGCAGAGAAAATTTTTCTCCCTTCATTCTATTTTAAAGGCCAGATAGCAACAATTTTTTCTGTGCTTTTCGCTATCCTAGGCACAAAATGACAAACGGATAACTACGATGAATAGCACCTGGGTTAAACATGCGATCAGCGAAATCAATGCTGACTATCAGCGCTCGGCAGATACGCACCTGATTCGCCTTTCCCTGCCGGGATTTGACGGTATTGAGCTCTATCTGAAAGATGAAAGCACCCATCCTACCGGCAGCCTGAAGCATCGCCTGGCACGCTCACTGTTTTTATACGGTTTATGTAACGGCTGGATTAAAGAAGGCACCACTGTCATTGAATCCTCATCCGGTTCAACGGCGGTGTCCGAAGCCTATTTTGCTCGCCTGCTGGGCCTGCCGTTTATCGCGGTGATGCCTTCCTGCACTGCCAGACGCAAAATCGAACAGATCGAATTTTACGGCGGTCGCTGCCACTTTGTGGAAAGCGCCTGTGAAATCTACGCCGCTTCCGAAATGCTGGCCCGCGAGCTCAACGGCCACTATATGGACCAGTTTACCTTCGCCGAACGCGCGACGGACTGGCGCGGCAATAACAACATTGCCGACAGTATCTTCCGCCAGATGACCCACGAACCGCATCCGGTTCCGTCGTACATTGTGATGAGCGCCGGGACGGGCGGCACGTCAGCCACTATTGGACGCTACATTCGCTGTCAGGGCTATGATACCCAGCTGATGGTGGTTGATCCGCAGAACTCCGTATTCCTCGACTACTGGCAAAACCGCGATGCCGGCCTGCGCAGCCCGGTGGGCAGCAAAATTGAAGGGATTGGCCGCCCGCGCGTGGAACCGTCGTTCATTCCGGACGTGGTGGATGAGATGATGCGCGTGCCGGATGCCGCAAGCGTGGCAACGGCGCACTGGCTGGAAACACAGCTGGGCCGTAAAGTCGGCGCGTCAACGGGTACTAATATGTGGGGCGCACTGCAGCTTGCCGCACGCATGCGCGAAGAGGGCCGCACCGGCTCCATCGTTACGCTGCTGTGCGACAGCGGCGAGCGCTACCTTGAGACCTATTACAATGCGGAGTGGGTGCAGGCCAACATCGGCGATATCGCCCCGTGGAAAGCCCGGATTGCAGAGCTGCTGAAATAAAAAAAGCCAGACCGAGGTCTGGCTTGCTGGAAGGGTCTCACTATTCGGGGGAATATGGGAGGTTGTTGTTGTCCAGCCAATGCGTCAAAAAATGGGACACCGCTTCGTTACCGCAGTGCCCAATAACCGGCAGATGGGGAAGTTCTGCTTTTAGCTGCGCCATCGCATTCCCCATAATCAGACCGCGGCCGACGCTGCCCAGCATCTCCCGGTCGTTCATGGCGTCGCCAAACGCCATGCAGTCCTGCAGCGTTAAGCCCAGGTGGTCGCTCAGTACCGCCAGGGCGGAACCTTTGTTACAGCCCACCGGCAGCACTTCCAGACAATCCACCGCCGAGAAGGTCAGGTGCGCCCGATTACCCAGCGCCTCATTCAGCTGAATGCGTAAGCGACAGAGATCGTCGTGATCGCCGCAGAAGCAGATCTTGGTCACCGCATGGGCGGGGATCCGACGCAGATCGACAAGCTGGTATTTAAAACCGCTGTAGACATGGGCATGCAGCAGTTCAGGTATTTCACGCCCGGTAAACCAGCCCCCATCGTTAAAGACGTGGATGCTGGCCTGCGTGTCCCAGGTGCTGTGCAGCACGATATCCGCCACTTCCGGGTTGAGATCCTGACGGTGCAGCACATCGCCTTCTACAGAATGAATTCGCGTCCCGTTGCCCGTGATCAGAAAGGCGTCGAGGGAAAACGCGCCCAGCAGATGACGCATTTCCAGCACATGACGCCCGGTAGCAAACGTCAGGGTGACATCACGCTCGCGCAGACGCTTCAGCGTGTTCAGGGTTTTCTCCCCCAAACGGTGATCCGGCATTAACAGCGTGCCGTCCATATCAAATGCAGCGAGCCGAGCCATGATTACTCCCGAAATGCGATGCGATTAACTTGTGCATCAGTATCGTGTGAGATATACGGAAGTAATAGTGAATAGATGATAATTATTGTTCCGGGTTTCTCATGCGCCAGCTTAATCGACTTAATCAGTATCACCGCCTCTGGCAGCCGTCCGAGGGTGCGACGCAGCAGGTCACCATCAGCGAGCTGGCCGCCCGCTGTTTCTGTAGCGAGCGGCATGTTCGAACGCTGCTGCGTCAGGCCCAGGAAGCAGGCTGGCTAAGCTGGCGAGCGCAGTCTGGTCGCGGTAAACGAGGTGAACTGACGTTCCATGTCACCCCAGAGTCGCTGCGCAATGCGATGATGGAAGAGGCGTTAGAGCGTGGACAGCAGCACAACGCGCTTGAGCTGGCCCAGCTTGCACCAGACGCGCTGCGGTCATTGCTGCATCCATTTCTGGGCGGACAGTGGCAAAACGACACGCCGACGCTGCGCATCCCCTATTACCGCTCGCTGGATCCGCTTCATCCGGGTTTTCTGCCCGGTCGGGCGGAACAGCATCTGGCAGGACAGATTTTTTCCGGACTGACGCGTTTTCACGGCAGCTCCAGTGAGCCCACGGGCGATCTCGCCCATCACTGGGAGGTCTCGGAGGATGGCCTGCTCTGGCATTTTTATATTCGATCCACCCTGCACTGGCATAACGGCGATAAGGTCGAAACCGGACAGCTTCAGCAGAGCCTGACCGCGCTTTTTGCCCTGCCCGCCCTGCGTAAGCTGTTCCAGAGCGTCTTACGCGTTGACGTCACTCACCCTCAGTGTCTGACATTTACCTTGCACCAGCCGGATTACTGGCTGGCACACCGTCTGGCCACCTACTGCAGCCGTCTTGCCCATCCCGAACAGCCCATGACGGGCAGCGGGCCCTTCAGACTCAGCGTGTATGAACCTGACCTGGTTCGTCTGGAAAGCCACGAACAGTACCATCTCAGCCATCCGCTGCTTAAGGCTATCGAATACTGGATCACGCCAACGCTGTTTGACTACGGGCTGGGTACCAGCTGTCGTCATCCGGTGCAGATTGCCATTGGCGAGCCGGATGAACTTGAGAGCCTGCGCCTGGTCACCAACAGCACCAGTCTGGGCTTTTGCTATCTCACCCTGAAGCAAAGCCCGCGCCTGAATGAAATGCAGGCGCGGCGGCTCATCAATATCATTCATCTCTCATCGCTTCTGCATACGCTTGGCCTAAACGAAGGGCTGATTAACCCAACAGAGGAGTTACTGCCCGGCTGGGCGATCCCCCAGTGGCCGGATTTAACGCATGTCCCTCTGCCGAAGAAATTAACCCTGATTTACCATTTGCCGGTTGAGTTACACACGATGGCCCGACAGCTCAAACAGTACCTTGCACAACTGGGCTGCGCGCTTACGGTTATCTTTTACGATGCGAAAACCTGGGATGGATGCCAGCAACTGGCGGACGCAGACATGATGATGGGCGACAGGCTGATTGGCGAAGCCCCGGAATACACGCTTGAGCAGTGGCTGCGCTGTGATCCTCTCTGGCCACACCTGCTGAGCGCGCCTCAATACGCTCATCTGCAGGCCACCCTGGATGCGGTACAGACTCAGGCCGATGAACAGGATCGACATGCTGGCCTGAAAGCCATTTTTAGCCAGCTTATGGAAAACGCGGTCATTACACCGCTGTTTAACTACCAGTATCAAATCAGCGCCCCGCCGGGGGTCAACGGCATTCGCCTTAATACCCGCGGCTGGTTTGATTTTACCGAAGCCTGGCTGCCCGCCCCCAAATCGTGAAGAAGCTGGTCGCCGTCGTGGTCAGGCGGTAACATAACGCTTTTACCGTAACTGTTGAGATGATTTATGAAACGTGCCGTCGTCGTGTTCAGCGGAGGACAAGACTCTACTACCTGCCTGGTCCAGGCCCTTCATCAGTATGATGAAGTTCACTGTGTCACTTTCGATTATGGTCAGCGTCATCGCGCTGAAATCGACGTCGCCCGTGAACTGGCCCTGAAACTGGGCGCACGCGCGCACAAGGTACTGGATGTTACGCTGTTAAATGAGCTGGCCGTGAGCAGCCTCACCCGCGACAGCATTCCCGTCCCGGACTACGAACCCGATGCCAGCGGCATTCCGAACACCTTCGTGCCGGGCCGTAATATCCTCTTCCTGACCCTGACGGCTATTTACGCCTACCAGGTAAAAGCCGAAGCGGTGATAACCGGCGTATGTGAGACAGACTTCTCCGGTTACCCGGACTGTCGCGACGAGTTTGTGAAAGCGTTAAACCACGCCGTCAATCTGGGGATGGCGAAAGAGACGCGCTTTGAAACCCCTCTGATGTGGCTGGATAAAGCAGAAACCTGGGCGCTGGCGGACTACTGGGGCAAGCTGGATTTGGTTCGCAGCGAAACCCTCACCTGCTATAACGGCATCAAAGGCGACGGCTGCGGCCAGTGCGCCGCCTGTAACCTGCGCGCTAACGGGCTGAATCATTATCTTGCCGATAAAGTCGGCGTGATGGCCGCGATGCAGAAAAAAACCGGGCTTAAATAGGGCTATTTAACCGTGCTGTCGAACAGTTTTACGCCGGCAGCACGCGTGACTTTCATTAGCGTCGTCAGCGTTGGGTTGCCGTTGTCAGACAAGGTTCGGTATAGCTGCTGACGGGAAAGACCTGCTTTGGTAGAAATTTCTCCGATACCGCCTCGCGCTTCGATGACCTGACGGAGTGCAATGAGATAGGCAGGGATCCCCTGGTCTTCATAGATCTCTTCCAGGGCTGTTTGCAGATAACGCTGAGCGTAGGAAGGATTCTCTCGCAGCATTTTCACAACAGCATCATGGTGGCTAACAGAGCTCGAATATTTTCGTTCAGCGGCGCTCATTGGAATGTCCTTTTGTTTGATGATCTTTCCAGTAATCTATTGCCAGTTTGATATCTGCTTTTTGGCTCTTCTTGTCACCACCGATCAGTAACAATAAAACCTGCCGATTCTCTACTGAAAAATAGATTCTGTAGCCGGGGCCACTGTCGACTCGCATCTCCCAAACACCTTCCCTGAGATACCTGTAATCGCCAAAATTACGTTTTATCGCACGGTTAATCCGCATAAGGATCCGGAAAACCATATCCGGATCCTTTCGATTCATTCTGGCTACCCACTCCTCGAACGGAATTTTTCCGTCACGGGTTCGGTAACGTTCAACAACGTAGTCCCTGTCCATTATTCTATCCCTGAAAAGCCCCTTTGTCTTTTATAAAAGACAAAATTTCTAAGCGATCATCAGCTCCAGCTTTTCCCGCAACTCCCCTTCAAGCGGCAGTGCCTTCTGGGTTTTTAGATCGATACAGACAAAGGTGATCAGCGCATCAGCCACCACCTGTCCTTCTGGATCGAGCGTCACCACCTGGCTTAACACCCCACTTTTGCCACTTAGCTGCTGTACCTGACTGGTCACGGTGAGCACATCACCCAGTACGGCCGGACGGCGGTAGTTGATGTTGATATTGACGACCACGAACGCGATGTTGTGCGCGGTCAGCCACTGAAAGCTTTCGCTATTTTCGAGCCCGTCCCAGCGCGCTTCTTCAAGAAACTCAAGATAGCGGGCATTGTTCACGTGCTGGTAAACGTCGAGGTGAAAACCGCGTACTTTGATTTTTGTCTGCATAGCGCAATAGCCTTTACTGTTATTGTAGGATTAGAGGTCATAACTGGTATGACCTCTTTATCCTGGCAAATTATCGCTGCAGTGCAAGTAAATGTGAGATTACAACGTCAGGTGTGAGAGGTTGCGCTCAACCAGCGCGCTGCCCATACCCGGAACCTGTTTGAGATCGTCGACAGTTTTGAAAGGTCCGTACTCTTCGCGGTAGCTGACGATGGCCTGCGCTTTTTTCAGGCCAACGCCATTCATCGCGCGGGCCAGGTCCTCTGCAGAGGCCGAATTGATACTCACCCGCGTACCGTCATCATCCGCGTTTTTACCGGCGTCAGTCGCTTTGGTTTGCCCGTGCACCGGCGCGGCTGCGTCGGTCTTGCTCTGTACCGTCTGTGGTTTGGCGGCAGGTGTCGCCGCCAGCACGCCAGCGCTCATCCCGGTGGTGGCAATAGCCAGCGTAATTAACAGTGCTTTGATTCCACGTTTCATGCTGTTATCTCCTTGTTTGTTGACAGCCACGTCACGATAGCCGCCGGAAAAAACAGACACAAACAGCAGATTGCAGAAATGGAAAAGGCCGCGAAAGCGGCCTTTAGTTTTTGCAGAGCGTTACGAAATTCTGCGAGCAGATACGTAATTATTGCTGCTGAGTTATCACGTCACCCAGCTTAATTTTGGCTTCTTTACGCAGGTTGCTCATCATGGCTTCGAAAGCAATCTGGGCATTGTTCTGGGTAATGCCCTGAACCATCGCTTTCTTCTGCGCTTCTGGCAGGGTGCCGGCTTTCACTTCATCCAGCGCCAGCAGAATGACGTTACCCTGCATATCGGTGGTGGTGCCGAAGCTTGGTTTATCTTTTGCCGGCAGGTTCAGACCAAACGCCGCCTGACTGACAGGATCCTGACCGGTACGGCTCAGCGTTTTCGCCTCACCGAAGCTCAGGCCCGCCGCTTTCAGCGCGTCCTCTTTACCTGCTTTCAGATCAGCCAGAATCTTCTCAGCATCCAGCTTCGCCTGCTGTTCCGCTTTGTTGTGCTTAACCTGAGCGACAACCAGATCCTTCACTTCCGCCAGCGGTTTGACCGCTTCAGGCTTGTGCTCGCTGACGCGCAGAACGAACGCACGATCGCCATCGACGGTAATGATGTCAGAGTTGCTGCCTGGCGTGCCGTTTTCGCCGACCAGACCACCGTTAAAGATGGCATCAGAAACCGGTTTGAAGTTCAGCTCTTCCGGCAGATTGTCACGGCCAAACCAGCCCGTCTCAACCGCTTTCACTCCAGCCGCCTGCTCTGCACCCGCCAGAGATTCGTTGTCGTTGCTGGCAGCATCGCTCACTTTCTGCTGCAGCGCGTAGTAGGCATCCAGCGCTTTTTCCTGCTTCACTTTCGCTGCGATATCATCACGAACCTCAGCCAGAGGCTTGGTTTTTGCAGCAATGATGTCGTCCAGACGGACAACCAGGAACCCAACGGAGGATTTGATAACGCCAGACAGCTGGCCTTTGTCTTTCAGACCGGCATTTTTCAGCTCATCCGGCGTGGTTGCCTCTTCCAGCCAGCCCATATCACCGCCGTTTTTCGCGGAGATAATATCGGTGGATTTCGCTTTCGCAACGGTCGCGAAATCAGCGCCTTTGTTCAGCTCATCCAGTACCGCTTTGGCATCAGCCTCGGTTTTGGTCTGAATCACGCTGTAGCGGTTACGCTGCGGCTGAGTGAACTGATCCTGATGCTGATCGTAGTAAGACTGGATTTCCGCGTCAGACGCGCTTTCCTGCAGCGCAGCCGCATCCAGCTTGATATAGCTCACGCGGAACTGTTCTGGAGAAACAAAAGTATTCTTGTTCTGCTCGTACCAGGCGTTAACGTCAGCGTCGCTTACCTGCTGTTTTGCCGCCAGGGCATTCACATCAATCGTCGCTTCACGTACAACGCGCTGCTGCGCCACCAGCGCGGCCAGTTCATCCGTTTCACCTTTGAGCATGAAATCAGTGCCCACAACGGCATTGATGAGCTGCTGGGTGGTCAGTTGATTACGCAGCGCCTGAGCGTATTGATCGGCAGTCATGCCCATCTGGTTGACGATGCTGTTGTAGCGCGCGTTGTCGAATTTACCGTTAGACTGGAAGGCTTGCGTGGAGAAGATAGCTTTTTTCACCTGCTCATCGCTGATGCCAAGGCCCAGTTTTTTGGCATACTGATCCAGCAGCGCTTCGTCGATGAGACGGTTCAGTGTCTGTTGGCGCAGGGTCTTCATGTACCCTTCATTCGCCGCCAGTTCAGAGAATTGGTCGCCCAGCTGTTGCTGCATACGGTTACGTTCACCGGCAAAAGCATTCTCGAACTGACCACGGCTGATTTCCTGGCCATTCACTTTTGCGGCATAGTTCGCGCCACCGCCAATAAGGTAACTGCTCACGCCGGTCAATATGAACGACACGATAATGATACCGAAAATAATCTTGAGCACGAGACTGTTAGCAGCCGTGCGTAAGCTGTCCATCATGGTGTAACAACACTCCGCTGTAGGTGACTGGTTACCTGACGCTGACGGAAAATCCTGCCCGTCGCGCGTGAAGGCGTATTGTGACAAGAAAACGGGGCGATTGTCAGCCCACAACTCGCATAAACTCGCACAAATCAGGTCTGGACAAACAAAAAAGGCACATCAGAAGATGCGCCCTTGTACTATACGGCTTCCCTGAGACGGGAAAGCAATCAGTTTACTGCGTCTTTCAGCGCTTTACCTGCACGGAAACCCGGCACTTTAGCGGCAGCAATGGTGATCTCTTTACCGGTCTGAGGGTTGCGGCCAGTACGGGCAGCACGCTCTTTAACAGCAAAAGTACCGAAGCCTACCAGTGCAACGTCGTCCCCAGCCTGCAGAGATTCAGTAACAGAAGCAATTAATGCATCTAACGCACGTCCAGCTGCAGCTTTAGAAATATCAGCACCAGCAGCAATTTTGTCAATCAGTTGAGATTTATTCACTGTTCTCTTCCTCTCTTTATAATTTATATCGCGCCTGAATCCTTCACAACGCGACCGCGCAGCAGTTATATCAGGCCTGCCATGACCTTACAACACCCGTTGTTGATGGCTGACCTAATCAGCAATCTAAATTAGCTATACAAAAAAAGGCTGGCAAGTGCGAAATGACTTACCAGCCTTGTTTTTATTGACGCTCTTTGCGCGAGGTCACTATTTTGCGGTTACAACCTGCATTCCGGACGGTTCATTCTGCAATGCGAGACTAAGAACTTCCTCAATTCGCTTCACAGGATGGATCTGCAGATCGGCAATCACGTTGTCCGGAATCTCTTCCAGATCGCGTTTGTTTTCGTAAGGGATCAATACGGTTTTGATCCCACCGCGATGTGCCGCCAGCAGTTTTTCTTTTAAGCCACCAATCGGCAGAACCTGACCACGCAGCGTAATTTCGCCGGTCATCGCCACGTCGGCGCGTACCGGGTTACCGGTCAGACAAGAAACCAGAGCGGTACACATGGCAATACCCGCGCTTGGACCATCTTTCGGCGTCGCCCCTTCAGGTACGTGCACGTGGATGTCGCGTTTTTCGTAGAAATCCGGGTTAATCCCCAGTTTTTCCGCGCGCGCGCGCACCACGGTCAGAGCCGCCTGAATGGATTCCTGCATCACTTCACCCAAAGAACCGGTGTAGGTCAGCTTGCCTTTACCCGGTACACAGGCGGTTTCGATGGTCAGCAGATCGCCACCCACTTCCGTCCATGCCAGGCCGGTCACCTGACCAACGCGGTTTTCGTTGTCCGCGCGACCATAGTCGAAACGCTGAACGCCGAGATAGGCATGCAGATTGTCGCCGTTGATCACAATGTGTTTCAGGCTCTTATCCAGCAGCAGCTGTTTCACCGCTTTACGGCACAGTTTAGAGATTTCACGCTCAAGGCTGCGCACGCCCGCTTCACGGGTGTAGTAGCGGA
This sequence comes from Enterobacter sp. AC1, assembly GCF_050434705.1. Lineage (NCBI taxonomy): Bacteria > Pseudomonadati > Pseudomonadota > Gammaproteobacteria > Enterobacterales > Enterobacteriaceae > Enterobacter > Enterobacter sp. AC1. The sequence goes on along the minus strand of NZ_JBNDIZ010000002.1, from coordinate 123,183 downwards.
TGATGCCAATAATCGCGCTGTCCTCTACGGTCAGCTCGTTGGCTTTCAGCGCGTTACGCTCAATCTGTTTCGGCAGCAGGTGCTGCTTAGCAATGTTCAGCTTCTCATCTTCGGTATAACCGGAGAGGCGGATCACTTCCATACGATCCAGCAGCGGGGCCGGAATGTTCATGGAGTTCGACGTCGCAACAAACATGACGTCACTCAGGTCGTAATCCACTTCCAGGTAGTGATCGCTGAACGCTACGTTCTGTTCTGGATCAAGCACTTCCAGCAGAGCCGAGGCCGGATCGCCACGCATGTCCGACGACATTTTGTCGATCTCATCGAGCAGGAACAGCGGGTTTTTAACGCCCACTTTAGCCATCTTCTGGATCAGTTTACCCGGCATAGAACCGATGTAGGTACGGCGGTGACCGCGGATTTCCGCTTCATCGCGTACGCCACCCAGCGCCATACGAATGTACTTACGTCCGGTCGCTTTGGCGATAGACTGACCCAGAGAGGTTTTACCCACCCCCGGCGGCCCCACCAGGCACAGAATTGGGCCCTTAATTTTGTTCACACGGCTTTGTACCGCGAGGTACTCAAGAATGCGGTCTTTCACGCGTTCCAGGCCGTAGTGGTCGGTATCGAGGATTTCCTGCGCCTGACGCAGGTCTTTTTTGACCTTGCTGCGGGCGTTCCACGGAACCTGCACCATCCACTCAATGTAGCCGCGGACAACGGTCGCTTCAGCCGACATTGGAGACATCATTTTCAGCTTCTGCAGTTCAGCTTCCGCTTTCTCTTTCGCCTCTTTCGGCATCTTCGCCGCGTCGATCTTGCGCTTCAGCGCTTCGTTTTCGTCCGGCGCGTCGTCCATCTCACCGAGTTCTTTCTGAATGGCTTTCATTTGCTCATTCAGATAGTACTCACGCTGAGATTTCTCCATCTGCTTTTTCACGCGGTTGCGAATACGCTTCTCAACCTGCAGCAGATCGATTTCAGACTCCATCATCGCCATCAGGTATTCCAGACGTTCGTTAACGTCGGACATTTCCAGCACGGACTGTTTGTCAGCCAGCTTCAGCGGCATATGGGCAGCGATGGTGTCCGCCAGACGCGCAGGATCGTCGATGCTGTTCAGCGACGTCAGCACTTCTGGTGGGATTTTCTTATTCAGCTTGATATAGCCTTCAAACTGGCTAATCGCGGTGCGAACCAGCACTTCCTGTTCGCGCTCATCAAGTTCAGGCGAATCAAGGTACTCTGCCTTCGCAGAGAAGTGTTCGCCGTCGTCTGACAAAGTGGTAATACGCGCACGCTGCAGGCCTTCTACCAGCACCTTGACGGTGCCGTCAGGCAGCTTCAGCATCTGCAAAATAGAGGCCACGGTCCCGACGGTGAAAAGATCGTTTACACCCGGCTCATCCGTTGATGCTTCTTTCTGCGCCACCAGCATGATTTTTTTATCATGATCCATAGCAGCTTCGAGGCAACGGATAGATTTTTCCCGCCCTACAAATAAGGGTATGACCATGTGCGGATAAACCACCACATCGCGCAACGGCAATACGGGGATTTCAATGCGTTCAGAACGCTCAGGATTCATAGAGCTCTCTCTTAGTTAGTGTCCGCCAGGTAAGCTGGTCATGTCACTGTGCTTCACATAACCATTAACATGTATCCAGTATATGGGGATGTTTCCCACACATTCAACGCTATGAATAAGGAAAAAGTAAAGGGGAGATAAAATCCCCCCTTTTTGATTAACTGCTTGTATGATTTGGTGAATTATTCGCCAGATGCCTGCTGTGCTTCCGGTTTACCGTAAATCAGCAGCGGCTTGGTTTGACCGCTAATGACGGACTCGTCAATCACCACTTTCTCAACGTCTTCCATCGATGGCAGATCGTACATGGTGTCGAGCAGCGCCGCTTCAACGATAGAACGCAGGCCGCGCGCGCCGGTTTTGCGAATCATTGCTTTTTTGGCAATGGCATCCAGCGCTTCGTCACGGAATTCCAGGTCAACGCCTTCCAGATTGAACAGCGCCTGATACTGCTTGGTCAGCGCATTTTTCGGCTCTTTCAGGATCTGGATCAGCGCGTCTTCACTCAGTTCATTCAGCGTTGCCACAACCGGCAGACGGCCGATGAATTCAGGGATCAGACCAAATTTGATCAGATCTTCTGGTTCAACCTGAGACAGGAGCTCGCCTTCGTTCGGTTTTTCGGACGTTGATTTCACCGTTGCGCCAAAACCAATGCCGGAGCCGGTTTCAACACGGTGGGAGATGACTTTATCCAGGCCGGCAAACGCACCACCACAGATAAACAGGATCTTGGAGGTATCAACCTGCAGGAACTCCTGCTGCGGATGTTTACGACCACCCTGCGGCGGAACGGCAGCAACCGTACCTTCGATCAGCTTCAGCAGTGCCTGCTGTACGCCTTCACCCGATACGTCGCGGGTGATGGACGGGTTGTCTGATTTACGCGAGATCTTGTCGATCTCATCGATGTAGACAATCCCGCGCTGGGCTTTCTGCACGTCGTAATCGCACTTCTGCAGCAGTTTCTGGATGATGTTTTCGACGTCCTCACCCACATAACCGGCTTCGGTCAGGGTGGTGGCATCCGCCATGGTGAACGGAACATCCAGCAGGCGAGCCAGGGTTTCAGCCAGCAGCGTTTTACCGGAACCGGTTGGGCCGATCAGCAGAATGTTACTTTTACCCAGTTCTACACCATTGCTGGTATCGCCGTTACGCAGACGTTTGTAGTGGTTGTATACCGCTACTGCCAGTACTTTCTTGGCCTGTTCCTGGCCGATGACGTAGTCGTCAAGGTGATGACGAATTTCATGCGGCGTTGGCAGCGCGCTACGCTCACGGTGTGGCGCAACTTCTTTAATCTCTTCGCGAATGATGTCGTTACATAAATCGACACATTCGTCGCAGATATACACGGACGGCCCGGCAATCAGTTTACGCACTTCATGCTGGCTTTTGCCGCAAAAAGAGCAGTACAGCAGTTTGCCCGAACCATCTTTGCGTTTATCTGTCATGAGTCCAAACCTCTTTTTAAGTTCTTTGTGCCGCACATGACGACGCAAATGCCATTCTAAGACGCAAGCTGCTCTCAGGCAGAGTGCCGCCCTACCTTAGTATAGCGGCACACTCGCGTCGCGGGCATCAATTACGATGGGTCAACACGGAGTCGACTAAGCCGTACTCAACTGCCTCTGGAGCAGAGAGGAAGCGATCGCGCTCGGTATCGCGCTCGATCTGCTCAAGTGGTTGACCCGTATGCTGCGCCATAAGTTCATTCATGCGCGCTTTTACTTTCAGAATTTCGCGGGCGTGGATTTCAATATCCGTCGCCTGCCCCTGGTAACCGCCCAGCGGCTGGTGAATCATCACGCGGGAATTAGGCAAGCAGAAACGCTTCCCTTTAGCCCCTGCCGTTAACAGGAACGCGCCCATCGATGCAGCCTGACCCATACAGATAGTGCTTACATCCGGCTTGATGAATTGCATGGTGTCATAAATGGACATACCTGCTGTAATCACGCCACCCGGGGAGTTAATGTACAGGTAAATGTCTTTTTCCGGGTTTTCCGCTTCCAGAAACAGCATCTGCGCCACGATCAGGTTAGCCATGTGGTCTTCCACCTGGCCTGTCAGAAAGATAACGCGTTCCTTGAGCAGACGGGAATAGATATCAAAAGAACGCTCACCGCGTGAGGTCTGTTCAATAACCATTGGCACCAGAGCCATATGGGGTGCAAAGTTATCTCGTTCGCCACTGTATGACATTTCCGTCTCCTGGATCAAAATTGAAAACACCTGCTGTACTGATTGTAACCTTACGGACGGATTATCAGCCAGTCTCATTCATCATGATTACGTACTTATGGGGTTCACATTGCCCTATTTCAAGCATAACAATCTTTTGTTGTTACGCTAACACCGAAAGGGCGTTTTAGCACTCTTCCTGGGCTAAAGCTGCGATAAAAAAAACCCGCTGCCGCAAGGCAACGGGTTTCCTGTTCAAACTTTAAACCGTTGGGGCGAAATTACGCCTGCTGGTTCATCAGTTCGTTGAAAGAGGTCGCTTTTTCGGTCACTTTCGCTTTCGCCAGTACCGCTTCAACAGCCTGCTCTTCCAGGGCAACATTGCGCATGTTGTCCATCAGCTCTTTGTTCTTACCGTAGAACTCGATCACTTCTGATGGATCTTCGTAGGCAGAAGCCATCTCTTCGATCAGGCCCTTCACACGTTCTTCGTCAGCTTTCAGCTCGTGGGTACGAATGACTTCGCCCAGCAGCAGGCCAACAACAACGCGGCGTTTAGCCTGCTCTTCGAACAGCTCGCGCGGCAGTTCCATCGCTTGCTGCTGGTTGCCACCGAAACGCTGTGCAGCCTGACGGCGCAGCACGTCGATTTCGCTGTCGATCAGGGCAGCTGGAACGTCGATTTCGTTGGCTTTAACCAGACCGTCGATCGCCTGAGATTTAACACGGTTACGCACAGCGCCGTTCAGCTCGCGCTCCATGTTTTTACGCACTTCGGTACGCAGGCCCGCAACAGAACCATCTTCCACGCCGAAACGCTTGATGAATTCTTCAGTCAGTTCTGGCAGTTCGCGCTCTTCAACTTTCTTCAGGTTGATGACGAACTTGGCTGCTTTCCCTTTCAGGTTTTCAGCGTGGTACTCTTCAGGGAAGGTCACGTCGATGGTGAATTCTTCGCCCGCTTTGTGGCCTTTGATACCGTCTTCGAAGCCTGGGATCATACGACCCTGGCCCATTGCCAGTACGAAGTCAGACGCTTTGCCGCCTTCGAACTCTTCGCCGTCTACAGAACCGGTGAAGTCAATAGTTACACGGTCTTCCGCGTCAACAGCGCCTTCTTTCTCTTTCCAGTTAGCCTGCTGCTTGCGCAGGGTATCCAGCATGCCGTCAACGTCTTCGTCAGTCACGGAAACTACTGGTTTTTCAACTTCAATAGATTCCAGACCTTTCAGCTCAACTTCCGGGTACACTTCGAACTCTACGGAGTAGGTGAAGTCTTCGCCCAGCTTGTATTCGCCTGGAACGTAGTTCGGCGCGCCGGCCGGATTGATTTTTTCTTTGATGATCGCATCGATAAAGTTGCGGCTCATCAGTTCACCCAGCACATCCTGACGCACGGAAGCGCCATAACGCTGAGCAACAACATTCATTGGTACTTTGCCCTTACGGAAGCCGTCAATACGTACTTTTTTTGCTACGTTGACCAGCTCGCTTTTCACAGCAGTTTCGATGCTGTCAGCAGCGATAGTAATCGTTACACGGCGGCCAAGGCCTTGAGTGGTTTCAACTGAAACTTGCATCTTGTTACCTCAAAAAAATCACAGTGCTCGGTCAACTCTGAATCTGTCTGTTATACCGGGATGCTCTCTTAGTGCAGATTCACATTCCCTGTCGCCAGAATCATCCCGAAGACATTCAATAAGACGCGGCATTATAGCGGCATCACTTAGGTGAGTCGAGAACGGTTGGGGCATGTTGCTGCGGCTTTTTTCACACTTTAAGGCTATTTTTAGCCTTAAAATCGCTCCATCCGCTCAAAACTCAGACAAAACAAAACGGCCCGGAGGCCGTTTTGAGGAAATCTGCTAGCAACATACTGGAAAAGCTCCAGCCGTTGCAAATCCGATTTATCAGGCGATGGTGCCTGCACCGCGACAAGGCGGTGACGCAAAAACCGTATCCTGCAAACCTTCCCATTCCTTAATGGTATAAGTATGCAATGCCAGGGCATGTACGGTTGTGGAGAGTTCTTCCGTCAAGGTGCTGTAGATCAAGCGGTGTCGGTTCAGGAAACGTTCTCCCGTGAAGCGATCGCTAACCAGAACCACTTTGAAGTGGCTTTCAGAACCTGCCGGCACGTTATGACGATAGCTTTCGTCGACGACTTCGAGGAACACAGGGTTGAACGCTGCCCTTAATTTATCTTCTATCTGCTCACGTATCATCATGAAATTACTCCTCCGACAACGCCAGGATGTCACCCATCCCTTTAAATGTTAGCCGCTTTTACCGTTTCCATTACATCAAGACAACAAATATTTAGCTTTCATCTGATTTTCTCATTCAAAGGAATGAAGTTCACTAAGAGGCTCATACCTTTTGTCATTCCCGTGAGGAGAAAAAGGGTGAGCTGGTCAGTTTTCAGACAAGACGATGAATTTACATGCGTTGACCACTTCCCCTGACCGTTGGCGATGTTATGATGGCGGCAATTTTTCTCTCTATGCTTACGATTCGTGAGAACCTTAAAATGTTAAAAAAACTCTTCTTTCCATTGGTAGCCCTTTTTATGCTGGCAGGCTGTGCTACCCCGCCTACCACCATTGATGTCTCACCAAAAATTACCCTGCCTCAGCAGGACCCAAGCCTGATGGGCGTCACCGTGAGCATTAACGGTGCCGATCAGCGTCAGGATCAGGCGCTGGCAAAAGTGACCCGCGATAACCAGCAGGTTACGCTTACCGCGTCCCGCGATCTGCGCTTCCTGCTTCAGGAAGTGCTGGAGAAACAGATGACGGCTCGCGGCTATATGATTGGCCCAAGCGGCGCGGTCGATCTGCAGATCATCGTGAACAACCTGTACGCTGACGTTTCCCAGGGGAACGTGCGCTACAACATCGCGACCAAAGCCGATATCGCCATTATTGCTACCGCGAAGAATGGCAACAAGATGACCAAAAACTACCGCGCGAGCTACTCCGTTGAAGGTGCTTTCCAGGCCTCTAACCAGAACATTGCTAACGCCGTGAACAGCGTGCTGACCGATACCATCGCCGATATGGCGCAGGACACCAGCATTCACGACTTCATCAAGCAAAACGCGCGTTAATCCTGCTAACTGACCCGGTATATCGCCGGGTCAGTTTTATAAGAACATGTCCAGTCATTACTTACGCATTTTCCAGCAACCGAAATCAGCCATTCTGCTGATCCTCGGCTTTGCCTCGGGTTTACCCCTCGCGCTCACTTCCGGCACGCTTCAGGCGTGGATGACGGTCGAGAACATCGATCTTAAAACCATTGGCTTCTTCTCGCTTGTTGGTCAGGCCTATGTCTTTAAGTTCCTGTGGTCGCCGGTCATGGATCGCTACACCCCGCCTTTCCTGGGGCGTCGCCGCGGCTGGTTAGTGATGACTCAGATCCTGCTGCTGCTGGCCATTGCGGCGATGGGTTTTCTTGAGCCCACCACACAGCTACGCTGGATGGCCGCACTCGCAGTGGTGATTGCCTTCTGTTCCGCTTCGCAGGATATCGTGTTTGACGCCTGGAAGACGGACGTTCTACCTGCGGAAGAGCGCGGTGCCGGTGCGGCGATCAGCGTGCTGGGCTATCGCCTCGGGATGCTGGTCTCAGGCGGACTGGCTCTGTGGCTGGCCGACCGTTATCTCGGCTGGCAGGGCATGTACTGGCTGATGGCAGCCCTGCTTATCCCCTGCATTATCGCTACGCTATTTGCACCCGAACCGAGTGATATCATCCCGGTCCCCCGCTCGCTGGAGCAAGCTGTCGCCGAACCGCTGCGCGACTTCTTTGGTCGCAACAACGCCTGGCTAATCCTGCTGCTTATCGTCCTTTATAAGCTGGGCGATGCCTTTGCAATGAGCCTGACCACCACCTTCCTGATCCGGGGCGTCGGTTTTGATGCCGGTGAAGTGGGCGTGGTGAATAAAACGCTGGGGCTGTTTGCGACCATCGTCGGCGCGCTCTACGGCGGCGTATTGATGCAGCGCCTGACGCTGTTCCGCGCGCTGCTGATCTTCGGCATCCTGCAAGGCGCCTCAAACGCAGGCTACTGGCTGCTGTCGGTTACCGATAAACATACGATCAGCATGGCCGCCGCGGTGTTCTTTGAAAATCTCTGTGGCGGTATGGGAACGGCGGCATTTGTCGCCCTGCTGATGACCCTGTGCAACAAGTCGTTTTCCGCCACGCAGTTCGCTCTGCTTTCGGCGCTCTCCGCCGTTGGCCGCGTCTACGTGGGCCCGATTGCCGGCTGGTTTGTTGAAGCTCACGGGTGGCCTACGTTTTATCTCTTCTCGGTCGTCGCTGCCGTGCCGGGGATTATATTGTTGCTGGTCTGCCGTCAGACGCTGGAATATACCCAGCGAACAGAACACTTTATGCCGCGTACCGAATATCATCGCGCCTACCGTTTTGCCTTACGTCTGTTAATGGTGGGCTGCTTTGCGCTGGCTCTCTGGCTGGTCGTGCTCATTATTAATGCCAGCACGTCACTGGCGCTCCCTCTGGAAACCCTGCTGCTGGACGCAGGCGCCCTGCTGGCCGTCGCGGGGATCCTGACCGGGGGCCTGCTCGATTTCATGGCGTTGCGTAAAACGCAGATGACCTGAAGAGAAATGCGAAAGGTTATTTCCCGTTGTAATCACTAACCGAAATTATAACGGCGAAATAGCCGACAACCGCTAAAAAAAATATTTGTTGTTTTGTGCGGGATAGGATTTGGAAATTATTAGCTCCTTTTCCAAAACGCTATTTTCCATTAAACGATTCAGCAGAGGAGAGTTTGATTTTTCGTTTTTTAGATGTCTTTTTATTGATAATTAATTGTTAATTTTTTGTTTATTTTCAACAATGGTTATACCAATTGCCCCTTTTAAGGTATGCTTGGGGGTCCTTTCGTTATAAAGCCCACGCCATGCGGCTTCGGTCATAAAGACCGACATAATTTGCAACACTTGTGACACGTGCGGCAGAACCCGGTAACACCTTCCTGACACAGGCCTAATGATGTTTACAGTAATGTAACCTTCCCGTAAAATGCCCGCACACTTTAAACGCCACCAGACTCCGTGGAATTGAGGTCGTTAAATGAGACTCGGGAAATACAATAAAAGTTTGGGATGGTTGTCATTATTCGCGGGCACTGTATTACTCAGTGGCTGCGATTCTGCACTACTAGACCCCAAAGGACAGATTGGACTGGAACAACGTTCACTGATATTGACGGCTTTTGGCCTGATGTTGATTGTGGTTATTCCTGCCATTTTGATGGCTGTTGGTTTCGCCTGGAAGTATCGTGCGAGCAATAAAGATGCGAAGTATAGCCCTAACTGGTCACACTCCAATAAAGTGGAAGCTGTGGTCTGGACGGTACCTATTCTGATCATCCTGTTCCTTGCCGTACTGACCTGGAAAACCACTCACGCACTTGAGCCAAGCAAACCGCTGGTTCACGATGAGAAACCTATTACCATTGAAGTGGTCTCCATGGACTGGAAATGGTTCTTCATCTATCCAGAGCAGGGTATTGCTACCGTGAATGAAATCGCCTTCCCGGCGAACACTCCGGTTCAGTTCAAAGTGACCTCCAACTCCGTAATGAACTCCTTCTTCATCCCACGTCTGGGTAGCCAGATTTACGCGATGGCCGGTATGCAGACTAACCTGCACCTGATCGCAAATGAAGCAGGCACCTATGATGGTATCTCCGCCAGCTATAGCGGCCCGGGCTTCTCAGGTATGAAGTTCAAAGCTATTGCAACGCCAGACCGTGCCGCTTTCGACCAGTGGGTTGAAAAAGCGAAGCAGTCTCCAAACACCATGTCTGACATGGCGGCGTTCGAAAAAGTGGCTGCACCAAGCGAATATAACAAGGTGGAGTACTTCTCTAACGTGAAACCTGATTTGTTCAAAGACGTTATTGGCAAATTTATGGATCACGGCAAGAGCATGGACATGACCCAGCCTGAAGGCGAGCACAGCGCGCACGAAGGTATGGAAGGCATGGACATGAGCCACGCGGAAACCGCTCACTAAGGGGCCGAGGAAGAAAATGTTCGGAAAATTGACACTGGATGCAGTGCCCTACCATGAACCGATTATCGTGGTTACGGTGGCTGCAATTATCATCGGTGGCGCGGCCTTACTGGCCTTAATCACTTACTTCGGTAAGTGGAGCTACCTGTGGAACGAGTGGCTGACTTCGGTTGACCACAAAAAACTCGGTATCATGTACTGCATCGTCGGTATCGTCATGTTAATTCGTGGCTTTGCGGATGCGATCATGATGCGTAGCCAGCAGGCACTCGCTTCTGCGGGTGAAGCCGGCTTCTTGCCACCGCACCACTACGATCAGATCTTTACCGCCCACGGCGTTATCATGATCTTCTTCGTGGCGATGCCGCTGGTTATCGGTCTGATGAACGTTGTCGTTCCGCTGCAAATCGGCGCGCGCGACGTGGCGTTCCCGTTCCTGAACAACCTGAGCTTCTGGTTCACGGTTGTCGGCGTGATCCTGGTTAACCTGTCACTGGGTGTGGGCGAATTCGCGCAGACCGGCTGGCTGGCTTACCCACCGCTGTCAGGAATTGAGTACAGCCCGGGCGTTGGCGTCGACTACTGGATTTGGGCGCTTCAGCTCTCCGGTGTCGGTACTACCCTGACCGGTATCAACTTCTTTGTGACCATTATCAAGATGCGTGCCCCAGGCATGACCATGTTCAAGATGCCGGTATTTACCTGGGCATCTCTGTGCGCCAACATCCTGATTATTGCCTCCTTCCCAATTCTGACCGTCACCATCGCGCTGCTGACCCTGGACCGCTACCTGGGCACCCATTTCTTCACGAATGATATGGGTGGCAACATGATGATGTACATCAACCTGATTTGGGCCTGGGGTCACCCGGAAGTGTACATTCTGGTTCTGCCTGTTTTCGGCGTGTTTTCCGAAATCGCGGCAACCTTCTCGCGTAAACGTCTGTTTGGTTACACCTCTCTGGTGTGGGCAACCGTGTGTATTACCGTTCTGTCGTTCATCGTTTGGCTGCACCACTTCTTCACCATGGGTGCGGGCGCGAACGTAAACGCCTTCTTCGGTATTACCACCATGATTATCGCAATCCCTACCGGGGTTAAGATCTTCAACTGGCTGTTCACCATGTACCAGGGCCGTATCGTGTTCCACTCAGCAATGCTGTGGACCATCGGCTTCATCGTCACCTTCTCCGTAGGTGGGATGACCGGCGTACTGCTGGCGGTACCGGGTGCTGACTTCGTTCTGCACAACAGTCTGTTCCTGATTGCGCACTTCCATAACGTTATCATCGGTGGCGTAGTCTTCGGCTGCTTCGCTGGCGTAACCTACTGGTGGCCAAAAGCGTTCGGCTTCACGCTGAACGAAAAATGGGGTAAACGCGCGTTCTGGTTCTGGATCATCGGCTTCTTCGTGGCATTTATGCCGCTGTACGTGCTGGGCTTCATGGGTATGACCCGTCGTCTGAGCCAGCAGATCGATCCGCAGTTCCACCCAATGCTGATGGTTGCAGCGGGCGGTGCCGTGCTGATTGCCTGTGGTATCGCGTCCCAGCTGATTCAGTTCTACGTGTCTATTCGCGACCGCGACCAGAACCGTGACCTGACCGGTGACCCATGGGGTGGCCGTACGCTGGAGTGGGCGACCTCTTCTCCACCTCCTTTCTATAACTTTGCCATTGTGCCGCAGGTTCATGAGCGCGACGCATTCTGGGAAATGAAAGAAAAAGGTGAAGCGTACAAGCAACCTGCTCATTACGAAGAGATCCACATGCCGAAAAACAGCGGTGCGGGCATTGTCATTGCCGCGTTCGCTACGGTATTTGGTTTCGCAATGATCTGGCACATCTGGTGGATGGCGATTGTTGGCTTCGCCGGCATCGTAATCAGCTGGATTGTGAAGAGCTTTGACGAGGACGTGGACTACTACGTACCAGTCCGTGAAGTTGAGAAGCTGGAAAATCAGCATTTCGACGAGATTTCTAAAGCGGGGCTGAAAAATGGCAACTGATACTCTGGCGCACTCGACTGCCCACGCGCATGAACATGCGCACCACGATACAGGACCGACCAAAGTCTTCGGTTTCTGGATCTACCTGATGAGCGACTGCATTCTGTTCTGCTGTCTGTTCGCGACCTATGCCGTTCTGGTGAACGGCACGGCGGGCGGCCCGGCTGGCAAGGACATCTTTGAACTGCCGTTCGTTCTGGTTGAAACCGCACTGCTGTTATTCAGCTCCATTACCTACGGCATGGCGGCTATCGCCATGTACAAAAACAACAAGAGCCAGGTGGTTTCCTGGCTGGCGTTGACCTGGTTGTTTGGTGCTGGATTTATCGGGATGGAAATCTATGAATTCCATCACCTGATCATGGAAGGCTTCGGCCCGGACCGCAGTGGCTTCCTGTCCGCGTTCTTCGCGCTGGTAGGTACCCACGGTCTGCACGTAACCTCTGGTCTGATCTGGATGGCGGTACTGATGTTCCAGGTATCCCGTCGCGGCCTGACCAGCACTAACCGTACCCGTATCATGTGCCTGAGTCTGTTCTGGCACTTCCTGGACGTGGTGTGGATCTGTGTGTTCTCTGTTGTATATCTGATGGGGGCGATGTAATGAGTCATTCAAACGATCATGGCGCTTCCCACGGTAGCGTAAAAACCTACATGACAGGTTTCATCCTGTCGATCATCCTGACGGTGATCCCGTTCTGGATGGTGATGAGCGGCTCTGCGTCTAAACCGGTTATTCTGGGTGCAATCCTGGTGACAGCGGTGATTCAGATTCTGGTGCATCTGGTTTGCTTCCTGCACATGAACACCAAGTCCGATGAAGGCTGGAACATGACGGCTTTCATCTTTACCGTGATTATCATCGCTATCCTGGTAGTCGGTTCCATCTGGATTATGTGGAACCTCAACTACAACATGATGGTTCACTAAGAGCGGCGAGTATGTTTAAGCAATACCTGCAAGTAACGAAACCAGGCATCATCTTTGGCAACCTGATCTCCGTGATCGGAGGGTTCCTGCTGGCCTCCAAAGGCAGCATTGATTACACCCTCTTTATTTACACGCTGGTCGGTGTTTCACTGGTTGTTGCGTCCGGTTGTGTATTTAACAACTACATCGACATGGATATCGACAAGAAGATGGAAAGGACCAAAAATCGGGTGCTGGTAAAAGGCCTGATCGCCCCTTCCGTCTCGCTGGTGTACGCCACCTTGCTGGGTATTGCTGGCTTTATGCTGCTGTGGTTTGGTGCTAACCCGCTGGCCTGCTGGCTGGGGGTGATGGGGTTCGTGGTTTATGTGGGCGTTTACAGCCTGTATATGAAGCGTCACTCCGTCTACGGCACGCTGATTGGTTCTCTCTCCGGCGCTGCACCGCCGGTGATTGGCTACTGCGCGGTCACGAACGAGTTCGACAGCGGTGCGCTGATTCTGCTGGCTATCTTTAGCCTGTGGCAGATGCCGCACTCTTATGCCATCGCGATTTTCCGCTTCAAGGATTATCAGGCAGCGAACATCCCGGTTCTGCCGGTCGTGAAAGGCATTTCCGTTGCTAAAAACCACATCACGCTGTACATCATCGCCTTTGCTGTTGCAACGCTGATGCTCTCTCTCGGCGGTTACGCTGGATACAAATATCTGGCGGTAGCGGCTGCGGTGAGCGTCTGGTGGCTCGGTATGGCGCTGCGCGGTTACAAAGTGGAAGATGACAAAGTCTGGGCGCGCAAACTGTTTGTGTTCTCGATTGTCGCCATCACCTCTCTGTCCGTGATGATGTCCGTGGACTTCATGGTGCCGGATTCACACAACCTGCTGACTTACGTCTGGTAAGCCACAACAGGTGAATAAAGGGGTGCTTCGGCACCCTTTTTTATTCACTGAATCTATTAATAACGCATGTAATATTTGTTAAATAACCCTTTATTTACCCCGCCCCTTCCCCGCACTACACTATGGCCTGCTTTTGAACTGAGGTGGTAATGAACGATTATAAAATGACGCCAGGCGAGCTTCGCGCGACCTGGGGCTTAGGGACTGTCTTCTCGCTACGGATGCTAGGCATGTTTATGGTCCTGCCTGTTCTGACCACGTACGGTATGGCGCTGCAGGGAGCCAGCGAGGCGCTGATTGGCCTGGCCATTGGCATTTACGGGCTGGCGCAGGCGGTATTCCAGATCCCATTTGGCCTGCTCTCTGACCGGGTGGGTCGAAAGCCGCTGATCGTCGGCGGGCTGCTGGTCTTTGTCCTCGGGAGCGTCATTGCCGCCCTCTCCCACTCCATCTGGGGCATTATTCTCGGCCGCGCTCTCCAGGGCTCCGGCGCGATTGCCGCCGCGGTGATGGCGCTGCTGTCAGACTTAACCCGCGAGCAGAACCGCACTAAAGCGATGGCCTTCATCGGCGTGAGCTTTGGCGTCACCTTTGCGATTGCGATGGTGCTCGGCCCCATTATCACCCATGCGCTTGGCCTGCACGCCCTGTTCTGGATGATTGCCGTGCTGGCGACCCTCGGGATTGCCTTAACCCTGTGGGTGGTGCCGGACAGCAAAAACCACGTCCTCAACCGTGAATCGGGGATGGTAAAAGGCTGCTTCAGCAAAGTGATTGTTGAACCACGCCTGCTGAAGCTCAATTTTGGCATTATGTGTCTGCACATCCTGCTGATGTCGACCTTTGTCGCCCTGCCCGGCCAGCTTGCCGCTGCGGGCTTCCCGGCGTCAGAGCACTGGAAAATTTATCTGGTCACGATGCTAATTTCGTTTGTCTCCGTCGTGCCGTTTATCATTTACGCCGAAGTGAAGCGCAAAATGAAGCGCGTCTTCGTGGGCTGCGTGGCAGTCCTGCTGATTGCCGAGATCGTGCTCTGGGGTTCCGGCCCGCACTTCTGGGAACTGATTGCCGGCGTGCAGCTCTTCTTCCTGGCCTTTAACCTGATGGAGGCCCTGCTCCCGTCGCTGATCAGCAAAGAGTCCCCCGCCGGTTACAAAGGCACGGCAATGGGCATTTACTCCACCAGCCAGTTTCTCGGCGTGGCGATCGGCGGCTCGCTTGGCGGCTGGGTGGACGGTCTGTTTGATTCGCAAACCGTGTTTCTTGCAGGCGCGCTGCTGGCGACAGTCTGGCTGCTGGTTGCCAGCACCATGAAAGAGCCGCGCTACGTGAGCAGCCTGCGGGTAGAAATCCCGGACGATGTGGAAATTAGCGATGCGCTGAAGCAGCGTCTGGAAGCAAAAGAGGGCGTGACCGAGGTGCTTATTGTGCCGGAAGAACGCAGCGCTTACGTCAAAATAGACAGCAAAATGACCAACCGCTTTGAGGTCGAACAGACGCTCAAAGCCTAAAAAAAAGCCCGGTTAAACCGGGCTTTTTTACGTTAATCGCGGAAGTTTTTAAACTGGAACGGTTGTCCCAGATCGCCGCCGCGCACCAGCGCCATCACCGACTGCAGGTCATCACGGGACTTGCCGGTGACGCGAATTTCTTCACCCTGGATCTGCGCCTGCACCTTCAGCTTGCTGTCTTTGATGAGCTTAACGATCTTCTTCTGCACCGCGCTCTCAATGCCCTGCTTCAGCTTGGCTTCAACAAACCAGTTTTTACCGCTGTGCACAAACTCTTCCGGAACATCCAGAGACGTCCCTTCAATGCCGCGTTTTAACAGCTTGGCGCGCAGAATGTCGAGCAGCTGATTCACCTGGAAATCAGACTCGCTCAGCACCTTAATAGTCTTATTTGCATCGTTCAGCTCAAACGACGCCTCAACGCCACGAAAATCGAAACGTGACTCAACTTCGCGGGTTGCGTTCTCAACGCCGTTGCGAACTTCCTGGATATCAACTTCGGAAACAATATCGAAAGATGGCATCTTTTCTTCTCCCTTCACTTTTGTTGCGTTGCATAATACCCGCTACGAGGCATAACTCAACAGAAGCTTAGCTGTATAATTAAGCTGTAACACCTGGCGCAGTTGCAGGTGAGGAGGAACAATGAAAATTACAGTGCTCGGATGCGGAGCGCTTGGCCAACTGTGGCTGACCGCGCTGTGCAAGCACGGACATGAGGTTCAGGGCTGGCTGCGCGTGCCCCAGCCCTATTGCAGCGTGAACCTGATTGGTGAAGACGGAAGCATCTTTAACGAATCGCTCACCGCCAACGATCCTGATTTCCTGGCGCAAAGCGACCTTTTGCTGGTGACGCTCAAGGCGTGGCAGGTCTCAGACGCGGTGAAAACACTGGCCGCGCAACTCCCCCCCACTTCCCCCATACTGCTGCTGCATAACGGCATGGGGACGCTCGATGAGCTGAAAAGCGTCCCTCAGCCCCTGCTGATGGCGACGACCACTCACGCCGCCCGCCGCGACGGCAACATCATCGTGCATGTCGCCAGCGGCGTGACGCATATTGGCCCCGCCAGAACGCAGGATGGGGACTACAGTTATCTTGCCGATGTCCTGCAGAAGGTGTTGCCGGACGTGGCCTGGCATAACCATATTCGTCCTCAGCTCTGGCGCAAGCTGGCCGTAAACTGCGTGATTAATCCGCTGACGGCGCTGTGGGACTGTCCAAACGGGGAGCTAAAAAATCATCCGCAGGACGTTGCGACGCTGTGTGCGGAAGTCGCGGCGGTCGTTGAGCGGGAAGGCCTGCATACCTCAGCGGACGATTTACGCTGTTATGTCGAGCAGGTTATTGAGAGTACCGCAGAAAACATCTCCTCGATGTTGCAGGACGTTCGGGCATTACGCCACACGGAGATCGACTACATTACCGGCTATCTGCTAAAACGCGCCCGCGCGCACGGTATCGCCGTGCCGGAAAACGCCCGTCTGTATGACCTGGTTAAACGTAAGGAGAGTGAATATGAGCGCGTCGGCACTGATCTGCCTCGCCCCTGGTAGCGAAGAGACAGAAGCGGTCACCACCATTGATTTAATGGTGCGCGGCGGCATCACCGTGACAACCGCCAGCGTCGCCAGCGACGGTAATCTGGCCGTCACCTGCTCGCGCGGGGTGAAGCTCCTCGCGGATGCCCCGCTTGTGCAGGTGGCGGACGGGGATTACGACATCATCGTCCTGCCGGGTGGCCTGAAAGGCGCAGAGTATTTTCGCGACAGCCCGCTGCTGGTTGAGACCGTGCGTCAGTTCCACTTGTCCGGTCGGATCGTCGCAGCCATCTGCGCCGCCGCCGGCACGGTTCTGGTTCCGCATGACATCTTCCCCATCGGCAACATGACCGGCTTCCCGGGGCTGAAAGAGACCATTCCGGAAGACCAGTGGGTGGATAAACGCGTGGTCTGGGATCCGCGCGTCAACCTGCTGACCAGCCAGGGGCCAGGCACCGCGATTGATTTTGGCTTAAAGATTATTGACCTGCTGGTCGGGCGTGAAAAAGCGTACGAAGTGGCGTCATCGCTGGTGATGCCGGCGGGGATTTATAATTATTACGAATAAAAAGCCGGGTGGCGTTAGGTAAAAGCAAAACGGCAACCTCAGGTTGCCGTTTTTAATGTTTGCGCCCTCTCCCCGTGGGAGAGGGTCGGGGTGAGGGCATCAGGCCGCACTCCCCCGCAAGAAACTACGGGCGATACACCTTCACATTCGCAAAGCCCTGCTCGCGCAGATACAGCGCCTGCAGGCGGCTCATCACCCCGCGCTCGCACCACAGCAGATACGTTTTGCTCTTGTCGAGATCGCCAAATTTCGTGCTCAGCTTGTAGAACGGCAGAGAAACCACCTCAACGCCTTCGACGTTCAGCGGGCTGGCATCCTGTTCATCGATAGAACGAATATCCACAATTACATCGCTGGCACCAAAACCGCTGACGGTTTCAACTTCAACCACTTCCTGTTCGGTCTGCTGGGCAATCTCACGGATATCAATGTTGGAGGCTTCCTCCACCACTTTGTCCAGGATGGCAAAATCGAAGTTCTCTTCTTCCGCTTCAATCTTCGCCTTCACCGCTTTAACGGTCGGGCTTTTTGAGATCACGCCGCAGTATTCCGGCATGGTGCGGGCAAAATCTTCGGTGCCGATTTCGCGGGCCAGATCGATGATGTGCTCTTTGTCGTGGGAGATCAGCGGACGCAGGATCAGGGTATCAGACACGTTGTCGATCAGACGCAGGTTGGTCAGCGTCTGGCTGGAGACCTGGCCCAGCGCTTCGCCGGTGACCAGCGCCTGCACGCCGTAGCGCTCAGCCACTTTGGACGCCGCGCGCACCATCATGCGCTTCAGGATAACGCCCATCTGGCCGTCGTCCACTTTCTCAAGGATTTCGCCGACCACAGGTTCGAAGTTGATCGCCACAAAACGCACGCGGTGGGAGCTGCCGAAGCGGTTCCACAGGTAATGCGCCACCTGACGAACGCCGATTTCGTGCGCCGCGCCGCCCAGGTTGAAGAAGCAGTAGTGCACGCGGCAGCCGCGACGCATCAGCATATAGCTGGAGACGCCGGAGTCGAAGCCGCCGGAGATCAGAGACAGAACATCTTCCTGCGTCCCGATCGGGAAGCCGCCGATGCCTTCATAGCGCCCTTTCACCAGCAGCAGGCGATCGTTTTCGATCTCCAGATTGACGGTCACGTCCGGGTTGGTCAGACGCACGCGCGCAGACTCGACGTGCTGGTTAAGACCGCCGCCAACGTAACGTTCCACTTCAATGGAGCTAAACTCGTGCTTACCGCGACGCTTCACGCGTACGCAGAAGGTTTTGCCTTCGATCTGGTCGCGGTACTGAACCAGCGCTTTCTCGAAGATGTCGTGCATATCGCTGAACGGGACGTCTTCCACTTCCAGAATATGGTGGATCCCCGGAATACGGGTCAGGGCGTCGCGAATATCCTGACGTTTGTTTTCGTCTTTGGCGCGCACTTCCACGTGGTCCCAGTGGCGCACCACGGCGAGGGTCTCGTCGTAGTGCTTTAATACGTTACGAATGTTCCCGGTGAGAATTTTAATAAAGCGCAAACGCACAGATTGGCTTTTGATGGTGATTTCAGGGAACAATTTAATGATAAACTTCATGGCGGCAATGTTTCTTAGGCAAGCGTATTAAGGCTTGTAATGGAAAAGAGTACAGCAGCCCACACCCGTGGCTGCATCCAGGCGCGCAAGTATACCACCATCGCGCCGCTCCTGTGCACATTGCGCGTTATTTGATAATTGCCCTGAGTCCGTTACCATGTCGGGGCGAAGAATATAAGAGTCAATTCACTATGCCGAAGAAGAACGACGCACCGGCCAGTTTTGAAACTGCGCTGAGTGAACTGGAGCAAATTGTCACCCGCCTTGAGAGCGGCGATCTCCCGCTGGAAGAGGCGCTCAACGAATTCGAGCGCGGCGTGCAGCTGGCGCGCCAGGGGCAGGTCAAACTGCAGCAGGCCGAACAGCGCGTGCAGATCCTGCTTTCCGACAGCGAAGACGCGAAAACCACGCCATTCACACCGGACGCCGAGTAAATGGATTTTGCCAACGAGCTTCAGGCGCGCGTCGTGCGCGCCAACGACGCCCTGCGCCGTTTTATTGCGCCACAGCCTTTTCAGAACACTCCACTGGTTGAAGCCATGCACTATGGCGCACTCTTGGGTGGAAAGCGCCTGCGCCCGTTTCTGGTCTACGCCACAGGCAATATGTTTGGCATCAGCGATAACACGCTGGACGCTCCGGCAGCCGCCGTTGAGTGCATCCATGCCTACTCGCTGATCCACGATGATTTACCGGCAATGGACGACGACGATTTGCGTCGGGGTCAACCGACCTGCCATATCAAGTTTGGCGAGGCGAATGCCATTCTGGCGGGTGATGCCCTGCAAACGCTGGCCTTCTCGATTCTAAGCGACGCGCCGATGGCTGAAGTGGCTGACCGCGACCGCCTGGCGATGATCTCCGAACTGGCAAAGGCCAGCGGCGTGGCCGGCATGTGCGGCGGCCAGGCCCTGGATCTGGACGCGGAAGGACGTCAGGTTAATCTGGAACAGCTGGAGCGTATTCATCGCCATAAAACCGGAGCGCTGATTCGTTCAGCCGTACGCCTGGGCGCGCTGAGCGCGGGTGAGCAAGGGCGCAAAGCCCTGCCGATTCTGGACAGATACGCAGAAAGTATCGGTCTGGCGTTCCAGGTTCAGGATGACATTCTGGATGTGGTGGGCGATACTGCAACATTGGGAAAACGTCAGGGTGCGGACCAGCAGCTTGGCAAAAGTACCTACCCCGCCCTGCTGGGCCTTGAGCAAGCCCAACGTAAAGCCCGGGATCTAATAGACGATGCCCGCCAGTCTCTGAATCAGCTGGCCGCGCAATCGCTGGATACCTCGGCACTGGAAGCGCTAGCGGACTATATAATCCAGCGTGATAAATAAACACACTATCTCGATGAGCCTTTGATGAGTTTTGATATTGCCAAATACCCGACACTGGCGTTAGTTGACTCCACCCAGGAGTTACGTCTGTTGCCGAAAGAGAGCCTGCCGAAGCTGTGCGACGAGCTGCGTCGCTACCTGCTCGACAGCGTTAGCCGCTCCAGCGGCCATTTCGCCTCCGGGCTTGGCACGGTTGAGCTGACCGTGGCGCTGCATTACGTCTATAACACGCCGTTCGATCAGCTGATCTGGGACGTAGGGCACCAGGCATATCCGCACAAAATTCTGACCGGACGTCGCGATAAAATTGGCACCATTCGACAGAAAGGCGGCCTGCACCCCTTCCCGTGGCGCGGTGAGAGCGAATATGACGTATTGAGCGTCGGCCACTCCTCCACCTCCATTTCAGCGGGCATCGGTATTGCCGTTGCCGCCGAAAAAGAGAACAAACAGCGCCGCACCGTCTGCGTGATTGGCGACGGTGCTATCACCGCCGGTATGGCCTTTGAGGCTATGAACCACGCGGGCGACATTAAGCCGGACATGCTGGTTATCCTTAACGATAACGAAATGTCGATTTCCGAAAATGTCGGCGCCCTGAACAACCATCTGGCTCAGCTGCTTTCCGGCAAGCTTTACTCCTCGCTGCGCGAAGGCGGCAAGAAAGTCTTCTCCGGCGTACCGCCGATCAAAGAGCTGCTCAAGCGCACCGAAGAGCACATCAAAGGCATGGTCGTGCCGGGTACCCTGTTTGAAGAGCTGGGCTTCAACTATATCGGCCCGGTTGACGGCCATGACGTGCTGGGTCTGGTGACCACGCTCAAGAACATGCGCGACCTGAAAGGACCGCAGTTCCTGCACATCATGACCAAAAAAGGGCGTGGCTACGAACCGGCGGAAAAAGATCCAATTACCTTCCACGCGGTACCGAAATTTGATCCGTCCAGCGGCTGTCTGCCCAAAAGCAGCGGCGGCATGCCGAGCTATTCAAAAATCTTTGGCGACTGGCTGTGCGAAACCGCGGCCAAAGACAACAAGCTGATGGCGGTCACCCCGGCCATGCGTGAAGGCTCCGGCATGGTGGAGTTCTCTAAAAAATACCCTGACCAGTATTTCGACGTGGCCATTGCCGAGCAGCACGCGGTGACGTTTGCAGCGGGTCTGGCCATTGGCGGCTATAAGCCGGTTGTCGCTATCTATTCTACCTTCCTGCAGCGCGCCTACGATCAGGTGATCCACGACGTGGCTATTCAGAAGCTGCCGGTGCTGTTTGCTATCGATCGCGCGGGCATTGTCGGTGCAGACGGCCAGACGCACCAGGGCGCGTTTGACCTGTCGTTCCTGCGCTGTATTCCCGATATGGTTGTCATGACGCCAAGCGACGAGAACGAATGTCGTCAGATGCTGTTTACCGGCTACCACTATCAGGATGGTCCAAGCGCCGTTCGCTACCCGCGCGGTAATGCGGTGGGCGTTGAGCTGGAGCCGCTGGAAAAACTGGCGATCGGTAAAGGCCTGGTGAAGCGTCGCGGTGAGAAAGTGGCGATCCTGAACTTCGGTACGCTGATGCCGGAGGCCGCGAAAGTGGCTGAAATGCTGAATGCCACCCTGGTGGATATGCGCTTTGTGAAGCCGCTCGATGAGTCCCTGATCCTGAGTATGGCGGAAAGCCACGACGTGCTGGTCACGCTGGAAGAAAACGCCATTATGGGCGGTGCGGGAAGCGGCGTGAACGAGGTGCTGATGGCAAACCGTAAAGCCGTTCCGGTGCTGAACCTCGGCCTGCCGGATCATTTTATTCCTCAGGGTACCCAGGACGAAGCCCGCGCGGCAGTTGGCCTGGACGCGGCCGGTATCGAAGCCAAAATCCGCAGCTGGCTGGACTAATCCCTCCCCTTTTCCGCTCCTGCTATGCTTAAACCTGGTGTTTAAACAGCAGGAGCGGACCGTGCAATACACTACATTAGGAAAAACCGACCTCAAGGTTTCCCGGCTTTGTCTGGGATGCATGACCTTTGGCGAACCCGATCGGGGAAATCACGCCTGGACGCTGCCGGAAGAGAGCAGCCGTCCAATTATCAAACGCGCCATCGAGGGCGGCATTAACTTCTTTGACACCGCCAACAGCTACTCCGATGGCAGCAGCGAGGAGATTGTGGGTCGCGCCCTGCGTGATTTTGCTCGTCGTGATGAAATCGTGGTCGCCACCAAGGTGTACTACCCGGTGGGCGACCTGCCTCAGGGCCTTTCTCGCGCGCAAATCCTGCGTTCAATTGATGACAGCCTCAGACGGTTGAACATGGATTACGTCGATCTGCTGCAAATTCACCGCTGGGATTACAACACGCCGATCGAGGAGACGCTTGAAGCGCTCAACGACGTCGTAAAGGCCGGTAAAGCGCGCTACATCGGCGCGTCGTCTATGCACGCGTCGCAGTTTGCACAGACGCTGGACCTCCAGGCGCAGCACGGCTGGGCGCGCTTTGTCACCATGCAGGATCACTACAATCTGATCTATCGTGAAGAAGAGCGAGAGATGTTGCCGCTGTGCCATCAGGAGGGCGTGGCGGTGATCCCGTGGAGCCCGCTCGCCCGCGGCCGGCTGACCCGCCCGTGGGGAGAAACCACGGCCCGCCTGGTATCGGATGAAGTGGGAAAAAACCTGTACGAAGGAACAGAGGCCAGCGATGCGCTAATTGCCGAACGCCTAGCCGGGATCGCCGACGATACCGGAGCAACCCGCGCCCAGGTGGCGCTGGCGTGGCTGCTGGGGAAACGCGGCGTCGCGGCACCGATTATCGGCACATCCCGGGAAGAGCAGCTTGATGAACTGCTGAATGCGGTGGATATCACGCTGACGCCGGAGCAGATTGCCGAGCTGGAGACGCCGTATCAGCAGCATCCGGTGGTGGGGTTTAAGTAATACCTCTTCTAAACCTTATAATCCGTAGGCCGGGTAAGGCATAGCCGCCACCCGGCAATACAGAGCGCACAAACTTACGCGAAGTGATCGTACCCTTTCCAGTCCAGCGTCACAGGCGCACCGTCTTTCACAAACTTCAGCCCTTCGCTTTCCGGCATGATCTGACCGATGCAGGTAAATTTCGCGCCGAGATGCGCTAACGCGACATCCAGCGTCCCACGGTTCAGTTCCGGCACGGTAAAGCACAGCTCATAATCTTCGCCACCGGAGAGCGCCCAGCGCAGGGCCTGCTCAGGCTCCACATGGCGAAGCAGTTGCTCTGACAGCGGGAACAGGTCCAGGTCAACGCGTGCGCCGACGCCGCTGGCCTTCAAAATATGGCCGAGGTCTGAGATGAGACCGTCAGAGAGATCGATAGCCGAGCTTGCCCGCTCGCGCAGCGCCTGACCGTGCAGAATACGCGGCGTCGGGCGCAGATGGCGTTTCACCAGATATGCCGCATCGTCAGCGTCCTTCACGGTTAAGCGATCCTGCAGAATCGCCAGCCCTGCCGCGCTGTCGCCTGGCGTACCGGTCACGTAGATCCAGTCGCCGGGTTTTGCGCCTGAGCGCTTCAGCGCGCGACCGAGCGGCACATAGCCGTGGATCGCCAGCGTCATCGACAGCGGCCCGGCAGTGGTATCGCCGCCAATCAGCTGCATATCGTAGTAGTTGAGCTGCTCGAACAGCGCATCGCTGAAGGCTTCAAGCCAGGCTTCATCCACCTCAGGCAGCGTCAGTGCCAGCGTCAGCCACGCGGGATCGGCGCCCATTGCCGCCAGATCGCTCACGTTCACCGCCAGCGCTTTATACGCCAGATCGGCAGGATCGATATCCGGTAAAAAATGACGTCCGCACACTAAGGTGTCGGTGCTGATTGCCAGCGTCTGTTTTTCGGGAATATTGAGAAGTGCACAGTCATCGCCAATGCCGGTTTCAACATCAAGACGAGAGGTTCTGACA
Source organism: Enterobacter sp. AC1 (assembly GCF_050434705.1). Classification (NCBI taxonomy): domain Bacteria; kingdom Pseudomonadati; phylum Pseudomonadota; class Gammaproteobacteria; order Enterobacterales; family Enterobacteriaceae; genus Enterobacter; species Enterobacter sp. AC1. The sequence goes on along the minus strand of NZ_JBNDIZ010000002.1, from coordinate 99,055 downwards.
CGGTCGAAATAACGGGCAATCAGGGAGAATTCGCCGCATGCCATACGTTATGCCTCAGCAAATAAAAGAAAAAACCGGAGCCGCACTGCCCGTCAGGCAACGCAGGACTCCGGTTTGCGGATCACTTTTTGTGGGGACGGATCGCAGGTGCTGCTTTATCAAGTACGCCGTTTACAAACTTGTGGCTGTCTTCAGCGCCGAAGGTTTTCGCCAGTTCGATCGCTTCGTTGATGGCCACTTTATACGGCACATCATCACGTTTAGACAGCTCAAACAGCGCGATACGCAACACTGCTTTTTCTACCTGACCCAGCTCTTCGAGCAGACGGGACAGGTAAGGTTTCATCAGACCATCGAGATACGCGCTATTAGTCGCCACTCCCGACAGCAGTTCACGGAAGTACAGAACGTCAACGTCTTTCACGTCCTGTTCTGACAGGAACTGGTACTCAACATCAGCGATGTCGTTCTGGGACAACTGCCAGGAGTAAAGTGCCTGGACGGCACATTCACGGGCGCGGCGACGAGCAGCAGGTTTCACGGAATTCCCCTTACAAAAAAATCAGGCCTTGATGGCTTTCAATACATTAATCATTTCAAGCGCGGTCAGTGCAGCTTCTGCACCTTTGTTACCGGCTTTAGTGCCAGCACGTTCGATGGCTTGTTCAATACTTTCAGTGGTCAGCACGCCGAACGCGACAGGAATTTCAGCGTCCTGTGCAACGTGTGCCAGACCGTTGCTTGCACCGCCCGCAACGTATTCGAAGTGCGCAGTGCCGCCACGAATAACGGTACCCAGTGCAATCACCGCGTCGTATTTACCGGTTTTCGCCAGCGCGCCCGCTGCCAGTGGCAGTTCGTAAGCACCTGGAACCCAAACAACGGTAATATTGTCATCTTTAACCTGGCCGATACGTTTCAGGGCGTCAATGGCACCTTCCAGCAGGCTGTCATTGATGAAGTTGTTGAAACGCGCAATGGTGATGGCGACGCGAGCGTCCGGGGTAGCTACAGCAGCTTCAATAATGTTCATACTCTTCCTTTACGGGTTCATTTGGCCCCGCAGGGGGGCGGATTTTATCATAATACTTTGCGCACTGCTTCCCTATTTCGGGAGCAATTACGCTGTCGTTAAGTGGAGGCAGACATCCGGACCCACCGGACGAATCTCGCTAAATTTGAGTTGTGGTGCTTCGGCCAGTTTTTCAAGGCCGGGCAGCACAAACAGGCCGCGCGCGTCGTGCCCTAACAGTTTAGGCGCAACGTAAACAATCAGTTCATCCACCAGCCCGGCCTGTAAGAGCGCACCGGCGAGGGTTGGCCCCGCTTCGACCCAGATGCTGTTCACCTGCTGCTTGCCGAGCAGCATCATCAGCACCACGAGATCCAGATGGCCGTTATGCTCCGGCACCATAATACTGCGCACGCCTTCCGGCCATTCGCGCGTATCTTCCTTCGTGCGGGCAATCCAGGTTTCACCCGGCTGCTGCACGATGCGGTGCTCCGGCGTCACGCGGTTCTGGCTATCAATAATAATACGCAGCGGCTGACGCAGGTTTTCCTGAGGATAGAGCGCCTGGGTATCGGCATTCAGTTCGTCCCAGCGCACGGTCATGGCCGGATCGTCAGCCAGAACGGTTTCACTGCTGGTGAGGATAGCATGGCTTTGCGCACGCAGACGTTGCACATCGCGCCTTGCCTGAGGCGAAGTTACCCACTGGCTCTCGCCGCTTGCCATCGCCGTGCGTCCATCCAGCGAGGCGCCCAGCTTAAGCTGGATATAGGGGAACCCCGTGCGCATACGCTTCAGGAAGCCTTTGTTAATCGCTTCCGCGTCCTGCATCATTAGCCCATGGCTGACGTCAATGCCTTCCTGCTGGAGTCGATACAGACCGCGTCCAGCCACCTGCGGATTCGGGTCCTGCATCGAGGCGACCACGCGTGAAACACCGGCGGCAATCAGCGCTTCGCAGCACGGCGGCGTACGCCCGTGATGGCTGCAGGGCTCAAGCGTAACGTAGGCCGTGGCGCCGCGCGCCTTCTCGCCAGCCATGCGCAGCGCATGAACCTCAGCATGCGGCTCGCCTGCACGATAGTGAAACCCCTCCCCCACGATCTCGCCATCTTTAACGATCACGCACCCGACGTTTGGGTTGGGATGGGTAGTAAAACGACCGCGCTGCGCCAGCTTCATGGCGCGCGCCATGTACATCTCATCGTGCATGAGCTTAATCCTGTAAGCGGGCGATCTCTTCGCCAAACTCTTTGATATCTTCGAAACTGCGGTAGACAGAGGCGAAGCGGATATAGGCGACCTTATCAAGCTTTTTCAGCTGTTCCATCACCAGGTTGCCGATCATCTTGCTCGGCACCTCGCGCTCACCTAAGCCACGAAGATGAGACTTGATGTGGTTTAACGCCATTTCGACATCGTCTGCGCTGACGGGCCGTTTTTCGAGAGCTTTCAGCATTCCGCTGCGCAGCTTTTCTTCATTGAACGGCTCGCGCACGTCGTTACTTTTTACCACGCGCGGCATTACCAGCTCTGCAACCTCAAAGGTCGTGAAACGCTCGTTGCACACCAGACACTGCCGACGACGGCGGACGGATGACCCCTCGCCCACAAGACGAGAGTCGATGACTTTGGTATCCACAGCGGAGCAGAATGGGCAATGCATACGGTATCCCTGTTATCCGGTTAACTGATTTTCATTTTACCCTGATCTGGCCTGACAACAAAGGAAGAGCTTTTTGAGATAAAGGATCTATGTCTGACACAATGATGCTGGCTATCATTAGAGCGATCCGTTATTTCAAGGAAATAAACGCAATGACAAGACGTTACCTGAAAATTTTGCTGGTGGGGAGCCTCTTCACCCTTAGCGCCTGTGCACAGCAAACCGAAGTCCGTCAAATGAAACAGAGCGTGAATACGCTCAATACGGCGTTGGACAAACTGAACAAAGAAACGGTGAAGATCACCCAGCAAAACGCGCTGAACGCCAAATCCAGCAGCGGGGTTTATCTGCTGCCGGGCGCGAACACGCCTGCGCGCCTGAACAGCCAGGTCGGCACGCTGAAAATGTCGCTGGTGAACGTGGCGGCGAATGCCGATGGTACGCGCGCAACATTACGTATCCAGGGCGAATCCAACGATCCGCTTCCAGCCTTCAGCGGTACCGTGGAGTGGGGACAGATCCAGGGCACCACGGAGAATTACCAGGAAGTGAACGTGAAGAACCAGCTGTTCACCGCCCCGGCCAGCACGCTGGCCCCAAGCGATGTTGATATCCCGCTACAGCTGAGTGGGCTCACCCCAGAACAGCTGGGCTTTATCCGCATTCACGACATTCAACCCGCCGCGCAGTAATCCCATCCTCTTAAGCGGAGTGAAATGTCACTCCGCTAACATTTACATTTCGTATGGATTGGCAACATAAATGATTGCCGCTACAATCCCGGCCGTTTAAAGTACGCAAACGTGAACGCAATCGATTACGCGTGTGAGAGATATGTGAAACAACACATATTTTTGTGAGCAGGGATTCCTATAATAGGCACCGCAGAAACACGAAATATTTAGAAACGCAATTCGCGCATTTTTCACTCCCGGAAGGGAATTTCAATCAGTGGCATGATTATGAAAAAAACATTACTCGCAGCTGGCGCCGTGCTGGCACTGTCCTCCTCTTTCACTGTTAACGCAGCGGAAAACGACAAACCGCAATACCTCTCCGACTGGTGGCACCAGAGCGTTAACGTGGTTGGCAGCTACCACACCCGCTTCGGACCTCAGATCCGTAACGATACCTACCTGGAATATGAAGCGTTCGCCAAGAAAGACTGGTTTGATTTCTATGGCTATATGGATGCGCCGGTCTTCTTCGGTGGTAACACCGACGCGAAAGGTATCTGGAACCATGGTTCCCCGCTGTTCATGGAAATTGAACCACGCTTCTCTATTGATAAGTTGACCGGAACCAGCCTGGCGTTTGGTCCGTTCAAAGAGTGGTACTTCGCGAACAACTACATCTACGACATGGGCCGCAACAAGTCCGGTCGCCAGAGCACCTGGTACATGGGTCTGGGTACGGACATCGATACCGGCCTGCCAATGAGCCTGTCTCTGAACGTGTACGCTAAGTACCAGTGGCAGAACTACGGTGCCGCGAACGAAAACGAGTGGGATGGCTACCGTTTCAAAGTGAAATACTTTGTGCCAATTACCCAGCTGTGGGGCGGCAACCTGAGCTACATCGGCTTCACCAACTTTGACTGGGGTTCAGATCTGGGCGACAACGACTTCCGCGACCTGAACGGTAAGAAAGCGCGCACCAACGATTCCATCGCCTCCAGCCACATCCTGGCGCTGAACTACGATCACTGGCACTACTCTGTTGTAGCGCGTTACTGGCACAACGGTGGCCAGTGGAACGACGACGCGAGCCTGAACTTCGGCAATGGCGACTTCAGCGTCCGTTCTACCGGCTGGGGTGGTTACCTGGTTGTGGGTTATAACTTCTAACCAGTGCGAGATTGTGCGGGCGAGTGCCCTCACTCCTTCCCTCTCCCACGGGAGAGGGCGCAAACACAAAAAAACGGCAACATCGTTGCCGTTTTGCTTTTACCTCGCCACCCGGCTTTTTACTGCCTCACCTTGCGCAAAAAATCAGCCAAAGACCTGTCCGCACTCTCGCTAAACCGCCTCTCTGTAGTCACAATATTGAGGCATCTGTCGAGCCGGAAACAGCGATAGTCATCGCGCCGTTCGCACCACGCCGCCAGCAGCCAGCGCTCACCCCAGAAGAACAGCCCCAGCGGCTGAACCTCACGCTTAGAGAGCTGTCCGGCTTCATCACGGTAATGCAGCGCCAGCACGCGCTGGGCGGAAATCGCCTGATGAAACATGTCAAAATGGCTGCGGGAGTGGCTTTGCATGCAAAAGTCCGGGGCGTAGATACGCGCCTGTTCCGCCTTTCGCCGACTCTCCTCCGGCAGGATAGCCAGCACCTTTTCCTGCGCCGACTCCAGCTCGCGCGACAGCGACTCACCTCCCCAGGTTTTGAGCAGGCGAATCGCGACGATCAGCGCCTCTGACTCCCTGTTTGTCAGCATCAGCGGCGGCAGGTCAAAACCCGACATCAGCCGGTATCCGCTTCCCGCCTCACCTTCCACCGGCACGCCGGAAAGTGAAAGGTCGCGGATATCGCGGTAGACCGTGCGCTCGGACACGCCAAGCCGTTCCGCCAGATGCGCTGCCGTTGTCAGACGCCTGCCCCGCAGGATCTGCACAATCTGGAACAAACGGTCAGCGCGTCGGGTCATATCGTATTCCGCTCTCAGGCAGGTTGATGGAGGCCTACGCGATTACCTTCGCTGTCGGTAAACAGAGCGATAGTGCCAATGCCGCGCGGCAATTCCAGCGGCCCGAATACGCACTCGCCGCCTGCGGTAACGATGCGATCGAGCGTGGCCGCCAGATTGTCAGTATGCAGGTAGATAATAGCGCCTTCATGAGACGGTACAATGCCCTCAAATTTCGCCAGCGCCCCGCCGGTACCCGGGTCCTCATGCGGGAAAACGGCCAGTTCAGCGCAGTCCATCTTCTCGCGTTTTAACGAAACCTGCATTATTGGCTCATAAAAATTAATCGCGCGATCCATATCCGTGACCGGGATTTCAAACCAGTTAATTACGGTTTTCATACATCCTCCTGACTGTTGTTTGGGTTCGAAAAGAGTCTACGACAGGGCTCCTGACAGCATACTGTCAGGAGTGTTTGTCAGGAGCAGATAAAAAAAATCCCGGTCAACAGACCGGGATTTCGATAACGCGCTAAACGTCGCCTTACGGCAGAATGGACGGCTGATCCGCCCCTTCTTTCTCGACTTTCTGCTGGAGCAGGTGCTCGCGCTTCATGCCGAGTTTCAGTGCCAGAGCGGACGCGACGTAGATAGACGACGCCGTACCGATGGTGACACCAATCAGCATGGTCAGCGAGAAGCCTTCCAGTACCGGGCCACCGAAGAGATACAGCATCAGGATAACCATCAAGGTCGTTCCGGATGTGATCAAGGTACGGTGCAACGTCTGGGTCAACGACACGTTAAAGATTTCGTACGGCGTACCGCGACGGATCTTACGGAAGTTTTCACGAATACGGTCAGATACCACGATACTGTCGTTCAGCGAGTAACCGATAACGGACATCAGGGATGCCACAATCGTCAGGTCAATCTCAATGTGGAACAGCGACAGTACCCCCATGGTGATCACCACGTCGTGCGCCAGAGCGATAACCACACCTGCCGCCAGGCGCCACTCGAAGCGGAAGCCAACGTAGATCAGGATGGAGATCAGCGCCACCATCAGCGCCATCGCACCGGTTTGCGCCAGATCCGCGCCCACGCTCGGGCCGACAAACTCAATACGCTTCACCGCCGCATTCTGGCTGGTCGATTCGTTGATGACCTTCAGAACCTTGCTACCCAGCTCCTGGCTGCCGTTGGCATCGTGTACCGGAGGCATACGCACCATGATATCGCGGCTGCTGCCGAAGTTCTGCAGCAGCGGCTCTTCAAAGCCCGCTTTCTGCAGCGATTCGCGCATCTGGTCCATATCGATCGGTTTTTCCAGGGAAATTTCAATTACCGTACCGCCGGTAAAATCGAGACCCCAGTTAAAGCCTTTCACGCCCATAATGACGATGGACAGAATCAGCAGAAAACCTGAAATGCCGAAGGCCCAGTAGTCCCAGCGCATAAAGTCCCAGACTTTACGGCCGTGGTTTAATTGTTCAACAGTATATTCCTGTGCCACAACGCACTCCTCAGATAGACAGCTTTTTGACGCGCTTGCCGCCGTACAGCAGGTTCACGATGGCACGGGTGCCGACAATAGCGGTAAACATCGACGTTGCAACACCGATACCGGTGGTAATCGCAAAGCCTTTGATAGCGCCAGTACCCACTGCATACAGGATAAGAACCTTAATCAGTGTTGTTACGTTCGCATCGAAGATGGAGCTGAACGCCCCTTTGTAGCCTTCCTCAATCGCCTGTTGCACAGAGCGACCGTTACTCAACTCTTCTTTGATACGTTCGTTTATCAGTACGTTGGCGTCGACCGCCACCGCAAGGGTCAGAACGATACCCGCAATACCCGGCATGGTCAGCGTCGCCCCCGGCAGCAGGGACATGATGCCGATGATCAGCACCAGGTTAGCCAGCAGCGCGGACGTCGCGATCAGACCAAACTTCTTATAGAAGAAGATCATGAACAGGATAGAGACCACCAGACCGGCCAGACACGCTTCCAGACCCTGCTGGATGTTTTGCATACCCAGAGTAGGACCAATGGTACGTTCTTCAACAATCTGAATTGGCGCAATCAGCGCACCGGCACGCAGCAGCAGAGAGAGCTGACGCGCTTCGTTCGGGTTGTTAATACCGGTAATACGGAAGCTGTTACCCAGACGAGACTGGATGTTAGCGATGTTAATCACCTCTTCCTCTTTCACCAGCACCGCACGACCGTTTGCATCTTTCTTACCGCTGTCTTTGTACTCCACGAACAGGGTCGCCATCGGTTTGCCGATGTTGTCCTTGGTGAAGTTGGACATGATGTTACCACCCGCGCTATCGAGCGAGATGTTAACCTGCGGCTGGTTGTATTCATCCTGGCTGGAAGTGGAGTCGGTGATATGGTCACCGGTCAGGATCACGCGTTTGTACAGCACAACCGGCTGACCTTCGCGGGTCTGTTTCACTTCGGAGTCACCCGGAATACGGCCTGCGGCAGCGGCGGACTGATCGACATTGGTGTTAACCAGACGGAATTCCAGAGTCGCGGTTGCACCCAGAATCTCTTTCGCACGTGCGGTATCCTGGATACCCGGCAGTTCTACCACGATACGGTCAGCACCCTGACGCTGTACCAGCGGCTCAGCCACGCCAAGCTGGTTTACACGGTTACGCAGAATGTTGATGTTCTGCTGAACGGCGTATTCACGCGCTTCGCTCAGACGCGCATCCGTCATCACCGCACGCAGCTGGTTGCTGCCCTGAGAGGTAATCACCAGATCGCGGTGACGCTGAGACAGGTAAGTTACAGCCTGGTCGCGCGCCGCGCTGTCGCGGAACGTGATGCTCAAGCCGTAGTTATCTTCTTTACGCACGGTAGTGTACGCAATGCCTTTCTCACGCAGATCGCTGCGCAGGCTGTCGATGTTCTGTTCCTGCAGCTTGCCGAGCGCGGTATCCATATCCACTTCCATCAGGAAGTGAACGCCGCCACGCAGGTCAAGACCCAGTTTCATTGGCTCTGCGTTCAGAGCAGCCAGCCAACGCGGGGTTGCAGGAGCAAGGTTAAGCGCCACGACGTATTTATCACCCAGCACGCCCATCAGCGCTTCACGAGCGCGGAGCTGCGTGTCGGTGGTGTCGAAGCGAGCAAGAATAGCGCCCTCTTCCAGTGCCACAGACTTAGCGGTAATTTTTTCTTCTTGTAACGTTTTCTGGACCTGGATCAGCGTTTGCTCACTGGCGGCGACACCGCGCGCGCCAGTGATTTGAACGGCCGGATCCTCACCATACAGGTTGGGAAGTGCGTACAGCAGGCCGACGAGAATCACGACGACCAGCATGATGTACTTCCACAAAGGATAACGGTTTAACACGGCAGTTCCCTTTGGGAAAAGTTGGGATTACAGCGCCTTCATGGTGCCTTTCGGCAGAACGGCAGCTACGAAGTCACGTTTGATAACCACTTCAGTGGTGTCATTCAGGGCGATAGCAATGTAGCCGCTTTCCGCTACTTTGGTCACGCGACCCACCAGGCCACCGTTGGTCAGTACTTCATCGCCTTTCGCGATAGAGTTCATCAGGTTTTTGTGCTCTTTGGTGCGCTTCTGCTGTGGACGCAGGATCATGAAGTAGAAGATCAGACCGAACACAACCAGCATCAGAATCAGAGACATCGGGCTACCCTGAGAAGGCGCGCCAGTTGCTGCTACCGCATCAGAAATAAAAAAGCTCATTCAAATTCCCTCATTATTAAAATTAATCAACGTTCAAAGGTGGGACATCCCGGCCCTGACGTTGGTAGAAATCGGTCACGAAGCTCTCTAATTTACCCTCTTCGATAGCCTTACGTAAACCAGCCATTAAGCGCTGATAATAACGAAGATTATGAATGGTATTGAGACGCGCACCTAAAATCTCGTTGCAACGATCGAGATGATGCAGATACGCGCGAGAATAATTGCGACAGGTATAGCAATCGCACTCGGCGTCGAGCGGACTGGTGTCACTTTTATGCTTCGCGTTACGGATTTTCACCACGCCATCGGTAACAAACAGATGACCGTTACGCGCGTTGCGGGTTGGCATAACGCAGTCGAACATATCGATGCCGCGGCGTACGCCTTCAACCAGATCTTCTGGTTTACCCACGCCCATCAGGTAACGAGGTTTATCTGCCGGGATTTGCGGGCAAACATGTTCCAGAATACGGTGCATGTCTTCCTTCGGTTCACCCACAGCCAAACCGCCGACAGCGTAGCCATCAAAACCTATCTCTACCAGACCTTTAACAGAGATATCGCGTAAATCTTCGTAAACGCTGCCCTGAATAATGCCGAACAGGGCATTTTTGTTCTGCAGGGAGTCAAAACGATCGCGGCTACGCTTCGCCCAACGTAGAGACATCTCCATAGAGCGTTTCGCGTAGTCCCAGTCGGCCGGGTATGGCGTACATTCGTCGAAGATCATCACGATGTCAGAGCCGAGGTCGTACTGAATCTCCATCGATTTTTCTGGATCGAGGAAAATAGGATCGCCGTTGATCGGGTTACGGAAGTGCACGCCCTGCTCGGTGATCTTGCGGATATCCCCCAGGCTGAAGACCTGGAAACCGCCGGAATCGGTCAGGATGGGGCCTTTCCACTGCATAAAATCATGGAGATCGCCGTGAAGCTTCATGATCTCCTGACCCGGACGCAGCCACAGGTGGAAGGTGTTACCGAGGATGATCTGCGCGCCAGTGGCTTCAACTTCTTCCGGCGTCATCCCTTTGACGGTGCCGTAGGTACCCACAGGCATAAACGCGGGGGTTTCCACCACGCCGCGATCAAACACCAGGCGACCGCGACGCGCGCGGCCATCGGTGGTATCGAGTTCAAATTTCATTTTCTTTCCTCTGTGCCGGAAAAACAGTCCGACACATTATTCTGGTGCCGCGGACTTATTCCCCGACACGCTCATTCAAAGCCAGCGGATTGTACGTGATAAACATCGCGTCCCCGTAGCTAAAAAAGCGATATTTTTGTTCTACCGCAGACTTGTAGGCGTTCATCGTATGCTGATAACCGGCAAACGCGGAAACCAGCATAATCAGCGTCGATTCAGGCAGATGGAAGTTGGTCACCAGTGCATCAATGACTTTGTACTGATAGCCCGGGTAGATAAAGATCTGCGTATCGCCAAAGAACGGCTCGATAAGATCGCTTTTGGCGGCCTGCGCGGCGCTCTCAAGCGAACGCACGGAAGTTGTGCCCACAGCAATCACGCGGCTACCGCGGCCTTTCGCCGCCAGCACCGCATCCACAACCTCTTGCGGTACTTCGGCGTATTCAGAGTGCATGATGTGGTCTTCAATGCTGTCCACGCGCACCGGCTGGAAGGTGCCTGCACCGACATGCAGCGTCACAAACGCCATCTCTACGCCCTTCGCGCGCAGTTTCTCCAGCAGCGGCTCATCAAAGTGCAGGCCCGCGGTTGGTGCGGCTACGGCACCCGGCCTCTGGCTGTAGACGGTCTGATACAGCTCGCGGTCGGCCTCTTCGTCCGGACGCTCAATGTACGGCGGCAGCGGCATATGGCCGATGGCGTTCAGGATATCGAGCACCGTGCGCTCGTCGTCAAACGCCACCTCAAACAGCGCGTCGTGACGCGCGGTCATGGTCGCTTTGATGCTCTCGTCATCGCCCAGCAGCAGTTCAGCGCCCGGCTTCGGCGCTTTGGAGGCGCGAATATGTGCCAGAATACGTTTATCATCGAGCATACGTTCGACCAGCACTTCAATCTTGCCGCCGCTGGCTTTACGGCCAAACAGGCGCGCCGGGATCACGCGGGTGTTGTTAAAGACCAGCAGATCGCCAGGGTTGAGCTTGTCGAGCAAATCGGTGAAAGTACCGTGCGTCAGCTCGCCCGTTGGCCCATCCAGTGACAGTAAGCGACAGCTGCTGCGCTCAGGCATGGGATAGTGAGCAATCAGGGATTCAGGTAGTTCAAAGGAGAAATCGGCGACGCGCATGACGTATACTCGTGACTTAAAAACAGGCGGCATAGTCTAGTGCTCACACTCTTTTGCTGCAACAACTAGCCGCCCCCGGACAAATAAAACGCATGAATTTTCTCGCTCACCTGCATCTCGCACACCTCGCTGACAGCTCCCTTTCCGGCAATTTGCTGGCCGATTTTGTACGCGGCAACCCCGCAGAAGCGTATTCCCCTGAGGTTGTCGACGGAATTTTTATGCACCGCCGCATCGACGTGCTGACCGATAACCTGCCGGAAGTGACGGAAGCCAAAGCGTGGTTTCGCCCTGAAACCCGCCGCGTTGCGCCGATCACGCTTGATGTGATGTGGGATCACTTCCTGTCGCGCCACTGGGAACAGCTGTCGCCGGAGATGCCGCTGCCCGAATTTGTGCGCTATGCCCATCAGCAGGTGTCGATTATTTTACCGGACTCACCGCCGCGATTTGTAAATCTGAATAACTACCTGTGGTCGGAACGCTGGCTTGAGCGCTATCGCGAAATGGATTTCATCCAGAACGTGCTGAATGGGATGGCAAGCCGCCGCCCTCGGCTTGATGCGCTGCGCGACTCCTGGTATGACCTGGATGAGCATTACGAGGCGCTGGAAACGCGTTTCTGGCAGTTTTACCCGCGCATGATGACCCAGGCGAAAAACAAACAGCTGTAACAGAATTCACATTGATAGGTAAAAGCTGGCGGAACGATTGTCACCACCTCTTTGTCTTATCCATGAACACTCTCTATACTGGCCCGCGTTGCGTTCCAAATAACCTTAGTATCTACAGGAGAATCATATGGTTCTGGTAACTCGTCCGGCTCCGGATTTTACAGCTGCAGCAGTTCTGGGCAACGGTGAAATCGTTGAAAACTTCAACTTCAAACAGCACACCAACGGTAAAGCGACCGTTCTGTTCTTCTGGCCAATGGACTTCACTTTCGTTTGCCCGTCTGAGCTGATCGCGTTCGACAAACGTTATGAAGAATTCCAGAAGCGTGGCGTGGAAGTGGTTGGCGTCTCCTTCGACTCTGAATTTGTACACAACGCATGGCGTAACACCCCTGTCGAAAATGGCGGCATCGGTGCGGTGAAATACGCAATGGTTGCGGACATCAAACGCGAAATCCAGCAGGCTTACGGTATCGAACATCCGGACGCTGGCGTTGCCCTGCGTGGTTCTTTCCTGATCGACGCAAACGGCATCGTTCGTCACCAGGTTGTGAACGATCTGCCGCTGGGTCGTAACATCGACGAAATGCTGCGCATGGTTGACGCGCTGCAGTTCCACGAAGAACACGGTGAAGTGTGCCCGGCTCAGTGGGAAAAAGGAAAAGAAGGTATGAACGCGTCTCCAGACGGCGTGGCTAAATACCTGTCCGAGAACGTATCCAGCCTGTAATCGGCACGGTTTACGAAAAAGGCCCGCTTCTGCGGGCCTTTTTTTATGCCTTACGCTGCGTCTCTCGCCAGATGCGCCAGGCCATGCCCGCCAGCAGAACCACGCCCGCAATCAGCACGCCCCACACCAGCAGCGTGTTCATCCTGCTCTCCCGCTCGGCCGCGGAGGTGGCGGTCAGACGCCCTTCGCCGCCTAACGCGACATTATCCTGAACGTCAGCCTGCGGCAGGTTTGCCACATCATAGGTTTTACGCAGGTCGACAGGGATCAGCATGTCGGGCTCCACGCTGGCAGGCTTTGCCGCGCCGTTGCCCCAGGCGAGCACGTACGGCGCTTTCCCCTGCGCGTTGAACACGAGGTCATAGCGGTCGCGATGCCCCGTGACGCCCGGCGGGTATTCTGGCAAACGCGCATTCAGCGTCGTGATTTTTACCGCCTGCACCAGGCTCCCATTAAGCGAAACCGGTGGAGACGTTTTCCCCTCCAGACGGTAAAGAACCTCTTTTTTCAGGGGGTGCCATGCGTCTTTTTCGGTACTCCGCCACGCTATCTCCACGGGAAGAACGCCGTCGCCATTCAGTGAAATGCTGACAGCAGTGAGGGGCTGCGGTCGCGCCCAGTGCCACTGCGCTTCACTTGTCGATAACGATTCCCCTTCGCCTTCCAGGTTCACCTCTTCCGGGGCCGCCTGCGCGGATGCGCTAATTGCGTTTACGCCGGTCAGGGTTATCCCCTGGCTTTTTGTATTCAGCACCACCATGAGATAGCGATTCGCATCGGGAGATAAAACCGTATCGGTATCGATCCGATCGAGCTTAAGGCGATCCTGGCCGCTGACAACGTCCAGCAGGGGCATATCCTCGCGCAGGGTATACCAGCGCTTAAGATCCTCGCTGTAATAAACCGACGCCGTTCCCTGCCACGACGTCTGAGGGGTATTCCAGAGCAGCTGCAGTTGGGACAGGCTTATCTCGCCCGTCACCTGCTCCGGCAAGGTCAGCAGATAATGTTGCCCGGCTGCGGCGGCTTTTTGCCCCTCAAGCACAATTTCCACGCCGTTTCCGGAACGAAGCAGGATCTTATCGCTATCACCACCGCCTCGCGAAGACGCAAGTGGCGAGGCGTCCAGAGGAAAGAGGCGCAGCGCCGTGGATTGCACAGGCGCCTGCGGACGCGTCGCGATGAGCAGGCTGAAGGGAACCGGCTCGCCCGACTGATTAAAGACGCGGACATCGTGCAACTCTGGTGACGTGCTCTGCTCATAGACGGCGAGCGGGAGCGCGACCCGATACCACTGGGAAGGGACAGACGTATCCAGGGAGCGACCAAAGGCATAATCCCGCGGCGATTCCGTTTGTGCCTCGTCGCAAAGCGCCGGGCCGGAAAGCGCCAGCAGCGCGGTACACGCTACCGCTTTCATCCATTTCATTTTTCATCTCCTGTCTTGGGCGGCAGCGGCGAGAAATATCCCACGATCAGTACCAGTATCGCCACGCCGATAAACGCCACCGCGCGCGACAATCCACCTCCGCCCGCGCTGTCTACCAGCATCAGTTTAACCATCACCACGCCCAGCAGCGCCGCGCCACAGAGCCACTCCTGCCGGGAAGCCCGACGGGTGGCATGGATCATGACCACCAGCGCGCTTAGCATCCAGAACAGGGCAAAACAGGTCTGGACAAGCCGCGAATCCCACAGCGATTCTATATTCCAGGCCACGTCGCCGTACCAGGCCAGCGCGCGCATTAACGCACCGTTAAGCCACCAGAAGCCAAACGCCATGAGCGCGACGGCGGGCCACGGACGGGCTTGCGAATGCAGCACAGGGTAGTAGCGCTCCACCGCGCGATAAAAGATGACCAGCCCCAGCAGCGCGAACGCGGCACCTTCCTCAAGCGGGTTCACCAGCGGCAGCCATGTCTGGCGATAGACCACACCGTCCTGGAAATTGGTCACGACCAGCAATACCAGCAGCGCCGCGACGGCAGGGATCGGTGCCAGACAGGCGTAAAGCGCGGGCCATTCCCGGAACGGCCACCCGCGACGCCGTACCGCGGCAGAGAGTGCCATAATCAAACCGCCACCTGCTGCCATCGCCGGCCCACTGCCCCAGGCTGCCATTCCCCACGGCAGCGAACGGGTAAACCAGTAAAGCTCGGCGGCCAGCGCCAGTAAAATCATCCAGAACAGCGACAGATGCAACCCCATCGCGAGGCGCGGCAGGAGCCTTTTACCGTCGCGCCACAGCAGCATCAGCGCGGCAGGAAGCGCAACGCACCAGGCCAGATTTGCCCAGCCGGCGGCAAAGACCTGCTGATGCCAGAGCTGATAACCCACCATCAGCAGCATCAGCGGCCACAGCAGCCATTTGCTGGCATCCAGCTCCCGCCACGCAAGGCGAGCGGCAGCCTGACGCCAGCCCCAGACCGAGACGGCCGAGAGCGCCATCACGCCTGCCAGAACGGATAATTCCTGCTTCAGCATCAGCTGCGACGCCCCCATCAGCGCCACTATCCAGAACAGCAGCCCGCCGGCCAGCAGCGCCCAACTGACCGGCAGAACGATTTTCCGCCACAGCCAGGCCGCAGCCAGCCAGCAAAGGCTGAGTACGGCGAAGATAAGCAGCAGGCTCAGCGACGAAACGCCGTTCAGTTGCGCCCACAGCGCGCTACCCAGCGCCAGCACCAGCAGCGCCGTCCCGCTATAGCTCATGCGCCGCTGCTGCTGTTGCACACCCAGCCAGAGGATGCCCAGCCCCTCCAGCGCCCAGGCCATCGCCGTCCAGCGCGCCGACAGCGCCAGTGGAATGGCGAGCGTGGCAAACCCGCCGCCGATCGCCAGCGCCGCCATGACCAGCGGTCGCCCGATTGTGGGGTAGCGCCGCAGCGCGAGGAACGCCAGCGAGAGGTAAAACGCACCGTACCCCAGCGCGCTGAGCGCCGGGCCGTAGGTCCAGTGCTGAGTCATGCCGTACTGCATCCCAAAACCAACCAGCGGCGGGGCAAACAGCAGTACGCCGTCAACAATCTGCTTCCCTTTCTCCTGCGCCCGCAGCGACAGCGCCACGCTCAGCACGCCGAAGATCAGCGTATTGGCAATCAGGAACAGCTGGCAGACCCCATAGTCTTCAGGCCGATAGTCGTTCAGCCCCCACAGACCGCCGACGCCGAACGTAAACAGCAGTCCGAGCAGATTCAGCTCGCGCCAGTGCTGCCAGATGCTGATCGCGAGAATGCCGATGGAAAGCAGGAGATAGAAAGAGAACAGCGCGACAAAGCTGCCGCCACCGGTAGACAAGAGCAGCGGCGCAAGATACCCGCCGAGGCTCGCCAGCATGGCAAGGCTCAGCGCCTTCTGCAGCACCGCCAGCCCGACGCTCGCCGCGCAAATGACCACCAGCAGCGCAAAGGCCAGCGTCATCGGCAACATCTGCCAGAGCCGGAAGGCGCCAAAGACGGTCAGATAGAGAATGCCTGTCGCCCCGCCCTGGAGAATCAGCGAATAGACGCGCTGTTTGTGCCGCAGCCGCCACCCGAGGACCAGCAGGACCATAGCAAACAGCGCCGTCGCGGCCAGGCGAAGCTCAAGCGGGAACAGGGAGTGTTCGACGGTATAGCGCAGCAGGAAAGAGAGACCGAGGAAGAGCAGCAGGATGCCCAGCTTCGCCAGCGGATTGCCCTGCATGAACCAGCGCACCAGCGACGTCAGCATGCCGCCAAAGGCAGAAGGCTGTTTTGCCGCGGGCGCAGAAGCCGGAGCGGGTGCTGCCGCGGCAGCGGGAATATCCGAACGCCAGGGGTCGACAGGCGCGGGGACGTCCTCAGCCACCGGCTGGGCCACTGCCGGCGGCGCGGCGGCCTGTTCAGGCGCCGGCGCTTTCTCCGCGACGCCGCGCTGCTCGAGCGCCTCAATGCGCTGGCGCAGCCGGGCAATCTCCTGTCTGGCCGCCGTGCTTCGGTTAAAGCCGATAACCGCAAGCACCGGCGCAACGCCCAGCGCAAAAACCAGGAACAAACAGCCAAGGATGTAGAGCTCGTCCATGTTTCCACCTTCACCGTAAACGATCCGTTAAGATTGACACAAATAGTTGCATTTGCGCCATCTTAAAAGGTGAAAACCCTTCCGCCCGCGATTAACTGGCGAACCACACCGCAGCGGAGATCGCCGGAAGCGTGAGCACGCCGTCCTGGAACGTCGCTTTGCCCTCTTTGCTCTTCCACAATTTCTCCGCCAGCAGCGGTGAATCCTCCAGCACCACCTCGCAGGCCTCGCCCCGGTTAATCGCCACCAGCACGCGCTGCTGATTATAGACACGGACAAAGACCACCACGTTATCGTGGGCGTACACCACCTGGCAGCCGCCGTAGCGCAGGGCGAGACTCTGCTTACGCAGCTTCGCCAGCCGCTGGTACAGGCTGAACAGCACCTTGTCCTGCTTTTCTGGCGCCCACGGGAAGGTTTTACGGCAGAACGGATCGTTGTTGCCGTCCAGCCCGACCTCATCTCCGTAGTAGATGCACGGTACGCCCGGCCAGGTGAAGAGCCAGGTGACCGCCAGCGGCAGACGCGCGACGTCCTTGCCGAGCAGAGACTTAAAGCGCGCGGTATCGTGGCTATCGAGCTGGTTAAACATCCGCAGCTGCTGCTGATGCGACAGGCCTGCGCGATAGTTCTCCATCCACGCCATGCAGGTTTCCGCGTCGATATGGTTCGGATCGTAGGAGATATCGGTGTTGGCGAGGAATCCCCACAGCGGGAAGGTAAAGCCGCGATAGTTCATCGCCGCATCTTCCGCGTCATTTTGCAGCCACTGGCGCGCGTCGCCAAAGTGTTCGCCAAAGACAAACGCCCCCGGCTGGGCCGATTTCGCGGATCGCGTAATCCCGGCGACGTGCTGAAGGTTATTTCGCGCGCCGCCCGCTTCCCCCAGCATATGCACCACGTCCAGGCGCCAGCCGTCCATATTCCACGGTGCCTTCAGCCAGTAGCGGACAATACTGTCTTCGCCGCCGTAGATTTCATTCACGAGCGTTGGCGACTGGAAATCCAGCTTCGGCAGGCTGGCGTAACCCAGCCAGTCCAGCGCGCGGCCCTCGTCGTTAAAGCTGTACCAGTCGCGCTGCGGCGAGTCCGGGTTATGGCATGCCCCGCCCATTGACTGGTTATGACGGTCAAACCAGGCGTGTGAATCTCCGCTGTGGTTGAACACGCCGTCCAGAATGAGGCGCATGCCTTCATTTTGGGTGTTCTTACGCAGGCGCAGCAGCGCCTCGTCACCGCCAAACTGTTCGTCAACGTGACGATAATCCTGCGTATCGTATTTGTGCACGCTTGGGGCTTTAAACACCGGGTTCAGGTAGAGCGCCGTCACGCCAAGCTTTTTCAGGTACGGCAGTTTTTCGCTGATACCGTCGAGATCGCCGCCGTAAAAGGTCGAGCCGCCGGCCTGCGCGGTTAGCGGCTCATCCCACTCTTTCAGAATAATGTCGTGGCCTGCCGCGTGGTGGTAATAAACCTTATCCTGCTGTGCGGTGCGCTTTTCGCTGCGGGCAAAGCGGTCCGGGAAGATCTGGTAAAAGATCTGCTCGTTAACCCACTGCGGGCCGTTATCCGGGTAATCAACGGCAAACTGCTCCAGCCGTGCGGGCGGAAAACGGCTAAACCCCTGCGGGGTAAACCACAGCTGGCGGTCATTCCACAGCAGCTTGAAGCCGTAGCGGCGACGCGGCTGTCCGCTATTCAGGTCGATATTCGCCCGCCACGCCGTGATCCCCGGCTGCGGCTGGCTGCGCTGCTTGTGCATTTTCAGCGACGTTTCTTCGTTATCCACTTCGGCGCGGAGCGTCACGCGTTCAGGCTGGTTTTCCCCCGCCAGCCAGAGCGTAATCACAAGGTTGTCTTTGTTTTGCTTAACAAATGGGGCAACCGGAAGGTGCCAGGCATTTAACATCACGAATCCCCTTTGATGAAATTGACGTCACCTTGCCACAGGGTGGTTAAGGATAGCTCATCACGATCGGGATTATTGGGGGAGGAGAACGGAGGAGGAGGCAAAAATACCCTCTCCCATTGGGAGAGGGGAAAAGGATGTTACTGTGCTTCCGCCATCTGACGGTCACGGCGGCATTTAAACATCCAGCCCACCAGCAGCAGCACGATCCACGCACAGCCCACGTACAGGGAAATACGGGTGTCCGGGTGGTAGCCAATCAGGCCAATGATGAACACCAGGAAGATCAGCCCGACGACGGTCGTTGCGACGCCGCCCGGGACTTTGAACTTCAGCGCTTTCGCCTCTTCCGGCGACAGGCGGCGGCGGAACGCAATCTGCGACAGCAGGATCATGATCCACACCCAGACGGTTGCGAAGGTCGCCAGGGACGCAATCACCAGGAAGACGTTCTCCGGCATGATGTAGTTCAGGTAAACCGAGAACAGCAGCGCAACGGTCATGACCACGACGGTCACCCACGGCGTGCCGCGACGCGACGTTTTGGCAAACACCTTCGGCGCACTGCCCTGCTCCGCCATGCCGTGCAGCATACGGCCCACGCCAAAGACGTCACTGTTGATTGCCGAGAGCGACGCGGTGAGCACCACAAAGTTCAGAATACTGGCCGCAAACGCAATGCCCATATGCTGGAAGGTCAGCACAAACGGGCTACCGTTGGTGCCCACCTGATTCCATGGGTAGATGGACATAATCACGAACAGCGTACCCACGTAGAACACCAGAATACGCATCGGCACGGAGTTGATGGCGCGCGGAATGGATTTCTCCGGATCTTTCGCTTCACCGGCGGTAATACCGATAATTTCGATACCGCCGTAGGCGAACATGACCATCTGAAGCGACATGACCATGCCGAGCCAGCCGTTGCTGAAGAAGCCACCGTTGCTCCAGAGGTTATGGATGCCGGTCGGCTGCCCGCCGTTGCCAATACCCCAGATGATGATGCCGAAACCGGCCACAATCATGATGATAATGGTGGCGACCTTGAAGAAGGAGAACCAGAACTCCAGCTCGCCGAACACCTTCACGCTCATCAGGTTGACGGCGCAAATGATCAGCACCACGCTCAGGACCCAAATCCAGTGCGGCACCGCCGGGAACCAGACGCCCATGTAGATGCCAAACGCCGTCACGTCGGCGATCGCCACAATCAGGATTTCAAAACAGTAGGTCCAGCCGGTGATAAACCCGGCCAGCGGGCCAAGGTTTTCCTGCGCGTAGCGGGAGAATGAGCTGGCGGACGGGTTGTGAACAGACATTTCACCGAGGGCGCGCATGATGATATACGCCGCCACGCCGCCGATGATGTAGGCCAGCAGAACGCTGGGACCGGCCATTTTAATGGCATCTGCCGAGCCATAAAAAAGACCGGTACCGATAGCAGAGCCCAGCGCCATAAAGCGGATGTGGCGCGTGCTCAGTCCACGTTTAAGTTTGTTAGTGCTTTCCATTTAAATCTTGCCATTCAACACGAAAAAAACAAAAAACCACGGGGCCTTAAGCCCCGTGGTTAAACAGTTTGTTGCCGTTGATTAATGGGCGTTAGATGCAACCTGACGCCCTGCGGCACGGTCCCAGATAATCGCCAGAACCAGTGCAACAACGGTAGGCATCAGCCAGGCCAGACCCTGCTCGGACAGCGGCAGACGCTGTGTCCATGCAGGCAGTATTCCTGCGAATGCTGATGCTTTAATGCCGTCAAGGATACCAAAAATCAGGCTGATAAACATGGCTGGCGCAATAATTCGTGAGGAGTTGTTCCACCACGGGCGGGTGAAGCTCAGCACCACCAGCACGATACACGGCGGATAAATCGCCGTCAGCACCGGAATAGAGACCTGAATCAGGTGGCTCAACCCGAGGTTGGACACCGCCATGGAGAAGATACCGAGAATAAACACCAGAGTGCGGTATGAGAGCGGCAGATACTGCGCAAAGAACTCTGCACAGGCGCAGGTCAGGCCCACTGCGGTTACCAGGCACGCCAGGAAGATGAGCGCCGCCAGCAGCATACTGCCCGCACCACCGAAGGTGTGCTGGACGTAGGCGTGGAGGATAGCCGCACCGTTCGCGTTCTGGTCAACCAGCATGGCGCTATCGGAGCCCAGGCGGAACAGCGCCAGATACAGCAGCGTCAGCCCCACGCCGGCCATCAGGCCAGCCCAGATGGTATAGCGGGTCAGCAGGCGCGCTTCGGTCACACCGCGGGAACGCGCGGCGTTAACGATAACGATACCAAACACCATGGCGCCCAGCGTATCCATCGTCAAATAGCCGTTCACGAAGCCGTTAGAGAATGCGGCGTTCTTATAGGCGTCCATCGCGTCGCTAATCGGGCCGGCAGGCCAGACAATGGCGGCCACCGCCAGGACGATCAGCGCCACAATTTTCAGCGGAGCCAGGAAGTTGCCCACGGTATCCAGCAGCTTGCCCGGATAGAGTGAAACCAGAATCACGATCGCGAAATAAATCAGGCTGTAGATAAACAGCGGCATCGCGCCGTCACCGGTCAGGGGGGCAATACCCACTTCGAAGGAAACGGTAGCCGTACGCGGGGTTGCGAACAGCGGGCCTACGGCCAGATAGCAGACGGTTGCCAGCAGAACACCCGCCACTTTGCCAATTGGGGTACTGAGGCTATCCACGCCGCCGCCGACTTTCGCCAGCGCGACGACGGTCAGTACCGGTAGACCCACGGCAGTAATCAGGAAACCAAACGCGGCGGTCCAGACGTGTTCACCCGCCTGTAAGCCAACCATTGGAGGAAAAATGATGTTGCCTGCGCCAACGAACAGCGCAAATGTCATAAAGCCCAGCGCGATGATGTCACGCGATTTTAAGTGATGGGTCATAAAACCTTACTGCCTGTGGATGTGGTGTTGAAAACATTGCGATTTCCGGTTTCCCTGACGGGACGATACAGCCGAAAATTTACTCAATTTCAGCGGGAAATGCTCCCGTCCTGGCGTGGAGAAGAATAGTTTTTCGATTTACCACGCAAATACAGTCGGTCTGACAGTATCTGGGGGGCAATTTAAACGCTTATAACGTTTAAAGGCAAGGAGGGATCGTAAAACCAGAACAATATGCCATTATGAAAATACGAACCAGCACAATACGCTATTTATAAGAAAAACCCATGGCTAATCATGCGAACAAAAAACAGCCAGCCGTATAAAATTCAGCCGCGTTTCGCTTGACTGCAAAGCAAACGGGCCAGCTGACGCTGACCCGTGGAAAGGTAAAATGACACACCTGC
Source organism: Enterobacter sp. AC1 (assembly GCF_050434705.1). Lineage (NCBI taxonomy): Bacteria > Pseudomonadati > Pseudomonadota > Gammaproteobacteria > Enterobacterales > Enterobacteriaceae > Enterobacter > Enterobacter sp. AC1. The sequence continues at coordinate 77,066 of NZ_JBNDIZ010000002.1, read as the reverse complement.
TATCAGGCGATCTTTTTGGCAATTAATCGTTCCGGGATAACGAAGCTGAAACGGGTTCCCTTACCCAGCGTACTCTGGATTTCGAGACGGCTTTCATGGTGATTCACCGCGTGCTTAACAATCGCCAGCCCCAGGCCGCTTCCTCCCGTCTGCCGCGATCGCGCTTTATCCACGCGGTAGAAACGCTCGGTCAGACGCGGAATATGCTCCGGTGCGATACCCGGCCCGTTGTCCTCCACGCTAAATTCGGCTCCCGTTGGGCTGTGGTGCCAGCGCACCAGGATTTCCGTCCCTTCCGGCGTATGATTCACCGCGTTATACACCAGGTTGGAGATGGCGCTGCGCAGTTCATCTTCACTGCCCAGCACCTTCAGCGCGCTGTCGACCTCAAAGGTCAGGTGGTGCTTTTTGTGGCTTAACGTCTGCGCTTCACGCTCCACTACCCGCAGCATCATTGGCACATCGATGGTGTCATTCAGCGCAAGCGTGGGTGCCGCTTCAATCTTCGACAGCGTCAGCAACTGCTTCACCAGGCCTTCCATACGGTGCGTTTGCTCGCGCATGGTGTGCAGCGCTTTTTCACGCGGCGCCCCTTCAAGCGTTTGCTCCTGCATCATCTCCAGGTAGCCCTCAAGCACGGTCAACGGGGTTCGTAATTCGTGGCTGACGTTCGCAAAGAAGTTGCGGCGCGCCCCTTCCAGCTGGTGCATCTGGGTGACATCGCGCGCTACCATCAGCCACTGCTTATCGCTGTAGGGCATCACGCGGATTTCCAGATGGCGACCGTTATTGAGCTTCAGATTGTGCGGACGGGTAAAATCACGCTTTTTCAGGTACAGCGTGAACTCGGGATAACGCAGGAGGTTGAGGATATTCTGACCATTATCGTCCGGCCAGCGCAGGCCCAGCAGCTGTTGCGCCAGGCCGTTACACCAGAAGATGGTCCCTTCTTCGGTGGTCAGAATGACGGCATCCGGCAGCGATTCCGCACCGCTGCGAAAACGCTTAATCAGGCTTCCCAGCTCGCGGCGGCGCTTTTTATTACGCATCTGCATCTGATGCAGACCGTACAGCAGCGGTTCCCAGCTGCCGCTTCCCGGCGGCGGCGTCATGCTTCGGTCAACCCACAGCCACCAGGAGAGGCGCAGCAGGTTCCAGAAATGCCAGATCAGCAGCCCGGTGACGGACGCCAGCAGAAACCACGGCAGATGTCCAAGAAAGGCCCCCAGAATGAAGGCCGGAATACAGCATAAGATCAGTTCAAAGACGAGCCTTTTCCATGACAGACGTTCCAGCACGCGTCACACTCCTGTCATTGTTCAGAAACGGGTAGAAAAACGATAACCCGTGCCGCGGACCGTCTGCACCATGCGATCGTGGCCGCTCAGTTCCAGCGCTTTTCGCAGGCGGCGGATATGGACGTCAACCGTCCGGTCTTCGACATACACGTTAGTTCCCCAGACGTTATTCAGCAACTGCTCGCGGCTGTAAACGCGTTCCGGGTGTGTCATAAAGAAGTGCAGAAGCTTAAATTCGGTAGGCCCCATGTCGAGGGGATTTTCACCGGTCATCACGCGGTGTGAGGTGGGGTCAAGGCTGAGTCCCTGCATCTCTATCACCTCTTCCACCGCCATCGGCGAAATACGGCGCATCACGGCTTTAATGCGGGCCACCAGCTCTTTCGGTGAAAACGGTTTGGTAATGTAATCGTCCGCGCCGGTCTCCAGACCGCGCACGCGATCCTCTTCTTCTCCGCGCGCCGTGAGCATCACCACCGGTATGTCGCGGGTCAGCGCTTCGCGCTTCAGGTGTTTGATAAACTGCAGTCCGGAACCGCCGGGCAACATCCAGTCCAGCAGAATCAGATCGGGCCAGGGTTCATTTAGCTGGTTCACTGCGCTGTCATAATCTTCCGCTTCAACCGGCTGGAAGCCATTTTGCTCGAGCACGAAGCACACCATTTCACGAATTGGAGCTTCATCTTCTACGACCAGAATACGTCTCGCCATACTTTGCCCTGTCTTATTTTATTTAAGTTACAAGTTTGTAATTCGGCGCCATTATGCGTCAGATTTATGACAGATTTATGAAAAACAGTACCACGATAGCGGGCAAACCGTTGTTTTATTACAACGGTTATTTTCCCTTCTCTGAAGGTTTATAATCCCGCTTTCTCTTTTTTGCCACGGATCAGCTATGCGCATACTTCACACCTCGGACTGGCATCTGGGTCAAAATTTTTACAGCAAAAGCCGTGCGGCTGAACATGAAGCGTTCCTGGGCTGGCTGCTGGAAACGGCCCGGACGCACGAGGTGGACGCGATTATTGTAGCGGGTGACATCTTTGATACCGGTTCTCCTCCAAGCTATGCGCGTGAACTGTATAACCGCTTCGTGGTGAATCTCCAGCAAACCGGCTGTCATCTGGTGATTGTCGCCGGCAACCATGATTCCGTCGCAACGCTCAATGAATCTCGCGACATCCTGGCATTTCTTAATACCACCGTCGTCGCCAGCGCCGGGCACGCCCCGCAGATCCTGAAAAAACGCGATGGTACGCCGGGCGCGGTGCTGTGCCCGATACCGTTTTTACGTCCGCGGGACATCGTGCAAAGCCAGGCGGGGCTGTCGGGGGCGGAAAAACAGCAACATTTATTACAGGCCATCACCGACTATTATCACCAGCAGCACGCCGAAGCCTGCGCCCTGCGCGGCGAGCAGCCGATTCCGGTGATTGCGACCGGACACCTCACCACCGTCGGGGCCAGTAAAAGTGACGCCGTACGTGACATCTATATCGGCACGCTGGACGCCTTTCCGGCGCAAAACTTCCCGCCAGCCGACTACATCGCGCTCGGGCATATCCACCGCGCGCAGGTTATCGGCGGCTGCGAGCACATCCGCTACTGCGGATCGCCCCTTTCGCTCAGCTTCGATGAAACGGGCAAAGCCAAGTCCGTGCATCTGGTGAGCTTCTCCGACGGAAAACTTCACGCCGTCGAGACGCTGGAGGTGCCGGTCACCCAGCCGCTGGCGGTGCTGAAAGGCGATCTTGACGCCATTACCGCCCAGCTTGAGCAGTGGCGCGGCGCGGCGCTTAACCCTCCCGTCTGGCTGGATATCGAAATCACCACCGATGACTACCTGCACGATATGCAGCGAAAAATCCAGGCGCTGACCGAAGATTTGCCGGTTGAGGTGTTGCTGGTGCGCCGCAGCCGCGAGCAGCGCGAGAACATTCTGCTCAGCGCCCGGCGCGAAACCCTCAGCGAGCTGAGGGTAGAAGAGGTGTTCGAACGCAGGCTCTCGCAGGAGGAGATAGACGACGCGAAGCGCGCAAGGCTTAGCGAGCTGTTCACCCATACCCTGCATGCGCTCAATGATGAGGACGAAAACGCATGAAAATTTTGAGCCTGCGCCTGAAAAACCTTAACTCCCTCAAGGGCGAGTGGAAAATTGATTTTACCGCTGAACCCTTTGCCAGCAACGGGCTGTTTGCCATAACCGGCGCGACCGGAGCAGGCAAAACCACCCTGCTCGACGCCATCTGCCTGGCGCTTTATCACGAAACCCCACGCCTGCAGAAAGTCTCTCAGGCACAAAACGACCTGATGACGCGCGACACCGCCGAGTGTCTGGCCGAAGTGGAGTTTGAGGTGAAAGGCACGGCCTATCGCGCCTTCTGGAGCCAGAACCGGGCGCGCAATCAGCCGGACGGCAACCTGCAGGCACCGCGCGTGGAGCTGGCGCGCTGCGAGGATGGCAAAATCCTGGCCGACAAAGTGACGGATAAGCTGGAGCAAACCGCTGAGCTCACCGGGCTGGACTACGGGCGTTTTACCCGCTCCATGCTGCTCTCTCAGGGGCAATTTGCCGCTTTCCTCAATGCCAGACCGAGCGATCGCGCAGAACTGCTGGAAGAGCTGACCGGCACCGAGATCTACGGCCAGATTTCCGCCATGGTATTTGAGAAACATAAAGCAGCCCGCAGCATGCTTGAAAAGTGCGAGGCACAGGCTGCGGGCGTCGTGCTGCTGAGCGAAGAGCAACAGCAGCAGTTACAGCAAAGTTTGCAGGCACTTACTGACGAAGAGAAAACCCTGCTGGTACAGCAGCAAAGCCAACAGAAAGATTTTCAGTGGCTTACGCGCCATGATGAGCTTGTACGCGAGCATCAGCGCGTCACCGCGATGCAGCAGCAGGCGCAGCAGGCGCTGACGGACGCAGCGCCTGAGCTGGCAAAACTCCAGCTTGCCCAGCCCGCCGCCCAGCTTCGGCCGCTTTGGGAGCACCAGCAGGAGCAAACCGCGCGCCTGACGCAAACGCTGCAGCGAATTGTCGAAGTGAATACTCGCTTACAAGATAAAACCGCGCTGCGCGCACGGATCCGCAACGCCGCACTGCGTAACCACGAGCAGCTCCAGACCGAACTGACGGCGCTGGCGAAATGGCTTGCGGAGCATGAGCGTTATCGCCTGCTGGGCCAGGAGATTGCCGGCTGGCGCGCGCAGTTCTCGCAGTTGACCCGTGATAAAACGCACATCGCCACGCTTGCCGTACGGGTTGCTGAGCTACGCCAAAAGCTGGCCGGACTACCGGAAAATGCGCTGACGCTGACGGCGGATGAGGTCAGCGCGGCCATGGAACAGCAGTCCCGGTCACGCACGCTGCGCCAGCGGCTAACGTCGCTGCAGGCCCGCTATCTACCGCTGCAAAAGCGCCTGCTTCAGAACGCGGAAAGTCTGCAAAAAGCGCAGGCGGAACAGGGTAAGCTCAATGAAACGCTGGCGCTGCGCCGCCAGCAGTACAAAGAGAAAAACCAGCATTATCTGGACCTGAAAGCCCTGTGCGAAACCGAAGCGACGATCAAAAAGCTGGAACATTATCGTTCGCAGCTTGAGGCGGGCAAACCCTGCCCACTGTGCGGCGCAAGCGAACATCCCGCCGTGGAGACATACCGGTCGCTTGAACTGACGGAAAACCAGCGCCGCCGCGATGCCCTGGAAAAAGAGGTCGCCTCACTCAAAGAGGAAGGCCTGCTGGTGCTGGGGCAGGTTAACGCCCTGACGCAGCAGATCCAGCGTGAGACAGACGAAGCGCAGACCCTGGTTCAGGAAGAGCAAGCACTCACTAAAGAGTGGCAGGAAGCCTGCGCGTCCCTGAATATCGCATTGAATATTCAGGAAGATATCGCTCCATGGATGAACGAGCAGGAACGCTACGAGCACCAGCTTTATCAGCTCAGCCAGCGTCTGACCCTGCAAAATCAGCTGAACGAGCAGGAAGTGCAGGAACGACAGTATCAGCAGCAGTTGGCCACCACGTGCCAGGCGCTGGAACACGCCCTGCTCTCGCTATCGCTTAACGTACCTGAAGATGGTAATGAAGCCGCCTGGCTGCACGCCCGTGAGGTCGAGTTCGCGCAGTGGCAGGAGAAGCAAACGCAGCAGGCCGTGCTTCAGGAACGTATGAACGCCCTGAAGCCGCTGCTCGACACGCTTCCGGTCACGAATGGTGAAGAAGCCGAACCGGCTATTCCTGACGACTGGCGCGCCATCCACGACGAATGCGTGTCGCTGCAAAGCCAGCTTACCGCGCAGCAGCAGCAGGAAGCGCTGGAGCAAGAGCGCCTGCAGCAGTCGCAGAGGCAATTCACCGCGGCGCTCTCAGCCAGCTGCTTTGCCGACCGGGACGCGTTTCTTGCCGCGCTGCTGGATGAACCGACGCTTCGTCACCTCGAACAGCTGAAACAGTCGCTGGAAAACCAGCTGCAGCAGGCCGCGGCGCTGTGCGGACAAGCTCAACAACAGCTGCAGTCTCACCTGGCGCTGCAACCGGAATCGCTCGACGCCGACGCGCCCACTCTACAAATCCAGCTGCAGCAGCTGGCGCAGCGGCTTCGGGAGAACACCACCCATCAGGGCGAGATCCGTCAGCAGCTTAAGCAGGACAGCGATAACCGGCAGCACCAGCTGGCCCTGATGCAGCAAATTGAAGAGGCCGCGCGTCTGGCTGACGACTGGGGATACCTGAACGCGCTTATCGGTTCCAGCACCGGCGACAAGTTCCGCAAGTTCGCTCAGGGGCTGACGCTGGACAATCTTGTCTGGCTCGCCAACCAGCAGCTTAACCGTCTTCACGGGCGCTATCTGCTACAGCGTAAGGCCAGCGACGCGCTGGAGCTGGAAGTGGTCGATACCTGGCAGGCGGATGCGGTTCGCGATACCCGCACGCTCTCCGGCGGCGAGAGCTTCCTGGTCAGCCTGGCGCTGGCGCTGGCGCTTTCCGATCTGGTGAGTCACAAAACGCGGATCGATTCGCTGTTCCTCGATGAAGGGTTCGGCACGCTCGACAGCGAAACGCTGGATACCGCGCTGGATGCGCTCGACGCGCTGAACGCCACCGGGAAAACCATTGGCGTGATCAGCCACGTTGAGGCGATGAAGGAGCGCATTCCGGTGCAGATCAAAGTGAAGAAGATTAACGGGCTGGGGTACAGCAGGCTGGACAGGGAGTTTGCGGTGGATTAAATGGGGGACGGTGCGGTCTGGTGCCCTCACCCTGGCCCTCTCCCATGGGAGAGGGAACAAACATCAAAAACAGCAACTTGCGTTGCTGTTTTGCTTTTATTGCGGCCACAGCCACGCCGCGCCGCGCACGCCGCTGGAGTCACCGTGGACGGCTTTACGGATTGGGGTTTCACACTCGCCGCCGAAGACCCACTGTTTCACCAGGTTCGGCACCGTGGCGTACAGCCTGTCAACGTTGCTCATGCCGCCGCCCAGCACAATCACGTCCGGATCGAGAATATTCACCACGTGCGCCAGGGATTTCGCCAGACGCATTTCGTAGCGGCTCAGGGCCAGCTCGGCCACCGGATCCTGCTCTTCGACCAGCCGCACGATCTCGTTGCCCTTGAGCGGCTGGCCGCTCAGACGATGGTAATCGGTCGCAAAACCGGTGCCGGAGATAAACGTCTCTATACAGCCTTGTTTACCGCAGTAGCACGGAACGTCGGTGCGGTATTTCAGTTCGTCTTCATCCATCCACGGCAGTGGGTTATGTCCCCACTCGCCCGCGGTGCCGTTACCGCCGATATGGGCGCGCCCGCCGAACGCCACGCCCGCGCCGCAGCCGGTGCCGATGATCACGGCAAACACGGTCTGAGCGCCCGCTGCCGCGCCGTCGATGGCCTCTGAGACCGCCAGGCAGTTGGCGTCGTTGGCCAGCCGGACTTCCCGGTTCAGGCGCGCGCTTAAATCTTTATCAAAAGGCTGGCCGTTGAGCCAGGTCGAGTTGGCGTTTTTAACCACCCCGGTATACGGCGAGATTGACCCCGGGATCCCCATCCCGACGCTGCCGGTTTGTCCTGTCGCTTGCTCTGCCATCTCGACCAGCCGGGCAATCGTCTCGATAGTCTGGTGATAATCATCGCGCGGCGTAGGCAGACGGTGGCGGAACAGCTGTTCCCCCTGCTCGCTCAACGCGATGACTTCTGTTTTGGTGCCGCCCAGATCAATCCCAATACGCACAAGACTCTCCTCATTATTTTGATTATCAACAGAGTAGAAGCACGCTTCCCGATTAGCAATGCAAGCGATGCGACAATTCGTTATCATGCCCGCTGATTTAACGACAAGGCCGTGGAAATTATCATGCTGTGGTTCAAAAATTTGATGGTTTACCGTCTCAGCCGCGACGTTTCGCTGCGTGCAGAAGAGATGGAAAAACAGTTAGCCGCTTATACCTTTTCCCCTTGCGGTAGCCAGGATATGGCAAAAACCGGTTGGGTTCCGCCAATGGGTTCTCAAAGCGATGCACTGACCCACGCCAGCAGCACGGGTCAAATCATCGTCTGCGCCCGTAAAGAAGAGAAAATACTGCCTACGCCGGTGGTTAAGCAGGCGCTCGAAGCGAAAATTTTCAAGCTGGAAGCCGAGCAGGGCCGCAAGCTGAAAAAAACCGAAAAAGATTCGCTGAAAGATGAAGTTCTGCATTCACTGCTGCCGCGCGCCTTCAGCCGCTTCAGCCAGACCATGATGTGGATCGATACCGTTAACGGACTGATCATGGTGGACTGCGCCAGCGCGAAAAAAGCGGAAGATACGCTGGCCCTGCTGCGTAAAAGTATCGGCTCTTTACCGGTCGTTCCGCTGGCGCTGGAAACGCCAATTGAGCTCACGTTGACCGAATGGGTACGCAGCGGCGCTGCGGCACAGGGTTTCCAGATCCTTGATGAAGCCGAACTGAAAGCGTTGCTGGAAGACGGCGGCGTGATCCGCGCGAAAAAACAGGATCTGGTGAGCGACGAGATCGCGGTACACATTGAAGCGGGTAAAGTGGTCACCAAACTGGCGCTCGACTGGCAGCAGCGCATTCAGTTCGTGATGTGCGACGACGGCTCCGTGAAGCGTCTGAAGTTCTGCGACGAGCTGCGCGATCAGAACGAGGATATCGACAGGGAAGATTACGCTCAGCGCTTTGACGCGGACTTCATCCTGATGACCGGCGAGCTGGCCGCGTTGATTCAGAATCTGGTGGAAGGTCTCGGCGGCGAAGCGCAGAGATAATCTGCCTCACCCTAACCCTCTCCCCAATGGGGAGAGGGAAAAAAATCATTTCAGATAGCGGCACAGATAAGAGGTAGGTTCAGCAACCTGCAAATGGAACTCGCTGTGGCCAGGTACGTTGAAAACTTGCCCGGCGGCGTAGACTTTCCATTCCGTTTCACCCGGCAGCAACACGTTCAGCGCGCCGCTCACCACCGTCATTTCTTCGGCTTCCGCCGTGCCAAAGGTGTATTCCCCTTCAGCCATTACGCCAACGCTGGCGCGGCCAGTGCTGCTGCTGGTAAAACCAATGGATTTCACTTTACCGGAAAAGTATTCGTTACTCTGAAGCATGAACTGGCCCTTATATTTTTAGATAAAAATTCACTATAGGGGCCATGCTCATCACCTGTCACGCAAAATCATTACATCAGAAGCTCCGAGGCCAGGCGCGCCATCAGAACGTTGGATAACAGTACGGGCACATCCAGCGCCTTTTGCAGCAAATCGCGATGGTGCTGGTGGAAACCCAGACAGTCCAGGATCAACACATCAGCCCCTCTCTCCAGCAGTTCCTTTCCGGCGGCAATGAGTTTGGCCTCACTGTCCCAGAACGGATTTGCCAGCGCGTACAAGGGGACTTTTTCGAGCACCTGCCATTTCGCCTCCTGGTTGTCCATGAGCTCCTCGATAGGGACAATCACCCCAACCTGATGGCCATCGACGATGGAGGCTACCAGCGGCGGTATGATCCGCATCGGCTCCAGTAAAATCGCATTGCGCGCCGTGAGTCCTTTAATGGGCGCGGTGCTCATCAGCAAAATAACGTCATAACCTTGATTATCGAGCACTTCTATTACGCCCTGCAGCGAGCGCTCGATTTTCTGGCGTGACACATGCGCCAGTTTACCGTCGCTTAATAACGTCGCCAGGGGATCCTCCCCCGCCTCTACAGCGTAGTCTTCCATGACCTCTTCCCGACTCATCTTCCCCAGCAGGCTGAGGTGCGTTATCTGTTGTTCAGATACGTGCTCGGTTAAGAGCGGTAACACTTCGCTTACAGGGACCACACCAATGGTGAGGATCGCCAACGTTGCCTTCATCTTTATCGCCTTCCATTACTCCAACATCGTGCACACAGGTACAGGCTCACTACGCTGCACAGTTCATTTTTTCAACAAAACAGCACCAAGCGTAGCAGGCGATCCCGACATCGAAATGTAAAGATCGCCTGCCGATACCGGAGTTACTTGTAATAACTAAATATTAACTCCTGCTTAACTTTCTCGGTGAGTAAAAAGTGTGATACAGGCACGATATTGGAGCGTTTAGGAAAACGGTCAGGTTTTATCGGGATCTTCGTAGCGCCGTTTCGCATCCAGCGCTTCCTGTTCAGTCTCGTGTTCACTGATCAGCGAGTCCGGTTTTGGGTGATCGGCACGCAGTTGATACCAGGTCACGGTGTGACCCGTCTGGCCTTTTTCAACGGTAACAATGCGCGCTTCACGCGGATAGGGAGGTCTGGTTGGCATAGCTCATCCTTTTTTTATGTCTGAGCTATAAGTATAGACGCCGGTTAGCTTGCACAAGCCAAACGCAGGGCGGTAATAATCTGAATCACAACGTCTTCGGGAGACGCCGATGCATCCACCACGTGGTGAGCCGCTTCGCGGTATAACGCATCGCGTTCGGCCAGCACTTCACTCACCTCTTCGCTAAGCGGTCTGGAGGTCAGCGCGGGGCGTTGCCCCTCTTCAGGAAACGCTTCCAGACGCCCGACCAGCGCCGACACCGGCGCGCTGAGATAAATCACAATCCCCTTTTCGCGCATAAAGTGACGATTACACTCCGCCAGAACGATGCCTCCGCCGGTCGCAATTACGGCTGACGGCGTGGTGACCGCTTTCAGCGCGGCCGTTTCGCGTGCGCGAAAGCTCTCCCACCCTTCCTGCTCAACAATGTCGGCGATGGTTTTTCCGGCCTCGGTTTGTAGCCAGTGGTCGGTGTCAACAAACTGGCGATGACACACGCGTGCCAGCTCCAGGCCAACGGTGGTTTTCCCACAGCCGCGGGGGCCAACTAAAAAGATGGGTTGGGTCATAGCCAGGTGTTCCCCTTGATGCCGGATGGCTGAAGAGTGTAAAGAAATAATTGCAGAAGATGTTGCGATTACTTTACTGCAAAGCGGTACGGGATGACAACCCTGTGGAGGCCACACTGTACCACAAATTGACAATAATTATCATTACGCAGTGCGGCGCTTCACTTCCAGCAGCCATTTATCCAGTTCGGCAGCGAACTGCTGACGGTCGCGCTGGGACAGGCTGTCCGGTCCACCTGTCTGCACGCCGCTGGCCCGCATCGTATCCATAAAATCGCGCATGGTGAGCTTCTCGCGAATGGTCGAAGGCGAGTAACGTTCACCGCGCGGGTTGAGCGCCGCCGCCCCTTTCTCCAGCACTTCAGCAGCCAGCGGAATATCCGCCGTGATCACCAGATCTTCTGCACTGCACAGGCGCACAATTTCGTTATCCGCCACGTCGAACCCGGCCGGAACGCGCAAAGAGCGGATGAACCGCGAAGGCGGTACGCGAATATTCTGGTTCGCCACCAGCGTCATCGGCATCTGGACGCGCTCGGCGGCGCGAAACAAAATCTCTTTAATCACATTCGGACACGCGTCCGCATCAACCCAAATCGCCATATTGTCTCCCCATAATGAGTCTGCCGACTATTGTCGCCTGCATTTCGTTGTTAAGCTATCAATCAGAGAAAACAACGCATAATGACGGAGAATCGTGATGGACAAGAAAATCGGGTTTATCGGCTGCGGTAACATGGGCAAAGCCATCCTGGGCGGTCTGATCGCTAGCGGGCAGGTGCTACCGGGTCAGATTTGGGTCTATACCCCGTCACCGGACAAGGTCGCCGCGCTGCGCGATCAATACGGGATCAACGCCGCCGAAAGCGCGCAGGAAGTGGCCCAGGTCGCCGATATCGTCTTTGGTGCCGTCAAGCCAAACATCATGATCAAAGTCCTGAGCGATATCACCTCCAGCCTGAACAAAGAGACGCTGGTCGTGTCGATTGCCGCTGGCGTCACGCTCGATCAGCTGGCCCGCGCGCTGGGTCACGACCGTAAAATCGTCCGCGCCATGCCTAATACCCCCTCGCTGGTCAACGCCGGCATGACCTCCGTGACGCCTAACGCACTGGTGACCTCAGAAGAAGTGGCCGATGTGCTGAACATTTTCCGCTGCTTCGGTGAGGCGGAAGTGATTGCCGAATCGATGATCCATCCGGTGGTCGGCGTCAGTGGTTCTGCGCCTGCGTACGTCTTCATGTTTTTAGAAGCGATGGCCGACGCCGCCGTGCTTGGCGGTATGCCGCGTGCGCAGGCGTATAAGTTCGCCGCGCAGGCCGTCATGGGCTCCGCCAAAATGGTGCTGGAGACCGGCAAACACCCTGGTGAACTGAAAGATATGGTCTGCTCACCGGGCGGTACCACCATCGAAGCGGTGCGGGTGCTTGAAGAGCGCGGCTTCCGCTCGGCGGTCATTGAAGCGATGGCAAAATGCATGGAAAAATCAGAGAAGCTGAGTAAATCCTGATCGTCCCAGCCGGGCGTCAGGCAGCCACTTCTGTGCGGCTGCGCCCGGCATTTTTCGCCCTGTACAGCGCCACGTCAGCCGCCTTCAGCCATTCCCGATAATGCCCAAACTGCGGCCCCCAGGGGGCAACGCCCACGCTTATGCGCAGCGCTTCTTTTGGCGCGCACGGTAGCGACAGTTTCTCCAGCCGCTCGTGCACCCGTGACATTACGGCGATGGCGCTTTCCGCCGCGGTCTGCGACATAATCACCGCAAATTCATCCCCGCCAAACCGGCCGATGGCATCACCTGAACGCACCGACATCTGTAGCTGGCGCGTAATGGCGATGATCGCCTCGTCGCCCACATCATGCCCCCAGGTATCGTTGATGTTTTTAAAGTGATCGATATCAATCAGCAGTATCGTGGCGGTGATGTGGCTGCGTCGGCACTGCTCAAATTCATTTCGCAGCAGCATTTCCCAGTGCCGGCGATTAAAGACCCCGGTCATTCCGTCGCGGGTGCTCATCATTTCCAGCCGCCGCTTATGCTCAGCAAGCCTGACGGCCGTTCGGTGGCTGAGCCAGGCAAAGAGCATGGGATAAAGCACGAGTACGGGAAGCGTGAAGCCCCACTCCACAGGATCGGGGCTGAAGACAGTCCCCCTCCCGAAGAATGGCAACGTCACCAGCGCAGAGAGCAGGGTCAACATTATCCCCGGGATAAACAGACGGCAGCCGCCGGAACCCATCATATTCATCCCCACCATCATCACCAGCGCTGCGGTAGGTAACGCATTCATCCCCATCACGCCGATCCAGAGCCCGGCAATAATGGCATCGATCTTAAGATTGAAGATTTCCTGCTGATGAGGGGACGTGGCGCGGCAGGATAACTGCCAGGCGAAATGAGGCCAAATGAACGACCACCCCACCAGTAAAAGCCACCAGCCGCCGGGTAAAAAATGAGTGACCAGCATTCCGGCGATGGGGAAAAACATTGCCGCCAGCCCGGCAGCGCGTGCCAGCCGAACTCGCCGGGCAAACTGAATGCCGGCGCGGTGAGGGTCATCCTGAGAAAGGGTTAAACTCCACTCTTCCCGAATGCGCTTTTTGTTGTAATAGGTTTCATCATTCATCATTTTTGGGAATATTCTGAAACATTTTCCCAAATTATAGAGAGGGGGTCTGCGGGGAAAGTATGAAATTTCGGGTGAGCCGCCGGCGCTACTCACCCGATAGGACTACACTTTTTTCTTCAGGCAGGCACTCATGAACTTGCTGCGATCGTCCCCTTTCAGGGACTGCTCGGTTGCCTTCGCATTACACTCGCGCATTTTTTGCTGCTGCGGCGTCAGGCTTTTTTCAGCGGGTTTCGAGGCGCCATTTTTGAGGCAGTCGCTCATGTAGGTCTTACGGGCGTCCCCCTTCAGGCTCTGAGACGTCGCCTGTTGATTACACGTAGTCATACGCTGCTGTTGCGGCGTTAACGTTTTCTCTTCCGCGTTCGCCGATGCGACCATGAACAGGCCAGAGAGCAGAGTAACCAGTAATGTTGTTTTCATTGCACCATCCTTTTGTGAACATTCCCTGTAAGTCTGGTTCGTGACGGGAAAAAAACCACCCGGCAGATGTGATTTCCGCCGGGGTTTTATCATTTAAGGCCCAGCGCCGCCTTCATGGTGTAGAACAGATCCGTTTGATCGGTCAGGCCCACTACGTTTGCCGCATGCGGGCCATAAGCTGCAATGCGCAGCTGGGTGCCCGTGTGCTCCATGGACTCTTCTTCAGAGTTGCCATAGCTCAGCACCATGACGGCGCCATCTTTAGTGTTCAGCGCCTGCGTCAGGCCCGGCGCTTTGGTATCAGCCGGGATGATCTGGCTGGCGTGCGCATGGTCCGCGGTGACGATCACCAGGGTGTTACCGTCTTTTTTCGCGAAGGCCAGCGCCTTCTGCACCGCTTCGTCCAGATCGACCGTTTCGCCAATCTGGCCGCACGGATTGGCAGCATGATCCTGTTTATCGATCGACGCGCCCTCCACCTGCAGGAAGAACCCTTTTTCGCTCTTACTCAGCAGAGAGATCGCTTTATCGGTCATCGCCGCCAGCGTCGGTACGCTGTCAGTGCGTTTCGGGTTAGGCGTACAGGTTACGGCTGGCTTATCGATATTGCCGTGATATGAGGCTTTTGGTCCTTCCCAGCGCACGGGCATGTTGCCGTCGGAGAACAGCCCCAGCAGCGGCTTGTCCTGGCTCGCCTCGGTTATTGCCGCCAGAGAACTGGCATCACTCACCAGCTGATAGCCGCGGGCCTGCGCCTGCTCGCGCAGCGTTTTGCCCTGCCACTCGCCCGCCGTCGCGGCTTCCGCGAAGGTTTTCGCGCCGCCGCCCAGCGTCACGTCAGGGCGCGCGTTCAGCAGCTGTTCCGTAATCGATCCCTTGCCGCCTTTTTCCAGCGCGTTCGTTGGGCATTTTTCGCTGGTCACGGACGGGCCGTAGCATTTACGTGAGGTCACGTGTGCCACCAGCGCCGCAGGCGTTGCGTCCTGAAGCTCAGCGGTAGAGACGTTGCCGGTCGCCAGCCCCGCCGCTTTTGCCATCTCGAGAAGGGTTTGATGATCTTTTTCGTGAATATCCACGCCCAGCGCGCCGTTATAGGTTTTCACGCCAGTGGACCACGCCGTGGCGGAGGCCGCTGAATCCGTTACGTAATCCGGTTTGCCGGTTTTTTTATCCAGCGCGTAATGGGTATATTGTCCGGTCAGCGGTAATGCGTCGATGCCTTTAAAAAAGCCGCCCGCACCCTCAGCATAATTTCGCGCCGCCGTGATTTCGGAATCACCCATTCCATCGCCAATAAGCAGAATAATGTTTTTTGCCGGTTTCTCATTCAGCGAAGCGCGAATAGCGGCGGTTTGATCTTCCGACAATCTGCGTGCGCCGCCAGGCTCGGTGATATCCCCTTTTGCGGCACGATTATCCAGCACGCTGGTTTGGGCTGTGTCCGCATAAATGGCCGGGGTAATTAACAGGGGAAGTAATGCGATGAAAAGTGCGCTCTGTTTCAATTTATTTTCTCCATGTACAAATACATAAAAATAAAAACAGAGCGACTATAGGCATCCTGCATGACAATTCTATGACACGTCGTTACGTTCTGTGACGGTTTAGCTGCGCGGATGCCTTAACAGCTTCTTTACGTACTGGTGGAGCATCTCCGCATCCTCAACCGGCACCTGCGATTCAGGCCTGACGCTGTCCAGCGCGCCTTCCACACTCTCAATTAACGCCTGTTGATCGGTTTTCGCCATCTGTCGCAGCAGCGCGGTGACCACAATTTCCAGCGCTTCGACCTGGGCGACCAGCTCTTTTGACTCTTCTTCCTTTTGTGCAAGCTTAACCAGCAATTCAGCAATGAGATTTTTCATCGTGCTATTTCCTTATCAGTTTTTTCTGAAGTTAGCATTCTGAATCCGTTATGCAAAGAGAAGAAATATATTATGGTATGCAAAAGTGATGCAGGAACGAAATTAAATGTCTTTAGCCATGAGCGAAACGTTTTTCTATAAAAAATGCCGCATTTTGTTATATAAAAATGCGGCTACCATAAGAATATATAATACATCAGCGAAACGGTTATCTCCCTGATTTCGCCTCCGCCATTTGCCTGCGGCGACGCAGCGCAATAGCCAGCTGGATAATATTGATTAAAACGACAATTGCCGTGGCAGCAAATACCCAACGAAAACCGGCCATTGCGGAAACGGAAGCGCCAATAAGCGGACCGGCAACATTCCCCAAATACATAAATGACTGGTTATATCCAAAAATACGCCCTGTCACCTGGTCGCTGGAATATTTAACCAGCAGGGTCTGTACCGCAGGCAACATTGCGCCATCGGCAAAGCCGAGCAGAAAACGCAGTACGCCAAGCTGAAGCGGAGAGGTGACAAACGACATGGCGAAAAAGAGCACCACGGCAAAGATCAGCGTTGCCATCAGAATGCGCGCCGTGCCAATCCTGTCACCCAGTTTTCCAAGACGCGGCGCGGAAATTAGCGCGGATACGCCCGGCACGGCGGCAATCATGCCGCTCAGAAACGCGATATTGTTACTCTCCGGCTCCATCGACTTAATAAACAGCGCCAGAATCGGACCAACCGAACCGTTACAAAGCTGGATAACCATGGTGGTCACGAACAGGCTGATCATCAGCCCCGGATAAGGCAGCGAGGCGAAAACGGCCCTGCCGCTGAGGCGTTCAGATTTACTGATAACGGGGCGGCCTCCCTCTTTGATAAGAAAGAGCGTCACCAGAAAACTGACCACCAGCAGGATCGCGGTGATGATAAATACCGCGCGCAGCCCGACGTGGTCCGCCAGAAAGCCTCCCAGCAGCGGGCCACCGATGACGCCGCTTATCTGCGCCGTGGAGAGCGTGCTTAGCGCCCAGCCGCTGCGCTCGCGGGGTACCTGAGAGGCGACCAGCGCCATGGCGTTGGGAATATACCCGGACGTCAGTCCCATCACCGCTCTCAGGAAAAAGAGCTGCCAGACGTTGGTGGCAAAGGCCTGCAGCAGAATGGCGATCGCCATCCCGAGTGAGGCGCGCAGCAGCATCAGCTTCCGGCCCTTCCGGTCGGCCAGGCTGCCCCACATCGGTGACACAATGGCGGACACCAGAAACGTGACGCTGAACGTCAGACCGGACCACATGGAAAGTGCTTCATGAGAGGTCACACCCAGCTGTGAAACGTATAGCGGCAGGAACGGCAAGATCTGGCTGATGGCAAGCCCGGTAAAGAAGCAACCGAACCAGACCGAGATGAGATTTACTTTCCAGGATTCCATAAAGAAATAGTCTTCATTTTTAGGCGAATTCGCAGACAGATTAGCAAGTTACGCGTGGTGACGTCGCACCAGAGATGCGGCCTGAATGACTTTGGTGTTTTATCTTCCCAGTCATCATATTTGTGAAATAAGTCACAAATCATCCATTTTTTGGCGGAATATTATGCTTCAGCGGCAGAGTCCGAACCCGCGCATTCCCAGATGAAAATGGTTGGCATGCGCCGCGTTATATTCTGGCCCCAGACCGTTCCCGTAGTAGCCACAGCTTGCCGCCAGCATTGCCTTTAGCCATGGCTGCGCGTTGGCAGCCTTCCAGCCGTTCAGCACCGTGACGCGTTCACCGTTCGTCAGCCGAAAGGCGGCGATATCCAGCGCCTCTGCCGTGGCATGTTCACTGCGTCGCGCGTCAGGGCGGTGGTAAATATTGCGGCAGGCATAGCTGCCGAGGTGGTCGATTCGCGCCAGGTCACTGCCCATATAGCGTTTTGTCAGCGGCCGGGCCTGCTGGCTGATAAACAGCGCAGAGCTGAGCGCCAGCGGACAGCTGGCAAGAAAACTGCCGTTAAGGCTGACCGGGCCGAAGCTACGCACGCGCACGACATTGTTAAGCGGACACGCCCCGCCGCTGTCAGCCACCGGCTGGGTGCGGATAAGATCTCTTTGGTTAGCCTGGGATAACAGGCTGGCGCACGCCTCGGGGGTTAAACGCCGAAGCTTATACTGGGTGATTCGGCCAGGCGGGTCGTCAAGCGTCAGCGGGATGAAAGGGTTGTAGTGAGGCGGCAACCAGCGGTAACCCACCGTTGCGATGGCCACAATAATCAAAACGGTCAGCAGCGTTTTTCCTTTCACACTCCCCCCTCAACATTCCCCAAAATAGTATGGCAGAAGGTCGCGAAACCCGCCGGGCATCGTGGTATGTTATTGGCTTTTCGTCAGACTGGAAGAGAGTGAGATGGCTAAGCAGCGCGTAGGTATTGTCTTTGGGGGAAAATCAGCGGAGCACGAAGTTTCATTGCAATCGGCCAAAAATATCGTTGATGCGATCGATAAAAGCCGTTTCGACGTCGTGCTGCTGGGCATTGATAAACAGGGTCAGTGGCACGTTAACGATGCCAGCCAGTATCTGCTTAATGCCCACGATCCGGCACACATCGCCCTTAATCCATCGGAAATTAGCGTCGCGACCGTACCCGGCGTGGTGAAAGGGCAGCTCATCGACGCAGGAAATGCACAGGCTCTCGCCCAGATTGACGTTGTCTTCCCAATCGTACATGGCACCCTGGGCGAAGATGGTTCCCTGCAGGGAATGCTGCGCATGGCCAACCTGCCGTTCGTCGGTTCGGACGTCCTCGGCTCCGCCGCCTGCATGGACAAAGACGTCACCAAGCGCCTGCTGCGCGATGCCGGGCTGAATGTTGCGCCGTTCGTCACCCTGACCCGCGCCAACCGCGACAAGCACGGCTTCGCGCAGATCAGCGAACAGCTGGGACTGCCGCTGTTTGTGAAGCCTGCAAACCAGGGCTCCTCCGTGGGCGTCAGCAAAGTGACAAGCGAAGCACAGTTCACCGAGGCCGTCCGCCAGGCGTTTGAGTTCGACCATAAAGTGGTGGTTGAGCAGGGTATCAAAGGCCGTGAAATTGAATGCGCCGTACTGGGCAACGATTTCCCACAGGCGAGCACCTGCGGCGAAGTGGTCTTAAACAGCGACTTCTACTCGTACGACACCAAATACATTGATGACAAAGGCGCTCAGGTTGTCGTTCCTGCGGATATCGATCCAGCAATCAACGATATGATCCGGGCGATCGCCATTCGCGCCTATCAGACGCTCGGCTGCTGCGGCATGGCGCGGGTCGATGTGTTCCTGACGCCGGAAAACGACGTGGTGATCAATGAAATCAACACGCTGCCGGGGTTCACCAACATCAGCATGTATCCGAAACTGTGGCAGGCGAGCGGGCTGGGCTACTCGGAGCTGATCACCCGCCTGATTGAACTGGCGCTGGAGCGTCACGCCGCCGACGGCGCGCTTAAAAGCTCCGTAAACGGTTAATCGGCTCGCTTCGCCGCTTCCGCCGTCGTCTCTTCAGAACGACGGCGGATAATCAAACCCGCCAGCCAGAAACTGATTACCCAGGTCACCAGCCCGACGGCATACGTTTGCCACCCTTTTGCTTCAAACCCCAGCAGGCCCACGACGCCGTTCAGAATAAAGATAAGCCCGATAGCAAAGGCGTAGTAGTGCCAGTCACGGCGTAGTTTGGACGTGAGCTTCATAACAACTCCGGCAGGAAAAAAAGATATCCTCTCACAGATTTATGGCCAGGTCTGCGGCAGATACGGAAATTCTGAAACGCGACGCAATTTCACTTAAGTGACAAAATTGTGATGTGCTGCAGAATTCAACAATCCAGGAGGATTCCGGCGGGTAAATTACCACGATTCTGATATTGACAAATGCGATGACCTGTCAAACTCACCCTGTACGAAGCGTATTGAAAAAGAGTGATATTTCGGGAGGTCCTATGGCTGACTTTACATTGTCGAAACCGATTTTTGGCGGCAAACCAAAAACCTCCACGGCGGGTAATATCGCTTATGCCCTGTTTGTCCTGTTCTGCTTCTGGGCCGGCTCGCAGTTGCTCAATATGCTGGTCCATGCGCCGGGCGTTTATGAACACCTGATGCAGGTCCAGGACAACGGACGCCCGCGGGTTGAGATTGGCTTTGGTGTCAGCACCCTGTTCGGCCTGATTCCCTTCCTCACGGGATGCATGATTCTGGGCGTTGTCGCGTTAGTTCTGCGCTTTCGCCGTCGCCGTTAAAGCCCCATACAGCGAGCCCGGCGATCGTCCACGCGTTTAGCAAACCAGGCTGTGGTCAGGTTACGCGTGATTTTCGGGCTTTCCAGCTGGATCCCCGGCAGGATAGCCCTCGGTAACGTTTTCCCGCTTTTCTGCTCTGCGAGCGCAAACACCTTCCTGTACAGATCCGTTTTCTCGAATGCCAGGCTGTCGCCTTTCTCAAGCTGACGTCGAATGTCGCTGTTGCTCAGGCCAAGCGTTGTCGATAATTTCCGTACTGCCAGCTCGGTGCTTCCCGCCTCGCTGCTGCCGTAAGCGATAAGATCGCCGTCCAGCGCCAGCTTGACGCCGCTTGCGCGGCTGACCGCACTCTGAAATGCCGCGTTACGGCTGGCATACCAGCCCGCGTTAAAGTCGGCAAAGCGGTAGAGCGGCTCACTGTAGTTCGCCGGATAATTCAGCAGATGATACGTGCCGAACCACAGCCCACCGCGCAGGGAGAAGACCTCCTGGCGCACCGTACCGTCGATTTTCCACGGGTAGCCGTCGGTATGTTTCTCCGCGAACGCAATGCTCACCTGCATCGGCCCACCGGTGTGTACCGGGTTAAGCGAGCCAAATAGCTTCTGCCCCATCGGGACCATGCTGATGAAATCATCAAAAATGGCGCTGAGCTGCTTTTCGGTTTTCACCGAATCCAGCCGTTCGCTGTAGCTTTTACCGTTTGGCGAGTTGATTTTAAGCGCGGTGTGCACGAGGAACACCGGAATGTGCATGGATTCCGCCCGGCGGTCGATCTCTTTCCAGGCAATTTTGTTCAGGCCCGGCACGGCCGGATCTGACTGGTACATCGACTCCTGCTGCGCCACCGCCAGCACCGAGCAGATGTTCTCCTCGGTCGGCGCGATCTTTTGGCTTTCAAAGGTTTTTGCCAGCGCATCTGCCCACGCATTGCGATCCTTCACGCTGGCGGGCATTTTCTGCCGCACAACGCTTGCCACATCAACGGGCTTCTCGCCCTTTTTGAGCGGAGCGGCCCCCTTTTCGGCACAGCCCGCCAGCGCAAGAGCGGCCAGTAAGGACAACGGTAACGCGCGCGGTACGGCAAAAGTCATAGCAACTTCCTGTATTAGCTAAATGTATTGGTAACTTCCTGCAGGTCACGATCGTCCAGCTCGCGTTCAAAGCTGCGCAGACGTTTGTAGATGGACATCAGTTCTACCAGCGTAGTCCATGAGCTGATCAGGTACTGGAACGAGCCTCGAACCTGACCGAAAACGTTGGTGATCTGCGTCATCAGACCGAGCGTAATCGTACCCGCAACAATCGACGGAAACAGCAGGAACAAACCGAAAACGTTGTCCACCTGCAGATACAAAATACGCGCGATGTTGAAATACATATAGTGGAAGTAGAGACGGAAATAGTTACGACGCACGGCGCCAAACAGCTCGCGGACGGTCGGCGGCGAGGCGCGGTTGGCATCATCTTCGCCGTAAACCAGCTCTTTACGGTATGCGGCTTCGACGCGTTGATTTTTAAACTCCAGGCCCGGTAGTTTGATCCCCACCACCGCCAGCAGGCCCGTCCCCATCAGCGACCAGACGATTGCGGCAATCACCAGACCATACGGCAGGTGACCCACAATCGGCAGATCCGGCACATGCGCCGAGAGCGTCACCAGCACGGGCAGGAAGGCAATCAGCGTCATGATGGCGTTGATAAAGCTGACGCCCATGTCTTCAAGGGTTGAGGCGAAACGCATGGTGTCTTCCTGCACACGCTGCGCGGCACCTTCGATATGGCGCAGGTGCTGCCAGTGCGCCATGTAATGTTCGTTCATTGCGGTACGCCAGCGAAAAACGTAATGGCTGACGAAGAAGTTATTCATCACGCCGATGATCACCGCAATAAGGGCAATACCGAGGAAGATCCCAACTTCATGGTAGAACTGGTTAATGGTCACCTTGTGCGGCGAACTCAGCGCGGTCTGGATAAGATCGTAAAACGGCGCATACCAGGCGTTAACCGCCACGCCCACCTCCACGAGGAACCAGGTCACAAAGATAATCAGGGATGTGCCGAGAATAGACCAGTACTGCCAGCGGTGCGGAGAATAAACAAACCAGAACAGCGCAAACAGCCCCACGCATACCGTGTAGTAAGCATAAAACAGCAGATAGCTCAGCGACCAGAAGCGCGCGGCGCTAATCGGTACATCGCCCGTTGCCCCCGTGATGCGCGTCAGCCATGCGCCGCCGCCCGCCTGCCAGAAAATGACAGCGATGAGTGCCCAAATAAATGCCGACAGGAAAAAAGGCCCCGGCTTTGGGAAAAAAGACTTAAACATAATGCTTCCTTCTTGTTGTTATGGCTGTTGCTGTGCACAACACATCACCACACGAAAATCTGCCTGAGTCAGCCACCCGACGCAGGCAAAAAGGTCAGACCCGAGGGTTGATTATTAGTTCGCTTTCCAGTTTTCGAGAATTGTTTCGGTGCGTTTCACCGCGAGAGGATTCGCGGGTGCGATGAAGTCGCGCCAGACGTCGTTGTAGTGGTTAATCAGAACCTGAGCATCAGCCGCCGGGCGATTGGCGGTGGTATGGGCATCTTCCGCCACGATGATGTGGTAGCCGCGGCTGACGCCGTTCTTAATCGTCGCGTCGACGCAGTAATCGGTGGCGCAGCCGCAGATGACAAACTCGCAAATGCCCTGCTCGCGCAGCAGCGCTTCAAGCGAGGTGTTATAGAAGGCATCACAGGCGGTTTTGGTCACGTAAAGTGCGCCAGCCGGCTGATTGAGTTCAGGCAGTAGCGCAAACCCTTCACTTCCCTCTTCCAGCCCCCCGGTCTCGGTATGCTGAATAAAAATCACCTTGTCGGCTGCCTGCGTAAGCTGGTTGATCAGAGAGACGCACTTTTCGCGCTGATGACGCGGGGTTTCAAATACCCCGTTCTGCATATCGACAACCATAACCACACGCTTTTCAGACATACCGTTCTCCGTAAGATTGAGTGACACTGGTGCCTATCATAAGCCCGATGTCACAAAATGGGAGATGGCTCGCAAGTAAATTGTTCATATTTACCCATGGTTACGTTTTTCTCGCTATCGTTATGCAATTCCGGGCATTGCACGGTACCGATTAGTAGTATAAATACCCATTACTTTCCTCATTCACTTCATGGATGCTTTTCGTTGAAACGTTGTCTGCTCTCTTTTGCCGCGCTGTGTGCGGTGAGCTTTTCTACCGCCCAGGCAGCCCAACCGCTGACGGCGCCCGTTTTAGCTTCAGACATTGCCGATCGCTACGCGAACCTTATCTATTACGGCAGCGGCGCGACCGGGATGGCGATGGTTGTCATCGACGGCAACCAGCGCGTGTTCCGCAGCTTTGGCGAAACGCGCCCAGGAAGTAACGTTCACCCGCAGCTGGATTCCGTTATCCGTATAGCGTCCTTAACCAAGCTAATGACCAGCGAAATGCTGGTAAAACTGCTCGACCAGGGCGTGGTGAAACTCGACGACCCGCTCAGCAAATACGCGCCGCCAGGTGCCCGGGTTCCGACATATCAGGGCACGCCGATCCGGCTTGTGAACCTTGCCACCCACACCAGCGCTCTGCCGCGTGAACAGCCTGGCGGGGCTGCGCATCGTGACGTATTTGTCTGGCCAACGCGCGACCAGCGCTGGAGCTACCTGAGTACCGCCACGCTGAAGGCGGCCCCGGGTTCGCAGGCCTCTTATTCAAACCTGGCGTTTGACCTGCTGGCGGATGCCCTCTCGACGGCAGCGGGTAAACCCTACACGCAGCTGTTTGAAGAGCAGATAACCCGTCCGCTGGGCATGAAAGACACCACCTTTACCCCGTCCCCGGATCAGTGCCGTCGCCTGATGGTGGCGGAGAAAGGCGCAAGCCCCTGTAATAACACGCTGGCGGCCGTGGGCAGCGGTGGGGTGTATTCCACCCCTGGCGACATGATGCGCTGGATGCAGCAGTTCCTCTCATCGGATTTCTACGCTCGCAGCAGCCAGGCCGATCGTATGCAGACCCTGATTTATCAGCGTACTCAGCTGCACCGCGTTATCGGAATGGACGTGCCGGGTAAAGCCGATGCGCTCGGCATGGGCTGGGTTTATATGGCGCCGAAAAATGGCCGTCCGGGTATTATTCAGAAAACTGGGGGCGGCGGCGGGTTCATTACCTATATGGCAATGATCCCGCAGTCAAACGTGGGCGCGTTTGTGGTGGTTACCCGCTCTCCGCACACGCGCTTCGTTAATATGAGCGACGGTATTAACAATTTAGTGGCTGAACTGAGCGCCAACAAAGCGCAGGTTCTCACAGCGTCTAACTAAATCTAATATTCCGTGGGCAAGCGGTTAATGCTGACCAGCTTGCCCCGGCTCATACTGATGTAATTTCCCTGCCGCAGGGCCGCGAGCACCTCTGCCACCACTGAACGTGAAATACGCGTGCTTTGTTGAATATGATTCATCACACCAATTTTTGAGCGCAGCGCTTCATCCCACTCCGCCATATTCAGCAGCATGGCGCGGATCTGGTGATAGGAATTATTTCCCACCAGCTGCATATCGCGTTTTTCAAGAATGTGATTTATCCAGGATAACCAACAGAATGCCTCTTTCCACAGAGCGTGTTGTTGTATAAGTTGACGGGTGGCTTCATTGGACACATAAAAACCCGTGCAGGGTGTTTTGGCTATCACTCTGTATTCCTGACAGTGGTTAATCATCACCGTGGACAGTCCCAGAATAAAAGGTGCTTTCGCGATGCCCACAAGCAGCTCATCTGTAAGACGATAGATTTCAATGATACCGGTTTGTAATACGATAGTGCGGGGCTCATTACACTCGCCGGATGTTATTATTTGTTGTGGAGCAGATTGAAACGGGGTACTGGCTGCTATCAGACACTGTTCGAGCCGGCTTAATTCAGAAAGTGGTTTCGCATTAACGTTCATGCAGACCTCAAAGCATCCGTATTTGTCGGTTCACTATTATTTTATCGAAAAAAAAACGGGGGATATCCTCCCCCGCTTTTTTACATTACCAGGTGTATTTCACACCCAGATTTGCGCCCCAGTTCTGGTCAACGTCACCGCCGCCCAGATAAGTCGCATCAGTATAAGCACTGAAATTCTTTGTGAAGCTGAACTGGGTGCCCAGGCCCACGCGAACAGCGGAACCTTTCACCCCGTTGTCGATGCTGTCACCGTTAATATCAGCATTGTTATCGGCGTCGTCATAGACGTAGGCCAGTTTGAAGTAAGGCGTCAGAGCCTGATCGCCGCCGTAGTTGAAGGTATAACCCGTATCAACTCCGAGCTCATAGCGCAGGCTATCGTAAGATTGCCCGTCCATGCGCATGTCATTACTCAGACGATAATCATCACCAGACTGGAACAGGCCAGACACGGCTGCGTATGGCGTAACATAGCCAGAGAGGTTTGGTTTCCAGTCATAGCCCAGTTTCAGACCAAAACCAACAGCGTCGCTGGTGGTATCGCCGTCAACATATTGACCGTTGCTCATGTTAGCGGAGAGATCGCTGTTGAAGCGGGTGTAGCTCAGTGAGCTGTCGAGGAATACATCGTTCGCAAACTTCGCCGACGCATAGATCATCGCCGTCTGGCTGTCCTGATCGACCTGACCGGTACGATCGCTGATATCACCCTTCGCAAACCCTGCCGCACCACCGACGATCCACTTCGCGTTATTACCGTCAATCTGGGTATCCAGACCCACCATAATACCGCTTACGTCCTGATCGTAACTGATAACGCCATTGTCTCCGTCGAAATTGCCGCCGAAATAGCTTACCCACGCCCCGCCGTTATCCGCCAGGCCGTGACGGCTGTTGGTTAAACGCGTGCCTACGGTATCCTGCTGCAGGTTCCAGATATTGGTATTGGCAGAAGGAATGCTCAGCGCCATATTTGCGTAGTCGGTCAGCGCTTTCTGCTGGAGAACAACGGTGTCACCCTGCTGCTGCGCCTGGTAGGTATAAGCACCTAAATCGGCTTTGTTTGCGGCAGTAAAGCTGGCTGCAGTATCCGCGTTATTGTCATAGATGCGGACGATCTCTTTATTTTTGTAATCTGCAACGGAACCGGCCCCCGTCGCGTCGTCGATACGGACTTTGTAATTGCCTGCGACGTCACCGTTCACCGCCAGATGGCCGTCAGAGTTAATCGCCACAACGCCGTGGTCGTAATCAGCCTGGTGAATATCGTTGGTGATATAGCGTGCGTTGTTCAGATCGCTGTTCAGCACGTAATCACGGCTGGCAACGTTCAGCACACCACCATCGGTCAGTACCATATTGTGCGTATCAACCTGACCCAGCCCCAGCGCCAGCTCTGCACCGTTATCCACGGTGATGGTGTTGGCATACAGTTCGGCCGTTTCTTCCGTCAGTGCCGCGCGGCTATAGCTGTCCAGGTACAGATGGTCGGTCGCCACGCCGCCGCTGTCACCAATGTTCAGTGATGAGGCATTGGTCAGAGTGATGGTATCCGCCAGCAGACCAGAGTTTTCAACATTGACCTGAGAGCGGTTGTTTACCGCCAGCGTGTCGATATTAGAAACCTTACGGGTATCCCACTCAGAGCCGTTATCCAGCGTGATGTTAAACAGACCGCTCTGGTACACCGCTTCACCTGCAACGTGTCCGTTGCTGTCATAGGTGGAATCCGGCCAAATGCTGTTAGGGGACAGGCTACTCCAGTCAACGTTGCTGTAGCCCAGGCCATACATTTGCGCCGTGCCGATAGCCTCGACGCTGGACTGCGCGGCACCCACCCACTTGCTGCCGTTGGTCAGGGTGACATCCAGCTTATCGGTACCGTCCCAGCCGTTGGTGGTTGGATTATAGATACCGTCTTCAGTCGTATCGGTTGCAGGATCGCCGTTCGGGTAGAAGTTGTTGTCGAAGGTGCTGGAGAAAAGAATGTCGCCAGTCACGGTGGAGTGATCAAACGTCGCGGACGTTTGCATCGCGTTATCAGACGCGCCAGCGGCCACGATCAGCGCCGCATCATCTGCCGCTGTTGCGTTGGTTTCACCCTAATCGCTCGGTTTCGCGGTTTGGCCGTAGAAGCCGCTGGTGCCTAAATCACTGTAGGCGCCAGAGGTCAGTACAGAATCTTTCACCAACAACGTGTCGGTAAAGACGTTGCTGCTGTTGGCTACGCCTTCAACACCGTCGTAGGGGGTATTATCCACTTCCTGATAACCCTGCGTCAGGGTTATACCGGCGACGTGTGAATTATTCTGGATAACAATATCTGATTCCACATCCAGGGTAATCGCATTACCCAGACCATATGTGTCCAGATAGTGTTTTTCCGTGTTTTCCCCCTTCACGACATCATACGCATAATGCTCGTACGTATCGTTAATGGTGGAATTATCGACGGTCAGGCTAAAGCGATCGTACTGAGAATGATTGGTGCCGTCAGTATCCAGGCCGTCAGCACATGTTGTGGTCATGCACTCTGAGGTAATCATGCCATTAATGGTGCTATTGGAAATGCTCAATGCATTCGCCCGACCATTGATACCATCATCCAGATAATACGTTGAAATAACACCATTCACGGTGGATTTATTAATCACCGGATAAATATCACCGTCATGACTGGCACCGGAGTAATTCCAGTCAGCATAACCATAATACCAGGGCGTAGACGCGGCATTATCATATCCAAAAGTATTATATGTCGTACCAGAAATATCTTTCGCATTGGCCTGAGAAGCGATAGCCAGGGTGCAGGCTAATGCAAGTTGAGATACAACCAGTTTCTTTTTCCATGTTTGCATTGGGTCATCCCTCCTCAGGGACGTAAGCAAGTTTGTCCGTCAAATCATTTGGCAATATTTAATTGCGGAGCGAATTATGCATTTTCATTTCGAAAAGGTTCAATGAATGTTTCCATTAAGTCCGTATCCAGACAAATAACACCCTGAAATCACGAAACGATAAACCACTACAAACAAACATCATCAAAACAGAAGCTTAAAATACGAAAGAAGCCATGCGGAATATATTACAATAGATAATGGATCATTTTTAATTATATATTCACCCCAATATAGAAGCAGCGCGAATATCTCATCGCTCTTTCAGAGTGATACTTCCCTGAATTACATATTGATGAGATAAAGCCTGACCTGCCGCATTTTGCAAAAACAAAAAGCCCACTTTCGTAAAACCACAGCCTCCACTTTGAGGTACACTAGCCTTCTTTGTTCCACAAACATCAGGCATACCATGACCGATTTAATTGCACGCCCCCGCCGCCTGCGCAAGTCACCTGCACTGCGCGCCATGTTTGAAGAGACAACCCTGACCTTAAACGATCTGGTGTTGCCGATTTTTGTCGAAGAAGAGATTGATGACTATAAGGCCATCGAAGCCATGCCGGGCGTAATGCGCATTCCGGAGAAGCATCTGGCACGCGAGATCGAACGTATCGCCAACGCGGGGATCCGCTCGGTGATGACCTTCGGCATTTCTCACCATACCGACGCCACCGGCAGCGATGCGTGGAAAGAAAATGGCCTCGTCGCCCGCATGTCGCGTATCTGCAAAGAGACCGTGCCGGAAATGGTGGTGATGTCAGACACCTGCTTCTGTGAATATACCTCACACGGCCACTGCGGCGTGCTGTGCGATCATGGCGTGGATAACGATGCTACCCTGCTTAACCTTGGCAAGCAGGCCGTCGTTGCGGCCGCTGCCGGTGCGGATTTCATTGCGCCTTCTGCCGCGATGGACGGACAGGTTCAGGCGATTCGTCAGGCGCTTGATGCGGCGGGCTTTACCGATACCGCCATCATGTCCTACTCCACCAAATTCGCCTCCTCCTTCTACGGCCCGTTCCGCGAAGCTGCCGGTACGGCACTGAAGGGCGATCGTAAAACCTATCAGATGAACCCGCTGAACCGTCGGGAAGCGATCCGCGAATCCCTGCTTGATGAAGCCCAGGGCGCAGACTGCCTGATGGTGAAACCAGCAGGCGCGTATCTCGATATCCTGCGCGACATCCGCGAGCGCACCGAGCTGCCATTAGGCGCTTATCAGGTCAGCGGCGAGTACGCGATGATCAAATTCGCTGCTCTGGCCGGTGCGATTGACGAAGAGAAAGTGATCCTGGAAAGCCTGGGCGCGATCAAGCGCGCCGGCGCGGATCTGATCTTCAGCTACTTCGCGCTGGATCTGGCCGAGAAGAAAATCCTCCGCTAATCTTCACCAAACTGCAATACAACCGACATCTCCTCCTTCTACTGTCTGGGCAAGACGGCAGGAGGAGTAACCATGTTTAGCCTCGATAGCGTTCTCGACGATCTTTGGCCTCAGGCGAGGCCTGCACCCTGGCAAAAAAGTCTGTTAAAAAGACTGTTTTACGAAGACGAATTTCAGCAATTTGCCGCAGCACACCGACACCTGAAAGGGCTGGATATGGTGGAGCAAGTTCTGGAACACCTTGATATTCTCTGCACCGTTTCCACTCGCGATCTCGAACAAATCCCCGAACATGGCCCGCTGGTCATTATTGCTAACCACCCGACGGGTACGCTGGACGGGCTGGCGCTGATGTACGCCGTCTCCCGCGTGCGGCGCGATGTTAAAGTCGTGACTAACCGGATGCTGACCCACCTTGAGCCCCTCAGCTCGCTGTTTATTCCCGTGGACAATATGGGCGGCAGGACGGCGAAATCGTCCCTGGTCCATATGGAACAGCATCTGCAAAACGCGGGCGTGCTGATCTTCTTCCCGGCAGGCGAAGTTTCCCGCCCCTCGCGCAAGGGTATTCGCGATAAGAAATGGCACTCCGGCTTTATCAAACTCGCCGGCAAGCTGCGCGCGCCGCTGCTGCCGGTGCATATTCAGGCGCATAACAGCCTGCTCTTTTATGCCAGCACGCTGGTATCCCCGACGCTGTCGATGCTGCTATTGATGCAGCAAATGTTCCGACGCCGCCACAGCCAGCTTCCGATTAAAATCGGCCAGCAGATTGCGTGGCATCACTGGCATAGCGCCACCCTTTCGTCGCGTGAGATGGCCGAGCAGTGCCGTCAGCACGTGATGCGTCTTGGCAAGGGAGTGCCTGGCGTCTTTAAAACCCAGTGCGCCATTGCCCGCCCGGAAGACCGCGCCACGCTGAAACGCGCGCTGGCGCAGGCCGAGTGCCTGGGGAAAACCAGCGACGGTAAAACCATCTATCTTTGGCAGCGCAACGGTCAGGAAGATGCCCCGCTGCT
Source organism: Enterobacter sp. AC1 (assembly GCF_050434705.1). Classification (NCBI taxonomy): domain Bacteria; kingdom Pseudomonadati; phylum Pseudomonadota; class Gammaproteobacteria; order Enterobacterales; family Enterobacteriaceae; genus Enterobacter; species Enterobacter sp. AC1. The sequence continues at coordinate 46,974 of NZ_JBNDIZ010000002.1, read as the reverse complement.
GCGCGAGCTGGGCCGCCTGCGCGAGATTGCCTTTCGCGCGGTGGAGGAAGGGAGCGGCAAACGCCGGGACACCGACCGTTACGATGACGATTATCTGCACCTGATCCTCTGGGATGATGAAGATCTGGAGATCGTCGGCGCGTATCGCTTTATGCCCACCGCCAGCCAGGTTGAGCGTCGGGGTCTGGAAGGGTTGTACAGCTATAGCCTGTTCCACTACGACGATAAAATGCAGGACGTGCTGGAACACGGTATTGAACTGGGGCGCAGCTTCATTCAGCCGCGCTACTGGGGACGCCGCGGCCTGGACTATTTATGGTCCGGGATTGGGGCTTATCTGGCGCGCTATCCGCACTACCGCTACCTGTTTGGCCCGGTCTCCATTTCCGGTGGCTTACCGCCTGCCGCGCGGGATCTGCTGGTGGCATTTTACCGCCTGTGGTTCCCGGCAAGCCATCCGCTCGCCGCCTCGCGCCAGCCGTATCCGGCATCGCTGCCGGATGTTCTCGCGCAGTTTGGCGGGGTGGATTACGTGGACGACCTGACGAAGCTGAAATCCCTGCTCGGCAATCTGGGCTGCGGCATTCCGCCGCTCTACAAGCAATATTCGGAGCTTTGTGAACCCGGCGGCGTTCAGTTTATTGATTTTGGCAGCGACCCGGCCTTCAACGACTGCGTCGACGGGCTGGTGCTGGTGGATTTATGTTACCTGAAGGCGAACCGCTATCAGCGGTATATTGAGGCGCACCTTTAAATGTGCGGTTTTTTGTAGGCCGGGTGGCGCTACGCCTTACCCGGCCTACGGGTGCGACGGTTCAAGGACGGTAAAACGGCTTATCCCCCAAAATCGTCGCCCGCTGCATAATCCGGCGCTGCGGAAGATAGTCCGCATTGGCATAGTGCTGCGTTACGCGGTTATCCCAGATCGCCAGGTCGTTCTCCTGCCAGCGCCAGCGCACCTGAAACTCCGGCTTGGTGATATGCGCGAAGAGGAACCCCAGCAGCGCCTCACTCTCTTTCTCGGACACGTCCACAATGCGCGTCGTGAACCCTTCGTTCACGAACAGCGCCTGCTTGCCCGTCACCGGATGGGTGCGCACGACCGGGTGCAGCAGCGGAGGATGTTTAGCAACCGCCTCCTGCCAGCGCTGATGCTCCTCTTCGCTCTTGCGATACTTATATTCCTGGAACGATTTTTTGAAGTCATGTTCTGCGCGCAGCCCGCTCAGCAGCGTCCGGAACGGCGCGGAGAGCGCCTCATACGCCGCAATCCCGCTGGTCCACAGCGTATCGCCGCCGGTTTCCGGCAGCAGCTTCGCCGCGAGAATCGCCCCGGCCGGCGGCGTTTCGATAAAGGTCACGTCGGTGTGCCAGTTGTCGTTATCCGGCGGGTTATCATTGTGGGTGTCCAGAACGATAATCTCCTCCACGCCTTCCGCATGCGGATAGACCGGGTGGATATGCAGGTCGCCAAAGCGCAGGGCCAGCGCGCGCTGCTGCTGCGGGGTGATCGCCTGTTCGCGCAGGAACACCACCTGATGGCGCAGCACCGCGTGGTACAGCTGCTCGAACTGGTTATCGCTCAGCGGACGGGTCACATCCAGGCCCGACACCTGCGCGCCAATGTACGGCCCCAGCGGGGTAATGGTCAGACGTTCACTCATTGTATTTCTCCATGCCAGGGCGTCAGGCGGCGCTGTAACGCGCGCAGCCCCAGTTCTAATCCAAAGGCGATCGCGGCAATGACCGCAATTCCTGCCAGCACCACGTCAGTCGCCAGGAACTCTCCCGCCGACTGCACCATAAACCCAAGGCCGCGCGTGGCTGCAATCAGCTCTGCCGCCACCAGCGTGGACCAGCCCACGCCGAGGCCAATGCGCAGCCCGGTTAAAATTTCCGGCAGTGCGCCCGGTAAAATCACGAACAGCAGCACCTGCGTGCGGCTGGCTCCCAGCGACTGCGCCGCGCGGATCCGCACCTGCTGGGCGCTCTTCACGCCCGCCAGCGCCGACATGGCGACCGGGGCGAAAATCGCCAGATAAATCAGCAGGATTTTTGACGTTTCACCGATGCCGAACCAGATCACCATCAGCGGCAGATAGGCCAGCGGCGGCACCGGACGGTAAAGCTCAATCAGCGGGTCGAGTATGCCGCGCACCGTCGGACTCAGCCCCATCGCAATGCCCACAGGAATGCCGATGATGACGGCTGCCAGCAGCGCCACCAGAATACGCGCCAGACTTGCACCCAGGTGCTGCCAGAGCGTGGCATCCATAAAGCCCTGCGGCCCGGCGATGGTAATGAGTTTGGCCAGCACCTGTCCCGGCGGCGGCAGAAACAGCGGGCTGACCCACTGCTGGGCAGCAACCGCCCACCACACCGCCAGTAAGACCAGCAGCGTACCGACGCTCAAGGTGATTTGGCGCGAGAAAGGCCAGCGCAGCGCCAGACGCGTGCGGCGCGTTTTTTCACTGAAGACGATGCTCATGAGAAAGCCTCCCGTTGTTCAAACACGCGGCTTAAGACGTATTCACGCTGTTCAATAAACAGCGGATCGGATTTGATGCTGCGCACGGGTTCTCCCGCGACGTAGCGGCGGGCGAAATCCAGCGGCAGGCGCTCCAGCACGCGGCCCGGCCCCGGCGAGAGCAGCACCAGCTCGGTTGCCATAAACACCGCCTCTTCGATATCGTGGGTGATCAACAGCACCTGCTTGCCCGTCTCATGCCACAGGCGCAGCAGCAGGGTTTGCATCTGCTCGCGGGTGAAGGCATCCAGCGCCCCGAACGGCTCGTCCAACAGCAACAGCTGCGGATTTGCGGCCAGCGCGCGGGCAATACCTACACGCTGCCGTTGGCCGCCGGAAAGCTGCCAGATAAAGCGTTTTTCCGCCCCTTCCAGCCCCACTTTTTTCAGCATCGCCCGCGCCGTTTCCAGCCGCTGTTCACGATTAACACCCGCCAGCTGCAGCCCAAACGCCACGTTTTCCTGCACGTTGCGCCAGGGAAGTAGCCCTTCGTTCTGGAAGACCACGCCGCGCTCGGCGCCCGGGCCTTCCACCTTTTTGCCTTCCAGTTGAATGGTGCCATGCTGATAAGGGACAAACCCGGCGATCAGATTCAGCAGCGTGGTTTTCCCACACCCGGACGGGCCCAGCACCACCAGCAGCTCACCGCTGTCCAGCGTCAGGTTGATGTCCTCCAGCGCGGGTTTCCCGGCGTAATCGGCGTACAGATTTGTAATATTCAGCATGGCGAACTCCTTATTTCACAAAGCGGTCGGTCACGTACTGGCTGTAATCCGCCGCCACCGCGGGCACTTTGCCCTGCTCTTTCAGGAAGGTGGCGGTATCCACAATCGCTTTGTTCACCGGCCCGGTCAGCTGCTGCACCTGCTGCGCAGGCGTCAGATAGGTATTGCCCTTCACCAGCCCCGGCACGTCCGCTTCCGGCACGCCGCTCAGGCGGGAGAGTTTTTCCAGGTTGGCGGGCTGCTTCAGCCATTCATCCGGATTGCTGATGTACGGCTGCTGGGCGTCAATCGCGCTTTTGGCAAAGGCCTTCACCACCTCAGGATGCTTCTCAGCGAAGTCTTTGCGCACGACCCACACGTCGAGGGTTGGCGCGCCCCACTGGCCCACTTTTTCGGAGTCGGTCAGCACAGTGCCGTCTTTTTCCAGCTCGTTCACGGCAGGTGCCCACACATAGGCCCCGTCAATATCCCCGCGCTGCCAGGCGGCGATAATCGCCGGCGGCTGCAGGTTGAGAATTTGTACCTGACCCGGCTTGATGCCCCAGTGTTTCAGCGCCGCCAGCAGGCTGTAGTGCGTAGTTGAAATGAACGGCACGGCGATGCGTTTGCCGATCAGATCTTCCGGTTTGGTGATGTTTTTCTTCACCACCAGCGCTTCAGAGTTCCCGAGCTGTGAGGCGAGCAGGAACACTTCAATCGGCACCTGCTGGCTGGCCGCCACCGCCAGCGGGCTGGATCCGATATTGCCGATCTGCACGTCGCCGGACGCTAGCGCACGCACCACGGACGCCCCGCTGTCGAATTTACGCCAGTCGACTTTCGCGCCGCTCTCTTTCGCAAAGGTGTTATCCGCCTGCGCGACTTTCGCCGGTTCCGCAGAGGTTTGATACGCGACGGTGACGTCCACCGCCTGCGCCTGAAAAGCCCACAGCGCCAGTGCGCCAAGTAATGTGATTCGCGATGAAATTGCCATAGTGCCTGCTCCCCTTGTTGTTATGAGGGCAGTATTTCCGGCGAGGGAATTTTGATAAAGGAATAAAAAGGTATCGCTCATTCCGAATCGTTTTTAGAAAAAAACCGGCAAAGGATAGTTAAAAAGTGGGCTGTGGCTTTATTGCAATTTTGTTACATCGGTTACATAACCGCAGCCGCAGGATTGCCAGCCTGCCGGCAACGGGCATCATAGGTCAACGAATGAGCAAAAGGTGTCGAGATGATTAAAGTGGTGCTGGTGGACGATCACGTGGTGGTGCGTTCCGGTTTCGCCCAGCTGTTAAACCTGGAAGAGGATGTGATCGTTGAGGGCCAGTTTAGCAGCGCTGCGGAGGCGTGGCCCGCCCTGTCGCGCAACGATATCGACGTGGCGGTGATGGACGTCGCAATGCCGGACGAAAACGGCCTTAGCCTGCTCAAGCGCCTGCGCCAGCAGCGGCCGACGTTTCGCGCCATCATCCTGAGCATCTACGACACACCGGCCTTTGTGCAAAGCGCCCTCGACGCGGGTGCAAGCGGCTATCTGACCAAGCGCTGCGGCCCGGAGGAGCTGGTGCAGGCCGTGCGCGCCGTCGGCATGGGCGGGCATTACCTGTGCGCCGATGCGATAAAAGCGCTGCGCGGCGGCGAGCCGATGCCAAAAGCGCTTGAGGCGCTCACTCCGCGCGAGCGCGAAGTGTTTGAGCTGCTGGTGAAAGGCGAAAGCGTGAAGGAGATTGCCTATACGCTTTCGCTGAGCCATAAAACCGTTCACGTCCATCGTGCCAACGTGCTGGGCAAGCTTCAGTGCAGCAGTACCATCGACCTGGTGCACTTCGCGCTGGATAACCAACTGCTCACGGGCCACTGATGCGGCGCGCTGTCCGGCATCTGATCCTGTCCCTGTTCATTATGCTGGCATGGGGAACCGGCTGGCTGATGCTGTGGACGCTGAGCTTCTACCTTACCCACAACGGCCAGCAGGCGGTGCTGTTTCTGCCGCAGGGCGTGTGGCTGGCGCTGATGATTTTACTTTCACGCCGCTATTGGCCTGCATTAATTCTTCCCCCCCTTGCCGCCATTCTGTGGCTGCACGGTGAGCAGCTCCTCACGCGTTATCTGATGCTGGCCGTGCCGCTTATCGGCATCGTCAGCACCTGGCTGGCGCAGCGGTACTGGCATCGCTTCCCCCTCTACTGGCAGCGGCTGTCGACCCTGATTGCGGCGGTGACGGTGAATGCCCTGCTGCAAACCTTGCTCCTGTCGCCCTTTCTGGACAGCCCGGCCACGCTGCTTTTGCTCGGCTCCTTTACCGGCGGCGTACTGCTTACGCCGTTCGTCTATCTGGTCTTCGAATTTTTACGCCAGCAGCATCGTTACCATCTGCTGGGGCTGGACACCAGCAATCCGCCGCTGCGCACCTCGCTGATTATCTGGTGCAGCCTGTTTTTCATTATCGGCATCGGCACGCAGATGGTGCTTTCCCCGGCGCTGGAGCGGCTGCTGCTGATTGTCGTGTTCCTGCCCAACGTGGTGATGGCGTGGAAATTCGGCTGGCAGGGCGGTGTCCTTTCCGGGCTGCTCGGCAGCATGATGATCACCATTGCCCGCCAGGTGGGCGTCGGGTTTAGCGACCTTCTCGAACTGGAAATTTTTCTCTCTACCCAGTCGCTGCTGGGGATTGGCCTGGGGATCGCCATCAGCCGCCAGCAGCATCTGGCGATGAACCTCGAACGCTATCGCCACCGGCTTGAGAGTGAACTTCAGGCCAGACGGGCGCTGGCGGAAAAGCTGATCCATTCCGAAGAGGACACCCGCAAGCAGCTGGCGCGCGAGCTTCACGACGAAATCGGCCAGAACATCACCGCTATCCAGATCCAGTCTCAGCTGGTGAAGCGGGCGAGCGATACGCCGCTCGCCATTGAGGCCGCCGGACAGATCAACGACCTCGCGCGGCGTATTCACCACTCCACGCGCCAGCTGTTGCGCCAGCTCCGCCCACCCGTGCTCGACGAGCTGTCGCTCCAGGAGGCCCTGCACCATCTGGTCAACGAGTTCGCCTTTGCTGAACGCGGGATCCGCTGCCGTTTTGATTACCGGCTTCCCACGCCGCCGGAAAGCGAAACGCTGGTCTTTACCCTGTATCGCCTGCTCCAGGAGCTGCTCAACAACGTCTGCAAACACGCCAACGCCAGCGAAGTCACGATTCTGCTCTGCCAGCGTCACGCGCGGCTCTACCTTGAGGTGCACGATAACGGCAGCGGCATCAGCCCGCAGCAGCAGCCCGGCTTCGGCATTCAGGGCATGCGCGAACGCGTCTCGGCGCTCGGCGGCGAACTGACGCTGGAATCCCGTCTCGGGACGCGCGTAATTGTTAACCTGCCCACAAATTTGCAACAAACGCCGCGCTGACCAGGAAAAAGTCTTAGTCACTCCAGACTTTGTCTCATCCCATTTATGCCGCACTTCCCTACAGTCATCTCAAACGGAGAACGCCATGCACGCACTGTCTGCTGAAGAGGTTTCACAACGTTACCGGGCGCTGCGCCCCAGGCTGCTCCTTTGTATGGTGATTGGCTACGCCGCGTTTTACCTGACGCGAAAAAGCCTGAACACCGTTTTACCCGCGCTGCAGCTGGATTTGGGGCTCAGCAAGGGCGATATCGGGCTTATCGGCTCGCTGTTTTATCTCAGCTACGGGCTGTCCAAATTCGCCGCCGGGCTCTGGCACGACAGCCACGGACAGCGCGCCTTTATGGGCATCGGGCTGCTGGCAACGGGCGTGCTGAACGTGCTGTTCAGCTTTAGCGATGCGTTCCCGCTGCTGCTGTTTATCTGGACGCTGAACGGCTTCTTTCAGGGCTGGGGCTGGCCGCCCTGCGCCAGGCTGCTGACCCACTGGTATTCGCGCAACGAGCGCGGCTTCTGGTGGGGCTGCTGGAATACCTCCATCAATATCGGTGGCGCGATTATTCCGTTGATTTGCGCCGTTGCCGCCCACCGATGGGGCTGGCAGGCGGCGATGCTGACACCGGGGATCATCAGCATCGTGCTCGGCCTGTGGCTGACCACACAGCTGCGGGGCACACCGCAGGAAGAGGGTCTGCCCACGGTCGGGGAGTGGCGGAGCGATCCGCTGGAGCTGCGCCAGCAGCAGCAAAGCCCGCCGATGGGGCTATGGCAGATGTTGCGCACCACCATGCTGCAAAACCCGATGATCTGGCTGCTCGGGGCGTCGTATGTGCTGGTGTATCTCATCCGCATCGCCCTGAACGACTGGGGCAACATCTGGCTGGCAGAAAGCCACGGCGTGAACCTGCTCAGCGCCAACGCCACGGTGATGCTCTTCGAAGTGGGCGGCTTACTGGGCGCATTGTTTGCAGGATGGGGGTCAGACCTGCTGTTCAGCGGCCAGCGTGCGCCGATGATTTTGCTGTTCACGCTGGGGCTGATGGTGTCTGTCGCCGCGCTGTGGCTGGCACCGGTTCACCACTACGCCCTGCTGGCGATGTGCTTTTTTACGGTCGGATTTTTCGTCTTCGGTCCGCAGATGCTCATTGGCCTTGCCGCCGTTGAGTGTGGACACAAACAGGCGGCAGGCTCGATTACCGGCTTTCTGGGCGTATTTGCCTATCTGGGCGCATCCCTGGCCGGGTGGCCGCTGTCGCAGGTGATTGAACGCTACGGCTGGTCGGGGATGTTCAGTTTGCTCTCGATTGCCGCCGTCCTGATGGGTTTATTACTGATGCCCTTGCTGATGGCGGGCATCACCGCTTCTCGCAGTCACATAACGTCATAAAAAGGGCTGAATAATGAAAACAACGCTTCTCTCTACCCTCATTGCTTCCGGGATCGCGCTGGCTACCTTAACCGGTGCCGCACAGGCCAAAGGCCGTCTGGTGGTGTACTGCAGCGCCACCAACGAAATGTGCGAAGTCGAAACCAAAGCGTTCGGTGAAAAGTACGATGTTAAAACCTCGTTTATCCGCAACGGCTCCGGCAGCACGCTGGCGAAGGTGGATGCCGAGAAGAAAAACCCGCAGGCCGATGTCTGGTACGGCGGCACGCTGGATCCGCAGTCCCAGGCCGGTGAGATGGGGCTACTCCAGCCCTATAAATCGAAAAACCTGGAACAGATCATGGAGAAATTCCGCGATCCGGCCAAGGTGAAGGGCAACCTCTCCTCGGCGGTCTACGTCGGGATCTTAGGTTTTGGCGTCAACACCCAGCGCCTGAAAGAGAAAAACCTGCCGGTCCCCAAATGCTGGAAGGATCTGACCAAACCGGAATACAAGGGTGAGATCCAGATCGCCGATCCGCAAAGCTCCGGCACCGCCTATACCGCGCTGGCAACCTTCGTCCAGCTGTGGGGGGAAGACCAGGCCTTCGACTACCTGAAACAGCTGAACGGCAACGTGTCTCAGTACACCAAATCCGGCATTGCCCCGGCACGTAACGCCGCGCGCGGTGAAACCGCCATCGGCATCGGCTTCCTGCACGACTACTCCCTGGAAAAAGAGCAGGGTGCGCCGCTGGAGCTGATCTCTCCGTGCGAAGGCACCGGGTATGAAATTGGCGGCGTGAGCATTCTGAAGGGCGCGCGCAACGAAGAGAACGCGAAGCTGTTCGTGGACTGGGTGCTCTCGAAAGAAGCGCAGGAGCTGGCGTGGAAGAAGGGCAAGTCCTACCAAATCCTGACCAACACCACAGCGGAAACCTCGCCGAACTCGCTCAAGCTCGATGACCTCAAGCTCATCAGCTATGACATGGACAAGTACGGCTCCACGGACGTGCGTAAAGCGCTGATCAATAAATGGGTCAGCGACGTGAAGATGGGTAAATAAGCCCGCGAACAGTGGTCATCGCCCGGCTGCATTCCTTTGCCGGGCATCCAACACCCGGAAAACTTATGTCACAAACACTTGCTCTTCATCCCGCGAAAAAACGGGATGCGGTATTCCTGTGGGTTTTACTCGGCTGGCTGGCCTTTGCCCTGCTGCCGAGCTGGAGCCTTGATTACGGCCTGCTGGAATCTACCGGGGATGAGATCCTCGACGCCTACGGCTGGTCCCATTTCAACGTCAGCTGGCTGTGGTACCTGCTGCCGAGCCTGCTGCTGGTGCGCCCGTTTAACGAAGCAAAGCGCGAGCAGCGCAGCCGCCACTACCTTGACGCGGGCTGGGCGCTGCTGTGCATGGCGTTCGTGGTCATCAGCGCCACGGTGGAAGGACGCGGCTTAGGCTATGCCACCATCATGTTGTTTGTTGCCCTGGGCGCCATCATGACGCTGGCCCTTACCCGCCTGGAGTGGCTGGGCGGCGATCGCTTTGTCATCGGCTCGCTGATTACCATCGTGGCGCTGATCGGCATTTTTATCGTCTGGCCGAGCATCGCCATTTTCATTCCGATGTTCACCAACGACGCAGGTGAATTCGCCCCGCTGGCCTTTATGAACGTGCTGTCGCAGGCGCATATTATCCAGGTCATCATCAACTCGATTCTGCTGTCGATAGCCGTCGGGGTCGGCTGCACCTTCTTTGGCCTGGTGCTGGCGATTTACACCACGCGCATCGCTAAACGCAGCGCCATCATTGGACGTATCTTCTCGATTCTCCCCATCGTGACCCCGCCGTTTGTGGTGGGGTTGGGCGTTACGCTGATGATGGGGCGCTCTGGCTATATGACGGAGCTGATGGTGGACTGGTTTGGGTTAACCAATACCAACTGGCTGTACGGCTTCACCGGCATCTGGCTGGCGCAGGTGCTGGCCTTCACGCCGATGGCCTTTATGATCCTCGACGGCGCGATCAAAACCATCCACCCGTCGCTGGAAGAGGCCTCGTACACCCTGCGCGCCAGCCGCTGGCAGACCTTTAACGGCGTCTTCGTGCCGCTGCTGAAACCGGCGCTGGCGAATGCGTTCTTAATCGTGATTGTGCAGTCGCTGGCCGACTTCAGTAACCCGCTGGTGCTGGGCGGAAACTTCGACGTGCTGGCCACGCAAATCTACTTTTACATTACCGGCTCGCAGCTGGATTATCAGGCAGCGAGTACCCTCGGGGCTTTCCTGCTGCTGTTCTCGCTGCTGGTGTTCTGCATCCAGTACGTGTGGATCGGCAAGCGCTCCTACGTCACCGTGTCCGGTAAATCGTACCGCGGCGACGTGCAGCCGCTGCCCGTGACGCTGGTGTGGAGCGTGATCGCCCTGCTGACGGTGTGGATCGCCTTTAACGCCCTGCTCTACGGCAGCATTTTCTACGGGAGCTTTACCGTCAACTGGGGGGTGGATTACACCCTGACGCTGGATAACTTTATCAAGCTGTTCGGCCAGGGGATGAGCGACGGCGCGTGGCCTTCGCTGCTCGATACCCTGCTCTACGCCGGGATTGCCGCGCCGATCACCGCCGCCTTCGGCCTGCTGATTGCCTGGGTTGTGGTCCGCCAGCAGTTCCGGGGTAAAAAGACCATCGAGTTCACTACCATGCTGTGCTTTGCCGTGCCGGGTACCGTGGCGGGCGTGTCGTACATTCTGGCCTTTAACAGCGCGCCGGTGTACCTCACGGGCACCGCCGCCATCGTGATTATCTCCATGGTGATGCGTAACGTGCCGGTGGGGATTCGCGCCGGGATCGCGGGCTTAGGGCAGATCGACAAGTCGCTGGACGAGGCCTCGCTGAGCCTGCGTGCCGGAAGCCTGCGCACCATCACCCACATCCTGCTGCCGCTGCTGCGTCCGGCCATTTTATCGGCGCTGATTTACAGTTTTGTGCGCGCCATTACCACCGTCAGCGCCATTGTGTTCCTCGTCACGCCGGACACCCGCGTGGCAACGGCCTACATTCTGAACCGCGTGGAAGACGGCGAATACGGCGTGGCGATTGCCTACGGCTCGATCCTGATTGTGGTCATGCTGGCGATCATTTTCCTCTTTGACTGGCTGATCGGCGAGGCGCGTATCTCCCGTTCAAAAGCCAAAAACCAGGCGTAACACTATGACTGAGAAACATTTTGTTGAACTGCGCAACGTGACCAAACGCTTTGGCGCAAACACGGTAATTGAAAACATCAACCTGGCGATCCCGCAGGGACAAATGGTGACGCTGCTCGGCCCGTCCGGCTGCGGTAAAACCACCGTGCTGCGCCTGGTCGCCGGGCTGGAAAAACCGACCGAGGGACAGATTTATATCGATGGAGAGGATGTGACCCACCGCTCCATTCAGCAGCGCGATATCTGTATGGTGTTCCAGTCCTACGCGCTCTTCCCGCATATGTCGCTGGGCGAGAACGTGGGCTACGGTCTGAAGATGCTGGGCGTTTCGCGCGCAGAGATAAAAACGCGGGTCAAAGAAGCCCTGGCGATGGTTGATCTGGAGGGGTTTGAAGATCGCTATGTGGATCAGATTTCCGGCGGCCAGCAGCAGCGCGTGGCGCTGGCCCGCGCTCTGATCCTCAAACCCAAAGTGTTGCTGTTCGATGAACCGCTGAGCAACCTCGATGCGAACCTCAGGCGCAGCATGCGGGACAAAATCCGCGAGCTGCAAAAGCAGTTCAACATCACCTCGCTGTACGTGACGCACGATCAAAGCGAGGCGTTTGCGGTTTCCGACACCGTGCTGGTGATGAACAAGGGCAACATTATGCAGATTGGCTCGCCTCAGGATTTGTATCGGCAGCCGGCGTCTCGCTTTATGGCGAGTTTTATGGGGGATGCCAACCTCTTCCCGGCCCGCTTCAGCGAGGATGTCGTGGAAATCCACGGCTACCGTCTGCCGCGTCCGCTGCACTTTGCTAAGCAGGGCGAAGGCACCGTCGGCGTGCGGCCGGAGGCGATTACCCTCAGCCAGCACGGCGAGGCGAGCCAGCGCTGTACTATCCGCCACGTCGCCTATATGGGTCCGCAGTATGAGGTGATTGTCGACTGGCACGGACAGGAGATTTTACTGCAGGTTAACGCCACGCGCCTGCAGCCGGACGTGGGCGATGCGTACTATCTTGAGATCCACCCGTACGGGATGTTTGTACTGGCGGAAGCGGCATGATGTTTGCCGGGTGAGGCGCAGCCGCCACCCGGCAAAAGACTCAGCGCTGCGCGTTCAGCTCAGCAATATCTTTCGGCGTGGTGCGACAGCATCCGCCAATCAGCTTCGCTCCGGCCTCCAGCCACTGCGGCAGATATCCCGCCAGCGTCTCGCACGCTTCGCCGTGGTGGTGCCAGGTTTTGGTTACCGCGTCATAGTGCTCGCCCGAATTCGGATAGACCACCAGCGGCAGCGCGGTCAGGCTTTGCAGGTGTTTCAGCGCAGCGGTGGTGTTTTCCAGCGCAATGCAGTTAATGCCCAGCGCCACGATCTGCGGATAGTGTGCCAGCGCGTCGACCACTTCTTTCAGCGGCGTACCGTCGCTAAGGTGCTGACCGTCTCGTAAGGTAAACGAGAACCACGCCCGGGCGCGGGGATATTCAGACAGCAACGCCGCCAGCGCCTTAATCTCCTCAAAGGACGGTAGGGTTTCGCAGGCCAGCAGGTCAGCGCCCGCATCCAGCAGCGCTTCCACTCGAGGACGATGGAAGGTGGTGAATTCTTGCGCACTGCGCACGTAGTCGCCGCGATACTCTGAGCCATCCGCCAGATACGCGCCGTACGGCCCCACGGAGCCGGCAACCAGCAGCGTGCCCGCATGCGGATTTTCGGCCAGATACGCTTCGCGCGCCTTACGCGCCAGCTCCACGCTTTTACCAATCAGCACGCGGGACTGCGCCTCGTCCAGACCGCGCGCGGAAAAGCCCGCAGGCGTCGCCTGATAGCTGGCGGTGATGGCCACCTGCGCGCCAGCCCGGTAGTAGTCCAGATGCACTTCGCGGATAAGATCCGGGTTTTCAACCAGCACTTTGGCAGACCAGAGGCTGTCTGCCAGGTTACAGCCGCGCGCTTCCAGCTCCGTTGCCATCGCGCCATCCAGCACTACGAACGGCTGTTTTTCGAGGATGGCGGTAAGTGGATTATTCTGCGACATGTTCAGGCTCCTGCGATGTCATATTTCGGGTCAGGTAGTAGGCACCATAGCACAGGGCAACAAACGGAAGCCCGCAATAAAGGGCAATGCGCTGGCTCGGGTCAAACCACAGGCCAACACAGGCCACCACGCAGAGGATAAAACCGAGCACGGGCACCAGCGGATACCACGGCGCACGATACTGCAGCGCAGAGAGCGGCTGGCCGGACTGCAGATGACGACGACGGAAAACAAAGTGCGACGCGCAGATGCTGATCCACACCGCCACCACGGCAAAGCCAGAAATTGCCGAGAGCGCAACGAACACGGTGTCCGGAGCCACGACGCTTGAGAACAGCGCCAGCACGCCACCGAGCATGGAAACCGAAAGCGCCGTCAGCGGCACGCCGTTTTTGTTCACCCGGGCAAAGCAGCGCGGCAGCGTTTTCTCATTCGAGAGCGACCACAGCATGCGTCCAGACGCGTACAGACCGGAGTTCGCCGCCGAGAGGATCGCCGTCAGGATCACAAAGTTAAAGATATCTGCCGCGTAAGGAATACCGACCTTTTCGAACACCAGCACGAACGGGCTTTTTTCTACCCCGGCCTGCTGCATCGGGATCAGCGCCGCCAGTACAAACACGGTGCCGATAAAGAAGATAATCAGCCGCGCAATGGTGGTACGGATAGCGACCGGAATCACCTTATGCGGGTTTTCGGTTTCACCCGCCGCGATACCGATGAGCTCGGTCCCGGAGAAGGCAAAGTTCACCGCCACCATGGTCATCAGGATCGGCAGGCCGCCGTGCGGGAACCAGCCTTCGGCGGTGATATTACTTAATCCCGGCGCGGGTGCACCGTCCTGCATCGGGATAAAGCCAAAGATCGCCGCCCCGCCGAGAATAATAAAGGCGATGATGGTGACAACTTTCACCAGCGAGAACCAGAACTCACCTTCAGCAAAGAAGCGCGTGGAGATGACGTTAAGGCCAAAAATCACCGCGCAGAAGACCACGCACCAGGCCCAGACGGGCACCTGCGGGAACCAGTACTGCATGCAGAACCCGGCGGCGGTAAAGCTCGACCCAAGCGCCACCGTCCAGGTGAGCCAGTAGAGCCACGCCACGGTGTAGCCCGTGGCCGGGCCAAGATAGCGGGCGGCGTAGACGTGGAACGCGCCGGTTTCCGGCATCGCCACGGAAAGCTCGCCCAGACACTGCATCACCAGCCAGACCACCAGCGCGCCAATCAGGTACGCCAGCAGCGTGCCCGCAGCCCCGGTCGTCGAAATGATATAACCCGTATTGAAAAATAACCCTGTCCCAATCACGCCGCCCAGCGAGAGCATAATCAGGTGGCGTGTTTTCATGGTGCGCTTAAGCTGTCCATTTTCTTGTTGTGTTTGCATATTACCTTCTATACGTATGGACATCTAAACATCCAAAGAAGGTGTGTTATACCGCGATTGTTAATAAAAAGCTAGATGACCAGACGCAAACGGGCGCGCCGCGCGCTGAGTCTGGGGTGGGTTGTGAGGATCACATACAGAATAGGACGCCAGGCCATAAGCACCTCCGCAAGCAGATACTTACAGCATGGTGCGGCCGACGTCGATCCTGAGTCAGACAAAAGTCGTATCTTTTCCCTACCAGCTAAACCCTCTGCATGCCTCGCGCAGGCGAATTAAAAACTGGCGCGCGTTAGTGGTCATCGCCGATTTCTGCGACCACACCGCGCAATACTGAGCCGACGGCAGCTGGGCGATGGGCAGCGCGACCAGCTTGTCATCAAGCTGCAGCGGCTGACACATTGCCCGAGCGACCACCGTCAGATAGTCCGCGTTGAGCACCATACTCAGGCCGGTGATAACAGAATCCGTACGCAGCGGCGTCACGTCGACCTGTCGGTAAAAATGGCTGAGCTCGTTTTGCAGCTGCTGGTAGTAACCCATTGATGACTCCGGCAGCAGCCATTTAGCCTGACGTAGCGCCATCAGATCGCGTGCGTCAGCCAGCGGATGTCCTTTGCGCGCGACGATACAAAACGGCGAGGTGAACAGAGGTTCGATCATCACCCCTTCTGGCGGCGCCATCGGATCGACAGAACCGATGGCGATGTCAATTTCACCGTTGCGCACGCCGGGTAACAGCGAGGATAGCTGTCCTTCTTTTACCGTCAGCAGCACCTGCGGCAGCGTCTCTTTAAACGCTTCGGCCACATCGGGAAACACCGTCAGCGCAATCAGTGACGAGAACCCCACGGTCAGCCGTCCGTGGGTGTAATGGTTAATCTGTTCCACTTCATCTGCCGCACGGCGCAACTCTTCCAGCACCCACTCCGCGCGTTGGGAAAAGGCCATTCCCGCCTCGGTCAGGGCGATGCCCTCTTTGCTGCGCAATAAAAGTTGCGTGCCTAAAGTTTGCTCAAGCTCACGCAATGTTCGGCTCAACCCGGGCTGAGAAACGCCCAGCTCGCGCGCGGCTGAACGAATACTGCCGCTGCGTGCCACCTGACGAAAGGCCTGAAGATGCCCAAGCTTTGGCAAATATCTCATCACTCACCCTATAACAAAAAAGCATCACCTATAGAAAAATTATATCTTCCCGAGCCTCAGGTAAACCCCTAGATTCGGAGAGCACACCACACTCCTCATCACACTCTGACGTCAGGCGGAAAATAAAATGAAAAGCCAGTCACAGATGATTTTTTTGCTTTTTGTCGGCTATGTCGTGGTCTATATCGATAAAACCGTCATGGGGTTCGCCCTGCTGCCTATCGAAAAAGAGTTCGGCCTCACCAGCGCGGAGCTGGGCTACATCACCGGCATTTTCTTCCTGGCCTACTCTCTCTTTCAGGTGCCTGCGGGCTGGCTGAACGACAGGCTCGGCTATAAAACCATGCTGATCCTCTCCCTGTGCGCGCTCGGGATCTTCGCCCTGTGCTTCGGTGCGCTGGGCATGAGCTTTGGCCTGCTGCTGCTGTTTCGCTTTCTCTCCGGGGTGGGGCATTCCGGCTACCCGTGCTCTTGCGCGAAAGCGGTGGTCAGCAATTTCTCGCTGGAAAAACGCACCTTTGCGCAATCGGTTTTGCTTTCCTCCGCCGGGCTGGCAATGACCGTGGGGCCCATTGTGGCCGTCTCTGCGCTGGAGCACCTGGGCTGGCACGCGTCGTTTGTGGCGCTGGGGATAGTAGCCTGTGCCATCGCCGTGCTGATCGCCGTGCGCGTGCCCTATCAGAAACCTGCGCCGCGCCAGCAGTCAGGTGAGCAAAACGGCGCCCTGTGGCGTAACCCGACGGTGGTGCTACTCTTTGTCTCTGTGTTCTGTATCAATATTCCCAGCTACGGCCTGATGGCCTGGCTGCCAAAATTCTTCGTCCAGAGCAGGGGGATGCCGCTGGAAATTTCCGGCTATATCGTCGCCGTCGGCGGCGCGGGGATTTGGCTCTCGTCCTTGTGCACCGGCTGGATCGTCGGGAAATATTTCCACAACCGCGAGCCGCAGGTGATTTTGATCTGCGCGCTGATCGGTGCTGCCGCCATTTTCGGCATCTTCCATACCGCCACGGCACTGACGGCCAGCATCCTGCTGTTCGTGGGGGAGATCTTCCTGATGGCAACCTTTGTAACCGCCTTTACCCTGCCGATGAAACGCCTTCCGGAGAACATTATGGGTTCGGCTATCGGCCTGATAAACACCGGCGGAACGCTGGGAGGCTTCGTTTCGCCTGTCGTAATTGGCTATCTTGTCGGGAAAAGCCACAGCTACGAAAGCGCGTTTATTTTCCTGTCACTGGCAATGGTCTGCGCGGGTGCGGCGATAGTACCGCTGATAAAAAAACCTGTGGCCACGCTGCCGGTGACTGACTGAAGGAGACCGTCATGAAAAGTACCACTGAAAACCTTATCCGCGACGTTAATGAAGAGGTGATCCGCTGGCGCAGGCATATTCACGCCAACCCGGACCTCTCGTTTCAGGAAAAACCCACCGCTGATTTTATTGCCCGCGAGCTGGGGAATCTGCCGGAGCTGGCGATAAGCCGCCCGCTGGAGAACAGCGTAGTAGCCGTACTGCAGGGCGAAAAGCCCGGCCCAACGTGGGCGCTGCGGGCCGATATCGACGCGCTACCGCTTCAGGAAGAGAGTGGAGAGTCATTTAGCTCTACCCGGCCCGGCGTGATGCACGCCTGCGGTCACGATGCCCACACCGCCATGTTGATGGGGGCAGCGAAAGTGCTCTGCCATCTGCGCAGCCAGCTTTGCGGCAGCATTAAGTTTATCTTCCAGCCTGCCGAAGAGGTGCCGCCGGGCGGCGCACGCGAGCTGGTGGAGAAAGGCGTCGTTGACGACGTCGAAAAGATTTTCGGCCTGCACGTCTTCCCGAACAGCCCTACTGGACAAATCACGCTGAAAGAGGGCGTTTACGTCGCCTCCAGCGATAACTTTGACATCACTATTTTTGGGCAGGGCGGCCACGGCTCAATGCCGCAGTTCTGTATCGATCCGGTGGTAATCGGCGCTGAAGTGGTTACCGCACTGCAAAACGTGGTCGCACGTAATCTTGACCCGATCAACGCCCCGGTGCTGACCATTGCCACCTTCCAGGCCGGTGATAGCTATAACGTCATTCCGGACAGCGCCCGTCTGGCAGGAACGGTGCGAACCCATAATCAGCAGGTTCGTGAACAGGTTCCCCGGCTGATGCAGCGTATTGTTGAAGGCGTAGTGAGCGCCCACGGGGCGCGCTGTGAGATCCGCTGGCAGCAGGGTTATGCCGTCGGAAATAACCATGCCGACACCAACGCCATCGCCAAAAAAGCCATTGCGGAGCACTTTGGTGACGGGACGCTGCAGCTGGCCGATCGCGCGCTATTCGGCAGCGAAGATTTCTCATCCTATCAGGAGAAAATTCCCGGCTCGTTCCTGTTTATCGGCTGCGGCAACGAGGAAAAAGGTGCGGTATGGAACGTCCATAACCCACACTTCCGCATTGATGAAGCCGCGCTGGCCGTGGGCGTTAAGGCACATATTGCGCTGGTAAGCGCGTTATTTGAGGCGATGTAACGCCTCACCAACCATTGCACCTTATCCGGTGCAATGGTTGGTAATTCTCACAATCAGTTCTATAGTCGTCACAGTTTCTTAGTAACCAGGACTGACTGATGCGCTTTAACGGACTGACCAAAGGTTTCTTCATTTTTATTCTCGCCCTTGTGACCTGGGCCTTCTTCGACGTGCTCTCGCCCTACTTCTCCGCGATACTCTGGGCCGCGATTCTGACCGTCATTTTTAACCCGGTAAAAAACAAGCTGCGCACCGCGCTGGGGGAGCGCAACGGGCTTGCCTCTCTGTTGACCATCGGCATTATCTGCCTGATCGTCTTTATCCCGCTGATGGTGATCCTCTCCTCGCTCGCCATTGAGCTGAACGTGGTTTACACCAAACTGCAGGAGAACAATACCCAGTTTCCGGAAGTGGTGGCGAGCATCTTCAACCACCTTCCAGGCTGGGCCAGCGGCTTCCTGGCGGATCACAACCTGACCAACGCCGCGCAGATCCAGAAAAAACTCTCCGATGTCGCCCTGCAGGGCGGGCAATATCTCGCCGGCAGCGCGTTTCTGATTGGCAAGGGTACGTTTGGCTTTGCGATTAGCTTCGGCATCATGCTTTATCTGCTGTTCTTCCTGCTGAAAGACGGCCCGTATCTGGTGCGCCAGATCCTCGACTCCCTGCCGCTGTCTGATTTCGCCAAGCAGCACCTGTTCGCTAAATTCGTCGGCGTGTCGCGCGCCACGGTAAAAGGAACGGCGGCGGTAGCCGTGGTTCAGGGCATACTCGGCGGAATTGCGTTTGCTATTGTGGGCATTGACGGCAGCGTGCTCTGGGGCGCGCTGATGGCGTTCCTCTCCCTGGTGCCCGCCATCGGCTCGGCGATTGTCTGGGTGCCCGCCGCTATCTTCCTGTTCGCCACGCATCAGATCTGGCAAGGGCTGTTTATTGTCGGCTTCTTCGTGATCGTCGTCGGGCTGGTGGACAACATCCTGCGCCCGCTGCTGGTGGGGAAAGACACCAAAATGCCGGACTACCTGATTCTGATCTCCACCCTCGGCGGTATGGAGCTGTACGGCATTAACGGCTTTGTCATTGGGCCGCTGATTGCCGCGCTGTTTATCGCCTGCTGGAACCTCTTCTCCGGGCGCGATCACGAAGGTAACGCCGAAGAACTGGACGCGGATTTCATCGAAGAAGGAAAAAATCCTCCAGATTTGTAGGGATGTGACGATAAAGACCACACCAGGCGGCACTGTGCCGCCTTTTTTTTCACCTTAAATCAAACGTTTTCTATAATTTGAAGAACGCCATCCTACTCATGCCGTAAAAGGATCATCTGGTGCGAATCGCGACGATAACCAACTGGGCCTATGGTGCCACGGTCTGCCTGACCATCGCCTCCGGCATCATCATGCTGATGGCGTCCAATGCCGATACCATAGAGCGTCAGGCCGTTGAACAACGGCAGAAATTTGATCAGCTCACGGAAGATATCGAAACCGATATCTGGGCGCAGTCTGATTTAGCACGGCTGTACGTCATTAAAAAAGATCCGCAGATTCTCAAGGAATATACCCAGGCAGAAAAAAGCCTGAAGAGCATCGAGCTTCGGCTGGAAAAGTTGCAGGATAACGGCGCATCGGATGAAGAACTGTCCCTGCTGCATGAAGGGGTAAAAATCGTCGATGAGCTGCAGGACGAACAGCAAACTGCACTGAACAGCCTTGAGCAAGGCGAAGACGCTCAGGCCGTTGCCCTGCTCTATGGCGCCCCGTATGAGCAGGAGCTGGAGCGCGCGCAGAACCAGATCGATCACTTTCGCCAGTTACTCGACAAACGCGTCATCGCCTCCGTTGAGGAGGCAACAAAAAAATCGAAAGCGCTGCGTACCGCCTCTGAGCTGACGGTCGGCCTGACCGCCCTGCTGTTCCTGTTTGTTCTCGGCTTTATATTAAAACGCCGCGTGCTGCGTCCCGTGGTGCGCCTGAGCGACGTGGTGCACCGCCTGGCGTCACAGGATTACGCGGTTGAAACGCCCAATTTCAACCAGATTGATGAGATCGGTGATATGGCACAGGCCATCAGCATCTTCCGTGAAAACGGCCTTGCGCGACAGCGTCTGGAAAGAGAGCGTGATGCCGACTGGGCCATCCGCGAGCTGCTGGCGCGCATGACCCAGCGGCTTCAGGGGTGTGAAAACTTTAACGATGTGATTAACGTGGCAGAGCTGTTTGCCCCCAACATCGCGCCGGGGATAGCGGGCCGCCTCTACATTCTTGACCGCGATCCGTGGCAGATGCGCTGCGTCGCACACTGGCTTTCACCGGTGGGTGACGAGACGACGTTCCATCCGGACGAGTGCTGGGCCGTACGTCGCGGGCAGAGCCACCCGCCGGTAAACGGTGAGCCGGATATCGCCTGTTACCATCTTCCCGGATCACAGGCGGAAACCGCGCTGTGCGTGCCGCTTATCGCCCAGGGCGAGGCCATTGGCCTGCTCTCCTTCCAGAATATCACGGCTGACAATGCCCCTTCCCGCGCGTACCTTGAACTGATGGCCGAAGCGCTCGGGCTGGCCTTGGCCAACCAGCGTCTGCGCGACGCGTTGCTGGAAAAAGCCTTGTTTGACCCGCTCACCGGCCTGCGTAATCGTCATCATCTGGAAGATACTCTGCAAACCCAAACGGCACAGGC
The DNA here is from genome assembly GCF_050434705.1 of Enterobacter sp. AC1. Taxonomy (NCBI): domain Bacteria; kingdom Pseudomonadati; phylum Pseudomonadota; class Gammaproteobacteria; order Enterobacterales; family Enterobacteriaceae; genus Enterobacter; species Enterobacter sp. AC1. The sequence continues at coordinate 26,015 of NZ_JBNDIZ010000002.1, read as the reverse complement.
TATGCGCAGCGGCGAGCCGTTAAGCTGCATGATGATCGATATCGATCACTTCAAGAGCATTAATGACCGGTTCGGCCACGAAGCGGGCGACCTTGTTATCAAAACCGTGGCGTCGATTGTTCAGCGGGCCGCACATGATAACGGGCTGGCGTTCCGCTACGGGGGCGAAGAATTTCTGGTTCTGCTTTCCGGTGCCGATGAAGCAGCGGCATACGCCTGCGCGCAGAAGATTTACACCGGCGTGCATGAGCTGTCGATTCGCTACGGCCTGACCGAGATAGGGCCGGTAGATGTGTCGATTGGCATTGCCAGCTACCCGCAACATGCCCAGACTGACAACCTGCTGCGTGCCGCGGATGTGGCTTTATATCGGGCGAAAGAGCTGGGCCGGGCGCGGATTGTAAGTTTTGGAATGCTGGAGGCGGGTTAGCTATTATTTTCGCGCCACTGCTTTACCATCTCATCCGTCACTTCATTTTTATAACAAACCGGCGCATAGCCTCCTGCTTTGCTCCATGCGCTGCGTCTTCCGCAGGCGCTTCCGTTCCTGGCCCGGTTAAAAGGACAGGCGCATACCCCCGGATAAGATGCAATCGACTCTGCAATAACATTCTCTTTAACCTGCTCACTGGAAACTGAACTGTTTTTTGCCATGGCAATGTCCGCGGTAAAAAAACAGCACACAGCGAAAAGCACCATCAAGGATGGTCTTTTTTTCATTTTTTTGACTCGTTTTAAGGAAGGGGCCTGCACACGATAAGCGGCGAAAAATAGAGATATAATGATTCAAGTCAATGGTTATACATTTGAAAAAGACAAATTTAGCTGTGATAAATTTAATAAAGAAAAAACGACCACTGTTTCCTCTCTGCGAATTAAAGAATATCCGGTACAAATCGAGGCACACGTCGCCAGGCATCATTACTAAAAGAATGATAGCACGGCAACCGTGCGGACAACGTATCGCACGCCCACTGGGGCCTTCATCGGCATGTCCTGTCCTGACGTTTAGTCACTAAAAAAAATGATTTTCATCACAGATAAAACTGTGATGCGTAAAACGACAATCCGTAAAAACGATCGTTTTTTAAACGGCTGGGGAGCTAGTTCAAGTAACCTAAGCGGATTTCAAAAAAAGAACCGCAGACAGACAATCAGAACCAGTAGATTCATAATGACGCAACCCATTGATTATAATGAGTTTAAATACAACCACCCTTTAAAAACCATAGCGTTCCAACAAAATATATAAACTAGTAGGATTACTAAATTATAATTCTTATACTTCTGTTAAAAAGTGGAGGCCAAAATGCGATTAACCCTACTGCTGTTATGCTGTCTGGTACCTGGTGTAACCTGGGCCGGCGACTTGCCAAAACCAGTTGGTAAACCCATTTTAACGATTTACGGTAATATAGAAAATACCAATGAAAATGGAAAAGCAGTGTTTGATCTCGCCAGCCTTGAAAAACTGGGTGTAGTGAGTTTCGAGACGACCTCCCCCTGGTATAATGGACGTACTAAGTTTGAGGGTGTTCCCATGAGCAAACTCATTGATTATGTGGGTGCGAAGGGTTCTAACGTGAACGTTATTGCGCTCAATGATTATTCCACAATCATCCCTCTTAGCGATTTCAAAAAATACAACGCCATCCTTGCCTTAAAGGTTAATGGCGAATATATGCGCATCCGCGATAAAGGTCCATCATTCATTGTATACCCCTATGATAGTCTTCCAGAGTTGAATAATCAGATTTATTACTCGCGATCAGCATGGCAGGTTAGCAAAATGAAGATTGAGTAGCAGTTCAGGAGAACATAATGAACAGGATACTGGTTGGTATCATTTTTTCTCTTTTTATCACGACAGGATATATTGCATTTCTTGTTTACGATCGTCAGCAGGAGTTGCAAAAACTGACTCAATACACCGAGTCCTGGTCCGTGGCACAACTGGTATCAGAGTACTACCGATTTGAATCATGGCTTGGTCTATACGCAACCGATACCGACGACGTTACGATAGACCAGGTCCGCATGCGCCTCGAAATTATGCTAAGCCAGAGTGACTTAATGAAAGGGGGAGATTTAGGTCGCTATATTGACAGCGATAAACTGCACCAGGCGCTCGCTTCACGCTTAGAGAAAATACTGGCTTATCTGGATGCTAATCTTGAAAAAATGAGCCATTCAGAGTTACAGGCATACCTGAAAAATATGCACGAACTCGATGCACCGCTAAGCCAACTTTCTGCAACGGCATTAACAAAAGATATTAATACCGTTAATGAATCCAATAATAAAATACAGATTCTTTATTATATTTATTCGGCACTTTCGTTACTTCTGGTAATACTAAGTTTCATCCTTGGTTTCTTAATGATCTACCAGAATAAAAATATTCTCAAAGCGCACATGCAGGTTAAAAGCCTTGCGGACGAACTTCAGATATCAAAAGAAACGCTGCAAATCCAGAATGCGAAGCTGGAATATGATGTTTACCATGATTCCCTCACCGGCATGAAAAACCGCCTTTTCTTCTGGGACGACCTCAACAAAATTAATCTTCAGGCCGATAAAAACCACATCCCCGTCACGGTGATGTTATTTGATCTGGACCGCTTCAAAGAGGTCAACGATACCTATGGCCATGATGCCGGTGATTTGCTGTTGAATCAGGTTTCCCGGCGACTGACCTCGATGAGCAGTGCGTCAGATACGTTTTACCGTTTGGGGGGAGACGAGTTTGCCCTTCTGTCCAGCGGCTTGACCGAAAGCGCGGCAGTTACGCGCGCAAAAGAAATCAGCGATCAAATCAGCCAGCCCTACACGATTAATAACCAGCTGATAAAAATTGCCACCTGCGTGGGTATCGTTTTGTCTGATAATGAACGACGCTCTGATTATCTTTATAAATTTGCCGATCTGGCCCTCTACGAAGCCAAAAAAGAAGGCTCACAGCAGATAAAAGTCTTCCGTCAGTGGATGCTGCAAAAACTGCAGGAAAGCCGAACCCTTGAACATGATATGGCACTGGCGCTGGATAACCATGAGTTCGTTGTTTATTACCAGCCGATTGTCGATTCATTCAGTAGTGAAATTTACGGCTACGAAGCGCTTATTCGCTGGATGCACCCGGTGAAAGGGATGCTGTCGCCGGATTACTTTATTTCTGTTGCTGAAAAAACAGGGATGATCAATGAGATTGGTAAAACGGTGCTTGAGCTCGCCTGCCGGGAAGCGGTGTCCTGGGCCGTTCCGGCAAGGATCTCTGTGAACGTCTCACCTATTCAGTTGGGTAATAAATTGTTTACAACAATGGTGCAGTCCATCCTGAAAGAGACAGGGCTGCCTGCTAGCCGACTTGAGTTAGAGGTGACGGAGTCTTCGCTCTTCAGTGACAGCAACACGCCGCTCACTATTCTTAAAAAGCTCCGATCGCTGGGTGTGAAAATTTCTATCGATGATTTCGGTACGGGATATTCGTCGCTCTCAAGACTGAGCGAGCTTAATTTTGATAAAATTAAGATAGACAAATCCTTCGTGAACCCGATATCCACGCAAGATGATGCGCTTAATATCGTTAAATTGATTACCGGTATGGCAAAGAGCCTCAATATGAGGGTCATTGCAGAAGGCGTTGAAACCGAAGCGCAGCTGGAACGTCTTCAGGTGCTTGGCTGCGATCTCGTACAGGGTTACCTTTTCGGAAAACCGCAGCCTGAGATTGACAGGAAGATCAGATACGGTTGAAAGGGTTTGCGGTTGTTTCAGGCCCAACACCTTTCAGATGATTGCGAATCAAGGTTAAACATGAAAAAAACTCTCCTAGGATATACGCCCGTTGACTTATCTCGTTGGCCAAGGAAGGAGCATTTTGAGGTATTTCAGTCATTTGCTGAATGTATTATTAACCAAACTGTTCTGATCGACATTACCGCGCTGCGAAAACATATCAAAGAGGTTGGCTGGAAGTTTTATCCAACGATTATTTTCCTCCTCTCTAAAATCATGAACCGGCATTCCGAGTTCCGTATGGCCATGAAGGACAATGAGCTTGTCGTATGGAATGAAATTCATCCCAGCTATACGATTTTCCACCCTGAAACGGAGACGTTTTCGTCATTGTGGAGCCATTACGATGGCAATATTCATCATTTCCAGAACACGTATGCAGAAGACGTTGCCCGCTATGGAAGTACCCTTTCTTACTGGCCTAAGGAAGAGTCCCGGGAAAATGTCTTTTTCGTATCGTCTATTCCCTGGGTAACGTTTACGAACTTTACTATGAACATTGCTCACATGAAGAACTTCTTTTCCCCGATGTTCACATTTGGCAAATACTATGAACAGGATGGAAAAGTGCTGTTGCCGCTCGCCGTTCAGGTTCATCACTCCGTGTGCGATGGTTTCCATGTGGCAAGGATGTTCAATGAGCTGCAGGAGATGTGTGATGGTTTGCCGGAGCTGTCGGGGGAACGTAATGGCTGATGCGCCAGATTCCTCTGTTTAAAAAGGCAAATGTTGTTTATTTAATAGCTTTTAAAAGATGGTGCCGATAATAGGAGTCGAACCTACGACCTTCGCATTACGAATGCGCTGCTCTACCAACTGAGCTATATCGGCCCTGAGAGGCCGGTTACGAGTGTAACCACGGGGCAAAAGGTTAGATCTATCCGGGTGATGCGTCAATGCCCTTTTGAATCAAACGGCTACTTTTGCATCACCCGTGATTATTTACGCACGAATCGTATCGTCTCCGAAGCCGATCCACTTGTAAGTGGTGAGTGCTTCGAGGCCCATCGGACCACGCGCGTGCAGTTTCTGTGTGCTGACCGCCACCTCTGCGCCGAGGCCGAACTGGCCGCCGTCGGTGAAGCGCGTTGAGGCATTGACGTATACGGCGGAAGAGTCCACCTCGTTCACGAAGCGATCGGCATTGCGCAGCGTGCGCGTCAGGATAGCGTCGGAATGCTGCGTCCCATGTTCACGGATGTGCGCAATGGCGTCGTCGAGATCGGTAACGATTTTGACGTTCAGGTCCAGCGACAGGAACTCGTCATCGTACTGCTCCGCTTTTACGGGTACGACATTCGCCGGTCCATCCTGCAGCAGCGCGAGCGCGTTGGCGTCAGCATGCAGCGTCACGCCGCTCTCTGCCATCTGTTTGCTCAGGGCCGGCAGGAAGGTGTTCGCAATACCCTGATGCACCAGCAGCGTTTCCACGGTGTTACAGGTGCTTGGGCGCTGGGTTTTCGCGTTCACGATAATCTTCAGCGCCGGTTCAATCTCCGCACTGTCGTCCACCACGATATGACACACGCCGATACCGCCGGTGATCACCGGGATCGTCGACTGCTCGCGGCACAGCTTGTGCAGGCCCGCACCGCCGCGTGGGATCAGCATATCGATGTATTTGTCCATGCGCAGCATTTCGTTGACCAGCGCGCGGTCAGGGCTCTCGATCGCCTGCACGGCGCCCGCGGGTAAGCCACACTCTTCCAGCGCCTGCTGGATGACTTTTACCGTCGCGGCGTTAGTGCGCCAGGTCTCTTTGCCACCGCGCAGAATAGCGGCGTTACCGGTTTTCAGGCACAGGGAGGCCACATCAACCGTTACGTTTGGACGAGCTTCATAAATAACGCCGATGACGCCGAGCGGCACGCGGCGGCGCTCAAGGCGTAAACCGCTGTCGAGCAGCCCGCCGTCGATCACCTGCCCCACCGGGTCGGCCAGATTGCAGACCTGGCGGACATCGTCGGCGATGCCTTTCAGGCGCGCCGGCGTCAGCGCCAGACGGTCGAGCATCGCTTCGCTCAAACCGTTACGGCGGGCTTCCAGCAGATCCTGCTCGTTGGCGAGCAAAATCTCCTGGGACTGGGATTCCAGATAATCAGCGATTTTTTCCAGTACGCGGTTTTTCTCGCGGCTGGAAAGGAGCGCCAGTTTGTAAGAGGCGGCCTTCGCGGCGGCGCCCATTTGTTCCAGCATGTTCTGGCTCCTTAACGAATAATCATGTCATCGCGGTGCACGGCAACCGGGCCATACTCATAGCCCAGAATGGCGTCGATCTGCTGCGAGTGGTGACCCGCAATGCGGCGCAGCGCGTCGCTGTTATAGCGGCTTACGCCGTGGGCGATGTCGCGACCTTCGAGGTTACGGATACGGATCACTTCACCACGGGAGAAGTTGCCTGTCACGCTTTTAATTCCTTTAGGAAGTAATGAACTTCCTCGTTCCAGAATTGCGGCGGTTGCCCCTTCATCAACGACCAGTTCGCCTGCCGGAGGCGCGCCAAATATCCAGCGTTTACGGTTTTCCAGCGGGGATTCCTGGGCGTGGAAACGCGTGCCGACGGAAATGCCTTCCATCACGTCGCCAATCACGCCAGGACGGCTGCCCGCCGCAATGATGGTGTCAATACCGGCGCGGCACGCCACGTCAGCGGCCTGCAGCTTGGTCCCCATGCCGCCCGTTCCCAGGCCAGACACGCTGTCACCGGCGATGGCGCGCAGCGCATCGTCGATGCCGTGAACGTCGGTAATCAGCTCGGCTTCCGGGTTAGAGCGGGGATCGGCGGTGAACAGCCCCTGCTGATCGGTCAGAAGCAGTAATTTATCGGCACCGGCCAGAATCGCGGCCAGCGCAGAGAGGTTATCGTTATCACCCACTTTGATTTCAGCGGTGGCAACGGCATCGTTTTCGTTAATAACGGGAACGATATTGTTGTCCAGCAGCGCGCGCAGGGTATCGCGGGCGTTCAGGAAGCGCTCCCGGTCTTCCATATCGGCACGCGTCAGCAGCATCTGCCCGACGTGGATGCCATAGATAGAGAACAGCTGTTCCCAGAGTTGAATGAGTCGGCTTTGCCCCACGGCGGCCAGCAGCTGTTTGGAGGCGATCGTCGCGGGGAGTTCGGGGTAACCCAGGTGTTCACGCCCGGCAGCAATCGCCCCGGAGGTCACTATCACAATACGATGCCCTGCGGCATGCAACTGAGCGCACTGACGTACAAGCTCAACAATGTGGGCGCGATTTAGGCGGCGCGATCCGCCTGTTAAAACACTGGTACCGAGTTTTACCACCAGCGTCTGGCTGTCACTCATGATTCTCTGCCGTTCAACGATAAGGGAAAGTAATGTCGAACGAACGTTTTAACAGGAGTCAGCCCGGTTGCCAACTGCCTTAGCACATCGCGAAACACTTTGTTGCGCGGGATCAGGAAGCGTAGCGGGAGAATTTGACACATTTATTACCGAAATAATAAATCACAGTTTTTTAAAATTATTCTTAGTTTGTCATAAAAGTTTCACTCCAGAACGATAAAACCCTTCCTGTTTTTTCACGGGACTTAAGCATGAGCTTATCGTCCAGCGAATTTTTTAGCGCGTTTATAAGACAGGATCGAAAATGAAAAAGAGCACTCTGGCATTAGTGGTTATGGGCGTAGTGGCTTCTGCATCCGTTCACGCAGCTGAAGTTTATAATAAAGACGGTAATAAACTGGACGTGTACGGCAAAGTTAAAGCCATGCACTACATCAGCGATGATGACACTAAAGACGGCGACCAGACTTACGTTCGTTTCGGTTTTAAAGGCGAAACACAGATTAACGATCAGCTGACGGGCTATGGCCGTTGGGAATCCGAATTTGCGGGCAACAAAGCCGAGAGCGACTCCTCTCAGAAAACCCGTCTGGCGTTCGCGGGCCTGAAGCTGAAAAACTTTGGTTCTCTGGATTACGGCCGTAACCTGGGTGCCCTGTATGACGTCGAAGCATGGACCGATATGTTCCCTGAGTTCGGCGGCGACTCTTCCGCGCAGACCGATAACTTCATGACCAAGCGTGCGACTGGCCTTGCCACCTACCGTAACACCGACTTCTTCGGCGCGGTTGACGGCCTGGACATGACCCTGCAATACCAGGGTAAAAACGAAAACCGTGACGCCAAGAAACAGAACGGTGACGGTTTTGGTACCTCTCTGTCCTATGACTTCGGCGGCAGCGATTTCGCAGTCAGCGGCGCTTACACCAACTCTGACCGCACCAATGCTCAGAACCTGCTGGCGCGTGGCCAGGGGCAGAAAGCTGAAGCCTGGGCAACCGGTCTGAAATATGACGCCAACGATATTTATCTGGCTGCCATGTATTCAGAAACCCGCAACATGACCCCAATTTCAGGTGGTTTTGCAAATAAAGCGCAGAACGTTGAAGTTGTTGCACAATATCAGTTCGACTTCGGTCTGCGTCCGTCCCTGGGTTATGTCCAGTCTAAAGGCAAAGATATCGAAGGTATCGGTGACGAAGATCTGGTGAAATATATTGACGTTGGCGCGACCTATTACTTCAACAAAAATATGTCCGCGTTTGTTGATTATAAAATCAACCAGATTGACGACAAAAATAAACTGGGCGTGAGCAGCGATGACATTGTTGCTCTGGGCATGACCTACCAGTTCTGATTATGCGAAATAAAAAAACCGGCGTGATGCCGGTTTTTTTGTCGGGAATTAATGCGGTCTGGTGCCCTCACCCACAGGGAGAGGGAGAAGAGCATCAGTTTTTGTAGGCCGGGTAAGGCGAAGCTGCCACCCGGCGTCGTGACACCATCAGGCAGTCAGCTTCACCGCTTCGCTGGAAAAGTCATCCGCTGGCTCGAACTTGAGATCCAGGGTTGCCAGCAGCGCGCTTGCCTTCGCGTGGAACTCTTTCAGCGTATATTCCAGGCGGTCAATCACTTCCTGGTCTTTAATGGTGGTGGCCTGCCAGTTGCCGTCTTTATTAAACAGGCCAAACTGGTAGCTATACGTAAAACGTTTTTCCTCTGCTTCCATTTCCATCCACCAGCCCCAGAATTCACGCTTTTCGGGTGCAGGCTTCACGTTGACGCATACAGCCAGGCAGTCGAAAAAAAAGCGATTCTCTTCACACTGCTCTTCTCGAATATACGGGCCGAGAGCCATAAACTTCTTAATCAGTCTACTTTTCGGGTGTCCACTCGGTAACGTCATTGCGATCTCCTTTTATGAAGCCACTGTTTTACCAAACCAGCAAAATTTAGCAAACTATTAACACAATCTCTGAGCGATCCAGCGCGTAATCTCTTTCAGAGCTTTGTCAAAATTCTGATAGACCGGGCTGAAAGGCACCTCAAGCAATTTACCATCCGCAGATGACGACGTGATTAAGCGCGATTCTTCTTCCGGACTGAACGGATCGTTTTTCCAGAACCCCGACAGCATCGGCGTTGGGCAGCGACGTCCCAGCAAGCCCTGCGTTTTTAACGAGTAGCGATTGAGCTCAACGCGCAGCGCTTCGTCTGATGCATCATGCATGCCAAGACGGCTGGCCAGCACGTCAAGGTACATTTCAGGTACGCTACCCTGACGCGCAGGGTCGCTGAGCAGGGCATGGACCACCGGCCCAAGACAGGCGACGGCTTTCAGACGAGTAGCTTCAAGGTAGGCCAGACGCACCGCGACGTTCGCTCCAAAACGGAAGCCAAATGCCGCCACGCGGGTGTGGTCAACCCACGGAATGTTTTCCAGCGCTTTTAGCGCATGCTGGTGCAGCAGGCTCGAATCCTGGGTCAGTTTCCACTTGGATGAGAAACCAATTGAAGGCATATCCAGCGTCAGCATCGCGATCCCTTTTGGTGCGAAGTAGCGCTCATACAGGCTGTAGTAGTCGATCTGCAACGAATCCAGCCCCCCGCACATCAGTACGGTCGGGAACGGGCCTTCACCTTCAGGCATATGCAGGAATCCGGTAACGGGCGCGCCACCCGGAATGGTAAACTCAAGTTCGCGCATCTGGCCCGGCAAGCGTTGAGCCGCCTCTTCATAGGCGCGATTCGCCAGCGCCTGGGCCTGCTCCGCCAGTTCATCACCTTTCAGATGTGGATACGCGGCAATGGCATAGAGATTGGCCGCATGCAGCCAGTGCTTGCCGCTGAGCGTGGCATCCTCTTCCTGGCTGGCTTTTTGCTGCCAGAGCATCGCCTGTTTAGACCACTCGTAGATCCAGTTACCGCCGCGGTAGCCCACCACCGTATCGTAGAGTTCGCTGTCGGTACGTTCGGCTTCACTCATTACAATACGCGCCTGCACGTCGAGGATTTCACGCGGATCGATACCGCGCCAGATCCACATCAGTCGGTTAATCATGCGATACCAGTGAGGCACGTTTTTACCGTCTAACGCAGACTGGACGGCAGGCTGGGTACCCGGATTAAAGCGACGCACCAGCGTCGACGTTTCAGGGTGTTTGAAACGGGGTTTGAAGAGAGTTTCGGTGAGATTCGCCTGCGTCATTGCGTTGCCTCCATGGATACGTCGTATAGAGACTATTGTAACGCGGTGCAGGCTAAAAAGAACAACGCCCGGCATAGCCGGGCGTGTAAAGTTACGTACTGCTATTAACGGCCTGAAATAGGCGGCACAAAGACCACGCCCATATCCCATGGCTGTTCAATCCAGGTATCCTGCGGGATATCAATCACGTAATCGTCAACCAGTGGGCGACCCGCTGGTTTCGCGAAGATAGTCACGAAATGCGCTTTTGGATACATTTCGCGGATAGCCACCGCAGTACCGCCGGTATCTACCAGGTCATCAATAACGATGAAACCTTCACCGTCGCCTTCCGCGCGTTTCAGTACGGTCAGCTCGCGCTGGTTGTCATGGTCATAGCTGGAGATGCATACGGTATCGACATGACGAATGCCCAGCTCACGTGCCAGCAGCGCTCCCGGTACCAGACCGCCACGGCTGACGGCAATAATGCCTTTCCACTGTTCGGAAGGCATCAGACGCGCAGCCAGTTTGCGTGCGTGAATCTGCAACATGTCCCAGGTGACGACGTATTTTTCGCTCATGTGAAGTGTCCCAGCCTGTTTTTATACGGCTTAAAAAGTGTTCGAGGGGGAAATAGGTTGCGCGAGATTATAGAGACCTGACGCACTAAAAACCAGTGTTTAGCGCCCTCTGCCTGAGTTTTTACATGCTTTATGCTACCAGCCAGCAGAGAAAGTGGTATTCTCAGTTTCATCTCGCAAGCCTGACTTGTGGTAACTATTAACCTGCTAACCCTGTGACCTGCAACCCTGTTTGCAGCGCCTCGACAAGGAGACTTATCGTGTCTGAACTGTCTCAATTATCTCCGCAGCCGCTGTGGGATATTTTTGCCAAAATCTGCTCCATTCCACACCCTTCCTACCATGAAGAACAGCTTGCCGAACATATTATGGGTTGGGCGAAGGAAAAAGGTCTGCATGCTGAACGTGACCAGGTTGGCAACATTCTGATCCGCAAGCCCGCTACCGCAGGCATGGAAAACCGCAAACCGGTTGTGCTGCAGGCGCACCTGGACATGGTGCCACAGAAGAACAACGATACCGTGCACGACTTCACCAAAGACCCGATTCAACCGTACATCGACGGCGACTGGGTGAAAGCACGAGGCACTACGCTTGGCGCGGATAACGGGATCGGCATGGCCTCTGCGCTGGCCGTGCTGGCTGACGACAGCGTTGAGCACGGTCCGCTGGAAGTGCTGCTGACCATGACTGAAGAAGCGGGTATGGACGGCGCATTCGGTCTGCAGGCGAACTGGCTGCAGGCGGATATTCTGATCAACACCGACTCCGAAGAAGAAGGTGAGATCTACATGGGCTGCGCGGGCGGGATTGATTTCATCTCTACCCTGCCGCTGTCGCGCGAAGCGATTCCTGCCGGTTTCCAGACCTTCAAGCTGACGCTGAAAGGGCTGAAAGGCGGCCACTCCGGCGGCGATATTCACCTGGGTCTGGGTAACGCCAACAAGCTGCTGGCACGCTTCCTGGCGGGTCACGCGGCTGAGCTGGACCTGCGTCTGGTCGATTTCAACGGCGGTACGCTGCGCAACGCGATCCCACGTGAAGCCTTCGCCACCGTAGCCGTTCCGGCGGCAAAAGCGGACGAGCTGAAAAAGCTCTCCAGCGTTTACCTGGATATCCTGAAAAACGAACTGTCATCAAAAGAGAAGAACCTGACCGTGGTGCTGGAAGCCGTCTCTACGGATAAAACCGCGCTGACCACAAAGTCTCGTGACACCTTCGTTCAGCTGCTGAACGCGACGCCAAACGGCGTGATCCGCAACTCTGACGTGGCGAAAGGCGTGGTGGAAACCTCACTTAACGTTGGCGTGGTAACCATGAGCGACGACAGCGCGGAAATCATCTGCCTGATCCGCTCGCTTATCGACAGCGGTAAAGAGTATGTGGTGAGCATGCTGGAATCTCTGGGAACGCTGGCGGGTGCAAAAACCTCAGCTAAAGGCAGCTACCCGGGCTGGCAGCCGGATGCGAGCTCTCCGGTGATGGCACTGGTGCGTGAAACTTACCAGCGTCTGTTCAACAGCACCCCGAACATCCAGGTGATCCACGCGGGTCTGGAGTGCGGCCTGTTCAAGAAGCCGTATCCGGACATGGACATGGTTTCTATCGGGCCAACCATTACCGGACCACACTCGCCGGATGAGCAGGTTCATATCGAAAGCGTGGGCCATTACTGGACCCTGCTGACTGAACTGCTGAAAGCGATTCCTGCTAAGTAATACCCTCACCCCAGCCCTCTCCCAAAGGGAGAGGGTGTACAACATCGTGCCACCGGTCTTTTTACAATCCCAATACCAGCTGTCGTTCCAGCTGCGGATCCAGCAGCGTGACGTGCAACCCCACCAGCCTGACGCCGCGCCCTGCCCGCCGCTCTTCCCATGCCTTTTTCGCCGTCGCAATGAGATCGTCTTTATTCAGACGCGGCCAGACGTGTTCCTGCGTGGTCTGCTGGAAGTCGTTAAATTTTAGCTTGATGCCCTGACGGGCGATGAGCAGGTCCGGCTTCACCTTGCTTAAGCGTCGCTCCAGCTCCGGATAAAGCTGTTCCGTGATGATGATTTCGCATTCCGACCAGTCATGAATATCTTCAATGAGGGTGCGCTCAACGCCAACGGATTTCCGTAAGCGTTCGCTGTTCACATCGCGATCGTCAATCCCCTGGCTGCGCTCCCACAGCACGCGACCAAATTTCCCAAAGCGCTTGAGCAGCATGGCGAGATCGCTTCGCTGCACATCTTCGCAGGTGCGTAATCCCATGCTTTCCAGCTTAGCGGCGGAGACTTTCCCCACGCCGGGGATTTTGCCGAGCGGCAGCGTTTTTAAAAATGCAGGTACCTCTTCCGGCGTGATGACGTACTGGCCGTTGGGCTTATTCAAATCGGAGGCAATTTTGGCGAGGAATTTAACGGGTGCCACGCCCGCCGATGCGGTTAGATTCAGCTCGTTGAAAATCGTCTGGCGGATCTCCTGAGCTATTAGCGTGGCGGAGCCGTGACAATGCACGCTGTCGGTGACATCCAGATAGGCTTCGTCAAGCGACAGCGGCTCAATCAGAGAGGTATAGCGGGAGAAGATTTCGCGAATATGAACCGAGGCTTCCTTATAGGCGTCAAACCGGCCTGGCAGGAGCGTGAGATGAGGGCAAAGCTTTAAGGCCATCGCCGTCGGCATGGCGCTTCGCACGCCAAATTTGCGCGCAGGGTAATTTGCGGTGCTGATGACCCCCCGCTGCACGCGGCTGCCGCCAATGGCGATGGGAATATCCCGCAGCGCCGGGTTGTCACGCATCTCCACTGCGGCAAAAAAGCAGTCCATATCAACATGGATAATTTTGCGCATAGTAAGCCCTCACTCATCACTGGATAAGTATACAGTAAATAAATGAGGATTGAGAAGCGGATCTAAGAACGCCGGGTGGCGGCTTTACCTTACCCGGCCTACAAAACTTAAATAATGCGCTGCTGTTCGCGGGCCATCCGTTTTTTCCGCGCATCGCAGGGTTCCGGGCAGTCGCACACCTTCTCCATCCCTATGGAAGAGATGCCGCCGCAGCTGCCCTGAAGGCTTTTCCGCTTAACGATCCAGCCTAACGACATGCCGAAGATGACAAGCACAAAAACCGCAAAGGTTGCCAGAAACGTCAGCATCATCAGCCTCCAAAGTCATCAAGCATGATGTTCTCATCTTCCACGCCAAGATCTTTCAGCATCTTAATCACGGCGGCGTTCATCATCGGTGGCCCACACATATAGAACTCGCAGTCCTCGGGTGCCGGGTGCTGTTTGAGGTAGTGTTCATACAGCACGTTGTGAATGAACCCCGTGTATCCCGTCCAGTTATCTTCCGGCTGCGGATCGGAGAGCGCCACGTGGAAGGTAAAGTTCGGGTTTTCGCGCGCCAGCTGTTCGAATTCATCATCATAGAACATCTCGCGCAGCGAGCGCGCCCCGTACCAGAAGCTGATCTTACGCTGGCTACCGAGCCGCTTCAGCTGGTCAAAGATGTGCGAGCGCATCGGGGCCATACCGGCACCGCCGCCGATAAACACCATTTCAGCCTCGGTATCTTTGGCAAAGAACTCGCCGAACGGACCGGAGATCGTCACTTTGTCACCAGGCTTGAGGGACCAGATGTACGAAGACATCACGCCCGGCGGCGCGTCCGGCACGTTCGGTGGCGGCGTGGCGATACGCACGTTGAGCATGATAATGCCCTTCTCTTCCGGATAGTTGGCCATCGAGTAGGCGCGCAGCGTCGGCTCTTTCACCTGCGACACAAAGCGGAAAAGATTGAATTTGTCCCAGTCGGCGCGGTACTCCTGCGGAACGTCAAAATCCGCATACGCCACGGTATGCTCCGGGCACTCAATCTGAATGTATCCCCCGGCGCGGAACGGGACATCTTCCCCTTCCGGCACCCGCAGCTTCAGCTCCTTAATAAAAGTGGCTTTGTTATCATTAGAGATAACCTCGCACTCCCATTTTTTGACGCCGAAGATCTCTTCCGGCAGCTCAATCTTCATGTTCTGTCGCACCGCGACCTGGCAGGCGAGACGGCAGCCCTCTTTTGCCTCACGTTTTGTGATATGCGCCAGCTCGGTTGGCAGAATATCGCCACCGCCCTCTTTCACCCTCACGCGGCATTGCCCGCAGGAGCCGCCGCCGCCGCAGGCTGAGGAGACAAAAATGCCGTTACCGGAGAGCGTGTTGAGCAGCTTATCCCCCGCCGGCGTGCGGATCTGATGCTGCGGCTCGTCGTTAATATCAATCACCACGTCGCCGGAATTTACCAGCTTCGCGCGCGCCGCCAGAATGAGCCCTGACAGCACCAGAACAATCAGCGTGAACATCACCACGCCAAGAATTATTTCCATCTTTAAGCCCTTATAGCTGCACGCCGGAGAAGGACATAAAGCCCAGCGCCATCAACCCGGTGGTGATAAAGGTGATCCCTAAGCCACGCAGGCCCGCGGGCACGTTGGCATATTTCATTTTTTCGCGGATCCCCGCCATGGTGACAATCGCCAGCATCCAGCCAATACCGGAACCGAAGCCATAAACGACGGATTCACTGAAGTTGTAATCACGCTGAACCATAAACGAGACGCCGCCGAAGATGGCGCAGTTCACCGCGATAAGCGGCAGGAAGATCCCCAGCGCGTTGTAAAGCGACGGGAAATACCGATCCAGGATCATCTCAAGGATTTGGACCAGCGCCGCGATTACCCCGATAAAGGTGATGAAGTTCAGGAAGCTGAGATCAACGCCTTCCACCAGCGCGCCGTCCCGCAGCACAAAGTTGTACACCAGATTGTTAATGGGCACGGAGAGCCCGAGCACGACCGTCACCGCCACGCCCAGTCCAAAGGCCGTCGACACTTTTTTGGAAACCGCAAGGAACGTACACATGCCCAGGAAAAACGCGAGCGCCATGTTTTCAACAAACACCGCGCGCACAAACAAACTCAGGTAATGAGCCATCGTCGGTTACTCCTTTTCCTGCTGTTCTGGTTTCAACGTACGAATCAGCCAGATCAACAAACCGATAATGAAAAATGCGCTAGGGGCCAGCAGGAACAGGCCGTTTGGCAGATACCAGCCGCCGTTCTGCACCGTGTCCAGCACCGTGATGCCAAACAGCTTGCCGCTGCCAATGAGCTCTCGCAGGAACCCAACGGTCAGCAGGATCACGCCGTAGCCGAGGCCGTTGCCGATACCGTCCATAAAGCTCGCCAGCGGCGGCATTTTCATGGCGTAGGCTTCCGCACGCCCCATGACGATACAGTTGGTGATGATAAGCCCGACAAATACCGAAAGCTGTTTCGAGGTTTCATAGGCGAAGGCGCGCAGCAGCTGATCGACCACGATCACCAGCGAGGCGATGATCGCCATCTGCACGATGATCCTCACGCTGTTGGGAATGTGGTGGCGGATCATTGAGATAAACATGCTGGAAAATGCGGTTACCAGCGTTACCGCCAGCGTCATCACGACCGCCGTTTCCAGCTTGGTCGTCACCGCCAGGGCTGAACAGACGCCCAGCACCTGCAGCGTAATCGGGTTATTGGCCAGCAGTGGGCCAATGAGCACCTTTTTGACTTCTTTCAGTTCACCGGTATCAGCCATTGTTCAGCGCTCCTTCACGTACGTTTTTCAGGAAAGGACCAAAGCCCAGCTCGCCCATCCAGAAATCAAAGCTGTGCTGCACGCCTTTTGATGTGAGCGTGGCGCCGGAAAGCCCGTCGACGGCGTAGTCGTCTCCGGGACGTCCCGCCCCTTTCATCACCTTCAGCGCGGGCAGGCCGCTATCGTCGAGCACTTTTTTGCCGACAAACTGTGCCCGCCAGTTAGGGTTCTCAACTTCGCCACCCAGCCCCGGGGTTTCGCCCTGATCGTAATACGTAATACCTTTTACGGTGCGACCATCCGTATCAAGGGCCACAAAGGCGTACATCATCGACCACAGGCCGTTGCCGTAAATCGGCAGCACCATTTCCTGAACGCGTTTTTGCTCGTCGCGCACCAGGTAAATTTCGGCGAGATTGCTGCGGCGCTTAATCCCGGCGGGATCTTGCGATGCCTCCAGCGTCAGACTCATCTGCGGATCTTTCAGCGCCAGCGCCTGGTTGAATTTTGCCGGGTCTTTATCCAGCAGCTGGCCGGTTTTTAAATCTACCAGACGCGCCGAAATACGTTCGGAAAAGACGGCCGAAACGTCGTCTGCGCTCATGCCTTCCTGCATCAGCCCGGCCACGGCCAGAATGTTGCGCTGTTTATCCAGCGCGCGTTGCTTCTGCTGCAGGGGTTTTAACCCCACGGCAGAACCGGCCACGATAATCGAACAGACCAGACAGAGCACCAGCACCACCAGCAGCGTTTTGCTGATGCTGTCGTTATTTTTAACTTCAGCCACGCGCCTTCCTCCGCTTAATGTTGGCCCGCACCACCAGGTAATCGAAGAGTGGCGCAAACAGATTGGCAAACAGAATGGCCAGCATCATCCCCTCCGGATAGGCCGGGTTGACCACGCGGATCATGACGCACATCGCGCCAATGAGCACGCCATAGCTCCATTTACCTTTATCCGTAAACGAGGCGGAGACAGGGTCGGTCGCCATGAACATCATGCCGAACGCGAAGCCACCCAGCACCAGATGCCAGTACCACGGCATGGAGAACATCGGGTTGGTGGTCGAACCGATAACGTTGAACAGGGTGGCGGTCAGCACCATACCGATCATCACGCCTGCAACAATCCGCCAGGAGGCCACGCGACCGAAAAGAATGATTGCGCCGCCCAGCAAAATCATCAGCGTAGAGACTTCCCCGATGGAGCCCGGAATGTTGCCAATAAAGGCATCGAACCAGGTGACAGGCTGTCCTGTCGCGTTGTTCACCAGCGCTTCACCGCCGCGTGCTGCCCACTGCGAAAGCGGCGTGGCGCCGGAAAAACCGTCTGCCGCCGTCCACACCAGGTCGCCTGAGATTTGTGCCGGATAGGCAAAGAACAGAAACGCACGCCCCGCCAGCGCCGGGTTAAGGAAGTTCCGCCCGGTTCCGCCGAAGATCTCTTTGGCAATCACCACGCCGAAACTGATGCCCAGCGCTGCCTGCCAGAGCGGCAGCGTTGGGGGAACAATCAGGGCAAAGAGAATGGAGGTCACGAAGAAGCCTTCGTTGATCTCATGTTTACGGATGATGGCAAACAGCACTTCCCAGAAGCCGCCCACGATAAAGACCGTGATGTAAATCGGCAGGAAGAAAACCGCGCCCAGCGTCATCATGCTCATCCAGCCCGCGTCTGCCGAGAAGCTCACCCCTAACGACTGGGCCAGACGATAGTGCCAGTCAGACTGAAGCACCTGCGCCAGCTGCTGTGCATCGTACATGTGGTGCAGCGCCGGAATGGTCTGCAGGCCAACGTTGTACATCCCCCAGAACATCGCCGGGAAGACCGCAAACCACACCAGGATCATCATCCGCTTGAGGTCGATGGCGTCACGAACGTGCGCCGCTCCTTTCGTCACCAGCCCCGGCGTGTAGAAAATGGTCGCCGTGGCTTCATACAGCGGGTAGTACTTTTTGAGCTTCCCTTCGGTAAAGTGCGGCTCGATCTTTTCAAAGAGGTGTTTTAAGCCCATCGGTTATCCTTCCTGCTCAATGCGGGTTAACACCTCGCGCAATACGGGTCCGTATTCGTATTTACCCGGACACACATAGGTACAGAGCGCCAGGTCTTCTTCATCCAGCTCCAGGCAGCCCAGCGCCTGCGCGCTGTCGGTATCGCCGGCGAGGAGATCGCGCAACAGCATGGTCGGCAGAATATCCAGCGGCATGACGCGCTCGTAGTTGCCAATTGGAACCATGGCGCGCTCTCCACCGTGCGTAGTGGTCGAGAAGTTAAACAGCCGGTTACGCAGGAAGTGACCCAGCGTGGTCCGGGTGACGGAATATTTCTCCGCGCCGGGCAGCACCCAGCCGAACAGCTCTTTCTCGCGGCCTTCCTGCACAATGCTGACCTGCAAATGGAAACGTCCCAGATAGGCGTGCGCATCAACAGCATGGCGGCCGCTGAGCACCGAACCAGAGATGAGGCGGTTTTCGCCCTCTTTTACCTCACCCACCAGCAGTTCATTGATGTCCGCGCCCAGCAGCGTCTTCACCAGACGCGGGCGGCTCGCCTGAGGCCCGGCGATGGCGATGGTCCGCTCAGCGCACAGCTCACCGGTGGTGAAAAGCTTACCGATGGCAATAACGTCCTGATAGTTAAGGTGCCAGACCTGTTTCGTCAGGCTTACCGGCTCAAGGAAGTGGATGTGCGTCCCGACCAGCCCCGCCGGATGCGGGCCCGCAAACTCGTTAAACGTGACCTGCCCCTGCGGATGCCCGCCGAGCTTGCCGCCGCCGGCCTGACAAACGTGAACTTTCCCCGACGTGAGGCGGGTTAAAAGGGTCAGCCCGGCATCAAAGGCTTTGCGCTGCGCCAGGATAACCGGCTGCGGGTCCACGCTAAGCGGGTTGGTGTCCATTGCCGTAACGAAAATCGCGGCCGGTTCCGTACCGGGAACAGTGGATTTACTGAAGGGACGCGTACGAAGCGCGGTCCATAAACCGGACGCCAGAAGTTGAGCCTGAACAGCGTCACGGCTCAGCGACGCGAGGTCTGCCGCGTCGTAATGGGCGAATTCACGCTGTTCATCGCCTTCAATGCGGATAACCACCGACTGCAGAACGCGCCGTTCGCCGCGGTTGATCGCCACAACGATGCCGCTCGCGGGTGCAGTGAACAGGACGCCGGGATTTTTTTTGTCCTCAAAGAGCGCCTGCCCTTTAATAACGCGCTCGCCTTCCTGTACCAGCATTGACGGCCGCATTCCCAGGTAGTCGTCGCCCAGGATGGCGACATGACGGACACTAACGCCTGTCGAAACGTGCTGATCGGGCACGCCTGCAATCGGCAGATCAAGTCCTTTTTTGATTTTAAACATGTGGTTAGCAGGTTTCCATGAACAACAATCCAGTGGGCGCGAAGTGTAACATTTTCCCCTTCCCGCGGGCAGGGAATCCGCCGTCGCGCGCGCCAAATTGCGAGCTAATACGCAAAGTTCCTGGAGCCATGGCGATTTTGATGGTTTATAACGTAAAACTAATTTGTAAACTCACCGCCCGGCTCTTGCGAAAATCTCTGGCGGTGCTAATGTGAGCGCTCCTAACAGAATAATCTGATTTCGGGTCTCTTTTGCCGTCCTGGCAAGTTGGTCATGGTTTTATCAAGGAACTAGTAGTATGCGTAAAATCGCATTGTTCATTGCGATGCTTCTGATTCCGTGCATGTCGTTTGCCGGACTGCTCAGCAGTAATAGCTCAACGACGCCGGTCAGCAAAGAATATAAACAGCAGTTAATGGGATCGCCGGTTTATATTCAGATCTTCAAGGAAGAGCGCACTCTCGATCTGTTTGTAAAAATGGGTGAGACTTATCAGCTGCTTGATAGCTACAAGATTTGTAACTACTCCGGCGGGCTGGGGCCAAAACAGCGTCAGGGCGATTTCAAAAGTCCGGAAGGGTTTTACAACGTTCAGCGTAGCCAGCTCAAGCCCGACAGCCGCTTCTACAAAGCCATTAACATCGGCTTCCCGAATGCCTATGACCGTGCACACGGTTATGAAGGTAAATACCTGATGATCCACGGTGCCTGCGTGTCTGTCGGCTGTTATGCGATGACCGACTCCGGCATTGATGAGATTTTCCAGTTCGTGACCGGCGCACTGGTCTTTGGACAGCCTAACGTTCAGGTCAGCATCTACCCGTTCCGCATGACGGACGCCAACATGACGCGTCACAAGTACTCATACTACGCGGATTTCTGGAAACAGCTTAAGCCGGGTTACGACTACTTTGAGCAGACCCACAAGCCGCCTGTGGTCTCTATCGTAGATGGCCGTTACGTGGTCAGCAAACCGCTGAGCCACGAAGTCGTCCATCCACAGCTGGCGTCAAATTACACGGTCCCCGAGACAAAATAGCACCCACTCGCCTGGCATAATTTTTTGCCAGGTTTCGTTGCCCGTCAGCGGCTGCGTTGCAATGACAGTGACCACATCGTTCGGTGTGGTCTCCTTCTGAAAGTCTATCTCCACATCCTGATCGAGTAGCGTCGCAACGCCAAACGGCGCACGGCGGGTGATCCAGAACAGATTCGTCGAGCAGAACGCCATCACGTAGCGCCCGTCAGAGAGCAGCATGTTGAACACGCCTTTTTCGCGTAGCTCCGACGCAAGCGTGGCGATGTATTTAAACACGGCGGCCATGTTGCCCGGCGTGCGGGGATAGCGCTCCGTCAGCTTGTGCAGAAGCCAGCAGAAGGCTTTTTCACTGTCGGTTTCGCCAACCGGGCGGAAATTGCCCGTCTCCAGCGACTTATAGCCCGTGAGTTGCCCATTGTGCGCGTAGGTCCAGTTACGGCCCCACAGCTCGCGGGTAAACGGATGGGTATTTTCCAGCGCGACTTCGCCACGGTTTGCCTGCCGAATGTGGGCAATCACCGATCGCGACTTGATAGGATAGTCCTGCACCAGTTTAGCAATCGGTGAGTTAAAGCTGGGCTGTGGATCTTTGAACGTGCGACACCCTTTGCCTTCGTAGAAGGTAATGCCCCAGCCGTCTTTATGCGGCCCGGTTCCTCCACCGCGCTGCACCAGCCCGGTGAAACTAAAGCAGATATCGGTTGGCACATTGGCGCTCATCCCGAGCAGTTCGCACATACGTCACCTCCACAACAGCGGGGGCAAAGTGCCCCCAGCGAAGTCTTACTTAACCATCTCTTTTTCGATCAGCTGGATCAGGATGTGGATCACTTTGATGTGAATTTCCTGAATGCGGTCAGCATAACCGAAGTGCGGAACACGGATTTCAACATCCGCGCTACCATCCATCTTACCGCCATCTTTGCCCGTCAGGGTGATGACTTTCATCCCTTTTTCACGCGCGGCAGCGATCGCTTTGATCACGTTTCCGGAGTTGCCGGAGGTAGAGATCCCCAGCAGCACATCACCTTCACGACCAACCGCTTCAACGTAGCGGGAGAAGATGTAGTCGTAACCAAAGTCGTTGCCCACGCAGGAGATGTGGCTCACGTCGGAAATCGCAATCGCCGGGTAGCCCGGACGGTTTTCGCGATAGCGACCGGTCAGCTCTTCTGCAAAGTGCATCGCGTCACAGTGTGAACCGCCGTTGCCGCAGGAAAGCACTTTGCCACCGGCTTTGAAGCTGTCGGCCAGCAGGACCGCTGCGCGCTGAATAGCGTGAATATTGGCATCATCTTTCAGAAAGTTAGCCAGCGTTTCCGCCGCTTCGTTCAGTTCGTTACGAATAAGATCCTGGTACATGAGGATAATCCTTCAGTATTGATGAAATAACACAGTGGAGTGTACCGGATAGCGTCAAAAGCGAGAAGCTAAAGCCATGCGAATCGTCCGGCGTTTTGCTTTTTCGTGCCGGCGAAAACGCGAACAATGTGAACCAGGTTGTAATTATTTTGTAAACACATTGCTAAAGGAAATAACATCAACTACAACCATATCATCACAAGTGGTCAGACCTCCTACAAGCAAGGGAGCTTTTCTTTATGATGATTTTGAGCATTCTCGCAACCGTTGTACTGCTCGGTGTGCTGTTCTATCACCGCGTAAGTTTATTCCTGAGCAGCCTGATTCTTCTGGCCTGGACGGCTGCGCTTGGCGTCGCAGGCCTCTGGAATATCTGGCTTTTAGTCCCTCTTGCCATCATTCTTCTGCCGTTTAACCTGGCCCCGATGCGTAAGTCGATGATCTCCGCGCCGGTGTTTAAAGGCTTCCGCAAGGTGATGCCGCCAATGTCACGCACTGAGAAAGAAGCGATTGATGCGGGCACCACCTGGTGGGAAGGCGATCTGTTCCAGGGCAATCCTGACTGGAAAAAGCTGCACAACTATCCGCAGCCGCGTCTGACCGCTGAAGAGCAGGCCTTTATTGACGGCCCGGTGGAAGAAGCGTGCCGCATGGCAAACGACTTTGCCATCACCCATGAAATGGCCGATCTGCCGCCAGAGCTGTGGGCATATCTGAAAGAACATCGCTTCTTCGCGATGATCATCAAGAAAGAGTACGGCGGTCTGGAGTTCTCCGCCTACGCTCAGGCTCGCGTCCTGCAAAAGCTGGCGGGCGTTTCCGGGATCCTGGCGATTACCGTTGGCGTGCCTAACTCCTTAGGCCCGGGCGAACTGCTGCAGCATTACGGTACCGAAGAGCAGAAAGATCACTACCTGCCGCGTCTGGCACGCGGTCAGGAAATCCCTTGCTTCGCGCTGACCAGCCCGGAAGCAGGCTCCGATGCGGGCGCAATTCCGGATACCGGCGTGGTCTGCATGGGCGAGTGGCAGGGCGAGCAGGTGCTGGGCATGCGCCTGACCTGGAACAAGCGTTATATCACTCTGGCGCCTATCGCCACCGTGCTGGGTCTGGCCTTTAAGCTCTCTGACCCGGAAAAACTGCTGGGCGGCGAAGAAGATCTGGGCATTACCTGTGCGCTGATCCCAACCTCTACCCCTGGCGTTGAAATTGGTCGTCGTCACTTCCCGCTGAACGTGCCGTTCCAGAACGGTCCAACCCGCGGCCAGGATATCTTCGTGCCGATTGATTACATCATCGGCGGCCCGAAAATGGCCGGTCAGGGCTGGCGCATGCTGGTGGAATGCTTGTCGGTGGGCCGCGGCATTACCCTGCCGTCGAACTCAACCGGCGGTCTGAAGTCTGTGGCGATGGGGATTGGTGCTTACGCCCACATTCGCCGTCAGTTCAAAATCTCCATCGGCAAGATGGAAGGTATCGAAGAGCCGCTGGCGCGTATCGCGGGCAACGCCTACGTGATGGACGCCGCTGCTTCCCTGATTACCTACGGCATCATGCTGGGCGAAAAACCGGCCGTGCTGTCCGCCATTGTGAAGTACCACTGTACCCACCGCGCGCAGCAGTCGATCATTGACGCGATGGATATCGCGGGCGGTAAAGGCATTATGCTCGGCGAAGGCAACTTCCTGGCGCGCGGCTATCAGGGCGCTCCGATTGCCATCACCGTGGAAGGGGCAAACATCCTGACCCGCAGCATGATGATCTTCGGTCAGGGCGCAATTCGCTGCCATCCATACGTGCTGGAAGAGATGGCCGCTGCGCAGAATAACGACGTGGATGCCTTCGACAAGCTGCTGTTCAAACACATCGGTCACGTGGGCAGCAACAAGGTGCGCAGCTTCTGGCTGGGCCTGACGCGCGGTCTTACCAGCGCGACGCCAACCGGCGATGCCACCAAACGTTAT
This sequence comes from Enterobacter sp. AC1, assembly GCF_050434705.1. NCBI lineage: Bacteria > Pseudomonadati > Pseudomonadota > Gammaproteobacteria > Enterobacterales > Enterobacteriaceae > Enterobacter > Enterobacter sp. AC1. The sequence continues at coordinate 1,787 of NZ_JBNDIZ010000002.1, read as the reverse complement.
TACCAGCACCTGAACCGTCTGAGTGCCAACCTGGCGCTGCTGTCCGACATCTCTATGGCGGTGCTGGGCGGTAGCCTGAAGCGTCGCGAACGTATCTCCGCTCGTCTGGGTGATGTGCTGAGCCAGATTTTCCTGGCCTCGGCGGTCCTGAAACGCTACGACGATGAAGGCCGTCAGGAAGCTGATCTGCCGCTGGTGCACTGGGGCGTTCAGGATGCGTTGTATCAGGCAGAGCAGGCCATTGACGATCTGCTGGCAAACTTCCCGAACCGCTTCGTGGCGGGTGCCCTGCGCGCGGTGATCTTCCCGACCGGTCGTCACCATCTGGCGCCGTCCGACAAGCTGGACCACAAGGTGGCGAAGATCCTGCAGGTACCGAGCGCAACCCGCTCCCGTATCGGCCGCGGTCAGTATCTGGCGCCAACGCCGCATAACCCGGTAGGCCTGCTGGAAGAGGCGCTGCTGGACGTGATGGCCGCCGACCCGATTCACCAGAAAATTTGTAAACAGCTGGGCAAAAACCTGCCGTTTACCCGTCTGGACGAACTGGCGAAACAGGCGCTGGCAGGTGGCATTATCAGTAAAGATGAAGCTGCTCTGCTGGTGAAAGCCGAAGAGAGCCGTCTGCGCAGCATTAACGTGGATGATTTCGAACCGGAAGAGCTGGCGACGCAGCCGGTAAAGCTGCCGGAGAAGCACCGTAAACCTGAAGCGGCGTAACGCGTTTCGCCTGCACAAACCCCGCCTCGCGCGGGGTTTTTTATTGCCACATTTTCTCGTTATGTCGTGCTACAGTGTCAAAAAGCGGTCGTTTGAGGAGTCTGAATTGTGCCTGGTCTGAAGATTTCTATTTTGCAGCAACCTTTAGTGTGGATGGATGGCCCCGCCAATCTGCGCCACTTCGATCGTCAACTGGAAGGCATTACCGGACGCGATGTGATTGTCCTGCCGGAGATGTTCACTACCGGCTTCGCCATGGAAGCAGCAAAACAGTCAATGCCGCAGGATGAGGTGATCGCCTGGATGCATGCCAAAGCGCAGCAGACGAACGCACTGATCGCGGGCAGCGCCGCGCTGCAAACCGAACGCGGGCCGGTGAACCGCTTCCTGCTGGTTGAGCCGGAAGGAAAAGTACATTTTTACGATAAACGCCACCTGTTCCGCATGGCGGATGAGCATCATCACTATGAAGCCGGTAACGAGCGCGTAGTGTTTGAATGGCGCGGCTGGCGTATTCTACCGCTGGTTTGCTACGACCTGCGCTTCCCGGTATGGTCACGCAACCGCAACGATTACGACCTGGCGCTGTACGTGGCCAACTGGCCTGCGCCACGTTCCCTGCACTGGCAGTCGCTGCTGGTAGCGCGCGCGATTGAGAACCAGGCGTACGTGGTGGGGTGTAACCGCGTGGGAACCGACGGCAACGGGCATCACTATCGCGGCGACAGCCGGGTGGTGAATCCGCAGGGCGAGGTTATTGCCACCGCCGAGCCGCACCAGGCAACGCGTATTGATGCCGAGCTGTCATTGACGGCGCTGAAGGAGTACCGGGAGAAGTTTCCGGCATGGCAGGATGCGGATCGGTTTAGCATTGGTTGAAATTTTCCCCTCACCCAAAGGGTTGAGGGATCCCCATAAAATAATGCCAGCAAAGACGACTCCCTCTCCCTTGAGGGTGTACGGTCCGGGGACATAGTGAACACTTGTTCGGGGACATGGTAGACACTTACAACTAAGGCATAAGAACCCGTTTATGGAGTCGCTTATGCCCTGGGATGCGAGAGATA